>NZ_UFQB01000033.1 GCF_900496965.1 Achromobacter agilis
GTTCGGCCACCTTGGCCCCTGCCTCGGCCTCCTTCAGCACCCCGATGATCTGTTCTTCCGTAAATCGTTTCTTCATTGCCGTTCCTTTGTGAACGGACTCTACATCGATTTCGTACTAACCACGGGGAGCAGGTCAGCAGGACTGCGAGCAAAGCTCTACCTACCAACAGCGCTGCCGGCCTATTTCGCCGGACTTGAGCCTTCTAGTGGAAATGCTCAGTCCAATGTCCGCTCTGGGTTGTGCATTCAATTGGTCGTTGCAACACACTAGAGGCTGCGCGAGCAGAGGGAGTGTTGCAAATGAAGCAAAGACCTCGAATCTACTACACGGAAGATCAGAAACTCCTCATGTGGGAGCGCTGGCGCAAGGGTGAATCGCTTCAGCAGATTGCCCAGCTATTTGATCGAAATCACTCATCTATTCAGCGGATCTTTTCTGAGACAGGTGGCATTCAGCCAGCGGCGCGATGCCGCTCTCGCCGAGCGCTGAACTTAGCCGAGCGAGAAGAAATCTCGCGGGGGCTGGTCTGCGGCCGTTCGATCCGTTCTATCTCCGCGACACTCGGACGGCCCGCCTCAACTGTTAGTCGAGAGATCAAGCGTAACGGCGGTTCCTCGAAATATCGCGCCGGCCAAGCCGATCAGGCAGCCTGGGAGAGGGCCCGTCGCCCCAAGACTTGCAAACTGGCTGACAATTGGAATCTCGCGCATATCGTGGCCGAGAAGCTAAAACTGCAATGGTCACCGGAACAAATCTCCGGATGGTTGAAATGCGCTTTTCGCGGGAATGGGGCCTACCAGGTGTCGCACGAGACAATCTATCGCACGCTATTCATTCAAGCGCGCGGAGCGCTGAAAAAGGAACTTGTCGCGCACTTGCGACGCACCCGAGTCATGCGCCGGTCGCGACACCACACCCAGAAAACAGACAACCATGGACGAATAGTTGACGCAGTTTCGATCAGCGAGCGCCCGGCTTCGGCGGAAGATCGAGCTGTTCCTGGGCACTGGGAGGGCGACTTGCTTTTCGGTAGTGGCGGCAGTCAGATTGCGACGTTGGTCGAGCGGAGGACGCGATACGTCATGCTGATCAAAGTGGCAACGAAAGATACCGAGACGGTGATCAATGCGCTGATCAAACACGCTCGCAAACTCCCCCACGAACTCTACAGGTCGCTCACCTGGGATCGTGGCAAAGAGATGGCCGGCCACAAGCGATTTACGCTAGCTACGGATATACAAGTCTACTTTTGCGATCCGCAGAATCCCTGGCAACGAGGGACAAATGAAAACACCAATGATCTCCTCAGACAATACTTGCCGAAAGGAATTGACCTCAGCAATTATTCGCAAGCTAAGCTCAATGAAATTGCTAGATCTCTGAACGAACGTCCGAGAAAAACTCTGGGTTACGACACCCCAAGCACGACGATTTTACCTATCCGTTGCAACGACCAGTTGAATGCACAGTCGGAAGCGGCCCGTTGGCAACAACGGAGTGGGCCGAGAGCGACCAACGTTGGTCGGCTGTATTCGGCATGCATGGCCAATACCGAACCAGGCGGGCGTCGTTTGCCCGTCAGGCGCCTCGCGTCGCCCGCCGCAGGCAAAGGCTCCATCCCGGGGAGAACGGCGCGTCACCCTGAACCTGACACAGGAAATCGGACCTCCAGAGGCCAAATCCGACAATAGGCCGCGCCAGTCCTTGTATATCGAAAATTCTCGATTCCCAAACTGGATGACGTAAATCCCAAGTTGGATGATTTTCGACAACCATTCGACACGGGGCTCCAGTTGTTGGAGATCATTCAGATTGAAAACCTTATTACATATAAATCAATAGCTTAGGCTCAAGCGATTCATTTACTTTGAATGGACGATTCACTCAACTTGCTCATCTTGCCAAGAAAATTCACTTAAGTTGAAAACTAATCCTGGCGCGCTCCAGAGGCACGTGGTCACCCATTCCGCGAGACGAAGCGCACAGCCTGCGCCGCACCGATTGATCACCGCGAACTGCTGCGCAATTAATTGAAAGGCGGCTTTCTTGAGCGTCTCGAACTCAAGGTTGACGGCTAACGTCGTGCCATCCAAGTGCTCGGTAACGTGCAAAAACAACGCCCTTAGCGCTCCTTAACTCGAGAGAATGTCCGAAGATGGTCACGCATCAACAATGCAGCGGATGAGCACGTTTTTGAAACGCCTAACAACAGCCTCCGTTGTGCCCACGCTTCCTCCAACCGTACGACCTTCAATGGCTTTGTTTGGTCGGTTCTGAGGACTGCGACCGGCAGCACCGCAATTCCTAAGTTTGCCCGAACCATCTGGCACATCGCGTCGAAGCTACGAACCTGAATTCGAACGCGCATCACCTCACCGCACTCCTCCGCCGCTCGCGATGTCAGCTCAAGCAAGGAGCTTCCGCGGTTCAATCCAACGAAGTCATATTGCAGGCATTCGGAGAACCGTACGTGGGTCCGCTGTCCTAGTGGATGCTCTTGGGAACAAACCGCCACCAATCTGTCTTCCTGAAACGCTTCGACATCCAGGTCACCCGTAGGCGTATTTTCCGCAAAGATCCCAATGTCCGCGACGCCATCCACTACGGCGCGCACGATGTCCCCGCTCAACTGCTCTTCAAGCTCCACTCGGATATCGGGGAACTGACCCATGAACGTCGCAAGGCAATCCGGCAGGAATTCCGTCAGAGCTGACATGTTTGCCCACAGGTGCACGTGCCCCCGGGTGCCCTGAGAGTAGTCCTGAATCTCGCTGCTGAACTGTTCAAACCCTTGAAATAAACGTAGCGCGTGCTGTAGGGCGAGATGGCCCGCAGCGGTCAGACTCACGCCGCGAGCGCTGCGTTCGAGCAATCTCGTTCCAGCGCTTTCCTCAAAATCGGCGATTCGACGACTGGCGGCTGAGACCGCCAGGCCGCACGCCTGCGCGCCGCGCGTCAGGCTACCGATCTGCGCCACGGCACAAAAAAGCCGCAGCGTGACGAAGTCGATGCGCGCGGGATTAAGCAACGTGTTGACCATACGTCCTCCGTCAGCGTTCGCAAAACGCGAACGCTAGTGTATCAACAAGCAATTCCGCGTTGGCTGCCGCAGACTTAAATTTTATGCATCGTCATCGGGGGATTCACCGTGCAGGCACTTCAAAACATTAAGGTCGTCGAACTTGGCCAACTCATTGCCGGCCCCTTCGCCGGAAAGACCCTTGCGGATTTTGGAGCCGACGTCATCAAAGTCGAACCGCCCGGCATAGGCGATCCGCTCCGCAAATGGCGACTCCTTAAGGATGGCACCTCTGTTTGGTGGCAAGTTCAATCGCGCAACAAGCGATCGATCGAACTTGATCTACGTACCGCCGAGGGTCAGGACTCAGTCAAGGCTCTACTCGCGGAAGCGGACGTGCTCATCGAAAACTTCAAGCCAGGAACCATGGAACAGTGGGGCCTCGGCTGGGACGTCTTACACGAGCTTAATCCTAGGCTCATCATGCTGCGCATCTCGGGCTATGGCCAAACGGGGCCTTATCGTGAAAAGCCCGGCTTCGGGGTGCTTGGCGAGGCAATGGGAGGGCTGCGGCACCTGACGGGAGAACCGGGCCGCGTGCCTGTTCGATGCGGGATTTCGATAGGCGATAGCTTGTCCGCCTTGCATGGAGTGATTGGCGTACTTCTTGCCCTTTATCATCGCGATGCACGCGGCGGACAAGGCCAGGTAATCGACGTTGCCCTGTACGAAAGCGTCTTCAACATGATGGAAAGCCTCCTACCGGAGTTCGACGCATTCGGCGCGGTTCGAGGCCGCGCTGGGAGCGCGCTGCCTGGAATTGCACCGACGAACGCGTATCGCTGCGCTGACGGAGGATATGCATTGATCGCCGGCAACGGCGACAGCATATTCAAGCGACTCATGGCCGCTATCAAGCGGCCGGACCTGGGTGATGATCCGTCTTTGTCCCAAAACGATGGACGAGTGGCGAGGGTCGAAGAACTTGACCAAGCCATCGAAGCTTGGACCTCCACCGTATCACTCGACGAGGCTCTTCGAGTACTCGACGAGGCGCGAGTTCCGGCTGGTCGTGTGTACTCCGTCGAGGACATTGCGCAGGATCCGCAGTATCTCGCGCGCGAAATGATCGTTGAGCAGACAACGGCCGCAGGGGACCGGGTAAAAGTTCCGGGAATTGTTCCCAAGCTAAGCGCTACGCCCGGCCAGATTTCTCACTCGGCGCCCACTCTCGGTCAGCACAACACCGAAGTCCTCGGACGTGCGGGCTGGCCTGAGCGCGATGAAAGGATCACGGACCATGCCTAACAGCAAACCCCAAAAATTGAAGATCAACGAAGTCGGTACTCGAGATGGACTGCAGAACGAACCTATCTTCGTTGACACTGACGACAAGATTGCACTCGTAGACGAATTGAGTGGTCTTGGCTACGCGAAGATCGAGGTCACGTCATTTACCTCGCCTTCTGCAATTCCAGCGCTGCGAGATGCGGAAGTGGTTATGCACCGCATCCAACGAATGCCGGGTGTGGTCTATACGGCGCTCATTCCAAACGTGCGGGGCGGAGACAGAGCGCTCGAGTGTGGGGTAGATGAGTTCAACCTCGTTATGTCTGCCAGCGAAACACACAATTTGGCAAATTTGCGCATGACGCGAAGCCAGTCGTTGACGCAATTGGCGGACGTCGTCCGACTTGCCCACAACGCGCAAGTACCAGTGAACATCTCTCTTTCCTGCGTTTTCGGCTGCCCCATGGAAGGCGAAGTTTCCGAAAGCGAGGTCATCAATCTGGTGGGGAAGTTTGCTGAGCTCGGTGCTGTGGGCGTCACGCTATGCGACACCACTGGCATGGCGTACCCCACGCAAGTCACGCAAGTCTGTGAGGCAGTGCTTAAAGCCTATCCTGGTCTCAATGTGACGGGTCATTTTCACAACACCCGCGGTATGGGCCTGACCAATGTTCTGGCTGCGCTTCAAGCTGGCGTGACCCAATTCGACATGTCGCTTGGCGGCATCGGCGGTTGCCCCTATGCCCCGGGGGCTTCAGGAAACGTCGCGACCGAGGACGTCGTGCACATGCTCAATTGCATGGGGTATGACACGGGTCTGCAGATCGAGGGCCTTATCGCGGCAGCCCATCATTTGGAGGCCTTGATTGGCCATGATCTGCCGGCGCAAGTTAGCCGTTCTGGCCCACGACTGACTCGACACGATCCGCCTGCCGGATTCGAAGAAATTCGAGAGCGAGCTTGGAATCGCGAACAATCAAAAGGACAAATCTGAAACATCATGATTGACCACCTTGACCATCTGGTACTGACAACCGATCACGAAGAAGCGTGCGTCTCGTTCTACACCGAAGCACTCGGAATGAAGCTCGAGAGCTTCATCGGAGGAACGCCGCCCGTTGAACGCAAGGCCTTCAAGTTCGGCAATCAAAAAATCAACTTGCACGTCAAGGGGCGCGAATTTGAGCCGAAAGCGCACACCCCCGTTCCTGGCGCGCTGGATCTTTGCTTCATCGCTTCTGGCCCCCTGGACGAAGTGATCGCGCACCTCGAGGCGATCCGCGTACCGATCGTCGAAGGACCAGTGCTCCGAACTGGCGCAACGTCAAAAATCCGCTCCATCTATTTGAGAGATCCCGACCTGAACCTGATCGAGATCTCGGAATTGGTGGCATCCCCCTGAGCCCCCTTTCTATCAAACGACCTGGTGTCAACGTAACGCCAGGAGAGAACAGCTTTACCAAAGGAGACATACATGAACCGCAAACATCTCATCCTGGGTGTCGTACTCACCGCTAGCAGTGCAGCGCATGCTGCGGATGACTGGCCGACCCGGCCCATCACGTTGGTTGTGCCCAGCGCCCCGGCTGGGTCGACAGACATTGTCGCTCGACTGATCGGCGAACAATTCCAAAAGGTACTTGGCCAACCCGCGATTGTGGAAAATCGCCCAGGCGCGTCCGGAAATATTGGCACGGAGGCCGCAGCCCGCGCGAATCCCGACGGCTACACGTTGTTGGTCCAATACTCGGGCTATCACGTCGGCAATCCTGCGCTGTTCCCGCAGATTCGTTGGAAGACATCCGACTTCGCGCCCATCGCATTGGTAATGCGCGCACCGCACGTCGTGGCAGTGTCGGGTACGCTGGCAGCCAACAATTTGAAAGAGCTCATCAGTCACGGGCAGGACAACGGAAAGGGCCTCTTCTATGCTTCGTCGGGGAATGGCTCGATTCAACATATCGCAGGTGAGATGTTTGGCAAGCGGGCGAATGTTCCCGTGACCCACGTCGCGTACAAGGGGGCCGGCCCCGTGATCAGCGACCTGATCAGCGGCCAGGTTGATATGTTCATCACAACGCCACCTTCGGTGATCGGACAAATTCAGGCGGGGAAGATCAAGGCGCTGGCATACACCGGACCGAAGCGCCACCCGTCCATGCCTAACGTTCCAACATCAGCCGAAGCGGGGTTGCCAGGATACGAAGTTGAAAGCTGGTTTGCCGTGTTCGCGCCGGCGAAAACGCCTCCGCAGGTCCAAGCGCGCCTTGCTGAAGCCCTGAAGACGATCGTTGACAGCCCCGCCTACAAAAAGCGGATCGAAGAACAAGGCGCTTTCGCAACTTACATGGGTCCTGCAGACCTGGGCCGATTCGTGGAGCAAGAAACGCAAGCCTGGGCGAAAGTCGTCCAGGAATCCAACATCCGCGCTGAATGAGGATCCCGACATGACACTATCTCGGCTTCTGGTGGCCGGCGCCATCACGACGATGCTCGCGGCTTGCGCGTCTACTGGCCAAGGTGAAAGCAGATCTTTGGTGCAGACGGAGACAGGAAAGGTTCGAGGGTCTGGCGGAGAGATCCACCGATATCTTGGCGTTCCCTACGCGGCCGCGCCAGTAGGTCCTCTGCGCTGGCAGCCCCCGCAGCCCGCTCCTCAATGGAACGGCGTACGTGACGCGACGCAATTCGGCCACTTCTGCGTGCAACCGCAGGAGTACCCCGAAATGCGCGGGACGATGGACGAGGATTGCCTCAACCTGAATATCTGGACGCCCTCGGAGGATCGCACCGCCAAGATGCCGGTGGTTGTGTGGATCCATGGTGGCGGCTTCACATACGGAGGCGGGGCACATCCATCCTATGACGGCGAGGCGCTTGCCAGACGTGGAGTCGTCGTTGTGACTTTGAACTACCGTTTAGGCCTGTTGGGATTCATGGCGCACCCACAGCTTTCCGCCGAATCCAAAGCAGGATCGTCTGGCAACTATGGATTGATGGACCAGGTCGCCGCGCTCAAGTGGGTACAGCGCAACATCGCCGCGTTCGGCGGGGATCCTACGCGTGTCACGGTGATGGGCCAGTCCGCCGGCGCGCACGCGATTAGTGCACTCATCACAAGCACTCAGGCAGCAAGTACCTTCCAACAGGCAATCATGCAGAGTGTGGGCGTTATGCGGCCCCAACTTGACCTGAAGCAGGCGGAACAATATGGGCTGCAGGTCGGTGCCGACATCAATCAACTCCGGCAGCTTCCGGCTGAGAACTTTGTTGCATTGCAGAAGAACTTAGGCGTGGACCGCAGTCCTGCATCGGCCCGTCCTGTGAGCATCATCAACGACGGGGTGTTCATCGACATGCCCGACTATGCCGCCTTCGCATCAGGTCGCTTTTCGAAAGTGCCAATCCTCGTCGGCAACGTCGCAAACGAAGGTGGCGGCGCCACCAAGAATTGGCCCATAAAGACCGTCAGCGAATTCCGCACGTTTGTCTCGGAGACGTTCAAAGGCGCGGGATCCAAGGCGACCACAGCGTTTGCAGTGAATTCCGATGCGCAGGTCAAACAGGCACTTGCTGACTTGTACAGCGATACGCAGTTCCTTTTCGGCACGCGTGAACTACTGAATCAGTATGAAAAGCAGAACCTGCGCAGCTATCGCTACGTCTTCTCCCGCCATCGCGACGAAGCCGCCGCACCTCCTATTCATGGCGACGAGCTGCAGTTCGTATTTGACAATCTGAACGCGCCGCATCGAGGGAAACAGCGTCCTTTCAATGATACTGATTCCGCAGTCGCACAGCAGATAGCGGATTCGTGGATGCGCTTTGTGAAGACGGGTGATCCGAATGGTGGCGATATGCCGGCCTGGCCCCCTTACAGCAGTAAAGGAAAGGGCTTCATGACCTTTGGTTCAACGCTTACCGCAGGAAGTGGATACGACGGCCAAGGAATAGACTTCGTCAGGGACTACTTTGCTGCGGTGCGCGGTCAAGGAGTCGGTGAGTAAGCGCATTTCGGTGATGGCGAACGGTGGGCGACTATCTGAAGTCGCCCATCCAACAGACTGAACGGCCTACCTTGCACCCGATGACTGCTCGGGTCCAATCCACGACCCGGGCCATGTTCCCCTTTCCAATAGCCGACGAGTGACCTCAATGATGACGTCGCGCAAGGCGGTAGTTGCGGGTGTCGTCGGTCGTGTCATTGAGGTCGTACAGGCTACACGACGCGAAATGTGCGGGCTGTGCAAGGGCGCTATCGCCAATTGTCCGGCGGCGACTTCGTCGGCCACAGCGCCCGCCGACAGAATGGTTCTAGCGACTCCAGCCTGAACCGCCTTTTTTATGTTGGGCAGCGAGTCGATCTCCGCCATGACGTCAAGACTTACGTCCGCTCGCCTGCAGGCGTCATCGATGATCCTTCGCAACCCATGCTCTTGGGATGGAAGCAGAAGTGGAAAATTTGATAGCTGCGCCAATTTGACTCCACGGTTGGGCAGGCGCTGCCCCATCGCGGAGACCACAACCAGTCTCTCCTCGAGCAATGGCACTTGCGTCAGAGAAGCATCGCTATCGGTAAGAAACGTGACCGATATATCGAGGCGCCCCGCCCGCAGCCACTCCACCAAGAACCCACTGTGGCTCTCGATGATTTTCAGCCTGATCCCCGGATAACGAAGACGCACCTCTTGAAGGATGGGCAAGGTGGCGACCAGCGCAACAGTGGTTGGCAAGCCAACAACAACGTCGCCCTGTACCGCGTGCTCGGCAACCTGTACGGCTTGCTTAGCTCGATCGACGTCCGCCAGAACTACGCGTGCATGCTCAAGCATCGTTTTTCCGGCATCAGTGAGCAGCATTCCCTTGTTGGAGCGACTGAACAGCTTGACGCCAAGCTCTGACTCCAAAGCAGCGATGCTTTGACTCAGAGCGGGCTGTGCCACGTGGAGATTACGCGACGCAGCCAGCACTCCTCCTGCTTCGTGGATCCCGATCAAGTAGCGAAGCTGACGTAGTTCCATGACTATTGATTTTATCGATATTGGCTAGATTTCAAATGTATTTTACTTATATCAAGGAACGCTTGACACTGGCTCCAAGGAGCAACGAATGAACGACTCATCACGGAAAATTTCTAGCGGCCAGCCCCTCGCAGATCTGCGCGTTGTGGATCTTTCGCGCCTGGTGTCCGGCAACATGCTTACTCACGTCCTTGCTGATCTGGGCGCAGCAGTCGTCAAGGTCGAGCCACCACGTAAGGGCGATGAATTGCGGGCATGGCAACGCGGAGGGATGAGCACTTACTGGCTTGCCTACAGCCGCAACAAGGATAGCGTCGAACTCAATCTTAGAACTGAGGGCGGCATGGAGGATCTCCGAAAGCTGCTTGCCGGAGCCGATATTCTCGTAGAGAACTTCCGTCCTGGAACGCTTGAAAAAATGGGTCTGGATAGAACCACTTTGCAGGCAATTCGACCTGGGCTTGTGGTTGTGCGCATTTCGGGCTGGGGACAGACAGGCCAATATGCAGGAAAAGGTGGATTCGGTTCCCTAATTGAGGCGATGAGCGGCTTTGCCGCAATGAATGGGTACAGCGATCGCCCGCCGGTGCTGCCACCCTTCGCCATGGCAGATTCTGTCGCGGGCATCTATGGCGCTGCGCTTGCCCTGGCAGCCGTCCATCGGCGGAACGCTCAAAGCAATGCTCCCCTCCAAGAAATCGACCTTTCCCTCTTCGAGCCGCTTTTCTCAATCCTCGGACCTCAAGCGGCCGAGTTTCAGCTGACTCGTAAAACGACGCCGCGTTCCGGTAGCCGCTCCCCAACCCACGCTCCCCGAAATGTCTATCGCACCAAAGACGAGAAGTGGGTTGCGTTGTCTGCAGGCATGGAAGGCACGTTGGCGCGTCTTTTTGACGGCGTGGGATACCCGGAAGGCTTGCAAGACCCCCGCTTTGCTACGCACGAGGCGCGCCTCGCCAACATTGACGCCTTGGACGACATCATTCAGGGCCATTTAGCAAAATTGACGCTGGACGAGGCGCTGGAGTTCTTCGCTAGCCGTGACATCACAGCCGGGCCCGTATGCGACATTGAAGATCTTATCGATCATCCGTATGTCGTGGAGCGAGAGCTGTTGGTTGAGCAGCAGGCTCCCGACGGCAGGACAGTCCTTGTACATGCTGCGCCATATCGCATCGATGGGGAACGTCCGCCTATTCGTCGCTGCGCGCCCACCCTGGGCCAGGACAACGAACGCTGGCTCAACAGCCGCCCGGATATGGCGACCTGAAGGAGCCCACCGACATGACCCATACGACCATCATTCGATCGCTGTTGTTTGTTCCTGCCGCAAATGAAAAGCTATTGGCAAGCGCTATAGGACGCGCCAGCGACGCAGTCATCTTGGATCTTGAGGACGGGACTCACCCTTCCCTCAAACCCGAAGCAAGAGAAAAGCTGAGAAGTTCAATCGACCGGCTAAAGCGTGCGAGCAAGCTAGCTGCAGTGCGCATAAACGGCGACTGGCTGACCGCAGTTGAGGACCTTACCGCCGCAGTGGTGCCAGGCCTGGACATAGTCGTGCTGCCGAAGGTAGAGCATCCTCGCGACGTCCAAAACCTCGACAGCATCGTCTCGGAGCTCGAGCGTAGGGCCAATAGCCCTGAGAATTCAGTGCGATTTCTCCTGCAGATTGAAAGCGCTGCCGCTCTTCCTCGTCTTTATGAAATCGCCGCGGCGTCCCCAAGAATCATGGGCATCATGCTTGGCAGCGAAGACTATTCGCTCAACGTCGGGTGCTTGCCGACACCCGACGCGTTGTATTACCCGAGTCTGATGGTACTCAACGCAGCAAGGGCCGCTGGCATTCAACCGATCGGCTTTCTTGCCTCAATTGCGCAATTGGGGAGCCCGGAGGACTTTGAGGCTGTCTTGGAGCGAGCAAAGACTCTTGGGTTTCGTGGGGCAGTCATCGTCCACCCCAAATTCATCGACGTGGTCAACCGTTGCTACACGCCGACTCCAGCGCAATTGGAGGAGGCAAGAATGGTCATCGCCATGTTTGAAGAAGCCCTTCAAAACGGTCAAGGCGCTATCAAAGTTGGCGACCTGATGGTGGACAAACCTGTCTATGAGAGGGCGCGACAGCGCTTGCTTGAAGCGGGCCAATAAAAAATCTATGAGCAAGGAGACAAAACAATGAAACTTTCACGACGCGAGTTCGGCATTGCAACTGCTGCGCTGCTGCTCAGCACGAAGACGTTTGCGCAGCCGGCCTATCCTAGTCGCCCCGTGACTTTGCTGGTCCCGCAATCTCCTGGAGGAACCAACGATGTTGTCGGTCGCATCCTTGCCGAGCAATTGACTCAACTGTCTGGCCAGCCCTTCATCGTAGAGAACCGAGCCGGCGCGAATGGCAACCTGGGGACTGAATACGCAGCGCGCGCCAATGGCGATGGGTATACGTTGCTGCTGACCGTAAGCAGTACACAGGCGATCAACCCCGTGCTGTATCGAAAGGTGGGCTTTGATCCTGTGCAGGACTTCCCACCTGTTGCGTCAGTCGGCACGGTTCCAAACGTTCTCGTGGTGCATCCGTCCTTTCCCGCCAAAACCATGGCCGAGTTCGTCAAGGTTGCGCGCGAAAGCAATCCCCCAATTCAGTTCGGGTCCGCTGGTAATGGTTCGCTCAATCACCTACTGGGCGCCATGTTGACTCAACGTGCAGGTATTCCGCTGCAGCACATTCCTTACCGTGGTGTATCGCAAGCTATGACCGATGTCATGGGCGGGCAGATCCCCATGGCTTTCGCCAGCCTTCCTTCGTGCATCGAGTTCGTTCGAAGTGGCAAGCTCCGCGCTCTCGGCGTGAGTTCCGCGAAACGGTCTCCCGCGCTGCCCGACGTGGAGGCGATCGGCGAAGTAGTACCTGGCTATGAAGGCGAGCTTTGGGTGGGATTGTTCGCGATAAAAGGAACGCCCGCCCCAGTCATTCAAAAGCTGGCAGAGCTTGTCGAAAAGGCCACCAGCTCTCCTGACGCTCTAAAGAAGTTGGAAGGCGTTGGGGTAGAGCGAATTCAGGGTGGCCCCGATAAGCTCGCAGCCATGCTCAAAGCAGATATTGCTCGCTGGACGCCAATCGTAAAAGAGTCAGGCGCGATTGTTGACTGACGGCAATAAGCCCAAAGTCTTAATGTCGCAAACTTATAGCTGTTCTGAATTCAATGGTTCCAAAATGAAGATTGTCATCTTAGATCGGGCTACCTTAGGCCCCAGCGTCGTGCTACGTGCCCCTGCCTTCGAACATGAACTCGTGTCCCACGACGTAACCGGTCCTGCACAAGTTCGGGATCGAATTATCGACGCAGACGTAGTGATTACGAACAAGGTTCGCCTAGACGCAGACGCCATTCGTGGCGCAAAGAACTTGAAGCTCGTCGCGGTTGCCGCGACCGGAACTGACAACGTTGATTTGGCCGAGTGCGCCAAACGCGAGATCTTCGTCAGTAACATCCGAAACTACGCCATCAACACGGTACCCGAGCACACGTTTGCACTCATATTCGCATTACGCCGAAGCATCCTGGCGTACGCAAACTCAGTGTCGGCCGGCCGCTGGCAAGAGTCTGGGCAATTCTGCTACTTCGACTACCCCATCCGCGACCTGGCTGGCTCGACATTGGGAATCATCGGCGATGGAGTACTCGGACGCGCCGTTGCGGACATCGGACGCGCCCTGGGGATGAAGGTCTTGTTCTCCGCCTTCAAAGGATCATCAGGCATGGGGAGTCTATATACCCCCTTTGATGATGTGCTGGCGGAATCCGACATCATCACGCTGCACTGCCCTCTGAACAAAGCGACGCGCAACATGATTGGGGCGCATGAATTTGCGAAGATGCTACGCAAACCTCTGATCATCAACACGGCCCGTGGCGGACTGGTCGAGGAGCAGGCACTTGCGAACGCACTTCGGGCCGGAGCCATCGCAGGTGCCGGCTTCGACGTTTGCACTCTGGAGCCGCCAGACGCCAATCATCCCTTCATGGAATTGTCGAAGCTACCAAATTTCCTGCTGACCCCACACGTGGCGTGGGCCTCGGAAGAGGCAATGCAGGGCCTAGCGGATCAATTGATCGACAATATTGAGTCTTTTGCCGCTTCCTCTCCTCGCAACGTGGTGAGTGCCGGGTAGCGGACTATGGCGGTGGGCGCCCTCGCCGAATGCCCTCATCCACCACCTACCGACGCCGCTACGCGCGTCGGTCATTGTATGAACAGCAAACAGACTATGAACGCATTGCGCCGTACGAAGATCGTGGCTACGTTAGGGCCCGCGACCACGAAGGATGAAATTCTTGAGGGCTTGATCCTTGCTGGCCTTGACGTAGCTCGCCTCAATTTTTCCCATGGGAGTGCCGACGACCACCGGGAGCGGGCCCAAAAGGTTCGCGACCTGGCCGCTCGTAACGACCGTTTCGTTGCGTTGATGGGCGACCTCCAGGGCCCAAAGATTCGCATCGCGCGCTTTGCGAACAAGACGGTCACGCTAAAAACGGGGCAGCCGTTCACCCTCTCTAACTCGCATCCAAAAGAGGAAGGCAACGAGTCCATAGTCGGAATCGACTATCCGGCACTGGCTCGCGACTGTGCCGCCGGCGATGAGCTCTTGCTGGACGACGGACGTGTCGTCGTGAAGGTCACTAGTATCGAAGGAGATGCCGTACACACGATAGTGATCGTAGGCGGGCCGTTATCCAACAACAAAGGGATCAATCGGCGCGGTGGCGGATTGTCCGCGCCTAGCCTGACTGAAAAGGATCGCGCAGACATCCTGCTGGCAGCTGAACTAGGCGTCGATTACGTTGCCGTCTCTTTTCCTCGGTATGGCCGAGACATAGAGGAGGCGCGAGAGTTGGTTCGCGCTGCGGGCAGCCAAGCGTGGATCATCGCGAAGATCGAACGTGCGGAAGCGGTCGTAGATGACGAAGCGCTCGGCGCTCTCATCCAAGCCAGCGATGGCGTCATGGTCGCGCGCGGTGATCTAGGAGTGGAAGTCGGAGATGCCGAACTCGTCGGTATTCAGAAGCGAATCATTTTGCATTCCCGAAAACTGAACAAGGTTGTGATTACGGCCACGCAGATGATGGAGTCTATGATCAGCAGCCCCATGCCAACGCGGGCTGAAGTTTCCGACGTCTCCAATGCCGTGCTGGACTATACGGACGCCGTGATGCTGTCCGCAGAGAGTGCGTCCGGACAGTATCCCATCGAGGCCGTACAGGCCATGGCCCGCGTGTGCCTGGGCGCGGAAAAGCATCCGACTTCCAGCAAATCTCATCATCGCCTGGACGAAGTGTTTCAGAGATGCGATGAGACCATTGCTCTGTCAGCGATGTACGCCGCAAACCACTTCCCCGGGATCCGGGCGATCATCGCGTTGACAGAGAGTGGTCTAACGCCGCTGATCATGTCGCGCATCCGATCAAGCGTACCTATCTATTGCTATAGCCCGCATCCCACCACGCAGAATCGGGCAGCCATGTTCAGAGGCGTATATACCATTCCGTTTTCTCCTGCCGAGCACGAACCCGCGTACCTGAGCGAAGCAGCTATTGAGGAACTTAGGAGGCGAGAATTGGTGCAGTCCGGTGATTGGGTCATCCTGACCAAGGGTGACTTCTATCGCGATAGCGGCGGCACGAACGGGATGAAAATCCTGAAAATTGAATAGGTCTTTCGACCCGGTCTTCAGCGCCGCAATCCTCCAACCTTCCCTTCGGACGCATTCTGCGCCAGGAGTTTCATCCTGAAAATCGTTATTGCCCCAGATTCCTTTAAAGAGAGTCTCTCTGCGGAGCTTGCCGCCGCAGCGATCGCTCGCGGTGTTCGCCAGGTACTACCTGATGCCCAGATTTTTTGCATTCCGATGGCTGACGGTGGCGAAGGTACTTTGGACGCACTCTTGAGTGCCACCCATGGCGACCGCAAATCCTGCAGGGTGCTTGGTGCGTTAGGCGAAGTTCAAGAAGCGGCTTGGGGGCTGCTTGGGAATACCGCCGTCATTGAGGTGGCTGCCGCCGCCGGCCTGGAGTTGATACCGCCTTCGCTGAGACGACCGATGAAAGCCTGCAGCTTTGGTGTGGGCCAGTTGATTAAAGCCGCGCTTGACGCTCATGCCGATCGAATTATTCTGGGCTTAGGAGGCTCGTCCACCAACGATGGCGGCGCCGGGATGCTGGCCGCCCTAGGCGTGCGCCTTCTGGACGCGAAAGGCAGTCAGCTTTCACCCGGCGGAGCCGCACTCAAGACACTAGCGAAGCTGGACACATCTGGTTTAGATCCGAGATTGGCGCTCGTCAAGATCGAGGTGGCCTCTGACGTCGACAATCCTTTGTGCGGAAATAGCGGCGCATCGCATGTATTTGGGCCTCAGAAAGGCGCGACGCTCGACCAGGTCAAGGAGCTAGACCTTTCTTTAGAAAACCTTGCGAATATCTGCGCCAGTCATTTCGGAACGGACCAGCGCGATTGCGCAGGCGCGGGTGCCGCTGGAGGTCTCGGCTTTGCAGCAATGACTTTTCTGCGCGCAAGCTTCCGACCGGGGGTTGAGATCGTTGCAGAGATCTGCGGCTTGGAAGCCGAAATAGGGGACACTGACCTGGTCTTCACCGGGGAGGGTCGTATGGACGCACAGACACTTCGCGGCAAAACCCCTGCAGGAGTTGCGCGTATCGCCCAGAGGGCCGGCGTGCCAGTGATCGCCCTCGCCGGCGCGTTGGGCGAGGGATACGATGCACTTTACGCTTGCGGAGTATCCGCGGCCTTTAGCCTGGTCAGCGGTCCGATGACGCTGGATGCCGCTTGCGAACACGCAGAAGCCCTTCTGACTGACCGGGCCCGAGACGCAACGCGGTTGTGGATCACTTGAGGAACGGGCGTAGCGCCTAGAGAACGCGCAGTAGGGTCGCCAAACAATGCCGACCCACGTCCTCGCCTGCGGGACAGGGACGTTTGTGGGGCATTCCCATTGCTACTGAGGCTGGACCGGGGCCGCTCCGGCTATCTCGCACATGAAGGCTCCCTCGTCAACCACTCTACGCGCCAGCTTGCGGATCCGCAGTGCCCGGCCGGTAGCTCAGCTCCTATAGGCGATTGATGGTCGCCGTCTGGGCAAGGGAACATGCCAGCGCCTTCGTCAAGCGTTCGATCAAGGGGCTCGGCGTATCAGCTGTCGGAGTTCAATTAAGTTGGAAACATGACCCCTTGCAGATCAGTGACTTAGCGCCGTCTGGTTCATTTAACTTGCGAGCGACAGTTCACTTGACTTGCGCAACTTCCCACGAAAATTCACCTAAGTTGAAAGCTTCTTGCCGCTGAGGACAAAGTACGGTGTCAAAGTTCATTGAAAACGGGACCTTGCGCCATCTGCGCCGTTGGCCATGCCACCACGTCCTCTGCCCGCAGGGCTCTGGCAGGTCGGCCTCGATCGCTCCAGGCCTCGTGGGACGCCGTGGCGTGCCAATCAGCCGATCTCAATCGACTGCTATCGGCCAAAATGAGACATTCGGTTCATCGGATGTAGGTGACGCACGTGGGTCACCCCATCGACTATCCCATAAGTTCTCGCCGCTATCGCACAAGCAGAATCGGCGCCTCAACAGCTCGTATCATTGACGTCGTGGTACTACCAACGATCAAATTCCTGAGCGGAGAGTGGCCATAGGCCCCAATGACCAGCACGGACGTAGGAGCCCCGGCTACGCAGTCGGCGATAACTCGCTCAGGTGACCCCGACGTAAGCGAAATAGTTGCGGCCCGCCCGCTTTGCTCAAAGAGCTTAACGGCTTGCTCCATCTCGTCTCGATGCTCTTGCGTCTCCGCGCCCGCCCTGACGAGGTGAATGGGTAGACTGTCAAGCAACGGCGTGCTCGTCAGCAGTGCGATCGTCCTAGCAATAGATTTGCCTCCGTCGTATGCAATCACAACCCGCGTGGGTACCACAAACTGCTCGGGTGCAACCAACAGCGGCTTGTTGCTGGCTCGAAGCACACGCTCGATTTTCGATCCGAGGTGGCCGGCGGCAAATGCGCTGGAGGCCCCACGCTTGCCCATCACCACCAAGCCCGCCTCGGCTTCACGCTCGATGATGGTCTCTAGGCGCCCGGCCGAGCCACCCAGCAACCGCCGAGTCCACTAGTATCGCCATCGAAGCGATGCGGCATCCGTTGCAGATGCTGCGCGCATTGTAGACGGGTCGTGCGGCAGTCTCCCAACAAGGACTAAGCCGTCTTGAACACAGTCTGCGATTGTTGGGCTGGGAAGTCGCCCAGGTTACGGGGGTGCACGAGAAAATGTCGCGGCTCCGCTTATGTGCGCCCGCAGCGACAATCCATGTGAACCCAACCGGGACGGTCGGCCTCCCAAAGGTCGGCTTAGGGTCAATCCGTCCGCCGTCGATGACTTCTCCCGGCCATGAAGCCGACGTTGAAACTCCTTTAATCGATTGCTAGTTCATCAGTTCAACTGCTGAGCCCTCTAGTAGCTCTGCAGAACTAACTTTGCGTCGGCTACGCGACTCCGCGGAGTAGCATGAACCGTCGATTCGACCGGTCCGGCGAGTATGCTCGCCGGACTTCAACCATATCAATCCAAGGTCACGTTTGCGCTTTTGACCACAGCCTGCCAGCGCTCCGACTCCTTGCCGATGAACGCCCCGAAGTCCAGGGCGCTTCCCTTCTTCGGGATGGAACCAAGCTGGGCTAGCCGGTCGCGCGTCTCCGGTTCGTCCAGGATCAGGTTGACCTGTTCATTAAGATACGTGACGATTGGCTCAGGCAGCTTGGCGGGTCCCAGCAGTCCATACCAAACCGGGGCATCAAAAGCCGGAAATCCAGCTTCAGCAAAGGTTGGAACATTCGGCAGCCCCGCCAGACGCTGCTGTCCGGTTACGGCGAGGGCTCTGACTTTTCCGCCTGCGGCTTGCGGCAACGCTGACGGCGCGGTGTCAAAGATTGCCTGAATCTGACCGCCCATCAAGTCCACCATCGCCGGGCCGCTCCCTTTGTAGGGAACGTGCACCATATCCAAGCCCGCCACCGTCGAAAACAGCTGTCCCGCCAAATGTACTGACGTTCCTGTGCCGCCTGACCCGTAGTTCACCTTGCCGGGGTTCGTCCGCACGTTTTCCGCGAATCCTTTCACGTCCCTGATGTCGCTGCTCGCATTGACGAGCAACACGGTGGGCGACACGGCAACCTGCGCGATGGGAGAAAAATCCTTTGCGACGCTGTAGCGCAGCTTGGGATAGACATGCGGATTGATGGAAAGGGTGACTTGACCGAACAGAAGCGTGTATCCATCAGCCGCGGCACGCGCCACAAATTCATTGCCAATGTTGGTCCCTGCACCCGGTCGATTCTCGACGATGATGTTGCCGCCGGTACGCGCGCTAAGCCGGGAAGCAACGTAACGGGCGATATTGTCACTGCCCCCGCCTGGCGGGAACGGGACGACGAGGGTGATAGGTCTCTCGGGGTAGCCTGACGGACCGTTTCCAGCCTGAGCAGCGGATGCCAGGGCCAGGGCAGCGCCCACGGCTGCGAAAATGTGCGTGTAACGCATGAGTTGTCTCCTCCTATCGGCGAGGCAAGTCTTTTCGCCCGCCCTCGCACTGATAGTTGTTCTTTTGAAAAGCGTGTTAACGACGCGATTCGGGGTTCGTAGGCTTCGCTTAGAGCAGCGAAGTCACTGCGGCGCCGAACGCCTTGGTGCCGATGCTGCCTCCGATATCGGGGGTACGCGTGGCCGGGCTGGAAAGCGCTTTGTCAACGGCCGCTTGAATGGCCTGACCAGCTTTCAGGTATGCAGGCAACCCCCGCTGCTCGCCCAGCCACTCCATCAGCATCGCGACCGAGAGAATCATCGACGTGGGATTGGCCTTGTCCTGGCCTTGAATATCCGGCGCCGAGCCATGCTGTGCCTGCGCGCAACACAAGGTGTCGCCCGCCATTATGGAGCCTGCCAGCCCAAGGCTTCCCGACAATTCGCTGGCCAGGTCGGAAAGGATGTCGCCGTAGAAGTTTTCGGCCACGAGAACGTCGAAGCGCTCAGGATTGCGTACAAGGTAGGCGGTGGACGCATCCACGAGTAGGTCGTCCAGCGCGACGTCCGGAAAATCCTTGGCAACGGCGCGGACACATTCCAGGAATAAGCCGTCCGTCATGTGGAAGCTGTTTGCCTTATGAATTGCGGTCACCTTCTGCCGACGCTTGCGGGCCAGTTCGAAAGCGCGACGGGCAATGCGCTCGCTGCAGTGCCGCGTAATTTTCCGCACGGACAGCGCCATGTCTGGCGATGGCATCATTTCACCCCAGCCGCGCGCCATGTTTCTGTCAGGGTAAAACCCTTCAGTGGCTTCTCGCATAATGACCAGATCCATCGTCTTGCCTTCACGCATGTTGCTGGGGATGCTGGGACGCGTACGCGCGGGCCGAACGTTGGCGTACAGATCTAGGATCACTCGAAACGCGCCCGAAATATTGCGGCCACCCTTTTCCGGCGCGGGGTAGTCTGCGTGGGACTGGGTGCCAAGAATGATGCCGTCGTACGATCGCGCACCCTGGAGCACCTCCTCACGTAGCGTCGTGCCGTATTTCTCGAGACTCGCGAAACCGACGTCTTCGTATTCAAAAGAGAGATCAAGGCCGTAGCGCTTGTCCGCGGCCTGCAGCACTTCAACTGCAGACTGGACAATTTCCGGACCAATGCCGTCGCCGGGAAGAACAAGTAATTTCATGATGTGCACCAGCTTGGTTTCAATTTGCGTGTTCGGCGGCGACGGGACGTGTTTCACCGGTTTCGACCAAGGTTCTTGTGGCATCTTGCGATCCGTAGATCCACAAAATTTTCATGGGCTCTGTCTTGGATGCGTTGCGGAACCGGTGTGTCACGTTTGGGGGAATGAACGTGACGTCCTGCGGCTTGACCGAGAACTCCTCACCATCGATGTCGAAAATTGCATTGCCCTCAACGAGCATGACGCTTTCTTCACAGTTGTGGCTGTGGAACGGAATCTCGGCGCCTCCCGCAAACTCGGTATAGCCCGTGATAAAGGCCGTGGCGCCGACCCCGCGCGTCACCAGTGGGGTGGTACTGGCGCCGCCGCCTCGATCGTGCTTTTTGATGGTTTCGGGCTGCAACAGCACCGCATTGGAAGATGTCTTAATCATGATTTCTGCTCCTCAGACGAAGGTTGCCCTCGGGTCACCGAGCGGGCCCTACCCACAATGTTTTGATGTTGGTGAACTCGCGAATGCCGAACTCCCCCAGTTCCCTGCCGTAGCCAGACTGCTTGACGCCTCCGAAGGGCAATCGCGCGTCCGACGCGACTAAGCCGTTGATAAACACAGCGCCTGCTTCGAGTCGGCGAGCCAATTTCTCTGCCTTCTTGACGTCGGTCGTCCACACGGCCGCTCCCAAACCAAACTCGGTCGCATTGGCTAGTTCGACGGCGGTGTCTTCATCTGCCACGCGAATGACAGCGGCGGCAGGGCCAAACGTCTCTTCCATCGCGGCGGCCATGTCAGGCGTCACGTGGTCCAGCACGGTTGGTTCATAAAAGAAGCCTGGCCCATCGACCGTCTTGCCGCCAATGATGAGCTTGGCGCCTGCCGCAACGCTTCGCCGCACCTGATCTTCAATATCAGCGCGAAGATTCGCCCGCGCCAATGGACCGATTTGTGTTTCAGGATCCAGCGGATCACCGAGCTTCAGTTCGGCCACATGCTTGACCAGTTCCGCCACAAAGCGATCTGCAATCTGCTCCTGCACAATGAAGCGCTTGGCGGAAATGCAGCTTTGACCCGCATTGGAAAAGCGGGCTTTGGCTGCCGTTTTGGCGGCGAGGTCGATGTCCGCATCCGCAAGCACGATGAACGGATCCGATCCGCCCAGTTCCAGCACCTGCTTCTTGAGCAGGCTCCCCGCCTGCGCGGCCACCAGCTTCCCAACGGCGGTCGAACCCGTCAGCGTCACCGCCGCAATACGCGGATCCGCAAGCACGCCGGCAACTTCACTGGCATCGATCAGCAGTGCCTGCACCAGACCCTGGGGCGTACCGGCGTCGCGGAAGGCGCGTTCCAGAGCCAATGCACAACCCGGCACGTTATTGGCGTGCTTCAGAACCGCCGCATTGCCAGCCGCAAGCGCCGGCGCAGCAAATCGAACAAACTGCCAGAACGGATAGTTCCAGGGCATGATGGCCAGCACCACACCCAGCGGATCAAAGACCACCCTGCTGTCGGATGCATTACTGGCTACTGACTCATCATCCAGGAAGCGAGGTCCCTCGGCGGCATAGAACTCGCATGTCACCGCCGATTTCTCGATTTCGGCTTCGGATTCGTTAATGGGCTTGCCCATCTCGACCGTGATCAGCCTTGCGTATTCCGTCTTGTTGGCACGCAGCGCCGCTGCAACCTTGAGCAGAAGCGCGGACCGGGTTCTGACATCCTGCAGTGCCCATTCTTTCTGAGCGCTATGCGCGTCCGCAAGAATGGCCCCCACTTGGGCTGCGCTGTGGTTGTCGTAGCTATCGACCGATTCCCCGGTCGCGGGATTAATGGAATGAATCATGTCTCATCTCAAAAGTAGTCATTGCAACGCTAAAACCCGTACAGGCGGGCTGGGTTGTCGACCATCAGCGCGCGAAAGCGCCGATCATCACCAATTGCGGCATGCAGAGCATGCAAGTCAGCCTGCACATTGACCTGGCGAAACGGCTCGATTTTTTCAGGGTGCCGCGCCTGACCGCCGCTGCCTCCCGTGTGTGGCCAATCGGAAGCCCAGAGTAGGCGGTCATCGGCGGAATCCATCAATTCGTGCACCAGCGGAACGAGCTCATCGAAGTTCCGACTTACGCGATATGGCGCTGACAATTTCACCCAGACGCCTGGCGCATGCATCAGTCGCGCCACCGTCGGTGCCGCTGCCGCCCCGCCGCCGAAGTGATCCAGCACTACCGGAACGGGCAGGTTCTCCAACGTCGGCCCCAGCGCCGTCAGAGTTTGGACGTCGGCGTAAAGCTGCAAATGCCACCCGAAGGGCTGGATCCGATCGGCGGCCAGCTTGCACGCACTCGCTGCTTCGTTGGCGCCCTGCACATGGAAATTGAGGCGCACGCCCCGCACACCGAGATGGCTCAAGCGCTCGAGCTCGCCGTCCGACACGCGTTCCACATCGACGACGGCTACACCACGCGCCGCCTCTAAGCCCAAGGTGTCTAGTGCGCTGCACAGCGCGCTGTTGTCGAAGGCGTAGCAGCTAGGCTGAACAACGACGGTTCGTCCAATCCCCAGGCCCTGATGAAACTGGCGCAATTGCGCGACCGGCGCCGGCGGCGGGGTGTACGCCCTTGCCTGGGCATACGGAAATCGATCCGGGTCCAGGATGTGGACGTGGCAATCGCAGGCGTCGGTGGGTAGTGAAACGGGGGCCATATTCATTAAGCTGGTTCGCCCAGTCCCGGTGCCAAGGCATCGACGCTGAGTGGTTTTTTGTTGATGCAAAGTACCATTAAGTTCGCAAGACGCGCAACTAGGAACTTACCGATTCGTCCCCCGTTCCCACTGCGATACGATGCGAGCATCAGATTGCGATATTGAATCCATGGCCCAGTCCCTGCAGTCCCAGATTGCCGCAGACATTCTTCAGCGTATTAGCGCCCATGCCCTGCCGGTCGGCGCCCGCCTATCAGAGCGCGGTCTGGCGGAAGCGCTGCGCGTGTCCAGGTCGCCCATTCGCACCGCGCTCAAACATTTGGCGGAGCAGTCGCTGATAGATCCACATCCGGAAGGCGGCTTCGTTGTTGGCAAGGCGGCACTGAAGCTCAACCCAGCCGAGATCGCCGACGAATCACCGTATGAAGAGATTTACCTTCGAATCGCACAAGAGCGCCTGGACGGCTTACTCCCAAAACGAGTGTCGGAAAATGAATTGATGCGCCGATACGGCGTGACGCGCAGCGCGCTGACAGACCTGTTGCGGCGCATCTCAGCTGAAGGCTGGATGGAACGGTTGCCCGGACACGGTTGGGAGTTCACCGAGGCGATGACATCAGACGCGGCATACGCGCAAGCCTATCGCTACCGTATCCTGGTGGAGCCTGCCTGCATCCTGGAGCCCGGCTTTACCATCGACAGCGTTGGCCTTCGTCAATGCCTGAAGGAGCAGGAAGCTCTGGTCGGCGGCGAGATCGAGCGCGTATCGCCCGCGCAAATTTTCGATGCCAACACCCGGCTTCACGAGACGATTGCCGCATGCTCTGGAAACACCTTCATCCTGGATTCCCTACGACGAATCAACAAGATTCGGAGGCTGATGGAATATCGCAAGGCGGTAGACCGCAAGCAGGCTCTGCGCCGCTGTGAGGAGCATTTGGTGCTCATCGATCTACTTCTCACAAGCAAGATCGACCGCGCCGCCCAGATGATGCGCGACCATCTGGAGACTGCTTCTCGGGAGAAGCAGAAAGGGTTGAAGTGACGGGCCGCTAGGTACTCGCGCTGATACCTTCTCGCTAGCACGAGGGAATGGCAGCTTTGGGTTGTGCATTCAACCGCCTTGGGTGGCGCCGTGGGAAAGACCGCCCGCCACCGGCATCGTCTGGAAGCCATTGACATGGCATGCTAGCAGGCAGACTAGGCCTATCCTCCCGATCATCGTCACTGCCACTGTTAACTAGCCACCGTATCGTCAAATTTGGCCTTTCCGGCCTCAACGCCGCGTGTTTAAGAAAACCCTGTGCCAGCTTAGGCGGTTCCGCCACTACCGCAGGCACTCTTCGTCGGCATCTTCAACGAACCTTTCTTGTTCAATTTCCGAGTTGAGTGAACCGTTTTGACCATTTTCCCAACTTCAGTGAACCAAATCTCAAGTTGAATGAACTTCGGCATGGACATCAAGGAACTCAAACAATGGAATCGTCCCCAATTATCGGGCGCCGCTCCTTGCCCCCCAATATGTAACAGCCCCCTCTCCCCCCCTTGAAGCCTAGAACATCATCCCTATAATTAGCACTCGACACCGGTGAGTGCTAACAACGTTCCCGGGCCCAACCGATCATTCTCTTCTTCTTTTAGTAACAGGAGTTCCACATGGCCTTGCGTCCCCTGGGCGATCGCGTGATCGTCAAACGCCTCGAAAACGAGCGCAAGACTGCCTCGGGCATCGTCATCCCCGACAGCGCCGCTGAAAAGCCTGATCAAGGTGAAGTCGTGGCCGTCGGCCCCGGCAAGAAGACCGAAGACGGCAAGATCCTGCCCGTCGACCTGAAGGCTGGCGACAAGGTTCTGTTCGGCAAGTACGCCGGCCAGTCCGTGAAGGTTGACGGCGAAGAGCTGCTCGTCATCCGCGAGGACGAAATCCTCGCCGTGGTCCAGTAAACCCTGCCTCAAACGAATTTTCGAAGGAAGCTAAGAAATGGCTGCCAAGCAAGTATTGTTCGGTGACGACGCCCGCGTGCGCATCGTCCGCGGCGTGAATGTTCTCGCCAACGCTGTCAAGACCACCCTGGGCCCCAAGGGTCGCAACGTCGTGCTGGAGCGCTCGTTCGGCGCCCCGACGGTGACCAAGGACGGCGTGTCCGTCGCCAAGGAAATCGAACTGAAGGACAAGTTCGAGAACATCGGCGCCCAGCTCGTCAAGGACGTCGCCTCGAAGACCTCCGACAACGCCGGCGACGGCACCACCACCGCCACCGTGCTGGCCCAGGCCATCGTTCAGGAAGGCCTGAAGTACGTTGCCGCCGGTTTCAACCCGATCGACCTGAAGCGTGGCATCGACAAGGCTGTCGCCGCCGCCGTCGCTGAACTGAAGAAGCAATCCAAGCCGGTCACGACCAGCAAGGAAATCGCCCAGGTCGGCTCGATCTCGGCCAACAGCGACACCTCCATCGGCCAGATCATCGCTGACGCGATGGACAAGGTCGGCAAGGAAGGCGTCATCACCGTCGAAGACGGCAAGTCGCTGGAAAACGAGCTGGACGTCGTCGAAGGCATGCAATTCGACCGCGGCTACCTGTCGCCCTACTTCATCAACAACCCGGACAAGCAAGTTGCCGCGCTGGAAGATCCGTTTGTCCTGATTTTCGACAAGAAGATCAGCAACATCCGTGACCTGCTGCCCGTGCTGGAACAAGTCGCCAAGTCGAGCCGTCCGCTGCTGATCATCGCCGAAGACGTCGAAGGCGAAGCGCTGGCCACCCTGGTTGTGAACAACATCCGTGGCATCCTGAAGACCACCGCCGTCAAGGCTCCTGGCTTCGGCGACCGCCGCAAGGCCATGCTGGAAGACATCGCCATCCTGACGGGCGGCACGGTGATCTCCGAAGAAACCGGCATGTCCCTGGAAAAGGCTGGTCTGGCTGAACTGGGCCAAGCCAAGCGCATCGAAGTGGGCAAGGAAAACACGACGATCATCGACGGCGCTGGCGACAGCAAGTCGATCGAAGCTCGCGTCAAGCAAGTTCGCATCCAGATCGAAGAAGCCACGTCCGACTACGACCGTGAAAAGCTGCAAGAACGCGTGGCCAAGCTGGCCGGCGGCGTTGCCGTGATTCGCGTTGGCGCTGCCACCGAAGTCGAAATGAAGGAAAAGAAGGCTCGCGTCGAAGACGCCCTGCACGCTACCCGCGCTGCTGTGGAAGAAGGCGTTGTGGCTGGCGGCGGCGTTGCTCTGCTGCGCGCCAAGCAAGCCATCACCGACCTGAAGGGCGACACGCCTGACCAGAACGCCGGCATCAAGCTGATCCTGCGCGCTGTCGAAGAACCGCTGCGCACGATCGTCACGAACGCCGGCGAAGAAGCCAGCGTCGTGGTCAGCAACGTGCTGAACGGCAAGGGCAACTACGGCTACAACGCCGCGACCGGCGAGTACACCGACCTGGTCGAGCAAGGCGTGCTGGATCCCACCAAGGTGACCCGCACCGCCCTGCAGAACGCTGCCTCCGTCGCCAGCCTGCTGCTGACGGCCGAAGCCGCCGTTGTGGAACTGGCCGAAGACAAGCCCGCTGCTCCGGCAATGCCCGGCGGCATGGGCGGCATGGGCGGCATGGACTTCTAAGTCCCGCTTCCCTTGCAAGGCCTCCCCGGCTTCGGCCGGGGAACGCAGTATCCTGAAAAACCCCCGGTCCTTCGCCCCGGGGGTTTTTCTTTTGCGCGGCCCGGATCCTGCCCTGGACACGTTTGCGAACAGTCTTGCGGTTTCCCCGCGGCGCATGCGTCCCTACAATAGAGGTTCCCCGGAAAGAGCTTCGCCCCATGCGCATATCCCAGACCCTGCTGCGTACCCTGCGCCCATCCGAAATCGGCGGGCTGCTGATGGATTCCGCCAAGCAGTGGTCCACGCACCGCGCGTCCAGCAAGGGCGCCGCGCTGGCCCTGTACATGGTGTTCTCGCTGGCCCCCATGCTGATCCTGGTGATCGCGGTGGCAGGCGCCTTCTTCGGCGAGGACGCGGTGCGCTCGGAGCTGTTCTCGCAGCTGCGCGACCTGACCGGCGAGCGCGGTGCCGAGGTGATCCAGACCGTGCTGGCCAGCGCGCACGAATCCGGCGGCGGCTGGATCGCGGCGCTGATCTCGATTTTCGTGCTGATCTTCAGCGCCACCACGGCCTTCGCCGAATTGAAGGCCAGCCTGGACGATCTCTGGGAGGTGTCCGCCAACCAGAAAGGCGGAATCCACGGCATGGTGCGCAGCCGGATGCTGTCGTTCGGCCTGGTGCTGGTCCTGGCGCTGTTCCTGCTGATTTCCCTGACCGTCAACGCGGGGCTCGGGGCGGCGCGCAGCTACTACGGCGACTTGTGGACGGCCTCGTCCTTTGCGCTGGTGGCGGAATGGTTCTCCAATCTGTTTTCCTTCTCCGTGGTCGCGGCGCTGTTCGCGGTGATCTTCAAGCTGCTGCCGAGCGCCAAGATCTCGTGGCCGGACGTGATCCCGGGCGCCATCGTGACGGCGGCGCTGTTTCTCGTCGGCAAATGGGGCATCGGGGTGTACCTGAGCCGCGGCGCGGCTGTATCCGCGTATGGCGCGGCGGGCTCGCTCATCGCCCTGCTGCTCTGGATCTACTACTCGGCGCAGATCTTCTTCTTCGGGGCGGTGTTCACGCGGCAGTTCGCGCTGCGCTTCGGCCGGCAACGGCAGCCGGCGGCGCAGGCAACGCCCGCGGCACAGACGACGCAAGCGGCGGACGCGGACGCGGACTCCGACGCCTGACCTTCCCGCTTCAGGATGCGTCCGGGGCATCCAGCCCCGCCATCAGGCGCAGGCACTTCAGGAATACCGGGCGCAGCGCTTCGGGAATCGGAGCCAGCACCTGCGCCTCCACCGCGGCGTCCTCGGGCAGGATGCGCGCCAGCAGTGCAACGCCTTCGTCCGTGATGTCCAGGGCATAGGCCCGGCCGTCTTCGGCGGAGCGCGTGCGGCGCACATATCCCTTCTTCGTCATCCGCGCGATCATTTCGGCAAAGGAATTGCGGTCCAGCGCGATCAGTTCGGCGATGCGGTTCTGCGTGGCGCCCGGGTTCTGGTAGACGGTGATCAGCAACGCCTTCTGGCGCGGCGTGAGGCCCTCGTCGGGAAATGCCTGCGTGAACAGGCCTTCCGCCCGGAAATGGGCTCGGCGCAGCAAATGGGACACGACGTGGGTCAGGTCGAATTCATTCAGGGCGCGGAGCTTGGCCTGGCCGGCGCGGGCGGATCTGGCGGTAGCGGTCATCGGGCTTCCATGGAGTACGCCCGGCGATTGTAGGCGCTGGCGTTCTAGAAAATGCGCATTGACTTGCGGCAAGGGGCTGCCTATTATCCCGCAATATAGTACGTATACGTATTTATTTATCCACTATCAGGGGCCCGGCATGACGACCCGCCAGTTACGCAACTACATCGATGGCCGCTTTGAAGACGGCGCCTCCACGTTCGGCAAGCGCAGCCCGGTGGATGGGCGCCTGATTGCACAGGTCCATGAAGCCGGCCGCGATCAGGTGGACCGTGCCGTGGCGGCGGCGCGCCGCGCCCTGCCCGCCTGGGCCGCGCTGCCGGTCGCGCAGCGCACCGATCACCTGCTGGCGCTGGCCGACGGCATCCATCGGCGCTTCGACGATTTCCTGCAGGCCGAGATCGGCGACACCGGCAAGCCCGTCGGTTGGGCCAGCCAGATCGACATCCCCCGCGGGGCAGCCAACTTCAGGGCCTTTGCTGAGTTGGCCCGCACGCTGGATATGGAAAGCTACATGACCGACACGCCGGACGGCAGGCAGGCGTTGAACTACGCCTACCGCAAACCGCTGGGCGTGGTGGGGGTGATCTCTCCCTGGAACCTGCCGCTGCTGCTCCTGACCTGGAAGGTGGCGCCCGCCCTGGCGTTCGGCAACACCGTGATCATGAAGCCGTCCGAGGTCACGCCGTCTACCGCAACCTTGCTGGCGGAAGTCGCCCATCACGCGGGGCTGCCGGCCGGCGTGCTGAACCTGACACACGGGTTCGGCCCCGGCTCCGCGGGCGAGTTCATGACCACGCACCCGGATATCGACGGCATTACCTTCACCGGCGAATCCGCCACGGGCGCCGCCATCATGCGGGCCGTGGCGCCGGGCGTGAAGCCGGTGTCGTTCGAACTGGGCGGCAAGAACGCGGCCCTGGTGTTCGCGGACGCCGACTTCGACGCCGCGCTGGACGGGGTGACGCGCTCGGTCTTCGCCAACTGCGGGCAGGTCTGCCTGTGCACCGAACGCGTGTATGTCGAGCGCCCGATCTACGAACGTTTCGTGGAAGCGTTGGCGGCGCGGGCCAGGGCGATGCGCATCGGCTGGCCGATGGATCCCGATACCGAGATGGGGCCGCTGGTGTCGTGCGAGCATCGTGAAAAAGTGCTGGCGTACTTCGCGCTGGCCCGCCAGGAGGGCGCGACCGTGGTGGCCGGCGGCGGCATTCCGGCATTCGGAGACGCCCGCGACGAAGGCGCCTACGTGCAGCCCACGGTCTGGACTGGCCTGCCCGAAAACGCCCGCTGCATCAAAGAGGAAGTCTTCGGCCCGGTGTGCCACGTGGCGCCCTTCGATACCGAAGACGAGGCCATCCGCCTGGCGAACGATACGCGCTATGGCCTGGCCGCCGCGGTCTGGACGCAGAATCTCACCCGCGGGCACCGCGTGGCGCAGGCAATGAAGGTCGGGCTGGCCTGGGTCAACTGCTGGTTCCTGCGCGACCTGCGCACGCCCTTCGGCGGCAGCGGCCTGTCGGGCATCGGCCGCGAAGGCGGACGCCATTCGCTGCATTTCTATACTGAACCCACCAACGTATGCGTCAAACTCTGATCTCACGCAAAAGGAACGCACGATGAACCGATCCAACACGAGCCAACCCGGAACGAACCGGGCCGAGGTCGGCGCCACCGTCGTGGCCGGCAAGGCCACGCCCCGCGGCAAGTATCCGCACATCAAGCGCGCGGGAGACTTCCTGTTCGTCTCGGGCACCAGTTCACGCCTGCCCGACAACCGCATCGCGGGCGCCGAGGTGGACGCGATGGGCACGGCGACGCTGGATATCCGGGTGCAGACCCGGGCCGTCATCGAGAACATCCGGGACATCCTCGGCACCGCCGGCGCCGCGCTGGCCGACGTGGTGGAAATCAGCACGTTCCTCGTCAACATGAACGACTTCGGTGGCTACAACCAGGTCTACGGCGAGTATTTCGATGCCGAGGGCCCGGCACGCACCACTGTCGCCGTGCATCAATTGCCGCACCCCCAGCTGCTGATCGAAATCAAGGCGGTCGCCTATAAGCCGCTCGTACGCTAACGGCGGCGGCACGCATGGCGAACTCCCGCATTACGCCCAACGCGCTCAGCCACAAGCTGAAGCTGCACCAGCTGCAGATCTTCGAGCGCGTGCTGGCGCGCCGCTCGCTGTCGCGCGCCGCCAGCGAACTGCACCTGACCCAGCCCACCGTCACCCGGGCCATCCACGACCTGGAAGCGTTCTTCGGCGCGACGCTGTTCGAACGTTCCAACCGGGGCGTCGCGCCCACGGAGTTGGCCCTGGTGCTGGGCCGCCGCGTCCACGCCATGATGGCCGAGATCCGCTACATGGCCGACGACATCGACGCGGTGCTGGGAGGCGCCAGCGGCCATGTCGTGGTGGGAACGCTCATCGCCGCCTCGGCCAAGCTGCTGCCCGAGGCCATAGCGCGCCTGATGACCGAGCATCCCGGCATCCAGGTCACGGTCCGCGAAGGGCCGACCGCCCAGCTCCTGCCGGCCCTGGCCACGGGCGACCTGGACATCGTCGTCGGGCGGCTGCCCGGCGCGGACATGGCATCGATCTCCGGCGTCGCCGTGGACCACCACAGGCTGTACCGGGAAGCGCTGTGCCTGGTGGCCGGCGCGCGCCACCCGCTGGCCCACGCGCGGGAAGTGGCGCTGGCCGACCTGGCTGGCTGCATCTGGATCCTGCCCGCCCCGGCGTCGCCGCTGCGGGCCTCGATCGAGCGCACCTTCTTCGACGCCGGCCTGCGCCTGCCGGCCCGGCAACTCGAATCGCTTTCCTTGCTGACCAATATCGGCGTGCTCATGCATAGCGATGCGCTGGCGCTGATCCCTTACGACGCGGCGGCGCAATTCCTGTCCATGGGCCTTCTCGTGCGGCTGCCTACGGATGTTTTCGGCGCCTTCGGCGACGTGGGCTATTCGGTCCGGGCGGACCGCCCCCTGACCCCGGCCTGCCTGCGGCTGGTGGACTACCTGACGCAGATCGCCGCGCAGCGCGCGCCGGCGCTGCCAGGAATGGCGGTTGACGGCGACGGTTAGGGGTTATCCCGCGATAGATGAATGGCATAGCCAGCCGCGCAATTTCTATTGTGCAGGCGCTGACCGCTGCGCCTAGACTCCCGGTAGAGCGCAGCCCCCCTTCTCTCTGGAGTTTCCCATGCTCGCCTACGGTTCCCCGTTAAATTTCCGGCGCTGGATCGACGACAACGCGCATCTGCTCAAGCCGCCGGTCGGCAACAAGCAGGTGTGGCAGGACGCTGACTTCATCGTCACCGTGGTCGGCGGGCCGAACGTGCGCACCGATTACCACGACGACCCGCTGGAAGAATTTTTCTACCAGCTGCGCGGCAACGCCTGGCTGTCGCTCTGGATAGACGGCAAGCCGGAACGCGTGGACCTGAAGGAAGGCGACATCTTCCTGCTCCCGCCCCACGTGCGCCATTCGCCGCAGCGGCCGGAAGCCGGCAGCGCCTGCCTGGTCATCGAGCGTCAGCGCCCCGCGGGCCTGCTGGATGGTTTCGAATGGTATTGCCCGCAGTGCCACCACCTGGTCCACCGCGCGGAGGTGCAGTTGCAGAGCATCGTGACCGATCTGCCGCCGTTGTTCCAGGCCTTCTATTCCAGCGCCGATAAACGCACCTGTCCGGGCTGCGGCGCGATCCACCCCGGCAAGGGAGAAACGCCCGTATGAACGCCCCCCGGATGGTTCAGAAAATCGACATGCACGCGCACTTCTTTCCGCCGATCACGCGGGAAGAAGCCGCTGCGCTCGACCCCGTCAGCGCGCCCTGGCTGCGCCCGGAAGGCGACGGTTCCACCGGCCAGATCATGGCGGGCGACAAGCCGTTTCGCCCGGTGGACGCCACGCTCTGGGATCCTGCATTGCGGGTGCGGCAGATGGATCGCCACGGCGTGGACGTGCAGATCCTGTGCGCCACGCCCATCATGTTCGGCTACACCTACCCCGCGCAGGCTGCGGCCGATTGGGCGGCGCGCATGAACGACCTGGCGCTCGAACACTGCGCTCATGCGCCCTCGCGCCTGAAGGCGCTGGCGCAGGTACCGCTGCAGGACCTGGACCTGGCCTGCCGCGAAGCGTCGCGCTCGCGCGCTGCCGGCCACCTGGGCGTGCAGATCGGCAATCACGTGGGGCCGCGCGACCTGGACGACGACACGCTGGTGCAGTTCCTGATCCATTGCGCCAACGACGGGATCCCGGTGCTGGTGCATCCGTGGGACATGATGACGGACGGCCGCATGAAGCGGTGGATGCTGCCATGGCTGGTCGCCATGCCGGCGGAAACCCAGTTGGGCATCCTGTCGCTGATCCTGTCGGGCGCCTTCGAGCGCATCCCCCGCAGCCTGAAGCTGTGCTTCGCGCATGGCGGCGGCAGCTTCGCCTTCCTGCTGGGGCGCGTGGACAACGCCTGGCGGCACCGCGACATCATCCGCCAGGACTGCCCGCAACTGCCATCGTCCTATACAAACCGCTTCTATACCGACAGCGCGGTCTTCGATCCGCGCGCGCTCCGGCTGCTGATCGACGTGATGGGCGAAGACCGTGTGCTGCTGGGCTCCGACTATCCCTATCCGCTGGGCGAGCAGGAAGTGGGCAGGCTGGTGACCCATGCCGGCCTGCGTCCGGAGGTGCAGCAGAAAATCCTGTGCCGCAACACGGTGGAGTTCTTCGGTTTGGACCAGTAGGCTCCGGGGCCTCAGGGCCGGCGCGCAACGGCCACCCTCAGGCCTCGCCGCGCGGCGGCAGGAACGGCGGCAAGGGCTGGCCCAGCCTGCCGCTCCATTCGGCCATTTCGGCCTTCAGCGCGGGCGGCACGGGAATCCCCCAGGCCTGGCGCTGCGCCTGCGCGGCCAGCTCCGGATCGCCCGGCGCGCGCGGCGAACCCGGCTGCGCCGCGAGTTCGGCCGCCATACCCGCCACCACCGCGGCCAGCGCTGCGCCCCCGGCGAACCGGGCGGGATCGATAACGATAAAGAACGCGCCCAGTTCGCGCGCGCGCTCCAGCTGCTCGTACATGGGACCGATGTGCGGGCCGTAGGGGTTGCCATTGAGCGGCCCGCACAACAGCTCGACCATCATCGCCAGACCGTAGCCCTTGTGGCCGTATTCGCCGCCCAGCGGCGTCAAGGCCCGGACGCGCGCGGCGTCGGTCGCGCCGCGCCCCTCGGCATCCAGCGCCACGCCCGCGGGCAGCGCCGTGCCATCGCGGCGCGCGTTCACGACGCGGTTCCACGGGATCGAAGTCGTCGCCATGTCCAGGCATAGCGGCTCGCCACCCTGCCTGGGGAATGCGAAGGACACGGGATTGGTGCCAAAGTACGGCTGCCGGCCGCCGAACGGCGCGGCGATGGCGTCGGAGTGCGTGAAGCCGATGCCGATCAGCCCTTCCCTAGCGGCCGCGCGCGTGTACAGGCCAATGGCGCCGCAGTGCGAAGAATTGCTGACGCCCACGGCGCCTACACCGGCCTCCCGCGCCAGTTCCAGGGCGGCCGCGTTGGCGCGATGCGCCACCACGATGCCGTGGCCCTGTCCGCCGTGCGCCTGTGCCGTGGCCGGGCCGCTGCGCTCGATGCGGATATCCGGCCGCGCCAGGATCGAGCCGTGGACGACCCGGTTCAGGTAGTGCGGCAACCGGGCGATGCCGTGGGAGTCGATGCCCCACAGGCTGGTCTGCGCCAGGCTGGACGCCAGGCAGCGGGCATCGGCTTCGCTGAAATCCAGGGCCCGCAGACAGGCTTCGGCCCATTGCTGCCACTGCTCCGCACCCACGTTCTGCTGCCTCGCCATGCTGCGCTCCTTGTCGATGCCGGCGGCAGGCCGCCGGCCTTCATGCGGCCGGCACGGCCTGCGGCGCCTCGCTCTGCCGGGCCGCGTCCCGCTCCAGGGCTTCCAGCGCGCCCAGCACGCCGAGCGTCCGCAGGCGTTCCAGCTGCTCGGCCAGCGCGTCGACGAAGGCGGGCTTCCTGGCCATGTCCCCGAACACGGGCCGGAATCCGGCCAGCACCATGGCGCGCCGGTGCGCCGCCTGCGACGGGGCCGAGGCAGCCGCGGCCACATCGGCGCGCGCCAGCAATTTGGCCAGCGCCTCGGCGAGCGGGTCCTGGATGGAATAGGTATTGCCCAGCTCGTCGTGCCCGCGCAGGTAGTGCAGCCACGCCGCCACGGCCAGGGCCAGGCGGTTGAAATCGTCGCCCCGGCGCAAGCGGTCGCGGATGACGGCGAGCAGACGCTGCGGCACCTTCTGAGAGCCGTCCATGGCGATCTGCCGCGTGCGGTGCGGCAGCGCCGGATTCGCCACGCGCGCCAGGAAGCGGAGGCGGTACTCCTCCAGCCCCGATTCCGGAATGCCGCGCAGCGTGGGCGCGATCTCCAGCCGCATCATGTCATCGACGTAGCGGCGCAGCGCCGGCGCGGCGGCGGCCTCGCTATTGGTGCGCAGGCCCAGCATCGAGCCCAGGTACGCGAACGCGGAATGCGGCCCGTTGACCATGCGCAGCTTGAGCCGTTCGTACGGCGCGGCGTTGCGCACGAAGCTTGCGCCGCCCGCGATGTCCCAGGCGGGCCGGCCGGCGGCGAACTTGTCCTCGATGACCCAGTTCAGGTAGGGCTCCCCCACCACCGGCCAGGCATCCGCGAAACCCAGGCGGTCCGCCACGCGCGCGCGGTCATCGTCCTGGGTGCCGGGCACGATGCGGTCCACCATGGAATTCGGGAAGGCGCAGTTCTTGTCGATCCACGCGGTCAAGGCCACGTCCACCCGCAGCGCAAAGGCCAGCACCAGGCTGCGCAGCGTGTCGCCGTTGGCGTGCAGGTTGTCGCAGGACAGCAGCGTGACGGGCGGCAGGCTGCGCTCGCGCCGCAGCGCCAGGCCGTATACCAGCATGCCGATGGCGCTGCGCGGCCGGTCCGGATGTTCCAGGTCGTGCGCGATGTCGGGGTGGTCCCAGCGCAGGTAGCCGGTGGACGGCTCGTGGCAGTAGCCCTTCTCGGTAACCGTAAGGCTGATGATGCGGGTCTGCGGATAGGCGATGCGCTCCAGCGCCGCCTGGGGATCTTCCTCGGCCACCACGATGCGCAGCACCGAGCCAATCACCCGCAACTGTTCTCGGGGCCGCCCGTCCGGGCCGGCATCGCGCAGCGCCAGGGTGTACAGGCCGTCTTGCGGCGCCAGCGCGTCGCGCGTCGCCGGGCTGCGCATCGAGACCCCCTGGATGCCCCAGCTCAGGTCTCCGCTGGCGGCCATCGCCAGGTCCGTCACCGCCGCCTGGTGGGCGCGGTGGAAAGCCCCGATGCCCAGGTGCACGATGCCGGGGGTCACCCGGCTGCGGTCATAGGCGGGTTGTTCCACATCTTCGGGAAGATGCGGCAGAGACTCCGAATTCAAACGTTCGAGCATGGATTACCAATGCCATAGTGCGCCGTCATGCGCCTGCCGGTTGACCGGCAGGTAGGCGCGTTGGTAGGGATATTCGGCGGCGAGCTTTTCGTCGATGTCGACCCCATGGCCCGGCGCGTCGCCAGGGTATAGCATGCCCTGGTCGAAGGTGTAAGCATGGGGAAACACCGCATCGGTCTCTTCGGTGTGCCGCATGTACTCCTGGATGCCGAAGTTCGGCACCCACAGGTCGAAATGCAGGGCCGCCCCCATGCAGGCCGGCGACAGGTCGGTGGCGCCGTGGCAGCCGGTGCGCACCTGGTAGAGCGCGGCCAGATCGGCAATGCGGCGCAGGTGCGTGATGCCGCCCGCATGCACCACCGTGGCGCGGATGTAGTCGATCAGCTGGTGCTCGATCAGATCCTTGCAATCCCAGATGGTGTTGAAGACCTCGCCCACCGCCAGCGGCGTGACCGTATGCTGGCGGATCAGCCGGAAGGCTTCCTGGTTCTCTGCCGGCGTGGCGTCCTCCATCCAGAACAGGCGGTACGGCTCCAGCGCCTTGCCCAGCCGGCCGGCTTCGATGGGCGTCAGCCTGTGATGCACATCGTGCAGCAGATGGGTGTCCCAGCCCACCGCGTCGCGCACCCGCTGGAACAGGCGCGGCGCGTGGTCCAGGTATTTTTCCGTGGACCAATCGTGCTCGGACGGCAACGAACCATCCGCCGGTTCGTAGAACATGCGGCCGCGGCCCACGCCGTACACTGAGTTCAGCCCCGGCACCCCGCTTTGCGCGCGGATGGCCTGATAGCCCATTTCGCGGTAGCGCAACACCTCGTCCACGGTTTCATCGATATCGCGGCCGTTGGCGTGGCCGTAGACCATGACGCCCGAGCGGCTCTTGCCGCCCAGCAGCTGGTACAGCGGCATGCCGGCGGCCTTGGCCTTGATGTCCCACAGCGCCGTGTCCACGGCGGCGATGGCGGACATGGTGACCGGCCCGCGCCGCCAGTACGCGCCGCGGTACAGGTATTGCCAGATATCCTCGATCTGCTGCGGGTCGCGGCCGATCAGGCAGGGAATCACGTGCTCGGTCAGGTAGGCCGCCACGGCCAGCTCGCGGCCGTTGAGCGTGGCGTCGCCGATGCCGTGCAGGCCTTCGTCGGTTTCGATCTTCAAGGTGACGAAGTTGCGGCCGGGGCTGCAGACGATAACGCGCGCTTGGGTGATCTTCATGAAAGGTCCTGTGGAATGCTGGAAACTCCTGGCCGGAGCCGGGCGCCTACATCACTGCGCCCAGCTGCCAAGGCACGAATTCATTCTGGCCGTAGCCGTGTTCCTCGCTGCGCGTGCGCCGGCCCGAGGCCGTCTCCAGCATCAGGCGGAAAATGCGTTCGCCCATCTCGGCCACGCTTTGCGCGCCGTCGACCACCTCGCCGCAATTGATGTCGATATCGTCGGACTGCCGCTGCCACAGCGCCGTGTTGGTCGACAGCTTCAGCGAAGGCGCGGGGGCACAGCCATAGGCCGAGCCGCGGCCGGTGGTGAAACAGATCAGGTTGGCGCCGCCGGCGACCTGGCCGGTGGCGGAAACCGGGTCATAGCCCGGCGTGTCCATGAATACCAGGCCGCGCTCGCGGACCGTCTCGGCGTATTCGTACACGTCGGCCAGCCGGGTCGTGCCGCTCTTGGCGATGGCACCCAGGGATTTTTCCAGGATGGTGGTCAGCCCTCCCGCCTTGTTGCCGGCCGACGGGTTGTTGTCCATCTCGGCGTCGTTGCGGGCGCAGTAGGCTTCCCACCAGCGCAGCCGGGCCAGCAGCTTGGCCGCCACCTCGGGCGTGGCCGCGCGCCGCGTGAGCAGGTGCTCGCCGCCATAGATCTCCGGGGTCTCCGACAGTATGGCGGTGCCGCCGTGGCGCACCAGCAAGTCCACCGCGGCGCCCAGCGCGGGGTTGGCGCTGATACCCGAATAGCCGTCGGAACCGCCGCATTGCAGGCCCACGGTCAGGCTGGCGGCCGGCACGGGCTGGCGGCGGACCTGGTCGGCCTGCGCCAGCATGGCGCGCACCAACGCGATGCCGTGCTCCACCGTCTTGCGCGTGCCGCCGGTTTCCTGGATGTTGAACGTGTGCAGCAGCCCGCTTTCGCGCAGGCCTTCCTGCGCCATCAGGCCGCCGATCTGATTGGTCTCGCAGCCCAGCCCCAGCACCAGCAGGCCGGCAAAATTGGGATGCCTGGCGTAGCCGCCGAGCGTGCGGCGCAGCAGGCGCAGCGGCTCGCCCTCGCTGCCGGTAGCGCAGCCCGCCCCATGCGTCAGCGCCACCACGCCGTCCACGTTGGGATAGCCGGCCAGCGCATCCGGATTGATGTCGCGGCGAAAATGGTCGGCGATGGCGCGGGCCGCCGTGGCCGAGCAATTCACGCTGGTGAGGATGCCAATGTAGTTGCGGGTGGCGACGCGGCCGTCGGCCCGCAGGATGCCCTCGAACTGCGCCGGCGCGTCGACGTAGTCGGTGGGGCGCGCGTCGGCGCCCACCGCGTAGTCGCGCTCGAAGTCGGAGAACGCCAGGTTCTGGATATGAACGTGCGCGCCCGCGGCGATATCGCATCGCGCCACGCCGATGACCTGGTTGTAGCGCCGTACCGGCTCGCCGGCGGCGATGGCCCGCGTCGCGACCTTGTGCCCGGGAGGCACCAGCCCGCGGACAGTGACGTTCTCGTCCGCCAGGCGGGTGCCGCCGGCCAGCTGGCGCGTGGCGATCACTACGTTGTCGGCCGGGTGGATGCGTATGACCGCCGTATCGGTTTCAGACATGGATGGCTCCTGGCGTGCGCGGCGCTAACCGTCGATCAGCGACGGGTCCCAGGCATGCACGCGCTGCCGCTGCTCGCCCAGGCCGGCGATGCCCAGCCGCATCTCGTCTCCCGCGTTCAGGTAGACGGGCGCCGGCTTCTGGCCCATGCCTACGCCCGGCGGCGTGCCGGTGCTGATCAGGTCGCCCGGGTACAGCGTCATGAAGCGGCTGACGTAGGACACCAGCTGCGCCACGCCGAACACCATGGTCCGGGTGCTGCCGTTCTGGTAGCGCTTGCCGTTGACGTCGAGCCACATGTCCAGTGCCTGCGGGTCGGCGATCTCGTCGGCGGTGGCCAGCCAGGGGCCGACCGGACCGAAGGTGTCGCAGCCCTTGCCCTTGTCCCAGGTGCCGCCGCGTTCGATCTGGTATTCGCGCTCGGACACGTCATTGACCACGCAGTAGCCGGCCACGTGCTTCATGGCATCGGCTTCGCTGACGTAGCGGGCGCGCTCGCCGATCACGACGCCCAGCTCGACTTCCCAGTCGGTCTTGACGGAGCCCTGCGGTAGCACCACCGGATCGTTGCAGCCGACCACGGCCGAGGTAGGCTTCATGAAAATCACCGGCTCGGCCGGCACCGGCAGGCCGGACTCGGCCGCATGGTCGGCATAGTTCAGACCGATGCAGATGAATTTGCCCATGCCGCTCCAGGGCGGAGCCAACCGGCCCGGGCGGTCCACCAGCGGTAGGCTGGCCGGGTCCAGCGCGCGCAGCGGCGCCAGGCCCCCGGGCGTGAGCGTGGCGGCGGTAATGTCCGGCAACACCGCGGACAAGTCCCGCACCTGCCCGCGGGCGTCGATCATCCCGGGTTTCTCCGCGCCTTTCGCGCCATAGCGCAACAGTTTCATCTCATGTTCCTTGTGTGTAGTGAATTTTCAATTCGACCAGCCGCCGTCGATCACCTGGGCGGTGCCCGTGGTGAAGGCGGACTCGTCGCTGGCCAGGTACAGCGCCAGCGCCGCGATCTCCGCGGCGCTGCCGATGCGGCCCATGGGTTGGCGGGCGACGAAGGCCGCCTCGACGGCGGCCAGCGTCTGTCCGCCCGCGCTCGCCTGCGCTTCGATGCGCTGGCGCAGCGAAGGCGATTCGACCGTGCCCGGGCAGATGGCGTTGCAACGTATGCCCTGGCTCACGTAGTCCGCGGCCACGGACTTGGTCAGCCCGATCACCGCGGCCTTGGTGGCGCCATAGACGCAGCGGTTGGGCGCGCCCTTGATGCTGGAAGCCACCGAGGCCATATTGACGATGGAGCCTGCGCCGCGCGCCAGCATACCCGGCAGGCAGGCCCGGATCATGCGGTACATGGATTTCACATTCAGCTCGAACGAGAAGTCCCAGGCCTGCTCGTCGCAATCCAGGATGGTCCCGGCGTGCACGAAGCCGGCGCCGTTGAACAGCACGTCTACCGGGCCGGCCTCGGCGGCCAGCTCGGCGGCGGCGCCGGCGCCGGTCAGGTCCAGCGTCCGGCGGCGGCATCCCGCCAGCGTCTCCAGCGCCTGGCCGTTGATGTCCACGGCCAGCACATCGGCGCCTTCGCGCGCATAGGCCTCGGCTACGGCGCGGCCTATGCCTTGCCCGGCGGCGGTGACGATGGCGGTCTTGCCTTGCAGTCTTCCAGTCATGACGGTTCTCTCCTTACTTGGCCATGCCCATGGCGGTGGGCAGCCAGAGCGTGATCTGCGGGACGTAGGTGATGGCGATCAGCGCCAGGAACAGCGGCACGAGCCAGGGCAGGATGGCGACCGTGGTGCGCTCCACCGACAGCCTGGAAACGCGCGCCAACACGAACAGCACCATCCCCATGGGCGGATGCAGCAGGCCGATCATCAGGTTCAGCGTCATGATCAGGCCGAAGTGGATCGGATCGATGCCAAGCTTGAGCACGATGGGCAGCAGGATCGGCACCAGGATGGTAATGGCGGCGATCGTGTCGATGAAGCAGCCCACGATCAGGATCAGCACATTGGCCATCAACAGGAACACCCACTTGTTCTGCGTCACGCTGAGAATGCCGTCGGTCAGCGCCTGCGCCGCCTGGGTGGTGGTCAGCAGCCAGGCGAACACGGACGCGGCGGTAACGATGAAAAGCACCGACGCGGTGGTCTCGATGGTGTCGAACGAGGCCTTGGCCAAGGTCCGCAAGGTCATGGAGCGGTAGCGCACCAACCCCAGGAACAGCGCCCAGATCACGGCGGCCACCGCGGCCTCGGTGGGCGTGAACCAGCCCAGCGTCATGCCGCCGATCAGGATGACGGGCGCCATCAGCGCCATCACGGCAGAGAAGTTGTAGCGCCAGTCCAGCGCCAGCAATACCGCGAAGGCGATGCCCGCCGCCAGGTTGGCCGACATGCCTGCCTCTGTCATGAGCCAGATCGCCAGTGGGAACGCCAGCACGATGCCCACTTCCAGCGTGGCGCCGCCCAGCCGCTTCCAGTCGAACGACACGTCGCCGCCCCAGTTGTTGCGCCGCGCGTAGTAGGCCACGGTCAGCATCATCAGCAAGGTCAGCACGGCGCCGGGGATGAGGCCGGCCAGGAACAGCGAGCCGATCGACACATTGGCCATCATGCCGTAGATCACGAAAGGCAGTGACGGCGGGATAATGGGGCCCAGCGTGGCCGAGGCGGCCGTCACGCCCACCGCGAACTCGGTCTCGTAGCCGTGATCCTTCATGGCCTTGATTTCGATGGTTCCCAGGCCTGCGGCATCGGCGATGGCGGTGCCGGACATGCCGGCGAACACGACCGAGCCGATGATGTTCACCTGCCCCAGCCCGCCGCGCATCCAGCCCACCAGCGCCACGGCGAAGTTGTAGATGCGGCCGGTGATGCCCGCGATGTTCATCAGGTTGCCGGCCAGGATGAAGAACGGCACGGCCAGCAGCGGAAAAGACTCCACGCCCGCGATCATGCGCTGCGCCACCACCACGTCGGGCACGCTGCCCGAGATCAGCACGAACAGCAGCGATGCGCCCGCCATGGCCACCGCCACCGGCAGGCCGAAGATCATCAACAGCAGAAAGGTTCCGATCAGTATGCCCATGTCTCGCTTCCGGTTGTCGTTATCGGATTCCGGGGCCGCCTAGTCCAGCGACTCGTAGGCCGCGGGGTTTTCCAGGATGGAATAGCCCTGGCGCCAATTGCCTATCGACACCTGCACGGAGCGCAGGAACATCAAGACGAATCCGGCCAGCGCCATCCAGTAGACATAGGCCTTGTTCCAGAAGAGCGTGGTCATGGGCTCATCGCCCACCAGAACGATGTAGCGGTACGTGAGCCACACGGCATAGCCGAAGAACGCCGTGCGCAGCAGATCGATGACAGTGGCCAGCGCACGGCCCGCGGGACGCGGCAGGTAGCGGTACAGGAAGTCCACCTGGATGTGGCGGCAGGCGCGCACGCACATGGCCGAGCCCAGGAACACCACGCCGATCAGACAGTAGACGGCGAGCTCCTCCGTCCACGCGTAGGAATCGTTGAGCACGTAGCGCGAAAAAAACTGCAGGAAGACCAGCAGCGCCATGACCCAGAATATGGCCAGGCAGATCCAGTCCTCGGGCTGGTAGCCCGACAGGCTGACCTCGTGGTGGTCGGCCTCCTCGAAACTGTGGACGATCTCCTCCGCGGTGGCCGGCGGAGGCTGCTGCCCGGTCGGCCGGGCAGGGTTGTGGCTGGCCGCCGCCATCACGGCGGCCTTGGCATCTGAATGCATGGCGTTCCCCTAGTGCGGAATCGGGCGGACGGAAACGGAGCCGCCTGGGCGGCCCCGGGCGCGCTCACTTCACGGCCTGGATCCGTTCCCAATCCGCTTTTTCGTAGCCGTACTGCTTGAACGGTACTTTTTCCAGCACGGTGTCGCGGAAGTCCTGGACGTTCACTTCCGCCACGTTCAGGCCGCGCTTGCGGAACACCTCGACCATTTTCTTCTCGCTCTCGGCGACCTCGGCGGAGGCCTTCTCGGCCGCCTGCTGCGCGACCTCGGAGAAGATCTTCTTGTCCTCGTCGGACAGGCTCTTCCACAGCTTGCCCGAGATGATCGTGTTCAGGTGGTCGACAATATGGCCCGTGAGGATAATGTTCTTCTGCACCTCGTAGAACTTCTTGGCCTCGATGGTGGTGAGCGGGTTCTCCTGCGCCTCCACGGTGCCGTTCTGCAAGGCCAGGTAGACCTCGGCGAAAGCGATCGGCGCGGTGTTGGCGCCGCAGGCGCGGGGCATGGCCAGGTAGGCGGCCACGTCCGGCACGCGGATCTTCAGGCCCTTCATTTCGGCGCACTTGGTAAAGGCGCGGTTGGACGTGGTCTGGCGCGTGCCGTAGTAGGTGGTGGCGACGATGTGGTTGCCGCTCTTTTCGTCGTAGCCGCGCGTGAGCTCTTTGTAGATGTCGCTCTTGGTGTAGGCGATCAGGTGCTCGGGGTTGCGGAAGATGTAGGGGTAGTAGGTGACGCCGATACGGGGAAAGGTCTTGGCGGCGAAGCTGGAGCCGGAGATGATGATGTCCACCGTGCCCAGCGTCAGGCCCTGGTTGATGTCATTTTCCTTGCCCAGCTGCGAGGCGGGGTAAACGTCGATCTGGTAGCGGCCGTTGGTGCGTTTGCCGATTTCCTGCGCCGCCCAGACCGAGGTGGTATGGAAGGGTTCGGACGTCTCGTACACGTGGGCCCATTTGAGCTTGGTCTGCGCCAGCGCGCTGCTGCTGGCGGCGAGCGCCAGGGCGGCAACCAGCGCCTTGACGGCGTTGCCTAGGTTCATGTCGTCTCCTCGTTGTTTTTTGAATGGCCAGTCCGGCGGTCCATTCGGGCCGCCAGCGGGTCATGCTTCGACTACAAGTTGCACCTTGGTACTGCGACTGCGATCCGCCGCCAGCTCGAAGGCCTCGACTGCCCGCGACAACGGCAACTGCGCGCTCATCAGGGGCCGCACGTCCACCTTGCGCGAACGCAGGTAGGAGACCGCCCAATCGAACTCCACGCCCGCGCGGAATGCACCGACATAGTCGAGCTCCCGCGCCATGATGTTGTTGGCCGGGAACGCGATGCCCTCGGCGGGCAGCGTTCCCACTTGCACGATGCGGCCGCCGCGCCGCGTCGCCGCGAGGCAGGTCGCCAGCGCCGCCGGGCTGCCGGCCGCTTCGATGCTGACGTCGGCGAGGTCCGCCAGTTCGGCGGGCGCGGCCTGGTCGCCACGCACGGCCTCATCGGCGCCGACCATGCGCGCCATATCCAGGGGCCGGTCGGCGATGTCCGCGACGATCACACGCGCCGCGCCCGCCAGCCTGGCGGCCAGCACGGTCATGCAGCCGATCGTGCCGCCACCCGTCACCAGCACGGTCTTGCCCATCAGCGGGCCGGCCCGGTTGACCCCATGCAGCCCGATGGACAGCGGTTCGGCACAGGCGATCTCGCCCAGCGAGACCTCGTCTTCCGGCACGGGCGTGAGCTGCCGCTCGCCCATCACGAAGCGTTCGCGGAACATGCCCTGCACGTGCGGATAGACGCTGGCGCTGCCGAGAAAGCGCATGTTGCGGCAAAGATTGTCGCGGCCGGCGCGGCAGTAGTCGCAGCCGCCGCAGGGATGCGAGGGATTGATGGCGACCTTCATACCCGGGACGACCGAGCGCACGGCCGAGCCCGTGCGCAGCACCACGCCCGACGCCTCATGGCCGGGGATGAGGGGCTCGCGGATGACGAAAGCGCCCACGCGGCCGTGCAGAAAATAATGCAAGTCGGATCCGCAGATGCCGGCGGCGCCCAGCCTCAGTTCGACCTCGTGCGGCGCCAGCGGCGCAACCTCGTCCGGCTCCAGGCGCAGGTCGCGTGCTCCGTGGATACGACAGGCCAGGGTCATGGCGCCATCTGCTCCCGGTTGTCGGCCTGCTGGCCGGGCGCGTCGGCGCCGGGCCAGCTTGCGGTGAGGCGATCATGCGAGCAGGCCAGATGGTGATGCATCGCGGCGCGCGCCCCACGGTCGTCGCCCGCGCGGATGGCGTCGATCACCTTGCGGTGCTCGGCGATGGCGGCGGCCCAGCTCGCGGGGTTCTCGAAATAATCGCCCAGCTTCACGGACAGCGGATTGTGGCGCTCATCGAACAGTTCGCTCACTACGCGCACCAGCACGGCGTTGTTGGCCATCTCGGCGATGCGCATGTGGAACAGCCGGTCGCCGCGAATAGGCACGTTGCCGGCAAGCGCCTCGTCTTCCATGGTTCCGACGGCCTCGGCCAGCCCGTCCACCAGCGCGGGCTCGTTGCGCAGCGCGGCCTGCGCCGCCAGCTCGCCTTCGATCACCTGGCGGGCACGGATGGTTTCCAGCGGACTCTCGGCCGTGAGGCTGGCGCGAGGGGCCCCAGCCAGGCTCTGCACATAGACGCCCGACCCCATACGGACCTCGACCCAGCCCTCGACTTCCAGCGCGATCAGCGCCTCGCGCACCGAGGGGCGGGACACGCCAAGCTTGAGCGCGAGGTCGCGTTCGGGCGGCAGGCGCGCGCCGGCCGGAAACTCGCCCGCCTCGATCAGCAGCCGGAGCTGGTCGGCGATCTGGCGGTACAGGCGGCGAGGTTCGATGGTCTGGATAGGCATGGACTGCGATGCAGGACGGAAATTTCAGGCAAGAAGGTAAAGTGGCCTTACCAATTGACCAGAATCTTGCGCCGCTGCCGCATGGGTCACAATTAGGGTTTGCCCAAAGATCCCCCGCGGCCGCCGCAGGCAATGCTTATCTGTTAAAAAGCCGCCACACCCCGTCCATTTTCCATGCCCATGTCACAGAATCCGCATCATTCGCCCTACAAGAGCACAGGGGGCCTGCGCCGCATCCTGAATGCGCTGCGCTACTCCCTGCAGGGCCTGAAGGCCGCGATCAAGTACGAGGCAGCCTTTCGCCAGGAACTGGCGCTGGCCGTCCTGATGATCCCGGCCGCGTTCTTCCTGGGGCGGACCACGGTCGAGGTGTTTTTCCTGGTGGGCACGGTGATCATGGTGCTGGCGGCGGAGTTGCTGAATTCCGCCATCGAAGCGCTGGCCGACGCCCTATCCGTCGAATCGCACCCGCTCCTGGGGCGGGCCAAGGACCTCGGCAGCGCCGCCGTGATGCTGTTGCTGATCTTCGCCGGGACGGTCTGGGTGGGCGTCGCCATCAGCCGTTTCGTCATGCATTGACACGGCTTGGCATCCCCCGGGGGGTGCGCCGCTATTTATACTGGAAGCCATGATGCCTAGATCGACGTCGGACCCCTCGGAACGCATTGTCATCGTCGGCGGCGGCGCCGGCGGCCTGGAACTGGCTTCCAAGTTGGGCCGCGTCCACGGCCGGCAGCACATCACCCTGGTCGACAGCCGCCCCTTCCATATCTGGAAGCCTTCGCTGCACGAAGCGGCGGCCGGCACACTGGATATCCACCAGGAAGGCCTGTCCTACCTGATGCTGGCCCACATGAACGGGTTTTCGTTCGCGCAGGGCCGCCTCGAGGCCATAGACCGCGACCGCCGCCAGATCACGCTGGATGCGGTGAGCGACGCGCAGGGCCACGAGGTCCTGCCCCGCCGCGAACTCGCCTACGACACCCTGGTGCTGGCCCTGGGCAGCACCTCCAACTTCTTCAATACGCCCGGCGCGGCCGAGTACGCCGTCACGCTGGACACCACCGAAAACGCGGAACAGTTCCGCCTGACCATGCTCAAGGCGATGGCGCAGGTGGATCTGGCCAAGGTACGCAATCCTTCGGCCCGGCTGGACCTGGTGATCGTGGGCGGCGGCGCCACCGGGGTCGAGCTCGCCGTGGAGCTGGTGGAAGCCAGCCATGTGGTCAGCGCCTACGGCCTGCCCAATTTCCGCGCCGAACGCGACCTGGCCATCACCCTGGTCGAAGGGGCGCCGCGCATTTTGTCGGCGCTACCCGAGAAGATCTCGGTGGCGGCCACCAACCGGCTCACCGAGCTGGGCATCAGCGTGGAAACCTCCTGCCGGGTGTCGGAAGTCACCAGCAGCACCGTTCGCACCGCGGATGGCCGCGAGATCCCCGCCCAGCTCTGCATGTGGGCGGCGGGGATCCAGGGCCCGGCGCTGCTGGCGGACCTGGGCTTGCCGCTGAACAAGCTGGGCCAACTGGAGGTCAACGAACGACTGGAAACCCCGGATCCGAACGTCCTGGCGCTGGGCGACTGCTGCGCCGCGCCCTGGCGCGAAGGCCGCACCGTGCCCGCCCGCGCCCAGGCCGCCCACCAAGAGGCCGACTACCTGGCGAAGAAGCTCACCGCCCGCTTGCGCCGCACGGCCGAGCCCGCCGAACCCTATGTCTACCAGGACCACGGCTCGCTGGTCTCGCTGGGCCAGGACGCGGGCGTGGGCAGCCTGATGGGCAAGCTGGCCGGACGGGGCCTGTTCGTAAGCGGTACACTGGCGCGCCTGATGTACATGAGCCTGCACCTGATGCACCACAAAGCCGTGCTGGGCATCTCGCGCACCGCCTCCCTGGCCCTCGCCCGCCTGCTCATGCGGCGTGCGCGCCCCCGGGTCAAACTGCACTGAATCCCCATGAACTTCATCCAAAAACTCGAACACGCCTGGACCACCAGCAACTCGCTCCTGCAAGTCGGCCTCGACCCCGATCCGCAGCGTTTCCCGCGCGAGCTGCAGGGCAAGCCTGACGCCATCTTCCAGTTCTGCCGCGACATCGTCGACGCCACCGCGCCGTATGCCTGCAGCTTCAAGCCGCAGATCGCCTACTTCGCCGCGCACCGCGCCGAAGACCAGCTGGAAGCGCTGTGCCAGCATATCCGCGACAAGCATCCCGACCTGCCGATCGTGCTGGACGCCAAGCGCGGCGACATCGGCTCCACCGCCGAGAACTACGCCCGCGAAGCCTACGAGCGCTACCAGGCGCACGCGCTCACCGTCAGCCCCTACATGGGGCTGGACTCGGTCGAGCCCTACCTGGCCTGGCGCGACCGCGGCGTGATCGTGCTGTGCCGCACGTCCAACCCCGGCGGCTCCGACCTGCAATTCCTGAAGATGAGTGACGGCGAGCCGCTGTACCTGCACGTCGCGGGCCTGGTGGCCGACAAGTGGAACGCCAACGGCCAATGCGGCCTGGTGGTGGGCGCCACGTTCCCGAACGAACTGGCCGCCGTGCGCCAGCGCATCGGCGACGCGCTGCCCCTGCTGGTCCCGGGCATCGGCGCCCAAGGCGGCGACATCACCGCGACCGTGAACGCCGGCGCCAACGCGGCCCGCAGCGGCATGATGATCAATTCGTCGCGCGCCATCATCTACGCCAGCGGCGGCGACGACTGGCGCGAAGCCGCCGGTTCGGCCGCCCAGGGCCTGCGCGACGCGATCAACGCGGTGCGTTGATCCCCGGGGTCAGCGCCGGTTGACCGGCGCGCCCAGCAGTTCCAGCGCGCCGCGCAGCGCGTAATCCACCGCCGCCTGGCGCACCTGCGCGCGGTCGCCAGGAAACACATGGGTGACGGCGCGGCTGCTAATGCCGTCGCCCGCCCGCAAGGCGAAACCGAAGCACACCATCCCGACCGGCTTGCCGGGCGTAGCGCCGCCCGGCCCGGCGATACCGGTCGTGGACACCGCCACGTGCGCGGCAGGGGACGCCAGCAGGACGCCGTTGGCCATTTCCAGGGCGACGGGCTCGCTGACCGCGCCGAAGTGATGCAGGGCGTCCGGCGAAACGTCCAGCTCGGACACCTTGGCGTCGTTGCTGTAGGTGACGAAGCCGCGTTCGAACCATTCGCTGGACCCCGCCACCGCCGTGATGGCGCCGGCCAGCAGGCCGCCGGTGCAGGATTCGGCCGTGCCCAGCATCCAGCCCTTGCGTCGCAGGACATCGCCCAGCAGCTCGGCCAGCCCCAGCGTCGTCGCCTGCGCCAGCTCCCCGGCCGACCGGCCCGGCCGGACATTCTGTTGTTGCTCGCTCATCCCAAGACTCCCGTGCGCGCGACCAGCGCCATGACCAGCAGGGCATATCCAGCCGCCACGATATCGTCCCACATCACGCCGAAACCGCCCTTGATGTGGGCGTCGAAGAACTTGATGGGAGGCGGCTTGACGATGTCGAACGTACGGAACAGCACGAACGCCAACGCCTGCGGCAGCCAGCCCGCCGGCGTCAGCCAGAGCACCAGCCAGAACGCCACCATCTCGTCCCAGACCATTCCGACATGATCTGGCTGCTGGAGTTCGCGGCCGACGCGATGGCAGGCCCAGCAACCGTACAGGAACGCCACCGCCAGGAATGCGCCGATCGCCAGGTCCGACGCCGCCGGCGCGGCGGCGAGCCAGATGGCCCAGGCCAGCAGCGTGCCCCACGTGCCCGAGGCCGGCCGGATCAGGCCGCTGCCCAGGCCGAAGGCGATCAGCCGGCCCGGATCGCGGCAGACCCACGACAACGCGGGATACGCAGCCCGAGTGCGGTCGCGCATGGAAGAGGAGCGGGTATCGGTGGGAGGCATGGCGTCCAGGAGAATGAGGCGGAACGCGGCGGTCAGGCCGCGGGAAAGTGATCGAAGCCGGCGGGCAGATCGGCCAGGGTCCGGCCTTGTCCGTCCTGCACGTCCAGGCCGGCCTGCTGCCGGATCTCGCCGATGCGGGCCGCGCGCGCGCCGGCCGACCGGGCGGCGGCCAGCACGGCCTCGCGCCGGGACGCCGGCGCGGTGAAACACAGTTGATAGACGTCGCCCCCGCCCAGCACGGCGCGCCGCAACGGCGCCTCGTCCATGGACGCCAGGGCCGCGGCCACGGGGATCCGCTCGTAATGCAGGCTGGCGCCCACGCGGCTGGCGGCCAGGATATGGCCCAGGTCCTGCAACAGGCCGTCGGAGATATCGATGGCCGAATGGGCGATGCCGCGCAACGCCAGGCCCAGCGCCACTTGGGGCTGCGGCCATTCCAGCGCATCGCGGGTGGCCGCCAGCAAGGCTGGGTCGGCGGGGTATTGCCCGTCCAGCAGACGGTAGGCCACGTCGGCCGCGCCCAGCTCGCCGGACACCCAGACGTCATCGCCCGGCCGCGCGCCGTCGCGGCGCAATGCCTGGCCCGGGGCGACCGCGCCGAACACCGTCACGCTGATGGCCAGGTCGTGCGCGCTGCGGGTGGTGTCGCCGCCGATCAGCGGGCAGCCGTGGGCGTCGGCCAAGGCATGGAAGCCGTCGGCGAACGCCGCCAGCCAGGGTTCGTCCAGGCGCGGCAGGGCCAGGCCGAGCACGCAGCCGACCGGGCGCGCGCCCATGGCGGCCAGGTCGGAGAGGTTGACCGCCAGGGCCTTGTGCCCCAGCGCCTTCGGATCCACGTCGGGAAAGAAATGGCGGCCTTCCAGCAGCAGGTCCGTGCTGGTAGCCACCTGCTCGCCGGGCGGTACCGGGAACAGGGCGCAATCATCGCCCACTCCCAGCAGGCCGGCAGGGGCCGCGCGGGTGAAATAGCGCGCGATCAGATCAAATTCGGACGCCAAGGCAACTCCGCATCCGGCACGGCAGGCCGGTATCGACTCCCACACGGGGCCTACAGCCCCCCAAAACCATGCCCCGCGCCCCAAAACGCCCATCACAAGAAACAGGTGCCCCAGAATCCGGGCCGCGCGGATCCGGCTCCGCCGGTCCGCAGCGGCGCCCCCTTGGGGGGGAGGCGCGCAGCGCTTCGGGGGGGCTACCTCTTGCTCTGGACTTCGTGCGAACGCACGTCGGCAGCCAGCTTGTCGAGCACGCCGTTGACGAACTTGAACCCGTCGGTGCCGCCGAAAGACTTGGCGAGTTCGACGGCTTCATTGATGGCGACCTTGTACGGCACTTCGACATGATGGATCAGTTCGAAGCTGCCGATCAGCAGGATGCCATGCTCGACAGGCGACAGCTCGGCCAGCGGGCGGTCGACGTAGGGCGTGAAACGCTCGCGCAGCGTGGGCGCTTCGCGCAGGACGCCATGCAGCAAGGTCTTGAACCACTGCGCGTCGGCCTCGGAAAAATCTTCGGTGTCGCGCAGATGGGCGTCGATCTCGCCGGCGTCCTGCGTGCCCTCGCCGCCGCGCAGCAGCCACGCATACACGCCCTGCAGCGCGAATTCGCGTGCACGGCGCCGGGCGCTGCGCGCGTTGGCGCGGGCTTGCGCCGCGCTATCAGCGCTGGTCGTCTTCTTCGTCGTCAAAATCTTCGTCCTCGTCTTCGTCGTCTTCGTCTTCTTCCTCGGGCTCCAGGGCCGCCACCAGGTTGGCCATTTCAACGGCCACCTGGGCGCAATCGCGGCCCTTGCCGGCGGCGCGCGCCTGCGCCTGCTCGTCGGTGTCGACGGTCAGCACGCCGTTGGCGACGGGAACGCCGGTTTCCAGGGAAATACGGGTGATTGCCGCGGCCATTTCATTGCTGACCACTTCAAAGTGATAGGTTTCGCCGCGGATGACCGCGCCCAGCGCGATCAGGGCGTCGAATTCAAACGTTTCGGCCATGTGCGACAGGGCCACGCCCAGTTCCAGGGCGCCCGGAACGGTGGCGACCATCACGTCGCGTTCGTCCACGCCCAGCTCGGCCAGTTCCTTCAGGCACGCTTCGAGTTCGGCCTGGCCGATTTCCTCGTTGAAGCGGGCGCGTACGATGCCGATGTGCAGCCCTTCGCCGTTCAGGTCGGGGGTAAGGATGTAAGGGTTCATATGTCGGCCTTCAGTGTGTTGCGGGAGTGTTCGGAGGGTCGCAATCGTAACCCGTAATGGTGAGCGAGAAGCCCGCCATGCTGGGCATCTTGCGCGGACGGGCCAGCAGCTTCATCTGGCCCACGTTCAGGTCGCGCAGGATCTGGGCGCCAATCCCGTAAGTACGCAGGCCGAAGCGATCGGCGTTGGCGGGGTTGGCAGGGGCTTTCGGGTCGTTCCAGCCGGCGATCTGGCCAAACAGGTGCTCGGTGGAAGACTGGCAGTTCATCAGCACCAGCACCCCCGCCGGCGCGGCGGCAATGGCCTGCAGCGCCTGCGCCACGCCCCAGCTGTGCGGGCTGGCGCCGGTATCGAGCACATCCAGCACGGACGCCGGCTCATGCACGCGCACCAGCGTTTCGACGTCGGGAGTCACATTACCATGCACCAGGGCCAAATGGGCGGAGCCCGTGGCGGCGTCTTCGTAGGCCACGGCCTCGAAGGTGCCCCAGGCCGTTTGCATGGACCGCTTGCCGACGCGCTTGACGATGGATTCGTGTTCGCTTCGGTATTGGATCAGGTCGGCGATGGTGCCGATCTTCAGGCCGTGCTGGCGGGCGAATTCGACCAGGTCGGGCAGGCGCGCCATGGTGCCGTCGGGCTTCAGGATCTCGCAGATCACCGCGGCGGGCGTCAGCCCGGCCATGGCGGTCAGGTCGCAGCCGGCCTCGGTGTGGCCCGCGCGCACCAGCACGCCGCCGGGAACGGCCCGGACCGGGAAGATGTGGCCAGGCTGGACCAGGTCGGACGGTTTGGCGTCGCGCGACACCGCCACCTGGATGGTGCGGGCGCGGTCCGCGGCCGAAATGCCGGTTTCGACGCCTTCGGCGGCCTCGATCGACTGAGTGAAGTTGGTACCGTAGCGCGTGCCGTTGCGGGCCGCCATCAAGGGCAGGTCCAGCTGGCGGCAGCGGTCTTCGGTCAGGGTCAGGCACACCAGGCCGCGGCCGTGCGTCACCATGAAGTTGATGGCATCGGGCGTGACGAATTCGGCGGCCATGACGAGGTCGCCTTCATTTTCGCGGTCTTCCTCGTCAACCAGGATGACGATACGGCCGGCACGCAGCTCGGCGATGATCTCGGCGACCGAAGCGATACCGAAGGATTCCGGCTCGGAGCCGGGCAAAGAGGACAACTGGACGGACATGGCGGGCACGCAAACCAGGCGGGAAAGCCCGGATTTTACCGCCCCCAGAGGCAGAACCCCTATCCGGGCCTGCCGGCCCCGTCCAAAGAGAGGCATCCGGTTAAACTTCCGGCCGGAGACCCCCCTTAGAAATTACGCCCGCCCGCTGTGCCTTCGGCTTGCCGCCCCCCGGAACGGGGCGCTTTTTGCCTTGCGACGGCCCGGCGGCAAAAACCGAGGAAAAGCCCCATGCAAGCCCTTGCGGCCATGCCTTTGACCGTCGCGGCGGCCGTCCGCGTCGTGCTGACCGACATCGACGACACGCTGACGACCGAAGGCCGCCTGCCGGCGGACGCCTATGCGGCGCTGGAACGCCTGGAACAGGCCGGCATCCAGGTGGTGCCCATCACGGGCCGCCCGGCCGGCTGGTGCGACCACATCGCCCGCATGTGGCCGGTGCGCGCCGTGGTCGGGGAGAACGGCGCGTTCTACTACGCCTACGACCGCCAGGCCCGCCGCATGACCACGCACTACTGGACGGACGCCGCCTCGCGCCAGGCCAGCCGCCGGAAGCTGGACGCGATCCGCGACCGCGTCCTCACCGAAGTTCCCGGCGCCGCCGTGGCCAGCGACCAGGACTACCGCGTGGCCGACCTGGCCATCGATTTCTGCGAGGACGTGCCCGCCCTGCCCGATTCGGCCATCAGCCGAATCGTCGAAATCTTCCAGGAAGCCGGCGCCCAGGCCAAGGTCAGCTCCATCCACGTCAACGGCTGGTTCGGCGACTACGACAAGCTCACCATGACGCGCACGATGTTCCACAAGGAATTCGGCGCGGACGTGGCCGGCGCGCTGGACAGCACGCTGTTCATCGGCGATTCCCCCAACGACGAGCCGATGTTCGCCTACTTCCCGATCTCGGTCGGCGTGGCCAACATCCAGGCCCAGTTGCACCGCCTGACGCACCGCCCGGCCTTTGTCGCCGCCTTCCATGGCGGCGCGGGGTTCGTGGAAATGGCCGACCGGCTGCTGGCCGCGCGCGCCTCCCAAGCACAGCCGGCCTGAGGTCCTGACAACGTGGCGACCTCCAAGACTCCTTCCACCGCCGCCGCCAACGACGGCCGCCGCAGCATTCAGTCGATCGAAGTGGGCGTGCCGTTGCTTGCCGCCCTGGTCGACGCCGGCAAGCCCCTGACCCTGCGCGACCTGGCCGCGGGCGCCGGCATGACTTCCGCCAAGGCGCACCCCTACCTGGTCAGCTTCATCCGGGTCGGCCTGGTCCAGCAGGACGCCATCACCGGCCAGTACGAGCTCGGCCCCTTCGCCCTGCAAATGGGGCTGGTCAGCCTGCAGCGCCTGGATCCGGTGCGCATCGCCATGCCCGAGATCGCCAGGCTGCAGTCGGAAATCGGCCATACGCTAGGCATCGCGGTGCTCGGATCCCACGGGCCCACCATGATCCACATGACCGAAGCCAGCTACCCGGTCCACGTGAACATGAGAAAAGGCACGGTGATGTCGATGCTGCATACGGCGACCGGCCTGGTGTTCGCCGCCTGGCTGCCGCCCAAGGTCAGCGAACACTACATCGCGCGCGAAGAAGGCGACACGGCCGTCATCGCCAGCGTGCCGCCGCCCCGCAAGGAATCCCGGGCCAACATCGAGGCCCAGCTGGCGGACATCCGCGTGCACGGCATGGCCCGTGCGCTGGGCAACCCGCTGCCCGGCGTCGACGCGCTATCGGTGCCGGTGTTCGACAACACCGGCAATATCGTGCTGGCCCTGACCAGCCTGGGGCCGACGGGCCTGTTCGACGTGTCCTGGGACGGCGCGATCGCGCGTCCGCTGCTGGATTGCGCCCAGGAGATCTCCCGCAAGCTGGGATACCGCGCTTAAGCGTACTTCGCGCAAAAACGAACGCAAACCGAACATTTCGAACAAAAGACGAAAAAAAAGGCAGGGACTTTCCCAGGTGTGCCGTCCCCTCTTGTGTGTTTGAATTCAGGAAACATTCATCTACAAGAGGAGACACACCATGCACGCCTTGCGTCTATTGCAAGCGGCCGCCGTTGCCGCGTTCGCGTTCGGGGCGTCCGCAGCCCAGGCCGCCGACACCTGCTCCAATCGCGGCGACCTGGACCAGATGTACTGCGACGCCAACAAGGACCTGGTAGCGGATACGCCCGCCGATGCGTCCAAGCTCAAGACGCCGTCCACGCTGGTGTTCACCTATACCCCGGTGGAAGACCCGGCGGTCTATGAAGACATTTTCAAGCCCTTCACCAAGCACCTGTCCGAATGCACGGGCAAGCGCGTCGTGTTCTACCAGGTGCAAAGCAACGCGGCTGAAATCGAGGCAATGCGCTCGGGCCGCCTGCACGTCGGCGGCTTCTCGACCGGCCCCACCGCCTTCGCGGTGAACATCGCCGGCGCCGTGCCGTTCGCGGTCAAGGGCTATGCCGACGGCTTCCAGGGCTACAACCTGATCGTCATCGTCAAGAAAGACAGCCCGTACCAGAAGCTGTCCGACCTGAAGGGCAAGAAGCTCGCTCACACCGCTCCCTCGTCCAACTCCGGCCACATGGCGCCCGTAGCGCTGTTCCCGAAGGAAGGCCTGACGCCCGACAAGGACTACAAGGTGATCTTCTCGGGCAAGCACGACCAGTCCGTGATGGGCGTGAACTCCGGCGACTACGACGCCGCCGCCGTGGCCTCGGACGTCTTCAAGCGCATGGTCGAACGCGGTCAGGTCAAGGAAGCCGACTTCCGCGTGATCTACCGCAGCGAGAAATTCCCGACTTCCTCGTTCGCCTATGCGCACGACCTGGAGCCGAAATTCCGCGACCAGATGCTCAAGTGCTTCTACGACTACCGCTTCCCCGCGGAAATGTCCAAAGCCTTCGACGGCGCCGACCGCTTCTATCCGGTGACCTACCAGAAGGACTGGGCCATCGTCCGCCAGGTCGCCGAATCGGGCGGCGAAAGCTTCAACCGCGCCGCCTACGACCGCGAAACCGCCAAGAGCAAGAAGTAAGTCCAGTATGACGACGTCGCTACGCATTTCCGGCCTGGTCAAGGAGTACCGGGCCGGCCAGCCGGTACTCAACGGCATCGACCTGCAGATCGCGGGACAAGGCCTAACCGCCATCATCGGCCCCTCGGGCACCGGCAAGAGCACGCTCCTGCGCTGCATCAACCGGCTAATCGAGCCCACCCGCGGCGAAATCGTGCTCGAGTCCCGTGATGGCGCGGTGGATCTGGCCCGGGTGCGCGGCGCGTCGCTGCGCCGCGCGCGCCGGCGCATCGGCATGGTGTTCCAGGAGTACAACCTGGTCGAACGCCTGACCGTCATGGAAAACCTGCTGACCGGGCGGCTGGGCTACACCTCGGCCGTCAAGGCCTGGATGCGGCGTTTCGAGGCCCAGGACATCGAGCACGCCTACAAGCTGCTCGATACCGTCGGCCTGGCGGGATTCGCCGACCAGCGGGCCGACGCGCTGTCGGGCGGCCAGCGCCAGCGCGTGGGCATCGCCCGCGCGCTGATGCAGCGCCCGCAACTGCTGCTGGCCGACGAACCGACCTCGTCGCTGGATCCGAAGACCTCCGTCGAAATCATGGAGCTGCTGTCCGAGCAGGGCAACGCCACGGGCATCCCCGTCATCGTGAACATCCACGACGTCGAACTGGCCCGCCGCTACGCCTCCCGCATTGTCGGCATGTCCGGCGGGCACGTGGTCTACGACGGCGACGGCCAGGGCCTGGACGCCGCCATGCTCAAGACGATCTACGGAGGCGAGTCTTGGCTGGAATGACCCCTCCCCACAGCGTCCGCCCGTTCGCCATGTCCGGGCGCGCCAAGGCGGGCCTGCTGTTGCTGCTGGCCTACACGGTGTACGCCGGCGCGCAGCTGGACTTCAGCTGGGCGCGCTTCGAAAGCGGCATGGGCCATGCATCCACGTTTCTTTCGCGCATGTTTCCGCCCAATTTCGAAAAGCCGGCCACATTGTGGAAAGGCATCGCGGAAAGCCTGGAGATCGCCGTGCTGGCGTCGGTGCTGGGCGTGCTGATCGCGCTGCCCATCGGCCTGCTGGGCGCCCGCAACATGATGCCGGCCTGGGTGTCGTGGCCCGCGCGCGCCGTCGTCGCGCTGTGCCGCGCCCTGCACCCCGTCATCGTCGCCATCCTGTTCGTCAAGGCCGTGGGCTTTGGCGCGCTGGCCGGCATCCTGGCGCTGACCGTCGCCTCCATCGGCTTCATCGGCAAGCTCTTCACGGAAGCCATCGAGGAAATCTCCCTCAAGCAGGTGGAAGCGGTGCGGGCCACGGGCGCGTCGTTCGCCAACGTGATCATCTTCGGCGTGCTGCCGCAGGTTTTCGCCCGCTTCATCGGCTTCGCCACCTACCAGTTCGATTCCAACCTGCGCAACTCCACCATGGTGGGGATCGTGGGCGCGGGCGGCGTGGGCGGCACGCTGTTCTCGGCGTTCCAGCGCTTCGATTACGACTTCGTCAGCGCCATCCTGCTAACCCTGATCGCCATCATCATGCTGGGTGAAATCCTCGCCGGGTTCGTGCGCGCGGTCTTCCTGGACAACCTGGGCTTCGAACGCATCCTGCAAGGCCGCTTCGCCGGCGCGCGCGGCGTCGGAGCCAGCAAGGCGCCGGTGGCGCGCAAGGCGGAGGTGGAAGAATGAACGCGTCCGCCTCCACCCTGAACCCGGCCGGCTCGCCGCGCGTCTGGCAGCGCTACAGCATGGGCCAGCGCCTGCTGCGCTTCGCGCTGTATCTCCTCGTCGTCTTGGCCATCGTGCAGGCGATACGCGGCGTGGAGGTCATCCCGGAGTTCCTGTACGACGCGCCCGAACAGATGGCCGACCTGTTCCAGCGCATGTGGCCGATCGACTGGGCCTACTACCCGGAAGGCGTGCACAGCGCGCTGATCGAGACGCTGCACATCGCCACGCTGGGCACCATCCTGTCCGTGCTGATGGCCGTGCCGGTGGGCCTGCTGGCGGCCAACAACCTCACGCCCAGCAAGACCGTCAACATGCTGGCCCGGCTGATCCTGGTGTCCAGCCGCTCGGTCAACTCGCTGGTGTGGGCGCTGCTGTTCATCGCCATCTTCGGACCGGGCGCCCTGGCCGGCACGCTGGCCATCGCGTTCCGCTCCATCGGCTTCGTCGGCAAGCTGGTAGGCGAAGCTATCGAAGAAGCCCAACGCGGCCCGATCGAAGCCGTCACCGCGACCGGCGCCAGCAAGGCCTCGGTGATCTGGTACGCCTACTGGCCGCAGATCCGCCCCGCGTTCTGGTCCATCGTGCTGCTGCGCTGGGACATCAACGTGCGCGAATCGGCCGTGCTGGGCCTGGTCGGCGCCGGCGGCATCGGCATGTCGCTCGACACGGCGCTGAACCTGTTCCAGTGGGACCGTGTGGCCCTGGTCCTGGCCGCCATTTTCGGCGTCGTGGTTCTGGCCGAGATCATCATCACCCAGGCACGCAAGCGCATCCTCTGACGCACCCGTGCCGTACCGCGTTCCTTTGCTCCGCCCGGAAACGGGCGGTTTTTTTGGAACGAACGATCCCGTGCCGCGATGGCGGCGCGATCGGAATCATCGCGCGCGGGCGGCGCCCTCCCAGGCGCCGCCCTTCCCCAGGGAGGCGGCTCAGAAACGGATATTGAGGCTGGCCTTGACCCCGTGGTCCTGCGCCGAGCTGGCGAGCTGGCCCTGATAGGACAGGCCGAACGCGGCCTTGGAGGTGATCTGGACATCCAGCCCCGCCTCGATGACCGCGCTGTCCTTCGCGATGGGCACGCCCGCCACGGTAAAGGACTCGCCGGCCGAGAAGGCCTGGGCCGCCACCGGCCTGACGTCGCCGAAGGCATGGCGCCAGCCCAGCGAACCCCGCGCCGCGGCCTGCGCGCCGGCCAGATCGAAGCGCGAGGAGATCCGCGACCCCAGCGTCGTGAACGTGGTGTCGGTGGTCTGCCCCTTTGCGTGCAGCGCGGCCGCGCCGCCGCTCTCGGTATAGCCGTCCGTCCTGAGATTGACGTACGCCACGTTCGCGAACGGCTCGAAGGCGGCCGAGGGCGTATCGATGCGGTAGCTCAGGTCCGCGAACACTTGCGCCGTGCTGCCGTCGTAACTCGCCTTGAGCCGGTCGGAGAAGCTGGGCGTGGCGACCGACCTGCGGGTCGCGATGTCGTGCCAGCTATAGGCAACGCCACCGCGCAGGCCCAGCGCGCCCCACTGCCCGCCGCCGTAGGCGCCCAGGTGGTAGTTGTCGCTGTCTCCCGAAGACGCGCGGTCCTGCGCGTCGAAGTCCGTGCGGCTGTAGCCCGCCATCAGGCCGAGCCGCCAGGCATTGGACACCGGCGTATCCACCCCCATCAGGAAGCCCCCGCTCGAGCTCTTGACCCGGGCGGCATTGCCGTCGCTATCGATCTGGCTCCAGGACCCCATGCCCTGGATCCAGCTGGCGGGGCCGTTGGCCGTAGCCGGGGCCAACTGCTGGCCGTTTCCGGCGGAGGCCAGGACCGGCGCAAAGGAGGCGCCGACCGCTCCGGCGGCCGAGCGCAGGCGTTCGCCGACGGCGTCGCGCACGTAGCGGCTGTCTTGCAGCAGCACGGTCTTGGCCGACGCATGGATCTCGCCCGAAAGCTGGTCGAAGCTGGAGCGCAGCAGTTCCTGGTCGTCCGGCATCTGGGCGATGGCGTCATAGACGCCATGCCCGCGGGCGATGCCGATGCTGTCGATGGCGCCCGCGGAAGCGCGCTGGTTGCGCGTGGCCGCGGCCGAGGCCATGGCCTCGTCGTTGCGCGCCAGGTCCAGCGTGACGCGGCGCCCGCCGTAGTCGTAGGCGAGCGTCGGCGTCAGGAAGGCGAAGTCGGACGTGACCGCGTCGAACTGGCCCGACAGCGCGCCATCCGCGGCCAGGATCGTGTAGCTGGAACGCAACCCATAGTTGCCGCTGGCGCCGATGTGGGCCACCGAGCCGCCGTTGAGCGTCGCGTTGCCGGTGACGCGGACCAGGTCGGAGTCCGTGCCCGCGGGATTGGCTTCGACCGCGAAGCGCGCGCCAGGCTGGACGGCCAGGTCGCCATCGATGGTCAGGGTGCCGATGGAGTTGCCGGGAGACAGGATGCCGCCGGCGGCGACAGTGACCGTCGAGCCCGCGCCGGAGCCGATGGTGCCCGTGCCCCCGAGCACGCCGCCCGCACCAATGCTGATCGAGCCGCCCAGGCGCCCATTCATGGCCAGCCTGCCGCCATTGATGGTGGTGCTGCCGGTGAAGCCGGAGCTGTCTCCCGTCAGGCCCAGCGTGCCCGCGCCGTTCTTGACGAATGCGCCGTTCCCGGAGATCACGCCGCCGTACGAGGCGTTGGCCGCCTGCTCGAACACCAGCGTGCCGGCGTTATCGACGTCCCCCCGGATCGAGCCGGCATTGGCGATCAGCGTGCCCGCCAGGATCCGCGTGTTGCGGTAGGCGTTGCCCGAGTTGTCCAGGCGCAGGATGCCCGCACCCGCCTTGACCAGGTCTGCGCTGCCCGCCACCGTGCCGGTCAGGCCCAGCATGGTCCCGGCGGCCACGTCGACGCGGCCGGCCTGCGCCAGCGTGATGGCGCGCGAGGTATCGAAGGACCCTATGGTGGCCAGCGTGCCGCCGTTGAACGTCAGCCCGCCTGTGGCCGCACCCAGGTTCGCGTCGCGGTCCACCTGCAGCGTGCCGCCATCGATCCGCGTGCCGCCCGTGTAGCTGTTGTTGCCGCTCAGCACCAGCGTGCCCGCGCCGGCCTTGG
>NZ_UFQB01000013.1 GCF_900496965.1 Achromobacter agilis
GGCTTCCCCTGCGCCAGGCTCGGTAACGACGTCCAGGTCCGGCGCCGCGGTCCACGCGTCGAGCTGCGCGCGGCGCAGCGCGGCGCGACGGGCGGCGGCCAGGGGCGCGAGCCTGCCATCGGCCAGGGCGAAGAGCTCGGCGGCGGTAAGGTGGAAGACGTCGTCGGCCGCGGGCAAACCGTCGGGGCCGGCATGGCGTTCGCCCACGGCGAGCGCGCTCCGGCGTGCCGCCGCGAGGTACGCGACCAGCACGCTGCGGGCGGCTTCGCGCTGCCTGCCTTCAAGGCGCGAGGCGGTCAGCAGCTTGGCGGCCAGCGGCCGCTGCCAGAACGGCAGGGTGGCGCGCACCCGTTGCCAGGCCGCGCGCGCGGCGCTTTCCTGCCGGGCGCGCAGCGCGCCCGCGTCGGCGCCGATCAGGTTCAGGATGCTGTCCAGCAAATAGGCGGGCGCCTCGCGCCAGCGCGGATTGCGGAGATAGGTTTCATAGACGGCGCGATGGCCATAGCGGGCCAGGAAATCCGCGAACGCCTGTTTGAAGGGGCTGCCCTCGGGCAGCGCGGTCCGCCAGGAGGCGCTGTCGCGTTGCGGGCTGCGCAGCCACGCTTGCGCCGGAGCGTCGGTTTCGGCGGTTTTGGCCAGGGCCATCAGCGCATAGCTCTGTTGCGCGGTTACGCTGGGTTCGCCGCCCGCCATCAGCGCGGCGGTCAGCGCGTGGCCCTCGCCTGGGCAGGCTTTTTCGATCAGTTCCAGAAGCTTGGACAGCGCGCCGCCGCCCGAGCCTTGCAGGAAGAACAATTCGTCCGCGGCCAGTACGGTCAGGAATTGCTCGCGCAATCGGGCGCCCAGCCCGGCGTCGGAGCCGGGCAGCGGTTCTTCCAGCCAGGCTTGCGCGCGCGCCAGCAGCCGCGGCAGGTCGGCTGCGGCGTGCCGGCGCAATGGCGCGGCGCGGCGCAGGTAGCGCACGAGGCGCACGCCATGCCGCAAGCGCTGCATAAGCGTAAGCGGCGGCACCGCGATGTCGGGCTGAGGGCCGCCCAGCAGCGCGTTCATGGCATGCGGCGGCACGCCCAGCGCGTCGTAGCCGACCCATTGGATGACGGAGGCGTCCAGGTAGACGCGGCCATGGATCAGCGCTGCCAGCCGCACGCCGGGCAGCGTGGCGTAGCCGCTGAGTTCGAACCCGCAGGTCAGCATGCGCTGGGCCATGACGCGCCCGGTGTCCCATTCCAGCGCGGACATGGCTTGCGGCAGGACTTCGCGGGTGTTGCCGCGGGACCAGTAGGAAGGCTGCGGCCGCAACGCGGGATAGGTATGGCGCGCCATCGCGGTGATGGGGCGCGCCTGCAAAACCCAGAACCGCGCGCCGTCCCACGCCCATTCGATGTCGTGGCCGCCGCCGGCGTAGTCCAGCGCCCGGGCCGCGTCGCGGGCGATGTCGCCCAGCGCTTCGGCCTGGCTGTCTGTGAGCACGGCCTGCGCGGCGCGCCCGGAAGGGGTGTCGGCCAGGCGGGTGCCCTGGCCCATCTGGGCGGGCAGGCTGGCGCGGCGCTTGGCGCCGATGTGCCGCTGGACCAGCGGCCATGCCTGGCGCAGATAGTCTTCGCGCAGGCGGTATTCGTCCCCGTCCGCCTGTCCGCCGACTAGCGACTCGCCCAGGCCCCAGTTGGCGTGGATGAGCATGTCGTCGTGGCGGCCGGAGACGGGGTCGGCCGTGAAGACGATGCCGGACGAAACGGCGGGGATCAGCGGCATCACCACCACGGCCATGCCGGCGCCGGCGTCCAGGCCCAGCCGCTGGCGGTAGGCCTGGGCCTGCGGCGTCCATTGCGAATCCCAGATCTGCCTGACGGCGTCGACCGCCGCCTGCGCGCCAAGCACGTTCAGGCAGGACAGGTGGATGCCCGCGAAGGACGCGCCGGCGGAATCCTCTTGCGGCGCGGAGGACCGCAGCGCCAGCGGACGCGCCAGCCAGCCGCGCTCGCGCAACGCCTTCTGCAACGCATCGGCAACGTCGGCCGGCACGTCCTGGCCTGCCTGCCGGCTAAGGCTGGCGCGGGCTGACAGCACGATGCCGTCCGGCACGGGCACGCCCAGCTGCGCCATGCGGGCCAACTGCCAGCCCTTGCCGCCCGCGTCCGCGGGGCCGGCCAGGGCGGCCGCGGCCCAGTCCATCACGATGGCCGTCATGCCGCGTCTCCGGAAGCGGCGCCGTGCAGGAAAAGGCTGATCGCCGCGTCGAATTCCGCCCGGAGGGCGGCGCCGGGCCGGTCCAGCCAGCGCAGCATCGCGCCCAGGTAGAGGAATTGCAATTGGTGGGCCAGCAGTTCCGCGGGCAGGTCCGCGCGCAACTGGCTGGCGGACTGGGCGTCGGCGATCAGCGACGTGAACAGCTCCTGCATGCCGCTGCGCGGGTTGCGGCCGCCGTCCTGCCCGTCGGGCTGCAGGGTGGCCAGGCGGTAGCGCAGGTAGGGACCCAGATAGGCCCGGTGGGATTCGGACCAGTGCGCCGACGCATGCAGGATCCGCGTCAGCCGCTGCGCGAAGGAGGGGAGTTTCCGCAGCGCGGGTCCGAGTTCCGCAAGAGATGCGGCGAGCTCGCCGTGGAAACGGTGCGCGAGCAGGGCTTCCTTGACCGGAAAGTGGTTGTACAGCGTGCCCTTGGCGACGTCCGCCTGGGCGGCGATCTGTTCCATGGTGACGGCGTCGTACCCGAGCGTCTCGAACAGGCGGTAGGCGGTCTGCGCCAGGTGGTCCAGCGTCTGCTGGCGCTTGCGCTCGCGGCGTCCGGCGTCTGGCGCGGGAGCCGCGGGCAAGGAGGGATCGGGACGGAGCATGGCGGTCCAATAATTAGACGACGAATAATATTGTACGACGTCTAATTATTTTCGGAAGCCACGGGCCCCGAAACAGCTTGCGGGATCAGGCGGTAGCGGGCATTTCTCCGTGCAGCAGGTAATCCAGCAGCTCGCGCACCGAGCGCATGGCGTTGCCGAACGGCAGCTTGGACGCGCCGCGGAAGAACAGGCCGCGGCTGACTTCGCCGCGCATGGCCGCAGCCAGCTTCAGGTCGATGCAGAATTGCCCGAAGCGCGAGATGCCGTCGCGCAGCCCGCATTGCGTCAGGCAGTCCATGCGCTGGCTGCAGCGCCGCGCGTCGCAGCGCGTATTGGCCTGCAGCGTCTTTTCCTGGCGCAGGTAACGCGTCAGCCAGGGCGTCGGCACGGCACGGGCGGGCAGGCCGGCCACGCTGGTGAATTCCGTGAGATGGTCGGGATCGGCATCGATCAGCACACGCTTGAAGTTCTCGTGCGCGTCGCCTTCCTGGGTGACGGCGAAGGCGGTTCCTACCTGCACGCCGTCGGCGCCGTGGCCCAGCCAGTGGCGCACCTGTTCGTGGCTGCCCACGCCGCCGGCCACGATGAGCCGCGGCGTGTCTTTGCCCAGCTGCAATTCTTCGAACAGCTTGTGGCAGTCGGCCAGCACGCGCTTGAAGTCGAAGCGCTCATTGTGGATGTCATCCAGGCGCGCGGCGCCCAGGTGGCCGCCGGCGTGGCCGGGATGTTCGATCACGACGGCGTCGGCCAGCCGGCCTTTCTTCATCCATTTCTTCAGCACCGCGGCCACGCCGCGCGCCTCCGACAGGATGGGCACGAGCGCGACCTTGGGGAAGTCGGCGGTCATCTCGGGCAAGTCCAGCGGCAGGCCGGCGCCCATCACGATGGCCTGGGCGCCGCTTTCGCACGCCTGGCGCACCAGGGCGGGGTGGTCGCGCACGGCTTTCATGACGTTCACGGCGATCAGACCGCGGCCCTGGGCCGTGTCGAGGGCCGCGCGCACTTCGCGGTGCAGCGCTTCCAGGTTGGCGCTGTCTATCAGTTCGCGGTCATGGCACCGTTCGGTCTTTTCGAGCAAATCGGGGTGGTGATGGCGCAAATCGACGCTGGCAATGGTGCCCACGGCGTTCTGGCTGGCAACCGCGCCGGCCAGGCGGTGGGCGGATACGCCGACGCCCATGCCGCCCTGGACGATGGGCAGCAATTCGCGTCCGGCGAGGGTGAGTGATTTGAACCACGTCATATCGAGTCTTTCCTCAGGTCAAGTGGACAGAGGCTAGAGCAAGGACCCGCGCATCGCTTTGCGCGGGATCAAGCGGCGTGGCAATGGCGGGGGCCGGTCAGCCGACGTGGCCCGTAAGCCGGCGCGCGGCCTGCAGCACGGGCGCCAGGTGGTCGGCGTTGTAGCGATGCGCGGGAGCGGTCAGTGTCACCGCGGCCGCAATGTCGCCGGACAGGAGGAAAACGGGGGCGGAGATGCCCGCCACTTCGCTCAGCCGGTCGCCCGTCGCGGCGAAATAGCCGTCTTTGCGTATCCGCGCGTACAGCGCCTGATCGGGGCCGGGCGCGTGGCCCAGGATGGCGTCGAACGCCGTCAGGATGCGCCCTCCGCTGCCGCGTTCCAGCGGCAGCAGATCCCCGGCGCGGATATGGTCGCGCACCGGATGCGGGGAATCGACGCGGTACAGGCACAGGCGGGCGTCGCCCTGGCGCACGTGGTAGGCCGCGCTTTCGCCAGTGGCCGCCACCAGGTCGCGCAGCACGGGCATGACCACCTGTTCCAGCGAAAACGATGCCGAATAGATGCTGTGCAGGCGGGCCACTTCGGCGCCCAGCGCGTAGCGTCCGTCGTCCAGGCGGCGGATCCATTGCGCATGCTCCAGTGAGGCCAGCAGGCGCAGCACGGTGCTCTTGTACAGCCGCGTGCGTTCGGCCAGTTCGCCCAGGGAGAGGGTCCCGTCGGCGGGGGTGAACACCGCCATCAGGCTCATCGCCCGGTCGACCGCGGCGACGCCGCCTTCGGCGGCATCGCCATCCGCGACGGATTGGGTGGCGGCTTTACGGGGCATGGGCAGCCTCGGCGGCGCGGCGGAGATCGGTCGGCATATTCCATCCTTTAGAACGACTGGAGGCCATTGTAGGCACAGGCCCGCCCCTGTTCGGCGCCACAGGCGCGGCGCGCGCCCGAAAACCTGCTTGACAGCCCAATCGCGTTCGCTTTTAATTCTATTAGAAAGAATATCATTCTATTAGATAGAATTTTCAAATCAGGCAGGAGACAGAACCGTGGCGCATGACGACTCAGTACAGGCCGACGTCCTGATCAGCGAAGTCGGGCCCCGCGACGGGCTGCAATCGGTGCAGGCCACCATGCCGACCGAGGCCAAGTTCCGCTGGATCGACGCGCTGGTCGCCGCGGGCGTGAGGGAAATCGAAGTGGCTTCGTTCGTGCCGGCGCGGCTGCTGCCGCAAATGGCGGATGCCGCGGAGGTGGTCGCCTATGCCGTGCGCCAGCCCGGCGTGACCGTGATGGCGCTGGTGCCCAATCTGCGGGGCGCCGAGGCGGCGCTGCGCGCCGGGGCCCACAAGCTGACCATGCCGGTTTCCGCCAGCCGCGCCCATTCGCTGGCCAATGTCCGCAAAACACCCGAGGACATGGTGGAGGAAGTCCGCGCCATCGCCCGCCTGCGCGACGAGCTGGCGCCGGCGGTCAAGCTCGAGGCCGGCATCTCGACGGCTTTCGGTTGCACCTTGCAGGGCCTGGTGCCGGAGGACGAGGTCATCCGCCTGGCCGCGATGTGCGTGGCGGCGGGCGCGGACGAGTCAGGCCTGTCCGACACTGTGGGCTACGCCAACCCCTCGCAGGTGCGCCGGCTGTTCCGGCGCCTGCGCAGCGAACTCGGGTCCAGGGCCGGCGCGGCCCACATGCACAACACGCGGGGGCTGGGCCTGGCCAATTGCCTAGCGGCCTGGGACGAGGGGGTGCGCACCTTCGATAGCTCGCTGGGCGGCTTGGGCGGCTGCCCCTATGCGCCGGGCGCCTCGGGCAATGTCGTCACCGAGGACCTGGTGTTCATGTTCGAGGCGATGGGCGTGCGGACCGGGATATCGATGCAAAAAATCATTGCGGCGCGCGCGCCGCTGGCCGCTGGCCTGCCGGGCGAGCCGCTGTACGGCATGACGCCGGATGCGGGCCTGCCCAAGGGCTTTGGGCCGTTCCACTAGCCAAGCCCCTTGCCATTCGCGTTGCCGGCGCGGCCGGGCGGCGTTCCGCCTGCGCCCATGCCGTGGCGTCTCTCCATTTGCCCTTGAAGGTGTCTTGCATGTCCAGCCGTTTCCCGTCCCGCCTTCCGTACGAAGGCATCCGTGTCGTCGAATTCACCCACATGGTGATGGGGCCCACCTGCGGCATGCTGCTGGCGGACCTGGGCGCCGAAGTCATCAAGGTCGAGCCGATAGGGGGCGATTCCACGCGCAGGCTGCTGGGTTCCGGCGCGGGCTTCTTTCCGATGTTCAACCGCAACAAGAAAAGCATCGCGCTGGACCTGAAGCAAGCCGAGGGTATCGAGGCCGCGCGGCGGCTGATCGATTCGGCGGACGTGGTCAGCGAAAACTTCAAGGCTGGCGTGATGGAAAAGCTGGGCCTGGGGTACGCCGCGCTGAAGGCGCGCAATCCCCGCCTGATCTACGTCAGCCACAAGGGCTTCCTGCCCGGGCCTTACGACAACCGGACCGCCCTGGACGAAGTGGTGCAGATGATGGGCGGGCTGGCCTACATGACGGGCCGTCCTGGCGATCCGCTGCGCGCCGGCGCCAGCGTCAACGACATCATGGGCGGGATGTTCGGCGCGCTGGGCGCGATGGCGGCCTTGGCCCAGCGCGAACGGACGGGCGAGGGCATGGAGGTACAGGCTTCGCTGTTCGAGAACAACGTCTTCCTGGTGGGCCAGCACATGATGCAGCACGCCGTGACGGGAAACGCGCCGGCGCCGATGCCCAGCCGCATTTCCGCCTGGGCGGTCTATGACGTCTTCACCGTGAAGGACGGAGAGCAGGTGTTCCTGGCTGTCGTGAGCGACAAGCAATGGGACATCTTCTGCCGCGCGTTCGGGCTGACGGAATGGCTGTCGGACCCGCGCCTGAAGACGAACAACGACCGCGTGCTGGCCCGCGATTGGCTGATGCCGCTGTTGCGGTCGCATCTGGCCGATTACCCGGCGTCCGAACTCGCGGCGCGGTTCGAACGGGAGGGCCTGCCGTTTGCGCCCATCACCCGCCCAGAACAACTTTTCGACGACCCGCACCTGAAGGCCACGGGCGGGCTCGCGCCGGTCACGCTGCCGGACGGCCGGGAAACGCGGGTGCCATTGGCCCCGCTGACCCTGGACGGCGCCCAGCCGCCCATCCGCCTGCAGCCGCCCGCGGTGGGCGAGCACACCGACGAGCTTTTGCGCGCCGCCGGTTATCGCGACGACGAAATCGCGGCCTTGAAGGCAAGGCACATCACACAAGGAGACAAAACCTCATGATTGCTCTATCCCGACGCACCTTCCTGGGCGCGGCCCTTTGCGCGGCCGCGCTGCCGCTGCGGGCGCAGACGGCCGGAAACTATCCCGACGGCCGTCCCATCCGCCTGATCGTTCCCTATACGCCGGGCGGCGGCACGGACTCCGTGGCCCGCGCCATCGCGGCCAAGATCACCAGCGGCGCCGGCTGGTCCGTCGTGGTCGAGAACCGCCCGGGCGCGGGCGGCAATATCGGCCTGGACTACGTCGCGAAGGCCAAGCCCGATGGCCTCATGCTGGGTATGGGGCAGACCTCCAATCTGGCCATCAATCCTGCCTTGATGCCGAAGATGCCTTTCGACGCCAGCACGGATTTTTCCGCCGTGGCCTTGATCGCGTCGCTGCCCGTGGTGCTGGTCGTGAAGGCCAACGCCCGCTGGAACACCTTGGCGGACCTGATCCGCGACGCGCGCGCGGCGCCGGGCTCCATCAAGCAGGCCCTGGCGGGATCGGGCACGGTGGGCCATCTGGCCGGAGAACTGCTGGCGTACCAGGCGAAGTTCCAGGTGCTGAACGTGCCATACCGCGGCGCCGCGCCGGCCTTGAACGACCTGCTGGGTGAAAATACGGACTACATGTTCGCCACGCCCCAGGCCGCGCAGGAAATGCTGAAGGGCAAGGTGCTGCGCCCGCTGGCCGTCACGTCGCGCGCGCGGCTGCCGATCCTGCCCGACGTTCCTACCGTGGCCGAGTCCGGCTTCGACGGCTTCGAGGCGTTGGACTGGAAGGCGCTGGTGGCGCCCGCGGGAACGCCCGGGGAGGTGATCAAGGCGGTCAACGGCGTCGTCGAAAAAGTGCTGGCAGACCCCGCCACGGTGGCCATGTTCACCGCCGAGGGCAGCACGGCGATGGGCGGCACGCCCGAGGCGGCGCAGCAATACATCCTGCACGAACAGAAGAAATGGGCCCGCCTGATCAGCGAGGCCAACATCCAGACCGCCTCTTGAGGCGAAGCGCTGGCACCCCAGAGGAGACAGACCATGACTTCATACTTCACCCCCGGGAGCATCCTGCTCCGCCTGCTGGCCGCCGCCGCGATCGGCACGGCCTGCCTGCCGGCGCAGGCCGCCGGCGAGGCGGCCGCCTGGCCCGACAAACCCGTGCGCCTGGTCGTGCCGTACTCGCCCGGAGGAACGACGGACTACGCCGCGCGGCAGGTCGCGCAAAAGCTGTCCGAGGCGACGGGCAAGACATTCATCGTCGACAACAAGACCGGCGCCTCCGGCACGATCGCCACGCAGGAAGTGGTGCGTTCGGCGCCCGACGGCAGCACCTTCCTGGTGACCGACACCACCTATGCGATGCTGCCCCTGCAATTCGCGAAGCTGCCGTGGGACTACCGGAGCGATCTGGTCCACGTCGGCGAGATCATCGAAACGCCGCTGGTGCTGCTGGTGCCGGAAAAGTCGCCGTTCAAGACGGTGGAGCAACTGGTGTCGTATGCGCGCGCCCATCCCGGCAAGCTCAACTACGGGTCCGGCGGCCAGGCCAGTTCGACGCACCTGGCAGCCGAGATGTTCAGGAGCGTAGCGGGAATTTCGCTGACGCACATTCCGTATCGCGGGGCGGGCGCGGCGCTGGCGGATGTGATGGCCGGCCAGATCGACGTGTTGATCACCGCCGCGCCGACCGCCATTGCGCCGGTGCAGGGCGGCCGCGCGCGGGCGCTTGCCGTCAGCGGCAACGAGCGCCTGGCGACGCTGCCGGACGTGCCGACGTTCGCGCAGGCCGGCCTTCCGTCTTATCAGGTGCTGAACTGGTTCGGGCTGGCCGCGCCCAAGGGCACGCCGCCGGCCATCGTCGAAAAAATGAACCGCCTGGTATCCCAGGTGATGAGCGATCCGGCGATGCGCGACAACATGGCGCGCCAAGGCGCGCAGCACCGGTCGATGGGCGTCGCGGAGTTCGGCGGCTACGTCCAGCAGCAGGTCGTGTTGTGGGCGGACGTGGGCAAGCGCGTCGGCATCAGGCCGGAATAGGGGGGAGTCATGTGGAATCTGGAATTCAGGCCGCCGGCCGTCGTTCCGGCGCGCGTCATCGCCACGCTGCCGGATGAGCTGCGGCGCAGGCAGCGCAGCGCCTGGGGCGACGCCAACAAGGCGGGGGCGATCGTCGATTGCTTCCTGGAAGGGCCGGTGTTCGATGCGTCCGGCGCCTTGTATGTGACGGACATTCCGCATGGACGCATTCTGCGGCTCGACGGCACGGGCGGCTGGCACACGGTGGCCGAGACCGGGGGCTGGCCCAACGGCCTGGCCTTGCACCGCGACGGCAGCCTGTGGGTGGCCGACTACCGGCACGGGATCCTGCGTTGCGATCCCGGCAGCGGCCGGGTGGAAACCGTGCTGGGGCACCGCAACAGCGAGTCCTTCAAAGGCGTGAACGATCTGGTCTTCGACCGCGCGGGGCGTCTCTATTTCACGGACCAGGAGCAGACGGGCCTGCATGACCCGCAGGGGCGCGTCTACCGCTACGACGCCGGCTGCGGCCGCCTCGACCTCCTGCTGGCGAACGCGCCCAGTCCCAACGGCATTGCGCTGGACGCGGAAGAGAGGGTGCTGTTCGTTGCGGTTACGCGGGCCAACCAGGTCTGGCGCGCGCCATTGATGGCGGATGGTTCGGTGAGCAAGATGGGCGCCTTCCGGACCTTCTTCGGCACCAGCGGACCGGATGGCCTGGCCACGACGCAGGATGGCCGCCTGTTGGTGGCCCACGCCAGCCTGGGCGGCGTGTTCGTGCTCAATGCCGGAGGCGAGGTCACGCACTTCCTGAAAAGCCCCATCGAGGCAAGCACCGTGACCAATGTGGCGGTGCGCCCCGGCGGCGGTTCCGTCGTGATGACGGAGTCCGCGACCGGGGCGATCCTGGAGGCGCCGCTGCCGGCCTGAGCCTCCTACGCCAGCAGCTTGACGATGGCGGGCACCGAGAGCACGGCGGTGTAGTAGCCCATGAACTGGACGCCGGTGTTGAAGCCGAACAGGCGCGACAACAGCCCGCCGAACAGGCCCATGGTCAGGATCACGAGCAGGCCGAGGAACTGGCCTTCCCAGACGCTGATCACGATGATCAGGCCTACGAACGTGGCGATGATGGCTTCGTGGCTGACCTTGCGCGACACGAACAGGGCGGCGCGGCGCGCGAAGTTCATGGCGAAGGGGTAGGACACCACCGCCGCCAGCAGCACCGCCAGCATGCCGTAGCCCAGGAACTCCCAATGGCTCAGCAGGTTGTGCAGGTTGTGCGTCTGGCCGGTCGCGGCGTCCACCGTGAAGCGCGGCGGCGCGTTGAACAGCGGCGCGGCCGGGCCGGCGGCCACCGGGCTCAACGGCAGGCCGAAGGCGATCAGGGGAATGAGCGCCTCGGCGATGTAGGTGGCCTCGGTGACGCCGTTGCGCGCGCTCAGCACGGTGGTCAGGCGGTGATAGGCGTGCTTGATGCGCGAGCCGACCAGTTCGCCCAGCACCACGGTCATGGCCACCGGGCTGAACACGAAGGTTGCGCTGGAGACCGCGGCGGTGGCCAGCGTCCAGCGCGTCTGCGTGCGGTCCATGACCTTCAGGGGATTGGGAAAGTATCCCGACCAGCCCTTGACGTCGGGCGCCAGCGAGAAGGTGCGGACCTTGTCCCGCATCATCCGCGTGCGCCCCTGCGGCGAGACCACCGTGAACAGGTCCGCGATCAGCGGCCCGATGGCGATGCCCAGGAAGTAGCTGATGCTCAGCTTTACCCCATACTTGGCGGTCAGGCTTTGCAGCGCGATGATGACCACGACGAACGGCACCAGCAGCGCCACCGCGGCCCAGCGTCCGGCCGAGAAGTAGGCGATCAGCACCGCCGCGGCCAGGAAGATCCAGGGCGCGGACTTGGTGATGGCCGCGCCGAACGGCGCCAGCAGCACCGCGAACAGCACGGCCAGCGGGACCGCGACGAAGGCGGCGACGATGGCGCCGGACACCATCTTGCGCAACGCGATATGCGGCACGCCCAGCTTACGCAGCATGTTCGCGTCCTGCAGCAGCGGCGTGGCGAGGGTGTCGCCGGGGATGCCCAGCAAGGCCGTGGGTACGGCATGGGTCATGTGCTTGGCCACCGCGCCGGCTAGGAAAAAGGTGAAGACGCCCGCGGGCGGCACCCCCAGCAGCACCACCAGCAGGGTCAGCGGCGCCAGCGTGGTGGTTTCATCGGTGCCGGAGACCAGGCCGATGGCGGCGAACACCACCGCGCCCAGCAGGCCCATCGCGGCCGCCACCATGATTTGTTCGAGAAGGATAGGGTCGCTCATGCCAGGGCCTCCTTGCCTGCGGCTTGCGGGGAGGGCGCGCGCGCGGACGGATGGGACGGCTGGGCCGCGGATTCGGCGAACAGGTCGTACAGGTCCAGTTCCTTCAATTCACGGACCACCGGTTCCGGCAGATCGGCAAGCGTGCCCAGGCCGCCGGGTTGCTCGGCCAGTTCGGCCAATACTTCGGCGCGCCAGGCTGGGTCGTGGGTGGATCTGTGTTCGACGACTTCGCGCTTGGGCGGGAACAGGCGGGCGCAGATGACGCCTGCCACCACGCAGCCCGCCAGCCCGGCCAGCATGGCATAGGCGTGGGCCAGTTCGGGGGATGCAACGATGCCGCGCAGCCAGCGGCTGGCGGCATAGAAGCCCGCCACGCTGACGCCGATGCCGATGCCGATGGCCCAGGCGAGATGGCGCAGGTCCACCGTGTCGCTCCAGACCTCCGCCAGGCGCGTCGACGGCGCCGGGGTGTTCGGGTTCATGTCTCTCTCCTCTGTGATCGGGCGGCGTCCGGCGAATCCGGGCGCCGCCTCGGTTTTTGTGCGGCCAGGGCGGCCAGGTCCTTATCGCGGATTGCGCAGTTCCTCCAGCAATGCCAGCGCGCGGTCGGTGCGGACGTCCTGCTCCGCGGCCATGCGTTTGGCGATGGCGTCGATCTCGGCGCCGGTCGCGCCCGCCACCAATGCGATGTTGCGGGCGTGCAGCGCCATGTGGCCGCGCTGGATGCCTTCGGTGGCCAGCGCGCGCAGCGCGCCCAGGTTCTGGGCCAGGCCGACGGCTACGGCGACTTCGCCCAGTTCCTGCGCCGAGCGCACGGCCATGATCTTCAGCGCCAGCCGGGCCAGCGGATGGGTCTTGGTGGCGCCGCCCACCAGGCCCACGGGCATGGGCATCTCGATGGAGCCGACCAGCGCGCCCGAGGCGTCTTTTTCCCAGTGCGTGAGCGAGGTGTAGCGGCCCGAGCGGCTGGCGTAGGCGTGCGCGCCGGCCTCCACGGCGCGCCAATCGTTGCCGGTGGCGACGATGACGGGGTCGATGCCGTTCATGATGCCCTTGTTGTGGGTCGCGGCGCGGTAGGGATCGATGGCGGCGAAAGTATAGGCGTCCAGCACGCCTTCGATGATGTCGGCGCCGCTACGGTCCTTGGTGTCGAGCGTCTGCGGCGTCAGGCGCACGCGCGCGCGGGCCAGCCGCAGGTCCGCCAGGTTGGACAGGATGCGCAGGCGCACCGACCCGCCCACGATCTCTTCGACCAACGGCGCCACGGCTTCGGCCATGGTGTTGACGGTGTTGGCGCCCATCGCGTCGCGCACGTCCACGATCAGGTGCATCACGATCATGGGGCCGCGCGGCGTTTCGGGGAAGACGTGCACTTCGATGTCCTGGCAGCCGCCGCCCAGCTCGATCAGCACCTTGTCGCGGCCGTTGGCCAGCGCGATGATGCGTTCGCGCTCGCGCAGCAGGGCGAGCCGCGCGCCGTGCGGATCGGTCAGGCCCAGCACCTGCACCTGCGCGCGCATCAAGGGACGGGTGCTGGACGTTTCGAAGCCGCCGCATTCGCGCGCCAGCTTGGCCATATAGGACGCCGCAGCGACCACGGACGGTTCTTCGACCGCCATCGGCACCAGCACGTCGCGGCCGTTCACCTGGAAGTTGCCGGCCACGCCCAGCGGCAGCTCGAACGAACCGATGACGTTCTCGATCATGCCGTCCGCGCGGTCCAGGCCGAGCGCGCCCGGAGCGGCCAGCAGTTGGCGCTCCTCGGGGGTGAACGCGGCGGCGTCCGCGATCGCGGACAGGCGCTGGGCAGGGGTGAGGGAACGGAAGTTGGGCAGGCGTGAATCGGCCACGATGGCGTGTCTCCATATCAGAATCAAGTGGCCAGATTCTAGGTAAACTGTACCGCCATTGAGAGGTACAGTTTAGGCAAACAGTACCATTGCACTGCACCAATTTCGACGGTGCCCAGCAGGAATCCCGCATGGATGAAGCAAGTCTTCCGGGCAGGCCGCAACGCGCCGCACCGATCGCCGAAAGCCTGGCCAGGCTGATCGGCCAGCAGATCGCCGACGGCGTCTACCGCGCGGGCGACAAGCTGCCGTCCCTGCGAGAACTGGCGCAGCTGCACCGGTACGCGAAGAACACGGTGGTGGTGGCGTTTGAAATGCTCGTCGCGCAGGGGCTGGTGGAGCCGCGGCGGGGATCCGGCTTCTTTGTGCTGGAGACGGGCAAGTCCCGTGCGGCGGCGGACGAGGAGCCCGGGCAACTCAGCCGCGCCATGGATATCGTGTGGTTGATGCGCGAGCAGCTCAAGACCCAGCCGGACGCGGTCGCGGTCGGCGACGGATTCCCGCCGGTGGAATGGCTGGCCGACATGCGCATGGACCGCTACCACCAGAAGGTCGTGCGCACGGGCCTGGGGGCCTTGTTCCGCTACGGCAGCCGCTTCGGCTATGCGCCGCTGCGGGAAAGCCTGGTGCGCAAGCTGGGCGACGTGGGGATCAATGCGGCGCCGCCGCAACTGGTGCTGACGCATGGCGCGAACGAGGCCATGGACCTGGTGATCCGCTATTTCGTGCCGCCGGGCGCCTCGGTGCTCGTGGACAACCCCGGCTACTACCCGCTGTTCGGCAAGCTGAAGCTGGCCGGGGCGCGCATGCTGGGCGTGCCGCGTTTGTCCGACGGGCCGGACGTCGCCGCGCTGGAAGCGCTGCTGCAAAAGGAAAAGCCGCGCCTGTTCTTCACGCAGTCGCTGGCGCACAACCCCACGGGTTCGGATATTTCGCCCGCCAAGGCCTACAAAGTGCTGCAACTGGCGGAGCGCCATAACCTGACGGTGGTCGAGAACGACCCGCTGGCCGATTTCAAGCCCATGTCCGCGGTGCGCCTGTCGGCGCTGGACCAGCTGGAACGCACCATTTACATCGGCAGTTTCTCGAAATCATTTTCCGCGGCCTTACGGGTGGGCTTCATCGCGTGCAACGCCGCGTTGGCGAGCGATCTTGCCGACCTCAAGGCGCTGGTGCACGTCAGCAGTTCCGAATACTGCGAACGCATGGTGGACGTGATGCTGCGCGAGGGCCATTACGAGCGGCACCTGGTCAGGCTGCGCCAGCGGCTGGAAGCCGCCACCGGCCAGGCGCTGCAGGTGCTGGATTCGCTGGGCGCCGAGGTATTCGCCCGCCCGACCAGTTCCCTGTACCTGTGGTCGGCGTTTCCCGGCGTGGACGATTCCCTGGCGCTGGCCGCCGAGCTCATGCCCGAGAAGGTCATCATGGCGCCCGGGCGCGTGTTCAATGTGGACCCGACGGCGGTATCGCCTTGGTCGCGGTGCAATGTCGGGGCCGTCGGATCGCCTCGGTTCCACGCGACGCTGCAGCGGCGCCTGGCTCAGCGATAGTCGAACTCCTGGAACCATTGCCGCATCAGGGCTTCGGCCTGCGCGCTCAGGTTGCGCACCGGCGGCGAGTCGGGCGAGCGGCGCGCGCCTTGCACGGCGAAGCGGCGCACGCCGCGGCGGGCGAGTTCGCGCGCCAGGGCTAGCAGCCGGGTTTCGTCCAGCCAGTCGGGATGCCAGGTGATGCGGCATTCGAAGTCGCGGCCCGCCGACAGCAACTGGGCCAGGCAGGCCTGCGCGGGGCGCTCGGAGTCGCGGCGGCCGGTAATGTCGTCATAGCCCTGGGAGTCGGCCTTGATGTCCAGGCCGACCCAGTCCAGGTGGCGCATGATGTCGGCCAGCCGCAGGGGATAGATGCCGGCGGTATGCAGGCCGACCCGGTACCCCATGCGCCTGACGTCGCGGATCATTTGCGGCAGGCGCGGCTCGCTCAGCGGCTCGCCGCCGGAGAACACGACTGCGTCGAGCAGGCCCTTGCGGGTTTCCAGGAAGGCGCGCATTTCGCGCCAGTCGTAGCGGGCGGCGCGGGTCTGCAGTTCGGTATTGTGGCAGTAGTGGCAGCGCCAGGGGCAGCCCGAGATGAAAACGACGGCAGCCAGCTGGCCCGGCCAGTCCACGGTGGAAAAGGGCACCAGCCCGCCGACCGCGTGCGCGTGCCGGGGCAAGGGCTGGACGACCGGCTGCGGCGGGGCCGGATAGGCGGGCCTGGCGGCGAGCCGGCGCGCGGCCGGTCCGGCCCCCGGCCCGCAGGCCGGGCCGGATTGCGCCCCCTCAGGCGCGGCGTTCGACGAAGAAGCGGCGTTCATTGAATTCGCCTTGTTTGCCGGTGTTGAAGGACGCAACGGGGCGGTGGTAGCCCATTACGCGGGTCCAGATCTCGCAGCGCACGCGCTGGCTGTCGTCCAGCCTCGGGGCGGAAGCGGCGGCGACGTCGGGAGCGGTCAAGGTTTGCATGGAGGTTCCTTTTGAGAGGGGCCGGGCGGATGCCTGGCCGGGGCCGGCACTAGGCCGGGGTGCAGCATGCCGATTGCCTGGCGAGCAGCTCGGCATCGCATTTGGGGCAGAACTCGTGACGTCCCGCCAGATAGCCGTGGTTGGGGCAGATGGAGAACGTGGGCGTGATGGTGATGTACGGCAGCCGGAAGTTCGACAGCGCGCGGCGCACCAGCGCCTTGCATGCGCCGGCGGACGACACTGCCTCGTTCATGTACAGGTGCAGCACGGTGCCGCCGGTGTATTTGCCCTGCAGCGCTTCCTGCAGTTCCAGCGCGTGGAACGGATCGTCGGTATGGCCCACCGGCAACTGGCTGGAGTTGGTGTAGTAGGGTTGCGATTCGCTGCCGGCCTGCAGGATGGCGGGATAGCGTTTCCTGTCCTCGCGGGCGAAGCGGTAGGTGGTGCCCTCGGCGGGCGTGGCTTCGAGGTTGTACAGATGGCCGGTCTGCTCCTGGAATTCGGTCATGCGGGCGCGCACCCGGTCGAGCAGCCTTATCGCCATGGCGTGGCCCGCGGCCGTGGTGATGTCCTCGGCGTCGTCCGTGAAGTTGCGGATCATTTCGTTGATGCCGTTCACGCCCAGGGTGCTGAAGTGGTTGCGCAGGGTGCCCAGGTAGCGGCGGGTATAGGGATACAGCCCTTGGTCGATGTAGCGCTGCACGACCTTGCGCTTCGTTTCCAGCACGTCGCGGCCCAGTTCCAGCAAGCGGTCCAGCTGTTGCATCAGCCTGGCTTCGTCGCCCCGGCAGGTGTAGCCCAGGCGCGCGCAGTTCACGGTCACCACGCCCACCGAGCCGGTCTGTTCGGCCGATCCGAACAGGCCGTTGCCGCGCTTGAGCAGCTCGCGCAGGTCCAGCTGCAGGCGGCAGCACATGGAACGCACCATGTGCGGCTCCAGGTCCGAGTTCAGGAAGTTCTGGAAGTAGGGCAGGCCGTAGCGCGCCGTCATCTCGAACAGGCGTTCGGTATTGGGATGGTCCCAGTCGAAATCGGGCGTGATGTTGTAGGTGGGAATGGGGAAGGTGAACACGCGGCCCTTGGCGTCGCCGGCCATCATGACTTCGATGTAGGCGCGGTTGATCATGTCCATCTCGGCCTGGAGATCGCCATAGGCGAATGGCATTTCCTCGCCGCCCACGTAGGGGATCTGTTCCTTGAGATCAGCCGGGCAGGTCCAGTCGAAGGTCAGGTTGGTAAAGGGCGTCTGCGTGCCCCAGCGGCTGGGCACGTTCAGGTTGTAGATGAGTTCCTGCATGGCCTGCTTCACGTCGGCATACGTCATGGCGTCGCGGCGGATGAAAGGCGCCATGTAGGTGTCGAAGGAACTGAAGGCCTGTGCGCCGGCCCATTCGTTCTGCAGCGTGCCCAGGAAGTTGACGATCTGGCCGATGGCCGCCGACATGTGCCGCGGCGGCGTGGCTTCGACCTTGCCGGGAATGCCGTTGAAGCCCTCGGTCAGCAGCTGGCGCAGCGACCAGCCGGCGCAATAGCCGCTCAGCATGTCCAGATCGTGGATGTGGATGTCGCCTTCGCGATGGGCGTGCCCGGCCTCGGGCGCGAAGACGTTCGACAGCCAGTAGTTAGCGGTGACCTTGCCGGCCACGTTCAGGATCAGGCCGCCCAGGCTGTAGCCCTGGTTGGCGTTGGCGTTGACGCGCCAGTCGCGCTGCTCCAGGTACTCCTCCATGGCGCTTTCCACGTCCACCAGCGTGTGGCGCAGGGAACGCAGCCGGGCGTGCTGTTCACGGTAGACGATGTAGGCGCGCGCGGTGCGCCAGTAGCCGGCCTGGACGAGGATTTCCTCGACGCGGTTCTGGATGGTTTCGACGCCGGGGCACGGGTTGCCCGCCAGCGCGGCGATGACGGCTTCGGTCAGCGCCTGCGCGCCCGCCTGGTCCAGTTCCCCGGTGCTCTGGCCGGCCGCCGCGATGGCTTGGGCGATCTTGTCGCGGTCGAACGCCGCGACTCGGCCGTCGCGCTTGAGAATGTGCTGGATATGCATGGCTGACACCATATGTAGTAGGGTGTGAAAACTCTACCACCACATATGGTGCGAACGGCGCGCCTGGCGTGCGAGATATCGGCCTGGCTTGATGCGCGTCAAACGCGGGACCCAGGCTTGTGCAAGGCCCTTTCCCGCCTGAGCGGGGCTTAGAACCCGATGCTGACGCCGGCCAGCGATATCGCCACGGCCAGCGCGGCGGTGCGCGCCGCCGGACGGGGCGCCCAGGACAGCATTCCGACCCACAGCAGCGCGCCCGCGGACAGCCAGCCCAGCCACGCCACCACGCCCACCGTATTGCCCCACAGGCCGACGCAGGGCAGCAGGGCCAGCGCCAGCAGGAGTACGCCGGCGCCGCGCAACACGCGGGTGTGGCCCGCGGACGGGTCGCGGCCCCAGACCTGGTCGTAATGGCGCGGCATGGCCAGGCTCAGGCAGGCCATGCCGGAATACGTCAGCAGCAAGGCCATGGAAATGGCGTACAGATCGTTGGTGTTCATGCCGCTGCCTCTTCGTTCGCGCGGGATTTGCGCAGGGAGGGCGCCGTGGCGGGCCGCCTCCACAAACGAAGGGCCGCCCAGCCCGATAGTACGCCGAAAGCGATGGCGCTCAGTTCGACGCCCGCGCTTTCCCAGTCGCCGCGCGCGATCTGCGCGTAGGGGTGGTCGCCCAGGGTGGCGAACGACAGCAGCGGCAGCAGCAGGCACAGCGCCGACAACAGGCCGAGCTGCACGATCCAGGCGTGACGGGGGCGGCAGAGCCAGGCGTGGCCCAGGGTCAGCGCCCAGACCAGGAAGAAGCAGCGCAGTTCCCATGCGGCGCGGTTTTCCAGAGCGACGGGAAGCAGGCGGTTGGCCCAGAGGTAGCCGATGCAGGCAATGGCCAGCCCGGCCAGCGCGGCCACGTTCAGCCCTTCGATCAGCCGGTAGACCCGCGCCGTGGCGGCGCCGAACTCGTTGCCGTGCTTGCCGCGGCGCTTGACCATGAACAGCACCGCGCCGGTGCCCATCATGGCCGCGCCGGCCAGCCCGCAGATGAAATACAGCCACTGGACGGCCAGGCCGCCGAATTTCGCCATGTGCAGGTCGCCCATGACCTGGCGCGTCAGAGAGGGCGCGCCGCCCAGGACGTCGCCCGCGGGGCGCAGGCGCAGCAGTTCCCCGTCCGCGGAGAACTCCGCCATGCCGGTGGTGGCGCTGATGCTGCGCAATGTGTCCGCGTCGTCGTTCCAGCCGTAGACGCCGATGCGCATGGCGCTGTCTTCCGGGTCGCGGATGACGATGGCGCGGGCGGTCTGGCCGATGAGCCGCTCGGCGTGCGCCACGATGGGTTCGAGCGCCGGCACGGCCTGCGCGATACCGCTGCGCGGGCGGCTTTCCTCGCCTTCCAGTTCGGCCAGGTACTGGCGCACCGCCTGCGGGCCGGCGCCGTAGTTCGCCGCGATGGGGGCGGGCATGAACGTGGCGCTGGAGATCACGATACCGGTGTAGGCGATCATGAACTGGAAGGGCAGGGTCAGCACCGCGGCGGTATTGTGTCCGTCCAGCCAGGAGCGCTGGCCCTTGCTGGAGCGGAAGGTGAAGAAGTCTTTGAAGATGCGCTTGTGCGTCACCACGCCGGAAATCAGCGCGACCAGCATCGCCATGCTGGCGAAGGCGACGATCCACAGGCCCAGGCCGGCGTCGTGCAGGGTGTAGTGGAAGTCGACGAAATGCGAGCCCCCCAGGGTGGCCCGGCCTGCGGCCTCGTGGTGGTCTTCCAGTTCGGCGCCCGTGATGGGGTCCAGCTCGGCATCGGCGTACATGCCGTTCTTGTCGAACCAGTAGGCCGTGAGCCCGTTGCCGTGATAGCGGTCCACAGGCCAGATTTCCCACATGCCTGCGCCGGCGTGGTTGCGCGACATGTAATCCACGGCCAGGCCGAAGCGCCGCGCCCGGTCCACCGGCGCGCTTTCCTGCTGCGCCGCCAGGGCTTCCGCTTCCTGGTGCTCGGGCGTCATCCAATGCGTGATGGGTTCGGAGAAAACGGCCAGCGAACCCGTCAGGAAGACGGCGAACAGCAGCCAGGAGAACCACAGGCCGACCCACGTGTGGAGCCAGGCCATGGACAGGCGGAAACCGGATTTCAGAGCGAGCCTCTTTCCTGTGATGCCGCCTCGGGCCGGGCGGCCTGATTTTTATTGAGAATGGTTCCAATTCTAGTCTAAACGGGGCCAGTGTGAGTGCGGCGCCGGCCTTTGTACTTTCTGCACGCGGGGCGCTCAAGCCGGCCGCCGCAAGACGGTTTCGCCGTAGGCGATTCGCCCTGCGGCCGGGCCGGGAACGGGGGTTGCTGGGCACGCGTTCCAACCCGCAAGGCCGCCGGTTCGCGGCGGCGGTGTCGCGACATGACCCACACAGAGGAGCGCCCAATGAAACGCAAAGCCGGAAATGCCCCCCAGATCGAGGAACTGCTATATCAGGCTCTGGAGACGGAAATAGGGGGATTGAATGTGTACGAGACCGCAGTGTCCTGCGCGGTCAACGAGGACCTGAAGAAGGAATGGCTGGAATACCTGGAGGAAACCCGCACGCACCGCCGCGTGTTGCTGACCGTGTTCGAACAACTGGGTCTGGACCCGGAGCGCCAGCCGCCGGGGCGCGAAGTGGTGCGCCATATCGGCGAGTCGCTGGTCAAGGCGATGAAAATGGCGGTCGCCGCGGGCGATCCGGATGCCGCCCAGTTGGTTGCGGCGGAGTGCGTGGTGCTGGCCGAGACGAAGGACCATGCGAACTGGACGCTGATAGGCGTGATCGCCGACCAGCAGGGCGGCGTGGAGGCCAAGGTGCTCAAGCAGGCCTATGACGCGGTCGTCACCGACGAGGAGCACCATCTTTATCACACGAAGGGCTGGTCGCGGGAACTGTGGATCGAGGCCCTGGGCTTCCCCGCCGTGCTGCCGCCTCCCGAAGAGGTCAAGCAGGTGGAGTCGGCGATCGGCGCGTCGCGCGCCGAGCAAGCGCGCGACAAGATGCTCGGCCACTAGGAGATCCGTCATGCCCAGCAAGAAATCCGCAGGAAAGCCTGCCTCGGCTTCCGCCGTCGAGACCGCCTACCTGAATACCGATAGCGGACCGGGGTCGGGGCCGGCGGGCGCGGCGCGGCGTCCAGCCTCGAAGCGAGCCGCGTCCGTGGACGCCACGGCCAGCGCCATCCCGCACAACACCGGCAAGGCGGTGGAGTATGGCGCGGAAGCCGCCCGCTGTCCCTATGCCGGCACCGCGGCGCGGGCGCCGGACTCCTCCGCCGGGGCCAGCACCCTCTCCGAGGGCGAGGCGTCCGGGAAGACCAACGGCCCGGCAGCGCCGGGCGTGAATGCCGCCGGCGGCCGGCTGGAGCGCGTCCGCGCGGACGCCACCGGCCAGGCCCTGACCACGAACCAGGGCGTGCGAGTCAGCGACAACCAGCACTCGCTCAAGGCCGGCTTGCGCGGACCGGCCTTGCTGAAGGACTTCGTCCTGCGAGAGAAGATCACCCACTTCGACCACGAACGCATTCCGGAGCGTATCGTGCACGCCCGCGGTTCCGCGGCGCACGGCTATTTCGAATGCCTCCGGCCGCTCACCGACCTGACCATGGCGGCGCCGTTCGCCGAAAAGGGCAAGCGCACGCCCGTCTTCGTGCGCTTCTCCACGGTGGCCGGAGAGCGGGGCTCCAAGGACACCGCGCGCGACGTTCGCGGCTTCGCCGTGAAGTTCTATACCGAAGAGGGCAATTGGGATCTGGTCGGCAACAACATGCCGGTGTTCTTCATACAGGACGCGATGAAGTTCCCGGACCTCGTGCACGCCGTGAAGCCGGAGCCCCATCACGGCATGCCGCAGGCCGCGTCGGCGCACGACACGTTCTGGGACTTCGTGTCGCTGATGCCGGAATCCACCCACATGCTCATGTGGCTCATGTCGGATCGCGCCATTCCGCGCAGTTTCAGAATGATGCAGGGGTTCGGCGTGCATACGTTCCGCTTCGTCAACGCCGCCGGCGAATCCCGGTTGGTGAAGTTCCACTGGAACCCGGTGCTGGGCACGCATTCCCAGGTGTGGGACGAGGCGGTCAAGGTCTCCGGGGCCGATCCCGACTTCCATCGGCGCGATCTCTGGGAAGCCATCGACGCGGGCAACGGCCCGCAATGGGAACTGGGCGTGCAGGTCTTCACCGAGGAAGAGGCGGAGCGGTTCAGTTTCGACGTGCTGGACGCCACCAAGATCGTGCCGGAGGAGCTGGCGCCGGTGGTGCCCGTCGGCAGGCTGGTGCTGGACCGCAATCCCGACAATTTCTTCGCCGAGACGGAGCAGGTCGCCTTCTGTGCGGCACATGTGATTCCCGGCCTGGATTTCACCAACGACCCCTTGCTGGCCGGGCGCATCCATTCCTACGTGGACACGCAGATATCGCGGCTGGGCGGCCCGAATTTCCACGAGATTCCGATCAACGCGCCGCTGGCTTCCGTGCAGAACAACCAGCGCGACGGCATGCATCGCCAGGCCATTCATCGCGGCCGGGTGGCGTACGAACCCAACTCGTTGGCGGGAGGCTGTCCGTTCCAGGCCGGCATGGACGGTTTTGTGTCCTTTCCGGAGCCGGTCGCGGGCGACGAGCTGCGCGGACATCCAGAGAAATTCGCCGAACACTACAACCAGGCCACGCTGTTCTATGCCAGCCAGACCGATTGGGAACGGCGCCACATCGCCAGCGCCTTCGCCTTTGAACTGAGCAAGGTGACCGTTCTCGCGGTGCGGCGGCGCATGGTCGCGTCCTTGCGCAATGTGGCCGACGAACTGGCGCGGGACGTGGCGGACGGCTTGGGCATGGATCTGCCGGATCCTATGCCGCGCGCCATCGCCGACCCGCCCAGGCCGGAGGTGGATGTTTCTCCCGCCTTGTCCCTGACGGCAAGGCCCGGCGACGGCAGTGTCGCCACGCGCAAGATCGCCATCCTGGTGGCGGAGGGCGTGGACGCCAAGGCCGTGTCGGCCATTGCCGATGCGTTGATCGGCGCGGGCGTGGTCGTCAGGCTGGTGGGCCAGCGGATCGGCCCCGTGGCGGCGGAAGGCGGCCGGATGGTGGACGCCGACGCATCCCTGGACAACCAGCCGTCGGCGTTGTTCGACGGGGCGGTGGCGCCCGGAGGCGGGCCGGCCGCCGAGCGCCTGCGCGCCGACGGGCGGGCGCTGGAGTTCCTGCGCGACGCCTATCGCCACGGCAAGACGCTGATGGGCATGGGCGAAGGCAAGCAGCTGTTCGCCGCGGCCGGCATCCCGCCGGACGAGGCCGACGGCGGCCTTTTGCTGGTCGACGGGGAGCCAGGCAACAGCGCGCCCATGTTCCTGGAGGCGCTGGCCCGGCATCGCCATCCCGAACGCGAGACCAGCCCGCCCGCGGTGTAGGCCGGTTTGCCCATCTGCGCATATTGACAACGCGGGCCCGCCCCTCAATACTTGCTCGGGCAAGTCGGGGCGAGCGCGCGTGGCGCTTGCCGTCCTCAACCCAGGAGGCTGTATGCGTCGCGAATCCGCTTTGCCATGCAAGATTCACGGTTGGCTGTGGGCCAGCCTTTTTTTATGGGCGGCGTGCTTCTGTCTGGCGGCGCAGGCTCGCGCGGACACGGCCGCCGAGATCGGCCGCGACGCCCGCGCCGCGCTCGAACGGTTGTACCACCAGGAACCCAAGACGCGGACGCTGGGAGAAAAGGCGGTTGCGGTGCTGGTATTTCCCAGCATCCTGAAAGGCGGGCTGCTGGTCGGCGCGGAACATGGCGACGGCGCGCTGTTGCGGCGCGGCAAGGTCAGCGCCTATTACACGATATCTGCGGTGTCGTTCGGCTTGCAGGCGGGCGCTCAGAAGTTCGGCTATGCGCTCTTCTTCATGAACGAGGCGGCCCTGACCTTCCTGGACCAGAGCGACGGCTGGTCGTTGGGATCGGGCCCGACCCTGGTCATGGTGGACGAGGGCTATGCGGCCAGCATCACCACCACGACCTTGACCCAGGACGTCTACGCCGTGCCTTTCGGCGAGCAAGGGCTGATGGCGGGCGTGGGCCTGGAAGGGTCCAAGATCAGCCGGGCCAATCCCGACTGATTCCGGCGGCGCCCGGCCCGCGGGGTCTGTGCGCCGGCCTCAGTCGAGCGTGATCCCGGCGCGCGCGGCCACGTCGGTGAACGTGCGCAGCTCCTTCGCGATCTGGGCCTGGAAAGCCTGCCCGGGCAGGTACACGGGATCCAGCGCCAGGTCCGCGACCGACTTGCGCACCTGCGGATCTTCCATGATCTCGGCCACCGCGCGGCTCAGCGTCTGCACGACCGGGGCGGGCGTGCGGGCCGGCGCGACCAGCCCATACCAGCCGACGAAGGACACGCCGGGCATGCCGGCTTCGGCGAAGGTGGGAACATCCGGCAGCTGCGGCATGCGGCGCTCGCCGGTGACCGCCAGCGCGCGCACCTTGCCGGCGCGGGCTTGCGGCGCGGCGGACGATACCGTGTCCACGCCAAGGTCGACCTCGCCGCCGATCATTGCCGTGACCAGCTGCGCGCTGCCCTTGTAGGGCACCGGCATCATCTTGGCGCCCGCGGCTTCGGCGAACATCTCGCCGGCCAAGTGGGGCGCGGAGCCGGCGCCGAAGGTGCCGTACATCAGTTCGCCCTGGGCGCCGCGCTGGCGCGCCAGCGCGGCGGCTTCCTGCACCGTGCCGGCCGGCAGCCCGTTCTTCGCCAGCAGCACCACGGGCGCCATCGCGACGATGGCAATGTGTTCGTAGCTGCGCAGGGGGTCGTAAGGCAGGCCGGCCTTGAGCGCCGGCAGCACGGTGTAGGTCGTGCTGCCCGACAGCATCAGGGTGTAGCCGTCCGGTTGCGCGCGCGCCGCGGCTTCGGCGCCGATCACGGTGGAGGCGCCGGGCCGGTTCTCCACAATGACCGCCTGGCCCAGCTTGCCCGACAGCCGGTTGGCCAGCAGGCGCGCCACGGCGTCGGTCGCGCCGCCCGGCGTAAAGGGCACGACGATCTTGATCGCCTGTTCGGGATAGGCGGCCTGCGCGGCGCCCGCGAGCGCGGCAAACACGAGGGTAAGCGCCGCCGCGGCGGCACGGGATTTGACGGTCATGGCGGAAGTCCGGTCAGGTGGGGATGGAGGCGGGGGCGGCGGCCGCCCGGTTCAAGGCGGGGCCCTGGTCGCCCAGGTCCCAGTACAGGCCGGCCATAATCGCCAGCCCTTCGCGCGCGACGCTGCCCAGCAGGTGCTCGTTGGGGGCGTGTTGCGCGCAGGCGGGGTAGGAATGCGGCACCCATAGGGTCGGCAGGCCAAGCAGGTCCGCGAAAATGTCGTTGGGCAGGGAGCCGCCCAGGTTGGGCAATAGCGCGGGCCGCTTGCCGGTCGTGCGCTCCAGCGAGGCGGCGGCCCAGCGCACCCAGGGATTGTCGGGCGACAGCCGGGTGGCGCCCGCCTGCATTCCCACGCGAACCTCGATGTCGTCGAAACCACCGGCCCGCAGGTGTTCCCTCACATACGTTTCCAGCGCCCGCCAGTCCGTGCCGACCACGAAGCGCAACTGGCACCAGGCCGAGGCTTCGGGCGGGATGGCATTGACGGGCTTGGCCGGATCGCCGGCGCCGAAGGTCAGCACGTCCAGGCTGTTCCAGCCGAACACCTTTTCGGGGGCGGTCAGGCCGGGCTCGCCCCAGTGCGCGTCGATCCGGGGATCGTCCTCGCCGCCGCCGACCTCCAGGTCGGCCAGCGCGGCGGCCACGGCCTCGGGAATGGGAGGCGGGCGCAGGCCGGGCACCGCGATGCGGCCGCGCGCGTCGACCAGCGTGGCGATCGCGTGCGCCAGCACGATGGCCGGATTGGCCAGCAGGCCGCCCCAGTTGCCGGAGTGATAGCCGCGTTCGCGGGCGCGCAGCTTGAGTTCGAAGTTCACCGCGCCGCGCGAGCCCATGAAAAGCGTGGGACGCTGCGCGCTCAAGCGCGGCCCGTCGCTGGCGATGAACACATCGGCCGACAGGGCCTCGCGCTGGGCTTCGCAGAAAGCCGCCAGCCCGGGCGAGCCGGCTTCTTCGCCGGTCTCGATGAGCCAGATCGCGTTGAAACCCAGCTTGCCGCCGCGCGCGGCGATCACCTGCCGCATGGCCTCCAGGTTGATGCTGTGCTGCCCTTTGTTGTCGGCGGTGCCGCGTCCGTACCAGTGGTCTCCTTCGACGTGCAGGCGCCAGGGATCGCGGCCCGCGTCCCATTTGGCGGCGTTGCCGCGCACCACGTCGCCGTGCCCGTACATCAGCACGGTGGGCAGCCCTGGGGCTTCTTCTCGGCGCGCCAGCAGAATGGGCAGGTCCACGCCGGCCGGATTGGCATGGACCTGGCAGGAGAAGCCCAGGTCCCGCAAGTGGGGAACCAGGTCTTCGTTGAGGTAGGCATGCTGCGCGGGCGCCTGTTCGGGCACCTCGCTTTCGGTCGCGTAGGCGACGCGCCGGGCCAGGGTGGCCTGTAGCGCGCCGCTATCGTAGGAATCCAGGGCGAGGAGGAGGGCTTGTTCGCGGGTCACGTCATGGCTGCATGGATGTGGGGAGGCACAAAGTTATTACGCTTCATCGCGTGCCACAATTAGATAATTGGCATTCATTCATTGCCGTAAAGGCATGGCTAAAGGGGCTGGCATGATTTCGTTGGGCTTGAGGTATTTCCTGGAGGTGGCGCGCTGCGGCTCCATCGCCGGCGCGGCCGCCTCGCAGCACGTGGCGGCCTCTGCCGTCAGCCGCCAGATCTCCAAGCTGGAGGACGGGCTGGGCGTCGCGTTGTTCGAAAGGCAGGCGCGCGGCATGGAGCTCAGCCAAGCCGGGCTCCAGCTGGCCGCCTATGCCAACGCCGCCGCGCTGGAGGCCGAGCGCGTCACCACCGAGATCCGCCAGCGCGGCCAGCTGGGCGACGTAACGATAAGGCTGGCCTGCACCGAAGGCTTCGCCCACCGTTTCCTGCCCATGAGCATGGCCGAGTTCAAGCGGATCCGGCCGGAGGCGCGCTTCCACCTGCGCGTGGAGCGGCCCGAAGAGGTCAGCCGCCAGGTGCTGGAAGGGCTGTCGCAGATAGCGCTGCGCTACACCACGGCCCAGGACGACCGGCTGAAAACCGAGCTGCTGGTCCGCGCGCCGGTCTACGCCGTCATGTGCCGCGAGCATCCGCTGGCCGGCCGCCGCAGCGTCGGCATGCGCGACCTGGCCAAGGTGCCGCTGTCGGTGGGCGATCATGGCACGACGGTCAGGCAGCTGTTCGACGCGGCCTGCGCCAATGCGGGCCTGCACATCGAGCCCGCGTACGTATCGAACCATTCCGCCGCCTTTCTGCCCATGCTGCCGGGAAGCTCCATCGTGGCCCTGTCGGGATACCTGACCGTCATGGGGCAGGAAGAGGCCAGGCTGGTCGCCGTGCCGTTCAGCAACCCCGAGATGCGGCAGCGGAGCATCCAGGTGCTGACGCTGCAAGGCCGCACCCTGCCGCCGCTGGCCCGGGAGTTCCTGGAGTTCATGGCGGCGAGGCTGACCATGGCGCCGAAGGCGCCGGAGGCCGGGGACTAGGGGGGGCAGGCCCAGGGAGGGGGGCTACCTCGCTGCGGCGGCCCGCCAGCGCAGGCGCAGCCGTTCCAGCGCCAGATACACGATAGGCGTGGTGTAAAGCGTCAGGAACTGGCTGATCATCAGCCCGCCGACGATGGCGATGCCCAGCGGACGCCGCAATTCCGAGCCTTCGCCCATGCCGAGCACCAGGGGCAGCGCGCCCAGCAGGCCGGCCAGGTTGGTCATCATGATGGGCCGCAGGCGCAGCAGGGCGGCGCGGTGGATGGCTTGCTCGGGCGTGAGCCCTTCGCGCCGCTCGAGGCCGAGCGCGAAGTCGATCATGAGGATGGCGTTCTTCATGACGATGCCCACGAGCAGGAATAGCCCGAGCAGCGCGATCAACGTGAACTCCATGCCGGCCAGCCGCAGCGCCAGCAGCGCGCCCACGCCGGCAGAGGGCAGGGTGGACAGGATGGTGAGAGGATGCAGCGGGCTTTCGTACAGCACGCCCAGCACCAGATAGATGGCGGCCAGCACGGCCAGGATCAGCCAGGGCTGGTCCTGCAGGCTCTGCTGGAAGTTGCGGGCGTCGCCGCCCAGGCGGGTCTGGATATGGGAGGGCACCATCAGCCTGGCCATGGCGGCGTCGATGGCGGCCAGGCCCTGCTCTAGCGACACTCCTTCCGCCAGCGAGAATCCGACCCATACGGCCGCGAACAGGCCGTCGTGGTAGACGCGATCGTTGACCAGGCCATATTTGTAGGTGGCGAACGCCGTCAGCGGCACGCGCTCGCCGTTCGCGGCCACGACCTGCACCCGTTCCAGCACGTCCGGATCCTCCGTGTAGCGGGGATCGAGCTCCAGCACCACGCGGTACTGATTCATGGCGTCGTACAGCGTGGCGACCTGCCGCTGGCTAAAGGAGTTGCTGAGCACGCTGCCGATGGTGTCCATGTCCACGCCCAGGCGCTGCGCTGCGCTGCGGTCGATGTCGATCATCACCTGTTGCGTGGCGCCGTCGCCCTCGGCGTCCACGTCGCGCAGCTCGGGGATCTCCTGCATGGCTTTTGAAATCTTCCGCGACCAGTCGCGCAGCGCCGGAACGTCGCTGGCCATGATGGCGAGCTCGTGGTCGCCCGAGTTGCCGAAACCGCCGGGCATGCGCAGGTCCTGGTCCACGTTCAGGAAGAACATGCCGCCCGGCACCGGCGGGGCGTTCGCGCGCAGCCAGTTGATGACCTCGGTAGACGATTCCCTGCGTTCGGACACGGGCTTCAGGCGGATCAGGAAGAGCGAATTGCTGATGCCCAGATTGCCGCCGTTGTAGCCGATCACGTCCTGCACGGCGGGGTGTTTAAGCACCAGTTGGCGGTACACGTCGATTTTGGGCTGCATGACCTGGAACGAGAAGCCGTCGTCGCCGCGCACGAAGCCCACGAGCTGCCCGGTGTCCTGCACGGGCAGGAAGCCCTTGGGCGCCTGCACATAGAGATAGACGTTCAGGCCGATCACGCCGGCCAGCAGCAATAGCGTCAGCCGGGCATGGCCCAGCACGCGCGCCAGGCTGCTGCCGTACCACGCGTGGATGCGCGCATGGAACGCCTGCATCCGCGACTTGCGGCCGCCCGCGCCTGGCGGCGGGGCCGGCTTGAGCCAGCGCGCGCAAAGGCTGGGGATGATGGCCACCGACACGGCCAGCGAAATGACGGTCGCCGCAACCAGGGTGATGGAGAACTCGCGGAATAGCCGCTCCACCAGCCCGCCCATGAACAGGATGGACACGAACACCACGCTAAGCGCCACGGTCATGGCGACCAGGGTGAAGCCGACCTCGCGCACGCCGCGCAGCGCCGCCGCGCGCGGCGACAGCCCACGTTCGAGATGGCGCGAGATGTTCTCCAGGACGACGATGGCATCGTCGACGACCAATCCCGCCGCGACGATCAGCGCCATGAGCGACAGGTTGTTCAGGGAAAAGCCCCACAGGTACATGACCGCGAAGGTGGCGATCAGGCAGACCGGGATCGCCACGCTGGGTATGGCCGCCGCGCGGGCATTGCCCAGGAAGGCCCATACCACCAGGATCACCAGCGCGGTGGCCAGCCCCAGCGTGACGTGGGCTTCGCGCAGGGTTGCGTCGATGCCGGGCGAACGGTCCAGCGCGACGGTCAGGTCCACGTCGGCGGGCATGAGCAGGCGCAGGCCGGGCAGCGCCTGGTTGATGGCCTGGATGGTCTCGATGATGTTCGAGCCCGGCTGGCGGCTGATGGTCAGGACGACGGCCGGATTGCGATTGTGGAACCCGCTGCTGTAGCGGTTTTCGACGGAATCGCTCGCGCGCGCCACCTGCGATAGCCGGATGACGGCGCCGTCCTGGTGGCGCACGATGAGGCTGTCGTACTCGCGCGCGCTGCGCGGCTGCCCCGGCGTGCCGACCTCCCAGCGCCGCGTGGCGGAATCCAGCTGCCCCTGCGGCCCCATGGGCGCGGCGTCGGCGATCGCCCGGCGCACGTCGTCCAGCGCCACGCCGTAGTGGGCCAGCGCGTTGGGATTGACCTGCACCCGCACGGCGGGCAGCGAGCTGCCGCCCATCGTCACCTCGCCCACGCCGTTGATCTGCGAAATCTTCTGCGCCAATACGGTGGCGCCCAGGTCGTAGAGCTGGCCCGCGGGACGGGTCGGGGAACTGAGCGCCAGGGCCATGATGGGCGCCTGCGACGGATTGACCTTGCGGTAGCTGGGGTTGCCGGGCATGCCGGCGGGCAGTTCCGCCCGGGCGGCGTTGAGGGCGGCCTGCACGTCGCGCGCCGCTTCATTGATGTCCCGGTCCAACTCGAACTGCAACTGCACCCGGGTGGCGCCCTGGTTGCTGGAGGACGACATCGCGCTGACGCCCGCGATGCTGCCCAGCGCGCGCTCCAGCGGCGCGGCCACCGTGCTGGCCATGCTCTCGGGGCTGGCGCCCGGCAGTTCAGCGCGCACTTCGATGGTGGGGAAATCCACCTGCGGCAGCGGCGCCACGGGCAGCAGCCGCCAGGCCACGGCGCCCAGCAGCGTAAGCGCCAGCGCCAGGAAGAGGCAGGCGACGGGGCGGTGCGCCAGGGCCCGGATCATGGCGCGGGGCCTTCAGCTCCAGGCCTGGCCGCGGAGGCGCCGCGGCGTGCGCCCAGGCGGTGGAAGAACAGATAGACCGCCGGCGTGGTGAACAGCGTCAGCACCTGGCTGACCAGCAACCCGCCCACCATGACCCAGCCCAGCGGCTGGCGCAGTTCCGCGCCCGAACCGGTGGCCAGCATCAGCGGCAGCGCGCCGAACAGCGCCGCCAGCGTGGTCATCAGGATGGGGCGCAGGCGCAGCAGGGCCGCTTCGCGGATGGCGGCCTGCGGCGCCAGCCCGCGCGTGCGCTCGGCTTCCAGCGCGAAGTCCACCATCATGATGCCGTTTTTCTTCACCAGCCCGATCAGCAGGATGATGCCGATGACCGCGATCAGGTCCAGCGGGCGCCCGGTAAGCAGCAGCGCGAGCAAGGCCCCCACGGCGGCCGACGGCAGGGTGGACAGGATGGTGACGGGATGGATGGCGCTTTCGTACAGCATGCCCAGCACCAGGTACATGGTGACGATCGCCGCCAGCATCAGCCAGAGCGTGTTCGACAGGGAGGCCTGGAAGGCCGACGCCGCGCCTTGCAGCCGCAGCTCCACGCTTGCAGGCATGCCGATTTCCTGCCGGGCCGATTCGATGGCGGCGATGGCCGCGCCCAGCGAGCCGCCGCGCGGCAGGTTGAACGACAGGTTCACCGCCGGAAACTGCGACAGGTGGTTGACGGCGAGGGGCACGGCGCGTTCGCTGACGGTCGCCAGCGCCGACAGCGGGATGGCCTGCCCGCCTTCGGTCTGCAGGTGGATGCGCTCGAGCGCATCCGGGCTCAGCGCCAGTTTGCGGTCCACCTCCAGCACGACGCGGTACTGGTTGGATTGCGTGAACAGCGTGGCGACCTGGCGCTGGCCGAAGGCGTTGTAGAGCGTCTGCGCCACATCGTCCATGGTCACGCCCAGGCGGGCGGCGGTGTCGCGCGAGACCTGCAGGTAGGCCTGGCGGCCGTCGCCCTGCTGGTCGGACGAGATGTCCGCCAATTCGGGGGCCTGCGCCAGCCGCTGAGTCAACGTGCTGCTCCAGCGGGAAAGCAGGGCGGCGTCCGGCGAGGTCAGGGTGAACTGATATTGGCCCCGGCTGACGCGGTCCTCGATATTGAGTTCCTGGACGGGCTGCAGGAACAGCGAGATGCCCTGGATTTCCCGGGCGCGGGCGTCCAGCCGGGCCATGATGTCCGCCAGCGGCGCGCTACGCTCGGCCCAGGGCTTCAGATTGACGAGCAGCCTGCCGGTATTCAGCGTGGCGTTCATGGCGTCGATGCCGATGAAGGACGACAGGCTGGCGACGTCCGGATCGGCCAGCAGGCTTTGGGCCACGGCTTGCTGGCGGCGCGCCATCGCGTCGAACGAGGTGCTCTGCGACGATTGCGTCACGCCCTGCAGCGTGCCGCCGTCCTGCACCGGGAAGAAGCCCTTGGGCACGGCGAGGTACAGCAGCCCGGTGAGCGCCACGGTGGCCAGCATGGCGGCCAGCGTCAGGCGCTGGTGCCGCAAGGTGGCGTCCAGCCAGCCGGCGTAGCGGGCCTGGATCCGGTCCAGCAGGCCCGGGCGGGTGTCCGCATGGGCGGGCAGCAGCCGCGCGCACATCATGGGGGTAAGGGTGAGCGAGACCGCCAGCGAGATGAGAATGGCGACCGCGAGCGTGACGGCGAATTCGCGGAACAGCCGGCCCACCACGTCTTCCATGAAGAGCAGGGGGATCAGCACGGCGATCAGCGACAGGGTCAGGGAAACCAGCGTGAAACCGATCTGGCCGGCGCCCTTGAGCGCGGCGGACAGGGGGCTGTGGCCCTGTTCGCGATAGCGCGCGATGTTTTCCAGCATGACGATGGCGTCGTCCACGACGAAGCCCGCGCCGATGGTCAGCGCCATCAGGGTGAGATTATTGGTGGAGAAGCCCGCCAGGTGCATGACGCCGAACGTGCCGATCAGGGATAGCGGCACGGCCAGGCTGGGAATCAGCGTGGCGGGCAGGTTGCGCAGGAACAGGAAGGTGACCAGCACGACCAGCCCCACGGCGAACGCCAGTTCCCACTGCACGCCTCGCACGGACGCGCGGATGCTTTCCGTGCGGTCGGTCAGGACGCGTACCTGTACGGCGGCAGGAAGGCTGGACGTCAGTTGGGGCAGCAGCGCCTTGACCTGGTCGGCCACGGCGATCACGTTGGCGCCCGGCTGGCGCTGGATGTTCACGAGCACGGCGGGCTGTTCGTCGACCCAGGCCGCCAGATAGCGGTCCTCGGCGCCGTCCTCCACGCTGGCGACCTGTCCCAGCCGCACGGGCGCGCCATTGCGCCAGGCCACGATCAGCTCGCGGTACTCTTCGGCGCTCTGGAGCTGATCGTTGGCGTCCATGATGACCGAGCGCACCGGCCCGTCGAAGCTGCCCTTGGGCTGGTTCGAGTTGGCCTTGCCGATGGCCTCCTGCACATCGGCCAGCTGCAGGCCGCGCGCGGCCAGCGCCATCGGATTGACCTGCACGCGCACGGCCGGCCGCTGGCCGCCCGCCAGGCTCACCATGCCCACGCCGGACAGCTGCGACAGGCGCTGCGTCATGCGCGTGTCGACCAGGTCGTAGACCTTGGGCAGGGGCAGGGACGCCGAGGTAACCGCCAGCGTCAGGATGGGCATGTCCGCGGGGTTGACCTTGCGGTACACGGGCGGGGTGGGCAGATCCCCGGGCAGCAGCGAGCCGCTGGCGCTGATGGCGGCCTGGACTTCCTGTTCGGCCACGCCCAGCGGCACGTCCAGGGAAAACTGCAGCGTTACCACGGAAACCCCGCTGCCGCTGGTGGAAGACATCTGCTTCAGGCCGGGGATCTGCCCGAAGCGCCGCTCCAGCGGGGCCGTGACGGCGCGGGCCGTGACGCTGGGGCTGGCCCCCGGGTACTGGGTGATCACCTGGATGATGGGGTAGTCCACCTGCGGCAGCGCCGCCACCGGCAGCATGCGCCAGGCCAGGATGCCCGACAGCAGCAGGGCGATCATCAAGAAGGACGTGGCGACCGGGCGCAGGATGAAGGGGCGTGACAGGCTCATGAGTCCTGCCCGACGATGAGCACGTCCCGGCCGTCGTGCAGACGGTCCACGCCTTCCACCACGACGAGTTCGGCGGGCGCCAGCCCCGCTTCCACCGCGATGCGGCCGGCGTTGGAAGGCCCCAGCCGCAGCACGCGGCGGCTGGCGCGGCGGTCCTCCCCGATCACGAAGACGAAAGCGCCTTCGGATCCGTACTGCACCGCGGCCGTCGGAATGGTGACGACGTTATCCTGCTGCACCACCGCGAGCCGGATATTGACGAACTGGTTCGGAAACAGCGCTTCGTCGGCGTTGTCGAACCGGGCCCGCAGCCGCACCGTGCCGCTCGCGGCCTGGATGCGGTTGTCCAGCGCTTCCAGCGTCCCTTCGTCGAGGATGCGGCGGTCATCGGCATCCCAGGCCTGCACGCGCAGGGCGGCGGCGCGCGCCTGCGCCTGGCGCAGGATGTCCAGCTGCGTTTCCGGGATGCTGAACAGCACCGAGATCGGACGGATCTGCACCAGCGTGGCCAGGCCCTCGGTGTCGTCGGCCCGGACGTGGTTTCCGGCGTCGATGCGCCGCAGCCCGATGCGTCCGTCCTGGGGCGCGACGATGCGGGTATGGCCGAGCAGCCGCTGCGCGTCGGCGACCTGCGCCTCATTCTTCATGCGCTGCGCGGAATAGGCCCGCGCCTGCGCCTCGGCGGTGTCCAACTGTTGTCCGGCGACGGCGTCCTGGCGGGCCAGCCGGCGGTAGCGCTGCAGGTCAGCCGTGGCATTGTCCAGCAGCGCTTGGGTGCGGGCCAGTTCGCCTTCCGCGGAGGCCAGCGCCGCAAGATAGGGCCGCGCGTCGATCTCGGCCAGCAGCTGGCCCTGCGCAACGGCCTGGCCTTCGGTGAAATGCAGCTTCAGTAGTTCGCCGTCGACCTGCGGGCGCAGCACGGCCCGCGCCAGCGGGGTCACGGTGCCGAGCGCGTGCAGGTCGCGCCGCAGCGGACCGACGCTGGCGGCCGCCACGCTGACGGCGACGGGAATCTGCCTGTACTCGGGCGGGCGGACACCGGCGGGGCTCTTGGGCCCGGTCAGCCAGAACGCCAAGGCGGCGAGGGCGGCCAGCGCCAATACGGCCGCCAGCAGCATCAGGCGTTTGGAATGGGAACCAGGGCCCGCGGAAAGGGGCAGGGACATCGGGACTGCCAAGCTTGGGGATTGGGGACAGCTCGGATTCTATATGAATAATAATGATTACCGTTTCTTTGTCAGTAAATTGTCAGGTCATTTCTCGCGCCCATTCCGGAATGCCGCAACGTTCGCCGATACGCGCGCTGCCGCTGCCCCAGCAGCACCCGCCGCAGCACGGTCAGGTGGGGAAATTCCACCAGCATGCCGATGACCAGGGCTGCGTGGATCAGCGGCTCGTCCGGCATCGCCGCCATGGTCAGCGCCAGCATCAAGGGCGCGTTGCGGGCGGCGATGCTCATCGTGAGCAGGGCATGTTCCGGATAGGCGAACCGGCCCAACCGGCTGATGGCTTCGCCCAGCAGGTAGGTGCAGGCGAAGAAGACGAATACCGCCAGCAGGACCCAGGCGAAGGCGTTGCGGTGTGCGAGGATGACCGTGACGTTCGCGGCGAAAATCTCCATCGCCAGCAGCGCGATCACCCAGGGGACGGCGCGGTCCATGCGCTGCAGCAAACGGCCGAACCGTTTGCCGCCCAGCAACCGGCGCAGGCCGTAATGCGCCGGCACGGCCACGGCAAGGGGGACCAGGAACCAGTGCAGCAGCGTATCGCCGATGACCCCGGCCTCGATCTGGACGGATCCCTGCGCGAAAAGGCGCAGATAGGCCGGGTACAGCAGGAGCTGTCCAATCATGTTGATCGGGATGAGGGCCGTGCCCAGGGCGACATTGCCGCGCGCCAGGCGGGTGAAGCCAAGGAACCAGTCCGTGCAGGGCGCCATGAAATAGATCGACAACCCGACCAGCAGCATGGGATGGGCGGCCAGCACGGCGCTGGCGATGGCGTAGCCGATGGCTGGAACGAATACGTAGGTCGCCAGCGCCGCCAGCGCCAGGAAGCGCAGATTGCCCCAGGCTCGCACCACGGCTTCGAAGCGCACGCCGAAGAAAAGCAGCGCGACCAGGATCAGCAGGGTGGCGTTGACGTGGCTGCCCAGCAGTTCGCCGGTCGCGGGCCACAGGTGGCCGATGGCCGCGCCCGCAACGATGCTGGCGGTCAGCAGCAAGGAAATTCCGGCCTTGCGGACGGCATTTCCCAGGACGTTCAGCACTCGCAGCCCTCGCAGCAATCGCTGTTGCCGAATGGTCCCCAGGCGCCCGGGCCTGTTCCCAGGGCGCTGGTGTCGCGGTCCAGGCGCAGCCCGATGCTGCGGGCGATGAGGGCGTAGCGCTGGCGGAACTTGTAAATGAAGCAGTAGATGCGCTTGTCCTGGCGCACTTGCGGGCCAGCCATGAACAGCCCCGGCGCGGCCGTGGATTCATCGGACTCGGTCAGCAGGACCCGGCCATCGTCGTCCCAGTTCCAGAGTTCGGCGATCTGCCGCGCGCCGCCGTCCTTGAGGAATCCGGTTCCGAGTATCGGGGCCTGCTTTTCGTCCCAGTACCGGCCGTCGCCCGCGTGGATGCGGAATCCGCCTCCCTCGTGCAGCGTCAGGCCGACGACGTCCACGCCGAACGCGATCTCCAGCCGGCCGGTGTCGACGGCTTCGTACAGCCGCTGGCGGGTGTAGGGCGAGAGCGACAGGCTGGGGTCGTGCGGAGCCTGGGGATCCCATGTCGACTTGCGGGCGAGCAGCCGCGTCGTGCGTCCGAGCCTGACCAGGTTGACGGCGGCGTCGACGCCGCTCTCGTAGCCGCCGATCACGGTGTAGCGGTCGGCCTGGAAGCGCGCCCAGTCGTCCACCTGGGCGTAGTGCGGGCACCATTGCGCGCCGGGAAAAGGCGCAAGGTCGGGGAACTGGAATTCGCCCGCGGCCCAGACCAGGAACCCGGCCTGCAACTTGCCCTTGGACGTATCGAGGATGAAGCCGCCTCCGGGCAACGCCCCGACCGCCAGGACCTTGCAGCCGATGGTGATGGGGAGTCCATGCCCCTGGGCGATGTAGCCCAGGTACTCGGCGTACTGCGGGCCGCTGGGGTGCTCGGCGCCGGTGTGGATGGCCGGCGAACTCAACTCGTTCACGGCGTTCAGGTCGGCCAGGCCGAAGGGATTGCTATGGAAGGACGGCGTGATGAAGCGCGCCTGCGCCGGCCAGCGCAGGAAAGATTCGCCCACGCGCCCGGCCTCGAGCACCCCGAACTTCAGCCCCGGCACCTTCTGCAGCGCCAGGGCCACGCCGATGCCGGCTGCTCCGGCGCCCACCACGGCGACATCCAGGCGATGCATTACGCATTCCTGTTCTTGGCGCCGCCCTGGCGGGCCTTGAAGCGCGGATTGGACTTGCAGATAACGTAGATGCGGCCGCGGCGGCGCACGACCTGGCAATCGCGGTGGCGGGTCTTGGCGTCTTTGAGCGAGGAGAGGACTTTCATGGGGCTCCTTTCGGGCTAAGGGGAGAATCGACAGGAGAGGTGCATGGCGTGCGGATCCTGGTTTGTAGGAATGAGATGTTATAACGTATCAAAAATGAACTCAAGCGCCTGCGGGAGCCGCGTAAAATGCGGCTTTCCTCATTCCTGGCGCGGGCTGGCCGCGCCCTTCACAAGGCATTCTCCATGCAAGAAAAAACGTCCGCCGCTACGTCGCCGGCGTCCGGCGCCACGGCGCAACGCGGCAGGTTCGAAACGCTGGCGCGGACGCTGGAAAAGGAGCTCGCCAGGCTGGCGCTCTGGGAAAAGGCCGCGCATGATTACCAGGAACGGTATGCGGACGAGCTGGCCCCCTTGGAGACCGTGGCGATCGAGCTCAAGGCCAAGCTGGTCTTCTGCTTCGACCATGCCTGCAAGCAAAAGGAATTGACCAAGAAGGAACGGGAGCTCGCTTCCGAGATCGCGGCGCAGTTGGTGGAAGAGACCCTGTGCGGCCTGGAGCTGGACGGCACGCCGGGAGAATGCGATATCGATCGCCTCAAGGCCCTATACCGCAAGCATGCCGGCAGCGATTTCGACGCGGACTTTGCCGAAGAGCGCGAGGCGCCGGCGCAAGCGCTTCCGGCCCCGCAAGGGAATGCGGACGGCGCCGCGCAGGCTTTGCTGGCCGAAGCCCGCGCGCTGGCGGGCGCGGAGCCGGAGCGCCGGGACGCGCTGGGCGAAGACCGCTATGCGGAATACAACCGGGTGCTGGAGGCGCGGTTGGCAGGCGTGGCTGGGGAAGTCGCGGCCGCCGAACGCGGCTTCAAGTCGCGCTACCAGTTCGACCCGGAGCAATCCATCGATCCTTCCGACTTGATGGAGGATCTGGAAGGCGAAATCGCCGACGTGCGCGACTACATCGGCGAACTGGAATTCGAACTGTCGCAGTTCGTGGACATGCAGCAGGTCAAGGCCTGGCTCCAGGCCATGAAACAGCAGCTGGCCGCGACCCGCCGGCGCGAAGCGCGCGGCTGAGCGCGGCGGGGGCCAGGGCTCAGGCGGCGGGACGCCGGACCGCCGGCACCACGCGCATCGCGGGCGCCGCCGTCTTGCCCGCGTCCGCCCGCGGACGGATCATCAAGGGGAAAAAGCGCCACAGGTACAAGGCGAACGCCAGGGCCCAGGCGGTGGCCGACGCATGCAGCAATCCAAGCATGGCCGTGGTGGGCAGCAGGGCGGCCAGGCGCAGCAGCGCCGCCAGGATCACCAGCACGTAGCTGGCGACCATGCTGCGGTCGGTCTGCAGCGGCCGCCCCAGGTGGCCCAGCGCCGTGCGCGTCACCATGCCGATGATGAGCACCGAAAAACCGGCTACGCCGATCACGTGCGCGGGCCAGGCGGTCCGCAGCACGTAGCCGGCCAGTTGCGCCGCGCCCACCAGCAGGCCGATGCCCAGGCCGCCGTAACCCGCGTACAGGATCCACAGCAGCGGCACGCGGCGCACGGCCCAGGGCTTCCACGAAACCCATTGCGCCAGCGCGATCAGGCCGGTCGCGGCCAGCGCCGCCGCCGCCACCTGCGGCCGGTCCGCCAGCAGGCAGGCGATGGCGACGACCCCCGTGCCCAATTGCCAGTGGCCGCTGCGCGTGTGCGGCGGGATGTCCAGGCCCGCCACGGCGCGCTTTGCGAAGAAGGGGATGATGCGGCGGGCGATCAGCAGCGTCAGTACGGCCATGCTCAGCAAGCCGGCATTGAAGTAGCGCATCAGCGCGAAATAGTCGCCCTGGACCGCCGCCCACAGATACAGTGCATTGGTGACGCCGAGCGCCAGCAACAGCAGGGGAACGCCATAGTTGCGCCGGTTGCGCGTGACGGCGACGGCGCGGCCCAGCGCGGCGGCGGCCCACAGGAAGAACAGCAGGTCCGCCGCGGCGGCGACCAGGAACGCGGGCCGTCCGGGGACGAGGTAGCCCGCGCGCGCCACGATCCACACCAGGCACAGGACGGCCAGGGCGTTGCCGCGCAAGGGATTCTTCCCGGTCCAGTTGGCGCCGGCGGTCAGCAGGAAGCCCACGGCGATCGTGGCGACGAAGCCCCATAGCATTTCGTGCGCGTGCCAGGGCATGCCGCCCAGCACGCCCGTCAGCAGGGACGGCGCATGCACCCACAGGAGCACGGACGCCAGCGCCCAGAAGCAGCCGGCCAGGTATAGCGGGCGGAAGCCCATTTCGGTGAAGGCGCGCCATTGCGGGCGGGCGCGGCGCAAGGCCTCGTCGGGTTCTTCGATGGTCAGCAGCGTGCTCATGGGGGCCTGCGGATTTAAAGGTGTATTTCAAATACATATTAATACGCCCAGCAGCTTGTCGCCAGCGGCGGACAGCGCCGGCGATTGATCCAGCGCAAGCCAGTCCCAAAGACCGGGGTGACTAGTCACATCGGCACGGGCGTTCTGGTCGGCCGGCGAATGGTCGCGCGGGCGTCCTGCCCCTAGGCTAACGACATGTAAGAAGTCTTTCGTCAGCAAAGCGAGAATAACCATGGCAGCAAGTCATTCCTCGGCCGGCGCGCCGATGCGGGTCCTGATATCCAGCACGTTCGCCTTCACCATCTGTTTCGCGGTGTGGATGATCTTCGCCGTGCTGGGCATACCCATCAAGACGCAGCTGGGCCTCTCCGAAACCCAATTCGGCCTGCTGGCCGCCATGCCGGTCCTGACCGGATCGCTGGTGCGGGTGCCGCTGGGCATCTGGACGGACCGCTACGGCGGCCGCCCGGTGTTCTTCATCCTGATGCTGCTGGCCGTCGTGCCGATCTGGCTGATGTCTTATGCGACGGAATATTGGCAGTTCCTGGTGCTGGCGCTGTTCGTGGGGCTGACCGGCGGCTCGTTCTCGGTGGGCACGCCCTATGTGGCGCGCTGGTTCCCGCGCAGCAAGCAGGGCCTGGCCATGGGCGTGTTCGGCGCGGGCAACTCCGGCTCCGCCATCACCAAGTTCGTCGCGCCGGCGCTGATCGCGGCCGCGGGCGGAGCCTGGGTCATCGTGCCGCAGGTCTACGCCGTGGCGTTGCTGGTCACGGCCATCCTGTTCTGGCTGTTCTCGTCTTCCGACCCCTCGCACCGCGTGACCAGCGGCGCCAGCCTGTCTGCGCAGCTGGCCATGCTCAAGGACCCGCGCGTCTGGCGCTATTGCCAATACTACTCAGTGGTGTTCGGCGGCTATGTGGCGCTGGCGCTGTGGATGACCAAGTACTACATCGGCGAATACGGTTTCGACATGAAGCTGGCCGCGCTGCTGGCGGCCTGCTTCTCGCTGCCCGGCGGCGTGCTGCGCGCCCTGGGCGGCTGGATCTCGGACCGCTACGGCGCCTACAAGACCACCTGGTGGGTGATGTGGGTGTGCTGGGTGGCGTTCTTCATTCTCAGCTATCCGCAGACGCATTTCACCGTGTTGACGGCCGGCGGTCCGCGCAGCTTCGACATTGCCCTGGGGCCGGTCAGCTTCACCGTGCTGCTGTTCATCGTGGGCATCGCGATGGCCATCGGCAAGGCGTCCGTCTTCAAGTTCATCTCCGATGAGTTCGGCGAGAACATCGGCGCCGTGTCCGGCATCGTCGGCCTGGCCGGCGGCCTGGGCGGGTTCGTGCTGCCGATCATGTTCGGCGTGCTGCTGGACATCACGGGCATCCGCTCCAGCGCCTTCATGCTGCTGTACGGCACCGTCTGCGTCTCCCTGATTTTCATGCACTTCAGTTTCCGGCCGGAAAGCGCGGCCATTGCCCGGCAGCAAGCCGCCTGATCTTCCCTTACATCCTGAGAGAGCCCTATGTCCACTCAAGTCCTTGCGCGCTGGGAACCGGATAATCCCGGCTTCTGGAAACAGACTGGCGCGCGCGTCGCCAACCGCAACCTCTGGATCTCCATTCCGGCGCTGATGCTGGCGTTCAGCATCTGGATGCTGTGGAGCGTCGTGGTGGTCAACCTGGACCGCGCCGGTTTCATGCTGTCCAAGAACCAGATGTTCTGGCTGACGGCGCTGCCCGCGCTGTCGGGCGCCACCCTGCGCATCTTCTATTCCTTCCTGGTGCCCGTCTTCGGCGGGCGCAAATGGACGGCCATCTCCACGGCCTCGCTGCTGATCCCGGCGCTGGGCATGGGCTTCGCGCTGCGCGACCCGACCACGACGTTTCCGACCCTGCTGATCCTGGCGCTGCTGTGCGGCCTGGGCGGCGGCAACTTCAGCTCCAGCATGGCCAACATCAGTTTCTTCTTCCCGAAGGAAAAGAAGGGCCTGGCGACGGGCCTGAACGCCGGCATCGGCAACCTGGGCGTGTCGCTGGTGCAGTTCGTGGTGCCCGTCGTGATCTCGATCGGCGTCTTCGGCGTGGCGGGCGGCGCGCCGCAGGTGGCGACCGTGAACGACATGCAGCAGAACATCTGGCTGCAGAACGCCGGCTTCATCTGGGTGATACCGATCGCGGTGGCCTCCATCGCCGCGTGGTTCGGCATGAACGACATCGCCGACGCGCGCGCCTCGTTCGCGGACCAGGCCGTCATCTTCAAGCGCAAGCACAACTGGCTGATGTGCTGGCTGTACGTGGGCACGTTCGGATCGTTCATCGGTTTTTCGGCGGGCTTCGCCATGCTGACCAAGACGCTGTTCCCGCAGGTCGATCCCATGGCCTACGCGTTCCTGGGCCCCCTGGTCGGTTCGCTGACGCGCCCCGTGGGCGGCTGGGTGTCGGACAAGCTGGGCGGGGCGCGGGTCACGCTATTCACGTTCGCCGCCATGATCGCCGCCGTGCTGGGCGTGATGGCGTTTCTGCCCGCTGGCGGCAATCCGGGCGATTTCAACGGCTTTCTGTCCATGTTCATCGTGCTGTTCGCACTGACCGGCCTGGGCAACGGCTCGACGTTCCGGATGATCCCCGTGATCTTCCTGCGCGAACGCACGCAGGCGGCCAAAGGCAAGGACGCGGCTGCGCAGAAGCAGGCCCTGGCGGAAGCCGCCAAGGAATCCGCGGCGGTGCTGGGGTTTTCGGGCGCGATCGGCGCGTATGGCGGCTTCTTCATCCCGCGCAGCTTCGGCACCTCGCTGGAGATGACGGGCAGCGTGCAGGCCGCGCTGTATTGCTTCATCGGCTTCTACGCCACCTGCCTCGTGATTACCTGGTGGTACTACGGGCGCCGCAACGCGCCGGTGCCGTGCTGACACGGCGGGGCCTGGCCGGGGTGACTAGTCATTCTGCCGCGCCCGGCCTATGCCACCGGGGAATGGTCCTAGAAGCCGGCCGCGCCTAAAGTGGTTTCAACAGCAAAGATCGCAGTACGCGCCGGCGGGGCCGGCGCTCTTGGAGAATAGAGAATGAGTCATTTTCTGGACCGGTTGAAGTTCATGTCGCGGGTGAAATCCACCTTCGCGGACGGTCACGGCGAGACGGTCAACGAAGACCGCAAGTGGGAAAACGCCTACCGGGCACGCTGGCAGCACGACAAAGTGGTGCGTTCGACCCACGGCGTGAACTGCACGGGTTCCTGCTCCTGGAAGGTGTACGTCAAGAATGGCCTGATCACCTGGGAAACGCAGCAGACGGACTATCCCCGCACGCGGCCGGACCTGCCCAACCACGAGCCCCGCGGCTGTCCGCGCGGCGCCTCCTACAGCTGGTACGTGTATTCGGCCCAGCGCGTGAAGTACCCGATGATCCGTGGGCGCCTCATCGAGATGTGGCGCGAGGCCCGCAAGACGATGGACCCTATCGCCGCCTGGGAATGGATCAGCCAGGATCCGGCGCGCGCCAAGCGCTACAAGGCCGTGCGCGGCCTGGGCGGCTTCGTGCGCGCCGACTGGGACACGGCCACGGAAATCATCGCCGCCGCCAACGCCTTCACGATCAAGAAGTTCGGCCCCGACCGCCTGATCGGCTTTTCGCCGATCCCGGCCATGTCCATGGTCAGCTACGCGGCCGGCGCGCGCTACCTCAGCCTGCTGGGCGGCGCCTGCCTGAGCTTCTACGACTGGTACTGCGACTTGCCGCCCGCCAGCCCGCAGGTCTGGGGCGAGCAGACCGACGTGCCGGAATCGGCCGACTGGTACAACTCGACCTACCTCATGGTCTGGGGCTCGAACGTGCCGCAGACCCGCACGCCGGACGCGCACTTCTACACCGAGGTCCGCTACAAGGGCACCAAGACCGTGGCCGTGTCCAGCGACTACGGCGAAATGGTGAAGTTCGGCGATATCTGGCTGGCGCCCAAGCAGGGCACCGACGCGGCGCTGGCGATGGCCATGGGCCACGTGATCCTGAAAGAATTCCACCTGTCGGGCGCGTCGGCCTACTTCCGCGACTACGTGAGCCGCTACACCGACATGCCCATGCTGGTACAGCTGAAGGAGCGCGATGGCTGCTACGTGCCGGATCATTTCCTGCGCGCGTCGCACCTGGACGGCGCCCTGGGCGAACAGAACAACCCCGATTGGAAGACGCTGGTGCTGGACGCCAAGAGCGGCGACCTGGTGGCGCCCAACGGCAGCATCGGTTTCCGCTGGGGCGAGGGCGCGGTCAACGGCGGCGAGAAGGTCGGCCGCTGGAACCTGGAATCGAAGGACGGCGGCAGCGGCCGCGAGATCGAGCCCGAGCTGACCCTGCTGGGCAAGTCCGACGCCGTGGTCGGTGTCGGCTTCCCGTACTTCGGCAGCGAACATGGCGAACTGCAGGTGCGCAACGTGCCGGCGCGCCGCATCCGGATGGCCGACGGCAGCGAGGCGCTGGTGGCCACCGTGTACGACCTCCAGATGGCCAATTACGGCCTGGATCGCGGCCTGGGCGGCGGCAACGTCGCCAGTTCGTATGACGACGACGTGCCCTATACGCCGGCCTGGCAGGAAAAACACACCGGCGTGCCGCGCGCGCAGGTGATCCAGGTGGCGCGCGAGTTCGCGCAGAACGCCCACGATACCGAAGGAAAGTCCATGGTCATCGTCGGCGCCGGCCTGAACCACTGGTACCACATGGACATGATCTACCGCGGCATCATCAACATGCTGATGATGTGCGGCTGCGTGGGCAAGAGCGGCGGCGGCTGGGCTCACTACGTGGGCCAGGAAAAACTGCGTCCGCAGTTCGGCTGGGCCCCGCTGGCCTTTGCCGCCGACTGGGTGCGTCCGCCGCGCCAGATGAACGGCACGTCCTTCTTTTATGCGCACACCAGCCAGTGGCGCCATGAAAAGCTGAACGTGCAGGAAGTGCTGGGCCCCACCGCGGACCGCGGCAAGTACGGCGACCTGAGCATGATCGACCTGAACGCCCGCGCCGAGCGCATGGGCTGGCTGCCGTCGGCGCCGCAGCTGCGCGCCAACCCGCTGGACCTGGTCGCCGAAGCCGACGCCGCCGGCAAGGACCCGATCGCCCACGCCGTTGAAAAGCTGAAGTCGGGCGAGGTGCAGATGGCGTGCGAGAACCCGGACGATCCGGTCAACTTCCCGCGCAACATGTTCGTCTGGCGCTCCAACATCCTGGGCTCCAGCGGCAAGGGCCACGAGTACTTCCTGAAGTACCTGCTGGGCACGCAGAACGCGGTGTTCGGCGATGAAGCGGACGCGATCAAGCCCACGGAAGTGACGTTCGAGGACGACGCCGCCGAAGGCAAGCTCGACCTGCTGACGGTGCTGGATTTCCGCATGAGCACGACCTGCCTGTACGGCGACATCGTGCTGCCGACGGCCACCTGGTACGAGAAGGACGATCTCAACACGTCGGACATGCACCCGTTCATCCATCCGCTGAGCGAAGCGGTGCAGCCGCTCTGGGAAAGCAAGACCGACTGGGAGATCTACAAGCTGCTGGCCAAGCGCTTCAGCGAGATCGGCGGCCCCTACCTGGGCAAGCGCCGCGACCTGGTGCTGACGCCGCTGATGCATGACACCCCGGGAGAGCTGGGCCAGGCGTTCGAGCCGCGCGACTGGAAGCTGGGCGAATGCGATCTGATTCCGGGCAAGACCGCCCCGTCCATGACGGTGGTCGAGCGCGACTACAACGACATCTATCGCAAGTTCACGTCCGTGGGCCCCTTGCTGGACAAGCTGGGCAACGGCGGCAAGGGCATCAACTGGAACACCGAGCACGAAGTGCACGAGCTGGCGGGCATCAATGACAGCGTGGAGGACGCGGGCGTGAGCCAGGGCCGTCCGCGCCTGGACACCGCGATCGACGCGGCCGAGATGATCCTGACTTTCGCGCCCGAAACCAATGGCCATGTGTCCGTCAAGGCCTGGGAGGCGCTGGGCAAGATCACCGGCCGCGACCACACCCATCTGGCCGTGGGCCGCGAGCACGACAAAATCCGCTTCCGCGACATCCAGGCGCAGCCGCGCAAGATCATCTCCGCGCCGACCTGGTCGGGCCTGGAAAGCGAAGAGGTCAGCTACAACGCCGGCTATACCAACGTGCACGAGCTGATTCCGTGGCGCACGCTGACGGGCCGCCAGCAGTTCTACCAGGATCACCGCTGGATGCTGGATTTCGGCGAAGGTTTCTGCGTGTACAAGCCGGCCATCGACACCAAGACGGTGGCGCCCATGCTGGGCCGCTACCCGAACGGCGAGAAGGAACTGGTCCTGAACTGGCTGACGCCGCACCAGAAGTGGGGCATCCACAGCACGTATTCGGACAACCTGCGGATGCTGACGCTCAGCCGCGGCGGCCCCCACGTGTGGGTGTCGGAGACCGAAGCCAAGCAGGCCGGGCTGGTCGACAACGACTGGGTCGAGGTGTTCAACGTGAACGGCACGCTCACCGCCCGGGTGGTGGTCAGCCAGCGCGTGCCGGTGGGCATGTGCCTGATGTACCACGCGCAGGAAAAGATCGTGAACGTGCCCGGCGCCGAAACCAGCGGTAAGCGCGGCGGCATCCATAACTCGGTGACGCGCACGGTGCTCAAGCCCACGCACATGATCGGCGGCTACGCCCAGCAGGCTTACGGCTTCAACTATTACGGCACGGTAGGCGCCAACCGCGACGAGTTCGTGGTGCTGCGCAAGATGAAGAAGGTGGACTGGCTGGAAGGTCCGCTCGTCGAAGCAACGCAACAAGAAGAGAAGCAATCATGAGGATACGCGCCCAAATCGGCATGGTGCTGAACCTGGACAAGTGCATCGGCTGCCACACTTGCTCGGTCACCTGCAAGAACGTCTGGACCAGCCGCGACGGCGTCGAATACGCCTGGTTCAACAACGTCGAGACCAAGCCCGGCATCGGCTATCCGAAGGAATGGGAAAACCAGGAGAAGTGGAAGGGCGGCTGGAAACGCACCGCCGCCGGCAAGCTGGAACCGCGCCAGGGCGGCAAGCTGCGCATCCTGGCCAATCTGTTCGCCAACCCGAACCTGCCGCAGATCGACGACTACTACGAGCCGTTCACCTTCGACTACGAACACCTCAAGAACGCGCCGCTATCGGAGACCCCGCCGACGGCGCGCCCCGTGTCCGTGCTGACGGGCAAGAAGATGGACAAGATCCATTGGGGCCCGAACTGGGAAGACGACCTGGGCGGAGAATTCAGCGCGCGCAGCCGCGACGCCTTGTTCGAAGGCGTGCAGAAGGAGATGTACTCGACCTTCGAGAACACCTTCATGATGTACCTGCCGCGCCTGTGCGAGCACTGCCTGAACCCGGCCTGTGTCGCCAGTTGCCCGTCCGGTTCGATCTATAAGCGCGAGGATGACGGCATCGTGCTGGTGGACCAGGACAAGTGCCGCGGCTGGCGCATGTGCATCTCCGGCTGCCCGTACAAGAAGATCTATTACAACTGGAACAGCGGCAAGGCCGAGAAGTGCACCTTCTGCTATCCGCGCATCGAGGCCGGCCAGCCGACCGTGTGCTCGGAAACCTGCGTGGGCCGCATCCGCTACCTGGGCGTCATGCTGTACGACGCCGACCAGATCGAAGCGGCGGCGTCCACCGCCAATGAACAGGACCTGTACCAGTCCCAGCTGGATCTCTTCCTGGATCCGCATTCGCCCGAGGTGATCGCCGCGGCGCGCGAGCAGGGCATCCCGGAAGCGTGGCTGGAAGCCGCCCGCAACTCGCCCGTCTACAAGATGGCGGTGCAATGGCGCGTCGCCTTCCCGTTGCACCCGGAATACCGCACGCTGCCGATGGTCTGGTACATCCCGCCGCTGTCGCCCATCCAGTCGGCCGCCGAATCGGGCCAGATGCCGCAGCGCACCGTCGGCAAGAGCGCCATGATTCCGGACGTGTCGAGCCTGCGCATCCCCGTGCGCTACCTGGCCAACCTGCTGACGGCGGGCAAGGAGCAGCCGGTGGTGCTGGCGCTGGAGCGGATGTTGGCCATGCGCGCCTACAAGCGCTCGGAATCCGTGCACGGCGAACGCGACACGGCCTTGCTCGACCAGGTCGGGCTGTCCGAGGCGACGGTGCAGGACATGTACAAGATCATGGCCATCGCCGACTACGAGGACCGCTTCGTGGTGCCCAGCAGCCACAAGGAAGTGGTCGAGGACAGTTTCAACGAGAAGGGCAGCTGCGGCTTTACCTTCGGCAACGGCTGCTCGGGCGGGGTGTCGGAAGGCACCTTGTTCGGAAGCAAGCCCAAGGGCAGCGAGATCTTCATCGAGATGCCGAAATCCCGCAAGAAGGCCGCTTCGGTCTAGGAAAGGAGAAAACCATGAGTCCGTACCGCCTGCTTTCCGCCTTGCTGTGCTATCCCGAGGCCGAGCTGCTGGACGCGCTGGGCGAGGTGGAAACCGCGCTCGGCGACTATCCCGATGCCGAGGAGGCCCTGCAGCCGCTGATGGAGTACCTGGCCACCCACGACCTGATCTCGCTGCAGGAAAACTACGTGGCCACGTTCGATCGCAACCGCTCGCATTCGCTGCACCTGTTCGAGCACGTGCATGGCGAAAGCCGCGACCGCGGCCAGGCCATGGTCGATCTGCTGGACACCTACCGCGAACATGGTTTCGAGCCGGTGGTGTCCGAGCTGCCCGACCACGTGCCGCTGTTCCTGGAGTTCCTGGGCGTCATCGAGCCCGGCCAGGCCCAGGCGCTGCTGGACGACGCCATCCACGTGCTGGCGGCCATCGGTTCGCGCCTGGCCAGGAACGACAGCCCCTACGCCTGCATCTTCGCGGTGCTGCGCGCGCAGTCCCGGGTGGTTCCGCGCGAGCAGACCGAGGCGCCCGTGCGCGACATGGACGAAGCGATGGAAACGTTCGGCGCCGGTCCCGACGGCGTGGAACCGCTGCTGCGGCCGTTCTCGGGCGACGGCGCGCAAACCGTGCGCTTCTATCCCCGCGCGGCCCATTAACCTTCAGGACGACGCAACATGAACTCCCTGAATCAGTTTCTTTTCGGCATTTATCCCTATATCGCGCTGACGATCTTCCTGCTGGGCAGCCTGGTGCGCTTCGAGCGCGAGCAATACACCTGGAAGTCGGACAGCTCGCAGCTGCTGCACCGCGGCCAGCTGCGGCTGGGCAATATCCTGTTCCACGTGGGCATTCTGGGTCTGTTCTTCGGCCACCTGGCCGGGCTGCTGACGCCGGTGGTGGTCTGGGACACGCTGGGCGTGTCGCACACGCTGAAGCAGACCGTGGCCATGGTGGCCGGCGGCGTGATGGGCGGCATGTGCCTGATCGGCCTGCTGATCCTGATCCACCGCCGCCTGAGCGATCCGCGCATTCGCGCCACCACGCGGCCGGGCGACAAGCTGTTGCTGTTGTGGATCCTGGTTACGCTGCTGCTGGGCCTGTCCACCATCGTGCTGTCGGCGGGCCACATGGACGGGGAAATGATGGTGCGCCTGATGACCTGGGCACAGCACATCGTTACGTTCCAGGGCGACGCGGCCAGCCATATCGCCGACGTGCCGTTCCTGTTCAAAGCGCACCTGTTCATGGGCCTCACGCTGTTCGTGATCTTCCCGTTCACCCGCCTGGTGCACGTCTGGAGCGGCTTCGCTTCGGTGGGCTACCTGGGCCGGGCCTGGCAGCTGGTCCGTCCGCGCTGAGCCGCCGTTTCGAGGAGCCGAACATGCCTGTCATCGTCAATGGCGTCGAACTGAGCGACGCGGACCTGGAACGCGAACTGCCGCTGCATGAGCAGGCCGGCAACCCCATGCGCGAGGCGGTCACGGCGCTGGTGCTGCGCCGCGTGCTGCTGGACGAGGCCAGCCGGCAGGGCCTGGACGCCTCGGACGAGGAGGGCGCCATCGGCGGCCTGCTGGCCCGCGAGGCGACTGCGCCGGAGGCCGACGAGGCCGCCTGCCGCCGCTTCTACCAGATGCACCCCGAGCGCTTCATGGTGGGCGAACTGATCGAAGCCGACCACATCCTGTTCCAGGTCACGCCCAGCGTGAACCTGGACATGCTGCGGGCGCACGCCAACGTGGTGCTGGCCGAGCTGCTGGAGGACCCTTCGCGCTTTGCCGAGGTGGCGCGCGAGCAATCCAACTGCCCGTCCGCCGCCGTCGGCGGCAGCCTGGGCCAGCTGGGCCGGGGCGACACGGTTCCGGAATTCGAGCGGGCCGTCTTCGCGCTGCCGGCGGGGGGCCTGCTGCCGCAGCTGCTGCAGACCCGCCATGGTCTGCACATCGTCCGGGTGACGCGCCGCATCGAAGGGCGGTTGCTGCCCTATGAGCACGTGGCCGGGCAGATTGCCTCCGCGCTGACGGCCATGAGCCGCGACATCGCCTGGCGGCAATACGTCAAGCTGCTCGTGGGCCGCGCCCGGATCCAGGGTATCGACCTGGAGGACGGCGAACCCGAACGCGTCTTCAGCGGAAGCGCCGCATGATGGAAGCGCCAGCTGCGGGACCATTGAAAGACGGTTTCGGACGCCGCATCGACTATCTGCGCGTCTCCGTCACCGACCGCTGCGACCTGCGTTGCAGCTACTGCCTGCCCAAGGATTTCAAGGGCTTCGAGACGCCTTCCAACTGGCTCGACCACGAAGAAATGGCCCGGCTCGTCGGCCTGTTCGTGGGGCTGGGCGTCAGCAAGGTCCGCCTGACCGGCGGCGAGCCGTTGCTGCGCCGCGGCGTGGCCGGGCTGGCGGGCACGATCGCCGCCATGCCGGGGCTGAAGGACCTGTCCGTTTCAACCAATGGCACGCAGCTTGCCCGCCACGCGCAGGACCTGCGCGCGGCAGGCGTGGACCGGCTGAACGTCAGCCTGGATACGCTGGACGCGGCCGCCTTCGGCAAGATCACAGGCCGGGATTGCCTGGAATCGGTGCTGGCCGGCCTGGCCGCCGCCAGGCGGGCGGGCTTTGCGCCCATCAAGCTCAACAGCGTGGTGCACGCGGCCACGCCCGAGGCGCAAGTGCGGCGCCTGCTGGAGTACGCGCTGGCGCAGGGTTTCGTCCTGCGCCTGATCGAGCCCATGCCGATGGGCGATTGCGGCAGGAGCTTCGCCCATACGGACCTGAACGAAATGGGCGCGATCCTGGCGGCCCAGGCCGGCCTGGTGCCCGCGGTGGTGGGTTCGGGCGCCGGCCCCGCCCGCTACTGGACGACGGGCCGCGGGGTGCCGGTGCTGGGCGTGATCACGCCCATGTCCCGCCATTTCTGCGCCAGCTGCAACCGGGTCAGGCTGGGCGTGGACGGCACCCTGTATCTGTGCCTGGGGCAGGAAGACCAGGTGCCGCTGGGCCGGCTGCTGCGCGGCGGAGCCAGCGATGCCGAGCTGACCCGGGCGATCCTGGCGGGTATCGCCGCCAAGCCGGAACGCCACGAGTTCGCCAGCCGTCCGGAACACATCGTGCGGTTCATGGCGCAGACGGGAGGCTGAAATGCGCGACATCGAACGCCTCGTCGATGGCTTCCAGCGTTTCCAGCAGCAATACTACGAGGATGCGCCATCCCTCTACCGCAACCTGCGCGAGGGCCAGCATCCCAGCACCTTGCTGATCGGATGCTGCGATTCCCGGGTGGACCCGGCCATGCTGCTGGGCTGCGACCCTGGCGATATCTTCACGGTGCGCAATGTGGCCAATCTGGTGCCGCCCTCCAACACGGACCGGGGCCTGCAAGGGGTGCTGGCCGCGATACAGTTCGCGGTGGAGCAGTTGCAGGTCAGCCGGGTCATCGTGCTGGGCCACGCGCACTGCGGCGGCATCCGCTCGCTGATGGACCGCGGTCGGCGGTGCGCCGCGCATGGCGGCGAGACCGATTACCTCGAGCGCTGGATGGACATCGCCGAGCCCGCCCGCAGGAAGGTGCTGCAGCAGATGCCGGATGCCTCCGAAGCGGAGCGCCGGCGCGCCTGCGAGCAGGCTTCCATCCTGATTTCGCTGCGTAACCTGGAAGATCTGCCTTTCGTCAGGCGCGCGGTCCAGGCGGGCGGCCTGACCCTGCATGGCTGGTATTTCGACCTGGTGGCGGGGGCTTTGCTGGCATACTCGGCGCGGGCGGACGCGTTCCTGCCCATCGTATGCCCTTTGTTCACGGAGCTTGCATGACCCCTGTTTTCGGTATCGCCGGCCATTCCGGCAGCGGCAAGACCACCCTCATCGAGGCGATGCTGCCCCTGCTGGCCGCGCGCGGCCTGCGCGTCAACGTCATCAAGCACAGCCACCACGACTTCCAGATGGAGCCGCCCGGCAAGGACAGCGCGCGCTTCCGGCTGGCGGGCGCGCAGGAGGTGATGGTGGCGTCGCCGTTCCGCTACGCCATCATCCACGAACTGCGGGAGGCGCCCGAACCCTCGCTGGACGAACAGCTCGCCCGCCTGTCGCCGGCCGACCTGGTGCTGGTCGAAGGGTTCAAACGGGCCGCGATCCCCCGCATCGAGGTGTACCGGCCCGTCACGGGCAAGCCGTCGCTGCACGCGGAAGACGGCAGTTTCCTGGCGGTAGCGACCGATGCGCCGCTGGAGACGGGGCTGCCTTGCCTGCCCCTGAATGAACCGGCCCAGGTCGCGGCGTTCATCTGCCGCAGTCTGGACCTGGGTTGAAGGCCCGGGCCGCCAGGGGACGGAGCAGGACGAGGGGAGGAGACTACACTGGGAGCCGATCCGCCCCGCGGGCACAGACAACACGTATCGCCATGACGTCCACCGATCCCATTGCCGAGTCCGACGGCCTTCCTTCGCCTCGGCACCGCCTGTCCACGCGCATCGTCGCCAGTTCGCTGATCGCGCTAGTGGTGGTGCTGGCCATGGTCGGCTGGACCTTGTGGCTGTCCTGGCAGCTGGAAGGCGCGGGCGCGGCCATCAACGACACCGGCAGCCTGCGCATGCGCGCCAACCGGGTCGCGGTGGAACTCATGCGGCCGCAGGCCGGCCGCGAGTTCCGCACCCGCGAGCAGATCGACGTCATGGACGACACGATCGCCCGCCTGGCGCGCGGCAATCCCGCCCGGCCGCTCTTCATCCCCAACGACGAGGCCATCCGGATCCAATGGCGCGACGTGGCCGGGTACTGGAACGAGCGCATGAAGCCGGCCGCCATCCGTGCCCTCGGGCAGCCCGACGCAGCGACCTACCTCGAGACGCTGCCGGAGTTCGTCTCGCGGGCGGACACGCTGGTGCGGATGATCGAACAGGACAACGCGGGCAAGACCACGTCGCTGCGCCTGTCCCAGGGCGTGCTGGCGGCGATCGCCAGCGCGGGCACGCTGGCGATGATCTATCTGCTGTATCTGTGGATCATCTCCCCGGTGCTGCGCCTGCGCGATGGCCTGCAGCGCATGGCCGCGCGGGAATTCAGCACGCGCCTGCCGGTGGAAAGCCAGGACGAGTTCGGCGTGCTGGCTCGCGGCTACAACCGCATGGCCGACGAGCTGCAGGACCTGTACGCCGGCCTGGAGCGGCGGGTGGAGGAAAAGACCGCCCAGCTGGCCGCGCAGAACCGCGATATCGGTGCGCTCTACGACATGGCGGCCTTTCTCAACCTGCCCAACGAGATCGAAGCCCTTTGCGACGGCTTCCTGCGCCGCGTGATGCTGCAGTTCGACGCCGAGGGCGGCAGCATCCGGGCGCTCGACCCGAACAACGAAAAGCTGAACCTGATGGTGTCGGTGGGCCTGTCCGACGCGCTGGTGGAATCCGAGCACTGCATGAAGGTGGAGGACTGCTATTGCGGCGCCGCCACGCGCCAGGACGGCGTCATCGTCATCCAGGATTTCCGGCAGGCGCAGCCGGGCAAGGACCTGAATTGCCAGCGGGAGGGCTTTGCCAGCGTGGCGGTGTTCCGCATCGTCACGCGGGACGAGGTGCTGGGGTCGTATTCCCTGCATTTCCGCCACCAGCGCAAGCTGACGCCCGGCGAGTCCCAGCTGCTCGAAACGCTGGGGCGGCACCTGGGCGTGGCGCTGGACAACCGGCGCCTGAGCGCCCAGGCGCGCCAGCTGGCCGTGGTGCAGGAGCGCGGGCTGGTGGCTCAGGGGTTGCACGACAGCCTGGCGCAGGGCCTGAATTTCCTGAACCTGCAACTGCAGATGCTGGACGCGGCCGTCAAGCGGGGCGACGCCGAGGAAATCGAAGAAATCCTGCCGCTGCTGCGCACGGGCGTGGACGAAAGCTACCAGGACGTGCGGGAGCTGCTGACCAATTTCCGCAGCAAACTGTCGCAGGGAGACCTGCAGGCCGCCATCGAAGACACCGTAGACCGCTTCCGCCGCCAGACCGGCATCGAAACGGCGCTGCGCTTCGGGCCGGGGCAGGGCGCGCCGCTGCCGCCGGAGCAGCAGCTGCAGGTGCTGTTCATCCTGCAGGAGGCCCTGTCCAACGTGCGCAAGCATTCCGAGGCGGACCGCGTCGAGGTGGCGGTCGACAACGGCCGCGACTTCAGCTTGTCGGTTTCCGACAATGGCCAGGGATACGACCCGGCCGAAGTGGCCGAGCGCGGCGAATCCCATGTGGGGCTGCACATCATGCGGGAGCGCGCCGCGCGCATGCGCGCCATGATAAAACTCGAGTCACAGCCTGGCGCCGGCACGCGCGTCTCGCTGGCACTGCCCGGCAGCGAGCGCCAGGCCGCCTGACACCATCCAGACCATGCCCATCCGTATCCTCCTCGTCGACGACCACACCCTGTTCCGCTCCGGCGTGCGCCTGCTGCTGCAGCGCCAGCCCGATTTCGAGGTCGTGGCGGAAGCCGGGGACGGCGTCGAGGGCTTGAAGCGCGCCAAAGAGCTCAAGCCCGACGTCGTCCTGCTGGATCTCAACCTGCCCGGGCTGTCCGGGCTGGAAACGCTGCAGCTGCTGACGCAGGATCTGCCGTCCTGCGCCGTCATCATCCTGACGGTCTCGGAAGAGGCCGACGAGCTCGGCCAGGCGCTGCGCGATGGCGCCCGCGGCTACCTTGTGAAGAACATCGACGCCGACGCGCTGACCGCCGCCATCCGCCGCGCGGCCGGCGGCGAGCCGGTGATCGCGGACAGCATGACCGCCAAGCTCGTGGAGCAGTTCCGCGGGCAAGCCGGCCAGCCGGGCCAGGCCGCGCAAGCGGCGGGCGGCGACCGCAACCGCCTGACCGCGCGCGAAAGGCAGATCGTGCAATGGCTGGCGCGCGGCGCCAGCAACAAGGTCATCGCGCGTGAGCTCGACGTAAGCGAAAGCACGGTGAAGATCCATGTGCAGAACGTGCTGAAAAAACTGAACCTGACCAGCCGCGTGCAAGTCGCGGTGTATGCGGTGGAGCACGGGATGTACACGGACGAGTGACGGGCGGGCGTGTCTGACACCCGTAAGCACTGTCGTCCTTCCCCGGCTGTCTCGTACGGGTGTCAGACACTGCGGCGATGTTGATCTTCGACAAGGCCACCGCATCCCCCGGCCCCTAGACTGGCCGTCATGGAAACTCGAACCTCTCCCATGGAACTCGTGGCCCCCGCCGGCAGCCTGGCTGCATTGAAGGCGGCCATCGATGCGGGCGCCGACACGGTCTACCTCGGCCTCAAGAACGCCACCAACGCCCGCAATTTCGCCGGGCTAAATTTCACCGAAGCCGATATCCGCGCCGGCGTGGAGCTGGCGCACAGCCGCAAGCGCCAGGTGCTGTTCGCCATCAACACCTTCGTGCAGGCGGGCAGGGCGCAGGAGTGGCGCGCCGCGGTGGACGCCGCCCAGGGCCTGGGCGCCGATGCGGTCATCATGGCGGATCCTGGCCTGATGGCCTACGCCCGCGACCGCTATCCCGATCTGCGCCTGCATCTGTCGGTGCAGGGCTCGGCCACCCACGCCGACGCCATCGAGCTGATGAAGGAGCAGTTCGGCATCCGCCGGGTGGTGCTGCCGCGGGTACTGACCCTGGCCGAGATCGCGCGCATCTGCGCCAACGTCAGTGTCGAGGTCGAGGTATTCGGCTTCGGCAGCCTGTGCGTCATGGCCGAGGGGCGCTGCCTGCTGTCGTCCTACGCCACCGGAGATTCGCCCAACAACAAGGGTGTTTGTTCGCCCGCTCACGCCGTGCGCTGGTCGGAAGAAAACGGCCGCATGGACGCGCGCCTGAACGGCATCCTGATCGACCGCTACGAACCGGGCGAAGCCGCCGCCTATCCCACTTTGTGCAAGGGCCGCTTCGACGTGGACGGGCAAGCCGACCATGCGCTGGAGGAACCGACCAGCCTGAACGCGATCGGCCTGTTGCCGCGCCTTGCGGAGATGGGCGTGTCCGCCATCAAGATCGAGGGACGGCAGCGCAGCCCCGCCTACGTCACCCAGGTGGTGTCGACCCTGCGCGCGGCCTTGAACAGCGCGCATGCGGACGCCTCCCGCTTTTCTCCCCGCCCCGAATGGAACGCCATGCTGGCGCGCCACTCCGAGGGTTCCCAAGTCACGCAAGGCGCATTCGAACGTCCATGGAAATGAAGCCCAACGCATACCGGATTTCTGTCGGTCCTTTGCTTTACTACTGGCCGCGCCGCGATACCCTGGATTTCTATGCGGAGCTGGCCGACAGCCCCGCCGACATTCTGTACGTGGGCGAGACAGTCTGCAGCCGCCGACACGAATTACGCGCCGAGGATTGGCTCGCGCTTGCGCGCGACCTGCGCGCCGCCGGCAAGACGGTGGTGTTGTCCGGCCGCACGCTGATCGAGACCGGCGCCGAGGCCAGCGCCTTGAAGAAGCTGTGCGAACAGCAGGATTTCATGGTCGAGGCCGGGGAGGTGGGCGCCATGCGGCATCTGGCCGGGCGTCCCTTCGTAGCCGGCCCGCACATGAACGCCTACCATGGCGGCACCCTGGAATGGCTGGCCCGGCGCGGCGCGGCCCGCTTCGTGGTTCCGCTGGAAATGGACGGCAAGACGCTGGCGCGCTTGCTGCAGGAACGCCCGGCGGGCCTGGAGGCGGAGGTCATGGTGTGGGGCCGCATGGCGCTGGCGTTTTCCGCGCGCTGCTTCACCGCGCGGCACTTTCGTCTGAAAAAGGACGAGTGCGGATTCCGCTGTATCGAACATCCGGACGGACTGGACATGCGCACTCGCGAGTCGCGGGATTTCCTGGCGATCAACGGCATCCAGGTGCAGTCGGCCGCCTGTCTGGACTTGCTGTCCCGGGCGCCCGAACTGGCGTCGCTGGGCGTGGAGGTGCTGCGCGTCAGCCCGCAATCGTCGGGCACGCTGGAGGCGGTCGCCGCGCTGGACGCGGTTCGACGGAGCGTTCCGGCAGCGGCCGTCGAGCCGCCCGCTGGCATCGGCCGCTGCAATGGCTACTACTACGGCAAGTCCGGCATCGAGATGCTGGAGGTCGTGGCATGAGCGCCGCCTTGCAGGTGCCGGCGTTGTTCGCCAAGCTCGGCCGGCGCATTCCGCCGCCGCTGGTGTCGATGCACTGCGTGGCCGCGCTGGAACTGGCGCGCCGCTTCAAATGGCTGTTGCCGCCGCAGGAGCTGGACGGCCGCAGTTTCGCCATCACCGTCGAAGACCTCGGGCTGCGCAGCTGCTTCGCCGTGCGTGACGGCGCCTTCCGGCCCGTGTGGAACGGCGCGCCGTCCGACCTGGAACTGGGCGCAAAGCTGGCGGACCTGCTGAGCCTGATGCGTGCCGAGACCGATGCGGACACCTTGTTCTTCCAGCGCCGCCTGAGGATCTCGGGGGACACGGAGCTGGGCTTGATCGTGAAGAATTGGCTCGATGCCGCGCCGCGGCCGACATGGCTGCAGCGCAGCGGCGCCGCGAGCGTTTGAATACGCCGGAATACGGGTTTTCCCTCATTAGTCAAAGTAATTCCGCAGATAAGAAATAAGAATTTTTCTTATGGTTGGGCGAAGGCTATAAAAGCTGGCTGATAGACCTCAACCTGCCTTAAGAGAGATAAACATGAGGGGAAATACCGCGACAGGGCACCAGCCGGTGCGCGCGTCGACCGCCGCGTTCGTCGGCACCATGATCGAGTGGTACGACTTTTACATCTACGCCACCGCCGCCGCGCTGGTGTTCGGCAAGCTGTTCTTTCCATCGGCGACGGGTTTCTACGGGACCCTGGCCGCGCTTGGCACCTTCGCCGTCGGCTTCTTCGCCCGCCCGCTGGGCGGCGTGATCTTCGGCCACATCGGCGACAAGATCGGGCGCAAGAAATCGCTGGTGATCACGCTGGTGATGATGGGCACGGTGACGGTGCTGATCGGCCTGCTGCCCACCTACGCGTCCATCGGCGTTTGGGCGCCGGTGCTGTTGATCCTGCTGCGCATCGTGCAGGGGATCGCGGTCGGCGGCGAGTGGGGCGGAGCGGTCCTGATGGCCGGCGAGCATTCGCCGGACCGGAGCAAGCGCACCTTCTTCGCGTCGTTCGCGCAGCTCGGCAGTCCCGCCGGCCTGATCCTGTCGATGCTGATGTTCAAATCGGTGACGTCCCTGGACGACGAGGCCTTCCTGGGCTGGGGATGGCGCGTCCCCTTCCTGTTCTCGGCCGTACTGCTGGTCGTGGGCTTCGTGATCCGCCTGAGCGTGAACGAATCGCCCGATTTCCTGGCGGAAAAGCAGGCGCGGGCCCAGCGCGCCCGGCCCGCGCAGGCGCCGCTCGCGCAGGTGCTGCGCGGCGCGCCGCGGCTGCTGGCGCTGGCGGTCGGTGCCAATGTGCTGGGCATCGCCGGCTTTTACTTCACCAATACCTTCATGATCGCCTACACGACACAGTACGCGGGCTTGAGCCGAGCGGTGATCCTGGACTGCCTGCTGGTCGTGTCCATCATGCAGTTCTTCATTACGCCGCTCGCTGCCTACATCGCAAGCCGCGTAGGCAATCTGCGCTTTCTTGGGGCGACGGCGCTGGCGTCGATCTTCACGCCCTACGTCATGTTCAACCTGGTGGACCAAGGCTCGCTCACCAGCATCACGCTGGGGGTGGGCGTGGCGGTGCTGTTCATGGGCGCCTACTACGCCGTGATCGCGGGCTATGTCAGCGACAGCTTTCCGACGGGCATCCGCTACACGGGCATCTCCCTGGCGTACCAGTTGTCGGGTGCCATTTTCGGTGGGCTGACGCCTTTGCTCGGCACGGTGCTGGCCGAGAACTTCAAAGGCCAGTGGTGGCCGCTGGCCGTGCTGTTTTCGGCGATATCGCTGCTTTCCCTGGTTTCCGTGCTGCTGTTGGGCAATGCCGGCCAGCGCACCGAGAATTTTCAATTTAAGGATCAGCAAGCATGAAGGCATTTTTCCACGACGACCAGAAGCTTCATCATCCGCAGACCTATTTTTCCCGTGGCAAGATGCGCACGCCGCAGGAAGTGCCGGCGCGCCTGGATGGCCTGGTGCGCGCCGCCCGCAAGCTGGGCTTCGACGTCCAGGCGCCGGCCGATCATGGAGCGGCGGCGCTGTCGGCCGTGCATACGCTGGACTATCTGCGTTTCCTGCAAGGCGCCCACGACGATTGGATGAAGCTGCCCGGAGATTGGGGCGGCGAGGTCGTGTCCAACGTCTTCGTCAGGGAACCCAACGCCTTGCGCGGCGTGCTGGCCAAGGCGGGACGCTATCTGGCCGACGGCAGCTGCCCGGTGGGGCCGCAGACCTGGCATTCCGCCTATTGGTCCGCGCAGTGCGCCGTGGCGGGGGCGGAATGCCTGCTGGCCGGCGAACGCCAGGCCTACGCGATCTGCCGTCCGCCGGGCCATCACGCCCGGCGCGACGCCGCGGGAGGGTTCTGCTATCTGAACAACGCGGCGATCGCCGCGCAGCGCCTGCGGTCCCGGTTCGCGCGCGTGGCCATCCTGGATACGGACATGCACCATGGGCAGGGCATCCAGGAAATCTTCTACGAGCGCAACGACGTGCTGTATGTGTCGATCCACGGGGATCCGGAAAATTTCTATCCGGTGGTGGCGGGTTTCGAAGACGAGCGCGGCGCGGGCGAGGGCTATGGATACAACATCAACCTGCCCATGCCGCACGGTTCGCCGGAAGCCGTGTTCTTCGACCGCCTGGTTCAGGCGCGCCGCGCGATCGAGCTGTTCCAGCCCGACGCGCTGGTCCTGTCTCTGGGGTTCGACATCTTCGAAAAGGATCCGCAGGCCATGGTCGGCGTCACCGAGGATGGCTTCGAGCGCCTGGGCCGCGAAGTGGGCGGCATGCGCTTGCCGACCTTGATCGTGCAGGAAGGCGGCTACTATATCGAGGGTCTGGAATCCAACGCATCGCGCTTTTTCGCGGGGCTGGCCGGCGCCTGAGCGCGCGGCGGCGGCGCGGGGTCCGACCCGCCGCTCCCATCGACTCCGCCGCCATGCCATGCCACTGCCCGCCGCCCGCAAACCGTCACCTCTGTCGTTGGCTCCCGAGCGCATGGACTGGAACCTATTGCGCACGTTCATGTTCGTGGTGCAGGAGCGCGGGGTCGGAAGGGCGGCTCAGGCGCTGCACCTCAGCCAGCCCGCAGTCAGCCAGGCGCTGAAGCGGCTGGAGGACGCGGTGGGCGGCATGCTGCTGCACCGGCGCAATGGCGAATTCCGCCTGACGGGGTTGGGCGACGAGATCTACGCCATCGCCCGCGATATGTACGGCACGATGGCGCGCATCGAGAACGCCGCCACGCAGGACCGGGCCGAAATCGCGGGGGCCTTGCGCTTGCTGGTAATGAGCAAGGTGCAAAGTCCGGCGTATGACGATTTCCTGGCGCAGTTCCACCGGCGCTATCCCAGGATCGAATTCCATGTCGATGTGCTGCCCAGCGCCGCCATCCTGGACGCGCTTGCCAAACGCGTGCCGGCACTGGGCATATGCCTGTGCCGCAAGCCCGTCGAGGCGCTGGAGCGCCGGCTGTTCCTGCGCCACCGCTACGCGGTCGTCTGCGGACGGCATCATCCGTTGTTTTCCAGGCAGCGGGTCAGCCTGGAAGACCTGATGGACCAGAATTTCGTCTGTTTCGCCAGCGACCAGATCGGCGACACCCTGTCGCCGCTGACCATCTTTCGCGATCAGCAGGGCTTTACCGGCCGCATCGTGGGCACGTCGCCCAATATCGAGGAAATCCGGCGCATGGTGGTGGCCGGCATCGGGCTGAGCTTTCTGCCCGAACACCTGATCCGCCAGGACGTGATGAGCGGCGAGCTGCGGCGCCTGCCCCCCGCGGAATCGGTGGCCGAAATCGATGTGTTTCTGGCATGGCACAAGCAGCGCAAGCTGAGCGCCGTGGAACTTGCGTACCTGGCCGCCTTCGAACGCTTCCTGAACCGCACGCAGCTGGAATCGCGGGCGGGATGAATGCGCGCGCCTGTCGGTCCCCAGGCAAGATGAGGAAGTCTTCGGGCAGGCTGGAGGCTATGCGGCCCTATGCACGCAGCCCTGGGCGGCCGGGATTGTGGGGTATGGTTACGTGCGTCTGTCCGCCGGAGCCCATGGCAACGGCGCGGCATCGGCTGTATCCTGCGCGCTGCGAGCGCGTTCGCCGTCCAAGAACCATTCAAACGCATTTCCTGGAGAGACACATGAGCGACCCGAAAAAGCCCTGGCGGCTTGAAACCATTGCCGTGCATGGCGGCTATCGTCCCGATCCGACCACGCGGGCGGTGGCCGTGCCCATCTACCAGACGGTGGCCTACGCGTTCGACGACACGCAGCATGGCGCGGACCTGTTTGACCTTAAGGTGCCGGGCAATATCTACACTCGCATCATGAACCCCACGACCGACGTGCTGGAGCAGCGCGTGGCGGCCCTGGAAGGCGGCATCGCCGCGCTGGCGCTGGCCTCGGGCCAATCCGCGGTGACCTACGCGATCATGACGATCGCCGAAGCCGGCGACAACATCGTTTCCTCCAGCACGCTGTATGGCGGCACCTACAACCTGTTCGCGCACACGCTGCCGCAGTACGGCATCGCCACGCGCTTCGCCAACCCGTCCGACCTGGCGTCGTTCGAGGCGCAGATCGACGAGCGCACCAAGGCCATTTTCGCGGAATCCGTCGGCAACCCGCTGGGCAATATCACCGACATCGCGGCCCTGGCGGAACTGGCGCATCGCCATGGCCTGCCGCTGATCGTCGACAACACCGTGCCGTCGCCGTACCTGCTGCGTCCGATCGAGCACGGCGCCGACATCGTGGTGCAGTCGTTGACCAAGTACCTGGGCGGCCACGGCACGAGCCTGGGCGGCGCCATCATCGATTCGGGCAAGTTCCCGTGGGCCGAGCACAAGGCGCGCTTCAAGCGCCTGAACGAGCCGGACATCAGCTACCACGGCGTGGTCTACACCGAAGCCTTCGGCGCGGCGGCCTACATCGGCCGGGCGCGGGTGGTGCCGCTGCGCAATACCGGGGCGGCGATCTCGCCCTTCAACGCGTTCCAGATCCTGCAAGGCATCGAGACGCTGGCCCTGCGCGTGGACCGCATCGTCGAAAACGCGGTGAAGGTCGCCGGCTACCTGCGCGAGCATCCGAAGGTCGAGTGGGTGAATTACGCGGGCCTGCCGGACCACCCCGACCACGCGCTGGCGCAGAAGTACCTGGGCGGCAAGGCGCCGGGCCTGTTCACGTTCGGCGTGAAGGGCGGCCGAGAAGCCGGCGCGCGCTTCCAGGACGCGCTGCAGTTGTTTACCCGCCTGGTCAACATCGGCGACGCCAAGTCGCTGGCCACGCATCCGGCCTCCACCACCCACCGCCAGCTCAATCCGGAAGAGCTGCAGAAGGCGGGGGTGCGCGAGGAAACGGTGCGCCTGTCGATCGGCATCGAGCACATCGACGACCTTCTGGCCGACCTGGACCAGGCGCTGGCGCGGGCGTAGGCGCATGGGGCCGCATGACCGCGGCCCTTACTGCCCGGCCTATTTGCGGACGGGTCTGCCGCCGGCCGGGCAGATCAGCTCGCGCAGCTTGCGCTGCACCGGATCGTGCGCGATCGGCGCGTTCCGGATACCCGCGGTAGGCAGGGACTCTATCAGCTTGCCGGTGGCGTTTTCGCCCGCGTAGTGCAGGGTGTGGTCCACGGTATAGGTGTCGGCGTCGCAGTTCAGGGTGACCGGCTGGGTCACTGAACGGTACGACTGCCCGTTGGTTTCGGAAATCCGAGGCTGGGCGTAGAACCAGGCCACGGTCACGGCCATCACGGCCGGCGGATTGGACAGCGGCTTGATCGAGGCGGTGTCATAGAACACGCCCGGCATGGCCTGCGGATCCAGCGGCACCCATTCCGGGCCGCCGAACAGCATGCCGGCAGGACCCGGGTCGCGGGGCACCACGTTTACCGCGCAGGCGCCGGGCGGTACCGGATCGCCTTCTCGCACGGTGATGGTTTCGCAAGCGCCGGGCTGGGCGGCCGCGGCGGCGGAAGTCCATGCGACTGCGGCCAGCGCGGCGAGGGCGCGTCGGAATCTTGCGTGCCTTGCGATCATGGGGACGTTCCGTTCGGTAAGCAACGGCCATGGCCTGGCGGACTGCCTGGCAGCCATGGGATGTTCCTGATCATACCGGCGGAGAGGGCGCTTGGGCGCCTCTTTCGATGGAAAGCGGCTTCAGGCCGCCAGTACGTATTCCGGATAGCGTTTACAGATCTCGGCCACCTGGCTGAGCGTGCCTGACAGATGCTCGCGCAGTACCTGCTGGGCGCGTTGCGGATCCTGGGCGACGAGGGCGTCGAGCAGGCGCTGGTGATCGTCCAGGATACGCTCGGCCTTGCCGGCCTCCGGGAGGTGCAGGCGGCGCAGGCGGTCCAGGTGGCCGCTGTAGCGCTGCTCCAGTTCCCACAGCCGGGTCACGCCGGCCGCGTCGTGCATGTCGCGGTGGAACGCCTGGTCGGCGTTGATGAATTGCTGGTACTGGCCGCTGGCGTGGCTGGCGCGCTGCAGTTCGATGCTGGCCTGCAGGCGCAGGAACAGCGCCGGGTCGGGCCGCTGCGCCAGCATCTGCACGATTTCGAGTTCGAGCGAGCGCCGCAGGAAATGCGCCTCGCGGGCCGCCGCGATATCGATGCGGCTGACCACTGTCGTGTGCTGCGGATAGATCTCGACCAGGGCTTCTTCCGCCAATCGCATCAGCGCATCGCGTATGGGGGTCTGGCTGAGGCCGTAGGTGTCGGCCAGCGTAACCCGCGACAGCGGCGCGCCGGGGGCGAGTTCCAGGGAGACGATCTGTTCGCGCAGGTGTTCGAAGACCTGGGGCGCCGCGTGGCGCGAGCGGTCGAGTCGGAGCTTTGGGCTGGGCATCGGGAGGCGCGAAAGGCAGGGCCACGAAAATGTAGAAGACCCAGTGTAGCGGGTTTTCACCTAGCTGACGCACTAATACATTAGTGTTTAAATGGCTTCATCGACATTCCGTTCAACCGCCGCACCTTATGAAACGTTCCTACGAAAGCCTGCGCAGCGCCGCCTGGATGGCCAAGGACGATCTGCGTTCCTTCGGCCACCGTTCCCGCATGATGCAGATGGGCTATGGCCCCGACGATTGGGCGGGCCGCCCCATCATCGCCATCGTCAACACCTGGTCCGACCTGAATCCCTGCCACAGCCATTTCAAGCAGCGGGTGGAGGACGTCAAGCGGGGCGTGCTCCAGGCGGGCGGCTTTCCCGTGGAGCTGCCCGCCATCTCGGTGTCGGAATCCTTCGTCAAACCGACCACCATGCTGTATCGCAACTTCCTCGCCATGGAAACCGAGGAATTGCTGCGCAGCCACCCGGTGGACGGCGCGGTTCTCATGGGCGGCTGCGACAAGACCACGCCCGGGCTGATCATGGGCGCGATCAGCGCCGGGCTCCCCTGTATCTATGTGCCGGCCGGTCCCATGCTGCGCGGCAATTGGAAGGGCAAGATCCTGGGGTCGGGCTCGGACGCGTGGAAGCTCTGGGACGAACGGCGCGCGGGCAAGATCACGCAGGCGCAATGGACCGAAGTGGAGGGCGGCATCGCCCGCAGCTACGGCACCTGCATGACCATGGGCACGGCCAGCACCATGACCGCCATCGCCGAGACCATCGGCATGACGCTGCCCGGCGCGTCCTCCATCCCCGCCGCGGACGTGAACCACATGCGCATGTCGGCCGAATGCGGCCGGCGCGCGGTGGAGATGGTCTGGGAGGACCTGACGCCGCAGCGCATCCTGGGCGCCGCGTCCTTTAAGAACGCCATCAACGTGGCCATGGCCATGGGATGCTCGACGAACGCCATCGTGCACCTCGTCGCCATGTCGCGCCGCGCGGGCTGCGCCGTCGGCCTGGACGACTTCGACGTCGCCAGCCGCAAAGTGCCCGTGATCGCCAACATCCGGCCCAGCGGCGACACCTACCTGATGGAAGATTTCTACTACGCGGGCGGGCTGCCGGCGCTGATGTCGCGCCTGCACGGCCACCTGGATCCGTCGGCCATGACCGTCACCGGCAAGACGCTGGGAGAGAACATCGCCGGCGCCGAGGTCTACAACGACGATGTGATCCGCACGCTGGAGACGGCCATCTACGAAGAAGGCGCGCTGGCCGTGCTGCGCGGCAACATCGCGCCCGATGGCTGCGTCATCAAGCCCAGCGCCTGCGCGCCGCAGTACTTGCGGCATACCGGGCCCGCGCTGGTGTTCGACGACTATCCCAGCATGAAGGCTGCCGTCGACGACGAAAACCTGGACGTCACCGCCGACCACATCATGATCCTGCGCAACGCCGGCCCGCAGGGCGGCCCGGGCATGCCGGAATGGGGCATGCTGCCCATCCCCACCAAACTGGTGAAGCAGGGCGTGCGCGACATGCTGCGCCTGTCTGACGCGCGCATGAGCGGCACCAGCTATGGCGCCTGCATCCTGCATGTGGCCCCGGAAAGCTATATCGGCGGCCCGCTGGCGCTGGTCAGGACGGGCGATCTGATCACCGTGGACGTGCCGGCCCGCAGCATCCACCTGAACGTCAGCGACGAAGAACTGACGGCGCGCCGCGCCGCCTGGACGCCGCCGCCCAAGCGCTACGAGCGCGGCTACGGCTGGATGTATTCCAAGCACATCCTGCAGGCCAACGACGGCTGCGATTTCGATTTCCTGGAAACCGGATTCGGCGCGCCCGTGCCCGAACCCGAAATCTTCTGAGTTCGCAGGCGGGTCTGGTCCCGCTTCCGATCCGCTTCTTTTGCGTCGTATTCCGTCGCCCCTAGACCCCGGAGCCATCGTGTCCCAAATGAATCCCGAAACCCGCGCCCGCCTGGCCGGCGTCAGCACCGCCACGCTGTGCACCGCCTTGTTCAAGCGCGGCCTGCGCAACCAGTTCATCCAGGACGTGCGTCCATTGAACGCGTCGCTGCCCAATATGGTGGGCCCGGCCTTCACTTTGCGGTACATCCCCGCGCGCGAGGACCTGAACACCATCAAGGTATTCGAAGACCGCTCGCATCCGCAGCGCGTCGCGGTCGAGACCTGCCCGGAAGGCGCGGTGCTGGTCATGGACAGCCGCAAGGACGCGCGGGCGGCGTCGGCCGGTTCCATCCTGGTGACGCGGCTCATGAAGCGCGGGGTGGCCGGCGTGGTGACGGACGGCGGCTTCCGCGATTCGCCCGAGATCGCGGAACTGGGTTTCGCCGCCTACCACCAGCGTCCTTCCGCGCCGACCAACCTGACCCTGCACCAGGCGCTCGACATCAATGCGCCCATCGGTTGCGGCGACGTGGCGGTGTTCCCCGGAGATATCGTGGTGGGCGACCGCGAGGGCGTCGTGGTGATTCCCGCCAACCTGGCCGACGAAATCGCGTCCGAAGCGGTGGAAATGACCGCCTTCGAGGACTTCGTGACCGGCCAGGTGCAGCAGGGCGCGTCCATTCTTGGGCTGTACCCGCCCACCGATCCGGGCACCCGGGACAAATTCGCCGCATGGCGCAAAGAACAGGGCCGTTGAGCCTTGCCGCCGGCGCCGCCGGCATTCCAGACCGATAACGAGAGGCAGGAGACAACCATGAATACGCAACGACGCGGCGCGCTGGCCGCGCTGCTGGGCGCCGCCGTGCTGGGCACGCTTGCATTGCCCGCGCGCGCGGCCGACTGGCCGGCGCAAAAACCCATTTCCTATGTGGTGCCGTTCACCGTCGGCGGTTCGACCGACGTGGTGGGCCGGGTGCTGGCGCAGAAGCTGGGCGACCGCCTGCACCAGAACGTCATCGTGGAGAACAAGCCGGGCGCGGCCGGCGGCATCGGCGCGACCTACGTGGCCAAGGCGCCGCCCGACGGCTACACCCTGTTCGGCGGCACCATCAGCACGCACGCGATCAACGCCAGCCTGTACAAGAACCTGAAATACGACCCGGTCAAGGATTTCGAGCCGGTTTCGCTGATCGCCTACCTGCCCAACGTGCTGCTGGTGGATCCGAATCTGGGGGTGAATTCGGTGGCCGACCTTATCGCGCTGCTCAAGCGCGACCCGAGCAAGCGCACCTTCGCGTCCTCCGGCGCGGGCACCTCCACGCACCTGGCGGGCGAACTCTTCTCCGGCATGATCGGCGTGCCGCTTACGCACGTGCCATACAAGGGGACGCCGCCCGCGATGGTGGACGTGTCTTCGGGAGCGGTGACCTTCATGTTCGACCAGATGACGGCGGCGCTGCCGCTGTTGCAGACGGGTAAGCTCAAGCTGCTGGCCGTCACCACCAAGGACCGCATCGCGCTGGCGCCCGAGGTGCCGACCATGCAGGAAGCCGGGGTGCCGGGCTTCCAGATGGCGTCCTGGCAGGCCGTGTATGCGCCCAAGGGAACGCCCAAGCCCATCCTGGACAAGCTGGCCCAGGAGATCGCGCTGATCCTGAAAGAGCCCGACGTCCAGGAAAAGCTGGGCAAGACGATGGGAATGGAGCTGGTGGGCAGCACGCCCGAGCAGTTGCGGGACCTGATGGCGACCGAGATCCCGCGCTGGGCGGAAGTCGTCAAGAAGTCCGGCGCAACCGTCGAGTAGGCCGCGGGGTTGGCGGGCGCGGCGCGTCCGCAGCCGTTCAGGGCGATACGCTCAGGGCTTCAGATTCAGCTTGGGCACCAGCGCCTTGAACGCCTCTTCCTGGCGCGCCACGTCGGCCGCGAATTGCGGCTGGTCGGCGTAGGAGGGCGTCAGGCTCTGTTTGCGCATCAGGGCCTGGAAGTCCTGGGACTGCGCCACCTGGCGGGCCGCGGCCCGCCATTTTTCCACCACGCTCGCGGGCGTCGCCTTGGGCACGCCGATGCCGCGCCAGACGCTGAATTGCAGGTCCGCGCCTTTCTCTTTCATTGTCGGCACGCCCGGCAGATTGTCCAGCCGCTTCGGCGCCATGACGGCCAGCGTGCGCAGCTTGCCGGTTTCGACGTGCTGCTGCAACTCGGCGTAGGCCACCGTGGTGGCCTGCACGTCGCCCGCCAGCAGGCCCATGATGGCGGGCGCCGATCCCTGGTAGGGCACATGCACGAACTTCACGCCGGCCTGCTCGCCCAGCGCAGCCGCCGCCATGTGCGGCACGGTGCCGATGCCGGCGTTGGACACGGCGATGCGTTCGGGGTGCTTCCGGGCGTCGTCCAGGAATTCCTCCACCGTCTTCCAGGGCGCGTCTGCGCTCACCGTTACCGACGACGGGTCGTCGGTAAAGCGGGCCACGGGCTGGAAGTCGCCGACCGTGGTCTTGCCTATGCCCATCAGGGGCACCACCAGCATTTCCGGCGTCATCAGGACCAGCTTGTAGCCGTCGGGCTGGGCGTTGGCGACGTAGGCCCAGCCGATGGAGCCGCTGGCGCCGGGCTTGTTGATCACCACCGTGGGCTGCGCCATCATGGGCGGGCGTACCGCTTCGGCGATGGCGCGCGCGGTGTTGTCGCTGCCGCCGCCGGGCTGGTAGGCGACCACCAGTTCCATCGAGCGGGCGGGGTAGTCTGCGGCATGTGCGGCGGACAGGACGGAAACTGCGGACAGGGCGCTGATGGCCAGCGCGGACAGGCGGAAGGGGCGCATGGTGGCGGCTCCGGTATCAGTAGCCCAGGGCGGACAGGTCCGCGAGCGTCTGTTTGGTGATGGCGATCGTGCGTTCGCGTTCGGCGCCGGCCAGGTCCAGGCGCGGCGGTTTCACGGTTTCGGCGCTGCCGGTGATCAGGTGTTCGGCCAACTTGATGTGCTGAACCAGCTTGACCACCGTGTCCAGGTGGTACAGCGGCGTCAGCGCCGCGTACAGCTTGCGGGCGCGCACGTAATCGCCTTCGACGGCCAGCTTCAGCAGGTCCACCGAGGCCCTGGGCAGCGCGTTGGCCATGCCCGAGACCCAGCCGGTCACGCCCAGCGCGGCGCTCTCCAGGATCAGGTCGTCCACGCCGCAGACCACGGCAAGCCGGTCACCGAAGCGCGTGATCAGGTCGGTGACCCGGGTAGTGTCGTAGGACTCCTCTTTGATCGCGACGATGGTCGGCTCTTCCAGCAGCTCGGCCACGAGGTCGGGCGTCAGGTCCACGCCGTAGCCGCGCGGGTTGTTATAGAGCAGGATGGGCAGGGCGCTGGCGCGCGCCACCTCACGGTAGAAGGCCACCGTCTCGCGGCCGTCGGACTTGTAGGTCAGGCCCGGGAACACCATCAGCCCGTCCACGCCGATGCGCGCGGCTTCCTGCGCGAAAGCGACGACACGCGCGGTGCCGGTCTCCGCCACGCCCGAGATCACCGGCACCCGTCCAGCCACGGTCTGCACGGCGGTGCGCAGCACTTCCAGTTTCTCTTCGGGCGAGAGCTGGGCGTTTTCGCCCACCATGCCCATCATCACGACGCCGCTCACGCCGTTCTCGATCAGGCGTTCCAGGCCGTGGCGGATGGCGTCGAGGTCCAGCGAAAAATCGGGTTTCAGCTTGGTGGTGACGGCGGGGAATACGCCTTGCCATTGAATGTTCATGCTGCGGCTCCTGATACGGGATCCGCCCAGGTCGGAGTGGGCGGATATTGGTTATTGGATATTGGATCCAAAAATATGGGGCTTAAAAAAACGAGGCGCGAGCCTCGGGCCGTTGCTCGGCGAGCTTCGGCTTGAACTGGATCATGGATCCAATATACTCACATTAAACGGGCTGCGGGCACCGGCTGTCTCTCGGGGTTTTCCTGGGCATGGCGGATCCGGTTGCGGCGGTCCGACGCCGTGCGGCGCCCGCCGCGCGGCCCAACCAGGCAGGTTTTACGTGTCCCAGAATTCGCCGCTTTCCGCTACCGTTCCGTCCCGTCCCCAGGCTGGCTCCGCCGGCCGCCTCGTCCGCAAGACCGCCGTCGAACTGGTGGTCGACGAGCTGCGCGACCGCATCCTGTCGGGCGCGATTCCCCCCGGTTCCGCGTTGCGCCAGGAGTTGCTGGCCGAGGAATTGGGAGTAAGCCGCCTGCCGGTGCGCGAGGCCATCCGCCAGCTCAGCGCCGAGGGCCTGATCGACATGATCCCGCACCGCGGCGCCTATGTGTCCATGCTGTCGCGCGCGGAGGTGCAGGAGTTCTTCGACATCCGCCTGCGGTTGGAGCCTTGGTTGCTGCGCCTGGCCGTGTCTCAGCACCGCCCCGAGGACCTGGACGGCGCGGCGAGGATCGTGGCGCAGATGGATAGTGCCGAACCGGAGCAGTGGGGCCGGCTCAACTGGCAACTGCATGAGCAGCTGTACCGCGCGGCGCAGCGGCCGGCGGCGCTGGCCATGGTGCGCGCCCTGCACGAAAAATCCGAACGTTATTTCCGCTTCCAGATCGTCAACGCGCCGATCCGCCAGCAGGCCCACGACGAACACAGCGAACTGATCGCGCTGGCCCGGCAGGGCCGGGCGGAACAGGCCGAAGCCGTGCTGGAGCGGCATATCGGCGAGGCCGCCGAGCAGATACTCGCCATCGTCGACCATCTGCTGGATGCGTCGGCCCTGCAGGAACAGAACTAGACATCCAGCTCCAGCGTGCCGCAGCCGCGCGACACGCAGACCATCATGCTGCGGCTGGCGGCGCGTTCCTCGTCGCTGAGCACGTAGTCGCGGTGGTCGACTTCGCCCGAAAGCACGCCGGCTTCGCAGCTGCGGCACAGACCTTCCCGGCAGGAATAGGGCCAGGCGACGCCGGCGGCTTCCAGCACGTCCAGCACGGATTTGTCCGCGGGAACGTCATGGCAGCCGCCGCTGCGGGCAAGCCGGACCTTGAAGGCCGCGCCGGGCCCGGAGGCGGCGGGCGCGCCGGCCGCGAAGCGCTCGAAGTGCACGCGGGCAGCGGCGATGCCGCCGCGTTCGCAGGCAGCGGCCACCGCCTCCATCAACGGGGCGGGCCCGCAGCAATAGACATGCTGGCCCGGCGCCCGCCGCGCCTCCAGGTACGCGTCCAGGTCGCAGCGCGCGCCGCCTTGTTCGCCGTCCACGTGCAGATGGACGCGCTCGCCGTGAGGGGCCAGTTCGGACAGGTAGGCGGCGGCATCGCGGTCGCGCACGCAGTACAGCAGCCGCCAGGGCTCGCCGCGCATGACGCAGGCGTGGATCATGCTCAGGATGGGGGTGATACCGATGCCCCCCGCGATGAAGAGGTGGCTGGCGGCCTGCGCATGCAGGCCGAACAGCTGCCTGGGTTCGCCGATGTCCACCCGCTCGCCCGCGCGCAATTGCTCATGGATGTAGCGCGAGCCGCCGCGCGAGTCCGGCGCCAGGCCGACGCCCAGCCGATAACAGTCCCGCTCTGCCGGACTGCCGCAAAGGGAGTACTGCCTGAGCAGGCCGTTGCCCAACGCCACGTCCACGTGCGCGCCGGCCTCGAAGGCGGGCAGCATGGCGCCGTCGGGATCGCGCAGTTCCAGGCCGATGACGCCCCGCGCTTCGTGCACGATGCGGCTAATCACTAGCTTTCTCATGTCAGGCCGCCGTTTGCGCCGGACGGGCGCCGGTTGCGGAGGCTGCGGCCTGCTGCTGCTCTTGCTCGACGCGGCGGGCCACGACCCAGCGGAACTGGGACAGCGCGGCGTCGATGGACAGTGGCACCATCTTGAAATCCGGCGCTAGCGACAAGGAGCGCTGCTGCGCGGTGATGATGTCGCGGTCTTCGTCGAAGGCTGCCACCACGCTCTGGTGGATGGACGCGGTGACCTCGGGCTGGTCGATCGAGAAGTTGTGCGGATGCGCGAAGAAATAGTGGGTCGACGTCGCGGTCTCCGGCGTCAGCGCCTGGCAGCCCCGGAACTCGATCGCGCCGTCGCGCTTGCCGTCCTGCGCGCCCGCGCCGGCGGGCGCCATGCCCGAGTCCATCAGCAGGATGCCGGGCAGCGTGAAGTTGTAGATGTTCCAGCGGTCCACCGGGCCGGCCCATTCGCGGACTTTCTTCGCGAAGGCGGGCGCCTCGGTGTTGAGCGTCCAGCGGGTGATGCGCACGCCGTCGGGCAGCCGGTCGACCTTGGGCGAGATCGATGCGTAGTCCTCGCTGCCGCCCAGGGTGCTCGGGTGCACGAAGGGCAGGTGCGAGAAATCGAGCAGGTTGTCGGCGATCAGCAGGTAGTTGACGTCATAGTGGATGTAGCCGTCCTGGCTGCGCCAGTCGGGATGATCCAGCCATTGCGTGTCCGGGATCAGGCCGGGATCCGCGCGCTCCGGGTCGCCCATCCAGATCCAGATCCAGCGGTGCCGCTCCATCACCGGGAAGGTCCGGACCCTGGCCTGCGGCGGAATGCGCCCCTGTGCCGGCGCTTCGACACAGGCGCCGGAAGGATCGAACTTCAGGCCGTGGTACATGCAGCGCACGCAATCGCCTTCGCGCCGCCCGACCGACAGGGGCGCGCCGCGGTGGCAGCAGCGGTCTTCCAGCGCCACCAGCCGGCCTTCGCTGTCGCGGTACATCAGCACGGGCACGCCGATGATGGTGCGCGAGAACAGGCCGTCGGCGCCGACTTCCCGGTCCCAGGCGGCGACGTACCAGGTGTTGTTGATGAACATGGGTGAACTCCTCTGTTTACTTGACGTAGCGCCAGGCGCCGTCCTTGATCTGCACCATGACCGCGGCGCGTTCGTCGTAGCCGACATGGTCGGTGGGCGACATGGTGGATACGCCCTGCGAGGTCACGGCGTCGCGGGTGGCTTCCAGCGCGTCGCGCAGGCCCGAGCGGAATGCCGGCGTGCCCGGCTTCGCCATGGGCAGCGTGGCCTGCAGCGCCCGTTGCAGCACGATGCCCGCGTCCCAGGCGTTGGCCGCGAACACCGACATGGAGTCCTTGCCGTGGGCGGCTTCGTAGCGCTGCGTCAGATCCAGGGCGACCGCGCGTATCGGGTTGGATTCGTCCAGCTGGCTGGCGACCACGACCGGGCCCACGGCGAACAGCGCGCCCTCGGCATCCTTGCCGGCAATGCGCAGAAATTCGCGGTTGGCGATGCCGTAGGTCTGGTAGATGCGGCCGGCATAGCCGCGTTCGCGCAGGGACTTCTGCGGCAGCGCGCCGGGCGTGCCGGAGGCCGCCACGATGACCGCGTCCGGTTTCGCGGCCAGCAGTTTCAGGGCCTGCGCCGTGACGCTGGTGTCGGTCTTCACATAGCGCTCGGTGGCGGCCAGCTTGATGCCCGCGCGTTCGGCCTGGGCGGAGACCTCGGCCAGCCAGCTGTCGCCGTAGGCGTCCGCGAAGCCGATAAAGCCCAGCGTCTTTACGCCGGCGGCCTTCATGTGCGCGACGGTGCCGGCCACCATCAGGTTCTCGTTCTGCACGACCTTGAACACCCAATGGCGCTGCGCATCCATGGGCTCGACCAGCTTGGACCCGGCCGCCAGGCTCATCAAGGGCACCTTCTTCTCGTGGGCGATGGGCAGAAGGGTCAGGGTCGCGGGAGTGACCGAGGTGCCCAGCACCACGTCCACGTTGTGCTCGTCGACGAGGCGGCGGAAGGCGCGGGCGGCGCCGGTGGCGTCCGAAGCGTCGTCCAGCACGATGTAGCGGATCGTCTCGCCCGCGACCTCTCGCGGCAGCAGGTCGATGGCGTTTTTGGCCGGGCCGCCCAGCGAAGCGGCGGGACCGGTCAGCGACAGGATGACGCCGACGCCGATATCGGCGGAGGCGACGCTACAGGACAGCAGGGCGCACGAAACCAGCACCGCGCGCACGGGGCGTAGAAGGGGCTTCAAGATGTTGTCTCCTTGTGGAAACGCCGATCTGCGCGGCGTTTGACAAGAAGATAGAGAGCGGCGGAATATGCGTCAATGTCATGTAGCTGATTCTGGAAATGCACAATATGCATAACGAAAAGCTGGACTTGAATCTGCTCGCGGTGTTCGACAGCCTGATGCGCGAGCGCAGCGTGACCCGCGCGGGGGAACAGCTGGGCCTGTCGCAAAGCGCCATGAGCCATGCTGTGAATCGCCTGCGCGCCTTCTTCGACGACCCGCTATTCGTGAAGACCGGGCAGGGCATGCAGCCCACGCCCAAGTCCGAGAGCCTGGCGCCCACCATCCTGGCGCTGATGGCGACGATACGCGGGCAGGTGCTGTCGCAGGCGCAGTTCGATCCGGCCTCGGCCATGCGCGTGTTCACGCTGTGCATGACGGACATGGGGGAGCTGGTGTTCCTGCCGCCGCTGATCGAGCGGCTGCGCGAATTGGCGCCGCATTGCACCCTGCGCACGCGCCAGGTGCCGCTGCCGCAGGTGGAACCGCTGCTGGCGTCGGGCGAGGTGGATCTGGTGCTGGGGTCGCTGCGCGCCGCGCCGCAGGGCCTGTTCCAGCAGCAGTTGTTCATGCACCGTTTCGTGACGCTGGTCAGCGTGAAAAACAAGGAAGTGGGCGACGAGATGACGCTGGAGCAATTCCAGCGCATGCCGCAGATCGTGGTGACGTTGGCGGGCCGGTCGTCCGAAGCCTATGACAGCGCGCTGGAGGAGCAGGGCGTCAAGCGCAACATCTTCCTGTCAACGCCGCACTTCCTGGTGGTGCCCTTATTGCTGGACCGGCATCCGGACCTGATCGCCACCGTGCCGCAGGAGCTGGGCAATGTGTTCGGCGCCTATGGGGTGGTCAAGGTGCTGGAGCCGCCGCTGCCGCTGCCGTCTTTCGCGCTGCGCCAGCACTGGCATCCGCGCTTTCACCAGGACCCCGCCATCATCTGGCTGCGGGAACTGGTGAAGGACACGTTCGACGGCTATCCCTGGGACGGTGCGCGCGGAAAGCGGCATGGGGCCTGAGCCGTCGCCTCGCAGGCTCAGTTGATCTTGATGTTGCGTTCCTTGACCAGCGTCTTCCACTGCGCCGTTTCGCGGCCCAGGTAATCGCGCAGTTCCTCGGGCGAGCCGCCGATGGACTCGGCGCCGATCGAATCCAGCGTGGCGCGCACCTTCGGGTCCGCCAGCGCCTGGCGCATGGCCGTGTTCAGCTTGGTGACGACCTCGGGCGGGGTGCCCGCCGGTGCAAAGGCCGCGAACCAGGGCATCAGCTCGTAACCGGGCAGGCCGCTCTCGGCGATGGTGGGCACGTCGGGCAGGGCGGCCGAGCGCTTGCTCGTGGTCACGCCCAGGGCGCGCAGCTTGCCCGCCTCGATGTGGGGCTTGGCCGAGGTGATGCTGTCGAACATGTAGTCCACCTGTCCGCCGAGCAGGTCGGCGATGGCCGGACCGCTGCCCTTGTAGGGCACGTGCAGCATTTCCACGTTGGCCATGGAAAGGAACAGTTCTCCCGCCAGGTGGATGGACGTGCCCACGCCCGCGGAGGCGTAGGTGTAGTGATCGGGCTGCGCCTTGGCTTTCGCGATCACGTCCTGCACGCTGGTTGCGCCGGTGCGGGCGGGGTTGGTGACCAGCACGTTGGGCACCACGGCCAGCAGCGAAATGGGGGCGAAGTCCTTGATCGGGTCGTAGTTCAGGTCCGCGTACAGCGCGGGATTGACCGCCATGCCGTTGGCGACGATCAGGATGGTGTAGCCGTCGGGCTTGGCGCGGGCCACGCTGGCCGCGCCGATATTGCCGCCCGCGCCCGCGCGGTTCTCGACGATGAAAGAGGTGTTGAGCTGCTTGCCCATCGATTCGCCCAGGGTGCGGGCGATGCTGTCCATGGCGCCGCCGGGCGGGAAGGGCACGATCCATTTGACGGGGCGTTCGGGGTAGCCGTCCGCCCGCGCGGCCGTGGCGCCGCCCAGCATGGCCAGGCCCGCGCAGGCCAGGGCGAAGGTGTTGAGTACGTGACGCAAGCGCATGATTGTCTCCGTAGTGCTTGAATTATTGTGGTGCGGCGCCGAGGGCGCGCGCGGTCCTGCCAGGGCTTAGCGGTCCCGGCGGTAGAAGGACAGTTTGTCCTCGTCCAGCGTCAGTCCGAGGCCGGGGCCGTCGGGCAGTTCCATTTCAAAATCCGAATACCGCGGCGGATTGGCGACGATGTCGTCTTTCAGCAGCAGCGGGCCGAATAGCTCGGTGCCCCAGGACAGGCGCGGCAGGCATGCGAAGCCGTGGGCGGAAGCGATCGAGCCGACCGAGCCTTCCAGCATCGTGCCGCCATAGAGCGACATGCCGGCCGCGTCGCCCACGGCGGCGGTGCGCAGCATTTCGTGGATGCCGCCCGACTTGGAGATCTTCAGCGCCAGCACGTCGGCGGCGCCCAGCCGCGCGATGTCCAGCGCGTCCTCGGGGCCGTTCAGCGCTTCGTCCGCCATGATGGGCACGACGAACCGCGCCGCCAGGCGGGCCATGCCGGCCAGGTTGGCGCGGGGGATGGGTTGCTCGATCAGGTCCACGCCGGCCGCTTCCAGCCGGGCGATGGCGCCCGCCGCGTCGGCTTCGTTCCAGGCCTGGTTCACGTCTACGGTCACGCGGGCGCGGTCGCCCAGCGCCTGCTTGATGCGCGAGACGTGAGCCACGTCGTCCGAAACGGCGCGCCGGCCTACCTTGAGCTTGAAGGTATTGTGGCGGCGGCTTTGCAGCAGCGATTCGGCTTCCTCGATATCGCGGACGGTATCGCCGCTGGCCAGGGTCCACAGCACCGGCAGGCGGGTGCGCACCGCGCCGCCCAGCAGCGTCGACACGGGCACGCCCAGGCGTTTGCCCTGCGCGTCCAGCAGTGCGCTTTCCAGCGCCGATTTCGCGTAGCGATTGCCGCGCGCCACGGACGCCAGACGGTACATGGCCGCGTGGATGTTGGCGGCATCCAGGCCGGCCAGGGCCGGCGCCAGGTAGGTGTCGATGGCCAGCTTGATGCCCTCCGGGCTTTCCTCGCCATAGGCCAGGCCGCCGATGGTGGTGGCTTCGCCGATGCCTTCGATGCCGTCGCTGCAGCGCAGGCGCACGATCACCAGCGTCTGGCGTTGCATGACTGCCATGGCCAACTGGTGGGCGCGGATCGTCGGCAGGTCCACCAGGATGGCCTCGACGGAGAGAATGCTTGCCTGATTCATACTTTTTCAGCTAGAGGTTCTACGATAACGGCAGTATGGCTTGCATTTTCGCCCGGAGTCCAAGACTATATGGGTTCCAATTAATACCTTTATGGTCTGAATAGGTCATGCAACTGAGGTATCTGCGCTATTTCCAGGCCGTCGCGGAAGAGGGCAGTTTCACGCGCGCGGCCGCCAGGCTGCACATGGCCCAGCCGCCGTTGAGCCGCCAGATCCGCCAGTTCGAGGAAGAATTGGGCGTGCAGCTGTTCGAGCGCACGACGCGGGCGTTGCGCCTGACCGATGCCGGCCGCTTCCTGCTGGAACAGTCGCGCGTGCTCACGGTGCGCCTGGAAGAAGCGCTGGAAGGCACGCGCAGGATGGGGCAGACGCAGCGGCGCTGGTTCGGCATCGGCTTCGTGCCCTCCACGCTGTACGGCTTCGTGCCGGAGCTGATCCGCCAATTGCGCGCCGCGGATCCGCAGGTCGAGGTCGGCCTGGCGGAAATGACCACCTTGCCGCAACTTGAGGCGCTCAAGGCGGGCCGCATCGACCTGGGCATCGGCCGCATCCTGCTGGACGATCCGGCTATCGAGCGCCGCGTGCTGATGACCGAACCGCTGATGGCCGCGGTGCCGCTGCACCACCCGCTGGCGGGCTTGCCGCGGGTGTCGGTCGAGCGGCTGGCGCAGGAACCCTTCGTGCTGTATCCGGCGCGTCCACGGCCGAACTTCGCGGACCACGTGCAGGGGCTGTTCCGCGCGGCGGGGCATGCGGTCCAGGTGGTGCAGGAGGCCAATGAATTGCAGACCGCCATCGGCCTGGTCGCCGCGGGGCTGGGCGTGAGCGTGGTGCCGGCCTCGGTGCAGCGCCTGCAGCGGCAGGATGTGGCGCACGTGCGCATCGACGCCGACGCCTTCGTGTCGCCCGTGATCGTCAGCTACCGCAAGGACGATGCGTCGCCGTTCCTCGAGCGCGCGCTGTCGCTGGCCGCCGAGCTGGCGCGCGCGCCGGGCTAGCGCCGCGCGGCCGCCTGGCTTTCCCTTTCGCCGATTGTTGTTGCCGGGGCAACACCGTGCGTCCGCGCGCGGATCTACTGCCGCGCGGCGCGCGCCGATACGATCTGTGCTCATCATCGCCGGTTTTGCCGCAGTCCACCGCAGGCGCGGCTTCGGCGAACATCGCAAACATCCGCCAGCGCGCTTTCGGAGCGCCGCCGGGCCGGGCACAGGAACGATCGAGGAGAACGCCATGCTGTCCCACGAACTGATCGCGCAATATGGCGCGCTGGCCGTGTTCCTGAATGTGCTGGGGGCCTCGCTGGGGCTGCCGCTGCCGGTGATGCCGACCCTGGTGGCCGTCGGGGCGGGCAGCGCGGCGGCCGCGCATGACCTGTCTTCGGTGCTGCCGCAGTACGCGCTGATGCTGGGCGCCGCCATCGGCGGCGGCCTGCTCGGGGACCTGGTCTGGTTCCAAGGCGGACGCCGCTACGGCGGGCGCACGCTGCACGCCGTCTGCACGCTGTCGCCGTCCCGCGACCGCTGCATCAGCAAGACTGAAGGATTCTTCGAGCGCTGGGGCGTGCGGCTGCTGTTCGTGGCGCGGTTCGTGCCCGGACTGGCGCTGGTCGCCGTGCCGCTGTGCGGCGCGATGGCGGTCAGGCTGCGCACCTTCATCTGGCACGACTGCGCGGGCGTCGCCCTGTGGGCGTCGGCGGGCCTGGTCGTCGGCGCGGCCTTTGCGGCGCAGATCAAGGCGATGGTCCGGCTGGCGTCCCGCCTGGGCTGGCCGGCGCTGGCCATCAGCGCCGCCGCCGTGGCGGCCTGCGTCCTGTACCGCTACTGCCGGCGCACCGTGCTGGCGAAGGCGCGCGAACAGGCGGTGATCGTCGCGGGCCAGCCGGCCGGCGGGCAATAGCGGGCCGCCAGGAAACGGCCGGCGGCATTTCCAAAGGAGTCCACATCATGCATCTGGGCAAATCCTACCGGCTGTCCGAATTCGTCTTCTGGACCCGCCGAAAGATCTACGTCCTGCTGGCGCTGAGCGCCGTGCCGGTCCTGCTGTATCAGGTGCTGGGGTTGAAGTGGCTGACGGTGCCGCTGCCGGTGGTGACCTTGCTCGGCACGGCCACCACGTTCGTGGTGGGCTTCAAGAACGTGCAGACGTACACCCGCACGCTGGAGGCGCAGAAGACCTGGATGGCGATCGTGAGCGCCAGCCGGTTCTGGGGCGTGATCAACCGGGAGTACGTCGAGGACCCCGGCCGGGCGCGCGGGCTGGTGGACCGGCACTTCGCGTGGCTGACCGCGCTGCGCCACCAACTGCGCAGCGCCCGGGTATGGGAAACGACGGACAGCGCGTGCAACGCCGAATACCGGAAACACTACGCCATACCGGAAAGGCTGCATCCGCTGGATGTGGAACTGTCGCGCTATCTGCCGCCGGAAGAGCTGCGGGCGCTGGCCGGGGCCGATGGCAAGGCGGTGCAGCTGCTGGGCCTGCAGGGGCGGGCGGTCCGGCGCCTGCTGGCTGAAGGCGCCATCAGCGCATCCGAGTACGCGGAGCTCAACAGCCGCATTCGCGACTTCCTGGACTTGCAGGGCCAGGCCGAGCGCATCAAGAATTTCCCCTATCCGCGCCAATACGCCATCATCAACACCTTTTTCGTGCGTTCCTTCTGCCTGTTGCTGCCTTTCGGGCTGATCGGCGAATTCGACCGCCTGAACCAGAGCGTCACCGGTGTGATGCGCGGCGAAATGATCTGGCTGGTCGTGCCGTTCAGCGCCATGATCTCGTGGATTTACACCTCGCTGGAGCAGGTGGGGGAAAGCACGGAAAACCCTTTCGAAGGTGGGGCCAATGATGTACCCATCAGCCACTTGAGCGCGCTGATCGAACGCGACGTCAAACAGATGCACGGACGTGCCGATCTTCCCGGCCTGCCGGCCGCGGAGGGCATCATGCTGTAGCGCGGGCGCGGCCTGCAAGGGCAAGGATCCGGGCGCTTGCCGTTTTCGGGGTGAGGCCGCAAAATAGCGCGCGTTCCCCGACCATTTCACGCCCCGGCGCGGGCGTCACCCATGACCGACCCCACCTGCCTGTTCAATCGCCATCGCGCGCGCCTGCACGCGATCGCCTACCGCATGCTGGGCGCCGTGGCGGAGGCCGAAGATGTGGTGCAGGACACGTGGCTGCGCTGGCACGAGGCCGATCCCGCCCGGCTGGACAATCCCGAAGCCTGGCTGGTGACGGTGGCTACGCGCCTGTCCATCGACCGCCTGCGCGCGGTCAAGGCGCAGCGGGAGAACTACGTCGGCATCTGGCTGCCCGAGCCCGTGCTGATGCCCGCGCCGGCCACGCCGGAAGAAATCCACGAATTCGCCGACGATGTTTCGGTGGCGTTTCTGTTCATGCTGGAGCGGCTGTCGCCGGAAGCCCGCGCGGCGTTCCTGATGCGCGAGGTCTTCGACGAGGATTACGCCGACATCGCGTACACGCTCGGCAAGACCGAGGCCGCCTGTCGCCAGTTGGTGCGGCGCGCAAAGCAGCAGTTGCAGCAGCAGGCCCCGCGCCGCGCCGTGTCGCGCGAAACGCATCTGCGCCTGATGCAGGGCTTTGCCGACGCCATGCGCCAGGGCGACTTCCACGGGCTGCATGCCTTGCTCAATGACGACGCCGAACTGATCGGCGACGGCGGGGGCAAGGTGCCCAGCTTCGCCAGCCTGGTGGGCGGCAAGCGGCTGGCGCAACTGTTCTATGCCGGCAAGCGGCGGTACGGCGACGATCTCCGGGTGGATGTGGAGCAGGTGAATGGCGAATGGACGCTGCTGCGCTTCATCGAGGGCGAGCTGGAATCGGTGCAATCATACGAGACCGACGGCGAAAGCATCGTCCGCGTGCTGGTGCAGCGCAACCCGGACAAACTGGCGCGCGTGGCTGCACGGCTCGCGCACGGCTGAGCCTCGCGCGGCGCATTGGTGCCGCGCGGACAACATCATGATCCCGCGCAGGGATCTACCGGCGCGTCGTCCGGTTTCCTACCATGGACCTGTTTCCACTCACCACCGAGGAAAAGGCCATGTTGAACATCATCAAAAAGGGATTGCCCTTCGTCGTCGCCAGTTCGCTGGCCGGCCCGCTCGCGCTTGCTGCGCCGCCACATCATGTCGCGGCGACGACGACCAAGCCAGCCGATCCCATCGTGACGGAATTGATGACCAAGGATCTGCCCGACATCGCCGACAAGGACGTGCTCATGATTACGGTGGACTATCCCCCGGGCGCGGCGGATCCGATCCACCGGCATGATGCGGACAGTTTCATCTACGTCCTGGAAGGCAGTATCGTGATGCAACTGCGGGGCCAGAAGGAAGTCACGCTGACCCCGGGGCAGACGTTCTACGAAGGGGCGAAAGACATTCACACGGTCGGGCGCAACGCAAGCCAGACCGAGCCCGCCAAGTTCCTGGTCCTGCTGATCAAGAAGAAGGGTTCTCCCGCAGTGCTGCCGGCGGAGTAGGCCCTTCGGTTTTTTTCCGGCGCGGCGTCACAAACCGGGCGGCTCGCACGTCTAAGGGGAATGGACACCAAAAATCCCCCCGCCGACGCGATCGCGTCCGCTGCCGCCGACCTCCTTTCCGCCTCGGGGGGAAGCCCGGGCACGGGCGCCGATTCGCTGGCGGATAGCTTCGCCACCAGCTATGCCGGTGTCGTGGCCTTCATCGCCGTCGCCTCGGAAGGCAATTTCGCCAAGGCGGGCGACCGCCTGGGCATCGGCCGCTCCGCCGTGAGCCGCAGCGTGCAGAAACTGGAAGACCAGTTAGGCGTCCGGCTCTTCGTGCGCACGACCCGCAGCACCTCGTTGACCCGGGAAGGCGAACGGTTCTACGAAAATTGCTTTCCGGGCGTCGAGCGCATCGTGCAGGCGCTGGACGATATGCGCGAACTGCGCGAGGGGCCGCCTTCCGGCCAGTTGCGGGTGTGTTCGACGGTGGGCTTCGGGCGCAAGATCGTCGCGCCCCTGCTCAAAGGCTTCCGCGTCGCCTATCCGGATATTTCGGTGGAATTGATGCTGGACGACGCGCCGACCGATTTCACGAAGGACCGCATCGACGTTTCGTTCCGCAACGGCCGCATGGAAGACAGCCAGGTGATCGCCAAGCAGCTGATTCCCATGCAGATGCTGCTGTGCGCCTCGCCCGCCTATGCCGCGGCCAATCCGCTGCCGCGCGAGGTTGAAGAGCTTTGCCAGCACCGCTGCGTGAATTTCCGGCTGGCGTCGGGCCGCGTCTACGAATGGGAATTCAAGGTGGGCGGCTATATGCGCAAGTTCGCGCCGCCGGCGATGCTGGCTTTCAACGATGCCGACCTGGTCCTGCAGGCCGTGCTCGATGGCGAGGGCATCGCCCAGATGGCCGGCTACCAGATCAGCGAGCACCTGCGCGCAGGCACGCTGGTGGCGTGCCTGCCGCAGTACTCGCCCGATGATCGCGGCCATTACCTCTGCTATCTGAGCCGCCAGCACCTGCCTGGGCGCATCCGCGTGTTCATCGACTACATGACCACGAATATCCGCGCGCTGGACCTGCAAAGCCTGGACAGCCAGCTGCTGAAGCGCCGTTAGGCCGGCAAGCCGCTATTCCGTCAGCACGACCACGCTGTGTATGCCTTGCCGCGCCATCTTGGAATAGGGGCACAGCCGCTCGGTATTGCGCACCAGCTCTTCGGCCACGGCGCGGTCCAGGCCCGGAAGGCGGATCGTGATGTGCGCGGCCAGCGCGTAGAGGCCGTCCACGGGATCGCGCCCGAACGTGATGGCCGCCTTGACCGTGGCGTCGGGAATCGTCAGGCCGGCCTTGGCGGCGAGCAGGCAGAGGGCGCCGTGGAAGCAGGCGGCATAGCCGGCCGCGAACAGTTGCTCGGGGTTGCTGCCTCCGCCGGGGCCGCCCAGTTCGGCCGGCAGCCGCAGGTCGACCTGGAGCGCGCCGTCGTCGGAGCGCGCAATGCCGGAAGCCCGGCCATGCGCGGCTTCGCCGCCCTCCACGGTGACGGTGGCGGTATAGAGAGGTTGGAATTCTTCCCCACGGTACTTCTCCAGCAGGGTAAGGGGGGGAGGTTGCAGTTTGCTCATGAGTGTCCCGTCGGGCCGGTTCCCGGGGAAAATGGCGGCGGCGGTTGCCGAAGCCGCCATTTTCTCCCAGTTCGCCCTTATTTCTTTGCGTTGGCGCTGCTGAACCACGTTTCGAAGCCGACTTCGCCGAGGCGCGGGCCGGGGCCGGGCACCAGGGTATCGTCTTCCAGGAGGGCGCCAAAGTAGCGTGCCTGCTCGTCCGCCACGACCTTGCGCGCGTCGCCGGTCTTGAGCAGATAGCGTTGCACGAGGTCTGCCAGACGGACCCGTTCGGGCCCGGCGATTTCGATGATGCCGTTTACCGGCGCGGCCAGCGTGGCGTCGGCCATGGCCAGGGCTACGTCGTCGGAGGCGATCGGCTGCACGTAGGCGGGCGACAGGCGGATTTCGTCGCCAACGGTGCCGGATTGCACGATGCCGCCCAGGAACTCGAAGAACTGGGTGCTATGAACGATGGTGTACGGAATCGAGGCGGCGGTGATCAGCTTCTCTTGCGCGATCTTGCCGCGGAAGTAGCCGCTTTCGGCCAGCCGGTGCGTGCCTACCACGGACAGCGCCACGTGATGGCGGACGCCGGCCGCGGCCTCCGCCGCCAGCAGGTTGCGGCCCGAGGTCTCGAAGAACTCGAGCACGGCGCGGTCCTCGAACGAGGGCGAATTGGCGACGTCCACCACCACGTCGACCCCGGCCAGCGCTTCGGCCAGGCCTGCTCCCGTGATGGTGTTCACGCCCGTGGCGGGCGACGCGGCGATGGCTTCGTGACCGCGTTCAACCAGGATCTTGACGAGCTTGGAACCGATCAGGCCGGTTCCGCCGATGACGAGGATTTTCATGACGGTCTCCTTAGTCCAGCTTGGCTTTGTCCAGGCCGTAGGCCTTGTCGGCCGAGCCCGGGACGGAGCGGAAGCCCACGTTGAGGCGATTCCACCCGTTGATGGACATGATCGCGAAGCTCAGGTCCGAGATCTCTTTTTCCGACAGCTCCGAGCGCACGCGCTCGTAGACCTCGTCGGGCACGCCCTGGACGGGCAGGTGGGTCAGGACTTCGGTCCAGGCCAGGGCGGCGCGCTCGCGGGGCGAGAACAGGGTGGATTCGCGCCAGATGGCGACATGATGCAGGCGCAGTTCGCGCTCGCCGTGGATCTTTGCCTGCTTCACGTGCATGTCCAGGCAAAAACCGCAGCCGTTCATTTGGGATGCCCGGATCTCGACGAGATGCAGGATCGACGATTCGATGGTGCCCGACTGCAGAAGCATGCCGAATTCGACGAACTTCTTGAACAGTTCAGGGGATTGCGCGAAGGCGTTGACGCGTTGGCTCATGGTGATTCCCTCGGTAGGTTTGACGCCGCCCGCAGGGCGGGCCGAAGAGTACGTTGCAGGCGTTCAGGCAACGTACAAATCGTAGGCGTCGGGGAAATCCGGCGGTAGACGCGGCGAGGGGATCACCATGTTGCCTGCGCGGCACCAATCCTGCGCGCAAGGTGGCGCCGCGGTCTTCCCAGGCTTACTTGTCCAGCCAGGGGGCCGCCTGCCACAACTTCCGGAACTCGGCTTCGCCGGCGGCCAGTTCCTGGGCGTAGGCGGCCGGCGGCAGGTAACGCAGGGGAGCGTACATATCGCGGGCCTTGGCCTGGAACCCGGGGTCGTCCACGGTGCGTTTGACGGCGTCTACCAGCTTCGCACGCACCGCCTCGGGCAGGCCCTTGGGCGCGGCCAGCCCGCGCAGCGACGCCAGCTCGACGTCGTAGCCCTGTTCCTTGAACGTCGGCACGTCGGGCAGCTCCGCCGCGCGAGCCTTGCCCATCTGCCCGAGGAAGCGCAGCGGCGTTCCGCCCTTCTGGTATTGCAGCGCTTCGCCCACGTTGATCGCGCCGGTGGTGATTTCACCGCCGGCCAAGGCGCCGCGCACTTCGCCGGCGCCCTTGTAGGGAATATGGCTGAGCGTCGTGCCGGACGCGCGTTCGAAACGCAGCATGGCCAGGTGGTCGTCCGAGCCGGTGCCCGTCGTGCCGACGGTGGCCTTGCCGGGATTCTGCCTGGCGTAGGCGGACAAGTCGGACAGGGTCTTCAGCGGGCTGTCCTGCAGCACGGTAAAGGCGCCCGGATCGTCGATCAGGTTGCCCAGCAGGTCGTAGCTCTGCCAGCTGAAGCCGGATTTGCGCTCGATCGGAATGGTCAGCAGGTTCGGCGTGTTGATGAAGCCGATGGTGTAGCCGTCCGGCTGGGCGCGGGCCAGCTCGGTAAAGCCGATGGCGCCGCCCGCGCCGGGGCGGTTCAGCACCACGATGCGCGCATCTCCGCCCAGGTATTTCTGCAAGAAAGGCGCCATCATGCGCGCAACCAGGTCCGTGCCGCCGCCCGGGCCGTAGGACACGATCAGGTTGATGGGACGCTCGGGGTAGCCGGCCGCCTGCGCGGCGCCGGCGTAGAGGGCGGTTGCCGCCAGCAGGGCGGTCAGTGCGCGCAGCGTGCGGCGCTTGGTGCGGTGGTGCATGGTTGTCTCCTGTGGGATGGGTTCGGCGGCTGGCTGCCGCGCTGTTATTTCAGGTTTGCGATGCGTTGCGCGGCGGCCGGCCAGGCCTCGGGGTTGATCAGCTGCGGCGGCCGTTCGCCGCGCAACATGGTTGCGAGCTGCGTGGCGGAGGAGCGGGCAACGTTGCGCCGCGCTTCGTGGGTGACGCCGGCCGTATGGAAGGTGGCGACCACGTTGGCCAGGCCCAGCAGCGGCGCGTCGCGGCCGGGCGGCTCCTGTTGCCAGACGTCCAGCCCCGCGCCGCGCAAGTGGCCGCCGCGCAGCGCGTCGTACAGGGCGGCTTCATCGTGGATGCCCCCGCGCGCGGTCGAAATGAACACGGCGCCGGGCTTCATGGCGGCGAAGGCGCGGGCGCCGAACAGGCCGCGCGTGGAGGCGTCCAACGGGCAGTGCAGGGACACGAAATCGGATTCGGCCAGCAGCGCGTCCAGGCCGGCGGGCTCGGCGCCGCGGCTGCGGATGGTGTCCGCGTCCAGCAGCGGGTCGTGCGCCAGCACGCGCAGACCAAAGCCTTGCGCGATGCGGGCGACGCGCGTGCCGATCTGGCCCAGGCCCACCAGGCCAAGGACGCCGCCATGGATTTCGTGGCCCATCAGGTCTTCGCGGCTGAAGCCCGTGTCGTGGCGCAGGCGCTGATGCGATTCGACCACCCGGCGCTGCACCGCCAGCAGCAGCGCGTAAGTGTGTTCGGCCACCGAGGCGGCGTTGCCGCCGGCCTGGTTCACCACGGCGATGCCTGCCGCCGTGCAAGCGGCCACGTCGATCGTGTCATAGCCCGCGCCGCCGGACGACACGCATACGAGATCGGGGCATTGGGCGATCAGTTCGGCCGTGACGAACCATTGCCGGGGCAGCTCGTCCTTGGCCGCCGACACGTGATAGGCATGGGCGGTCCGCAGCCCGGCCAGGGTGCGGGCATCGTCGCCCCGCGCGGGCAGCACCGACAGCGCAACGCCGGGCGTTGCGCCGATGATCTGGTCGAACACGGGATTGAGCCACAGGTCCAGCCGGCACAGGCGGGCGGTGCTTGCGGATGCCGGGCCGTTCACAGCACGCCCCGGGTCTTGAGGGCGGCGTCGACCCAGCCGCGGTCCAGCGCGCCGCGCTCGATGTCCTGGAGGATCTTCGCTTCGGATTCAGCGATGGCGCGTACCCGCGCGGCGATGGCCGGGGCTTCATGCGGGCGGATCGCCAGCAGGCCGTCGGCGTCGCCGATCAGCAGGTCGCCGGGCAACACGACCATGCCGTCCACCGTGACGGGTACGTTGATCGCGCCGGGACCGTCTTTGTAGGGGCCGCGGTGCGCCACGCCGCGCGCATAGATGGGGAAGTCGCCCGCCGCCAATGTTTCGCTGTCGCGGATGGCGCCGTCGATCACGAAGCCGGCCAGTCCGCGCTTGGCGGCCCAGCCAGCCATGATTTCGCCGATGATCGCGTTGCTCATGTCGCCGCCCGCGTCCACGACGATCACGTCGCCGGGCTGCGCGGCGTCGATGGCCTTGTGCACCATCAGGTTGTCGCCGGGGCGGGTGCGCACGGTGTAGGCGCGGCCCAGTATCCGGCGGGTGCGGTGCATGGGGCGCAGCGCCGAGGTGCCCGTGCCCCGGCTCATCGCATCGCTGATGTTGGCCACCGCCAGGCCGCGATAGGCGAGCAGGGTTTCGCGATCGGGGCCGGCGGGGCAGTCTTGCAGGGTGAATCCAAAATCCGGCATGGTGCCTTGTCTCCAGGGTTGCTTTGGGGCGACTCTACCCGCGGCAAAATAGGAGATAAAGCGAATAATTTTCTATTCAATAAAACGCTTTTTGGAAACTATTAAGTCGCCGCCGGACGCGTTTCACAAGAGACAGGTGGGCGCGTGGAAGTCCAGCGACGCCTGGGCCAGCGCCCGCAGGCTGTCCAGCATCGGGCGCGTGTCGTCGCGCCGCCATTGGAAGGTGTAGGGCAGCGCAGGCAAGGGGGCGAAACCAGGCAAGGGTTGCAGGTCGCCGCGATCGATCAGGATGCGGGCCCAGGCCGACGGCAGGAATCCCAGGCCCAGCCCCTGCCGCAGCATGCCCGCGATGGCGCCCCAGCTATTGCAGCATTGATTGCGGCCGGGAGAGACGCCTTGCTCCGTCAGCCAGTCGTCCAGCACGCGGATGGCGCCCGAACTCTGCGGAAGCGTGATGAGCGTCAGGCCCGGCAGATCGGCGGGCGTGAGGGCGGCGGGGTCCGGCACGGCGCGGGCGCAGGCCACCCATTCGAACTCCGCGCTGCCGATAAGGCGCGACGCGATCGAAGCGCGCGAGGACGGCCCCGCGATCACCGCGAAGTCCAGCTCGCCTTCCTCCAGGCCCCGCTCGACCAGTTCGCCGACGCCCACGAAAGGTTCCACCAGCAGATCGGGATGGGCGCGCTGGATCGTTTCGATCAGTTGCGGCATCCAGGTCAACGACGTGAGTTCGCCCGCGCCGAAGCGGCAGCGGCCCGAATAGGCAAGGTTGTTGCTGGCCTGCTGCATGAACTGGTCGGCATTGCGCAGCAGGTCTTTCGCATGGGGCACGAGCTGCTCCCCCAGCGCGGTCAGCGTGGCGCTGCGCGCGCTGCGGCTGAACAGGTCGGCGCCGATCGAGGCTTCCAGTTCGCCGATGCGCTTGGACAGGGACGAGACCGAGATATTCAGCCGGTTGGCGGCGATCGCGAAGTTCTTGCAGGTAGCGGCCCAATAGAAGGCTTCGAGTTGCTTGAGCGTCATGCGGGCATCGGGGAGTCGAGTGGAGAGGGCGAATAAAAGTGTAATAACCACTGTCGATAAAGTCACTTTATTCAAAGTCCGCGCACGCCTATAGTCCTTCGCCATCATCGTTGACAACAGCGCCGCGGCCGATTGCAGGCCAGCCGGCGCGGAGCCTTCAGACATGCCCGATCCGCTGCGCCGCATCCTCAACCTGCATGATTTCGAGCGGGCGGCGCGCAAGCGCTTGCCCAAGCCGATCTACGCCTACGTTTCGGGCGCGGTGGAGGACGGCCATTCCGAACGCGCCAACCGCCAGGCGTTCGAGCAGTACGGCTTGCGGCCCAGGGTGCTGGTCGACGTTTCGCCGCGCAGCACGCGGACCTCGGTGCTGGGCACGGACTATGCCGCGCCGGTCGGCGTGGCGCCCATGGGCATTTCGGCCTTGTCCGGCTACCGGGGCGATATCGTGCTGGCCCGCGCGGCCGCCGCCGCCGGCGTGCCCTGCATCATGAGCGGGTCGTCGCTGATCCGGTTGGAAGAAGTGATGCAGGCCGCGCCGGGCACCTGGTTCCAGGCGTATCTGCCGGGCGACGAGGCGCAGATCGCCGCGCTGATCGACCGCGTGGCGGCGGCAGGCGTGACGACCCTGGTGCTGACCGTGGACACGCCCGTCGCGGCCAATCGTGAAAACAATGTGCGGGCAGGTTTTTCCACGCCGCTGCGGCCCAGCGCGGCGCTTGCCTGGCAGGGCCTGACGCATCCGCGCTGGCTGTTCGGCACGTTCCTTCGCACGCTGTGGCGCCACGGTATGCCGCATTTCGAAAACAACTATGCGACGCGCGGCGCCCCGATACTGTCCGCCAATGTGCTGCGCGATTTCTCCGACCGGGGGCATCTCGGCTGGCGCCACGTGGCGGCCATCCGGCGGCGCTGGAAGGGGCGCATGGTGATCAAGGGCATCCTGCATCCCGATGATGCGCGCACCGCGCGGGAGCAGGGCATGGACGGCGTGATCGTGTCCAACCATGGCGGCAGGCAGCTCGACGGCAGCATCGCGCCCTTGCTCGCCTTGCCCGCCATCGTGGAGGCCGCGAGAGATCTGGACGTAATGCTCGACAGCGGCGTGCGGCGCGGTTCCGATGTGCTCAAGGCCATGGCGCTGGGCGCGCGCTGCGTCTTTGTCGGCCGGCCCTTCAACTATGCGGCGGCGGTGGCGGGGCAGCGCGGCGTGGATCATGCCATCGCGCTGATCGTGGAAGAGGTCCGGCGCAATATGGGGCTGATGGGCGCGGTGGAGCTCGGCGCGCTGAATCCGGATTGCCTGCTGCGCATGGACGGCGCCGGCCGCTGAGTGCGCGCCACGGCGCGCAGGCAGGCATTTTCACATTGCGCAGCGGCAAGCTGGTGGCGCTTGCCGTCACCACGCCATACCGATCCAAGGCGCTGCCGGACGTGCCCACCATCCAGGAATCCGGGCTGGCGGATTACGCGGTCGAGAGCTGGCAGGGCTTTTCCGTGCCGGCCTCCACGCCGGGCGCGATCGTCGACCGCATCCATCGGGATGTGGTGGCGGTGCTGCGCGAGCCGGACACGTCCGCCCAGCTGGAAAACCTGGGTTTCACCATCGCGGCTAGCTCGCCCGAGGCCGTGGACCAGACGGTGCGCGACGATATCGCCGCCTATCGGAAAGTGATCGTGTCGGCGGACGTGAAGCTGAAGTAAGCGCGGCGGCAGTCTCATATTGATATCTGAAACGCTTCTTTGCCTTGCCGGTCCGCGGCCCGCAGCATGGAGGTCCGTTCACTGCACACGACGCAACGATATGGCAATTCGCAAGTTACCGGGCGCGGCCCGGATCGCAATTTCCCTGGCGCTGGCCTTTGCGGCCGGCGCGGCGCACGCCGACGCCACGCTGGACAAGGTCAAAGCGCGCGGCGCGATCACCATCGGCGTCCTGGCCAATGGCGGCATATTCGGCTCGCTCGACCCCGCCACACAGCAGCTGGTGGGCTGGAATCCGGAGCTGGCGCGTGAACTGGCCAAGGGGCTGGGCGTGAAGGCGGAGCTCGTGCAGGTCCAGACCGCGACGCGCACGCAGTTCCTGATTTCCGGCAAGGTGGATCTGCTGATCGCCTCCATGGAGCTGAACCCGGAGCGGGCCGAGATCCTGGGCTATGCCCCCACGCCGTTCTTCCGCGTCGGCGGGGCGGCCGCCACGCTGAAAACCAGCGGTATCGCCAAGTGGGAGGACCTGCGCGGCAAGCCTGTGTGCGTGTCGCAGGGAAGCAGCTTCGCGCGTCCGCTGTCCGTCGACTACGGCGCGCAGGTGAAAGGCTACAAGAGCTCGTCGGACTCGCTGCTGGCGCTGCGCGGGGGGCAATGCGTGGCTGCCGTGCACGACTCGACGCTGATCCACCCCTTGCTGCGCAATAACTCCGAATGGGCGGCATACCACGCGCCCATCGCCACTGAAGTGCTGCCGGCCAATTCCGTCGTCTGGACCCGCAAGGGCGAGGCCGACACGATAGCGGCGGTGGACAAGGTGGTGCAGGACTGGCATCGCAGCGGTTGGCTGATCGCCACCGAAAAACGCCTGGGCATCGAGCCGCCGCAGCCGCTGCTCGAAGAGCTGCACGCGAAATACAAACAGGGCAGCTGAGCGCGACCCGGACCGGAACGGAACAAGCAGATGAAGCAAGCAAGCATTAAATCGGCCATCGCGCTGGCGCTGGCGGGCGTGACGGCGCTGGCGGCCGGGGCCGCGCGGGCCGACGCCACGCTGGACAGGGTCAAGCAGCGCGGCCGGATCGTCATCGGCGTGGATGGCGCCAGCCCGCCTTTCGGCCTGCTGGATCCGGCCACCGGCAAGGTGGGCGGCTTCCAGACCGAACTGGGCGCCGATATCGCCAAGCGCCTGAACGTGGCGCTGGAGACCGTGCCGGTCACGGCGTCTACCCGCGTGCAGTTCCTGCAGGCGGGCAAGGTCGATCTGCTGATCGCCAATATCCAGTGGACGCAGGAGCGCAGCGAAATCCTGAGCTATGCGCCCACCCCGTACAACCTGGTGGGCGGCGCGGCCATGGTGTCCAGAAAAAGCGGCATCAAGCGTTGGGAAGACCTGAAGGGCAAGGTGGCGTGCGTGTCGCAGGGCAGCAATTTCGCCAAGCCGCTGCAGGAGACCTACGGCGCCGTCGTCAAGGGGCTGCGCAATATTCCCGAATCGCTGCTGGCGCTCAAGGGCGGCAGCTGCGATGCCTCGGTGCATATCCAGCCGGCCCTGTACGAGACGCTGCACGGGCCGAACGGCGGCCAATGGAGCGATTTCGAATTGGCCACCTCCGATCAGCTGATTCCGTCGCCGACCGTCATCTGGACGCGCCGCGGGGAAGCCGATACGCGCGCCTTCGTGGATGGCGTGATCCGCGATTGGCACCGGACCGGCCTGTTGGTGAAGGAAGCGGAGCGCTTCGGCGTGCCGACCGGCTATCTGAAAGCGGCCAGCGCCGCGGCGCGGGAAGGCAGGTTCGAAAGCGCGCCGCCCGAGGCTCAGCCCAAGCCGTGACAGCTGGCAGCGCCATTCCCGCAACCCACGCATTCCGCAAAGGCTTCCTCTATGACTGAACCCTTGTTTCCGCGCGTCCTGTCGCGCCGCGCGCGCGGCGCCGAGCTGTCGCCCATTGCCGCGGCTGGCGCGCGCGCGGCGCGGCTGGCGGCCGAAGGCCGCTCGATCATCGTCCTGACGTCGGGCGAACCGGATTTCGATACCCCGGCCCCCATCAAGGACGCCGCCGGCGCGGCGCTGGCGCGCGGCCAGACCAAGTACACGCCCACCGCGGGCACGGCCGCGCTGCGGCAGGCGGTAGCGCAGCGCTATCGCAGCCGCCACGGCCTGGAGGCCGCCGCGGCCAACGTCATCGTCTCCAATGGCGGCAAGCAGGTGATCTACCTGGCGCTCAATGCCACGCTGGATGACGGCGACGAAGTCATCGTTCCCGCGCCGTACTGGCCGACTTTCCCCGACGCCGTGCGGATCAACGGCGGCGAGACCGTCATCGTCCGGACGCAGGCCGGGCAGGGGTTCAAGCTGACGCCTCAGGCGCTGCGCGAGGCGATCACCGCGCGTACCAAATGGCTGATTCTGAATTCGCCCGCCAATCCGTCCGGCGCGGTCTATGGCGCGGACGAACTGGCGGCGCTGGCCGCGGTGCTGCGCGAGGCGCCGCACGTACTGGTGCTATGGGACGAGATGTACGAAGCGATCTGGTTCGACCAGCCGCCGCCGCACCTGCTGGCCGTGGCGCCGGATCTGGCCGGTCGCACGCTGGCCGTCAACGGCGTATCCAAGACCTATGCCATGACCGGCTGGCGGATCGGTTGGGGCGTGGGGCCGCAGCCGCTGATCCACGCGCTCGAAGCCGTGCAGTCGCAAGTTTCTTCGGGCGCGAGTTCGCTGGGCCAGGCCGCCGCGCTTGCGGCCCTGCAGGGCGCGGCGGAAGGGTTTCTGGAAACCGCCCGGCTGGCCTACGCGCGCCGCGCCCGGCGGGTGGCCGACGGACTGGCCGGCATCCCTGGGCTGCGCGTGCACGCGCCCCAGGGCTCGTTCTTCGCCTGGATCGGCGTCGAGGGCCTGATCGGCGCGCGGCGGCCCGACGGACGGCCCGTGGAACACGATGGCGATGTGGCGGACTGGCTGCTGGAGGCCGAGGGCGTGGCCGTGGTCCGCGGCGCGGCTTACGGGCTGTCGCCGTACCTGCGGCTCTCGTTCGCCGCATCCGACGCCGACATCGACGCCGCCATCGAACGCATCGGCCGCGCGGCAACCGCGCTGGCGCCGGCGCAGGAGGCCGCGGCATGATCGAGTCCGCATTGCGGGCCTGGGTGGCGTTCTTCAAACCCCTGGGTCTCCATTACAGCTTCGTGCTGGACGCCGGCGAGCTGGCCGCGTTCGGCCATGGCTTGCTGGTGACCTTGCAGCTGTGCGCCTGGACCATTCCGGTGAGCCTGCTGTTCGGGGTGCTGATCGCCGCGGGCCTGACCAGCGGCCGCGCGTGGTTGGCGAGGCCGTTGCAGGCCTTCGTCGAAGTGACCCGCAACACGCCCACGCTGGTCCAGCTGTATTGCGCGTTCCTGGTGCTGAACATGCTGATCACGCAGAAGCTGGGAGGCGGCAATCCCGTGACGCCTTTCGCCTGGGTGGTGATCGTGGTGGCGCTGCACAAGGGCGTGTTCCATGCGGAGGCCCTGCGCGCGGGCATCCAGGCCGTGCCGCGGGTGACGCTGGAGGCGGCGCGTTCACTGGCGCTTTCGCACGGCCAGATCCTGCTCCAGGTGGAGCTGCCGCTGGCGGTGCGCTTCGCGCTGCCGGCGCTGGTCAACAACCTGGTGGATCTGGTGAAAATGACGGCGATCGCGTCGGCGATCGCCGTGGGCGACGTGACCTACGAATCCATCATGATCTGGTCGCACCGGGACAATGTGCTGGAACTGCTGCTTTTGATCCTGCTGTACTTCGGCCTGCTGACATGGCTGGTCGGCGTGGGCGGGCGCTGGCTGGAAGAACGCTTGAGGATGCCCGGCTATGGCCAATGATCTTGCCTTGAATCCCGGAAGCCGCGGATCGCTCCGCGGCCGGTCCTTCGGGCTGTTGCGCGACCCCTGGGTGATCCTGCTGTCGGCGCTGGCGGCGCTGGGCGCCGCCTGGGCGGCCACCGGCACCGCGCCGGCCGCCGTGCAGGCGCTGTGGCACTGGTCGCCCGCGCTGCTGCGCGGGATGGGGGTCAACATCCAGATCAGCGTGCTGGCCATGGCGCTGGGCACGGCCGCCGGCCTGGCGGTGGGCGCGCTGTCGCTGTCGCCTTCGCGGCTGCTGCGGCGCCTGACCCGGGCCTATGTGCTGCTGTTCCGCAATGCGCCGATCCTGGTGCTGGTGTATTTCACGACGTACGTGTTTCCCTTCGAGCTGAGCGCGGGGCGGTGGACCGTTCCTTTTCCGGACTGGATCAAGGTCGTGATCGGTCTGGGCTTGCCGGCCAGCGCGAACGTGGCGGAGATTTTCCGCGGGGCGATCCAGTCGATCCCCAGCGCGCAATGGGAGGCCGCCCAATCGCTGTCGTTACGCCGCGCCCAGATCTTCCGCATGATCGTGCTGCCGCAATGCGTGCGCCGGATGCTGCCGTCGTGGATGAACCTGTACGCGAGCATCACGATGAGCACCTCGCTGGCCTCGCTGGTGGGCGTGCACGACCTGGTCGACACGGCCACCGTGGCCAGCAACACCGTGGCGCGCAGCGACTTCACCATCCTGGTCTATTTCACGCTATTGGCGCTTTTCTTCGCCTATTGCTATCCCATCGCGCGCTGGACGCGATATCTGGAACGACGCCATGAGCATCATTGATTTCGAGGCGCGCGCCGCCTCTTGCGCGACCGCCGCGCCGCAGCCCACGCCCTTGGTCAGCCTGCGCGACGTGCACCTGGCTTTCGGCGAGACGGAGGTGCTCAAGGGCATCGACGTGGAGGTGAAACAGGGGCAGGCCGTGTCGATCATCGGCCCGTCCGGCTCGGGCAAGTCGACCATCCTGCGCTGCATCACCGGCCTGCTGCGCCCGCAACGGGGCGCGATCGAGGTGGGCGGCGTGCGGGTGGACGGGCTGCGGACCGAATCCGAGCTGATCGGATTGCGCCGCCGGGTCGGCTTCGTGTTCCAGCAGTACAACCTGTTTCCGCACTTGAGCGTGCTGCAGAACCTGGTGATCTCGCCGGTGAAGGTGGGCGGCGAGCCGCGGGCGCGGGCCGAAGCGCGGGCGCGCGAACTGCTGGCCAAAGTGCGCATGGAGCACAAGGAGAGCGCCTATCCCGGCGAGCTGTCCGGCGGGCAGCAGCAGCGTGTGGCGATTGCGCGCGCGCTGGCGCTGCGGCCCGAACTCATCCTGTTCGACGAAGTGACGTCGGCGCTGGACCCGGAGATGGTCGGAGAAGTCCTGACCGTGATCCGCGACCTGGTTCAGGACGGCCTGACCTGCATGCTGGTCACGCACGAAATGCGCTTTGCCGAAGAAGTCAGCGACACCGTGTACTTCACGGAAGCGGGACGCATCGTCGAATCCGGTTCGCCGGCGCGCCTTTTCGGGGCGCCCGCGAGCGAGCGGACGCGCGCCTTCCTGCAGCGCGCTTCCGGCGCATCGGCCCCGCGCAAGGGGGCGCCCGATCCAATCGAAACCTATCTGACCTTCGATCCGCTGCGTCTGGCGGTGTGAAATCCCAAGGAGCCTTTCATGACCATTGAATCCGAGATCGCCGCCCAACGCCGCCAGCAGGTGCAGGCGGCCCTGTCCGATATCCAGGCGCTGCTGCCGGCGGCGGGCGCCGTCACGCGCGAACAACTGGTCGCCATCACCGGGCGGCTCGAACGGCTGGCGCAGCGGCGCGATCTGTTTCCGGTGTCCGACTTCCCGCCGCCGGCAAGCGGACTGGGCGCGGGGGCCTCCACGCGTTACCGGCTGAACCCGGACGATGCGCAGGACGCGCCCGCGTTGTACCTGAATTCCATCAACCCCGGCAAGACCACCTTGCCGCACAACCACACGACCTGGGCGAGCATCGTGGCGCTGTCGGGCCAGGAACTCAACCGGGTTTACCGCCGCAGCGACGACGGATCCCAGGCGGGCCGAGCCACGCTGGAGCAGCTGCGCGAGGTGGTGATGCAGCCCGGGCAATCGGTTTCCTTCCTGCCCGACGACATCCACAGCATCCATGTCACGGGGGACACGCCCACGCTGCATTTCCATCTTTACGGCCGGCCGCTGGAAACGCTGTCGGGCCGGATCGTGAACTACAACGCCACGCAGATGAAGCCGGGCCAGGAGGTGCGCGCATGAGCGCCCGCCAGGCCCGCATCCAGACCCGGCTGGTGCATGCCGGATCGCCCGAGCTGAAGCAGGGCGCCGGTCCGGTGAACGTGCCGGTCGTGCGCACGAGCACCGTGCGCTTTGCGGACACCGCGACCCAGGCCGCGCTGGCCCGGCAGCGCGCCAGCGGCGAGCGTGTCGCCACCTACGGCCGCCACGGCCTGGATACGCACCAGGCGCTGGAGGAGGCGGTGGCGTCGCTGGAAGGCGGGTATCGCAGCATACTGGCGCCGTCCGGGCTGTCGGCGATCGTCCTGGTGCTGCTGGCGACGCTGGCGCCGGGCGATCATGCGCTGGTGGCCGACGGCGTTTATTCGCCCGTGCGCAAGGTCGACCGTGCGCTGTTGCAGCGCTATGGCATCGCCGTGGAGTACTTTTCCGCGGCGCGCGACGATCTGGAGGCGCGCATCCGCCCGAACACGCGCCTGCTCTACCTGGAGTCGCCCAGCTCGCTCTTGTACGAAGTGCTGGACTTGCCCGCGCTGGCGGCCACGGCACGGCGCCACGGCGTGCTGGTCGCGGCCGACAACACCTGGAGCGGCGGCCTGTACTACCAGCCGCTGGCATTGGGCGCGCACATTTCCATCCAGGCTGCGACCAAGTACCTGGCCGGGCATTCGGACGTGATGATGGGCGTGGTGACCGTGGACGGGCCCGACCTGGCCAGGCAGGTGGGCGCCACGGCCGACGCCCTGGGATTGGCGGTCGGCGCCGACGACGCCTACCTGACCTTACGCGGATTGCGCACGCTGGACGTGCGCCTGGCCCGGCATCACGAGAACGCGCTGGCCGTCGCCCGGTATCTGGAAGGGCAGGCGGACGTGGCGCGCGTGTACTACCCGGCGCTGGAGCAGGACCCCGGCCATGCGCTGTGGCGGCGCGACTACAGCGGCGCGAGCGGCCTGGTGTCGTTCGCGCTCAGGCATGCCGATCCGGCGGCCGCGTCGCACTACCTCGACGCGCTGCAGTACTTCTCGATCGGCGCCTCCTGGGGCGGCTACGAGAGCCTGGCGCTGGAGGCCGCGCCCGATCGGCTGGCCGAGCATGGCTACTGGCGCGAAGGCGGCCAGGAACGGCAGTCCGTGCTGCGGCTGCACGTGGGCCTGGAGAGCCCGCTCGACCTCATCGAGGACCTGGAGCGCGCGTTCGGCGCGACCCGCGACGCCTTGCGCCGCAGCGCGTGAGGCATATGCAAATGAGCGGTTTTCTTTAGGGTTTCCGGCTATGTAGAAGCAACTTCATCCTCTTTGCCGCGCTGTGCCCCCGGCACTAGAATTTGCCTGGTTCCATGTTGGCGGCAGGGCATGTCTTCTCTTTCCATCGAATCGGTACAGCTTCCCTTTCTCGCGCAGCGGCTGGACGCCGTGCGCGAGTTCTATCACCTCATCATCGGCCTGGACGAGGTCGATTGCGCGGACAGCCAGCGCCTGCGCTTCGCACTGGGCGAGGCGACCCTGTCGCTGTCTCCGGTCGACGAGGTCAGCCGGGCTGTCAGGCCCGACTACCTGGCGATCCGGACGCGCGCCTATGACGATATCCTCGCGCGCCTGAGGCAAGCGGGCCATCACCCTGTCTGTTCGCTGCCGCAGGCCTCGCCTCGCGTCATGTACGTGAAAGATCCGTCCGGCAATCAACTGGCCTTCATGGGCTGAGGCGCGCAATGAACTTCCAGCAATTGCGTTCCGTCCGTGAAGCGGTGCGGCAGGATTTCAACCTGACCGACGTTTCAGAAAGCCTGCACACGTCGCAGCCCGGCGTAAGCCGCCAGATCCGCGAGCTCGAAGAAGAAGTGGGCGTGGACATCTTCGTGCGTTCGGGCAAACGGCTGATCGGCCTGACCCCGCCCGGCGAGCTGATCCTGCCGCTGGTCGAGCAGATCCTGCAATGCGCCGACAACATCCGCCACGCGGGCGCGGAGTACGCCGACAGCCGGACAGGGGTGCTGTCGATCGCGGCCACGCATTCGCAGGCGCGCTATGCCTTGCCGCCGGTGGTCAAGGAGTTCCGCCAGCGCTATCCCGACGTGGTGCTGCATCTGCATCAGGGGTCGCCCAAGCAGGTGTCGGAGATGCTGCTGGAAGGCGAGGCCGACATCGGAGTGGCGACGGAAGCCGTGGCCGACTATCCGGGGCTCGTCAACCTGCCGTGCTACCGCTGGAGCCACAGCATCATCGTGCCCCGCGGCCATGCGCTGGAGCGGCAGCAGGACGGCGTCACCCTGTCGCAGCTATCGCGTTATCCCATCATCACCTACGGGCGCGGCTACACGGGGCGGGCGCACATCGACGAGGCCTTCGCGCGCGCGGGCATTACGCCGGACATCGTCATGACCGCCATGGACGCGGACGTGATCAAGACCTATGTGGAACTGGAGCTGGGCGTCGGCATCGTGGCCGCCGTGGCGTGGGACGCCGAGCGCGACACGCGCCTGTGCGCGATCGACGCCCGGCACCTGTTCGAGATCAATCTGACCCGGCTGGCGATCCGGCGCGGCGCCTGGCTGCGCGGCTATGCCTTCCACTTCATCGAGCTGTTCGTGCCCACGCTGACGCGCGAGTTGGTCGAGCGCGAACTGAAGGGCGAGGGCTGAGCGCCGGCCCCCGATGCGGCCGCCGAATATCCATAGTCGCATTTCTACGTTGCCGGCGCGGCGCGCCGGGACGTAGCCTGATCCGTTCTTCATCCAAGGAATGACGGGTCACTTCATGAGCACACACTCCCCAGCGGCCGCCGCGGCCACAAGCAAGCACACCGAACGCGCCCAGGCCGTGCGCGCCTTCATCGCCGAGGCGAAGCGGCTGGCGCCCGACCCTGCGAACGCCGTGCCGGACCAGCTGCGGCAAGTGGCGCTGCAGCTCGAGGCCCTGGGGCGCCGCCGCGATCTGTTCCCGCCGGACGCGTTCAGCGTGGTCCCGGGCCGTCCGGCGTCGATCTACAGGTTGGCCGAGGACGTCGACGGCGGCTATGCGCTCTACCTGTCGCTCGGGGCGCCGGGCAAGGCCCAGCCGCCGCACGACCACACGACCTGGGCCATCATCGCGGGCGTGTCGGGCCTGGAACGCAACGAGGTGTATGCGCGCAAGAAGAGCGCGGACCCCGTTCGCGATACGCTGGCGCCCGAGCGGCGCGTGGACGTCGGCCCGGGCCAATCCATCGTCCTGGGGCCGGAGGAGGTCCACACGATCGAACTCGTGGGCGACGAGCCGGGCGCGCACCTGCACTTCTATGGGCTGGCGCTGGACCGTCTGTCCGGGCGCGTGGTGTTCGAAAGCAAGGAGGGCGGCTCGTACCGGACGTTCGCGCCGCCCGCGGCGATCTACCACGCCCGCATCTCGCCGCAGGCCTTGCAGGACGAGCTGCGGGGCGACGCCGAGATCGCCGTGCTGGACGTGCGCGAGAGCGGCCGTTATGCGCGCCGCCATCTGCTGCATGCCGCGCCCGCGCCGTTGTGGCGCCTGGAACTGCTTGCCGACCGCCTGGTGCCGCGCCGTTCCACCCGCATCGTGTTGGTGGACGATGACGAGACGCAAGCGCACCAGGCCGCGGCCAAGCTCGCGCGCCTGGGATGGACGGACATCGCGGTGCTGGCGGGCGGCACCGACGGCTGGGAGCGGGAAGGCCGCGAACTGTTTGCGGGCACCAATGTGCCGAGCAAGGCGTTCGGCGAAGTCATCGAGCATGAAAAGCACACCCCGTGGATCGGCGTGGACGAGCTGCACGAACGCGTGGCGCGCGGCGACGACATCGTGGTCGTCGACAGCCGGACGCCCGAGGAATTCCACAATTTCACCTTGCCGTTCTCGCACAGCCTTCCGGGCGCGGAGCTGGTCTACCGCATCCGCGAGCTGGCGCCGGACCCCAAGACGTTCGTCGTGGTGAACTGCGCGGGACGCACGCGCAGCATCGTCGGCGCGCAGACGCTGATCGACGCCGGCATTCCCAACCGGGTCGCCTCGCTGCGCAATGGCACCATGGAGTGGCTGTTGTCCGGGCGTGAACTGGCCTACGGGCGGCACGCGGCGTTGCCGGAACCCGGCGCGCAGTCCCTGGCCGCCGCGCGCGCGCAGGCGCGGAACGTGGCGCAGCGCGCCGGCATCGGCCACATCGACGCCGGCGCGCTGCAGGCCTTTGAGGCCGAGCAGGGCGAGCGCACGCTCTACAAGTTCGATGTGCGCACCCGGGAGGAGTACGAGACCGGCCACCTGGAAGGCTGGCGCTGGGCGCCCGGCGGGCAACTGGTGCAGGCCACTGACGAATACCTGGCGACGCGCCGCGCTCGCGTGGTGCTGGCCGATTGGGACGGCGTGCGCGCGCTGACGACCGGCGCGTGGCTGGCGCAGCTGGGCGCGGTCGAGGTCTATCTGTACCAGCCCCCGGCGCTGGCGCCCCGGCATAGCGGCGCCGAACCCCGCCGCGTGCTACGCCACCGCCCCGAGGCGACGGGGTTGCGCGCCGACTCGCTGCGGACTGCGCTGCAGGCGCAGAAGGTGGCGCTCTTCGACGTGGAGTCCCGGGTTGCCTATGTGCGCGGCCACGTGCCCGGCGCGCGTTTCGCGGCGCCGGACCGCCTTGCCGAATTTCTGCCCGAGGACGCCGCGAGCCCGATCGTGCTGACCTCGTCCGACGGCGTGCTGGCGGCCGCGGTAGCCGCCGAACTGGCCTGGCAGACCAAACGCCCCGTGCGCTACCTGGTGGGCGGCACGCGCGCCTGGGCGGCGCAAGGGCTGGCGCTTGCGGCTGGCGCGGCGGGCGTGCTCACGGGAGACGACGACCAGAGCATCAGCCCGTATCTGTTCGACGACCTCGCGGCCCGCGACCAGGGCTTTCGCGAATACCTCGACTGGGAGCTGGGGCTGGTCGCGCAGCTGGAGCGCGACGGCAGCGAGGATATCCGGCTGATCGCCCAGGCCTAGCGCTTCATACCGACGGAGCGGGCGTCGCGCCGCTGGCGCCCAGCCGCGACGCCGCCTCCAGGCCGCCCATGCGTTCGACCAGCGCGGCCTGGTCGGCCTTGGCCTGGCGATCGACCTGCTCGGGATCGCAGATGGCGTACAACGCCGCCTTCATGCCGGCCAGCACGGCCGAATAGTCCGGATCGCCGGCCAGGTCATGCTGTTCTTGCGGGTCGTTGGCCAGATTGAAGAGCTCGGGTTCGAACCGCACGTAATGGTGGTACTTCCAGGGCCCCTTGCGCAGCATGAAGCCGGCGGTGTTGCTCCCGGCTGCGTGGTATTCGCTGAGAATCGGCCGCTCCTCGGCCGGCAGGGCCGCGATCTCGAACAGCGACCGGCCGGGCCGGGTTTCCAGGTGCGGCCCGGGATCGATCCCCGCGCCTTGCAGAATGGTGGGATACAGGTCCAACAGGTCCACCGCCGTTTCGCATACGCCGGGCTCGATGTCCGGCCCCGCGACGATCATGGGAATCCCCACGCTTTCCTGGTACAGGGTGGATTTTCCCCACAGCCCGCGCGCGCCGACGTTGTCGCCATGATCGGACGTGTAGATCAGATGGGTCGAGCGGGCCAAGCCGAGCGTTTCGAGTTCCGACACGATGCGGCCGACGTTGCTGTCGAGGAAACTGCAGAGGCCATAGTAGGCAAGGAAGGCGTCGACACGTTCGTTTTCATCCTTGAACGTCTCTTCGCTGCGTTCGAATTCGGCATAGGCCTGCACCCACGGATGGCGCTGGTAACCCGCTTTCGGGTGCAGTTTCGCCTGCGGGATCTGCCGCGCCTCGTAGAGATCGAAGAATTCCTTCGGCGCGATCAAAGGGAAGTGGGGCGCGACGAGACCGACATAGAGCACGAAAGGCCTGTCCGTGGCGGCCGCCTTGCGCAGCCAGTCCACCGCCCGGCCGGTGACTTCCCGGTCGTACGCCGTATAAGGCGACTCACCCATGCCGATGCGTTCGCCGAGCATGCGCTTGCGGCCCTGCGCCGGCAGGTAGGGATCGCGGATCGAGGCCCAGACCATGCCGTGCCCGCCCACGACGTGCATAGGGATATGTTCCGCGTCGAAGCCTGCCGGATCCTCCTCGCTGCGGTAGTGCAGCTTGCCGATGCTTTCGACCGTAATGCCTTGCGCCTGCAGTACGTGTCCCCAGCCGCGCGGGTCGCCCACATAGGGCATGGCGTTGTCCCAGTGGCGCGTCTGATGCACCCGCATGCCGGTCGCGAATGCGGCGCGCGCCGGGACGCAGATCGGGCTGGGCGTGTAGGCATGCGGAAAGCGCGCGCCTCGCGCGGCGAGCGCATCGAGATGAGGCGTCTTGATAAAGGGATGCCCGGAACAGCCCATGTATGCGGGGTTATGTTCGTCGGACATGATGACGATGACGTTCTTGCCTTGCATGGTGCATCCTTGCGTGGAGACGCGGTGTGGTTCAGGTGTCGGGCGTATAGCCGCTGTTCTTGACCTGGCTGGCCCAGAAGGCGTCGTCCTGCCGGAGCCGGTCGCCCAGCGCCATGGGCGCCGAAGTGCCGGGGGCGAAGTAGAGTTGCCGCATCGTTTGGCGGAAAGCGGGCGCCTGCGTGGCGTCCGCCAGGGCCCGGCTCAGCGCCGCAATCCGGGCGGCGTCGGTGCCGGCGCGGGCCAGTACCATGAAGTACTCGGCCATTGTCAATTCCGGGAAGCCCAGCGAGCCCAGGGTCGGTACGCCGGGCAGTTCCGGAGAGGCCGACCGACCCGTGGTGGCCAGGATGCGGATCTTGCCGCTCTTGTGCATGGGGATGAGGTTGGGCAGCGTCGTTACCAGCAGGGGCAGGACGCCGCCCATGGTATCCGTCAGCGCGAGCGAGCCGCCCTTGTAGGGGATGTGCGTCAGATGCACGCCGGAGGCCCGGGCCAGCATGGCGCCCTGGAAATGCATGATGGTTCCCGTTCCTGGCGTGCCATAGGCTGCCACGCGGGTGTCGGACCGCGCCATGGCCAGGAAGTCCGGGAGCGTCAGGGCCGGGCTGGACGCGCCGACCGCAAAACCGAAATCGAATTCGCACGCGGTGCCTAGCGGCGAGAAATCCGGCAGCGAATAGCGCAGGTCTTTGTAGAGATGGGGGTAGAGCGTCAGATTGGTCGAGGGGGTGAACAGCAGCGTGTTGCCGTCGCTTGCGGCCGCGAGCAACGCATCGGTGGCGATGCGGCCGCCGGCGCCGACCTTGTTCTCCACAATAACGGTGTAGCCCGCGGCCCGGACAGCCTCGGCCAGCGCCCGCGCCGCGACGTCCGCCGCGCCGCCGGGCGCGAAACCGACCAGCATCCGTATCGGACTGCTGGCGCGCGCCAGGCGCGCGGGCAGGCCCGTACAGGCGAGGGCGCCGAAAGCGGCCGCGGCGGCGCCAAGCAGCCGCCTGCGTTGCATATCCATGTCTCTGTCTCCGTCATTGGCGTCCAGCGCCGTTTTTCCGCAAGCGTACGCGGCGGCGGATTCAGTAGACAAATATTATTTATCTTTGATATGTATAAGATTTTCTATATATTTCGGCGCTCCGCGATCAGCGTGCCGCGCAAGATACCTGCTTCGACCATTTCCCGGAGCACCGTTTCGATCGCACCTTCAACGGCCGCGACGGCGCCGCCCGGCGGGCCGCCGGCCGCGCTTACGATGGATTGCGTGCGGGTGATCGCCGGCCGCACCAGCCGGCGGGCGCCCATGGACGCATTGCCACGGGCCAGCTCGGGGCCGGCGCTGTCGGGCAGCACGGCGAACGCCAGCCCGTCGCGCACCAGGGCAAAGCTCAGTTCGGGATCGTTGATCTCATACTTCACGTTCAATGGACAGTTCAGGTCCACTGCCGTGCGTTCGATCAAGCGGCGCAAGTCATGGTCGCGGTCGGGCGCGACCAGGGGCCGGGACCCGATCGCGGAGAAGGCGATCGTCTTGCCAGGCTTGCCGAAGCGCTTGTCGTGTCCGAAGAGCGAAAAGCCTTCTTCGTAGACGGGACGGATGCGCAGGCCCGGCAGCTCGAACGCATTGGGCATCAATGCGATATCGGTTTGCCGGGTTTCCAGCGCCGTTCGCATTTCGCTGGATAGGGCCGACGACAGCAGCAAGCGCAAATCCGGATACTCGCGCTCGATATGGCGGTACAGCGCGGCCGCGAGCACTTGCGCGAGCGAGCGCGCCAGGCACAGGCGCACGGTGCCGCGAGGTTTGCCCGCGGGGCCCAGCACGTCGGACTTGAGCCGGTCCAGTTGTTCGAGGATCGAGGCGGCGCGCTGCTGGAGACGCTTGCCGTCCGCGGTGAGCGATACGCCCTTGTTGTGCCGGTCGAACAGGGGCACGCCCAGTTCCGTTTCCAGCGCAGCCACGTGCTGGCTGAGCGCGGGTTGCGCGACGCGCAACGCCTGGGAGGCGAGCGACAGGCTGCCGCTTTGGGCGATTTCCAGGAAATAGCGGAGTTGGCGAGGCGTCATGACAACGGCGGGAATCCATGGCATTGCAGGCCGGCCGCGCCATCGATGGCGGCCATCAGGTCATCCGCATGCACCATCAGTCCGCGTGCCTGGCGCAGCATCGGATACTGTTGGAGCACGCCCGACCATTGCGGCGATTCCAGCAACTGATGCCAGACCGGCGCCAGCGCGTCGAGGCCCGCGTCCTGCCCTTGCGCCAGCCTGTTGGCGAATTCCAGGCTGGCCTGCGAAGACAGCAATTGCATCCGGCTGGCGGCGCCGAGCAGGCGCGGCATCGCTTCGGCCGGGGCGTCGCAGAAATAGAGCACAGACTTTTCCAGGGCGTCGCCGCCGGTGGGCAGCGCGTGCAGCGACAAGCCGCGCAAGGGGAAGGCGCCTTGCCGGGTGCTGAACGTATAGGTGTCCCGGGCATTGGCGTGGGCCAGCAGGCGCAGGCCGCGCAGCAGGCGCGGGAAATCCGTGCCGGCGGCATCGGCGGATGCCTTGGCTTCGAGCAGGAGGCACAGGTCCCAGGCAGGGGCCGCGCCGCCGCTGTCCGCGTGGCGCAGCAGGGCCGCGTCCCATTCGCTCTTGGCGCGCTCGGCGCTGGCGGGAATGGAGGGCGGCACGCGCATCGACGACACGGCCCGGTAGGCAACCTTGCCTTCCGCGCCGTTGAGCCGCAGCGCCAGGGCTTCCAGCGCATGCAAGGCCAGCGCCTCGACGGCGGCCCCGCGCTTGCGCGAGGCGCTGCCCTGCGCGGCGGCGGTCGCGCTGCCCGGACGCGGGCCCTGCTGTTCCCAGAGCGCGCGGTAGCGGCGCACGCCGTCGTCCGATTCCAGGACGTCCAGGCGTTGCAGGCGTGTCAGCGCGGGGTTGCCGAGCAGCCGCTCCAGGGCGGGCCCGGCAGGCGGGGCGTCCGCCGCCGTGGGCAGGTCGCGAAGCTGGCGCGCGGCGTCGGACAGCGCGGTCCAGGATTCCGATGCCCCGGCGGCGTGCAGCCGGGCCATGGCCTCGCGCGGGGCGCCCTCGGGCATGCGTTCCACCTTGGCGGGATGCGCAACCGCGTTGGCGGCCGCCAGGATCTCGCGGCGGTCTTGGGCGGCGCCGGCGGACAGCGATGCGTATTCGCGTACCGGCGCCAGCCGGTGCCGCAGCAGCATGGCCTGGAAGACCGGATCGCCATCGTCGGCGCGCAAGGCGTCGCGGATCAGCCGCGCGAGCGCCTCGAGGAAGGCGTGCCGGACCGCAGGCGCGGGCGCGTGGCCCCCGGCCACGGACTTACGGGCGCGTTCGATGGCGCAGGCCAGCGCCGTCGCGGGCGCGGCGCCGTGTCGGGGAAGGTCGCAGAGGGCGGGGACGCGGTAGCGGCGCGCGACGGCGCGTAGCGTGGCGTCCAGCAGGGGATGGGGCGGCGGCAGGGACATGGCGGTCCAAGCCTACCGCGATGCCGTTGGCGCCGCAATGGCGCCCGCCCGGCATCCGGCCGCGGCTTACTTGAACAGCGCGGCGTTCTCTTCCAGCACGGCGTCGGCGCACTGGGCGTCCAGGTTGCCACCCGGCGCGCCGGCCACGCCGATGGCGCCGATGACGGCGGTGCCGGCCTTGATCGGCACGCCGCCGCCCAGCAACAGGAAGCCGGGGATGTCGGTCAGATTGGCCGCGCCCGGGTTCTTCTGGGCGTTTTCCATCATGGCCAGCGTGGGCGTCTTGGCGGACACGGCGGTGAAGGCCTTGGCGCGGCTGGCTTCGATGGTGTGCGGGCCGGCGTTGTCGGCGCGGGCGAAGGCCTTGAGCAAGCCGGCGCGGTCCACGACCGAGGCGCTGACGTTGTAGCCCTTGGCCTGGCAGGCGGCGACGGTGGCCGTAGCCAGTTTCTGCGCATCGGCCATGGACAGGTTGCTTTCGGTCAGCACGGCCGCGTTGGCGGCGCCGGCGCAGGCGAAGAGGACGGCGGAGGCGAGGAGTTTGGGCGACATGTCTGTGTCCTTTCAGTGATCGATAACAGGAGCAGACAGGTTAAAGCGGGCGGACGGCCGACGGTATTCGGTCGGCTACGCTGGGGGCTCCGTAGGGCTACGGAGGCGGCGCTCGCGAGGCCGGCGTTTCCAGGTCCAGCAGCCCGGCGTACTCCCGGATCAGGCCGGCCAGCGTTTCCGCCTCCAGCTTGGCGAAGACGTTGGCCCGGTAGGTTTCGACCGTGCGCGGAGACAGATCGAACTCGCGCGCGATCTCCTTGTTGCTCAGGCCCTGCACGATCCGCTCCAGCACCTCGCGTTCGCGCCCGGAAAGCTTGTCCAGGCGTTCTTGCGCCGCCTGCGTGACCGCGAGCTTTTCGCGGTTGGCGATATGCGTGCGCACGGCCGCCTGCACCGCATCCAGGAAGACGTCGTCGTCCACCGGCTTTTGCAGGAATTCCATGGCGCCGCCCTTGAAGGCGCGGCGGCAGAGGTCGACGTTGGCATGGCCGGTCAGCATGACGACCGGCAGGTCGGACTGCTCGGCCAGCTGGCCCAGTACGTCCAGCCCGCTGATGCCGGGCATGCGGATGTCCAGCACCACGCAGCCGATGGACTGGGGCGTCAGTTGCGCCAGGAAGGCCTGCGGGTCGCCGAAACCCGCGCTGCGCAGACCCACGCTGCGCAGCAGCAGCGCCAGGCCGTCGCGCACGGCGTCGTCGTCGTCGACCAGGTAGACCAGCGGGGATTGTTCAAGCATGGGAAATTCCCGCGGCGGCCTGCCGGCCGCCTGAAAGGGGCAGGCTGACCGTGAAGCAGGCGCCCGCCGGGCTGAGGTTGTGCGCCGAGATGCGGCCATCCATGGACCCGGCCAGCGTGTCGCACAGCGCCAGCCCCAGGCCCATGCCTTGGGGCCGAGTGGTGTAGAACGGGGCGAACAGGCGCGGCAGCGCGTCCGCCGCGATGCCCGGCCCGGTGTCGCTCACGCTGAACAGGTAGTGCGCGCCGTCGGCGCGGCCCTCCAGCGAGATCTGGCGGGGCCCGGCGGCGCCGGCCAGGGCATCGGCGGCGTTCTGTACCAGGTTGTGCAGAATTTGCTCCAGCGCCACGCGGTCGCCCAGCGGGCGGGCGCCGGGGCTGGCGTTGTGCCAGCCGAGCCGGATGCCTTGCCTGGCGAGTTCGGGTTCGCGCAGAAAGCGCAGGGACGCCACCAGCGCGTCCGGGTCGAGGGCCTCGCGCCGCGCGGGCGGGCTGGGCTGTACCAGAGCGCGCATGCGGTTGATGATGTCGGCGGCGCGCTTGGCCTGTTCGGCGCTGGCCAGAAGCGCGTGGCGTACGGCGGGGCGCTCGTCTTCGTCGTCCAGCAGCCGTTCGGCGGCGCGGGTTTGCGCCAGGATGGCGGTCAGGGGCTGGTTGAGTTCGTGGGCAATGCCGGCCGCCATTTCGCCCAGGGTGCTGAGCCGCGCCATGGCGCCCAGCCGCAGCTGTTCCTGCTGCCGGCGGGCTTCGGCGCGCGAACGTTGCCAGGCCGCGGCGCCCGCGACCAGCAGGGCGCTGGCCAGGGCCCAGGCCGCCCATGCCGTCCAGGGCCAGGTGTCCGGCGTCAGCCGGCGTTCGCTGCGCATCTGGAAGGGCTGGCTGGCCGCGCCCAGCGGCTTCTGCAGCGCCAGGCTCCAGCCCGGCGCGGCGTCTCCGGGCTGCTTGTCGAGCAGGCGCAAGGGAGAAGCGCCCACCGACAGCGTCAGATTGGCGAGCCCCGGAGGGAAGTCGGCCGCGGGTATCAATTGCCGCGCGTCCAGCAGCAGGCTCCAGCCGGAGGGCGCCACCAGCCAGTAGCGGGCGTCGTCCACGGGCAGGGTGACGGGGCGGCCCAGCTGGCGGGCGCGCTCGACCGCCTCCGGCAGGCCGGGCGGTTCCGCCACGCTGCCGCTCCAGGCGCCGTTCGGCAGGTGCCCCAGCCCCAGCAGTTGCGGCAAGGCCGGTTGCAGGCTGGGGAACAGGCGTTCGGGCGCGGGGGGATGGGACAGGGCGGCCAGCGTGGCCAGGACGGCTTCGTGCTGCACCGTCTTCTGGCTCAGCATGCGCTGCGCCACGCTGGTGCTCTGCAGGAAGCGTTCGTGCTGGTCCACGTATTCCTGGCGGCCGATCCAGAAGGCGCCAAGGCAGAACAGGACCAGCCAGCAAAGAAGGGCGCTTGAGCGAGGCAGGGGATTCACGCCTGAAATTATGCCTCGCGACCGGCGCCCGCAGGAATCCGTAAGGCTACGGAGGGCGGGCGGTCAGGCTGCCAGTTTCTGGGAGCCGGGGTCGTCCGCCTGGGAACTGGCCGACACGGCGATCTGGTACAGCGCGGCGACCAGGTCCGATTGCGTCACCAGGCCCACCAGGCCGCGCGATTCATCCAGCACCGGTACGCAGTGCAGGCTGTCGGACATGGGCCGCGCCAGTTCGATGACGGGCAGGCCGGGCGTGGCGAAGGGCACCTCGCTGCGCATGCAGTCGGCCACGAGCAGGTCCGGCACGCCCGTGGCATCCGTGGCCACTGTGGCCAGGCGGTTGCGGCGCGCCAGCACGTCGCCTTGGGCGATCATGCCCGCGTAGCGCCCCATGTCGTCCAGCACGGGCAGCGCCTGCAGACGGTGCTTGTCGAACAGGCGCACCGCGTAATCCAGCGGATCGTGGGCGCGCACGGTAACCACGTCGCGCGACATGATGTCCGCGCAATGTATGTCGCCGAAGCGGCGTACGCTGGCGCGCAGTTCGGCCGCCAGCACGATCTCTTCCAGGTCTTCCTTGCTGATGTCCAGCAGCTCGCCACGCTGGTTCAGCGCCTCGTCCAGGTCGGTGAGGCTGAAGCCCAGCCGGGCGCTGGGAGCCAGATCGCGGGTGTTGTGGCCGCCGGCCGTGTCGGCATGGCGGCGCGGATAGTTGCGCTTGAGCGCGCCGTTGAAAACCACGGCGATGCACAGCAGGATGAGGGAATTCAGGGCCACCGGCCACAGGGCGAAGCCGTAGCCCAGGCTGGCGACGGACGGCCCGCCCAGCACGGCGGTCAGCGCCACCGCGCCGCTGGGCGGGTGCAGGCAGCGCAATGAGAACATGGCGCCGATGGACAGGGCCACCGCCGCGGCCGCTGCCACGCCGGGCAGCGCAATGAACTGGGCGCAGAACACGCCGATGAGGGCGGAGATGAGGTTGCCGGCCATGAGGGACCACGGCTGGGCCAGCGGACTGGCGGGCGCGGCGAACAGCAGCACGGCCGAGGCGCCCATCGGGGCGATGAACCAGGGGCTGGCGTCGCCCAGCGCGTGCCGGCCCACCCATTCCGTGCAGAACAGCCCGAGCAGCGCGCCCAGCGCGCCAAACAGCTTTTCGCGTCCATTGACGCCCACCGGCGCTGGCGCGAACGAGCCCAGCCAGCGCTTGATTGCAACACCCAAAACGATCTCCTCGCGACTTCAATTATGTCGCGGGGCGATAATTTAGCATGTGAAGCGTTGCGGTGCAGCATAAGCTTATGCCGCCCGCTGCAGTCAGGAGCGGGAGGGTTCCTCACCGATCCGCCCCAGCAGGCGGGTCAGCAGGGGACGCATGGCGCGCAATTCTTCCAGATGCGAGGCCGACAGGTCTTCCAGCACGCGCTCGGCCTTCGGGGTGAGCACCACTTCCACGCGCCGCCCATCTTCGGGGTCGGGCTCGCGGCTGACCAGGTCCAGGCGCGCCAGCCTGCCGACCAGTTCGGCGGCGGTGTGCGGACGGATCAACAGGCGCTCGGCGATTTCGCCCACGTACAGCCCGCGGCGGCCGGGCGCGCCCTGGCGGGTGCCCTTGATCGCCAGCAGTGCCTGATGCTGTTGCGGCATCAGATCCAGGCTGGCCGCGGCGCCTTCGCTGAAAACCGCGAAACGGCGCAGCGCGTAGCGGAAATCGGCCAGCAGTTCGTAGTCCGCGGCAGAGAGGCTCGTAGGGGATGGGGGTTGTCTCACCCGGTCGATTCTAATATATGTCGTGCTACGATATATTGATGCACCGCAAATTCCTGCGGATATCTCCCCGTTTTCCAAACATGCCACCCACTTCTTCTGCTGCCCGGGGCGCGCTGCGCCTGGGCGATTTCACTACCGACAAGCGTGTCGTCCTGCTCATGGGACTGGCCATCCCCGTTGGCCTGGCCAGCGTCGTGGCCGCCTGGGTGCTGCTGCGCCTGATCGCGCTGTGCACCAACCTGGCCTATCACGGCCAATTCTCCTTCGTCGACCAGCCCATCACCACGGGGCAGCTCGGGCTTGCGTCCGTCGCCATTCCCGTCGTCGGCTGCCTCATCATCGGCCTGATGGCCCGTTACGGTTCGGAGAAGATCCGCGGCCATGGCATTCCGGAAGCCATGGAAGCCATTCTGATCGGCAAGAGCCGCATCCAGCCCAAGGTGGCGGTGCTGAAGCCGGTGTCGTCGGCCGTGTCGATCGGCACCGGCGGCCCGTTCGGCGCGGAGGGCCCCATCATCATGACCGGCGGCGCGATCGGTTCATTGCTGGCCCAGACAATTCACCTGGACGACGGCGAGCGCAAGACCCTGCTGGTGGCGGGCGCCGCCGCGGGCATGACGGCGATCTTCTCCACGCCGCTGGCGGCGGTGCTGCTGGCGGTGGAACTGCTGCTGTTCGAATGGAAGCCGCGCAGCTTCCTGCCGGTGGCGATGGCCGCCCTCGTGGCCGCGGCGGCGCGCGCCTACATCCTGGATGCCGGGCCGATCTTCGCCTACTCGGGCGCGCTGGCGTTCACCCCCGCGCACCTGCTGGCCTGCGCCGCCGTTGGCGTGATTGCGGGGCTGGGATCGGGCGTGCTGACGTCGCTCGTGTATGCCGCCGAGGATCTGTTCGAGAAACTGCCCCTGCACTGGATGTGGTGGCCGGCCTTCGGCGGCCTGGCGATCGGTATCGGCGGCCTGATCGACCCGGCCGCGCTGGGCGTGGGCTACGACAATATCCGCCACCTGCTGGCGGGCGACCTGGCATTCCAGGCCGTGTTGCTGCTGCTGGTCGTCAAGGTGTTGATCTGGTCGATCGCGCTGGGATCGGGAACCTCCGGCGGGGTGCTGGCGCCGTTGCTCATTTTCGGCGGCGCGCTGGGCGCCCTGGCGACCCCGTTGCTGCCGCAGGCGGATGCCGGTTTCTGGGCGCTGCTGGGCATGGCCGCCATGATGGGCGGCACCATGCGGGCGCCGCTCACCGCAACGCTGTTCGCGGTGGAGTTGACCGGCGACGTCGGTGCGCTTCTGCCGGTGCTGGCTGCCTGCGTGTTCGCGTACGGCGTGACGGTCCTGCTGCTCAAGCGTTCCATCCTGACCGAGAAGATCGCCCGGCGCGGCCATCACATCAGCCGCGAGTACCGGGTGGACCCGTTCGACCTGCTGCGTGTGCGCGACGTGATGACCGTGCCGGTGCAAACCTTGCCGCAAGGCTGGACGGTGGGGCAGGCGATCGAGCATTTCACGACCGCGCAACCGGTCCACACGAGCTATCCGGTGCTGGACGACCAGGGACAGGTGATGGGCGAAGTGACCCGCGCGGACACGCTGGCCTGGGCGCTGGACGGCAGCCAGCATGAGCGGACCCTGGCCGATGCCTTGGAAGGCCGCGATCTGGTCTACGGCTATCCCGAGGAACTGGCCAGCCAGATCGCGGACCGCATGGCGTTGTCGGGCGCGGGCCGGGTGCCCATTCTGGACCGGGAGAGCGGCAGGCTGGTGGGCATCGTCGGACGTAAGGACCTGTTCCGGTCGCGCGCCCGCCGGCTGCGCGAAGAAAGCCAGCGCACCGCCTATTTCCGCCGGCCGCCGCCTTCGGGCGCCTGACGTCCGGAAGCCTCGGGCTGCCCGCCCACGCCCGGATCGCGCGGATTGGCCGCGCGCAATTGCCACAGCACGTCCAGCACATGCTGCGTGGCCCGCTCGACCTGTCCGGCGCGATGCGCGATCCCCAGCGGACGCCATAACGCGGGCCGCAGCGGGCGCATGATGATGCGCGGATCGGGCTGAGGCGCCGTGGCTTCGTGCGGCAGCAGCGTGGCGCCGTAGTCCGCGGCCACCAGGCTTTTGATCGCGTCGTTGTAGTTCAGCTGGATGCGCGGGCGCGGATTCAGGCCGGCGGCGGCGAACCATTCGGCCGTCAGGCGCGACAGCCGCGTGCTGGCATCGTTCAGGATCAGGGGCCGCTCGGCCAGCCAGGCCGGGGCGATGCGCGCGGGCGCGCGCCAGCTGGCGGGCAGGAAGGCCATGACCGGGTCGCGCCGCCACGGCCGCAGCACCAGGCCGTTCAGGGGCGGCTGCGGCAGCGCCACCAGCCCCACGTCCAGGGATCCGTCGGCCAGGCGCAGCAGGGTTTCCTGCGACGTCAGCACGGCGACCTGCACGTCGATGCCGGGATGGTGGCGTCCCAGTGTTTCCAAGGCCTGCGGCAGCAGATGGGCGATGGCGCCGGTCGAGGCGCCCAGCCGCACGCGTCCGGCCAGGCCCTGTACCTGGCGTTGCACGTCATCGAGCGCCTGGTCGGCCTCGGCCAGCAGGCGGCGCGCGCGCTCGAGCAGCGTTTCACCGATGGGCGTGGCGCGGATCTGGCCGCGCTTGCGGGTGAGGAGCGGCGCGCCGATGCGTTCCTCCAGGTCAGCCACGTGCAGGCTGACGGTGGGCGGGGCCAGGTGCAGGACTCGGGCGGCCTCGGCGAAGGAGCCCAGGTCCGCGATGGCGACGAGGGTACGGAGGCGGTCCAGGCTGATTTCACGCATGGGGTCTCGATCGATCGTTCAGTAGAACTGAATTGAACGATCATGATATTCGACTTTTGTTATGTCGCGTATCGATCGATGATGGCGTCTGCCATCCGCACACCTCTCTGATCCAGGAAGATCGCGCCATGACCAAACCTCTTGTTTTCATCGACGGCGACCAGGGCACCACGGGCCTGCAGATCCATGAACGCCTGCACGGGCGAGCCGACTTGCAGCTGGTGACGCTGCCCGAGGCCGAACGCAAGAACCCGCAGCGCCGCGCCGAGGCCATCAACGCCTGCGACGTGGCGATCCTGTGCCTGCCCGACGAGCCGGCGCGCCAGGCGGCGGCTTCCATCGTGAATCCGGCGGTCCGCGTGATCGACGCCAGTTCGGCGCATCGCACGGACGCGGGATGGGTGTACGGCTTTCCCGAAATGAATGCGGACCAGGGCCGGCTGATTGCGCAGGCCCTGCGCGTGAGCAACCCGGGCTGCTATCCCACCGGCGCCATCGCGCTGCTGGGCCCGCTGGTCCGGGCAGGCCTGGTGCCGGCCGATTACCCGGTGGCGGTGCATGCGGTATCGGGCTATTCGGGCGGTGGGCGCGCCAGCGTGGACGCCTACGAAGGGCCCGGCGGACCGCAGGGGCCGGCGTTCCAGCTTTATGGGCTGGGCCTGGCGCACAAGCACACGCCGGAAATCGAACGGCACGCCGGCCTGACGGCGCGGCCGGTCTTCGTGCCCGCGTACGGCGCCTTCCGCCAGGGCATCGTCCTGACCGTGCCGCTGCAATTGCGCCTGCTGCCGGCGGGCGTGGACGGCCAGCGCCTGCATGAATGCCTGCATCGGCACTATGCCGGCGCGGCGCACGTGCAGGTGGTGGCGCCCGAGGACGCGGCGGGGCACACGCACCTGGATCCGCAGGCCTTGAACGGCACCAACGATCTGCGCCTCGCGGTATACGGCAATGCGCAATATGGCCAGGTCCTGCTGACGGCCGTGTTCGACAACCTGGGCAAGGGAGCGTCCGGCGCGGCCGTGCAGAACCTGGACCTGATGCTGGCCGCGATGGGGTAACGCCGGCAGGCCCGGGCCGGCTACCTGCCGGCGCCGGGCGTGCGGATCGCTTCCAGGCGCTGGGCCAGCGAGGCCGTGGACAGCTCGCCGACCCGTAGGCCGGTCAGGCGTCCCTGCGGGTCCAGGAACAGCGTGGCGGGCAGGCCGCGATTGCTCATCGCGCGCGACGCCTCGCCAGCGGGGTCGACCAGCACGTTGCGCAGCGTCGGCGCATGCCGCTGCAGGAAGCGCGCGATGTCCTCCGGCGATTCGGCCTGGTTCAGGAAGACGAAGTTCACGTCGGGATGCGCCGCCTGCGCCGCGGCGAACGCGGGCATTTCGCGCCGGCAGGGCGGGCACCAGCTCGCCCATAGATTGATCACCGTGGGCTTGCCCTGGAACGCGGCAAGGGTGGCGGGCGAGCCATCCAGCTGCTGCAGGGCCAGGGCGGCCAGTTCAGGCCGCGCCTCGGGCGCGGGCGCCAGCCAGCGGCCGCCGCCGATCCAGACGGCGCTGGCCAGCGCAAGCGCGCCAAGCAGCGCGGGCCGCGGCGCCTTGCGGCGGATCGCCGCCAGCAGCGCATAGGCCCAGGCCGCGCCCAGGCCGGCCATGCCGGTCCAGCCGCCGTCGCGCAGGTCCAGGATCCGCAGCAGGTTGGGCTGATAGTGTTCGCGGTATTGCCAGACGAAGGCAAGGCGCGCCACGGCCAGGCCGATGATCAGGGCCCGCCAGAGCACCGTGCCGAGTTCGGCGGAGCGTGCGCGGCCGAAAAGGCGCGCCGCCAGCAGCCCGGCCAGGGCGGCCGCGGCCAGCACCGCGAGTTCGGTGGGAAAAACCAGCGGTCCGATGCGGATGGCCGGGCTCATGCGCCGTCCTTGCCGGGCGCGGCGGTCCTGGCCGCCGCGCGGCCTGTGTCGTTGCGGTCGATATCGATGCCCATGGCTGCCGGTCGTGTCGTGAATCGACCGGCAAGCCTAGCATGGCCCGGCTACAGCGCCGCCACCAGCCTTTGCATGAAGGCATCGCACTCGGCCAGTTGCGCGCGGGAGATGTATTCGTCCGGCTTGTGGGCCTGCACGATCGAGCCCGGGCCGCACACGACCACGGGAACGTCCAGGTGACGGGTGAACAGCCCGCCCTCGGTGCCGAAGGCGACCTTGGTCTTGGCGGCGCCGGCCGGCAGCAGGGATTCGACGAAACGCACCGCCTCGCTGGCGAGGGGCGTGTCCAGGCCCGGGTAGGCGTTGACCTCTTCGATCCGGATGTCCGCGGCGGGCGCATGCAGGCGGGCCTGCTTGCGGATGTCGTCGGCGGCCTGGCGCAGCGGAGCCAGCAGGACGGCCGGATCGTCCTGCGCCAGGTGGCGGATCTCGAAATCGACCACGCATTCGTTGGGCACGATGTTCAGCGCGCGGCCGCCGTGGATGCAGCCGGCGTGGACCGTGGCGTAGGGCACCTCGTAGGCGGAGTCGCGCGCGCCGCGGGCCCGTAGGTCATCTTGCAGCGCGCGCATGGCGCCGACCAGGTCGCAGGCCAGGTGGATGGCGTTCAGCGCCCGCGGCGCCAGCGCGGAATGGCCCTCGAGCCCCAGGCAGAGGGCGCGCAGGGCCGCTTTTCCCTTGTGGCCGGTGGCGATGCGCATGGACGTGGGCTCGCCGACGATGCACAACGCGGGCCGGCCGGGCGCCATTTCCATGACCTCCAGCAGCCGGCGCACGCCGACGCAGCCGATTTCCTCGTCATAGGACAGCGCCAGCTGGAGCGGCCGGCGCAGCGTCCGCCCGCTGGCCTGCACCATGGCGTTGACCGCGCAGGCCACGAAGCCCTTCATGTCGGCCGTGCCCCGGCCGTACAGCAGGCCGTCGCGCGCCGTCAGCGCGAAGGGCGGCAGGGTCCAGGCCTGCCCGGCCGCGGGCACCACGTCCGTGTGCCCCGACAGCAGCACGCCGGGCACGCCCGCCGGGCCGACCGAGGCATACAGATTGGCGCGCGTGCCGTCGTCGCTGCGCACCAGGGTGGAAGCGATGCCGTGCGCGGCCAGCAGGTCGCGCACGGCTTCGATCAGCGCCAGGTTGGGCGTGAGCGTCACCGTGTCGAAGGCGACCAGCCGCGCCAGCAGCGCCTCGGAGGGAGTCGGCATGGCGCGATCCTCAGCCCGGAATGACGGCGGTGACGTCGATTTCGACCAGCCATTCCGGCCGGGCCAGCGCCGAAACGATGATGCCGGTGGAAACAGGGAATACGCCCTTGAGCCAGCGGCCCACGACGTTGTAGACCTCTTCACGGTAGCGCACGTCGATCAGATAGACGGTGAGCTTGCAGATGTGGGAGAGCTCGCTGCCGCATTCCTCAAGCAGCATCGCCACGTTGGCCATGGCTTTTTCGGCCTGGGCGGCGACGTCGCCCACGCCTACCGATTCCCGGGTATCCAGATCCTGGCCGATCTGGCCGCGCAGGAATACCGTGTTGCCGGCGACCACGGCCTGGCACAGGTCGTTGTCCAGCCGTTGTTCGGGATAGGTTTCGCGCGTATTGAATTTGCGGATGCGGGTGTGGGCCATGTCTGGATCCTGATGGGTGGGGGGCCGGGCGGTCGCCCGCCCGGGCGTCAATGGGGAAGAATCTTGGAAAGGAAGCGGCGGGCCTGCGGGCTGGCGGCGTCGCGGAAGAAGCGGTCGGTGGGGCTGTCCTCGATGATGGCGCCGTCCTCCATGAAGACCACGCGGTTCGCCACGCGGCGCGCGAAACCCATCTCGTGCGTCACGACCATCATGGTCATGCCTTCTTCGGCCAGTTCCACCATGACGTCCAGCACCTCATTGACCATTTCGGGGTCGAGCGCGGAGGTCGGCTCGTCGAACAGCATGGCCATCGGGTCCATCGACAGCGCGCGGGCGATGGCCACGCGCTGCTGCTGACCGCCCGATAGCTGCCCCGGATGCTTGCCCGCATGTGCCGACAGCCCGACGCGCTCCAGCAGCGCGCCGGCCTTGCCGCGCGCGGTGCCGACATCCCGTCCCAGCACGATCTGCTGCGCCAGCGTCAGGTTGCGCAGGATGTCCAGATGGGGGAACAGCTCGAAGTGCTGGAACACCATGCCGACCTTGGTGCGCAGCTTGGGCAGGTCGGTGGCTGCCGTTACGGAGGCGCCGTCGATCAGGATGTCGCCGCCCTGGATGGGCTCCAGCGCGTTGACGGTCTTGATGAGCGTGGACTTGCCGGAGCCCGACGGCCCGCAGACCACCACGATCTCGCCCTTGTCGACGCGGGTCGAGCATTGCTTGAGCACGTGGTGGGCGCCGTAGTACTTGTCCACCCCGCGGATCTCGATGATGGGTGCGGGCGCGTTCATTTGTCGTAGTGCCCCGCGCGGATGGAGGCGCCGATGAGGTTCAGGATCAGCCGGCCCGCCGTGATGCACGTAATCTGGTTCAGGTCTTTCTCGGGCTGGATCTCGACGATGTCCATGCCCACTACGCGGCCCTTGCGCACCAGCCCGTGGATCAGCTTGCGGGCCTGGAGGAAGGTGACGCCGCCGGGCGCCGGGCCCGCCACCGCCGGCATGATGGTCGGGTCCATGCCGTCGGCGTCGATCGTCAGGTAGTAGTTGCCGCCGTCGGGAATCCGCTCCAGCACGGCGTCCATGCCGATGTCGTGCAGTTCGTAGGCGGTGACCAGCTCGGCGCCGTAGGCGCGCGCGGCCTCCATTTCCTCGGGCCGGCCGCTGCCCTGGGCGCGCAGGCCGATCTGGATGATGCGGTCCACATGCGCCATTTCGGATGCGCGGCGGATCGGGCTGGACAGTCCGTCGCGCACCCCGTTGACGTCGTCGCGCCAGTCCAGGTGGGCGTCTATGTGGACCAGCGTGATCGGGCCCTTCTGGTCCAGGCCGCGCAGGATGGGCGTCGTGATGCCGTGGTCGCCGCCCAGCACGATGGGCACGGCGCCCGCCGCGGCGATGCGGCGCACGGCCGTCTCGGCTCGTTCGTAGTGTTCGCCGCGCGGCTTGGACAGGTCCGGGATGATGTCGCCGCAGTCCACGAAGCGGATGTCCTCCCGGCCCTGCAGCAGCGGGCCGTCGATGTCGAAATCGTAGTGGCCCGGGCGGCGCACGACGCGGTCGGTGGCCTGGCGGATCGCCGTCGGCGCATTGGTCTGGTCGTTGCTGAAGTCGGCGGCCGAGTAGGGCGAGCCGTAAGGCATGCCCAGGACGGCGATGTCGGCCTGCAGATTGTCCAGGTCGAGCGCCAGCGTGGAATACAGCAGGGTCGGGTGGCCGGTGCGGGGAGGGACCGTATAGGTGCTCATGTTCTCGTTTCCTTTGGGGGGTGAAGGGTCAGGCCTGGCGCGCGCCGCGGCGCGCCAGGGTTTCCAGGCGGCGTCCCGCGCCGGCCATCAGCACGCTGCACAGCCAGTAGATGAGCGCGGTCGTGCCCAGCACTTCGAGATAGGCGAAGGTGTTGGCCGTGAGCAGGTTGCTCTGGTAGGTCATTTCCGGCAGGCTCATCACCGAAAAAATCGCCGAGTCCTTGAACATCATGATGACCAGGCTGGTGGTGGGCGGGATGAGGAAGCCGAACAGCTGGGGCACGACGATGTGGCGCTGCGTCTGCCAGTAGGTCATGCCCAGCGACAGGGCCGCGCTGCTCTGGCCGCGCGGCACGCTCTTGAGCGCGGCGCGCAGGACCTCGCAGAAATAGCCGCCGGTGTAGAAGGCGGTGCAGCCGATGGCGACCGACATGGCCGAGGCCGGCACGCCCAGCTTGGGCAGCCCGAAAAACGACAGGTACACGAGGATCAGGTACGGGATGTTCCGCACCAGCTCCACGTAGGCCAGCGCCACGGGCCGCAGCAGCGTGTGGGATTGGGCGGCGTAGGCCGCCAGCGTGCCGATCAGGATGCCCAGCGGTATCCCGATGAGGCTGACCAGGGCTGTGATCCGCAAGCCTTTGAGAAGGACGGGAACGGATTGCCCGACGAGTGAGAAATCAATGGGCATTGGGCAGCATCCTCGACACGCGGCGCTCGCACAGGCGCGAGGCGGCCGACAGGCAGAAAAGAATGATGAAGTACACGGCGGCCGTCACCGTGAACACCTGCAGGGGCAGGTCGCTTTGCAGCGTGGCGTTGCGGGCCACGGTGGCCAGTTCCGGCACGGCGATGATGGACATCAGCGAAGAGGCCTTGAGCAGGATGGTGAGTTCGCTGGTCAGCGGCGGGATCGCGCGATAGAACACCTGCGGCAGCAAGACGTGGCGCCAGATCTGCCGGCGGCGCATGCCGAGCGCCCGCGCCGCCGCGACCTGGCCGGGCGACAGCGTGCCCAGCGCGCCGCGCAGGATTTCCACGATGTACGCGCTGGTGTTACAGGCCAGCGCGCCGATACCGGCCGCCAGCGGCGATACCGAGATTCCCAACACGGGCGGCACCACGTAGTAGGCGATCAGCATATGGATGAGCGCGGGCGTGCCGCGGATGGCGCTGACCCACAGCATGACCAGCCCGCGCAGCGGCCCGTAGGGAGACAGGCGCGCCAACAGCAGCGCGACGCCCAGCCCGGTGCCGATGGCGAACGCAGCCACGGATGCCGCGAGGGTGATCGCCGTGCCCGAGACGACGCCGTGCAGGAACGGCGCGAGCGCGCCGTTCTGATTCAGCCATTCCAGCATGGGGGTTCCGCTCAGATAGCGCCGTCAGGCAGATAGTTGGCGCGCGGCGTGTCCATGGGGGCGCCGAACCACTTCTTCTGCAGCTCCAGCAGCTGGCTGCTCGCGCGCAGTTCGTCGAAGGTATCGTTGATGAACTGGCGGATTTCGAGGTCTTTCGGGTTTGCGACCCAGGCCAGCAGCTTGGGCTGGCCGATTTCACCGGCGATGCGGAACGCGCCGGGCTGCTTGCGCATCTGGACGGCGGCGATGTTCGAGGGCATCAGCGCCACGTCCACCGTCTTGTTGGCCAGCGCGTTGGAGACGTCGGGATAGGCCTGGAACAGCTTGGTGTCGGCGTAGCCTTTGCCGTTCTTCTCCTTCAGCCGCTTTTCGAACTCCTCGGCGACTGGCTGGGAAGACGATCCCATCTGCGTGCCGATGATCTTGCCGGCGATGTCCATGTCCTGCTTGATGGACCCATCGTCCACCCGCACCATCAGCACCGAGCGGACCACGCCGACGGGCTGGGTGAAGGCGAAACGCCTGGCGCGTTCCGGGGTGATGCCCACGCTGGTCGCGACGAAGTCGAATTTGCGCGACATCAGGCCCGGCAGCAGGCCCTGGAACGGCAGGTTCATCTGTTCGAGCTGCACGCCGAGCTTGGCGGCCATCAGCTGGAGCACGTCGTGCCCGTAGCCGACCACCTGGCCGTTTTCGACGAATTCGAACGGTTCGTAGGCGGCCTCGGTGCCCACCGTCAGCTTTCCGCGCTTCTTGATATCGGCCAGCGAGCCGCCCTCGGCGAATGCCAGCGAGGGCAGGGCCAGCGTGGCTCCGGCTGCGAGCGTGGTCGCGACAAAACGCCTTCTGGACAGGTTCTGCATGATTTTTCCCTTGTATGTCGTCATGGTTGCCGCGCTGGGCCGGCGGGTCTCCGGAGAGCCGCCGCCGGGGTCTTCGCCCCTTGGCACCAGTGCTGGGCAAACTGTATCTGCCACAATGGGTTGTTAAAAATGATTTTTTTAGTGGTATGGTTTCAAAAACCGATACCTTTCAAAAAGAAACGATCTTGTCCCGTCCCGAGTTCACCGAACGCGACCTGCGCTCGCTGCGCATCTTCTGCGCCGTGGCGCAGGCCAACGGCTTCGCCGCGGCGGAAAAGCAGTTGCACATGTCCAAGGCGTCCATCAGCCGGCATGTGCGCGAGGTCGAGGAAACGCTGGGCGTGCGGCTGTGCGACCGCGGGCCGTCCGGTTTCGAGCTGACCCAGGCGGGCAAGGTTGCGCTGGAACTGGCGCGCGACGCGTTGAAGTCGCTGGAACGCATTCGCCCCGAGATCGACGCGATCCGCGGCGTGCTGTCGGGAACCTTGTCCATTGGCATGGTCGAGCACGTCATCACCGACGCCGCCTGCCACATCCCGGTGGCGCTGGCGGCCTTGCGGGAAGAGGCACCGGACGTCAAGGTGGAACTCACCGTCATGACGTTCAACGACCTGGATCAGGCGCTGCGCGAACGGCGGGTCCAGGTTGCCATTCGCGGCATGTACCGGCGCGAAAGCGGGTTCAATTACCAGCGCCTGTTCATCGAACGGCACCGGATCTTCGCCGCCCGCGGCAGCGTGCGCCACGCGCGCGGACTGCCGCTGGTATACCGGACCCATCCGTTCGTGCACGATGCGCTGGGCGCCTATGGCTTCACCCGCGGGCCCGAGGCCACGGGACTGGAGGCCATCGCCATACTGGTCTCGACCGGGCACTACGTCGGCCTGCTTCCCCAGCATTACGCGGATTCGGTGTCGCGCCGCCACGCCTTGACGCGCCTGCCGGGTGGGCCGGCGTACGAAAACACGATCTGCGCCATCACGGAGGTCTCGCGCCCCGCTTCGCGGGCGGTGGAATTGTTTCTGCGCCTGCTCGAGCGTTTCCACCCGCCGCAATAGCGAGCGGCGCCGGCGGGCCTCGATGCCTCAGGGCGGCGGGGAGGCTAAAATACCGGCTCGCGGCTTTTACCGGCCTCCCGGCTTTCTTCATTCCAGCGCCTCGGGCGCCCATAACTATGAAAAAACTGACTGCAGTTCTTCTCGTGTCCGCAACCGCGATGCTCACGGCTTGCGGCCCCGGCGACAACGCGCCCACCGCCGGCGCGCAGGCGCCCGCCGCCGCCAAGAAGGTCGTCGTCGGCCTGGACGACAACTTCCCGCCCATGGGCTTCCGGGACGCGAACAACCAGATCGTCGGTTTCGACATCGATATGGCCAAGGAAGCCAGCAAGCGCCTGGGCCTGGAAGTCGAATTCAAGCCGATCGACTGGAGCGCCAAGGAAGCCGAGCTGAACGGCAAGCGCGTCGACGTGCTGTGGAACGGCCTGACCATCACCGAAGAGCGCAAGAAGAACATCAGCTTCACGTCGCCGTACATGGCCAACCATCAGATCATCATCGTGGGCAACGCTTCCCCCGTGAAGCTCAAGGCCGACCTGGCGGGCAAGGTCGTCGGCGCCCAGGACGGCAGCAGCGCCACGGACGCCATCGCCAAGGACCCGGTGGCCGCGCAGATCAAGGAAGTGAAGAAGTTCGGCGATAACGTCACGGCCCTGATGGACCTGGCCGCCGGCCGCCTGGACGCCATCGTTGTCGACGAAGTGGTGGGCCGCTACCTGATCAGCAAGCGCGCGGGTGAATACCGCGTGCTGGACGAGAACTTCGGCACGGAAGACTACGGCGTCGGCGTGCGCAAGGACGACACCGAACTGCTGGGCAAGCTGAACACGACGCTGGATTCGATGAAGCAGGACGGCACCGCCGGCCGCATCGCCACCCAGTGGTTCGGCGCCAACATCATCAAGTAAGCGGCAGGAGACGCCCGCGGCCGGCCGCGGGCGTCTCGCCCTGTTTTCGCAGCCCGCCGCAGCGCCAGCGCGCGCCAGGCGGGCTTGCTCATGATTCCCTGTTGCCCTGGCGGCGCGAACCCACTGCATGGACTACGTACTCTCCCTATTGGGGCCATTGGCGCAAGGCGCGAAAGTCACCTTGACGCTGTTTTTCATCACGCTGGCGCTGGCGGTCCCGTTGGGGCTGGTGCTGGCGCTGGTGCGGATATCCAAATGGAAGCTGTTGAGCCGCCTGGTCAACGGTTATATCTGGCTCATGCGCGGCACGCCGTTGATGCTCCAGATGCTGTTCATCTATTTCGCGCTGCCGTTCGTGCCTGTGGTGGGCGTGCGCCTGCCGGACTTTCCGGCCGCCGTGGTGGCCTTCGCGCTGAACTACGCCGCCTACTTCGCCGAGATCTTCCGCGCGGGCATCCTGTCGGTGGACCGCGGCCAATACGAGGGCAGCAAGGTGCTGGGCATGACGTACCTGCAGACCTTGCGCCGCATCGTGCTGCCGCAGATGGTGCAGCGCGTGCTGCCGCCCATGAGCAACGAGACCATCACGCTGGTCAAGGACACCTCGCTCATCTACGTGCTGGCGCTCAACGACATCCTCCGCACGGCGCGCGGCATCGTGCAGCGCGACTTCACGACCACGCCGTTCCTGGTCGCCGCGGCCTTCTATCTCATCATGACGCTGGTTCTGACGTGGTTCTTCCAGCACATGGAAAAGCGCTATGCCAAATATGACCAGTAACCCGCGGCCGGCTGCCGGACGCCCCGTCATGATCGAGGCGCGCGACATCGTCAAGTCGTTCGGGCCCCACCGCGTGCTCGACCGCGTATCGCTGACGCTGGGGCAGGGCGAGGTAGTGGCGGTGATCGGCCCGTCCGGCTCGGGCAAGAGCACGTTCCTGCGCTGCCTGAACCACCTGGAAACCATCGACGAAGGCAGTGTCGAGGTCGAGGGCGAGACCCTGGCCCGGGCGGTCGCCGGCGGCCGGAGCCAGTACGCAGGCGACGCCGACGTGCGCCGCATCTGCCGCAAGATGGGCATGGTGTTCCAGTCGTTCAACCTGTTCCCGCACATGACCGTGCTGCAGAACGTCGTCGAGGCACCCATCACCGTCAAAGGCATGGCGCGCTCGGAGATCGTGCCCAAGGCGGAAGAACTGCTGCGCAAGGTCGGGCTGCTGAACAAGCGCGACAACTACCCGGGGCGCCTGTCCGGGGGCCAGAAGCAGCGCGTGGCGATCGCCCGCGCGCTGGCGATGGAGCCCGACATCATGCTGTTCGACGAACCCACGTCCGCGCTGGATCCCGAACTGACCGGCGAGGTGCTGCGCACCATGAAGCAACTGGCCGACGAACGCATGACCATGCTCGTCGTCACCCATGAAATGGGGTTCGCGCGGGAAGTCGCGCATCGCGTGATCTTCATGGACGAAGGCCGGATCATCGAGGAGTCTCCCTCGGCCGACTTCTTCCGCGCGCCGCAGCAGGCGCGCAGCCGCGAGTTCCTGGCGCATATGCTCTGAGCCGCGCGACCGGTCGACACCCGCCCATGCCCGCCGCTCCGTCCGACAAGCCGCTGCTCCGCCTGCGCGGGCTGTACAGCCCGCGGCTGTTGCCCGTCAGTCTGGACCTTGCCGCGGGCGAATGCGCGGCCGTCATGGGCCCGTCGGGAGCGGGCAAATCCCTGTTGCTGCGTCAGGTCGCCGACCTGGACCCGGGCCACGGCGAGGCCGAACTGGCCGGCCGGCCGCGTTCGCGCATGCGCGGCTTCGAATGGCGCCGCCAGGTCATGTACTGCCAGGCCGAGGCCGGCTGGTGGGAAGACCAGGTGGCGCCGCATTTCGCGGACCGCGCCAAGGCGGCCGCCATCATGGGCCGGCTGGGCTTGCCCGAGGACAAGCTGGACGCGCTGGTGAACGAGCTGTCCACCGGCGAGCGCCAGCGCCTGGGGCTGGTGCGCGCCCTGGCGCTCGATCCGCGCGTGCTGCTGCTGGACGAACCGACGGCCGCGCTGGACCAGGCGGCGACGGCGCGCGTCGAGGCGGAATTGCGGCGCTACCTGGACGGCGGTGCCGCCATACTCATGGTTACGCACAGCGCGGACCAGGCGCAGCGCATGGCGCGCCGCTCCTGGCGCATGGAGCAGGGCAGGCTGGAGCCGCTATGGACGTGATCAGGTTGCAGGCGCTGGATCTGGCGGTGGCGTCGTTGCTGGTGGTGCTGAGCGCGGGAATTTCCTTCGCGCTGCGCCTGAACATGCAGCGGCAGGTTCTCTGGGCGGCGGCGCGCACGGTGGTGCAACTGCTGCTGGTGGGCCATATCCTGCGCCTTGTGTTCGCGCACGCCGCGCCCTGGCTGACCGCGCTGGTGGTAGCGGTGATGATGGCCCTGGCCGCCCGCGAGGTGGCCTCGCGTCCCAAGGCCAGGCTGGCCGGCGGCGGCAATGGCTGGGTCGGGGCGATGGCGGTGGCGGGAACCACGGTCATTACCGTGCTGTTCATCCTGAATACGGCGCTGCGCCCGGACCCCTGGTACGACCCGCGCTACACGATCGCATTGATCGGCATCGTGCTGGGCAGCGTGCTCAACGCGGCCAGCCTCGCGCTGGACGGCATGCTGTCCGGAGTGCGCCGGGAAAAGCTGGCGATCGAGGCCCGGCTGGCGCTGGGCACGCCGGCGCGGCAGGCGTTCTCGTCGCTGCTGCGCGAGTCCGTGCGGCGCGGCATCGTGCCCAGCATCAATCAGATGTCGGCCGCCGGCATCATTACCTTGCCGGGCATCATGACGGGCCAGATCATCGCTGGCATGGATCCGATAGAGGCCGCGAAGTACCAGATCCTGCTCATGTTCCTGCTGTGCGGCGCGAGCGGCATGGCGGCGATCGGCGCGGCCTACGGGGCCATGCGGCGCCTTACCGACGAGCGCGGCAGGCTGCGCCTGGACAAGCTGCGGTAGGGCAACCGGAACGCGGGCGCGCCGAACCAGGCCGCGGCAAACAAAAAGGCCGGCAGCCCCACAAAGGGCTGCCGGCCTTTTCCATTGCTTCGCCGCCGTTTAGGCGATGGCGGCGAGCGCCTTGTTCAGCGTGGCGCTGGGACGCATCGCCTGGCTGGCGCGGGCTTCGTCCGGCTGGTAGTAGCCGCCGATGTCGAGCGGCTTGCCTTGGGCAGCCTTCAGTTCGGCCAGGATGGCGTCCTCGCCGTCGGCCAGGGCGCGGGCGGCGGCGGCGAACTGTGCAGCCAGTTCGCGGTCGTCGGTCTGCGCGGCCACGGCCTGGGCCCAGTACATGGCCAGGTAGTAGTGGCTGCCGCGGTTGTCCAGGCCGCCGACCTTGCGCTCGGGCGACTTGTTCTCGTCCAGGAACTTGGCGGTCGCTAGGTCGAGGGTCTTGGCCAGGACCTGCGCGCGGGCGTTGTCATACGCCTTGCCCAGGTGATCCAGCGAGGCGGCCAGGGCCATGAATTCGCCCAGCGAATCCCAGCGCAGGAAGCCTTCTTCCAGGAACTGCTGCACGTGCTTGGGCGCCGAGCCGCCCGCGCCGGTTTCGAACAGGCCACCGCCGGCCACCAGCGGCACGATCGACAGCATCTTGGCGCTGGTGCCCAGTTCCATGATGGGGAACAGGTCGGTCAGGTAGTCGCGCAGCACGTTGCCGGTCACCGAGATGGTGTCCAGGCCGGCACGGATGCGCTTGAGCGAGAACTTGGTGGCTTCGACCGGGCTGAGGATGCGCAGATCCAGGCCGCTGGTATCGTGGTCGTTCAGGTACTGCTTGACCTTGGCGATGACCTGGGCGTCGTGGGCGCGGTTTTCGTCCAGCCAGAACACGGCGGGCGTCTTGCTGGCGCGGGCGCGGGCGACGGCCAGCTTGACCCAGTCCTGGACGGCGGCGTCTTTCGTCTGGCACATGCGCCACAGGTCGCCGGCCTCGACGGCCTGCTCCAGCAGCACCTTGCCCGACGCGTCGGTCACGCGCACGGAGCCGGCGGCAGGAATGACGAAAGTCTTGTTGTGCGAACCGTATTCTTCGGCGGCCTGGGCCATCAGGCCCACGTTGGGCACGCTGCCCATCGTGACCGGATTGAAGGCGCCGTTGACCTTGCAGTCTTCGATCACGGCCTGGTAGACGCCGGCGTAGCTGCGGTCGGGGATGACGGCCTTGGTGTCCTGCAGTTCGCCGGCGGCGTTCCACATCTTGCCCGAGTCGCGGATCATGGCGGGCATGGAGGCGTCGACGATCACGTCGCTGGGCACGTGCAGGTTGGTGATGCCGCGGTCGGAGTTGACCATGGCCAGCGCGGGCAGCGTCTTGTAGGCGGCGTCGATGTCGGCGGTGATGGCGGCCTGCTGTTCGGCGGACAGGCTCTGGATCTTGGCGTACAGGTCGCCGATGCCGTTGTTGGGGTCGAAGCCGGCCTGCTTCAGCAGGTCGGCGTGCTTGGCCAGCACGTCCTTGTAGAACACGGAGACCGCGTGGCCGAAGATGACAGGGTCGGAGACCTTCATCATGGTGGCCTTCAGGTGCACCGAGAACAGCACGCCCTGGGCGCGGGCGTCGTCGACCTGGGCTTGCAGGAAGGACGTCAGCTTGGCGGCGGACATGACGGCGGCGTCGATGATCTCGCCGGCCTTGACCGGGGTCTTGTCCTTGAGGACGGTGACGGCGCCATCGGCGGCGACCAGTTCGATCTTCACGTCGCCGGCGTCGGCGATCAGCGCGGACTGCTCGGTGCCGTAGAAGTCGCCTTCGCTCATGTGCGCGACGTGCGACTTGGAGCCGGCGGCCCAGGCGCCCATCTTGTGCGGGTGCTTGCGGGCGTAGTTCTTGACCGACAACGGGGCGCGGCGGTCGGAGTTGCCTTCACGCAGGACCGGGTTCACGGCGCTGCCCTTGACCTTGTCGTAGCGCGCCTTGACGTCGCGTTCGGTGTCGTTGGCGGGGGCGTCCGGGTAGTCGGGCAGCTTGTAGCCCTGTTGCTGCAGTTCCTTGATGGCGGCCTTCAGCTGCGGCATCGAGGCGCTGATGTTGGGCAGCTTGATGATGTTGGCTTCCGGCTGGACGGCCAGGGCGCCGAGTTCGGCGAGGGCATCGCCCAGCTTCTGGCTGTCTTCCAGGTAGTCCGGGAACACGGCGATGATGCGGCCGGCGAGGGAAATGTCGCGGGTCTCGACCGTGATGCCGGCGGGTTTGGCGAAGGCCTGGACGATGGGCAGCAGCGAACGGGTTGCGAGCGCCGGCGCTTCGTCGGTGAGGGTATAGATAATCTTCGGAGTAAGAGACATGATCCTTGAATCTGTTCGGCAGGCGCTAGGCGCAAACCCGAACATGCTATGCGGCGCGAAGCCGGTAGATGTTGTCGAGAGTGGGTTCGTCTGGGCAGGCGCGCTGGCCGCGATCGCCTGTCCAACATGGCCGGCGCCCGCCCTTTTTTGTCTGGTTGGCCGGGTGGGGGCCGGTGATACCGGCCGGCTCCTGGTCCGCCTCTAGGGAGGTGCGACTGCCACGAACCTTCCATTGTAATACCGTGCTACGCGGGACGCGCAGCAAAACCGCAGGTTTTGGCCGGGACTTGACCACATCCGCAGGCAAATTAAATGGGGACGCATTAATTCCGGCGATTTGGGCCTGCGCGGGGCGCAGCCGGAGCGGGGCGCGAGCGGCGTTTGACAAAGCGCGGCGCTTGGAGGAAGCTACGCCCCATGCATTTCCGCGCCGTCCGCATTTCGCTGATTATTACCATCATTCCTGGAATGGTGGGTTAGCGCGCGACCGCAATAGTCACAGCCACCCGCCCCAAGAGGCGGGTTTTTTGTGGCCGCCTCTGCCGGGCAAAGCACACCGAAGCAGAGAGCCAGATGCACCATACCCCGCAAGCCCCGCACTCCACGCGAGCCCAGCCGCAGACCGCCGCATTCCAGGATGGCAAGGCCTCGCCGATGGAATACCTGAGGCAGATCCTGACCGCCCGGATCTACGACATCGCCCGCGAAACCGAGCTGGATCCCGCCCGCGGCCTGTCGGCCAGGCTGGGCACCCCGGTGTTCTTCAAGCGCGAAGACAACCAGCCGGTGTTTTCATTCAAGGTGCGAGGCGCCTACAACAAGATGCGCAATACGCCGCGGGCGGCGCTGGACCGGGGCGTGATCACCGCATCGGCCGGCAACCACGCCCAGGGCGTGGCCATCTCGGCCGCCAAGATGGGCGTGCGCGCCATCATCGTGGTGCCGCAGACCACGCCGCAGGTCAAGGTGGATGCCGTGAAGGCGCATGGCGGTCCCACCGTCACGGTGGTGCAGGCGGGCGATTCGTACAGCGACGCTTACGCCCACGCCCAGAATCTGGCGCGCGCGCAGGACCTGACCTTCATCCCCGCTTTCGACGATCCCTATGTGATCGCCGGGCAGGGCACGGTGGGCATGGAGATCCTGCGCCAGCACGCCGGCCCCCTGCATGCCGTGTTCGTGCCGATCGGCGGCGGCGGGCTGGCGGCGGGGATCGCCACCTACATCAAGGCGGTGGACCCGGGCGTCAAGGTCATCGGGGTGCAGACGGAGGATTCCTGCGCAATGTCCCTGTCGATGCAGGTGGGAGAGCGCGTCAATCTGCCCGAAGTGGGGCTGTTCTCGGATGGCACGGCCGTCAAGCTGGTGGGCGAGGAAACCTTTCGCCTGTGCCGGGAGTATCTGGACGAGATCATCCTGGTGGATACGGACGCGGTCTGCGCGGCGATCAAGGACGTATTCCTGGATACCCGCAGCGTGCTGGAACCGGCGGGCGCGCTGGCGGTGGCCGGACTGAAGAAGTACGTCCAGCGCGATGGCGCGCAAGGGTTGCCCATGGTGGCGGTGACCTCGGGCGCGAACATGAACTTCGACCGCCTGCGCTTCGTGGCGGACCGCGCCGAGGTCGGCGAGGCCCGCGAGGCGGTCTTCGCCGTGACGGTGCCGGAGGAGCGCGGCAGCTTCCGCCGCTTCTGCGGCGTGATCGGCCAGCGCAGCGTGACGGAGTTCAACTACCGCATCGCCGACGCCCATACCGCCCACATCTTCGTCAGCGTGCAGATCGCCCGCCGCGGCGACGCGGCGGAGATCATGGCGGCCTTGCAGGAGCAGGGGTTCTCGGTCGGGGACCTGACCAACAACGAGCTGTCGAAGCAGCATATCCGCTACATGGTGGGCGGCCGTTCTCCGCTGGCGAGGGGCGAACGCCTGTTCCGTTTCGAGTTCCCGGAGCGGCCGGGGGCGCTGATGAAGTTCCTGACCGCGATGGCGCCCAACTGGAACATCAGCCTGTTCCACTACCGCAACCAGGGCGCGGACTTCAGTTCGGCGCTGGTCGGCATCCAGGCGCCGCTGGCCGACAGCGGGGCGCTGGACGCGTTCCTGCGCGAGCTGGGCTACGCCCATTACGAGGAAACCGGCAACGAGGCCTACCGCCAGTTCCTGGCCTGAGCGCTCAGCCGGGCGCGCAGCCGGCCTTGCGGGGCAAGGCGGCCGCGGGCTGCAGGCGCAGGGTGGCGCGTCCGGAAGCCTGCGTCAGCTGCAGGGTGGCGGCGCGCCAGGCCGGCACGTCATCGAAGGCCACGTCGGGCGCGGCAGGCCTGGACTGGGCGTCCGGCCGGTCGAACTGGATGGCCGGCAGGCCCAGGCAGGTGTCCTTGAAATCCAGGCGCGCCAGTTCGCGGCCGTCGCTCATGCGCACGGCCCGGAACGCCAACGGGGCGCTCACGAACTTGGTGATGGCGGGCACGAGCTGCCGGTAGCCGTAGGCGTCCGTGACGTAATGGGTGGGTTCGACTTCGACCGCCTCGCGGCCGGGCGGGACGGCCAGGTAGGCCACACCGTCGGCCACGTCCAGCAGCTTGCCCGCGCCGATGTTCAGCGCCGTCAGGGGCGCATGGCGGATCATCACCGTTTCGTTCCAGGCCGTGTACACCCGCGTCCAGCCAGGCAGGCGCGCGTCCTCGAACCGGGTGCCGCCGATTCCGTCCCGCTTGGGGTCGCTGGACACGGCCAGCCGCGTCACGCGCAGCCCGCCATCGCCTGCCTGCAGGTGCGCCAGGGCGGTGCTGGCGCTGGAACTGGTGAAGAAGGCCAGCACGGCATCGGTTTCCAGCGCCTTGGCCGTGGAGGCGCAGAAGAAGGCGCGGGCGGCGGGACTCTTGCCGTCAGGATAAAGCAGGGCGCCGACATCCTTGCCGCAAAGCTTGGCGCCGCGATAGGTGATGGTGGTGCTTCGGGTGGTCTGGCGCTGGCCGGTGTTCCAGTCGCTGCGGCTGCCGGCGGCGGCGTCGACCACCAGGCCGTGGTTGTCGTAGACCACGGCGGCGCCGGCGGGCGCGGCAAGCAGACCAAGCACGAACGCGGCAAGGCGGTTCCTCGTCATTGGCGGGTTCCCTGGTATGGCCGGAGGGATGAATATATACCCTGCGCGGCCCGCCCGCCGCGGACGCCGGCTTACTGCGGGCCGAGCTTGCGGATCAGGCCGTCCAGCATGTCGAGTTCGGCGGGCAGCAGGTCCGTCAGCGGCGCGCGCACCGGGCCCGCGTCATGGCCGACCAGCTTGGCGCCGGCCTTCACGATGCTGACCGCGTAGCCCGGAACGCGGTTGCGTATTTCCAGGTAAGGAAGGAAAAAGTCGTCCAGCAGCCGGTTGGTGGTGGCGTGATCGCCCGCCGCGACGGCGCGGTAGAACGCCATGGCGGTGCGCGGCACGAAGTTGAAGACGGCGGACGAATAGACCGGCACGCCCAGCGCGCGGTAGGCGGCGGCGTAGACCTCGGCCGTGGGCAGGCCGCCCAGGTAGGAAAAGCGGTCGCCCAGCTTGCGGCGGATGCGCACCATGGCCTCGATGTCTCCCACGCCGTCCTTGAAACCGATCAGGTTGGGGCAGCGCTCGGCCAGTTGGGCGAGGCTGTCGGCCGACAGACGGGACTGCGCGCGGTTGTAGACGATGACGCCGATGCTGACCGATTTGCACACCTGTTCGACGTGCGCGGCGATGCCTTGCTGCGAGGCTTCCGTCAGATAGTGGGGCAGCAACAGGATGCCCTTGGCACCCAGGCGTTCTGCCTCTTGCGCGTAGGCGATCGCGCTGCGGGTCGGGCCGCCCGCGCCGGCCAGGATGGGTACCTTGCCGGCGCAGGTCTGCACCGCGGTGCGGATGACGTCGGCGTATTCCTGTGGAGCCAACGAGAAGATCTCGCCCGTGCCGCCGGCGGCGAACAGGGCGCTGGCGCCGTAGGGGGCGAGCCATTCCAGGCGCTGTGCGTAAGCCGGGGCGTTGAAATCGCCGTTCCGGTCGAAGTCGGTGACGGGAAAGGACAGCAGGCCGTCCGAAACGATGTCCTTGAGTTCCTGCGGGGTGGTCATGTTGCGTTCATCCTTGGGGCGGGGCGCCGCTGCGCCGTGGTTGCTCAGCGGCCGATATCGGCTTTAAGAGATCAGTCATCGTACAACATGAATGAACGGCCAACAAGCCAATTCTCATAGGTAATAGCCAGTGATTCAAGGGGAAACCCGGAATTTATTGTTCAGTGTTTTCAGCGTTATTCTTTACGTTGTACGATAACTGGCCGGATGGCGCTCGCGCTATTCAACGCGGGCCCGGCCGCTTGGCGGCCGCCGGCCGTCCCCGCGCCTCGCAATACACATAGAGAGGAGACAGCATGAACCCGAGCAAGAGACAGTTCCTGGGCAGCGCCGCGGCGCTTTGCCTGGCGCCGTGGGTGCCCGCATGGGCGCAGTCGTCCGACTGGCCGACGCGGCCGGTCCGCATCATCGTGCCTTATCCGCCCGGCGGCTCGTCGGACATCATCGCGCGCATCCTGGCGCCCCGCCTGAGCGATGCCTTGAAGCAGACGGTGGTGGTCGAGAACAAGCCCGGGGCCAACGGCAATCTCGGCGCCGGGCTGGTGGTGCAGGCCGCGCAGGAAGGCCACACGGTGCTGCTGTGCGATGTCGGCGCGTTGGCGATCAGCCCGTCCGTCTACACCAAGCTTTCCTTCGATCCCTCCAAGGACCTGCGCGCGGTCGGCATGCTGGCCTACTCGCCGCACGTGCTTGCCGTGCACCCGGACGTCCCCGCGCGGACGGTGCCGGAGCTGGTTGCGCTGTCGAAGCAGCAACGCCTGAACTTCGCCGTGACCGCCATCGGCAGCGCGCCGCACCTGGCGGCCGTGGCCGTGCAGCAGGCCACGGGCGCCCAATGGGAGTACGTGCCCTACAAGGGCGGCTCGCAGGCGGTGACCGACACCATCGGCGGACAGACCCAGATCATCATGAACGGGCTGCTGGCCACGCTGCCTCACATCAAGGCGGGCAAGCTGCGGCCCATCGCGATTTCCAAGCGCGAGCGCATGCAACTGGTGCCCGACATCCCGACGATTTCCGAGCAGGGCGTGGCCGGGTTCGAGTCCGGCACCTGGCAAGGGGTCATGGCCCCGGCCACCACGACGGATCCGGTCGCGACCCGGCTGTCGGCGCTGATGGCGCAGATCGTCAGCCAGCCGGACGTAAAGGCGCAGCTGAACGAGCAGGGCGCGGAAATCGTTACGCGCAATCCGGCGGAACTGGCGCAGTTCTTCAACAGCGAACGCGCGCGCTGGGCCGTGGTGGTGAAAAGCACGGATATCCGGCTGGATTGAGGGCAGGCCGGCGCGTCCCGGCTCCGCCTTCCTAGACAGGCCGCGCGCGGCGGGAGCACACTGGACCTGTCCCGCGTCCGCCCAGGCCCCGGCGCGATGCGGGCCGGCAGCCGCGGCGCCTTGGTAAGGGGCCGGGCATCCCAGGGGCGGAGCATGCAGTCATGAAAATCGCATGGGCGGCGGCGCTGCTGGCGGCCGCGTGCGCACAGGCAGCCGCGCAAGCCGGCACGTCCGCCACGCCCCGGCCCCCGCCTTCGGCCCGGGTCATTCCCGATTCCTGCGTCGGCGCGGCCTGCCCCAGGCTGATCAATCCGGGCGCGCCGGCCGAGCCCTGCCTGGGCACGGGCTGCGCCAGCGCGGGCAGGCCGCCCGGCCCCGTGGCGCCGCCATCCAGCGGCCCCAGTCGCCAGCCGGGCTGGGTCAGCCCGGCGCCGTCGCGTCTGCCATCCATGCCGGCGCCGCGGGGCCAGCCCTCGGGGCCGCTCACGCCCCCGCCGCCGCTGCCGGTGCCGCGCTGATGCCCGCATGTGCGCTTTGGCATAAAAAACGGAAAAAAAAGCGGAAAATATTTCTCTTAAAAAACGGTTGTGTATTAAACTAATACATGAATATCAATGATTTATAGATATAAAAGAGCGGAATAAAAACCGGAAAAATGTACGACTCCCCGCACCAGTTTTCGCCCTTGCTGCCAGCCGAACACGTGTTAGGGCCTTATCTCGAACGCGCGGCCTCGGTCGTCAACCAGGCTGCCGAACTTGGCGGACTGGCGCATTCGAGCACTCGCGCCACGCTGCACGAGCTGCTTCGGAACATGAATTCTTACTACAGCAACAGGATCGAGGGACAGAGTACAACTCCGAGGAATATCGACGCGGCGCTGCATGACAAGTATTCGGACCGGCCGGAAATCGCGCAATTGCAGCGCATCGCCGTCGCCCACATCGAGGCCGAAAGAGAGGTCGAACTTCAGGCAACGAAGGTTTCGCCACTGAACGCGGACTTTATCAAGATCGCTCACCACGCCCTATATGGCCGTCTTGCGCCAGCCGATCGCACGAGCAAAGACGGCCTGGTCGTGGAGCCGGAAATTCTGCGGGAAATCGATGTCGCCGTTGGCCGTCATCGGCCGCCTTCGTGGCAATCTCTCCCGAGATTCATGGAGGCGTTCTCGGAGCAATACGATCGGCGGCGAGCGAGCGATTCCCAACTTATTGCCATCGCTTGCGCGCACCATCGCATGGCTTGGATGCATCCGTTCGCCGATGGCAACGGGCGTGCCACGCGATTGCAGACCCACGCCGCCATGTTGCCGATTACCAGGGGCCTATGGTCGGTCAATCGAGGCTTGGCCCGAGGGGTGCGAGACTATTACGATCATCTGGCCGCGGCGGACGCGCCTCGGCAGGGAGATCTGGATGGACGGGGAAATCTCACGCAGAAGGGATTGGTCCAGTGGATCGACTACTTTCTCGGCGTATGTGAAGACCAGGTTTCCTACATGCGCAACATGCTGGCGCTGGACTCGATGAAGGCGAAGATCAACGCGTGTGTCCTCATAGAGACAGCGAGGGGGCGGCTGCGGGCGGAGGCTGTCTTGCCCATTTACCACCTTTTCGCGGCAGGCCCCGCCACGCGCGGCGAGTTCATTCAAATGACAGGCCTGAGCGAGCGTACAGGACGGTCTCTATTGTCGGCCGCATTGAAGTGCGGACTGATCGCGTCCGACAGTTCCCATGCTCCGGTCCGGTTTGCCTTTTCGCTGGAATCCCTGCCCATACTGTTGCCTGCGCTGTATGGCGCGGAATAGCGCCAGCTAGTCCGCCATCCGCATATACGGCCGGTAAGGCTCCGACAGCGTCATGGCCGCCAGCAATTCACGCAGGATGCCTTGCACGACCTTCACCGCCTGGGTCTGGGGCCGGCTGGAGGCGGTGGCCAGCATCAGGCGGGTGGACAGGCCCGGGTTGACGATCCTGCGGGCCACCAGTTGGCCGCAGGCCAGTTCGCGCACGACCGCGGGCACGCCCAGCACCGTGTGCGCCAGGCCGTCGAGCACGATTTCCTTCATCAGTTCCAGCGCGTCCATTTCGAACGCCACGTTCAGCGCCAGGTCCGCCTGGGCCGCGGCGTGCTCCAGGGTCCGGCGCAAGCCATGGTTGCGGGTCGGCAGCGCCAGCGGCAGGCCGCGCAGCTGTTCGAAATCGATGGCCTCCAGGGCCCGCGCGGCCGGCGACAGGCTTTGCGCGGGCGACACCAGGACCAGGTCCAGCTCGGCCAGCGGATCGACCGCGATGTGCTGCGAGCGGCGGGCGTCGTGCAGCACCGCGATGTCCACGCGGGCGTTGGCCAGCCATTCGTGCACATAGCCGCTGTAGCCGGTGATGACGTTCAATTGGATGCGGGGATGGCGTTTCCAGACTTCCGCCACCAGCGGCATGCCGACCATATGGCACAGCGTCGGGGTCAGCCCCAGCGTGACCTGGCCCGAGGGCGACTTCTGCTCGTCGTGGAATTCGGTGACCACGCGGGTCATCTGCGTCAGCAAGGGGCGCAGCTGGTCGAGGAGTTTCTCGCCTTCGGGCGTGAGCGACACGCCCCGGCCGTTGCGGTAGAGCAGGGCGCAGCCGCATTCGTCTTCCAGCTTTCTGACCTGCCGCCCCAGCGCTGACTGGGCGATGCCCAGCACCGAAGCGGCCTTGGAGAAGCTGCCCGAATCGGCGACGTGGATCAGGTTTTCGATCTTGCGTAGGTCCATCGCGGCGTATCGCGGCCCGCGCGGGCCGCCTGTCCTTGTGTGCGTTTTCCGTATATCTGATAGGCAGAGTATGCCTACATGGCGCCCCGCCAGCCACCCTAGAATTCAGGCGTATCCCTTCCGCGCGCCCGCGCTTGCCGTTCCTGCCAGGCCTTCCATGACACCGTCTTCCGAACCGACCTCGTCCGCCCACGCCTTGCTGGGGATCTTTGCCGCCAATGGCATCGACCGCGTATTCCTCGTGCCGGGCGAAAGCTATCTGGGCGTGCTGGATGCCCTGCATGATTTCCCGGATATCGACGTGGTGACCTGCAGGCATGAAGGCGGCGCGGGCTTCATGGCCTGCGCCGACGGCCGCCTGACGGGCCGGCCGGGCGTGGCGATGGTGTCGCGGGGGCCGGGCGCGGCCAATGCGTCCATCGGCGTGCATGCCGCGCAGCAGGACGGCGTTCCGATGATTCTGCTGATCGGGCAGGTTCCCCGGAAGGACCTGCGCAAGGAAGCCTTTCAGGAAATCGATTACCAGCGCATGTTCGGCTCGATCGCCAAATGGGTCCACGAAGTGGCTGCGTCCGAGGACCTGGCCTGGGCGGCCCTGAAGGCCCTGCGGGTGGCGACGTCCGGCACGCCCGGGCCGGTGGTGCTGGTGGTGCCGGAAGACGTGCAGCAGGCGGCGGTGCCGCGGCGGGACTGGGTGGCCGAACCGGCCAGCCCGACCCAACCGGCGCCTGCCACGCTTGCCCGAGTGCAGGCCCTGCTGGCCGCCGCGCGCCGGCCCCTGGTCATTGCGGGCGGCGCCTTCAACGCGCCGGGCGGCCGCGACGCGCTGCGCCGGTTCGCCGAACGGCATGGGGTGCCGGTGGCGGTGTCGTTCCGCCAGCACGACCTTTTTCCGAACACGCACGCGCTGTATGCCGGGGACCTGGACCTGGCGACGCAGGCCTCGCAGGTGGCGGCTTTCGACTCCAGCGACCTGATCCTGGCGCTGGGCACGCGCCTGGGCGACATTACGTCGCAAGGCTACACCTTCCCGGGCTACCCCAAGCCGTCGCAGACGCTGGTGCACTGCCATGGCGATGCGCATATCGTGAACCAGCACTTCACGGCCGACGTCGGCATCGTCGCGGATCCGGTAGCCACGGCGTTGGTGCTGGCCGCGCTGCCGGCCACGGGCGGCGATGCGGCCCGCGGCGACTGGGCGGCCTGGTTGCGAGCCATCCGCGAGCGCGCCGCGGCCTGGCCGGCGCCGCTGGCGGATGACGGCGTGCCGTTCGTATCGGTGGTGCGGTCCCTGGCGGAGCAGGCGTCCCGCGACATCATGATCTGCCTGGATGCCGGCACGTTCGCCGCGCCCGTGTACCGCCATTTTCCCTTCGTCTACCCGCAGCGGCTGATGGCTACGCAATCCGGCGCGATGGGTTACGGCACGCCGGCGGCGATCGCCGCGCAGCTGCGCTATCCGGACCGCAAGGTTGTGTGCATGGCGGGCGACGGCGGCTTCATGATGACCGGCAACGAGATGATCGCGGCGGCGGAGCGCGGTTTGCCCGTCTTTTTCATCGTTTCTAACAACAACTGCTACGGATCCATCCGCCTGCACCAGGCGCGGACCTATCCCGGGCGCTATGCGGGCACCAACCTCGCCAGCCCCGATTTCACGATGATCGCGCGCGCCTTCGGCATGGAGACCGGGCATGTCACGCGTCCGGACCAGGTGGACGCGGCGGTCGCCAGGGGGCTGGCCTCGGCCGCGCCGTACTTCCTGGAGGTCAAGACCAGCCTGGGCGCGATCCTGCCGGCCGGCGCGGACACGGCGGCCGGCATCGACCTCCTGCGGCGCGGCGCGCCGGCGCCAGCTCATTCCCGATAGCCGCGATCCTTCCTGTCCATCAGCCGCAGCATCGCCGGCCATTCCAGTTCGCCGAAGGGACGGCGCGTCGTCGGCTGGTACAGGTGCCACGTTTTTTCGATCACTTCCGGCGGCGGCAGGCAAAGCTCGCGGTTGGCCGACAGGGCGTCCACCTGCGCCTTGCACGCCATCTCCAGCCAGTACAAGGTGTTGAACGCTTGCGCGATGGTCGGGCCCACGGCCAGCAGGCCGTGGTTGCGTAGGATCATCGCTTCGGACTGGCCCAGGTCCGCCACCAGGCGCCCGCGCTCGTCCAGATCGATGGCGACGCTTTCGTAGTCGTGGTACGGAATCCTGGCGAACCGCATCGCGGTCTGGGTCAGCGGCAGCAGGCCGCACCTCAGCGCGGACACCGCCATGCCGGCCCGCGTGTGCGTATGGATCACGCACGCCACGTCGTGGCGCGCGCCGTGCACGGCGCTATGGATGACATAGCCCGCGGCATTGATCCCGTACTCGCCTTGGGGATTGCTCAGCACCTGTCCGTCGAGATCGATCTTGACCAGGCTGGACGCGGTGATCTCGTCGTACATCATGCCGTAGGGGTTGATCAGCAGGTGGCCGTCCGATCCGGGAATGCGGGCCGTGATGTGGTTGTAGATCAGGTCGCTCATGCCGAAGTGGGCGACCAGCCGGTAGCAGGCGGCCAGTTGGACGCGGGTGTCCCATTCCTCGGGGCTCATGCCGGAAGCAGTGCGCATGGTTGTCGTCTCCTCTTCAGTCTGTGGCTTTGACGTTGAAGTCGCGGACCACCTTGCCCCACGATTCATATTCGGTCTTCATCAGCGCGCCGAATTCGGCGGGCGTGGCGGTGGTGCGGACCTGGGCGCCCAGGTCCGCCAGCTTGTCGCGCACCGCCGGGTCCGCCAGCACGGCGTTGACCTCCGCGGCGAGCTTCTCCTGGATCGGGGGCGCGATGCCGGCGGGCGCGATCAGGCCCAGCCAGGCGCCCATGTCGAACCCCGGGAACCCCTGTTCGGCGACAGTGGGCACGTCCGGCAGGCTCGCCACCCGCTCGGGCGTGCTGACGGCGAGTGCCTTCAGGCGGCCGGCCTTCACCAGCGCCAGCGACGACACCATGGTGTCGAAGGTGGCGTAGGTCCGGCCGCCCACGATGTCGGTCTGCGCCTGGCTGCTGCCCTTGTAGGGCACGTGGATCATGCTGGCGCCGGCCTTCGCCAACAGGACCGAGGTCACCAGGTGGCTGGTCGTGCCCACGCCGGTCGTGGCGTAGGTGTATTGATTCGGCCTGGCCTTCACCGCCGAGAGGAACTCGGTCAGGTTGCGGGCGGGGTTGTCGGGGCTGACGACGAACAGGTAGGGCAACCAGGTCAGCAGGCCGATGGGCGCGAAGTCTTTGCGGGCGTCGTAGTTCAGGTTGGGATAGACGTGCGGGTTGATGGCTTGCGGCGCCGAGGCGCCGATCATCAGCGTATAGCCGTCGGGTTTGGCGCGGGCGCCCAGGCCCGCAGCGATGGAGCCGCCGGCGCCGGGCTTGTTTTCGACGATGAACTGCTGTCCCAGGCGCTGGGACAGGCGATCGCCCAGCATCCGGGCGACGGTGTCGGTCGCCGTGCCGGGGGGAAAGCCCACCAGGATGGTGACCGGCTTGGCGGGATAGGGGGCCTGCGCGCAGGCCGGGCCTGCCGCCGCCCATGCCGAGCCGGCGAGCAGGGCCGCCAGCGCGGCGCGGCGCCAGGATGGATAGGCCGCCGCGGGCGCGGATTGCCGGTCGCCTTGCGTTATCGCGTTGCGCATCGTTGTCTCCAGTCATTGTTCTGATGGCGGGAGAGCGCCTGCGTCTGCCCGCAACGGATTCCTGTCGGAAACCCCGTCGCCGTCCACGGTGGCACAAGGGCGGGCCATCTTCAATGATGCTGGCGGCCAAGCAGATAGCGCGAAATGGCATAGACGGCGGACGCCGGGCCAGCGTCCGCCGGAAGGGTCAGACCGTCAGGCTGATCCAGGTCGTCTTCAGGTCGCTGTACTTGTCCAGCGCGTGCAGCGATTTGTCGCGGCCGAAGCCGGATTGCTTGACGCCGCCGAAGGGCACCGTGATGTCCCCGTCGGCGTAGCAGTTGACCCACACCAGGCCGGCGCGCAGGCGGCGCGAGAGGCGGTGGGCGCGCGACAGGTTCGCCGTCCACAGTCCGGCGCCCAGGCCATAGACCGAATCGTTGGCCAGCCGGACCGCGTCGTCCTCGGTGGCGAAGCGCTGCGCCGCCAGCACGGGGCCGAAGATCTCTTCGCGCACCAGGCTGTTGCCCTGGTCGGCGCAATCGAAGATGGTCGGCTCGATGTAGTAGCCGCCGCTGGCGCCGAGGGCCTGGCGGCCGCCCAGGCGCAGGCGTGCGCCTTCCGCGGCGCCGGCCTCGATGCGGGCGAGCACGCCCCGCATCTGCCGCTCGTCCACCATGGCGCCCATGGCGGTGGCGGGGTCTAGGGGGTCGCCCGGCTGGAGCGCGGCGGCGTGGGCGGCAACCTTGGCCATGAAGGCGTCGTAGATGCCGTCCTGGACGTAGAGCCGGGATCCGGCGATGCAGACCTCTCCCTGATTGGAAAAGATGCCCAGCGCGGCGGCCAGGGCGGCGCGGTCCAGGTCGGGGCAGTCCTCGAACACGATGTGGGGCGACTTGCCGCCGCACTCCAGCCAGACGCGCTTGAGGTTCGACTGCCCCGAATACTCCATGAAACGCTTGCCGGTGGCCGTGGAGCCGGTGAAGGCGATGCAGTCCACGTCCGGGTGCAGGCCCAGCGCCTGCCCGGCCTGCGCGCCCATGCCAGGCACCACGCTGAAGACGCCCGCCGGAATGCCGGCTTCCTCGGCCAGCGCCGCGAGCCGGATGGCCGACAGCGAGGCCTGCTCGGCCGGCTTGAGGATGACGCTGTTGCCGGCCGCCAGGGCGGGCGCGACCTTCCAGGCGGCCATCATCAGCGGATAGTTCCACGGCACCACCGCCGCGACCACCCCGAGGGCCTCGCGGGTGATGGTGGCCAGCGCGTCCGGGCCGGTGGGCGCGATCTCGTCGTAGATCTTGTCGATGGCCTCGGCGTACCAGGCGTAGCACCGGGCCGTTTCCGGCACGTCGAAGGCGAGCGCGTCGCGGATCGGCTTGCCCATGTCCAGCGTTTCGAGCAGGGCGAGCTCTTCTCGGTGCGCGTCGATCAGCGCCGCCAGGCGCAGCAGGCGCGCTTTGCGCTCGCGCGGGGCCAGGCCGCTCCAGACGCCGGCCTCGAAGGCGCGGCGGGCGGCGCGGACCGCGCGGTCCACGTCGGCGGCGCCGCAGGCGGCCACGTCGGCCAGTTTGCGGCCGTCGATGGGGCTGGTGGACGCGAAGGTGGCGCCGTCCGCGGCGTCGCAATAGGCGCCGTCGATATAGGCGCGGCCATCGAACGACAGGGAGGCGGCCTTGGCGCGCCAGTATGCGGTGTCTTGGGTCATGGCTATGCCTGTTTAGCGTTGGCGCGCGCCACCATGGCGTCGAGCAGCACATTGCAGCCCGCTTCCAGGTCGGCGGGCTTGGCGTCTTCGATTTCGTTGTGGCTGACGCCGTCCTTGCAAGGCACGAAGATCATGGCCGTGGGCGTGACGCTGGCCATGTAGACGGCGTCGTGGCCGGCGCCGGTGACGATATCCATGGCGGCCAGGCCGCGGCGGGCCGCGCCGTCGCGCACCTTGCCCACCAGATCCGGGTCGAAGGGCGTGGGCGCGAAGTACTGCACGTCCTTGACGTCCACTTCTACGTTGTGGCGCTTGGCGATCTCGGCGCAGATTTCCTTCCAGCGCTTGTCCATCCGCGCCAGCGTGGCTTCGTCCTCGTGGCGCAGGTCGACGGTGAAGCGCAGCTGCCCCGGGATGACGTTGCGCGAACCGGGGTGCGCGTGGATTTCGCCCACGGTGCCGCGGCCGTGCGGCTGGTTGGCGTTGGCGATCTCCACCACCGATTGCAGCAGGAAACTGGTGGCGTAGAGCGCGTCGCGGCGGATCGGCATGGGCGTCGGGCCGGCGTGCATTTCCATGCCCGTGACGACGACGTCGTACCAGCGCAGGCCCAGCGAACCGGTCACCACGCCGACCACTTTTTCTTCATGCTCCAGGATGGGGCCCTGTTCGATGTGCGCCTCGAAATAGGCGCCCACCGGACGGCCGCCCACCGGGTCGGTGCCGGCGTAGCCGATCGCGGCCAGTTCGTCGGCCACCGATTTGCCGTCGCGGTCGGTGGCGGTAAGGGCCGTTTCGAGCGGGAACTTGCCGGCGAATACGCCCGAACCCATCATCACCGGCACGAAGCGCGAACCTTCCTCGTTCGTCCAGATCGCCACTTCCAGCGGGGCCTCGGTCACGACGCCGTGGTCATTCAGCGTGCGCATGACCTCCAGGCCCGCCAGCACGCCATAGCAGCCGTCGAACTTGCCGCCGGTGGGCTGGGTGTCGATATGGCTGCCGGTCATGACGGGCGGCAGCGTATCGTCGCGGCCGGCGCGCCGCGCGAAGATATTGCCTACTTGGTCCACGCGCAGCGTCAGGCCGGCCTCGCGCATCCAGCCGGTGACGAGGTCGCGGCCCTGGCCGTCCAGCGCGGTCAGCGCCAGCCGGCAGTTGCCGCCCTTGGGCGTGGCGCCGATCCGGGCCAGGTCCATCAGCGACCGCCACAGCCGCTGTCCGTCGATAGAGAGAGTCGTCGTCATGTCGAAAGTCCTTGCTTGTCAGTGGGCGGCGCGGGCCAGCGCCGCTTCGCGGATGCCCATTAGCGTTTCGCCCGGCGAGATGCCGTTGGCGTCATAGCGGATCTCCAGCAGCGCGGGCAGATTCTCGCGCTGCGCGAAGGCCAGCGCCCGTTCGAAGGCCGGGCCGAAGTCGGCGGTGCGTTCCACGGCCTCGCCATGGCCGCCGTAGCCGCGGATGATCTGGGTGAAATCGGGGTTCTCGAACGACAGGGCGATGGGGCGCGCCGGGAATTCGCGTTCCTGGTGGGCGCGAATGGTGCCCCAGATGCCGTTGTTGAATACCAGCACGACCACGCCCAGCCGGTACTGCAGCGCCACGCCCAGTTCCTGCATGTTCATCTGGAAGCAGCCGTCGCCGGCGTAGCACACCACGGTGCGGTTGCGGTCTTCGAGTTTGGCGGAAATGGCCGCGGGCAGCCCGTAGCCCATGGATCCCACGGTGGGCGTAAGGCTCGTGCCCGGCCCGGCGTAGCGGCGGTAGCGGTGGGGGTACAGCGCATAGTTGCCGGCGCCCACCGTGATGCAAGCGTCGGCCGGAACGTGGGCGTCGACGTATGCGGCGGCCTCGTCCAGGCTCATCGGGCCGGGCGAGGGCAGGGGCGCGAGGCTGTCGACGAGTTCCTGGTGCGCGGCGCGCACAGCCTGTCCGCGCGGCTCGGCATGGCCGGCGGCCAGCCCGGCCGCGGCGGCGGCAAAGCTCGCCACGTCCGCCACGATGGCCTGGGTCGGCGAGAACACGCGGCCCAGTTCGGCGGCGTCGGGATAGACGTGGATCAGCTTCTGCTTCGGCAGAGGGCTTTCGATCACGGTATAGCCTTCGGTCGTGGCCTCGCCCAGGCGGGTGCCGACCGCCAGGACCAGGTCGGCGTCGCGCAGGCGCTGGCGCAGCGCGGGCGTCATGGCCCAGCCCACATGGCCCGCGGCATTGGGATGGCGCTGGTCGAAGCACTCCAGGCGGCGCCAGGCGGTGCCGACCGGCAGTTCGAAGCGTTCGGCGAAGCCGGCGATCTGGTCGATGGCGCTCTGGTGCCAGCCGTTTCCGCCCAGCAGCAGGAACGGGCGCTCGGCCGCGTCCAGCAGTTGGGTCATGCGGGCCAGGTCGGCGGCGCCCGGGTGGCTGTGCACCCGGGGGTAGCGCGGCAGATCGGCCACGCGGGCGCGGCCCCACAACGTGTCTTCCGGCAGGGCCAGCACCACCGGGCCCGGCCGGCCGCTGGTGGCGACGGCGAAGGCCCGCGAGATGTACTCGGGGATGCGATCGGTGCGGTCGATCTGCGCGACCCACTTGGCCATCTGGCCGAACATGCGGCGGTAGTCGATTTCCTGGAAGGCCTCGCGCTCCATGAAGTCGTTGCCGACCTGGCCGACGAACAGGATCATCGGCGTGGAGTCCTGGAAGGCGGTGTGCACGCCGATGCTGGCATTGGTGGCGCCGGGGCCGCGCGTCACGAAACAGATGCCGGGCTCGCCCGTCAGCTTGCCGTAGGCCTCAGCCATGTAGGCGGCGCCGCTTTCCTGGCGGCAGACGATGGGCTCGATGGCATCGGTGTGCTCGTTGAGCGCGTCGATGCAGGGCAGGTAGCTTTCGCCGGGAATCATGAAGACGCGGCGCGCGCCGTGGATGCGCAATTGCTGCATCAGGATCTGGCCGCCGTTGCGTTCGGGGATTGCGGCTGGCGTCATTCGGAGTCTCCTTGTTGCGGGACGGCCTGCGCGCGGCGCTCGGCGGCCCAACGTTCGAATTGATAGTGGCGCGCCAAGAGGCGGCGCGCGGTGTTGTAGGTAGGCGGGTCGATGCGTTCGGCGTCGTTGCGGCCGGCGCGCTGCGCCTCGTGGCGCGACACGCAGTCGTGGGCGGCGGCGACTTCGTCGGGCGCGGGCGTGAATACGGCGTGGATCATCGGCACCTGTTCGGCCACCGTCGCGCACTTGGATTTGAGGCCCAGGCGGCGCGCCCAGCGCAGGTCGGCTTCCAACGCCGGCATGTCGCGGTAGTTGAACGGGCAGTCGATGGGCAGGACGCCGGCGGCCGTGCAATCCACCAGGAAGCGGGCGCGCAGGTGATGCAGTTCGATGCCGTCCTTGCCGCGTTCCGCGCCCAGGCTGGCGGTCAGGTCTTCGGCCGCCAGCAGGCAGGCGGACACGCGCGGGCTGGCGGTGAGGATGTCGTAGGCGCGGAGCACGCCCAGCGCGGATTCCAGCGTCGGTACGATCTCGGTGCTGCCGGCGGGCAGGCCCAGTTCGGCTTCCAGCGCGGAAATGGCCTGGTCCAGGGCCACGATCTGCGCCGCGCTTTCGGCGTGCGGCAGGAACACGGCGTCCGGCGCGCCCGGCATGATGCCGCGCAGGTCCGCCAGGCCGTCCTCGTCGAGCTTGTTGACGCGCACGGCGGCCACCACGCCTTCGGCGCGGCAGCGGGGGAACAGCGCCGCGATGCGGACGCGGGCGGCCGGCCGGTCGCCCGGCGCGGTGAACTCTTCCAGGTCGGCGACCAGGGCGTCGGCGCCGCTGGCCAGGGCGGCCGCTTGCGCGCCGGCGTCCATGCCGGGCACGAACATCCAGCTGCGGCGCAGGGCCGCGGGGCGCAGGGGGGATTTAGCAGGGATCATTGCACATGCCTCGGCAGGAACAGCACCAGTTCGGGAACGAAAGTCAGCAGCAGCATGACGGCCGTCATGGCCAGCATCATCCAGGACAGCGGGCGCAGGGTCTGCATCATGTTGATTCCGCCGATCTTGCAGGCGGCCATCAGGTCGACGCCGACCGGCGGCGTGTTGGCGCCGATAGCCATGTTGATCGACAGCAGGATGCCGAAGTGCACCGGATCAATGTTGTAGTGCGCCAGGACGGGCATGACAACGGGCGCGACGATGATGATGACCGGGATCGCCTCCATGAACGTGCCCAGCAGCAACAGCACCACCGTCAGGACGAGCAGCACCGCGACCCGGCTGTCGGTCCATTCGACCAGCAGCGTGGACAGCGCCTGCGGCACCTGTTCCGCCACCAGCACCCAGGCGAACAGGCCCGATGCGCCGATGATGAGCAGGATGGACGCGCTGGTTTCGCCGGTAGATTTGAGGTTGTCCCACAGTGACTTCAAGCTCAGCGTGCGATACCAGAAAAAGCCGATCAGCAAGGCGTAGACGATGGCGCTGGAGGCGGCCTCGGTGGCCGTGAAGATGCCGAACCGGATACCGCCGATGATCAGCACGGGCACCATCAACGCGGGCAGCGCGTCGACGGCGGCGGCTCGCAGCTCGGTCCAGCTGAACGGCTGCCCGCCGGCCCAACCATGTTTGCGCGACTGCCAGAGGGCAACGCCGATCAGCGACAGCCCCAGCAGGATCCCGGGGACGATGCCGGCCATGAACAGCTTGCCCACCGAGGTATCGGTGATGGTGCCGTACACGATCAGCACGATGCTGGGCGGAATGATGGTGGACGTGGCGCCCGCGCTGCCGACCAGCGCGCAGGAAAACCCCTTGTCGTAGCCGCTGCGCGCCATGGCGGGCAGCAGGAGGCTGCCGATGGCGACCACGTCGGCGACGCCGGAGCCCGACAGCGCGCCGAACATCAGGCAGGCCAGCACCGCGACGACGGCCAGGCCGCCCTTGATGTCGCCCACGATGGCGGCGCACAGGCGGACGATGCGCTGGGTCAGGCCGGCGCCGTTCATCAGCTGGGCGGCCAGGATGAAGAGCGGGATGGCCAGGAGCGTGAAGCTGTCCAGCCCCACCACGTACTGCTGCGCCGCGACCATCATGGGCGCGGAATCGTAGACGGCCAGGTAGGCCAGGCAGGACAGCACCAGGCCGAAAGCGATGGGCATGTCGATCAGCACGGTGATCGTGAACACGCCCATCAGGAAGAGAGCACCCGAAGACATTTTGTCAATCCTTTACTGCTGCGGCGGGGCCGGCGAGAACAGTTGCGCCAGATGCACAACCACGGTGATGGCGCAGGCGAAGGGCAGCGCCAGGTAGACCGTGCCGGCCGAGACGTCCAGCGCCGGCAGCGTCTGGTCCATCGTCAGGTCGGCCAGTTGCCAGCCCGCGTAGCCCAGCGCCGCCAGGCCGACGATGATGAGCGTCTGGTTGATGCGTTCGAACGCGGCGAGCACCCGGGGGTTGCGCACCACGAAAGGCAGCAGGCCGGCCATCAGGTGCGAGCGTTCGAAGCTGCACGTGACGCCGCCGATGAAGGCGGACCAGACCAGCACCAGGCGGGGCAGTTCCTCGGCCCAGTGCGGCGTGGTGTGGGTTACGAAGCGGGCGAACACCACGTAGGAAATCAGGATCGCCAGCAAGGCCACCGCCAAGGCGGCGAAGGCCTTGCTGATGCCCGACAGGATCGCGGACAGTCGGCTCAGCATTACTTGGCCTCGCGGTACTTCTGGACCAGCGCCATCAGTTCGGGGCCGTAGGTGGCCGAGTAGGTCTTCCAGACGGGTTCGACCGCGGCGGCGAAGGCGGTCTTGTCCACGTCGTTGACCTGCATGCCCTTTTCCTTGAGCTGGGCGATGAACTGCTGGTCGCCGTCGCTGATCATCTTGCGCTGGGCGTCGCGCCATTTGTCGGCGGCGGCCTGTACCACCTGTTTGTCTTCGGCCGAGAGGCGGTTCCAGACCGGCTTGGAAATGATCAGGTTGGCGGGGCCCCAGACGTGGCCGGTCAGGGACAGGTACTTCTGCACTTCGAAGAAGGACGAGGTGTAGATGATCGACAGCGGGTTTTCCTGGGCGTCGAACACCTTCTGCTGCAGGGCCGAATACAGTTCGCCGAAGGCCAGCGGCGCGGGGTTGGCGCCCAGCGCGGTAAACGTATCCAGGCGCATCTTGTCGGGCGTAACGCGGGTTTTCAGGCCGGCCAGGTCGGCGGGCTTGGCGACCGGGCCGCGGTTGTTCGTGATGTGGCGAAAGCCGTTCTCCCACCACGAGACGATGACCAGGTTCTTCTTGTCGGCCAGCTTGGCGAGCGCGGCGCCGAGTTCGCCGTCGTAGGCCTTGTAGGCCTGGGCGGCGCTGGACCAGGTGTAGGGCAGTTCCACGACGCCGAATTTCGGCTCGATCGGCTGCAGCGAGCCCGAGCCGATGATGGCCGCGCCCTGGCTGCCGATCTGCAGGCCTTCCAGCATGGTTTTTTCGTTGCCCAGCTGGCCGCTGGGGAACAGCACGAAGTTGACGCGCCCGCCGGTCTTTTCCTTCACTTCGGCGGCAAAGCCTTCGGCCGCCTTGTTCCAGCTGTGGTTCGGGGCCAGCACGTGCCCGAGCTTGATGTCCAGGGCGTGGGCCGACAGGGGCGCCAGGCCGGCCAGGGTGAGCAGGGCCGCGCCGAGCGAGGCGCGCAGGGTGTTGCGGGTAGCGAAGGTCATGGCAAGACTCCAGTAGCGAGAGAAGGCGTAGCGGTTTCAGTAAGACTGCGCCCGCATCGAGGCGGGGCGGCCGGGCAAAGCAATATGGGTGCCGGTATCGGTGAGACCGTCATCGCCGACGGCCAGCACCTGCATGTCCGAGGCGAGGAAGTTGCCGACGTAGAGGTAGCGGCTGTCGGAACTGAACGCGACGCCCTCGGGCAGCGCGCCGACCTCGATGGCCCCGGCGCGCGTGACGCGCCGGCCCTCGATGCGCAGCAGCACGATCTGTCCGCGCGGGTGGTGGAACCACTCGCTGGACGGGTTGTTCGAGCCCCGCACGATGGCGACCGCGGCAAAGCGGCCGTCGGGGCTGATGGCTATCCCTTCGGGGCCGTCCTCGACCATGATGCGGTCGATGACGCGGGGCGGCGTGGCGGCCAGGTCGACCACGCTGATGGAATCGGCGTGACCGTCGGAAGCGGTCGGGCTGCCCATGTCCACGACCAGCGCCAGCCCGCCGTCGGGCGACACGACCAGGTTGAAGGGAACGAGGCCAGTCGTCAGATCTTCCGCCGGATCGTGGCTAACGCGAGGCGTGGCGCCGCTTTCGTCGATGTGCAGCACGCCCAGGCGGTGCGTATCCGTCTTGACCACGAAGGCGCGGCGGCCGTCGGCGGAGAACGACACGGCCACCACGGGCGTGCCGACGTCCACTTCTGCGCACACCTCGACGCGGCCGCCGGCGATGCGCAGCACCGACACCGAGCGGCCCGCCTTGTTGGCCACCAGCGCCAGCGTGCCGACGCGGTTGATGGACAGGCCGGACGGCTGGAGGCCGACTTCGAGCCGTTGGGCGATCACCGGCGGGCGGGCCGCCAGATCGATGACGTGCAGGCCGCGGCCGGGCGTGGGCTGCCAGCGGGCGCCGTCGCCGTCGTCGCGCTCAGGCCAGGCCATGGAGTCGGCGATGAGGCCGAGCCGCTGGTCCGGCGTCACCGCCAGGTTGACCGGCGGGCCGAACAGGGAATTGGACAGGGGCAGGGTGGCGATCAGCGCCGGGCGGGCGGGGTCGGCGCCGGCATCGAAAATGCTCAGGCTGTCGTGACCGGGCGCCAGGAACTGGATCTTGCCGTCGTCCCAGTTGACCTTCTGGTCATTGCCGACGAGCAGCAGATGGGGAGAGCCGGCCGGGGTCATGCCGCCATCTCCTGGAGCTCGGGCACGGCCAGCGTGGCGCCGATGAGCTGTTGCGTATACGGGTGGCGCGGGTCGAAGTAGACCTGCTCGGCCGGGCCACGCTCGACCACGCGGCCGCCTTGCAGCACCACGATCTCGTCGGCGATGTGCTGCACCACGGCCAGGTTGTGGCTGATGAAGAGATACCCCAGGCCGCGTTCGCGCTGCAGTTCCATCAGCAGGTTGAGGATCTGCGCCTGCACGGACACGTCCAGCGCCGAGGTCGGCTCGTCGCAGATCACCAGCTGCGGTTCCAGCATCAAGGCGCGCGCAATGGCCACGCGCTGGCGCTGGCCGCCCGACAGTTCGCGCGGATAGCGCGAGGCGAAGGCGGGCACCAGGCCCACGGCGTCCATCATGCGGCGCACGGAAGCGGCGCGCGTGGCGGCGTCGCCGATGCCGTGTACCCGCAGCGGCGCGGTCAGGATTTCGTTGATGGTGCGGCGCGGGTTGAGCGAGGAGTAAGGATCCTGGAACACCATCTGGATGCGGCGGGCGCGGGCCCGGGCGGACAGGGCGGTCAGCGGTTGGCCATCCAGCAGCGCGCGGCCCTGGGTGGGCGCCAGCAGCCCCAGCATCAGCTTGGCGATGGTGGATTTGCCGCTGCCGGACTCGCCCACCAGGCCGACGGTCTGGCCGGCCGGCACCAGCAGGTCGATGTCGTGCAGGATGCGGGGCGCGGGGCGGCGCGAGAACAGGCCGGCGCGGCCGTACTGGAACGACAGATCGTGCAGGCTGACGCTGGCGCCGCGGGAGGAATGAGAGGTCATGCCAGGGCTCCGTGGCGCAGCGCGCCGGGTTTCACGCAGTAGCAGCGGTGGCCGCCTTCCTCGCGGGCCGCGAACGGCTGGCCGCAGCGCGGCTCGGCGACGGGGCAACGGTCGCGGAACGCGCAGCCGATGATGGCGGCATCCAGCGACGGCACGGCGCCGGCGATGGTGGGCAGCTCGGCGCGGGGCGCGGTGCGGCCCGGCTGCGGAATGCAGTTGAGCAGCATGGCGGTGTAGGGATGGCTGGGATGCTCCAGCACCGCCTGCACGCTGCCGGCCTCGACGATGTCGCCCGCGTACATCACGATGACGTGGTCGGCGATGCGTGCGACCAGGCCCATGTCGTGCGAAATAAACACCAGCCCCAGGCCGAATTCGGCCTGGATGTCGCGCAGCAGGTCCAGCAGTTCGGCCTGGACGGTTACGTCCAGGGCCGTGGTCGGTTCGTCGGCGATCAGCAGCTCCGGACCGCACATCAGCGCCATCGCGATCATCACGCGCTGGCGCAGCCCGCCAGACAACTCGAAGGGATACTGCCGCATGCGTTCCTGCGGGTTGGCGATACCGACGCGGCGCAGCAGGTACTCGGCGCGCTCGGCGGCCTCGCGGCGGCTGACGCGCTTGTGGCGGCGCAGCACGTCGATCAGCTGGGTGCCGATCGGAAACACCGGGTTCAGCGACGTCATCGGATCCTGGAAGATCATGGCGATGCGGGCGCCGCGCAGCTGCGCGAGCGCGGCGGGCGCAAGCGAAGCCAGGTCCTGGCCGGCGAACTCCAGCGCGGCGACGCGGCGGCGCGCGGCCGCCGGCAACAGGTCCAGCAGCGCCAGGGCGGTCAGCGACTTGCCGCAGCCCGATTCGCCCACGATGCACAGGGTCTTGCCGCGCTCCAGGGTGAAGTCCACGGCGCGCACCACGTGCTTGACGTGCGTGGCGGTCAGGATGTCGATGTGCAGGTCCTGGACCCGCAGCAGGGGGTGGCCGGTGGCGTTCATGTCAGCCCTTTTTCATTTGGACGGCGCGCAGCGACTCGCCCGCGCGGTTTACGCACAGCACCAGGACGAACAGCACGACGCTGGGGATGACCACCAGCGACGGCTGGAACAGCATGTTTTCCTTGCCCTCCGCGATCATCAGGCCCAGCGACGGCATCGGCGCCGGGACGCCCAGCCCCAGGAACGACAGCGAGGCTTCCAGCGTGATGGCCATCGCGGCGTCGACCGTGCCGATGATGAGGAGGTTGCCCACCAGGTTGGGCAGGATGTCGCGCCAGATGATCTGCAGGTGGGTGCAGCCCTGCAGGCGGGAGGCCGTGACGAATTCGGCGTTGCGCAGTCCGGCCGCCATGGTGCGCGCCACCAGCGCGTACCGTTCCCATAGCAGCAGGCCCAACACCAGCACGACCACGGTCAGCGAAGCGCCCACGACCGACACCACGGCCAGCGCCACCAGGATGATGGGCAAGGCCAGGCGGGCGGTGATGAGGAAGGACACGACGCGGTCGACATAGCCGCCGAAATAGCCGGCGGCCACGCCCAGCGTTGTGCCGATCAGGCCGCCCATCAGCGCCACCGACAGGCCGATCAGCGCGGACACGCGCACGCCGTACAGCGCGCGGGCCAGGATGTCGCGGCCCAGCTGATCGGTGCCGAGGACATGGTTCCAGTTGCCGTCCTCGCCCCACACCGGCTCCTGCAGGCGCGCCAGCAGGTCTTGCGAGTACGGGTCGTGCGGAATCAGATAGGGGCCGACCAGGCCGGCGAGCACCAGCAGCAGCAGGACGGCGAGGCCGGCGCGGCGGCCGTAGCGGGCCGCGCGTTCGCCGCGGGAGGGGGCGGGAAGGGTAGAGGCGATACTGCTCATGACGACACTCGCACGCGGGGGTCGAGCCAGCCGTTGATCAGGTCGGCGACCAGGGTCAGGACGATGTAGATGAGGGCGAAGATCAGGATCAGCGCCTGCATGGTGGGGAAGTCGCCGCGCAGGATCGAGGTCCAGGCCAGCAGCCCCGCGCCGTTGATGGCGAAGACGGTTTCGATGACGACCGAGCCCGCCAGCAGCGTGCCCATCTGCGCCGCTGCCAGCGACACCAGCGGCCGCAGGGCGTTGCGCAGCGCGTACTTGAGCACCACGCTGGGGCCGCCAAGCCCCATGGCGCGGGCGGTGCGGATGCAGTCGGTGGCCAGCACGGTTTCCATTTCCGACTTCATCAGCCGCAGCATCGCCGGCATGGCGAACAGGCCTAGCGCGGTCACGGGCATGATGTAGTGCTTCCAGCTGTCGAAGCCGGAGGCCGGCAGCCATTGGTTGCGCACGCTGAAGACGATGATCAGCAGGAAGGCCAGGCAGAACGGGGGCATGGCCTGGGCGCAGGCGGACAACAGCATGGTAGCGCGGTCGGCCAGCGAGCCCTTGCGCAGGCCGGCCAGCACGCCCAGCGGAATGGCCAGCAGCAGGGCGAACAGCATGGCGGCCAGGCCGAGCTTGGCGGTGGCGGGGAAGTGCTGGCCCAGCAGCTCGGCCACGGGGCGGCTGAAATACAGGCTGTCGCCGAAATCGCCGCGCGCCACTCCAGCCAGCCAGCGGCCGTACTGCAGCAGGATCGGGTCGTCGAAGCCGTGCAGCTGCGACAGGCGCGCGGCGTCGGCCGCGCTGCCTTCGCCGGCGAGGCGCGCGGCCGGGTTGCCCGAGGCGAACACCAGCGAAAAGCTGATCAGCGACACGAACACCACCAGCAGCGCGGATACGGCCAGGCGGCGAAACAGGAATGCAATCATGGGTCAACCTATGTCGGTGAGCGCCGGCGCCGCTCCCGGCGCGGCTGCGCCAGGGAGAAGCGCCACGCGGGCGCGGCCGGCAAACCGGATCAGTTCCAGGAGGCCTTGTAGAAACGCGGGAATTCGTCGCCGTCGACCGAGAAGTTCAGGTCCTTGGATTGCACGGCGTTGAGCGAGTGGTTCCACAGCGGCACCCAGTAGGCCTGTTCCGCCACGATCTTCTGCGCCGCGCCGTAGTTCTTGGCGCGCAGCTCGCGGTCCACCGTGGTGTCGGCGGTTTCCAGGTACTTGATGATTTCGGGATTGCGCGCCTGGTCGTCCGGCCCGCCGCGGAAGAAATTGCTGGTGGACAGGGCCGCGTCGGCGATGCCGTAGGAGCCCCAGTTCGACGACAGCATGGCGATCTTGCCGTCGCGCCAGTTGGTCATCGCCGTGCCGTACTGCTGTTCGACCAGGTTCAGCTTGATGCCGGCCTGAGCCATCTGCGCGGCGGCCGCGTCCAGGATGGCGCGCGGCGGCGCGGAGATCACCAGGTCCAGCGTGACGCCGTTGGGGTAGCCAGCCTGGGCCAGCAGCTGCTTGGCGCGGGCGGGGTCGTACTTGTAGGTCTGGACGTCGCTGGCGCAGCCGAATTGGGCCGGGTTGCAGGCCGCGTTGATCACCTTCGAGGCGCCGCCCACCAGCGCGCGGCGGATGGCCTCGCGGTCGATGGCATGGTTGATGGCCTGGCGCACTTGCTGCTTGGCGAGCGGCGACTTGCCATCGTCGAAGCGCGGGTTCAGCGAGATGTAGCTGATGCGCATGATGCTGCTGCTCTTGACCGTGACGGCGGGCTGCTTCTCCATGCGCTTGGCCACGTCGGGCGGCACGCGCCAGATCCAGTCCAGACCGCCGGACAGCAGTTCGGCGTACTGGGTGTTGGCGTCGGGCAGCACTCGCACCACCAGCTTCTGCACGGCGGGCTTGGGACCGAAATAGTCTTCGTAGCGCTCATAGACGTAGCGGCTGCCGGGCTGGCTTTCGACCAGGCGGTAGGGGCCGGTGCCGATCGGCTTGGCGCCCATGTCGGACTGGCTGGCCTCGTAGTATTTGCGCGGATAGATGGGCAGGTTCTCCGACAGCATTTCCAGCGCCAGCGGGTACGGCGTCTTCATCTTGATGCGCACCGTGTCGTCCGACACCTTCTCGGCCTTGGCGATCCACGCGACCTGGTTCTGGAAGCGGGCCTTGTAGCCCTCGGACGACACGAGGTTCAGCGTGTACAGCACGTCGTCGATGGTGAGCAGCGAGCCGTCGTGGAATTTCACGTCCTTGCGGATGGGCAGTTCGATCGTCGTGTCGTCCACGAACTTGTAGCCCGTGGCGATGGCCGGGCCGAACTCGCCGGTATCCTGGTTTTTCTGCAGCAGCCCAGAGAACACCATGCGCGCGAGCGCCAGGCCCGGACGGTCCGATTCCTTGTAGGCGTCGAGCGTGGCCGGGGCCGCGTCGAAGGCGATGTTGAGAGAGTTGTCGGCCTTGTTGGCCTGGGCGGCGTGGACGCCAAGCGCAAGTAGCGCCGCGCTCACTAGCTTCACGGTACGGGTCGGCTGCATGTTTTCACCTTGATATGTTGTAGTGGGGTACTGCGGGTGCTGCGGTACTGCGTATCGACAGGCAAGCCGCTCCCCTTGCCGCGGGCGGCGCCAGGGCGCCGGCGGTACATGCACTGTCGGTGGAGAGGCGGGCGTCTGCCGCCCGGCGGGGTTAGCGGGTCATCGTGTCATCGGATCCCAACGTTGCCGAAGTCTTCCCGCAGCCGCGCCAGGATGCCGACCAGATGGTCGTGCATGGCATGGCGCGCGCGGATGGGATCGCGGTCGACGATGGCCGCGAGGATGCGTTCGTGTTCCTGCTGGGCTTCGCTCCACACCTTGGTGGTCACGAAGTGTTCTTCCAGCCGGTGGAATACCGGGCTCAGCGTGCTGAGGTGCCAGATATGGGAGATCGCGGCGGCCAGCGCGGCGTTCCCGCAGGCCGCGCCGATCGCGCTGTGGAAGGCGCGGTCGTGCTCGCTGGGGGACTCGGTCAGGGACATGCCCTCGTGCGCCGCGCGGATCGCTGCGATCTGCGCCGGCGAGGCCTTCTGCGCCGCCAGCGCCGCGCATTCCGGCTCGATCAGCAGGCGGGTTTCCAGCAGGTCGAAGGGCCCGATGTCGGTGGCTTCGGTGCCGTCGGCGCGCGCGGGCGCCTGCGGCGGCTCCTGGTACTGGCCGTCTTCGCGCAGCGCATTGACGAACACGCCGGTGCCGACCCGCACTTCCACGTAGCCCTCGATCTCCAGCGCGATCAGCGCTTCGCGCACCGATGCGCGGCTCACCTGCAGCTGTTCGGCCAACTCGCGTTCGGCGGGCAGCCTGCCGCCGGCGGGGAAATCCCCCGCCTTGATGCGCGTGGCGATCTGGTCGGCAATCATGCGATAGAGGCGGGTAGAGGCTACGGCCTGGAGAGCGGTCATCGTTGCGTTGGGATGGTTGATCGGGACGTAGAGCGTAATGGGTCTGCCGAGTCTTGTCTTGCCTGGGCGGTTGCGCCGGAGGGCCTGGATATCCAGTGGCCCAGTGGTCAGGCCACTGGACGAAATGTACCGGAGGCATCCCGGCTTGTGAACCGGGCAGGGCGGCAATTTTTCGATTCCTAGGGAAAACCACTAGCGGGCCGGCGCCGCGTCAAGGCGCGCCGGCCGCGTGGCCATGAGGGCGTTCAGGCGGAGGCCAGGCCCGCGAAGAAGCGGGACGCGTTCGACTCCAGCCCCTCGATGTAGTAGCCGCCTTCCTGCACGATCACGCTGGGCAGTTTCAGGGCGCCGACTTCCCGGCCCAGCCGCTCGAAGCCGCTCTCGCTGACGGAGACCTTGGCCTGCGGGTCTTTTTCGAAGATGTCGAAACCCAAGGACAGCACCAGCGCATCCGGCTGGAACAATTCGATGGCGCGCCGCGCCTGCGCGAGCCGTTCGAAGAAGACGGATTCGGGCGAACCGTGGGGCATGGGCAGATTGATGTTGTAGCCGTAGCCTTCGCCCGCACCGTGCTCGTCCTCGTAGCCCGCGACGACGGGGTAGAAATTTCGGGGATCGCCGTGGATCGACACATACAGCACGTCGCTGCGTTCGTAGAAGATTTCCTGGATGCCCTGGCCGTGGTGCATGTCGGTATCCAGGATCGCCACGCGCGGAAACCGCGAGATCAGGCGCTGGGCGGCGATCGCGGCGTTGTTCAGGTAGCAGAAGCCGCCCGCGGCGTCGCGCCGGGCGTGGTGGCCGGGCGGGCGGCAGATCGCGTAGGCGTGGCGATCGCCCGCGAGCAGCGCGTCCGCCCCCGCGATGGCGCATTGCGCCGACCAGTAGGCGGAATGCCAGGTATGCGGGCCCACCGGGCAACTGCCGTCGGCCAGGTAGCGGGCCGCCTGCGCGAGCACGCCGCGCAGCGCATTCGGTTCACGCACGAACACGTTGGACACGACCTCGTCGCCCCAATCCTCAGGCAGCTGCTTCCAGTCGGCATGGGCTTCCTGCAGGAAGCGCAAGTAGTCCAATGTATGGATGGCCGAGATCGGGCCCGCGCCGCTGTCGGGCGGCGGCTGCACGTCGAAGCCCAGGCGGCGGGCGGCCTGCGCCAACGCATCCAGGCGGGAAGGCACTTCCTGCGGGGTGCGCATCTTGCCGCGTGAGAAATAGGTCTGCGGATGATGCAGTTTCTGATCGTCGTGGAAATACGCCTTCATGCTTGATGACCCTCGCTCTGAAAGTGGTTGCGATGATGCACTTATACGGCCGTGGCCCCCAGGCCGGCAATATCCAGGAGCCAGTCGATGAATGCCCGGACCTTTTCGCGTTTGGCTTCGCTTGTCCGGTAAGAGAGGAAATGCGTTTCCCTCTGGACCTCGGGAAACTCGCCGCGGCCCAGCTGCACCAGTTCGCCGCGCCCGATTTCCCTGGCGGCCAGCCTGGCGCTTTCCAGCACCACGCCCATCCCGTCGACGGCGGCGGCGATGGCCATCGCCGCCCGGTCGAACGACGGACGGGGCGTATCCGGCAGGCGCAGGCCGTTGGCGCCGAACCAGTCGTTCCAGGTTACCCGGCTGAGCTGCGAATCGATCAGGGTCAGGCGCGAAATCAGCTCCCGCGCGGGTACGCCGGCGCGCGCGAGCTCTGGCGCGCATAGCGGAAGGATGGGTTCGCGCCCGAGCGCCACGGTCTGCATGCCGGCGCGTTCCAGCGCGCTGCCATAGGAAACCGCCACATCGATTTCGTTGGCGCGGGTCAGGTCCAGGGGCTCGGCGCCCGTCGTCAGCCGGATCGTGATGCGGGGATGCGCCAGGGTGAAGTCGCTCAGGCGCGGCCCCAGCCATTTCGCGGCGAAGCTGGGCGCGCAATGCAGCGCAAGCACCTGCGCCTGCGGGGCCAGCGCCACTTCGGCGCAGGCGGCTTCGACGACGTCGAACACGCGGGTCAGGCTTTCCAGCAGACGCACGGCTTCGGGGGTGGGTTCGACGCGGCGGTTGCGGCGCAGGAACAGCTTGCGGCCGAAATATTGTTCCAGTTCCTTGACCTGATGGCTGATGGCCGACGGCGTCAGGTGGAGTTCCTGGGCGGCCAGCGCAAAGCTCTGCAATCGCGCCGCGGCCTCGAAGGCGCGCAGCAATACGAAGTTCGGAACGCGTCGCACGGGCGCGCCTTTTCAGGTGAATGAAATTCATCTTTCCATGAACAACCATCGTTTGTCAAAGGGTTAGGCCGCGCCGAACATAGCCCCTACTCAACAGCAGAAAGGAGCAGACATGTCGGCCGTATTGGAAAAAGCGCGTCCCGCCATCGACCTCAATGGCCGGATCTCGATTTATCAGCCGGAGCAGGAAGGGCTGATCTATCCCGAGTTGCCGGTTTTCGCCTCCCACGCGGAACATCGGCAGCATTTGAAAGAGCGCCTGGTCGCGGCCTGCCGCGCATTCGCGCTGCAAGGCTTCGACTACGGGTTCGCCGGGCACCTGACGGTGCGCGATCCCGAGCATCCGGGCGTGTACTGGACCAACCCGATGGCGGTCCATTTTTCGCAGGTGAAAGTATCGAACCTGATTCTGGCCGACCATGACGGCCGCGTGGTGGAAGGGCGCCACGCGGTGAACCGGGCGGGCTTCGTGTTGCATGCGGCGGTCCACGAAGCGCACCCGGACATCGTCGCCATGTGCCATGCACACACGGTCCATGGCACGGCGTTCGCGGCGCTGGGCAAGCCGCTGGAACCCATCAGCCAGGACGCCGCCGCTTTCTTCGAAGACCACGTCGTCATCGGCGACGAGGCCGGCCAGGTGGCGGTGGAGGTCAAGGCCGGCCACAAGGTGGCCAATGCGTTTCGCGGCGTCAAGGCGGCGATCCACCAGAACCACGGCCTGCTCACGGCCAGCCGCCACAGCATCGAGGCGGCGGCCTTCTGGTTCATCGCCCTGGAGCGTTGCTGCCAGCAGCAGATGATGGTCGAGGCCACCGGCATCAAGCCGCGCCTGGTGACCGAGGAAAGGGCGCGCTACAGCCGCGAACACGTAGGGAGCGAATACATCGGATGGCTGCATTTCCAGGCCATCTGGGACCAGTTGGCCGCGACCCAGCCCGACATGCTGGATTGATGCCTGGGCGCCATCCGGCGCCCGCCCGCGCCGCGTCAGACGGCGCGCAGACAATACCGACGGAGACAAAATCGCCATGAGCATTTCCAGCCACGCCGGGTATGCGCCCCGGTCTGAAGAGGTCCTCTATTCCAAAGTAATGTGGCGGCTGCTGCCGTTCCTGTTCCTCTGTTATCTCTGCGCCTACCTGGACCGCGTCAACGTCAGCTTCGCCAAGCTGCAGATGCTCAACGACCTGGGCATGAGCGAAGCCGTATACGGCTTGGGCGCGGGCATCTTCTTCGTGGGCTACCTGATGTTCGAGGTGCCCAGCAATCTCATCCTGCTGCGCGTGGGCGCCAGGCGCTGGATCGCGCGCATCATGGTGACCTGGGGGCTGATCTCGGCGGCGATGATGTTCGTGACCACACCCACCAGTTTCTACATCATGCGCTTCCTGCTGGGCGTGGCCGAAGCCGGGTTCATTCCGGCCATCCTGCTGTACCTGACATATTGGTTTCCCGCCAGCCAGCGCAGCAAGGTGACCGCGCTGTTCCTGACGGGCATTCCCATGTCGGGCGTGGTGGGCGGCCCCTTGTCGGGCTGGATCATGTCGTCGATGGGCGGCGCGCACGGGCTGGCGGGCTGGCAGTGGCTGTTCCTGCTGGAGGGCATCCCCACCGTGCTGATCGGCGTGGTGGCGTTCTTCTTCCTGGACGACCGGGTGGCCGATGCGAAATGGCTGACGCCGGACGAGAAGGCGCTCATCGAACGCAATCTGCGCGAGGACGGCGCCGGGCAGAACAAGCTGCATACGCTGCGCGACGGCCTGCTGAGCCCGCGCATCCTCCTGCTGAGCGCCATTTACTTTTGCTTCACCATGGGCCTGTACGGGGTGAGCTTCTGGCTGCCGTCGTTGGTCAAGGCGGCAGGCGTGTCCGACACGATGGATATCGGATTGCTGTCGGCCTTGCCGTATGCCGCCGCGACCCTGGCGATGATTCTGGTGGGGCAAAGTTCGGACGCGCGCGGCGAACGGCGCTGGCATCTGGCGGTGCCGGGCGTGGTCGGGGCTATCGCGCTGTGCCTGAGCGTGATCTACGCCAACAATACCGTGCTGGCCATGATCGCCTTGACCGCCGGCACCATGGGCGTCATGACCACCATCTCGCAATTCTGGGCGGTGCCGCCCGCAATCCTGGGCGGCGCGGCGGCCGCGGCGGGCATCGCGCTGGCCAATTCCGTCGGCAGTATTTCGGGCGTGATCAGCCCGTATCTGATCGGCTGGATGCAGACGACCACGGGCTCGACGGGCGGCGGTATCGTCGGCATTGCCGCCAGCATGGTGCTGGGCAGCCTGTTGACCTTCCTGGTCCCGGCCAAAGACGTCAATACCGCGCCGACGGCGCGTGCCTGAGGCCCCGGCGCGATGAACCCGTGCGCAGCCGCCGCCGTGGACCGCCGAAGCCGGGCTTCAGCGGTCTTCCAGGACCTCGCCCAGGCGTTCGACCAGGTTGCGGCGGGCGCGCTCGGCGTGCTCGTCGGACAGCGCTACGGCACGGGCTTCGTCGCCGGCATTGATGGCGTCGGCGATGGCTGCGTGCTCCTGCCAGATCGATTCGCGCTGCTCGGAGGATTGCAGCACCGCGCCCATGACGCGGCGCAGGTGCACCCAGTGCAGGTGTGCGCTGTCGGCGATCAGCGAGTTGCCCGACGCCTGGTAGACCGCGTTGTGAAAGGCGATGTCCGCATCGATCATCGATTTGACATTCTTGCTTCGCGAGGCCTTCTGGCCCTGCGCGATCAGGCCCTTGTCGATATGTGCGCCGCGCTGGACGGCCAGTTTGGCGGCCAGCGCGTCCAGCGCCCCGCGGACTTCGTAGAGTTTGCCGATCCACTCCAGGTCCAGCGGGGCGACCAGCACTCCGCGGCCCGGCGCGTCCTGCACCAGCCCGTCTTTTTTCAGCAGGCGCAGGGCTTGCAGGACAGGGGAGCGCGACACGGCGAACTGCTCGGCGATTTCTTCCTGCGTGAGGCGGGTGCCGGGAGCCAGCGAACCGTCGCTGATGGCGTCCAGCAACACCCGGTAGACCTCGTCCACGTAGTCGGGCCGGACCTGGATCTTGTCGAATTTGAGCGTCATAGGCGTGTGTCTTTGTACTTTGAATTCAGAGTACAGGCCGCCATGCCCAGCGTCAATCGCAGCCATTGATCGGTATTAACCCGGATGACCATGGCAGCGGAACCCCTTTAAAGTCTGTATACAGACTTCGGTATTCTGAGTTTTGTAAGTAATCAACAAGCGCGGCGCAAGCCGCAATCAGGAGACGAGACATGAGCAAATTGATGGATAAGCGGGACGGCACCACAGGCACCGGCGGCAGCGGCCAGGGCACGGTGAAGAAGCTGATCCCGTATGGCGGCTATTACACGAACAAGACGGTTGGCCACGATCCCGAGTTGACCGAGACCGGGCCGGGCACGCCCACGGGCGAGTACATGCGCCGCTTCTGGCATCCGATCTGCATGTCCATGGAATTGACCGACACGCCGCGCTTCTTGAAGATCATGACCGAAGAGCTGGTGGCGTTCCGCGACGGCAGCGGCAGGGTGGGCGTGCTGCACGCGCACTGCGTGCACCGCGGGGCCTCCCTGGAATACGGCGCCATCCAGGAGCGGGGCATCCAATGCTGCTACCACGGGATGGTGTTCGACGTGGACGGCACCTGTCTGCATGTGCCGTTCCCCGCCGGCGAAGAGGCCGAAGCCGAGAAATACGCATGCTCGATCCGCCAGGGCGCATACAAGGCCGTGGAACGCAATGGCCTGGTCTTCGCCTATATGGGCCCGCCGGATGAGGAGCCGCCGTTCCCCGAGTGGGAGGGTGACTTCACCGTGTTGCCGGGCGACGAGCTGGTGCCGTACAGCAACTTCCAGCACTGCAATTGGCTTCAGGTGCAGGACAACGCGGCCGACAACTATCACCCGACGGCCCTGCATGCCGGCAAGAACGTGGTGGGAGGACATTACCAGGGCACCACCTTCGACGAGGTCGGGGCGGCGTCGATGGAGGTGGCGCCCGACATGCAATTCATCCCGGTGCAGAACGGCCGGAGCCTGGCGTGCGCCGGCGCCCGCCGGGTCGACCGCGACCGGCTCTTCATCCGGGTCCAGCACCAGGCCCTGCCGAACCTGAGCCTGCACGCCTACACGTCGGAAGACGGCTCGCGGAAAAAGCTGTTCAGCCGCTTCCACATCATCCGCTGGACGGTGCCAGTCGACGACGAGAACAGCAAGATGATCGGGTGGCGCGTCATGGGGCCGGGCATCGATACGCGCGGCATCGGCAAGAAGGAATGGGTGGGCTACGAAAGCATCGACTTCCTGGAGGGCCAGGTGGCCATGCGCAGGCCCGAGCGTTTTGGCCAGTACACGATCGAGGACATGCCCCCGATTCCGCAGAACCATCGCGAGCGGGCCAACTACAAGGAAGCGCAGTACGCGCCCGGCGACTATGAGGCCATCATCAGCCAGCGGCCGATCGCGGTGCACGCGCTGGAGAACCCCACCAAGTTCGATGCCGGCCTGTACATGTTCCGCAAACTGCTGCGCGATGCAGTGCGGGGCTCCAACCCCGCGGCCAGCCCCGCGGGATTCGCCGAATGGCTGCGCTCGGTGGCGGGCGCGCCCAACAGCTATTGCTCGGGCAATGTCCTGGAGATCCCGCTGGCCGCGGATATCAAGGACGAGGTGGCGCAGCGCCGCCGCATTTCCAAGGGCATCGTCGCGATCCTCACGGAAGGCGAACACCTCAAGGGCGAGGAGCGCGCCGCGTGGGTGCGCGGGCGCCTGGAGGAACTGGAACAGTCGGCCCGCGGGGCCTGACGCGCGGCCAAGGCGGGACGGCGCGCCCCGCCATTCGGCGCGGGCGCGGCCTGGAGGAACGGTTGAGGAGACAAGAGGATGAAGAGCGAAACAGCGGCCGGTCAGGCGGCGGAACTGGAAGTGTTCCTGAAGCAGATCCGCTACGAAGGCAGGAATATCCATTCTTACGAATTCGTGGATCCGGCAGGGGCGGAATTGCCGCCGTTTTCGGCGGGGGCGCACATCGACATCCACCTGGGCCAGGGCGTGCTGCGGCAGTATTCGCTGTGCAATCCGCCCAGCGAAAGGCACCGTTACGTGATCGCCGTGCTGCGTGACGAGAAGGGGCGGGGCGGCTCCCAAAGCGTGCATGAACGGCTGCGCGTGCAGGACCGGGTGCGGATCAGCCGCCCGCGCAACAACTTCCCGCTGCAGCCCGGTGCTCGCAAGGCCGTGCTGCTGGCCGGCGGCATCGGCATTACGCCGCTCAAGTCCATGGTCCACGCCCTGCAGGCGCGGGGCATGGACTTCGAGCTGCATTACTGCGCGCGCGATGCCGGCGCGGCAGCTTTCTGCCGCGATCTGGAGGAAATGCTGGAGGCGGGGCGCCTGCATCTGCATTTTGACGACGGCGATCCGTCGCGGGGCCTGGACATCGCCGGCCTGCTGGATGGCGTGCCCGGCGCCGGCACGCACCTTTATTACTGCGGCCCGGCCGGTTTCATGGCGGCGTGCGCGAAGGCGGCCGCCCATTGGCCGCCCGGCACCGTCCATTGCGAGCATTTCAAGGCGCCCGAACGCGCTGCCGGGCCGGCGGCGTCGACCACGGACGGGCGCTTCCGGATTGAGATCGCCAGTACCGGGCAATGCCTGGACGTGCCGGCGGACCGCAGCATCGCGGACGTATTGCGCGTGGCGGGCATCGGCATCGAAACCTCCTGCGAGGCGGGCCTGTGCGCGACCTGCAAGGTGCGTTATCTATCCGGCGAGGTAGACCATCAGGACTACGTGCTGGACGCCACGGATCAGCAGGATTACCTGACCGTGTGCGTATCGCGCGCCAGGAGCGAGCTGCTGGTGCTGGATCTGTAGGGCTGCCGAGGCTGCGTCGCCCGCTGTGAACAGGGAGGGTTCCATGATCCTGGCCGATTACCTTACCGTGCAAGCCGGCGCGTCGCCGGAGTACGTCTTCCAGATGCTGGGTGAAACGGGCTTCTCGATGCCCGCGGCATCCTGTCCCTCGTCGCCCTTGCGGCACTGGCAGCGGGACGAGGCGCTGCCCCCGGCGGCTTGTCTGCTGCTGGAGCAAGGCTTGCACCTGTCGGGCATCTGTGGGCTGGTTCGGGCGGTGTCCGCGAGTGCTTCCGGTCCGGAGGCCGAGGCCGCCTGGATCCTGGCGCGCAGCGATCAGGGGCTCGTGTCCATCGTGGTCCGCGGCGCGGCCGGGGCCAGCGCGCGCCGGCTGCGCGAAGACGCCGCGCTGGCCTTGAGGCAGGCCGCGCGCTATCTGGCGGGATACGCGGTCGTGCTGGCGCAGGCCAGCCGGGGCGACGAGAGCATGGAGGGCTACCTGCGCTTCGCGGGCAAGCCGGGGCGGGAGCAGGTTCGGGCGGACACGCTGTACGCCAACCGCGATGCCGGGACCGGGACGATGTTTGCCTGCGCATGGCTGGGGCACAGCCTCACAGCCGCCGATTAAGCCGCAGCGCAAGGTTCTCCTGGGCGCGCGGCCGGGCGTTTACGCCGCCAGGCGCGGATTGAAGGCGTCGTTCAGCGCATCGCCCAGCAGGTTGAGCGAAAGCACGGTCAGCACGATGGACAGGCCGGGCAGCGCGGCCAGGTACCAGGCGGTGCGCAGCATCTCGCGCGCATCGCCGATCATGCTGCCCCACGACACGGCGTTGGGGTCTCCCATGTTCATGAAGGACAGCGCCGACTCGATGAGGATGGCGTTGGCGACCAGCACCGAAGTCGTGACGATCACGGGCGGCAGCGCATTGGGCAGGATTTCCAGGAAGGCGATGCGGAAATGGCCGAACCCGCTGCTGCGCGCCGCCTGCACGAATTCCGCTTCGCGCAGGGTGCGGAACTCGGCGCGCACCAGCCTCGCGACCACCGGCCACGATGCCACGCCGATGGACAAGGCGATCACCGGCACCGACGGCCGGCCGATGGCGACGATGACCACTACCAGCAGGAACGATGGGATGGTCTGCAGCAGTTCGGTGATGCGCATCAGCACGACGTCCGCCCAGCCGCCCGCATAGCCGGCCGTGGCGCCCACAGCGATGCCGATGGCCAGGCTCAACAGCGCGGCGGTCACGCCCACCGTCAGCGAAACCTGCGCGCCATGCGCCAGGCCGGCGGCGATATCGCGTCCCATCGTGTCGGTGCCCAGCCAGAACGCCGGATCCTGGCCGGGCCACAGGATGGGAGGCCCGACCATGTCGAGGGGGTCTTGCGGAAAGCTCCACGGCGCCGTGGCCGCGGCAAGCAGGATCAGCAGCAGCAGGACGGCGCCCGCCACGGCGCCGGGATTGGTCAGCAGGCGCCAAACGGCGCCTTGGCGCGGCCGGGGACGGCGGGTGGCGGCGGCATTGGGCAGGGAAGGGGGGGGCGCGGGCATGGCGTATGGGGCGATGGGCGCGTCAATGGACGCGGATGCGCGGATCGAGCAAGGCATGCAGCAGATCGACGAGCAGGTTGGCAAGGATCACGAGCAGGGAGGACAGGACCAGGATTCCCAGCAGTACGACGTAGTCGCGGGCCATCACCGATTCGTACGCCAGGCGGCCCAGGCCGGGCCAGCTGAAGACGGTCTCCACCACCACGGCGCCGCCCAGCAGCGTGCCGAAGTTCAGCCCCGCCACCGTGGTGACCGGGATCAGCGCGTTGCGCAGGATGTGGCGCCGCGCGACCGCCCAGGGGTTGAGCCCCTTGGCCCGGGCGGTGCGCACGAAATCCTGACGGCTGACTTCCAGCATGGAGGCCCGGGTCAGGCGCGCGAAGATGGCGACATAGAAGCCCGCCAGCGCCAGGGTCGGCAGCACCAGGTGGCGCGCGACGTCCAGCGCGTGCGCCAGGCCGGTGGCGGCCGAACCGATGGTCGATACGCCGCCCGGCGGCAGCCAGCCCAACTGCACCGAGAGCAGGATGATGGCCATCAGGCCCAGCCAGAACCCAGGGGTGGAGTACAGCAGCAGCGCCGCCAGCGACAGTACGCGGTCGGGCCAGCGGCCCACGAAGCTGGCCATGAGCGCGCCCAGCGCGATGCCGGCCGCCAGCGCGCAGCCCAGGGCGCTGAACATCAGCAGGACCGTGTTGCCGAGCCGGCTGAAGATCAGGTCCGACACCGGCAGGTTATAGCGGGGCGAGACGCCCAGGTTCAGCCGCGCCAGGTTGCGCACGTAAGCCTGCAGCTGCTGCAGCACGGGCTGGTCCAGGCCGAAGTGGCTGCGCATGGCCGCCATGCCCGCTTCGGTGGCGGAGCCCGATTCGGCGGCGATCACGTCGGCGGCGTCGCCCGGCACGGCCTGCAGCAGAAAGAAGCTGAGCAGGACGACGCCGATGACAGTGGGAACCGCCTGCAGGAGGGAGCGCGCAAGGGTCTGGACGGCGCGTAGGGATGTCATGGTGGCGCTTTCCGTGGCGGCTTATTGCAGGTACACGTCCGCCAGATTGGATTCCACCCCGTCGGCGGTCAGCGAATGGTCATGGACGCGCTGATTGGCGATGGTGATGAATTCCGGCTGGTACAGGTTGAGGTCGGGCACCTCCTGCGCCACGATCTGCTGGAACGCCTTGAACAATTCGACGCGGCGGACCGGGTCGTTCTCCACCGCGGCGGCTTCCAGCAGTTCGTCCACTTTGGGGTTCCGGTAGTGCGTGCCATTGGAGAACGGCACGCCCTTGATAAAGTTCTTCGACCAGTACAGGCGCTGCACGCCCACGGTGGGATCGAACAGGTTGCTGGCGCCGTTGGTGGTGAAGGCAAAATCGCGATCGGTATAGACGCGCTTGATGAAGGCGGAGGCGTCCTGCGACCGCACCGCCACGGCGATGCCCACGCGGGCCAGCGTGGTGCGCAGGTAGTCGGCCAGGCGGGCGCCGTCCGCGCCGATGGGGTTGTAGTCCAGCGGCACGCGGAATCGCACGCCGTCGGGGCCCTTGGGATAGCCGGCTTCGTCCAGCAGTGCGTTGGCGCGTTTCAGATCGTACGGATAGGGCGAGGGCGCCGGGTCGTTGTAGGTTTTCAGGCCCGGCGCGATCGGCGAATAGGCGACCTGGCCGACGCCGTAGTTCACCACCTTGAGAATCACGTTGCGGTCGACCGCGTGCGCGACCGCTTGGCGGACCTTTTCGTTCTTGAAGCGCGGATCGTCCAGGTTGAACTCCAGCCGCGTGACGTTGTAGGAATAGCTGTTGCCGCGGGTCTCGAAGCGCAGCGACGGCACGCCCTTCAGCCGCGCCAGGTCGGCCAGTGGCACGGGCGTGCGGTAGCCCAGGTCGACCGTGCCGGTCTCGAAGGCGATGGCGGCGGCGGCGGGGTCCGCCACGATGCGCACGATCAGGCGGTCGATGTAGGGCTTGGGCTTGTCCCAGTAGTCCGGATTGCGCTCATAGACGATATGGCTGCCGCGCACCCACTCCTTGAACTTGTAGGGGCCGGTGCCGATCGGCGCGGACGTAGCGGGATTGGTCAGCGGGTCGGTGCCGTCGTAGACATGCTTGGGAACGATGGGCGTCTCGGTGGCGACGAACGCGCGGATCAGGTAGGGCGCCGGCTTGGACAAACGCAGGACGACGGTGTGGTCGTCCGGCGTTTCGATGGCGGTCACGTTGGCGAAGGTATTGCGGCCGCGCGGGTGGATGCGCTTGAGCAGGTCGATCGAATACGCCACGTCCGCCGCGGTGAAGGGCTTGCCGTCGTGCCACGTCACGCCCTGGCGCAGCGTGAAGGTGTACACGGTGCCATCCGGGCTGATTTGCCAGCCGGTGGCAAGCTGGGGCTCGGGCTTGAGATCGTAGCCGTACTTGAGCAGGCCTTCGGTCACCTTGGCGCTGACGCTCAGGATCGGGGTGGCCACGTTGCCGACGGTCACGAGGGCGGTGGGCTCGGACGGCAGCAGCAGCGTCAGCGTGCCGCCGCGGGCGGGTTCGGCATGGACGGCGGGCGCAAGCGCCAGCAGCGCGCCGGCCAGGGTCAGGTGAAGAAAGGAACGGCGGGGAAATGTCATGATGGGCAGCGGATGTCGATGAAAGAGGAATGCCCGGGCGCGGCCCGGGGCGGGAAAGGGGTGCGCGGCGCTCAGGGCTGGGCGGAGGGCTGCCGGTAGGTTTGCAGCGCCTGGCCGGCGCTGACCAGCCCGTCGCGCACGTCGCGTTCGAGGCGGGCCGGATCGCGCTCGCCGGGGTTGCCCAGTCCGCCGCCGCCGGGCGTGTGCACGACCAGCCGTTCGCCGGCGGGAACCAGCTGGCGGCCCTTGGCCTGCAGCGCGCGGCCGCCGGCCAGCGCCAATTGGCC
>NZ_UFQB01000011.1 GCF_900496965.1 Achromobacter agilis
CGCGTGCCGGCCCGGGCGGCGCGCCAGCAGCCAGGCGCCCATGGCGGTGGGCGCCATGCCCAGCGTGACGCGCAGGTCCAGCGCGCGCAGGGTGGCGGCCACCCGCCGGCTCAAGGCCCGGGGGCCGCGGAAAAACATCAGGCTGGCGCCGACGTTCAGGAGCACGGTGTCGCCGTCGGCCAGGGCGACTTCAGGCGTGTATTGCAGCAGGGCCAGCGCCGCGCCCTGCAGGGCCTCGGCTTCGGCCTGGAGGTCGCGGGCCAGCAATTCGACCCCGGGCGCGATGGCCGCCACGCCGGCGCGGCGCATGCCGGGCCGGGCGCCGGCCCGGCGGGCGGCGGGCGTGAGGGCGGCGACGCGTTCCTGGTCCAGGACGGCGAACGCCTGCTCCTCATGCGGCCAGTGCGGGCGTATGGCGTCCAGCGGCAGGCAGCGCAGGCAGGCGGCGATCCAGAGGCGCATGGCGGGAGGAGGAAGGTGAGGCGGCGCCGGGTTCCAGGCCGACGTACAGCGGCGCGTCGCAGACGGGCCCCCGGCGCTTGAGAATATGGACGGACAAGCCCCCCGGCGCGGGCGCCAGCGCCAGCCGCAAGGGGGCGGGAGTGGCGTTCTGCGCCGCCCCGGAGGGGCGCACGGCGACGAACAGCAGATCGCTGGCCTGGGCGGCCAGGTGCAGGCGGCGCAGGGATTCAGGGCGCACGCGGGGCAGCCAGCAGATCAGGGCCCCGCAGCTGCCGTTCTTCAGGATCTGTTCGGCGGCCCAAAGCGCGTCGGCGGGTTTTTCGGGCGCGACCCAGAGCAGTTGGCGGGGATCCAGCCGCCAGCTCATCCAGCTGGCGATATGGGGGACGTGCGGGGGCTGCACCAGCGCGATGGCCCGGCGGGTTTCCAGTTGGGCCAGCGCCGGGCGCAGCAGGCGGATTTCCCCGATGCCGGGATGAGGTGCCAGCAATTCGATCAGCGAACCCAGGGGCCAGCCGCCATCGGGCAGTTCGGCCGACAGCGCGGCATGCCCAGTGGGCAGGCTGCGGGCGGCGCCCTGGGCCAACTGAGTGGCGCGCCATAGCGCGGGATGGATGCGTTCAGGGGACTGCATGGCTGGCGGGCTAGCCGGTTTCCGAAAAGGCGAATAAGAAAGGCCGAAGCCGAATTATAACTGTATGAATATACAGTATTCACCAAAAAAACCGGTAGCGCCAGGGGCCGCCGCCCCTTCGTGTCCCGCAGATGCAGAATCTGCGGAATTTCTCTGAATGAGGGACGGATTCCGCGCCCGTCCCCCAGGCCGTTCAGCGGTTCACCAGGCTCTTGGGCAAGCGGTAGGTCAACACCGCGCCGATCACCGCCACGACGGCGATGAAGTAAATGCCGCCGCTGGTGCTTTGCGTGGAATCCTTGATCAGGCCGATCACATAGGGGCTGACAAAGCCGCCCAGGCCACCTATGGAATTGATCACGCCGATGGCGGCTGCCATGCCGACGCCGTTCAGGAAGAGGCTGGGCAACATCCACATCATGGTGGTGGCGGAGTAGACGCCCGCCGTCGCCACGGTGAGCGCAACCAAAGCGGCGATGGGCGTGTTGTGCAGCCAGACGCTGGCGACCAGGCCCGCCGCGCCGACCAAGAATGCGCCGATCAGGTGCCAGCGGCGTTCCAGGCGGCGGTCCGAACTGCGGCCCACCAGGTTCAAGGCGATGGCGGCCGCGCCGAAGGGGGCGGCGGAGATCAGCCCGATCTGCAGCACGTTCTGGTAGCCCAGGCCGCTGACCAGCGACGGCAGCCAGAACGACACGCCGTAAATGCCGATGGCCTGGCAGACGCACAGCGCCACCATGGTCCACACCCGGCGATCGGCCAGCATGGCGAGGATAGAGGAGTGGTCGCCGCCTTCCTGCGTTTTGCGCTGTGCATCCTCTTCCAGATCGGCCAGGACATTGCGCTTTTCCTCGGCCGATAGCCACTTGGCCTGATGCGGGCTGTCGGTCAGGAACCACGGCACGGCCAGACCCAGCAGCACCGAAGGCAGGCCTTCGATGAGAAACAGCCATTGCCATCCGGCGAAGCCGTGAGCCTGGTCCATGCTTTGCAGGATCCAGCCCGACAAAGGGCCGCCGATAACGCCCGACAAAGGAATGGCGGTGACAAAGAGCGCCAGCATCTTGCCGCGATAGCGCGACGGAAACCAGAACGTGAGGTACAGGATGATGCCGGGATAGAAGCCGGCTTCGGCGACGCCCAGCAGGAAGCGCAGGAAGTAGAACTGCGTCGGCGTCTGCACGAAGGCAAAGCCCATCGAGATCAGGCCCCACAGCACCATGATGCGCATGATGGTTTTCTTGGCGCCGATCTTCATCATCAGTATGTTGCTGGGTGCCTCGAACAGCAGATAGCCGATGAAGAACAGGCCCGCGCCCAGCCCGTAGGCCGCCTCCGTGAACGAGAGGTCTTCCAGCATGCGCAGTTTGGCAAACCCGATGTTGACCCGGTCCAGATAGGCCATCAGGTAACAGACGATGAGAAACGGAAGGATGCGCCGCGCGATCTTGCCGTAGACGGCGGGACCTGAAGAAGACGCGGCGGTGTCAGGGAGCGGCGCGGTGAGAATGCGATCGCTCATGAGCAGGCCTTCACGATAAAGTGAAACATGGACATTCCCCTTGTTGATGCATGGCCGGCGGGTAGGCTGTGCTCCCGTCCTTGATGGGCTGCGCAGCCATTATGCCGCGCCATGATTCACCGGGGTGACTGTGTTTTTTTATCGCCGAGATCAGAAACCGCGATTACGCGGGACCCTGCCCATAGGCGTTGGCGGCAAGGTGCGCACGCGCGCAAATAGACTGTTTCAAATGTGCGTTGGCGCCGCCAAGATAAACGGCGTGGAAGGCGAAATCGGGCAGTTTGACGCGTGAGTCCAGGATCACCAGGCTACCCGCGTCGAGCTCCTTTTTTACGTTAACGGGCGAGAGCGCGCCGATGCCGTGTCCGGCCTTGACCATGTCCACGATTGTGTGGATGGACGCCATGCCCCACAGCCTGATGTCGGCCAGTTCCAGCGTGCGGCAGACGTTGACCGCGAGCGCGGCCGAGGTGACGGTGGAGGCCGGGTACGTGATGATGGGCTGCTGCGAAAACAGCGCGACCTCGTCTTCGGGCGTGTCGCAGGCCCGCGCGAAACGCGGCGCCGCGATGAAACGAAACGGGTATGAGCAGAGCTGTTCGGAACAGGCGTTGGCGTGGTCCAGTGGCTCGGCCATCAGCGCCAGGTCCACGTCCAGGGCAAGCAGGCGCCGCGTAATTTCCGGCGTGGTGTCCACGGAAAGATCGATGGTGATGTTGGGAAAATCGGTGCTGATGCTTTCGATCAGATCGGACAGCCAGGTGTACACCAGAGTCTCGGAGACGCCGATGGTGAACTTGCCGCGCATGGCGGTGGGATCGGCCACCGCGCTCATCATTTCGTCCTTCAGGCGGAGGATGCGCTCGACATAGGTCAGCAGCATGGACCCGCGCGCGGTCAGCGAGGCGCGCCGGTTGTTCGGGTCGAACAGGTTGACGCCCAGCTCCTGCTCCAGTTGGGCGATGCGCGCGGATACCGCCGGCTGCGTCGTATGCAGCTTGATGGCGGCCGCGCGGAAGCCGCCCGAACGGGCGACCCAGTAGAACGTCTCGAAATTGCGTAAATCGCGCATGGGGGACTCGTGGCGGGTGATGGGCGGCGGGCAATGACCTTACCGTACATCAGCGGCACGGGAAATCCCCGTGATGTTTCATTCAGAGGCGCGCGGTGCTAGAGCACCGAGAGGTCGGCGATGCGCAGATCGGTGACGAGCATGTGCGCGGGCGTGTGCGTGATGCAGAACTCCAATCCGGCTGCTTCCACCACCGCCTGCGGCGTGATGCCGCAAGCCCAGAATACGGGCAGTTCGCCGGCGGGCACGGGCACGGGCGAGCCGTAATCGGGCCGGTCCAGGTCCTGGATGCCGATGCTTTCAGGCAGGCCGATGTGCACCGGCGCTCCATGCACCCCGGGCATGCGCGAGGTGATCTGCACGGCCCGGATGGCATCGGCCGGCTTGAAGGAGCGCATGGACACCACCATGGGGCCATGGAACGGACCAGCTTGCGCCGTCGGGATGGAGGTGCGATAGACCGGGACGTCCGTGCCCAGTTCATGGTGGTGCAAAGTGAGGCCCGCTTCGAGCAAGGGGGCCTCGAACGAGAACGAACAGCCCAGCAGGAACGCCACCAGGTCGTCGCGCCAGTATGACGTGATGTCATCGGTCTCGGTAGCGATCTTGCCGTCGCGCCAGACGCGGTAGCTGGGAAGGTCCGTGCGGATGTCGATGTCGCGGCCCAACGCGGGCAGGCGCCAGTCGCCGGGCTCGGAATGGCCGATCAGGGGACACGGCTTCGGATTGAGGACGCAGAACCGCAAGAAGTCATTGGCCTGCGCGGCGGGAATAATCGCCAGGTTTGCCTGAACGAAACCCGGTGCCATGCCCGAGGTCTGCCCCGTGTGCCGGCCCGCGCGAATGAGCTGGCGCGCCTCGTAGCCGCTTTGTCCCGCGTTTGTCATCTGGGAACTCCCGTATGCGTGTCTGTCAGACGCGATTATGGGAGCGCTGGCGCCGGGGGCGCCAACTGTGATTTTGGATAGGCGCTATCAGCTTTTTTTATCGAGGCGGGCGGGTAGCGCCAGCCCGTCGAAGCGCATGTCTTCGTAGCGGATCCAGTGCGATTTGCGCACCAGCCGATGGCCGATCCACAGGGCCAGGAAGAGCGGGATGGCCAGGTAGGTGGAGATCGCGCCGATCCAGTCGATGCGGTCTTGCAGGAAGGCCTGGTAGTTCTGGCCCAGGGTGATCACCAGGCACAGCGCGAAGGCCAGCACCGGGCCGAAGGGGAACAGGCCGGCCTTGTAGGGCAGGTCGGCGGTGTCGTAGCCGTGCTTCACGTAGCCCTGTCGGAAGCGGTAATGGCTGACCGCGATGCTCAACCACACAATGAATTCCGTCATGCCCGCGAAGTTCAGCAGCCAGATGTAGACCGCCTTCGGGCTATACACCAGGCTGAACAGGCACAGGCAGGCCAGCAGCGCCGTCGCCAGCAGCGCGAACAGCGGCACGCCGTTGCGGGTCAGGCGCTTGAAGAGCGCCGGGGCCTGGCCTTCGGCCGCCATGTTGAACAGCATCCGCGTTGCGGCGTACATGCCCGAATTGCCGGCGGACAGCACCGAGGTCAGGATGACGGCGTTCATCACCGTAGCCGCCGACAGCAGCCCCGCATGCTGGAATACCAGGGTGAAGGGGCTGACGGCGATGTCCTCGACTTCGTTGCGCAGCAACTGCGGGTCGGTATAGGGCAGCAGCAGGCCGATGATCAGGATGGCCAGCACGTAGAACAGCAGGATGCGCCAGAACACGTGGTTGATCGCGCGCGGCACGTTGCGCCGGGGGTTTTCGGATTCGCCGGCCGCCACGGCCACCAGCTCGGTGCCCTGGAAGGAATAGGCCACCACCATCGCCACGCCGACCCAGGTGGCCGCGTTGCCCACGAAAGGCGCGTCGCCTACCTTCCAGTTCTCCAGGCCCACGGGGACGCCGCCATGGATGATGCCCGCCAGCATCGCCAGCCCGACGCCGATGAAACACAGCACGGCCGCGACCTTGATGATGGCGAACCAGTACTCGGCCTCGCCGAAGCTGCGCGCCGAAAACGCGTTCAGGCCGAAGGTCAGGGCCAGGAACGCCACGCTCCATATCCATCCAGGCGTATCGGGGAACCAGTACGCCATGACGAGCTGCGCGGCCACCACGTCCACCGCCACGACCGTGGCCCAGCTGATCCAGAAATTCCAGCCCAGCGCGAAGCCGAAGCCCGGGTCCACGTAGCGCGATGCGTACGTGCAGAAAGAACCCGACACCGGCATGAAGGTCGCCAGTTCGCCCAGGCTGGTCATGATGAAATAGACCATCAGGCCGATCGTCAGGTAGACCAGCAGGGCACCGCCGGGGCCCGCTTGCGCGATCGCGGCGCCGGAGGCGACGAACAGGCCGGTGCCGATGGCCCCGCCTAGCGCTATCATCGTCAGGTGGCGCGCCTTGAGCACGCGATGCAGCTGGTTCTGGCCGGCAGTCGGGGAGCCGGCTTTTGTTGTCGGTGTTTGCATTGCTGGGTGAGTGATGGCCGTCGCGGCGGAGGTTGCTTCGGTGTCCCGGCGCCTGGCACCCTTCGCGGGTGAGCCGGTGCCTGGCGCCCGTCGGAGACGGGTTTCAGGCGAAGGCGGCGTACCAAAGGTGCCAGGCACCTGGAGACACCGGGCGGCGCATTTTACAATGCGGCAATCGGGGCTCGTTTCAGCGGCCCCAGGCCAGCACGGAGCAGTTTCATGGCGTCTTCCAGTTCTATCGAATTCCTTCCCGATCCGGGCGTCGACGTGCGCCAGCTTTTCATCCTGCTGCACGGCGTGGGCGGTTCGCCCGACAACCTGCAGCCGCTGGCCCAGGCCCTGCGCACGGCATTCCCCACGGCGGCGGTGCTGGTTCCCGAAGGCTTCGAGCCCTTCGACGGCGGCGGCGCGGGCCGGCAATGGTTTTCGGTGCGCGGCGTGACCGAAGAAAACCGTCCCGAGCGCGTGGCGCAAGCGCTGCCGCCCCTGGAAGCCTATGTGCGCCAGGCGCAGGCCCGCTTCGGCCTGCTGCAATCGGATACGGCGCTGGCGGGGTTCTCGCAGGGCGCCATCATGGCGCTGGAACTGGTCCAGGCCCACGACGGCATGGCCGGCCGCGTCATCGCGTTTTCAGGCCGCTACGCGCAGCTGCCCCGGTCCGCGCCGCAATACACCACGCTGCACCTGCTGCACGGGGCCGACGATCCGGTCATGAGCGTGGCGCACATCCAGGCCGCCCAGGCGCGGCTGACCGAGCTGCATGGCGACTCGACCATCGACGTCGCCACCCGCGTGGGGCACGAACTGCACCCCGCCCTGATCGAGCGCGCCATCATGCGCCTGCAGACCTGCGTGCCGCTGCGCAGCTGGGAAGCGGCGCTGGGCCTGAACCAGACGCCGCCGGACGGCAGCACGGTGCATTGAAGATCAGCCGGAAGCCAAGCGGCGCCCCGGGTTTTGCGGCTACCATGTCCGCCTCATGAGCCCCGCCAAATCCTCCGCTTCCGTTCCGCCCCGCCGCACAGACGCCGTGGGCGGCGCGCAGAGCATTTTCCGCGTGCTGCGCATCCTGAAATATGTGGGGGCCGCGCCTGCGCGAGGGGTCGGCCTGACCGACGTGGTGCGGGATCTCGGCCTGACGCCGCCCACAGCGCATCGCATGCTGGCGGCGCTGCTGCAGGAAGGCTTTCTGTCGCTGAACCCGAAACTCAAGACTTACAGCCTGGGCCGCGAATCCTACATCCTGGGGTTGGCGGCGGAAAGCCGGCACGGCATCAAGGCCATCGCCGAATCCGCCGTGCTGCGCCTGGCCCAGTCGACGGGCGACACCAGCTTTCTATCCGTCCGCTCCGGCCACGAGGCCGTTTGCGTCGACCGCCAGACGGGCGATTTCCCGATCAAGATCCTGACGCTCGAGGTCGGGCATCGCCGTCCGCTGGGCGTGGGCGCGGGCAGCCTGGCGCTGCTGGCCTTCCTGACCAATGACGATATCGAACGCGTGCTGGCGCGCTACGACGCCTCCGCCGCGCCGGACCTGCCTTCTACCGACCTGCTGCGGGCGGACATCGCCGCGGCCCGCAAGAACGGCTATGCGCTGAATCCTGGCCGCATCATTCCCGACATGCTGGGCGTGGGCGTGCCGGTATTCGACCGCGAACAGCATGTGGTGGCCGCGCTGAGCGTGGCGGCGATCCGGTCGCGATTGTCCGGCGCCCGGCTGCAGGAAGTGGTGGCGGCCCTGCAGCGGGCGTCGGCCGATCTGGCCGCCGACCTGGCGCCGCGTCCCTGAGGCCGCGGGGGCGCTTCAGCGGCCCGCGCACGCCTTGCCACCATCGACAGGCAGGCACACTCCGGTGATGTACTTGGCTTCGTCGCTGGCCAGGAACAAGGCGGCATGCGCCACGTCCCAGGCATCGCCCATCCGTCCCATGGGGCTGGCCGCATTGCGCCGTTGGCGCATTTCCTCGACATCGCCGAATTGGCCCGCGATCTGGGTATAGATCAAAGGCGTGTCGATCACGCCGGGCAGCACCGCGTTCACCCGGATATTGTGGGGTGCATAGCGTACGGCAAGCGAACGCGTCAAATGGTTCAGCCCGGCTTTGGCGGCGTAGTAGGACGTATAGGGGTAGGTATTGACCTGGATCGACGCCAGCGACGAAATGTTCACGATGCTGCCGGCGCCCTGGGCCAGCATGGCCGGCAGCACGTGCTTGCAGGTCAGGAAGACGCTGGTCAGGTTGGTGTCGATCACGCGGCGCCAGCTTTCCTCGCTGGCCGCTATGGGATCGCCCATTTCCGTGATGCCCACGTTGTTGTGCAGCACGTCGATACGGCCGGCCGAGGCCAGCACGGCGTCCACCGCCGCCAGGATCTGCGCCGAGTCCGTGACATCGGCGGTCAGCGCCGTGCATTGCCCACCTTCTTCCTCGATGACGCGCTGGGTTTCCCGGGCCGCTTCCGCGCGCAGGTCCACGGCGAACACCTGCGCGCCTTCGCGTGCATACAGCGCGGCCGCGGCCTTGCCGTTGCCCCAGCCCGGCCCCGAGGAACCGGCGCCGAAGACCAGCGCGATCTTGCCCTTCAGACGATCGCCCATGTGTAGCTCCTTTTGGCGTAAATGGGTCTAGTCCACCGAAATGTGCGCGAACTCGGCGACTTTTTTCCATTTGGCCACGTCGGCCTGGATCATGGCCTTGAACGCTTCGGGCTGATCGGCCACCACATAAGCGCCGACGCCGGCATACTTGGCCTGCACGTCGGGGGCAGCCAGCGCCTTGCGCGAGGCGTCGCTCAGTTTGGCGAGCACGTCGGCGGGCAATCCCGCGGGCGCCAGCAGGCCGTTCCACATTTCCGCGTCATAGTCCGGCAGGCCTACTTCCGCGAACGTCGGCACGTCGGGCAATTGCGCCAGCCGCGTCTTGGCGGCCACCACGATGGGCCGTAGGCTGCCGGACTGGATGTGCGCCATCGACGACGCCGCGGTATCCCACAGGATCGGCACCTGCCCGGCGATAACGTCGTTGAGCGCGGGCCCGGTGCCGCGGTAGGGCACGTGCATCATGTCCAGCCCGGACAGCGATTTGTAGTACTCCATGGCCATGTGCGTGGCGCCGCCGTTGCCCGAGGACGCATAGGAATACTTGCCGGGCGCGCTCTTGATCAGCGCGACGAAGGAAGCATAGTCCTTGGCCGGAAAGTTCTTGTTCACGACGATCACGCCGGGCACCCGGATGATCTGCGTAACGGGCGTGAAGTCTTTGACGGCGTCGTACGGCAGGCTCTTGTAGACGGCCGAATTGGTGCCATTGGTGCTGGAAGTGCCCAGCAGCAAGGTGTAGCCGTCGGCCGGGGCCGAAGCCACCGCCCGGGTGCCCACCGTGCCGCCCGCTCCGCCGCGGTTTTCGACCACCACGGCCTGGCCGATCTGCCTGGCCAGCGCTTCGGCGAAGATGCGGCCCACCACGTCGGAGGTGCCGCCGGGCGGGAAGGGCACGATCAAGCGGATGGGGCGGTCGGGATAGCTGCCCTGCGCCGCCGAGGTTCCAGTCACCGATACGGCCAGGACGGCCGCGGCCAGGGTCAGCCAATTGCGGATCTTCATGATGTTGTCTCCTCGCTCAGTTTTTTTCGTTTTGAGTATTCGGCTCAGGCGATGCGGTCGCCCGGCTTGATCTTCGCCGCCCGGCTGTCCACGCCGGGAAGCATGTGCGCGGGATCGCGCGTCACCACGACGTCCAGGATGGTCGGACGGTCCTTGCAGGCGTAGGCGGTTTGCAGCGCGGCCTGGATGTCGGCGGGATCTTCGACGCGGATTCCGTTGCAGCCCAGCGCGCGGGCCACGTTGGCGTAGTTGGTTTCCGCGAGATCGGAGGACTGGTAGCTTCCGCTGCCGTACATCAAGTGTTGCAGCGCCTTGATGTACCCGGAGGCCGCGTTGTTGACGACGATCAGCGTAAAGGCCAGGCCCATGCGTACCGCGGTTTCCAGCTCGCCCAAGGACATATTGCAGCCGCCGTCTCCGGTCAGGCTGACGACCTGGCGGCCCGGCGCGGCGGCGGCGGCGCCGATGGCGCCCGGGATGCCATAGCCGATCGAGGCGAAACCGCGATCCGGCACGAAGCCGCGCCCGGCGCGCTTGGTATCGAACAGCAGGCCGCCCCAATGCGCGGCGAAGCCGCCGTCGGCCACGAGAATGCCGTCTTCGGGCAGCGTCGCGTTGATTTCATGCATCAGGCGGGCCATGCCGATCGGCGTCTCCGCGGCGGTCAGCTTGCCCTGCACGGATTCGCGCCATGCCTGCATGGCCTGGCTGACTTCGGCCCGGTAGTCTTCGCGTGCCGCGGACGGGGCGCCGGCCTGGGCGGCGATGCGTTCTTCCAGATCCTGCAGCGTGGCCTGTACGTCTCCCCACAGCCGCAGCGCCGGCGTGGCGGTGCGGTCGAATTCTTCGGCCACGATGTCCAGGTGGATGATGGGCGTGCCGGCGGGCAGCAGGTCGTAGCGGCGCGTGGCGACTTCGCCCAGCTTGCAGCCGACGACGAACAGGCAGTCGGACTTGGCGATCAGTTCGTTGGCGATGCGGCTATAGCGGCCGAACAGGCCGGCGTTCAGCGGGTCGCTGCAGGCGATCGCGCCCTTGCCGCTCATGGTGTGCGCGACCGGGATGCCGAAGCGGCGGGCGAACGCCTGGACGGTGTCGGCGGCGTCGCTGATGTGGACGCCGCCGCCGCACAGCATCAGCGGGCGGGCGGCGCCGGCCAGCATGCTGGCCGCCTGCTCGAGATCGCTGCTTGCCGGCCGGCAGCGCAGCGCGGGCGCGCGGCGATAGTTGGCGCTGGAATAGAACGCGTCCGCGTCGAAGGCGTGGACCTCGTGCGCGATGTCCTCGGGGACGTCCAGCACCACGGGGCCGGGCCGGCCGCTGGTCGCAATCGCGAACGCGCGGCGCACCAGCTCCGGAATGCGCTCGATCTTCTCCACGCGCAGCACGTCCTTGACGACGGGGCGCAGCACTTCCAGCTGGCGCGCTTCCTGCGTCATGTTCTTCCACGAGTGCATCCGGTGCGAATCGCCCACCAGGGCCACCATCGCCGTGCCCGCGTTGTAGGCCTCCGCAAGCCCTGTCACCAGGTTGGTCGCGCCCGGTCCCAGCGTGGCGTCGCACACGCCCGGACGGCCGCTGACCTTGGTGTAGGCATCGGCGGCGAAGACCGCGCAGCGCTCGTCGTTGATGAGGTTGTGGTTCAGCTTCAGGCGGCGCGCGGCGTCATAGAACGGCAGCAGCTGGAAGCCGCCCATGCCGAACATCAGGCCGACTTCATGCGCGGCAAACATGCGCGCGATGGCTTCGCCGCCCGTGATTTCCAGTTTTTCCGACATGCGGGTTTTGCTCCTAGTGGGTGTCGTGCGCTGCAAGCAGGGCATCGATAAAGGTTTTCAGAGGCGTGCCGGGGCGGCCGCCGAGCTTGAGCGCCAAGGCGTTCGCGCACGAGATCACGCCTTCGTCATGGCAGGACCGGGCGTCTCCGATGCATGCGCTGCCGGCTGCAACGGTCAACGCCGGGATGCCGCGCGCTTGCAGCATCGGCAAGCGGCCCGTGCCGGCGCCGTCCTTGCCGATGCCCGCATCGTTGAAGGTGGCCAGCCGGAGCCTCGGCGCGACGCCGTCCGTTCCCAGCGTGGCCAGGGCCTCGCCGTGGGAGGCGGTGACGGCGATGAGGCCGTCGTCTTCCGGACGCAACAGGGAGACGGAATCCACGCCGACCACCCGCGGCCGGCCGTCAGCGGCTGCTCGGAGCACGGTGCGCGATTCGGCTCTCGGGTCCGGACGCGCCAGCGGCGGCGCGGCGTTCTCCAGCAGCCGCGCGGCTTGCGCGACGGGCATGCCGGGCTGGCACCCCAGCGCGGCCGCGAGCGTATTGACGTGGCTGATAAGGCCGTGCCGGGCCATATCGGCGCCGTCGCCGATGCGGCAGCTGCGGTAATCGGCCGCGGCGGCGGCGATGCCCCAGCGTTCCAGGTCGGCAAGGCCGGCAATGCCGGCCTGCCGCCAGCCCACGCCGGCGTCGTTGAGCACGACGGCGCGGACTTGCCCGCGCGCCGCGCAGTACGCCGCATAGCCGCCGCCATGAGAACCCGCGATCACCACCCGGCCGGCATCCTCCGGCGCGAGTTTGGTGATGCTGTCCAGGATGCGCGCGGGCGTTACGCTGGATTGAACTTCCATATTATGGATTTATTGATCATGTTGAAGCCCGGCGAGATGCATGGATCATCGCGATTCGTCGCCGCGCTACTGATAAACGGGATAGACGAAACGATTCTACCGGCCGAGATTTCAGCGGATCAATATTAAATCCATATTATGGAAATTAATTGGGATGGCCGGAGTTGCCGGTGTGGCGCGCTGGCCGGGCGGGGAAGGGAGAAAGAGAGGGGGCGGGCGGCATGAGGCCGCCCTGCGCGGGAATTACTTTTCCCAGCCGCCGCCCAGCGCCAGGAACAGGGCGATCTGGTCGCTGCTGAGTTCGGCCTGCGACGCGGCGAGCGCGCTTTCGTTGGTGGCCAGCGTGCGCTCGGCGTCCAGCACGGTCAGGTAGTCGGTCTTGCCGTACTTGAACAGCCGGGTGGCCTGGGAGGCGGCTTCGGCGCTTTGGTCGCGCGCGGCGCGCAGGGCCGCGTCGCGGTCGAGCTGGCGGGCGTAGACCACCAGCGCGCTTTCCGTTTCCCGCAGGGCGTTCAGCACGGTGGCGTCGAAACGTGCCGCGGCGGCCTTGGTGTTGGCCTGCGCCTGCGCGATGCGGGCCTGCGCGGCGCCGGTGTTGGGGATCGTCCAGGAGATCAGGGGGCCGACGCTCCAGCTGAAGGTGCCGCGGTCGCCGAACAGGGAGGCGGGGCCGCCCGAGGCGGCCGACAGGCCCAGCGTGATCTTCGGATAAAGATCCCCGGTGGCGACGCCGATGCGCGCGGTGGCCGCGGCCAGGGTGCGTTCGGCCTGGCGGATGTCGGGGCGGCGGCGCAGCAGCGCGGCGCCGTCTCCGACCGGGATGGTCTCGGCCAGGCGGGGCGGGGCGGCGCATTGCAGCAGCGCGGGCGTTGCCTCGGCGGGCGTCTGGCCGGTCAGCGCCGCCAGGCGGTATAGCGCGGTGCGCTGCTGGGCTTCGAAAGGCGGCAGGTTGGCCTGCAATTGTTCCAGCTGGCTGCGCGCGCGCGTGACGTCGAGCGCGGTGCCGCGCCCGGCGCGTTGCAGCCGTTCCACCGCGTCCAGCGATGCCTTCTGCACTTGCACCGAATGCTGGGCGGAGGCCAGCTGCATGCCGGCCGAACAGATGTTGGCGTAGGCGCGGGCCGTCTCGGCGGCCACGGTGACGCGGGTGGCGTCGTAGGCAGCCTGGGCGGCTTGCGCGTCGCCGGTGGAGGCTTCCACGGCGCGGCGGATCTGGCCGAACAGGTCCAGCTGGTAGGACACGCTGGCGCCCGCGGAGTAGGACCAGCGGTTCGGGGGATCGATGCCGGGCTGCAGTTCCTGCAGGCCGGAGACGTGGCCGTAGGTGGGCGAGGCATTGACGCCGAGGCTGGGCTGCTGCTGCGCCTGCGTTTCCTGCAAGGCGGCTTGCGCGCGCTCCAGGTTGGCGCTGGTCACGCGCAGATCGGTATTGGCCGACAGGGCCTTTTCCACCAGCCCGTCCAGCACGGGATCGTTGTACAGGCGCCACCAGCGGCCGGGCACCGCTTCCTGCTGGAACACCTTTTCCTGCGCTTGCGCAAAGGGCGCCTGCGCGCTCTGCCGCTCGGCCACCGAGTCCGCGGGCACCTGGTAGTCAGGGCCTACGGTGGTGCATCCGGCTAGCGCCAGGGCTAGCATCAGCGGCAGGAGGTTTTTGGTGTTCATGGCAGTTACGGCTGGGCGTCGATAAAAGGGTTGAGGCCGGGAAAAGGGATCAGGACGGCAGGCGGGCGTCGGCCGGCGCCTGGGCGGGCTGGGGATCGACCGACACGGTGGCGGTCTGGCCGGCCACCAGGCGCACCCCTTGGGGCACGTCGTCGATCTTCACGCGCACCGGGATGCGTTGCGCCAGGCGGACCCAATTGAAGGTCGGGTTCACGTTGGGCAGCAGGTTCGCGCCAGTGCTGCGGTCGCGGTCGGCGATGCCCATGGCGATGCTTTCCACGTGGCCGCTGATGTGGCGCGAATCGCCCATCAGCGTCACCGTGACGGGATCGCCTTCGTGGATGCCGGGCAGCTTGGTTTCTTCGAAGTAGCCTTCCACGTAGAAGGAGCTGGAATCCACCAACGCCATCACGCCGCGGCCGGCGGTGGCGTACGAGCCCGCGCGCAGGTCCAGGTTGGTGACGCGGCCGTCGTTGACGGCGAGCACGCGGCTGCGTTCGAGGTTCAGGCGGGCGGTGTTCAGTTGCACTTCGGCCTGCGCCAGCGCGGCTTCGGTCTGCTGCAGGCGGGTCTGGCTCTGTTCCAGCGCTTCGGCCGCCACCAGCTGGCCCAGCGAGCGGTTGCGCTTGGCGTCGCGCAGCGCCTGGTCGCGCGCCACCTGTTGCGAGCGCACCGAAGCCTGGGCCTGGTCGAAGGCCAGCTGGAAGCGCGCGCGGTCGATTTCGAAGAGCACGTCGCCGGCCTTCACGTCCTGGTTGTCGTGCACGGGCACGCTGGTCACCAGGCCGGAGACATCGGGCGCGACCTGCACCACGTATGCCTTGACGCGGCCGTCGCGCGTCCAGGGTTCGACTTCATAGTGCTCCCAGAGCTGCCAGCCGGCATAGGCGGCCGCGGCGACGACGATGGCCGTCATCGCGAATTTGCCGATAGCGGCAGGGCGCAGGGCATTGGGGAGTTTCATACCTATCTCTGGAGAAAATGCGGGGAAATGAGGGAAACGCCATACAGCAGCACCACGAACAGCGCGAGATCGAACAGCGCGGGGTGCCACACCAGGCGGTACAGCCCGGCGCGGGCCAGCACGCGGCGCACCGCCCAGGCGACGCCCAGGGTGACCACGCCCAGCACCAGCAGCCAGGGGAAGTAAATGCCGTACAGATTGAATTCGCCGATCATGATGCTTGGCCCTCCAGCGTGGGATGGGCGGGTTGGTAGTCGGGCGCGTCGGGGAAGAAGGCGCGGCGGATGCCCACCAGGGCGACCACGGCGCGGTCGCGCGCGGCGGCGCCTTGCGGCGCGGCGGCGACGCTGGACAGCGCGCGGTCGATCTGCGCCAGGAATTCAGGCGTCTTCATCCCGACTTGCCACGCCGAGCGCGCGCGGAAGAAGCTGGCCAGGCTGTCGAGCACCGGCTTGATGGTGGGCTCGGCCATGGGCAGGTGGCGGCGGGCGCGTTGCAGTTCGGTGATGTCGCGGCCCACGCGCAGGTCTTTCAGCGCGTCGGCGGCGACGACGTCGTCCGGGCGCTTGGCCAGCGCCAGGCGCGGCTGCAGCAGGCCGATGCGGTCCAGCATGCGGGCCGCATAGGTGTGGCGCGACGGCGTGCGCGGCGAGCTTGCCAGCATTTCCAGTTCCTTCCAGTTGGCGGCCTGGATGCGGCGCGCGCTCCAGTCGGCGCTGACCGTGCGGAAGATGGCGGCGATGATCGCCGCCGTGGCCACGCCCATGCACTGCGCGACCTGCGTGTCGATGAAGGACACGACGTCGGCGGTATTGGTGTCTTGCAGCGCCATCGTGCCCAGGAAGCCGAACAGCATGGCCATGGCCTTGCCGGCGGTGGCGGGGCGCGCAATGAAGATGCCCAGCACGAAGGCGGTGGGCAGCATCGCCAGGGCCAGCATTTCGAACGAATGGATGGCGGGCATGATGCCCAGCAGGTACAGCGCGGACAGCGGGATCGAATAGACCGTGTAGGTCAGGAACTGCATGATGCCGGGAACGGGGTTGTCCTGCGAGGCGAAGAAGCAGCTGAAGATGGCGGCCATGAGCGCGGCGGTGGCGCCGTTGCTCCAGGCCGTGCCGATCCAGAAGGCGCAGCATGCCGAAATGGCCACGCCGGCGGCCAGCGCCGACAGCAGCGCCATGCCCTGGTCGCGGTGCAGCACCGTCTTGGGGGAGCGCTTGGAGCGGGGCGAACGCAGCGGCGCGCCTTGCAGCCCGGCGCGGATTTCGCGGCGCAGGGCCAGGCATTCGTCATAGGTGTCGATGAGTTCGCGCAGGCGCGCCATCAGGCTGGCGAGCAGGGCGTCGCGCCAGGTGGAGCGGCTGTCGATGGACGGCGTGTGCCGGGTCACCGCGGCGCGCAGGCGCACGGCGGCTTCGTGCGTGGCGAGGGCGCCCGCGTTGATCCATTCGGAGATGTCGCGCAGCAGCGCCGACACCGCTTCCGGCAGCGGCTGGCCGCCGGCCTGCAGGGCGCGCATGCGGTCTTCCACGGCGGAGACCGTGGGGGTCAAGGATGCGATCTGGTCCTGCATGGCGCGCACCGCGCCCGAGGTCCAGCGCAGGTTGCTGGTGTCGAAGGGCACGTGCGTGGACAACAGGCGCAACTGGGTGATGTCGTTGGCCAGGACGCGGCGGTCGCGGTCTTTCTGTTCGGCGGTCTGGCCGCTGAGCGTGTCGTGCATCCAGTTGCGGGCGTCGCGCACCGCCTTGTCCAGCTGCAGGGTCAGGGCCGGGGCCAGGCCGCGCGGCAGCACGATGCTGTGGACCAGCGTGGCGCAGACGATGCCCAGGCTGATTTCCTCGACGCGGGCGAGCGCGGTGTCGAACACCAGGGAAGGGTCCGTTACGCTGGGAAAGCCGATCATCGCGGCGGTGTAGCCCGCCAGCATGAACAGGTACGAACGCGGCGTGCGGTCCAGCACGGACAGATACAGGCAGGCGCCCACCCACAGCACCATGGCGGCGGTCATGACAACCGGGGAGTTCGACAGGCGCGGCACCATGTAGACCGTGGCGGCGGAGCCGAAGAAGGTGCCTGTCAGGCGGTACAGCGCCTTGGAGCGCACCGCGCCCGACCAGGGCTGGGCCACGACATAGGCGGTGGTCATGGCCCAGAACGGACGCGGCAACCCGATGCTGTAGGCCAGGTAGAGCGCCGTGATGGCGCTCAGGTAGCTCTTCAGCGAGAAGATGGTTTCGCGGACGTTCGGCAGTTTCACGGCTGCTGGTCCTGTTGCTGCGCGCCGGCGCCGCTGCGGCCCAGCGAAACCTTCAGGGTTTCGAAGACGCGCAGGCAGGCTTCCAGATCCGCTTCGCTGACCCCGCGGAACAAACGGCGGCGCAGTTCGACCAGCACTTCCTCGACCTGCGCGCGCAACGCGTGGCCGGCGCTGGTCAGGTGCAGGGTCTTGGCGCGGCGGTCGTGCGGATCTTCGCGGCGTTCCATCAGGCCGGCGGCGACCAGCTGGTCCAGCACCCGGACGAGGGAGGGGCCTTCGACGCCCAGCGCCTCGGCCAGGGCGCCCTGGCGGACGCCGTCGCCCAGGCGGCCGGCCAGGATGACAGGCCAGGCCGTAGCCTGGGAAAGGCCATAGTCGGCCAGCGCTTTGTCGGCGGCGCCGCGGTAGGCGCGCGACAGCACCATCAGGTTGGCGGTGGTGGCCATGAGTTGGGGGTCGGAGGGCGTGTTCATGGAATAGATTGTATCCTATCTATTAGCTTACTAATAATTGAAAATGGCGAATATCTCCATAGATTCTTTCAATCGGGAAAATAGGGGGCGGGCTTTCCATGGATGGAAAGCCGGGATGGGGTAGGAGGGTCGGCGCGGGTTTCAGCGCCGGGGCGCGGCGGGCGCGCCCCGGCGGTCAGCCGTTGCAGTCCGCCCAGCAGTTGGGCGTTTCGTACAGGCGCACGCGGGTCAGGCGCAGTTCCGCGCCGTAGTGGCCGTGATAGTGGGGCGCCAGGATGCCGAAGACGATGGCCGCCAGGTTCTCGGCCGTGGGGATGCGGTCCAGCACCACGGTCTTGTGGCCGGGCAGGGTATCCAGGAAGGCGCGCACGGCGGCGTCGCCCTCGTAGACCAGGAAGGCATGGTCCCAGACGTCGACGACGTGGGCCTTGGCGATCTGCTTGATTTCGGAGAAGTCCATCAACATGCCGTTGTCGGACTCGCCCGGCGCCTGCACGATGTCGCCGGTCAGGGTGATCTCCAGCACGTAGCGGTGGCCATGCAGATTGCGGCACTGGCTGCGATGGTCGGGAATGCGGTGGCCGGCGTCAAACTCCAGCCTGCGGGTCACGGAAATCATGGCGCGCTCCGCAGGGGACGGGGGTAAATCATGGAATGCCTATGTATTTGTGGGTTTGCAGGCTGAGCCGCCATTGCGGGTGCTGCATACAGTACTGGACGGCCTGCTCGGTATTGGCCGCGCGCGCGGGGCCGTCCATGGGTTGCAGGAAGAAGTGGTCGAAGTCCAGGTGCGCGAAGGCCTCCGGCAGCGCATTGGCTTGCGGGTAGACGAGCTTGAGCTCGTCGCCGCGTTCCAGCACGACCGGCGCGGTGCCCTTGGGGCTGACGCAGATCCAGTCGATACCGGCGGGCGGCTTGATGGTGCCGTTGGTTTCGATGGCCACGGTGAAGCCGCGGGCGTGGATGGCCATGAGCAGGAGCGCATCCAGCTGCAGCAGGGGTTCGCCGCCCGTGAAGACCACGTAGCGGTCTTCGGTGCCGGGGCCCCAGCAGGCCGCGATGGTGTCGGCCAGCAGTTCGGGCGTGGCGAACTTGCCGCCGCCCTCGCCATCGGTGCCGACGAAGTCGGTGTCGCAGAAGGTGCAGGCGGCACTGGCGCGGTCGCTTTCGCGGCCCGTCCACAGGTTGCAGCCTGCAAACCGGCAGAATACCGCCGCGCGGCCCGCATGGGCGCCTTCGCCTTGCAGCGTCTTGAAAATTTCTTTGGCGGAATAAGTCATGAGTGGTGCCGGCGGCCGGACGCCGGAAAATCGGGCAAAGCGCGTTATTTTACTTGGCGCGGCGCCTTGGACGGTAGCGCCATTGGGTAACCGGCTTTTCGCCGCCCGAAAAGGCGCCGCCCGGACGCCGCCGGGCGGCCCGCTCCCTCTATACTTCCGCCCTATGTTTCACGTCCAAGATTCCCTTTACCTGGATGAACGCGAACTGACGTTCACCATGATCCGCGCCCAGGGCGCGGGCGGCCAGAACGTCAACAAGGTATCCAGCGCGGTCCACCTGCGGTTCGACGTGCGGGCGTCCAGCCTGCCGCCCGAGATCCAGGACGCCTTGTGCGCGCTGAGCGATCACCGGATCTCCAAGGACGGGGTCATCGTCATCAAGTCGCAGGCGTTCCGCAGCCAGGAAAAGAACCGCGCCGAAGCCATCGAGCGCCTGCTCGCCATGCTGCGGTCGGTGGCGCGGCCCGACAAGCCGCGCCACGCGACCCGGCCGACCCGTGCCTCGCAGCGCCGGCGCGTCCAGCGCAAGGTGCGGCACGGCGAGATCAAGCGCCTGCGCGGCCGGGTCGAGGGAGACTGACCGTGGCCGATGCGCGCCGCCGCTACCTGTACACGCTGGGCGCGCTGTTCGCCGTGGTCTGGACGGCGCTGGCCATCGCGCCGCACGACCGCGCCGACTGGGCGCTGGAGAACGCGCTGGTGCTGGCTTTCGGCGCGGCGCTGCTGTTCACGCGCCGCTGGTTCGTGTTTTCGCGGACGTCCTATACGCTGATCTTCCTGTACCTGTGCCTGCACGCCATCGGCGCCCACTACACCTATTCGCTGGTGCCCTACGACGATTGGTGGCGGGCCTTGACGGGCCGCAGCTTCAACAGCCTGGTCGGCTGGGAGCGCAACAACTTCGACCGCGTCGTGCATTTTTCCTATGGCCTGCTGCTGGCCTATCCCATCCGCGAGATCTTCCTGCGCGTGGTCGAGGTGCGCGGCTTCTGGGCCTATTTCCTGCCCATGGACGTGACGCTGTCGACGTCGGCGCTTTACGAACTGCTGGAATGGGGCGCCGCCGAGGTCGTCGGCGGCGATCTGGGCGCGGCCTACCTGGGCACGCAGGGCGATATCTGGGACGCGCAGAAGGACATGGCGCTGGCGGCCACGGGCGCGGTCATCGCCATGGCCATTACCGCGCTGGTCAATTGGCGGGCCCGGCGCGACCTGGCGCGTGATTGGGCCGACAGCCTCAAGCCCGGGAATCCGCCGGGACGATAGCGCCGGGCCGCGGCTGGCGGCCTATGCCGCGCGCGCCATGCGATGCCGGAAGAGATCGGCCATGGTGGCCGCGGCGAGCGACAGCGGCGTGCCCCGCAGCGTCATGATGCCGATGCTTGCGACGGGCATGGGCACGTCCGCCCGGATCCGCCGGGCTTCGTTGCCGTACGGTTTGACGCCGAGCATGCCGGACGGGCAAATGATCAGCGCATCGCTTCGAGTCATCAGGTTCCACATCACGCCGAACGTATCGCAATCGATGACGCGTTCGGGTTCCTTCAATCCGTTCGCGCGCAGGCCCTGCAGAAAGGCATCGGTGTGGCTGCCTCCCGAGGCGTTGAGCAGCCATTCGCAGCCGGCGATATCGTCCCAGCGCGTGGCCCGCGCCAGCGGGTGGCCGCGCCGGCAGGCAATCATGAATTCGAGCGGCCGCAGCGCTTCGAACTCGAATTCGTGCGCGCCGCTGCCTCCCGGCATGCGCGAAGCCAGGGCGAAGTCCAGCGTGCCATTGCGTAGCGCGGGCTGGACCGCCGCCAGCAAGCCTTCCGAGACCTTGACCTTGGCCGCGGGCATGGTCTGCCTGAAATCGTTCAGGACGTCGGGCAGCACGCTCAGCATCACCATGGGCGTTACGCCCACCGCCACCCGCGCCTGCGCGCCGCTGAGCAGTTGGAGGATGTCCTGGCGCGCCAGCGCGAGCTGCGCCTGCGCAAGCCGCGCGCGCACCGTCAGGTGTTCGCCGCATTCGGTGATCGCAATGCCCTTCGAGCTGCGCGTGAGCAGCGGCGCTGCGAGTTCGGTTTCCAGTTCCTTGATGGCCTTCGTCACCGCGGCCTGGCTCAGGTGCAGGCTGCGCGCCGCGGCCCGGATGCTGCGCAGCTCCGCCACTTTCAGCCAGGCCCGAAGATGATGGTCTTTCATGCGCATCCCGACGATGACAACCTTGAGTTGTCACCTTAACAAATAAATAGCCTTACATGCAGCGCGGCCGATCTCTAAGCTTCACGACGACAAGACTAGGCGCGATCCAAAGTCTGGTTCCGTGAAGCTCTCCAGGAGAAAACCATGCAGATCCTTCCACGCCGTGCCCGCAGTGCCCTTTCATTGTGTGTCGCCCTGTTTGCCGCCGCGGGCGCGGCCCATGCCGAATGGCCCGAACGGCCCATCAAGCTCATCGTGCCGTATGTGGCGGGATCCGGCCCCGACGTGGTATTGCGCCCGATCGCCGACGCCCTCGGACGCGAACTGGGCCAGCCGGTGATCGTCGACAACCGGGGCGGGGCGGGGGGCATCGTCGGCACTCAGGCGCTGGCCGCCTCGCGGCCGGACGGTTACACGATCGGTTTCGGCAATCTGGTCACCCTGGCGATCAACAAGAGCATGTATTCCAAACTGCCTTACGACCCGCAGCTCAGCCTCGCGCCCATCAGCCTCGCCATCAGCAACGCCCTGGTGCTCATCGCCCGCAACGATTTCCCGGCTGGCAACGTCCAGGAACTGATCGGCTACGCCAGGGCGCACCCCGGCAAGGTCAGCGTGGGGTCGCTGGGCGTGGGGTCCAGCGCTCACCTGGCTGGCGAGATGCTCAAGAGCGAGACCGGCACGACCATGCTGCACGTTCCCTACAAGAGCGGCCAGCAGGCGGTCGTCGACATCTCGGGCGGGCAGCTCGACGTGATGATCGACAACGTCGCCGGCGTGCTGCCTTTTATCCGCTCCGGCCAGGTCAAGGTGCTGGGAGCGACCAGCCTCGCGCGGGTGCCGGTCCTTCCGGATGTGCCCACGGTCGACGAGTCCGCCCTGAAGGGCTTTGAAGTGGTTTCCTGGGGCGGAATCGTCGCACCCGCCGGCACGCCCAGGCCCATCATCGACAAACTCAACGCCGCGGTGGCCAAGGCCTTGAAGGACCCCGCGGTGCTCAAGCTCAACGAGACGCTCTCGGTCGACGCGACGCCTTCCACGCCCGAGCAGTTCGCCAGCCTCATCGCGGCGGAGATCCCGCGCTGGGGCGCCATGGTGAAGCGTTCCGGCGCGTCGGCCGACTGACCCTGTCCCTGGCAACCTGGAGCCATCATGACGAACGAACTCTGGCGCTGGAGCGCCCTCGACCTGGCAAAGGCCATCCGGACCCGGGATGTTTCGAGCCGGGAAGCCGTGCAAAGCTGCCTGGAACGCGCGGCGCTGCTCAACCCCCGCTTCAATCCCTTGAGCGAGATTCACGCCGACCAGGCCATCAAGGCGGCCGATGCCGCCGACGCCGCCGTCCGCGAGGGGCGGGAATTGGGGCTGCTCCACGGCGTGCCGGTGACGATCAAGGCCAACGCCGATCTCGCCGGATCGGCGACGACCAATGGCGTCGTGGCGTACCGGGATGTGATCGCCCGGGAGAACAATCCGGCCGTCGATAACTGGATCAAGGCCGGCGCCGTCGTGATCGGCCGCACGAATGTGCCGGCATTCTCCTGGCGCTGGTTCACCGACAACGATCTGCACGGACGCACCGTCAATCCCTTCGATGCCGCGCGCACGCCCGGAGGGTCCAGCGGCGGCGCGGCCGTCGCCGCGGCATTGGGCATCGGCGCCCTTGCGCACGGCAGCGACCAGGGCGGATCGATCCGGTATCCGGCATACGCCTGCGGCGTCGCGGGGCTGCGGCCGTCGCAAGGCCGGGTGCCGGCCTACAACGCCAGCCAGCGGTCGGAACGCCCTGTGGCCTCCCAGATGGCCGCGACCCAGGGCCCGATGGGCCGGACCATCGCCGACCTGCGGCTGGGCCTGGCCGCGATGTCGTCCGGCGATTCCCGCGATCCATGGTGGGTGCCGGCGCCGCTGGATTTGCGGCAGCCTGGCGAAAGCCGCCGTGTGGCGCTGTTTCGCGGCCCCCCGGCGTTCCAGCCCGATCCCGCGGTATTGGACGCATTGCAGCGGTCCGCGGCCTGGCTGGAGGAGGCCGGATACATCGTCGAAGAGGCGGAGCCGCCCCGGTTCGGCGAGGCGGCCGCCCTGTGGCTCGAGGTGCTGATGAACGAGGCGTCCGGATCCATGCAGCGCGAGATCGAGCGCGCCGGCGACCGGGCGATCCAGCGCGCCTACCGCAGCATGCTGGCGCATACGCCGGTTTTGGAAAAAGACGGCTTCGTCAACGCCATGGCGATGCGCACGACGATCTTGCGGGAGTGGGGCGAGTTCTTCAACCGCTTTCCCGTGCTGCTCATGCCGGTGTCGCTCGAGCGCCCGTTCCTGGTCGACCAGGATCAGCAGGGCGACGCCGCCATGGCGGGCATGCTGCGCGCCCAGAGCCCGCTCGTTTCGACCGCGGTCCTCGGCCTTCCGGGCCTGTCGGTGCCCGTCGGCTTGGCGGATGGCGTGCCCATGGGCGTGCAGCTGGTGGCTGGGCGGTTCCGGGAAGACCTGTGCCTTGCCGCGGGCGAGGCGCTCGAGGCGCGCGCGGCGTGGTCTGTTCTAGACCGGTGTCCCGTCTGATTTTCCCGCCGGACGGGGGGCGTCGGCCGGGCCGATAGCCCTGGCGCCCGCAGGGGCATGACTATATATCTAATTTATTCGATATAAGATTCGATAAATTGCGATATTTAAATATGACCACTTCCCCTGCCAGCCCCGATCCCGCCGCCGTGCCGCCCGGCATCGACGCCGACGCCATTCTCAAGGCGCTGGCGAATCCCGTGCGGCGCGACATCCTCGCCTGGCTGAAAACGCCGCATGCTTACTTCGAGGAACGCCCGGGCCACTCCTTCGAGCATGGCGTGTGCGCGGGCCACATCGATAGCCGCTGCGGCCTGTCCCAGTCCACCGTGTCTTCGCACCTGGCCGTCTTGCAGCGCGCGGGCCTGATCTCGGCCACGAAGGTGGGGCAGTGGATATTTTTCCGTCGCAACGAAGCCGTTATCGCCGCGTTCCTGCGGCAACTCAACCAGGATATGTAGCCCCCGGCTACGCCACCGGCCCCGCAACCGGGGCCAAGGATTTCGCATGAACCAGCTTTTCGAACCCCTGCGCGTCGGTGACCTGACGCTGCCCAACCGCATCATCATGGCGCCCCTGACGCGCATGCACGCCGATCCGGGCCGCGTGCCCAACGACCTGATGGTCGAGTACTACACGCAGCGCGCCGGCGCCGGTCTGATCCTGACCGAGGCCACGGCCGTTACCCCGCAGGGCGTGGGCTACGCGGACACGCCGGGGCTGTGGACGCCCGAGCAGGTCAAGGGCTGGCGCAAGGTCACGTCCGCCGTGCATGCCGCCGGCGGCCGGATCGTGGCGCAGCTGTGGCACGTGGGCCGCATCTCCGACCCGATGTTCCTGGACGGCGAGCTGCCCGTGGCGCCCAGCGCCATTGCCGCCGAAGGCCACGTCAGCCACGTGCGCCCGCTGCGCGCCTATGTGACGCCGCGGGCGCTTGAAACCGGAGAGCTCCCGGGCGTGGTCGAGGCCTACCGCCACGGCGCCCGGATGGCGATGGAGGCCGGCTTCGATGGCGTGGAAGTGCACGCCGCCAATGGCTACCTGCTGGACCAGTTCCTGCAGGACAGCACCAACCTGCGCACCGACGCCTATGGCGGCCCGGTTGAGAACCGCGCGCGCCTGTTGCTGGAAGCGGTGGATGCCTGCGTGTCGGTCTGGGGGGCGGGCCGGGTCGGCGTGCACCTGTCGCCGCGCGGCGAGATCCACAGCATGGGCGATTCGGACCCCGCCGCCACGTTCGGGTACGTGGCGCGCGAACTGGGCAAGCGCGGCATCGCCTTCCTGTGCGTGCGCGAACACGAAGCCGCCGACAGCCTCGGCCCGGCGCTCAAGGCGGCGTTCGGCGGCGTCTACATCGGCAACGAAGGCTATACGCAGGAGTCGGCGGAGGCCGCCGTCGCGGCGGGCCGGGTCGATGCGGTGGCCTTCGGCGTGCAGTACATCGCCAACCCCGACCTGGCGCGCCGCTTCGCGCTCAAGGCGCCGCTGAACCGCCCGAATCCGGCCACGTTCTACGCGCCGGGCCCCGGCGGCTATACCGACTATCCGGCCCTGCCGGCGTAGGCCGGGCGCGTCCTGGGCGGACGCGGGGCATCAGAATGCCGCGCGCATCGGATAGGTGAACAGGGCGAAGTGCGCGGCGTTCAGGCCCAGGTGCGCGAGCACGGCGGCGGCCAGGCCGCCATGGCGGTAGGCCATGCCGTAGGCGGCGCCCGCCAGCCCGGCGAGCAGCATCCACTGCCAGCCGCCTGCGTAATGCGCCAGCCCGAACAGGGCGGCCGCCACGCCCAGCGCCGCCCAGGCGCCCCAGGGGCGGCCGCGCCAGCGCACGCTCAATTGCTGTTGCAGATAGCCGCGGAATAGCGCTTCCTCGGCCAGCGTGACCAGCAGCGCGTTATTGATCAGCCAGATCGGGCCCGCCGCGGGCCATTTGGGCGCCCAGCCCACAACGCCCAGGGCCAGCGCGAGCCCCAGGCATACCGCAACCGCCGCGGCCCAGGCCAGCGCCGCCGGTCTCAGCGTGGCGCGCGCGTCCGGACCCGCCATGGGTGGCGCGAGCGCCAGCACCACCCAGAATGCCACCAGCGGTTTGTCCAGGTTCAGGTACATGCCGAAAGGCACGGCGCCGGGGCTGAGCGGCGCCGGGTCGATGACCAAAAGGTTGTGAAAGCCGGGCAGCAGGTGCAGGAAGAGCAGCGCGGCCAGCGCCAGGAACAGGGCGTGCCCCGCGGCGCGCGCGGTTGGAGGCGACGCGGGCCGGACCAGCGCCGCGGCCAGGACCAGTAGCGCGGGCCAGGCAAGCGCGATGGGATCGACGGCCCCGTCGGCCCAGGCCCAGCCGTAGGCGCCAGCCAGCGCAAGCAAGGCCCAGCGCCGCGTCGCGGGCGGCCAGAGCATGGCGGCGGCAAGAAACAGCAGGGACCAGGCGGGAGGGAAGGGCACGAGACGGAGGCGGGTAAAGCGGTGAGTGTACGCGGTGGGGGGGTGTCAGACACCCGGGCGGGGCGGCTAAAGCTTGACCGGCGGTTCGTAAGGGTGTCAGACACTGTCCCATCTGCGGGGTGTCAGACACTGTCCCATCTGCGACACCCGCCCCAACGAATCAGCGTCAGACACTCGCCCCAACGGATCAGTGTCTGACACCCTTACGAGACAATCTTCAATCCGGCGCAGCGCGACCCGGGTGTCTGACACTTCCCTCCAACCTGCGTTATCGTCCCCCCACGTGTCGCATACCAAGGAGTCGCACAATGAAGACGATCGCGTGGTTGATGCTGGCGGCGGCGTTGCTGCCTTTTGTGTCGACGATCATCGCCAAGGCGGGAGGCCGGCAGTACGACAACAACGATCCGCGCGCCTGGCTGGCGCGCCAGGAAGGGTGGCGCGCCCGCGCCAACGCGGCGCAGATCAACACCTTCGAGGCGCTGCCGTTCTTCTTTGCGGCGGTGCTGTTCGCGCTGTACAACCAGGCGCCCGCCGCCCACGTGGCTACCCTGATGGCTTGCTGGCTGGGCGTGCGCCTGGGCTATCTGGCCATGTACCTGGCGGGCTGGGGCGCGCTGCGTTCGCTGGTATGGGCGATCAGCGTGGGCTTCGTGATCGCGATTCTGTTCGCGGGCGTCTAGGGCCGCTTACTTCCATTCGAATACGGCGCGCGCGGTGGCGCCGTTGCGCACGGTGACTTCGCGTTCCTGCGCCTTGCCGTCATAGGTGGCCGACACCTTGTAGTTGCCCGCGGGCAGTTTCACCAGCATGTAGGGGCCTTCGGCGGTGGCCTGCAAGACGGCCTTGCCCTGCGCGTCCTGGATCGACACGCCGACGTTGGCGACGTAATCGGCGTTGCCGTTGCGTTGCGCGGCGAAGGTCAGCGCCAGCGGATAATCCTTGGCGGCGGCCTTCATGGCCTCGGATTCGTCCAGGCCGATGCCGCCGCTGACGTATTCCACGGCGCCCTGGTGCTGTACCGGCGGCAAGCCGGCCTGCACGGTCGACAGGATCCCGGCGAAGGCCATGCTGCCCACGGCCATCGCGGCGGCCATGGTGCAGCGTTCGATGCGCTTGTTCATGAGGTTCTCCTAGATAGGATGGCCAGCGCCGCTTTACGCCAGCCGCGGTCGATGTCGCGCCATGAAGGGGCGATAGGGAGTTCGACCTCCGCCGGCGCGGGGAGTTCGCGCCGGCGCGCCCTGGATGCCTACCGATTGTTTCCGGCGGCGCCTATCGCGGACGATCGCCGCCGTCCGCCGTGCGCCAGGAAAACGTCAGCTCGCTTTCACCATTGACCGAGCCGTCGGGCGCGAAACGCCTTTCATCGAGCTGTCCGGCGCCGCCGTCGCGCAGCGCCAGCACGCTGGAGCTGCGGGTGCCATAGTTCGGACTGACGATGAAGGGGCTGCTCAATAGTCTTTCCCGATCCAGCGGCAGGCCGGTGGCGGGCAGGTCAGCGTCGTCGGCGGGGACGCGGTCGGCCAGGGCGGCCATCAACGCGGGCAGGTCGGGCTGCGGTCCGCGGGACAACACGGCGGCGAAGGCAGCCTTGGTGCGCGCCAGTTTGGGCCAGGGCGTGTCCAGCAGGTGGTTGGACAGGGCATAGACCCCGGGCGCGAGGGCGCGCGGCCCGCCATCGCGGTTGCTGAGATACCAGGCTTGGCGCGTATCGCCCACGATCAGGTTGAAGCCGTTGTAGGCCTGGTCCGCCTCGTGCACGCGGGCCAGGTAGCCGGCGGGCGTTTCGGCGCTGCGCAAATAGTCTTCCACCAGCGCGCCACGCGACGGCGCGTTGTCGCGGAAACGGCCGGGTTCGCGGAAATTGGTCACCAGCGCATAGCGTCCCTGCGCGGTTGCGCCCATCCAGGTGCCGCCGGCGCGGCCGTCGCGCCCCGCGTAGATGTCAGGGGCGTCGGGCCACTGCGCGGCGGGCAGGGTGGGCCGTTCGTGGAATTCATCGCGATTGGCGGCAATCAGGACGGGGATGCCCGGCAGGGCATGCAGGGCCAGTACGGCAAGACACATGATTCAGACCTGGTTGGCGGGTTGGTTGGGGGGCACGCGGAGCGACGCGGCGGCGAAATCGGGACCGGCCAACGTCGCGCGCAGGGTTTCGATCTGGGCGGCCACGTCCTGCAGCGCGGGCGAAGACGTGGCGATGGGGGTGGAGGGCATCGGCGCGCCCTGCGCGACGGCGGTGCTCATGTCGTGCAGGCACGCGGCCAGTTGCGCCAATTGCGCGGCGGTCGGCGCGGGGCCATCGTCCGGCGCCGACCAGGCGGTGTCGGAAATGGCATTGGCCACGCGCTCCAGCGCCACTTCGACCGGCCACCACGCCAGCGCGCGGCGGCTGACCAAGCGGGGCTCGGACAGGCCGCGCTGCAACGCGACGCGCAGGTCCGATAGGCGGGCGTAAGCGCTGGCGCGCAGGTTGTGCCGGCTTGCGGGATCGGCCTGGAACACCGTGTTCAGGTAGGCGGCCAGCGTGTCCATGGCGGTGGCGACGGCGTTATCCAGGTTGTTGCGTTCGATGCGTATCCAGGGCAGGTATCCGACCAGCAGCACGATGGCCGCCGCCACGCCGACGTCGATCAGCCGCGCCAGCGCGATCGGCCAGCTGCCGGGCTGCAAGGCGCCGATCAGCAGCATGAGGATGGGCAGCAGGATGGCCGAGAACAGGCCGTAGTTGCGCCGTATGGACCAGGGCAGCAAGGACGCCAGCGCCGCCACGGTGAGCAGGCTGACGATGCCGTTGCGGTCCAGCGCCAGCACGGTAGCGCTGATCGCCACGCCGATCACGCTGCCCGCGCAGCTTTGCAGCGCCCGCGCGAAGACCGAGCCGAAGTTGGGCTTGAACACCACCACCACGATGAGCGGCACCCAGTAGGACCGCGGCAGCGACACCGCGTGCGCCACCGCTTCCGCGGCGATCAGGCACAGGCCCAGCCGGACCAGGTAGCGCACCGTCGTCGGCCCGGGCCGGTAGGTCCGCGCCAGCACGCGCCAGGGCGTACGCGGCCGCGCCGGCGGCAGATCCGCGAAAGCGGCCGCCTCGCTCAGCTTGCCGCCGTCCAGCAGCGGCTGCGCTTGCGCCAGCGCGTCGGCCAGTTGCGGCATGTCCGCGCGCCGCAGTGTCGCGATGTCGTCGCGGGGATCCGGCACGGCATCGTTTTCGACGCGGTCGGCCAGCCGGTTCATGACGCGCGCGCAGTCGGTGGGCAGCACGCGGCCGGCGCGGGCCAGCGCCAAGGCGGCGTTGGTCAGCGGCGTGCAGGCCTGCAGCTGGGCGGCCAGCCGGGCCAGACGGGGCGAAGGGCCGGCCGCGCGGCCCCGGGCCGCCAGCACCGTGTCGTAGGCGGTGGTCATGGCCGCTTCCATGTCGCGCCGCGCGGCCATGGTGCGCGAGGTGCCGATGGCCGCGAACATCGCCGCCAGCTTGCGGTAGGCCATGGCCACCGCGGCCCGCTCAGGCGCGATGGGATTGACCACCCAGCCCGACAGCGTCAGGGCCAGGCCGAACAGGCCGCCGGCCCCCACCAGCACAGAGGGCAGCCACGGCGGCAGCGAGGACGTCAGGCTCGCGCCCACGATCACGTACACGGCGAACTGCAGCGTGGCCACGGCGGCGATGTTGTTGAAGGTGCCCACCAGGCTGGCCGCCAGCACCAGCAGCGTCATGGCGCCGGCGGTCCACAGGCCGTGGCCCGCCATCAGGTTGCCCAGGAAATAGCCCAGCGCGCCGCCGAATACGGTCGATCCGATGGACAGCGCGCGGTTGCGGTAGGGGCCGCCGTTGTCGCCCGTGATGGCCGGCAGCGCGCCGAGCGACACCAGCGCGGCCGCCGCGCTTTGGTCCAGCGCCAGGCCGGCGGCCGTGGGCAGTCCGATCGCGAGGGCGGCGCGCAGCGCCACCCAGCGGCTGACAGGGGACGGTTCCATGTGCGCCAGGCTCATCAGCCAGCGCATGTTGGAGGTGCGCGCACCGCGGCTCATCGATCGGCGGGACACGGCGGTAACGAACCCTATGTTTTGATCAGCGGCGCCTCGTCGGGCGCCGCCAGCCGGAAGTAATCCTCCGTGTTCAGGAGGATGGAGGCGTCCAGGCGGCCGGCGTTGAACACGATCTCGCCATGGCGCTCGCGGAGGCTGGGATCCACCAGCAGGTGCAATTCGGGGTTGAAGCTGAAGGGCGGAATGGCGCCGATCTCGCAGCCGGTCAGCTCGCGCGCCAGGTCCTGCGACGCCAGCGACGCCTTTTTGCCGCCCGCCGCGCGGGCGATAGCGTCCAGGTCGGCCTGCTTGTCGGCGGGGAAGACGGCCAGCACGTTCTTGCGCTGGTTGGAGGATATTTTCACGCGGCAGACCAGCGCCTTCGCGCCTTGGCTGACCTCGGTGCCGCGGATGGCGGCGACTTCGACGGAGCGGCCGGCGGCGGGGTGTTCGAGCAGGCGGTAGCGGGCCTGGTTCTGGGCAAGCAGGGCTTGCAGGCGTTCAAAGACTTCCATGTCGGGCGCGGGCGTGGGAGATCGGGCCGGCGCCGGGAGTCGGCACCGTACGCCGCATGATACGCCGGCCGCGGGCTTCCTAGATGTCGCCGGTGAAGGCGTAGCCCCATCCCCAGACGGTACGGATCGGCAGCTCCACGTTCACGTCCTGGGCCTTGCGCCGCAGCCGGCTCACCACGACGTCGGTGCGACGCATGGATTCGCGGCCGCCCTGCGGGTCCATGGCGGGCGAATCGCCGCGCGGCAGGCGCCTGTCGGCGGTGGCGGTCAGCTTGAGCAGGAACTCGCGTTCTGCCTGGGTCAGCGGCAGCCGCGTGCCCTGCGGGCTGACGAGCGTCCAGGCGGCGTCGTGGAACTGCCACTTGCCCGCGGATTCCGCGGGGGCAGGCTGGCGGAGGTCGGCCTCGGCGGGCGGGCGGCGGCCCGCGGCGGGCACCCGCCGCACCAGCGCCTGGAGCGCCGCCGCGATTTCCGGCGTGCCGACGTCGGCCTGGAAGCAGGCATCGGCCCCGCAATGCAGGCCCAGGATGCGGTTTTCGGGGGAATCGAAGCTCGAAATGGCGATGATGCCGGCGGTGGTGTCCATGGCCCGCAGCCCGGCGACGGCCATGCAGAGATCGGAAAGTTCGGCTTCCATCACGATGAGGGGCGTGCGGTGGGCCTGGAACAGGCGGAACAGGCCGTTGGAGTCTTCGCAGGGGCGGGGCGAGAAGCCCATTCCGGCCAGCGAGCCGCTACGGCGCTTGCGTTGACCGGCATCGGGCGAGAAGACGATCAAGTCGAGTAAGTCATTCATGAATCGTTGTGATCTGTGCAGCATAAGCATTTGCATGATGCAACGGATACCGCGATTTCCCAAACGGCGCACAACGCCATTTTCCGGCCCGAATTCTCGGACATGGCGGCTGGCGCAGGGACGGGTGCACCGTTATGGTGCGTGGCGGGGCCTCAGGGGGCGGCCGCTTCGTTCCACCAGCCGCCGCCCAGCGCCTGCAGCAGCGCCGCGGTGTCGGCGTAACGCGCCGCGTTCGCCGCGGTGCGCGCGATGCGCGCCTGCAACAACTGCCGCTGGCTGTCCAGCAGGCTCAGGTGGCTGATGCCGCCGGCGCGGTAACGGCCCTGCGCGATGCGTTCGGCCTCGTCCGCGCGGCGCCATGCGTCGTCCTGGGCCAGGAAGGCGTCGCCGTCGGTCTGCAGCGCGCGCAAGGCGTCGGCGACCTGTCGGAAGCCGTCCAGCACGGTCTGGCGGTAGGCGGCGGCTGCGGCCTCGTAAGCGGCTTGCGCGGCGCGTTGGCGGGCGCGCAGCTCGCCGCCATGGAACAGCGGCTGCGTCAGCCCCAGGCCGAGGTTCCACACATTCACCCCGTTGGACAGGTCGCCGGCGCGGGTGCGCTGGGAGCCGAAGCTGGCGGTCAGCGTGAATTGCGGATACAGGTTGGCGGTCGCCACGCCCACGTCGGCCGAGGCCTGGTGCCACAGCGCTTCGGCCGCCAGGACGTCCGGGCGCTGGCGCGTCAGCGCCGACGGCACGCCGGTGGGCACGTCCGGGGGCAGGGTCAGGTCCGCCAGCCGCAAGGGAGGCTGGCGCAGAGCGGCCGGCGGCTGGCCCAGGTAGGTCGCCAACTGGTGCGTGACCTGCGCGAGCTGGTTGTCCAGCGGCGGCAGCGTGGCGCGCGTCTGCGCCACCAGCAGCTCCTGGTTGCTCAGGTCGGCCTGCGACACGCCGCCCGCGGCCAGGCGCTGGCGCACGATGTCCCGCTGCCGGAGCTGGGCCGCGAGCAGTTCGCGCGTGGCTTCCAGGCGTTCGCTCAGGTCGGCTTGCCGGATGGCGGCCGTGACCACGTTGGCGGCCAGCGACATGCGCGCGGCCTGCAATTCGTGGCGCTGGTAGTTCACCTGGGCGCCCAGTCCTTCCAGCGCGCGCCGGTTGGCCCCGAACACGTCCAGTGTGTAGGACACGTCGATAGAGGCGTTGTAGAGGGTGAAGGGCGCCGGCTGCTCGACCACGGGCACGCCGAAGGCCGAGGGATCCACCTTCTGCCGCGCCACCGACAGGTTGCCGTCGGCGGAAGGCAGCAGGCGTCCTCCGGTTTCGGCGTTCAGCGTTTCGCCGGCCTGGCGCAGGCGGGCGCGCGCCTGCGCCAGCGTCGGGCTGGCCTGCAATGCCTGCCGCACCAGGTCGTCCAGCGCGTCGGAGCGGAACAGCCGCCACCACTGGGCGGGGATGTCGGCGCCCGCGACCAGCTGCTGATCGCCGCCGGGCTGCGGCGTCTCTCCGGGCGGAACGTAGGCGTCGACGTCCGGGGACGCCGGGGTATGGAAATCGGGGCCGACGGCACAGCCCGCAAGCAGCGCGCTCAGGACCAGCGCGGCCAGGCGCCGCGGCGCAGGGGCGAAGGGGTGGGGCGTAGGCAGGGAGCGGGACATGGCGGGTCAATCCAGGGTGCGGCGGTAGAACTTCACGGCGGCGGTCATGATGACCACGGTGAACAGCAGCAGCGGCCAGATGCTGGGCCAGAGATCCCACCAGCCATTGCCCTTGAGCAGAATGCCGCGGATCAGCCGGTTGAAATGCGTGAGCGGCAGCAGGTTGCCCAGATACTGCGCCCACACCGGCATGCCCTGGAACGGGAACATGAAGCCCGACAGCAGGATATTCGGCAGGAAATAGAACATGGTCAGCTGCATGGCCTGCAACTGGTTCTGCGCCAGCGACGACAGCGTGATGCCCACCGTCAGGTTGGCCGCGATGAACAGCAACGAGGCCAGGTACACGCTCAGCAGCGATCCCTGGAACGGAACGTGGAACACGAAGCGCGCGGCCAGCAGGATGATGCTGGCCTGGATCAGCCCGATCGCGATGTAGGGCACGATCTTGCCCGTCATCACTTCCAGCGGCCGCACCGGCATCGCCAGCAGGTTCTCCATCGTGCCGCGTTCGCGTTCGCGCGTCATGGCCAGGCCGGTCATCATCACCAGCGTCATCGTGAGGATCACGCCCATCAGCCCCGGCACGGTGTTGTACTGCGAGATCTGTTCTTCGTTGTAGAGCCGGTGCACGCGCACGTCGAACGGCGGCTGGCCGCCGGCAAGGCCGGCCAGCGGGCCGGTCAGGTCCTTGGCCGCCACCGCCTGGGTCAACTGGGTGGCCGCGCCGATGGCCAGGCCGGTGGCCATCGGATCGGTCGCGTCGGCCTCGATCAGCAGCGCCGGGCGTTCGCCCCGCAGCAGGCTGCGGCTGAAGTCCGGCGGAATGGTCAGCACGAACAGCACGCGGCCCTGCGCCAGCGCGGCGCGGCCGGCCTCTTCGTTGTCCAGCTCTTCGGTGATGCGGAAGTAGTCGGACGACTTCATCGCCGCGACGAAGCTGCGCGTGAAGGGGCTGTGGTCCGCCGCGATGATGGCGGTGGGCATCTGCTTGGGATCGGTGTTGATGGCGTAGCCGAACAGCGCCAGCTGCATGATGGGCATGCCGACGATCATGCCGAAGGTGATGCGGTCGCGGCGCAGCTGCAGGAACTCCTTGAGCACCATGCTCCACCAGCGGGACCAGGAAAAGCCCAGCAGGCGGCGCATCATGGCGGGCTCGCGAAGTTGTCGGTGGAGCGGTTCATCAGGTAGATGAAAACGTCCTCCAGGCTGGTGTCGATGCGTTCCAGGCGGAGGTCCTGGCCGGCGATGGCGTCTTGCAGCGTGCGTTCGAGCAGCGCGGCGTCCTGGCCGCTGATGTGCAGGGCGGAACCGAAAGCCACCGTCTGGTCCACGCCCGGCGCGCCGCGCAGGCGCTGCGCCAGCGGCACCAGGTTGTGGCCGCGGATGGCCCAGGTGGTCAGGTGCTGCTCGGCGATCACGTCGTCCGCCGTGCCCTGTGTGAGCAGGCGGCCGTACGAGAGGTAGGCCAGCTTGTGGCAGCGTTCGGCTTCGTCCATATAGTGCGTGCTGACCAGCACCGAGATGCCGCGCGCCGCCAGTTCGTGCAGCTGTTCCCAGAAGTCGCGCCGCGCGGTGGGATCCACGCCGGCGGTGGGTTCGTCCAGCAGCAGCAGGCGCGGCTCGTGCAGCAGGCAGGCGGCCAGCGCCAGCCGCTGTTTCCAGCCGCCCGACAGCGATCCGGTCAGCTGTTTGGCGCGGGTCTGCAGCCCCAGGCTTTCCAGGGCCTGGTCCACCGTTGCCCGGCGCCTGGGCATGCCGTACATGCGCGCGACGAAATCCAGGTTCTCGCGGATGGTCAGATCGTCCCAGTACGAGAACTTCTGCGTCATGTAGCCGACATGCCGCTTGATCTGTTCGCTGTCCCGGAGGATGTCGTAGCCCATGCAGGTGCCGCTGCCGGAGTCCGGCGTCAGCAGCCCGCACATCAGCCGGATGCAGGTGGTCTTGCCGCTGCCGTTGGGGCCCAGGAAGCCGAAGATCTCGCCTTCGCGCACCTGGAGCGATACATCATTGACGACGTGCTTGTCGCCAAAGCGCTTGTTCAGGCCTTGCACGTCGATGACGCACGGGCCGGCGGCGGCCTGCGGGGCGGGCGGCGTGTTCATTGCGGCGACGCCTCCAGCGGCTGGCCCGGATGCAGCCGCGGCGCGGCTTCCGGTGCCGGCCGGGCCTCGATCATATAGACCAGCTTGCTGCGGCTTTCCCGGCTGTAGATGACGGGCGGCGTGTACTCGGCCTGGGTGGAGATGTAATCGATGCGCACGGGTATCGGGTCGCCGCAGCCGTCGCAGCGCACCGTGAGCGCCTGCCCCACCTTCAAGCCGCCCAGGGCCGTCTGCGGCACGAAGAGGCGCACCTTGATGTTGCCGGGGGGCAGCAGGCTGACGACAGGGCTGCCCGCGCGCACCCATTCGCCGACGCGGTACAGCGTGTCGAATACCAGTCCGGCGGCGGGCGCGGCCTGGCGCTTCTGCGCCAGCGTCCAGTCCGCCTGCGCCAGCGCCGCCCGGGCGGCCTCGACCTGCGCAGCCTGGGCGAGCCGCTGGTCATCGCGGCCAGGCAGGGCGGCCACTTCCAGTTGGGCTTTCAGTTCGCGCACGCGGGCCGCGTCCGACTGGGCCTGTTCGCGGCTGTCGTCCAGCTGCGCGCGCGCGATGCCGCCGATGCGGAACTGCTCGGCGTCCCGGCGCAGCTGCGTGGCCGAACGCCGGCTGGCCGCCTCGGCCTGGGTCAGCTGCGCCCGCGTGACGTCCACTTCGGCCGGACGCTTGCCGGTGGCGATGTCTTCCAGCTGGGCCGCGGCGGCGGCCAGCTGCGCGCTGGCCTGGTCGCGCGCGGCGGTTTCGCGGTCGGCCTCCAGCGCGAAGAGCGGGGCGCCGGCCTCGACCTGCTGCCCGCGCCGCGCGGGCAGATCGGTCAGCCGCCCCGCTTCGGACGAGGCCACGTAGATATAGTCGCCTTCCGCATAGCCCTGGAAGAACGCGTCGTTGTCGTTGCCGCAGCCGCCAAGCAGCAGGGCCAGCACCGTGGCGGCGGGCAGGGGGCGGCGCAGGGCGGAAGGGATGCGCATGGTCAGCGTCCTGGTGGGGCGGGGGGCGGGGCGGACGGCGAGAACAGGCCGCCCGTGAGCATGGCGATGGCGTGGGCCGCGATCGCCTGGGTGTCGATGGACTGCGCCTGGGGATCGGCCTGCCAGACGCGCCGCCACAAGGCAGACGTGGCCAGCGGCAACAGGGTCAGGCCCAGGATGGAAAGAAACACCAGGCGCGGTTCGACGCCCGGGGTGATGGCGCCCTGGCGCTGGCTGTCGGCGATCAGGCCGGCGAAGGCCTGCAGGCGGTCGGAGGGCAGATGGCGCAGCACCCGTTCGCGCAGCTGGCCGCCTTCGTTGACCACTTCATGCAGCCACAGGGCGGGCAGCCAGGGCCGTTCGGCCGCGCACTGGACCAGGCGGCCGACGATTTCCGCGATGAAGGCGCGGGCCCCGGCGGCGGGGTCCGGAATCGGCGCCTGCGGGACGTCTTGCGCCAGCGGCACGGGGGCCCAGACGAAGCCGATCACCGGCACGATCCGTTCCATCACGACAGCGTCGATCAACTGGTCCCGGCTCTTGAAGTAATAGTGCACCATCGCCGGCGTGACGCCCGCGCGCTGCGCGATGTGGGCGATGGTGGTGGCGGCCACGCCGCGGGCGGCGAACAGGTCCGTGGCGAGGTCCAGCAATTGCCCGCGCATGGCGGCATTGTCGGGGCGCGGGGGCCGGCCGGGCCGGCGGGAGGGGGGAGGGGGTACCGGGCTCATACGCTGCATGTTAATTAAATTATTAATTAATTAAAAGGGGGGCGCGCGCCAGGGTTACACCCCGGGGCCGCGGCCAACGATGGTGTAATGGGTCGGATCCCCCCACCTCGCCGCCCGGGCGCTGCCCGCCAGGCCCGGACGGCTTTTCGCAGGAGACCGGACCGTCATGCCGCAATCGTCTTCCCTCAACCGCCGCATCGTGCTCGCCGCCCGTCCGCACGGCGAACCCGCCGACAGCGACTTTCGCCTGGAAACCGGCGACGTGCCGCAACCTGGCCCGGGCCAGGTGCTGCTGCGCACCGTCTATCTGTCGCTGGACCCTTACATGCGCGGGCGCATGAGCGACGCGCCGTCGTATGCCGAACCCGTGAAGGTCGGCGAGCCCATGGTGGGCGGCACGGTCACGCGCGTCGAGGCATCCGGCCATCCCGACTACCGGCCGGGCGACTGGGTGCTGGCGCAATCGGGCTGGCAGGATTACGCGCTGTCGGACGGGACCGGCCTGCTGCACCTGGGCCCTGATCCCGAGCGGCCTTCCTATTCGCTGGGCGTGCTGGGCATGCCCGGTTTCACCGGCTATATGGGCCTGCTGGACATCGGCCAGCCCAAGGCGGGCGAAACCGTAGTGGTGGCCGCCGCCAGCGGGGCGGTGGGCGCGGTGGTCGGGCAGATCGCCAAGATCCACGGCTGCAAAGTCGTGGGCATCGCCGGCGGCGCGGACAAATGCCGCTACGCGGTCGACGAGCTGGGCTTTGACGATTGCCTGGACCACAAGGCGCCCGACCTGCCGGGCCGCCTGGCCCGCGCCGTGCCGCAAGGCATCGATGTGTACTTCGAGAACGTCGGCGGGGCCGTTTTCGACGCGGTGCTGCCGCTCTTGAATCCGCGCGCCCGGGTGCCGGTCTGCGGCCTGATCTCCGCCTACAACGCCACCAGCCAGCCCGAAGGTCCCGACCGCCTGGGCCTGCTGATGCGCACGATCCTGACCAAGCGCCTGAAGGTCCAGGGCTTCATCATCTTCAATGAATACGCGCACCGGTACGGCGAATTCCGCCAGGCAATGGAAGGCCTGGTGCGGGAAGGCCGGGTCAAGTACCGCGAAGACGTGGTCGAGGGGTTGGAAAACGCGCCGCGCGGCCTGATCGGGCTGCTCAAGGGCGAGAACGCCGGCAAGCGCATCGTGCGTGTCGGCCCCGATGAAAGGAACGCACTATGAAGATCCTGATCGTGCTGACATCCCACGACACGCTGGGCGGCACCGGCCGCAAGACCGGCTTCTGGCTGGAGGAGTTCGCGGCGCCGTACTATGCGTTCGTCGACGCCGGCGCCAAGGTCACGCTGGTTTCGCCCGCGGGCGGCCAGCCTCCGCTGGATCCCAAGAGCGACGATCCCGACGCCCAGACCGACGATACGCGCCGCTTCCGGCAGGATGCCGGGGCCCAGCGCCTGCTGGCCGCCACGGGCCGCTTGGGCGAGGTGCAGCCGGCCGACTTCGATGCCGTTTTCTATCCTGGCGGCCATGGTCCGCTGTGGGACCTGGCGGAGGATCCGAAGTCGGTTTCGCTGATCGAGACCATGCTGGCGGCCGGCAAGCCGGTGTCGGCCGTGTGCCACGCGCCCGGCGTGCTGCGCCACGCCAAGACGGCCGACGGCAAGCCGCTGGTGCAGGGCAGGCAGGTCACCGGCTTTTCCAATGCGGAAGAGGCCGCCGTGCAATTGACCGACGTGGTGCCGTTCCTGGTCGAGGACGAATTGAAGAAACTGGGCGGGCTCTATTCCAGCGCTCCGGACTGGCAGCCGCACGTGGTCAGCGACGGTCTGCTGATCACCGGCCAGAATCCCGCCTCGTCGGTGAAGGTGGCCGAAGCCCTGCTGGAGCGGCTCAAGAGCTGATTTCCGGCTAGCGCTGCATCGCCAGCTTGGGCTGTCATCTGATAGGCCGGAATTGCCGTGCATTGTGTCAGAATCGCTACTTTCTGAAACACGCGCACGGCGCCCGGCCGTCTTGCGCTTTAAGCCTTGATGCCTCCAGACGTACCCGAGTTTTCCCATGGCTGCTGCGTGGAGGGCCTGTTCGCCGCCATGCGGACGCGCGATCCCGCCACCGGCCATCACTGCAACAGAGTCGTGGCCCTGAGCGTGGCCCTGGTCCAGGCCTGCGGCCTGCCCGAAACCGAACACCAAGTGGTCGCCGTCGCGGCCCGGCTGCATGACGTCGGCAAGATCGGCACGCCGGACCGCGTGCTGTTTTCCCCCAAGCGCCTGGATAAGGACGATTGGGAAATCATGAAGGCGCATGCGGCGGCGGGCGCCGAAATCATTCTGCACAGCGCGATCCCGCAGCGCGATCTGATCGCGCTGGCGGTGCGCCATCACCACGAGCACTTCGACGGATCCGGTTATCCGGACGGCCTGGCGGGAGAAGCCATCCCGCTGCACTCACGCATCATTTCGCTGGCGGATTCCTACGATGCCCTGGGCGACGCGCGGCCCTATCATCCGGCGCGCCCGCATGCGGAGATCATGCGCATCCTGAACGAGGAGGCCGGCGCCAAATGTGATCCGGGCCTCCTGCGCCTGTTCGAGCGGATGATCCGCCAGAGCCCGCTGCGGGTTCCGTAGGGTGGTTACTTCAACCGGTAGTGCGCGGCTACCGCCGCCAGGTCCTGCAGGGTGCGCTGCTGCCAAGCGGCATCGTGCCCCAGCTCTTCCGCGAGGATGCGCGCCACTTCGGGCGCGGCCAGCATCGCGGCTTCGCTATCCAGGAACAGCGCGCGGTTGCGGCGCGCCAGCACGTCTTCGGCGCTGCGCGCGAGTTCGAAGCGCGCGGCGAACCGGACGTGCGCTTCCGACAGGCCGCTACTCTTGACCAGCATGCGGTCGGCGCCCGGCAGCGCCTTCAGCGCCGCCAGATCGCTGCCGTAGTAGCTGTCCGGCGTGCCGGCATGCTCCTGCGACGGGGCCAGGTCCGCGGCGCCATGCAGGGCCAGCGATTCGGTGCGGCAGCTGGCCTGCGTCAGCAACTGGTGCTGGATGGCCGTGTCCACCACGTCCTGCGCCATGCGGCGGTAGGTCGTCCATTTGCCGCCGGTGACCGTCACGAGCCCGGCCTTGGACACCAGGATCGTGTGCTCCCGCGACAAGGTCTTGGTGGACGCTTCGCCGGTGGCCTTCACCAGGGGGCGCAGCCCGGCCCAGACGCTGGTGACGTCGTCGCGCGTGGGCTTGCGGCTGAGGTAGCGGGCCGCCGTGCCCAGGATGAAGTCCACGTCCTGGGCGCCGGCTTGCGGATCCAGCGGCAGGTCGTCGCGCGGCGTGTCGGTGGTGCCGACGATGGTATGGCCGTTCCAGGGCACGACGAACAGCACGCGCCCGTCGTCGGTCTTGGGGATCAGGATGGCGCGATTGCCGGGCAGGAAGTCGCGGGGCAGGGTCAAGTGCACACCCTGGCTCGGGGCGACCATGGTCTGCGCGTTCTTGTCTTCCATGCGCCGCACCGCGTCGACCCAGACGCCGGTGGCGTTGACGACGCAGCGCGCGCGCAGCGTGAAGTTCGCGCCGCCGATCGCGTCCTGCGCCGTCACGCCGTCCACCTTGCCGCCCGTCATGGTCAGGCCCGTGGCGCGCACGTAGTTCACCGCCGTGCCGCCCAGGTCGAACAGCGTGCGCATCAGGCTGACGGCCAGGCGCGCGTCGTCGAACTGGCCGTCGTAGTACAGCACGCCGCCTTTCAGCTTGCGGCCGTTCACGCTTTCGGCCAGGGTCGGCGCATTGGCCAGCGTATCGCGGCGCGACAGCCAGCGGCTGGGCGACAGGTTCAGCTTGCCGGCCAGCATGTCGTACATCTTCAGGCCCACGCCATAGAAAGGCTGGTCCAGCAGGTTGTAGGCGGGCACGACGAAACCCAGCGGCCACACCAGGTGCGGCGCGTTGCGGTTGAGCAGCCCGCGCTCGTGCAGGGCCTCGCGCACCAGGCTGATATTGCCTTGCGCCAGGTAGCGCACGCCGCCATGCACCAGCTTGGTGGCCTTGCTGGACGTGCCCTTGGCGAAGTCGGCGCCTTCGATCAGCAGCGTGCGGTAGCCGCGCGACGCAGCGTCGACCGCGGTGCCCAGGCCCGTGGCGCCGCCGCCGATGACGATCACATCCCAGGAATGCGTGTTGTCCAGCGTGGCCAGGAGACGGTTGCGGTCGGGCGGGGCGGCGGAGGCGAGGGGAGCGTTCATAGAGATCAAGGTGTTTGCTTCAAAGTATTGGGTGCCGCGGCGACGTCGCAGCGCACGCCGGCGTCCAGCAGGACCTGCGCCAGCGGCTCCTGCGGATGCGCATCGGTGAAAAACCGGTCAATCTGCGAAATGTGCGCCAGTTCCACCATGGCCTGGCGCTTGAACTTGCTGCTGTCGGCGGCGAGCCAGACTTCGCGCGATTGTTCGATGATGGTCCGCGCGACGCGCACTTCGCGGAAGTCGTAGTCGCGCAGGGTGCCGTCGGCTTCGATGCCCGAAATGCCGATCAGCCCGATGTCCACCTTGAACTGGCGGATGAAGTCCATCGTTGCTTCGCCCACGATGCCGCGGTCGCGCGAACGCACTACGCCGCCGGCCACGATGACTTCGCAGTCCGGGTTGTCCGACAGGATGTCCGCGACGTGCAGATTGTTCGTGATGACGCGCAGGCCGCGATGGCGCAACAGGGCGCGCGCGATCGCTTCGGTGGTGGTGCCGATGTTCAGGATCAGCGAACAGCCGTCCGGCACGGCGCGCGCGACGGCTTCTGCGATGCGCTGCTTGCCGGCGGCGTGCAGGCCCTGGCGCTTGCGGTAGGCGATGTTCTCGATGGTGGACGCTTCGATGCGCACGCCGCCATGGAAGCGCGAAAGCAGGCCGGCTTCCGAAAGGATATTGACGTCGCGCCGCACCGTCTGCAGCGTGACGTCAAAACGTTTGGCGAGTTCTTCGATCGAGGCGGAGCCCTGGGCCCGCACCATTTCGATCAGCGCGCTCTGTCGGGGATTCAATGTCATATTCACATCATAAAACAACAAAAGCGAAAAATAATGACGCGCTGCAAGATTGTTTTTTGTTCGCTTCTTGAGTAAAACGCACAAAAAACGAAAGCTATCTGAAAGAGTATGCTCATCCTGTCGTTCGCTTGGCGCAGGTCGAGCCGCTGTACCGAATACCGAAGTCCGCATTAAACAAATAGGGACGTATTAGTAGGTAGAGGAGATCAGATGCAGCTGAACCTGGACAGGATCGGTTTGCGGGCCGGCTCGCAAACGCACCTGTACCCCATGAGCCTCGCGCCGGTCGAGGGCGCCATGACGGTACTGCTGGGGGCAACCCTGGTGGGCAAGACGTCGCTGATGCGCATCATGGCCGGACTGGACCGGCCCACCGAAGGCCGCGTGCTGGCCGACGGGGCGGACGTGACCGGCGTGCCGGTGCGCCAGCGCAACGTCGCCATGGTGTACCAGCAGTTCATCAATTACCCGTCCATGTCGGTCTACGACAACATCGCTTCGCCGCTCAAGCTGCGCGGGGCGGGCGACATCCGCGAAAAAGTCCGCGCCATGGCGGCCCGGCTGCATATCGACCACCTGCTGGAACGGTATCCGTCGGAACTGTCCGGCGGACAGCAGCAGCGGGTGGCGCTGGCGCGGGCCCTGGCCAAGGACGCGCCGCTCATCCTGCTGGACGAACCCCTGGTCAATCTGGACTACAAACTGCGCGAGGAATTGCGCGACGAACTGTCCGAGCTGTTCGCCGAAGGGCGTTCCACGGTCGTGTACGCCACCACCGAACCCGGCGAGGCCCTGTTGCTGGGAGGCCACACGGCCGTGCTCGATGCGGGCGAGCTGCTGCAATACGGGCCCACGGCCGAGGTCTTCCACCGGCCCAATTCCCTGCGCGTGGCGCGCGCTTTCAGCGATCCGCCCATGAACCTGTTCGCGGCGCGCCGGACGGCCGCCGGCTTCGTGCTGCAAGGCGAGATGGAAGTGGAGCGGGCGCTGCCGCAGGGCACGGGCGGAGACGGAGACGGCGCGGAAATCACCGCCGGCCTGCGGGCCGGCGCGCTGGACGTGGAACCCCGACCTGGCCACCTGGGCTTGCCGGGGGTCGTGAAGCTGGCCGAGATCTCCGGTTCCGACACGTTCGTGCATGCCGAAACGGCGGCGGGCGACGTGGTGGCGCAATTGCCCGGCGTCCATCGCTACACCCTGGACCAGCGCGTGCAGCTGTACTTCGACCCTGCCCAGACCTATGCCTTCGGCGCCGGCGGCGCCTTGCTGGCCGCCCCGCGGCAGCCGGCGGGCGCGGGGGAGGCGGCCTGATGGCGGAGATCGAGCTGGACCTTTCCCATTCCTATGTCGCGGATCCCAGGACGGACGACGATTACGCGTTGCTGCCGCTGAAGTTCACGTTCCAGGACGGCGGCGCCTACGCCTTGCTGGGGCCGTCCGGCTGCGGCAAGACCACGCTTCTGAACTGCGTGTCCGGCCTGTTGCGCCCGTCCCATGGCCGCATCCTGTTCGACGGCCGGGATGTCACCGGCAAGACGCCGCAGGCCCGCAACATCGCCCAGGTTTTCCAGTTTCCCGTCGTGTACGACACCATGACGGTGGCCGAGAACCTGGCGTTTCCGCTGCGCAACCGCGGCATGGCGCGCGACCGCATCCGCGAGCGGGTGGGACGCATCGCCGAGATGCTGGAGATGTCCTCCGTACTGGACCGGCGGGCCAGCGGCCTCACGGCCGACGCCAAGCAGAAGATCTCGCTGGGCCGCGGGCTGGTGCGCAGCGACGTGTCGGCCATCCTGTTCGATGAGCCGCTGACCGTGATCGACCCGCAGCTCAAGTGGGAACTGCGGCGCAAGCTCAAGGAAATCCACCACGAATTCAAGCTGACGCTGATCTACGTGACGCACGATCAGACCGAGGCGCTGACCTTCGCCGACCAGGTCATGGTGATGGCGCGGGGCCGGGCCGTGCAGGTGGGCAGCGCGGATGATCTGTTCCAGCGCCCGGCGCATACGTTCGTGGGCCATTTCATCGGCTCTCCCGGCATGAATTTCCTGCCCGCGCAATGGCGCGAAGGCGCCCTCGACGTCGGCCAGCGCCGCGTGGCGGGCGTGCCCGAGGCCATGGCGGCCAAACTGGCCGGCGCGGGGCCGGTGAAGCTGGGCGTGCGCCCCGAGTACCTGCGCCTGGCCGAGCCGGACGCCGCCGGCGCCGTGCCCATGCGCGTCGAGCGCGTGCAGGACGTGGGCACGTATACGCTGCTGGTGGCGGATTTCGAGGGCGTGCCCGTGCGCGCCCGCCTGGGCAACGGCGCCGTGCCGGCCGCGGCCGGCGGCACGGTCTGGCTGTCCGTGCTCAACCCGCATACCTGCTTCTACCGCGACGAGGAGCTGATCCGATGAAACCCATAGATCACCGGGCCTGGTTCCTGGTCCTGCCCGTGGTGCTGTGCGTGGCGTTCTCGGCCATCCTGCCGTTGATGACCATCGTGAACTATTCGGTGCAGGACATCATTTCGCCCGATCGCCGCGTGTTCGTCGGCACCGAGTGGTATGCCGCCGTGCTCCAGGACGAAGAGCTGCATGGCGCGTTGCTGCGCCAGATCGGCTTTTCGCTGGCGGTGCTGGCGATCGAGATCCCGCTGGGCATCCTGCTGGCGCTGTCCATGCCGGCCAGCGGCTGGCGGGCCTCCGCGGTGCTGGTCATCATCGCGCTGTCGCTGCTGATCCCCTGGAACGTCGTCGGCACCATCTGGCAGGTATTTGGCCGCACGGACATCGGTCTGCTGGGCGCTGCGCTGTCCTGGATGGGCGTGGACTACAACTACACGGGCAACGATATCGACGCCTGGGTTACGGTGCTGGTCATGGACGTCTGGCACTGGACGCCGCTGGTGGCCTTGCTCTGCTACGCCGGCCTGCGCGCGATTCCGGACGCCTACTATCAGGCCGCCCGCATCGACGGGGCCTCGCGCATGGCCGTGTTCCGCTACATCCAGCTGCCCAAGATGCGCGGCGTGCTCATGATCGCGGTGCTGCTGCGCTTCATGGACAGCTTCATGATCTACACCGAGCCCTTCGTGCTGACGGGCGGCGGGCCGGGCAACGCCACGACCTTCCTGTCGCAGTACCTGACGCAGAAGGCCGTGGGCCAGTTCGACCTGGGGCCGGCCGCCGCGTTTTCTATCATCTACTTCCTGATCATCCTGCTCTTGTGCTTCATCCTCTACAACTGGATGCAGCGCGCCGGCACGGCCGGCGGCTTCGACGAGGAGCGCTCGAATGCGTGAGAACAACACCTGGTGGCGCGGCGCCTTCCTGACCCTGTACCTGGTCTTCGCCATCCTGCCGCTGTACTGGATGCTGAACATGTCGTTCAAGACGAACACCGAGATCGTCAGCACGCTGACGTTCTGGCCCAGCGACTTCACCTTCGAGCACTACCGGACGATCTTCACGGATCGGGCCTGGTACTCGGGCTACATCAATTCGCTGATCTACGTGGCCATCAATACCGTCATTTCGCTGGCCGTGGCGCTGCCCGCCGCCTATGCGTTCTCGCGCTACCGCTTCATCGGCGACAAGCACGTGTTCTTCTGGCTGCTGACCAACCGCATGACGCCGCCCGCGGTGTTCCTGCTGCCGTTCTTCCAGCTCTACAGCTCGTTCGGCCTGATGGACACGCATCTGGCGGTCGCCCTGGCGCACCTGGTGTTCAACGTGCCGCTGGCGGTGTGGATTCTGGAGGGCTTCATGTCCGGGGTCCCGCGGGAGATCGACGAAACCGCCTATGTCGATGGCTATTCTTTTCCGCGTTTTTTCCTGACGATCTTCCTGCCGCTGATCAAGTCGGGCGTGGGGGTGGCGGCCTTTTTCTGCTTCATGTTCAGCTGGGTGGAACTGCTGCTGGCGCGCACGCTCACCTCGGTCAACGCCAAGCCCATCGTCGCCACCATGACGCGCACGGTGTCCGCCTCGGGCATGGATTGGGGCGTGCTGGCCGCGGCGGGCGTGCTGACCATCGTGCCCGGCGGCATCGTCATCTGGTTCGTGCGGCACTACATCGCGAAGGGCTTCGCGATGGGCCGGGTATAGCGCCGGAAACCATCAGGAGGACCGCCCATGTTCAGCTGGATGGTATGGACCACCCCCGTCGCCGTGTTCTTTTCCTGCATCGTCCTGATGCTGGTCGGCATGACGGTGTGGGAACTGAAATCGCCCACGGTCGAGCGCAAGGGATTCCTGCCCCTGCGCACCACGCGGGGCGACCGCCTTTTCATCGGCCTGATGGCCGCGGCCTGGGTCAACCTGGCGTACGTGGGGTTTGGCGAGAAGGCGGCCCAATGGCTGTCGCTGGACGAGCCGCCCTCGGTGTGGATCGGCTTTGCCGCGTCGATGCTGGTACTGGCATTCGTCATGAGGAAGGGCTGAAGAGGGGCGCCAGACCCCTCGTCAATGCAAGCGGTGTGGAAGGACTATCGGCCAGCGTCTTCCCCGGCCAGCGGTCCGCAGCGAACAGTGGGGAAGGCTTATCGAGGAGACAGGTCATGAAATTGCGCATGCACGCCATGGCGGCCGCTATCGCCCTGATCGGAACGTCGGGAGCGTGGGCCGGTGAGCCGGAAGCGAAGAAGTGGGTCGATTCGGAGTTCCAACCCTCATCGCTGTCCAAGGACCAGCAGATGGCCGAGATGAAGTGGTTCATCGAGGCCGCCGCCAAGCTCAAGGCGAAGGGAGTCAATGAAATCAGCGTGGTATCCGAAACCATCACCACGCACGAGTACGAATCCAAGACGCTGGCCAAGGCCTTCACCGAGATCACCGGCATCAAGGTCAACCACGACCTGATCCAGGAAGGCGACGTCGTCGAGAAGCTGCAGACGTCCATGCAGTCCGGCAAATCCATCTACGACGGGTGGATCTCTGACTCGGACCTGATCGGCACCCATTACCGCTACGGGGCGATCCTGCCGCTGTCGGACTACATGGCCGGCGCGGGCAAGGAATGGACCAATCCGGGCCTGGACCTCAAGGACTTCATCGGCACCAAGTTCACCACGGCGCCGGACGGCAAGCTCTACCAGCTGCCCGACCAGCAATTCGCCAACGTCTACTGGTTCCGCGCGGACTGGTTCGCGCGCCAGGATCTGAAGGACAAGTTCAAGGCCAAGTACGGCTACGAACTGGGCGTACCCACCAACTGGTCCGCCTACGAGGACATCGCCGACTTCTTCTCGAACGACGTCAAGGAGCTGGATGGCAAGAAGGTCTACGGCCACATGGACTACGGCAAGAAGGACCCGTCGCTGGGCTGGCGCTTCACCGATGCCTGGCTGTCCATGGCCGGCGCGGCCGACAAGGGTCTGCCCAACGGCATGCCGGTGGACGAATGGGGCATCCGCGTCGCGGACGACAAGTGCACCCCGGTGGGCGCGTCGGTCTCGCGCGGCGGCGCCACCAACAGCCCAGCCGCTGTCTATGCGCTGACCAAGTACGTGGACTGGATGAAGAAGTACGCGCCGCAGCAGGCCATGGGCATGACCTTCTCGGAGTCCGGCCCCGTGCCAGCCCAAGGCCAGATCGCGCAGCAGATCTTCTGGTACACGGCCTTCACCGCCGACATGACCAAGAAGGGCCTGCCGGTGGTCAATGACGACGGCACTCCCAAGTGGCGCATGGCCCCGTCGCCTTATGGCCCATACTGGAAGGACGGCATGCAGAACGGCTACCAGGACGTGGGCTCGTGGACCTTCTTCAAGTCCACCGACCCGGACAAGATGGCCGCGGCCTGGCTGTACGCGCAGTTCGTCACGTCCAAGTCGGTGTCGCTGAAGAAATCCATCACCGGCCTGACGTTCATCCGCGACAGCGACATCAATAGCGAGTTCTTCACCAAGAACGCCGCGAACTATGGCGGCCTGATCGAGTTCTATCGCAGCCCGGCGCGCGTGGCATGGACCCCCACTGGCAACAACGTGCCGGACTATCCGAAGCTCGCGCAGCTGTGGTGGAAGAACGTCGCCACCGCCGTAACCGGCGAGAAGACGCCGCAGGCCGCCATGGACAACCTGGCCAACGAAATGGACCAGGTCATGGCGCGGCTGCAACGGGCGGGGATGGCGCAGTGCGCGCCGAAGCTCAATGCCAAGAGCGATCCGTCCAAGTGGCTGTCCGATCAGCATGCGCCTTGGAAAAAGCTCGCCAACGAAAAGCCCAAGGGCGAGACCATTCCCTATGAAAAGCTGCTGGCCGCCTGGAAGGACGGCAAGGTCAGGTAAGCGCCCGGCCGCAAAAAAACGCCACGGCAACGTGGCGTTTTTTTGCTTTGCCGTCAGGCCATCACGAGCGACCGGTGCGCGCACACGCCGGCCATCACGCCCGAGGCGCTGGCCAGGGTCGCGTTGCTCATGGGAATGGCTGCGTCGCCTGCGGCAAACACCCCCGCGACCGTCGTCTGCTTGAGCGCATCCACGCGGATCACGGGCCCCAGCGGGCCTTCGTCGAACGCGCAGCCCAGCTGCATCGCCAGCGGGCTGGCCATGTGCGTCCTGCTGGCCACGAAGAGCGCGTGGACCGCCATGCGGCGGCCGTCGGCAAGCTTCACGGCGTCCAGCGCGGGCGCCGCGCCCATCAGCTCGACGACGGGCGTGCGTTCGATGCGCACGCCGCGTTTGGCGAGCAGGGCCGCCTGTTCGGCGTCGGGCTCGAACTCGCCTTGCGTGAAGTAGGTGGTCGGGCCCCAATCCGGCAGCAGCGCCGCCTGATGGGCGGACAAGGGATGCGCGGCCAGCACGCCCAGCGGCCGGCCGGCGTTTTCGTAGCCATGGCAGTAGGGGCAGTGCAGGACCGTCTGGCCCCAGCGCTCCTGCAGGCCCGCCAGGGGCGGCAGTTCGTCGCGCAGGCCGGTGGCCAGAATCAGGCGCAGGCCGAGCGCTTCGCGCCCGTCGGCCAGCGCGACGCGGAACGGGCCGCCGTCGCGGACGGCGCTGGCCTTTGTCGCTTCTCCGTCAAGGAAGGTGAGGGTGGGATACAGCGCGAGCTGCGCCCGCGCCTGTTCCAGGATGTCGCGGGGCGGCCTGCCGTCCTGCGCCAGGATTCCGTGCGCGTGCGCGGCGTAGCGGTTGCGGGGCAGGCCCGCGTCGATCAGCAGGATGCGCTGGCGGGCGCGCGCCAATTGCAGGGCGGCGGACAGGCCGGCGAAGCTGCCGCCGACGATGATGGCGTCGTATGTCATGGACGGACTCCCAGGAATGTCTATCAAGATACTTTATAAGTTGCATAATAGGGCAAGAGAGGCCACTTATGCAACTTTAAAAGTATCGTGTGGGCGTGGAGCCCGTCAGGCAGCCTGGCGCGCGCCCACGTCGCCCGCCGTGGCCGCGCCCGCTGTGTCAAACCCTGTTGCGCGTCGGGGTTGTGCCGTCCGGAGGGCAGGACTAACCTGATTAGCTCGACATCCAGCGGCCGTGCCTGGCGGTGCGCCGCAAGGGAGGCGGCATGCGGCAAGGTTCGGACCTTAAAGGGCGCGTCGCGCTGGTTACCGGCGCGTCGTCGGGCATCGGGCGGGCCACCGCCATCGCGCTGGCGGCGGCGGGCGCGCGCGTGGTGGTCAATCACCGGGCGGGCGGCGATTCGCAGGTGCGTGCGGCCGCGGTGGTGGAAGACATCCAGCGCGTGGGCGGCCAGGCCGTGGCCGCGGCCGCCGACATCAGCCGCGAAGCCGACGTGGAACATCTGTTCGGCGAGGCCGTGCGGCACTTCGGGCGGCTGGACATCCTGGTCAATAACGCGGGCATCGAGCACCCTTCGCCGATCGCCGACATGACGCTGGCCGACTGGCGGCGGGTAATCGACGTGAACCTCACGGGCCATTTCCTGTGCGCTCGCGCGGCGGCCAGGGCCTTCGAGACGCAGCCCGCGGATCCGGCGCGGCAGGGCCTCGCCCAGGGCAACATTCTCTTCATCAGCTCGGTCCACGAAGTTATCCCGTGGGCGTTCCAGGTGAACTACGCGGCGTCCAAGGGTGGGGTCTCCTTGCTGATGAAGTCGCTGGCCCAGGAGCTGGCGCCCGCCAGGATCCGTGTGAACTCCATCGCGCCGGGCGCCATCCGCACCGCAATCAACCGGCCCGCCTGGGATACCCCGGACAGCCTGGCGAATCTGCTCAAGCTGATTCCCTATGGCCGTATCGGCGAACCCGAGGATGTGGCGCAGGCCGCCGTCTGGCTCGCCAGCGACGCATCCGATTACGTCACGGGCACGACGCTGTTCGTGGATGGCGGGATGACGCTCTATCCCGAATTTCGCGGCGCGGGCTAGGGCCTGAGCATAGGGCGGCGCGCATGTCCAAACCCCTGGAAGACTACGGACTCATCGGGAATATGCTCTCCGCCGCGCTGGTCGCGCGGGACGGCTCGATTGATTGGCTCTGCCTGCCGCACTTCGATTCGCCCGCCTGCTTCGCGGCGCTGCTCGGCGACCAGCGCCATGGACGCTGGCGCATCGCCCCACACGGCAAGGCCGCGGGCGTCTCGCGGCGCTACGTGCCCGATACCGCCGTGCTGGAAACGCGCTACGAGACCGCCACGGGCGCGGCCACGCTGTTCGACTTCATGCCGCTCAGCGACGACGACGAACGCGCGGACGTGGTGCGTATCGTGCGCGGCGAATCCGGGCACGTGCAGATGGACATGGAGCTGGTGCTGCGCTTCAACTACGGCCAGGCGGTGCCCTGGGTGCGGCGGCGCGACTACGGCCTGAGCGCCATCGCCGGGCCGGACGCCGTCGAGCTGCATACGCCCATCGAGCTCGAGGGCCACGAGCTCAAGACCACGGCGCGCTTCAACGTGCACCCGGGCACGGTGGTGCCCTTCACCTTGTCGTACCACCGTTCGCACCGCACCCCGCATTTCGTGCCGGACCGGGTCGAAAGCATGGACCGCACGATCTCGTGGTGGCAGGAATGGGCCAAGCGCTGCCACTGGGAAGGGCCGGCGGATGCGCGGCGCGATGCGGTGCTGCGTTCGTTGATCACGCTGAAGCTCCTGACCTTCCAGCCCACGGGCGGCATCATCGCCGCGCCCACCACCTCGCTGCCGGAGACGCTGGGCGGCAGCCGCAACTGGGACTACCGCCATTGCTGGCTGCGCGATTCGGCGCTGACGCTCTATGCGCTGCTCAATGCCGGCTATCGCGAAGAGGCCGAGGCCTGGCGCCAGTGGCTGCTGCGCGCGGTGGCCGGGCATCCTGACCAGTTGCAGATCATGTACGGCATCGCCGGCGGGCGCTGGCTGCCGGAGCAGGAGATTCCCTGGCTGCCCGGCTACGCATCCAGCCTGCCGGTGCGCAGCGGCAACGGCGCGTCGGGCCAGAATCAGCTCGACGTCTACGGCGAGCTCATCGAGACCCTGTATGCCGCGCGCGTGGCGGACCTGGCGCCGCTGGCCGAGGCCTGGCGCCTGCAGAAGGTACTGCTGGAGCCGCTGGCGCGGCGCTGGACGGAGCTGGACCATGGCATTTGGGAAGTACGGGGGGAGCGGCGGGCTTTTACGCATTCCCGGCTGATGTGCTGGGTGGCGTTCGACCGGGCGGTCAAGGCGTGCGAGCGTTTCGGCCTGAAAGGACCGGTGCAGGCATGGCGCCGGCTGCGCGAGCAGATCCGGGCCGATATCTGCGAGCACGGCTACGACCGTGAACAGGGTTGTTTCGTGCAGAGCTATGGGTCGGATGCGCTGGACGCCAGCCTGTTGCTGATTCCCCAGGTGGGCTTTCTGCCCGCCGACGATCCGCGCGTGGCGGGGACGGTGCGTGCCATCGAACGCGGGCTGCTGCGCGACGGCCTGCTGCGCCGCTACTCCACCGACCGCACCGATGATGGGCTGGAGGGCGAGGAAGGCGTGTTCCTCGCCTGCAGCTTCTGGCTGGCGGACGCCTACGTGATGCAGGGCCGGCTGGACGACGCGGAGCGCCTGTTCGAGTGGCTGCTGACGCTGCGCAACGACCTGGGCTTGCTGGCGGAGGAATACGACGTGGTCCGCCGGCGGCTGGTCGGCAATTTTCCGCAGGGCTTTTCGCATATCGGCCTGGTGAATACCGCCTACAACCTGAGCGGGGCGACGGGCCCCGCGCGCCAGCGCGCCGAGCAGGACGCGCCGCGCGCCTGACGGGCCCGCCGCGGTGTATCCTCGCTGTCATGCGGGGCCCCTATGACGGGCCCCGTCTCGCGCAGACAAAGCCAGGCGGCGATCCCGCACGCTGGCTGCCGCACCCAGGAGAGACAACCATGCTTTTGACGGAAGAACAGCAAAGCGTCCAGGAAATGGCGCGCCGGTTTGCGCAGGAGCGCCTGGCGCCCAATGCCGAACGCTGGGACCGCGACCACCACTATCCCGCCGACGCCATCGCCGAGATGGCGCAGCTCGGGTTCTTCGGGATGCTGGTGCCGGAGGCCTGGGACGGCAACGACAGCGGCTATGTGTCGTACGCCGTTGCGCTGGAGGAGATCGCGGCGGGCAACGGCGCCTGCTCTACCATCATGAGCGTGCACAATTCGGTCGCCTGCATGCCCATCCTGAAGTTCGGCACCGATGCGCAGAAAGAACAGTTCCTGCGGCCGCTGGCCCGCGGCGAGCACATTGGCGCCTTCGCGCTGACCGAGCCGCAGGCCGGCTCGGACGCCAGCAGCCTACGCACCCGCGCGCGCCGCGACGGCAGCGATTACATCCTCAACGGCGCCAAGCAGTTCATCACTTCCGGCCGCAACGGCCAGACCGTGATTGTGTTCGCGGTGACCGATCCCGAGGCCGGCAAGCGCGGTATCTCCGCGTTCATCGTGCCCACCGATACGCCCGGCTACAAGGTGCTGCGGGTAGAAGACAAGCTGGGCCAGCATGCATCCGACACCTGCCAGATCGCGTTCGAGGACTTGCGCATCCCGGCCGCCAGCCGCCTGGGCGAGGAGGGCGAAGGCTACAAGATCGCCTTGTCCAACCTGGAAGGCGGCCGCATCGGCATTGCCTCGCAGTCCGTCGGCATGGCGCGGGCCGCGTTCGAATGCGCGCGCGATTACGCCCGCGACCGCCAGGCCTTCGGCAAACCCATCATGGAGCATCAGGCCGTGTCGTTCCGCCTGGCAGACATGGCCACGCAGATCCACGCCGCCCGCCAGCTGGTGCTGCACGCCGCGGCCCTGCGCGCCGCGGGCCTTCCGGCTCTTACCGAGGCGTCGATGGCCAAGCTGTTCGCCTCCGAAATGGCCGAGAAAGTGTGTTCCGCAGCCATCCAGACCCTGGGCGGATACGGCTATCTGAAGGATTTTCCGGTAGAGCGCATCTACCGCGATGTGCGCGTGTGCCAGATTTATGAAGGCACCAGCGACATCCAGCGCCTGGTTATCGCGCGCAGCCTGTAGGAACGGAGCTTCCGGTGCCCGGCGCCGCGCTACGCGGCGGGGCGCCGGCCGCGCCGGGCCCAAAGGGCGTAGATGATGAGATTGCCCGCGATCAGCAGCGCCGCCAGCGCAATCTGTACTTCCCGTGTGATGTGCTCGGGGTAGATGATCCCCAGCACGTAGTGTTCGATGAAGCCGCCGCCGTAGCCTTGTTGGCCGGCCTGTTGCCGCAGCGAAACCTCGAGCGGCGTCAAGGGGCAGATCCAGCCCATGCCGATCACCAGGGCGCCCCAGGCGAGCGCGGGCAGATGCACATAGGCGATCCAGCGTTTCCAGAGCGCCAGCAGCCCGCCGAACACCACGAATGCGACGAAGAGGCCGTGGACGACGAGCACCAGATCGGCAAGCAGGCGGTAGCTCATCGCCGTGTCCGGATCAGGTCTTCAGGTCCCGCAGCAGCTTGGCCAGCTCGGGCGCCGTCATCAGCGACACGCCTTGCGCCTTGGCGTATTGCTGCGCGTTTTCAGAGACCTCGCCCAAGGCGATGTAAATGGCTTCGCGCGCGCCGCGTTGCTCGCGCGCCGCCTGCAGCTCGCGCAGGGGCTCGACGCCGACGCGGGCGGCCTTCCAGCGCTTGGCGCTGACGATGGCCACGTGCCCGTCCTTGCTGAGCGCGAAGTCCGCGCCGGCAACCTGCAGGCGCTGCACCTCGCAGCCGTCGCGGCGGAAGCCCGCCTCGACGGTCCGGGAGAAGTCCGCCCACGACATGCCGGCCGCCGCTTCGGCCACGGCCTGCACGCGCGCGCCCGACGGCGCGCGCAATTGCTTGTAGGCCGCCATGATGGCGATGACCGCGAACGGCACCGCGGCAAACACGCCCATCGCGGCGTACTCCAGGGGCAGGGCGGCAAAGCCGGCCGCCGACAGCAGCACGGCCACTCCCGCGCTCATCCACCACGGCGAGCGCAGCAGGACGGCGAAGATGGAGTTCCGGGACATCTTGAATTTCATGGCGGCTCGCGGCGTTGCTGGGATGGATGAGGGAGCGTCAGGCCGGGGCGCCGCCCGCCTCGGCGGCGCGCACCACGATGCGCGCGTCGCCGCAGGTGACGATCTGGCCGGGCCGGATCTTCGCCGTCTTGCGGGTTTCCACAACGCCGCCCACGCTTACGTGGCCTTCCGCCACGAGCATTTTGCCGGCGCCGCCGCTGTCGCATACGCCGGTGGCCTTCAGCAGCTGGTTGACTTCAATATAGGGGCTGCCGTCGGCGAGCGTGAATTCGATGATGGGCATGTCGCGCCTGGAAGGGATGAAACGGGGAAGAGGGTTCAGGCCTGGCTGCTGCTGCCGCCGCCGCTGGCGTCGCCGGGCGCGCCGGGCGCGCTGCCCGGCGGTTCCGGCATGGCGGGCGCGGCCGGCCGGTTGTTGTTCTCGGCGCGCGCCATCCAGGCGATCAGCGACGAGCGCATGGCTTCCTCGACGGACATCTGGATGGGTTGCACCCACTCCTGCGGCACGAACACGGTGTAGCCGCCGATCATGTAGCCCATCGGCAGGTAGACGGCCACGCGGCCGTCCTGCGAAAAGCCTTCGGGCAGCCCCTCCATGCTGCGGCGGGTGACCAGGCCCACCAACTCCAGTTGCTGGCCGGGAATGCGCAGGATCACGACCTGCTGGGCGGTGTTCTTGGAACTGGGCGAGAAATAGTCCGCGAAGCTTTTCAGGGACGAATAGATGCTCTTGACCACCGGCAGGTTGGTGAACGGCATTTCCACGAGCGTCAGCACGCGCTGCACGCGCTCCTTGGAGACGAGGTAGCCGATCGCGAGGATGCCCAGGATGCCCAGCGCCAGGCCCATGCCCGGCACGTAGAAGCCGCCGATGAAGGGGCGCAGGAAGGTCAGCGCCACGGCCTCGGTCCAGGCCAGGAATATATAGAGCAGGTAGATGGTCAGCGCCAGGGGCAGGACGGTGATCAGCCCGCGGAAGAAGTATTTATAGAGACGAGTCATAGGCAAAAAGGCAAAGAAATTGGGGTCGCATGCGCAGCGGCGCAAGCCGGGGGCCGCCAGCATAGCAGCCGGCGCGGTGCGATCCGGTAACAAACCGCGTGGAAAGCGGCGCCGCGCTCGCGCCCGGCCGCCTGCGGTCCCAGGGCGCCGCCCTAGCGGTCCACGGGCACGTACAGCGTCTCCTTGATCTCCTCCATGACGACATAGCTGCGCGACTCGGCGGATGCCGGCAGGCGCTTGAGGATTTCGCCCAGGAGACGGCGGTATTCATTCATTTCGGTCAGGCGCGCCTTGACCAGGTAATCGAAATCGCCCGACACCAGGTGGCACTCCATGACTTCAGGCACGTACAGCAGTTCCTTCTTGACCTTGTCGAACACGTCGCCGGATTTGGCCGACAGCTTGATTTCGAGAAAGACCAGCAGGTTCTTGCCCAGCGCCGAAGGATTGACGCGCGCATGGTAACCCGTGATGACGCCTTCGCGCTCCATGCGCTTGATGCGGTCCGAGCAGGGGGTGGCCGACAGGCTGATCCGGTCGGCCAATTCGGTCACGGAAATCCGGCCTTCGCGCTGCAGAATATCCAGGATTTTCAGGTCGATACGGTCTAGGTCGCGCATTTCACTTTTGGCGATCGGAAAACAGGATTGGGCCGGGAAAAAGCACTGCCAAAGGCAATTCTTCAGTGTTTTTCACTAGATAGAGACTCATAGACTACCGAAATTCCTGCACAAAACCAAACACTGGAAAGAATCATGCACGTCATCGTCCTCGGCAGCGGCGTTATCGGCACCACGACCGCCTATTACCTTGCCCGCCAGGGCGCCAAAGTGACCGTGCTGGACCGCCAGCCGGCGGCCGCGCTGGAGACCAGCTACGCCAACGCCGGCCAGGTGTCGCCGGGCTATTCCACCCCCTGGGCCGCGCCCGGCATCCCCCTGAAGGCCATCAAGTGGCTGTTCCAGAAGCACGCGCCGCTGGCGATCCGCCTGGACGGCAGCCTGTACCAGCTGAAGTGGATGGCCGCCATGCTGGCCAACTGTTCGGCCGAGCGCTATTCGGTCAACAAGGAACGCATGCTGCGCCTGTCCGAATACAGCCGCGATTGCCTGCGCGAACTGCGCGCATCCACCGGCATCCATTATGAAGAACGCACGCGGGGCACCCTGCAGCTGTTCCGTACGGAGGCCCAGCTGGAAGCCGCGCGCCGCGACATCGCCGTGCTGGAAGAGGTGGGCGTGCCCTACGAACTGCTGGACCGCAATCGCCTGGCGACCGCCGAGCCCGCGCTGGCCCGCTCGATCGGCAAGCTGTCCGGAGGCCTGCGCCTGCCCAATGACGAAACCGGCGATTGCCAGCTATTCACCACCCGCCTGGCGGAAATGGCCGCCGGGCTCGGCGTGGAATTCCGCTACGGCCAATCGGTGTCCGGCCTGAACACCGCGGGCGGCCAGGTCTCGGGCGTGCGCGTCGGCAACGACGTGCTGACCGCGGACCGCTACGTTGCCGCCTTCGGCAGCTACACGCGCGGTTTCCTGGAGCCGCTGGGCCTGGACCTGCCGGTCTATCCGGTCAAGGGCTACTCGCTGACCATCCCCATGGCCGACGAATCCGCCGCGCCGGTTTCGACGATCCTGGACGAAACCTACAAGATCGCCGTGACGCGCTTCGACAAGCGCATCCGCGTGGGCGGCATGGCCGAACTGTCGGGCTTCGACCTGCGCCTGAAGGATGCCCGCCGCAAGACGCTGGAACTGGTCGTGAACGACCTGTTCCCCGGCAGCGGCAATGTGGCCCAGGCCGAGTTCTGGACGGGCCTGCGTCCCATGACGCCGGACAGCACGCCGGTGGTCGGCCCGACCCGCTACGGCAACCTCTACCTGAACACCGGCCACGGCACGCTGGGCTGGACCATGGCCTGCGGCTCCGGCAAGCTGGTCGCCGACCTGGTCATGGGCCAGCGCCCGGCGATCCGCACGGACGGCCTGGACCTGTCCCGCTATGACCGCAAGGCCAAGGCCGGTCGGCCGCTGGTGCTGGACAGCAAGGGCGCCTGATCCCCGCAAGTCGCGCGGCGGCGGCCAGAAGCCGTGCCCGCAATGGCCCGACCGGCGCAAAACGCCGCTCGGGCCATTTTCATGTTGCATGGGCTAGGCAGGCGATGCCGCCAGGCATTCCAGCAGGGCGAGCACCGCAGGCTGTGCTTCGTCCTGGCGCCAGATGCCGCGCAGGTCCGACGGGTTTGCGGCGTGCGCGATGGGGCGGCACACCAGATTCGGCAATCGCACTTTGCCCAACGACGCCGGCACCAGGGATACGCCGAATTCGTGCGATACCAATGTCGCGATCGTCAGCATGTTCCGGACTTTGTGCCGGATGTGGGGCGTGAAGCCGGCTTCCAGGCAAAGCGAAAGAATCTTGTCGTAGTAGCCGGGAGAAAAATCCCTCGGAAACAGCACAAAATCGTCGTGCCGCAATTGCTGCAAGTCGATGGCTTCCTGGCGCGCCAGCGTGTGTGTTTCGGGAAGCAGGCAGGCGAAGGCCTCGCGGTGCATCACCCGCGATGCGATGCCGGACGGCATCACTCGGGGATGCACGATCCCGATGTCGATCTGGCCTCGCTGCAATGCGTCGATCTGTTCGTAGCTGCTGAGTTCGTACAGCACGACTTCGACCTCCGGACGTGCCGCGGCAAAGCCGCGGATGTCCGAGGCCAGGCGCGTCAGGAATGACGAACCCACAAAGCCGATATGCACGGCGCCGGCCTCACCGTTGGCGGCCCGCCGGGCCTGCTCTTCGGCGTCGCGCGCCAGGGCCAGGAGCTTCAGCGCCTCCCGGTAGATCACTTTTCCCGCTTCCGTCAGCGCCACCTCGCGCGTGGTGCGCCGCAGCAGCTCCATGCCCAGCGATGCTTCCAGCTGGCGGATGTTGAAGCTGAGCGGCGGCTGGGTGATGGACAGCCGCTTGGCGGCTCGTCCGAAGTGCAATTCCTCGGCGACGGCGACGAAATACCGGAGTTGGCGCAGATCCATGGGGACGCTTAGGGTGAGGCCGGAGCGATTGCCCGCCTCGGCCTGCAAATATTGATCCAATATCTGTATGAATAGCACAAAAAAATATATTGGACGAGAAAAATGGTGCTGCCAATAATGGGCTTCACCGCAGCGGTACGCGGCAATGAATCCGGGCGCAGACCCGCGATCCACCAAGGAGACTGTTTTGCGTATCAATACCCTCATCACGCTTGCCGCTGCCTCGTTGCTGACCGCCGCCGCGCAAGCCCAGGACTATCCCCGCATGCCCATTCGGCTCATCGTGCCGTACTCGGCGGGCGGCATGACGGACGTGGTGGCGCGCGTCATCGGCCAAAAATTGGGCGAGCGCCTCGGGCAGCCAGTGATCGTGGAGAACCGCGCCGGCGCGGCCACCATCATCGGCGCCGAGATGGTGGCCAACGCCAAGCCCGATGGCTACACACTGCTGGCGGCAACCAACACGACGCTGACGATTAACCCCTGGCTATATCCCAAGCTGCCCTACGACGCGGTCAAGAGCTTTGCGCCGATTGCGCTCATTGCCACCACACCCAGCGTCATCGTCGTCAACCCGAAGGTGCCCGCCCAAACGCTGCAACAGCTCGTGGACCTGGCCCGGGCCAAGTCAGGCGAGTTGAGCTACGCCTCGTACGGGAACGGTTCGACGGCCCATCTGGCGGGCGAAATGCTGCGGTCCAGGACCAAGACCAATTTCCTGCACGTTCCATACAAGGGCAGCGCGCCTGCCAAGGCCGCGGTAATGGGTGGCGAGGTTTCCGTCACGTTCGAGCCCGCGTTCACCGGTTTGCCCCAGATCCAGGCGGGCAAGCTGACTGCGCTGGCCGTCATGAGCGACAAGCGTTCCGCGGTGCTGCCGGATCTGCCCACCACGGCGGAACTGGGCTACCCCGACATGAAAATGTCCGCCTGGGTCGGCATCCTGGCACCGTCGGGCACGCCGCCGGCCATTGTCCAGACCCTGAACAGCACGATCGAGCAAATCATGGCCCAGGCCGATGTGCGCCAGGCCCTGCTGCGCTCGGGCGGGGAGCCTGTCGGCTATTTCGGAGACGCGTTCAGCGCGTACATCCGCGACGAAAGCGCCCGCTACGGGCGTGTCATCGAAGACGCCCACATTCGCATCGACTAATCGCGCGCTAGCTGGCATCGAGACCGCAGACATGAAGATCAAACCGCTTTCTCACATACGCGTGCTGGACCTGACCCGGGTGCTGGCGGGGCCCTGGTGTACCCAGAACCTTGCCGACCTGGGCGCCGAAGTCATCAAGATCGAACGCCCCGGCGCCGGGGACGACACCCGGGGCTGGGGCCCTCCCTGGATGCCGGACGCCAACGGGCGGCCGCGCGAGGACTCCGGTTACTACGCTTCGGCCAACCGCGGCAAGAAGTCCGTGACCGTGGATATTTCCACCGCGCAGGGGCAGGAAATCGTTCGCCGGCTGGCCAAGGATTCCGACGTGCTGGTGGAGAACTACAAGGTCGGCACGCTGGCGCGCTATGGGTTGAGCTACGAGGATCTGCGGGCCGTCAATCCGTCGCTGGTCTATTGCTCGATCACGGGGTTCGGCCAGACGGGGCCCTATCGGCACCGTCCGGGGTACGACTTCATCTTCCAGGGCATGGGCGGTTTGATGAGCATTACTGGCGAGGCCGATGGACTGCCGGGCGGCGGTCCGCAGAAAGTGGGCGTCGCGGTCGCGGATATCACAACGGGCATGTACGCCAGCCTTGCGATCACGGCCGCGTTGACGTGGCGGGAGCGCAGCGGGCAAGGGCAGCATATCGACATGGCTCTGCTGGATTGCATCCTTGCCTTCGGCAGCAATCCTGCCGTCAACCATCTGGTGTCGGGCAAGGAGCCCAAGCGCTACGGCAATGCCCATGCCAACGCGGTGCCGTACCAGGTTTTCGATACGCAGGACGGACGATTGATCGTGGCCGTGGGCAACGACAGCCAGTTTGCGGCCTATTGCCGGGAAATCCAGCGGCCGGACCTGGCCCAGGATCCGCGCTATGCCAAGGTCAGCGGGCGCTTGGTCCATCGCGACACGCTGTTGCCCCAGCTGTCTCAGGCCATGGCAACGGATACCAGCGCCGCCTGGCAGCGGCGGCTGGAAAGCGCGGGAGTGCCCTGCGGACCCATCAACACCTTTTCCGAAACGTTCTCGGATCCGCAAGTGGTGCACCGGAAGCTGCGGGTGGATCTGCCTTTGTCCACGGGCGGCACGTGCCCTGGCATCGCGAGCCCGATGCGGTTTTCGGAGACGCCGCTCGATCACGCGATCGGTCCCCCCGTCCTGGGCGAACACACGCAAGACGTATTGACACAGCGTCTTGGCTTATCGGACGCGGCGCTGGCGCAGTTGCGCGCAGCCGGCGTGGTCTGACGCATTTTCATATTGGTGACGTACGTAGCCGCGCCGCTTCAGGCGCGGCGCCGAGTCACGACCTTCAGGAGCTGCCCGTGCCATTCCAAGCCAAGTATGACGAGTATGTCCGCCCGCGTCCGGAGCGGTCTTTCCAGAGTTCCCACTACCTTGCGCCCGATTGCGCCGGCCAGGATTTCTTCGCGCTGGATCGGGGCTTGCAGGACCTGCTCAAGCTCTATCTGCCGGCCGCCGTGCATGGCAAACTGTTGCCGCAGTTTGAACGCATGGGGCAGTTGGCCGGAGGCCGCCTCAATACGCTGGCTACCGTTGCGGATAAGTTCCCGCCCGTGCTGCATGCGCGCACCCGCTGGGGCGAAGACGAAGACTGGATCGAATACCACCCTGCCTATCAAGAAATGGAGCACATCGCCTTTGGCGATTTTCAGTTCCATGCCATGAGCCATCGGGCCGGCGTGCTGGGCTGCGATGCGCCATTGCCGCCGATAGCAAAGTACGCGCTGCAATACCTGTTCGTCCAGGCGGAGTTCGGCCAGATGTGTCCAATCAGCGTGTCGGACACGTCGATTCACCTGATCCGGAAGTTCGGCAGCCCGGCCCTGCGCGAAAAGCTGCTTCCTCGCATGCTGTCGAACGATCCGGCCACGCTCTGGAAGGGGACACAGTTCATGACGGAAAAAACGGGCGGCTCAGATGTCGGCGCCCTGGAAACCGTCGCGCGCCAGGCCGACGGGCAGTGGCGGCTGCATGGAGAGAAGTGGTTCTGCTCCCACACGGATGCGGACGTCGCCTTGCTGCTGGCCCGTCCGGAAGGCGCGCCGCAGGGTACGCGCGGACTGGCGTTGTTCGCGATGCCACGCCGCCTGGACGACGGCAGCCGCAATGCCTATCGCATCGTGCGTCTCAAAGACAAGCTGGGCACCCGCTCGATGGCCAGTGGGGAAATCCGGCTGGAGGGGGCGTTGGCGTATCTGGTCGGAGACGTCGACCAAGGCCTGAAGCACATGATGGAACAGGTCAATCTGTCGCGTCTGTCGCATGGCGTGCGCGCGGCGGCGATGATGCGCCGCTGCTTGAATGAATCCATGGTGGCGGCGCGCCACCGCCACGCCTTCGGGCGCGACATCATGGGCTATCCGTTGCTGCGCCGGCAGTTGCTCAAGCTGTTGACGCCGACGGAAGCGGCGTTGTCCATGGTCATGGCGGCGGCGGACGTCATGGGGCGCGCCTATGACGGCAACGCAGATGCCGCGCGGGTATTGCGTTTGCTGACGCCGCTGCTCAAGCTGCGGACCTGCCGGGACAATATCGCCGTCGCGACAGGCGCAATGGAAATACGCGGCGGAAATGGGTACATCGAGGATTTCATCAATGCCCGCCTGGTGCGCGACGCCCATATCGGCGTGTTGTGGGAAGGCACCAGCAATATCAACGCGCTGGACGCGATCCAGCGGGCCGTGCGCAAGGACGGCGCGCACGAAGCGCTGTCGGCCCTGCTCAACAGCAGGCTCGAGGAAGCGGCCGCATTGCCGGCGGCGTGGCGCGCAAGCTTGCGCGACTGCGTGCGCCGGGCGATCGATCTGGCGCACGCAGTCGGGACGCAGGAGCGGCTCGAGGCCCAGGTGCGCCGCGCGGCATCCGCGCTGTACTACGTGTCGGCCGCCGTGTTCATGGCCTGGGAGGGCTGCCAACCGGGCGTGGACGCTAGGCGCCTGTTGCTTGCCGATGCCGTGCTGCGCCACCGCTTGCTCGCTTCGGATCCTTTGCGCGCCGGCGAAGAGGGCGAAACGCAAGGAGACAGGCTGTTGCTGCAAGAGGCGCCCTTGACGCTCGCGCAGGTGTTGCCATGGCTGACCCCGGCCTCCTGAGCGAGACCGGCCCGGGGAAGAGGAAGTCGCGAAGGGCGGCGCCGAAGGGAGCGTCTTCCTCTTACAATTCCGCGCATGACCCATTTCCTGCATACCGCCGACTGGCAGATCGGCCGACAGTACGGCCAGTTTGAAACCGACGACGCCGCCATGCTGGCCGAGGCGCGCTTCGAGGTCGTGGCGCGGATCGCGGCGCTGGCCGCCGAACGCCGCGTGGATGCCGTGCTGGTCGCGGGCGACGTGTTCGATACGCAGGGCGTGTCTGACCGCACGGTGCGCCGGCTGTTCGCCGCCATGGCCGCCTATGCCGGGCCTTGGGTCATGATCGCCGGCAACCACGACGCGGCGCTCGCCGACAGCGTCTGGAGCCGCGCGATGCAGCTGGATTGCATCCCGCCCAACGTCCACGTGCCGCTCGGCACGGGCGTGGTGGACCTGCCCGCCATCAATCTGGCCGTCCTGGCTGCGCCCTTGACGCAGCGCCACACTTACGAGGACGTGACCCAGGCCTTCGACGCCCTGGACACCGAGCCGGGCCGCATCCGCGTGGGCCTGGCGCACGGCAGCGTGGCGGGGCGGCTGCCGGACAACATCGACGCCACCAATCCTATCGCGCCGGATCGCGCGGCCCGCGCCCGGCTGGATTACCTGGCGCTGGGCGACTGGCATGGCTGCCTGTCCATCGACGAACGCACCTGGTATGCCGGCACGCCGGAGCAGGACCGCTTTCGCGGCAACGAACCCGGCTATGTGCTGGACGTGCGCATCGAGGCGCCCGGCGCGGCGCCGGCGGTGGAACGGCTGGCCACGGGCAGGTACCGCTGGTCGGCCTGGTCGGAAACGCTGAGCCTGCCTACCGATGCGCAGGCGCTGGCCGAACGCATGGCCGCGCTGCGCGCGGAAGACGTGCTGCGGCTGGACGTGCAGGGGCACGTCAATATGGAAACCTGGGATGCGCTGCAGCAGGCGGTGGACCGGGCCGCCGCGCAGGTACGCGCGCTGCTGCCGGACCTGTCCGGCTTGAAGCTGGAGCCCGACGACACCGACCTGGCCGAGCTGCGCGCCAGCGGCTATGTGGGTGCAGTGGCCGCGCATTTGCAGGCGCTGCAGGCGGACGCTGCGCAGTCGGCGGTCGCGGGCGAGGCCCTGCGGCTGTTGTTGCGGTTCCAGCGCGAAAGCGCCATGCCTGGAGGCGCGAAATGAAGCTCTCGCGCATCGCCCTGGAAGAATTCCGCAAGTTCCGCCAGCCGCTGGTGCTGGACGGCCTGCAAGACGGCCTGAACCTGTTCGTGGGGCCGAACGAAGCCGGCAAGAGCACGGTGGCCATGGCCATCCGCTCAGCCTTCCTGGAGCGCTACAGCACCAGCAAGGTGGCCGACCTGGCGCCGCATGGCGAATCCGGCGCGCGCCCCTGCGTCGAGCTCGCGTTCACGCACGCCGGCCACAGCTATGTGCTGAAAAAGCAATTCCTGTCCCGCGCCCGCTGCGAGCTGCTGATCGACGACGGCGCGCGGCGCCTGGACGGCGAAGAAGCCGAGAACGCGTTGGCCGCGCTGCTGGGTTTCGAGCTGGCCGGGCGCGGCCAGAGCAAGCCGGACCTCGCGGGGATCCCGGGCCTGTTGTGGATCCAGCAGGGCGACGGACAGAATCTGCAGGAAGCGGCGGGGTATGCCGGCGCGCACCTGCGTGATGCCCTGACGCAACTGTCGGGCGAACTGACCGCAAGCGACGGCGACCGCCTGTACGACCGCGTGTCCGCGGAACGCGGCGCGTTACTGGACGCGCGCAACGGCCGCCCCAAGGGCGTCTACAAAGAGGCCGAGGATGCGCTTGCGCGCGCGGTGGCTGAACGCGACGAATGCGCGCAGGCCATGGCCCAGCTGAATGCCGACGTCGACCGGCTGGCCGAGCTGCGCCGCGCGCATGAGCGCGCCCAGGCGGGCGAGCCCTGGAAGGACTTCGAGGCCAAGGCCGCCGAGGCGCGCTCGCGGTTGGCCGCCGTGGCCAAGGAGCGCGAGGCGTTCGAGGGCTTGCGCCGCGAGCAGGCGCAAGCCGCGCAGACGCTGGTCCTGTTGCAGGACCAGGTGCGCCGCGATCAGCAGGACGATGCCGAACTCAAGGCGCTGGCGGACGAGGCCCGCGCCGCCCGCGCCCGTGCCGAGGCCTCGCACGATCCGCTGGCGCGCGCGCAACAGCAGCGCCAGGCTCATGCCGAGGCCGTCGACGCCGCGCGCCAGCGGGTGGCCTCCGTGCAGGCCGTGGCCGACCGGCGCGATCTGGAACGGCAGCTCGCCCAGCTCGCACCCGAAATCGAACGCCTGGACAATGCGCTGAAGGAAGCCGCCGCACTGATCGAACAAGGGTCGGCCCTGAAGGCCGAGAGCGTGCGCATCGAAATCGCCGAGGCCGATATCGACGCGTTACGCAAGGCCGAGCGAGAACTGGCCAATCTGCAGCTGCAACAGCAGGCCATCGCCACGCGCCTGTCCTACCAATTGGAGGCGGGGCGCGAGGCGCGGCTGGACGGCAAGCTGCTCGGCGGCGCCGGCGAGGTCCTGCTCACGGCCGCCGCCGAGCTCGATCTGCCGGGTGTCGGGCGCTTGCGCATCGAGCCGGGCGGCAAGGATTTGCCCGCTCTGAAGCGCGACGTGAGCGAAGCCCAGGCGGCCTGCGCCGCCGGGCTCAAGCGACTGGGCGTCGACACGCTGGCCGAGGCCGAACGGCGCCATGCCCGCTACAGCGCGCTGCTGCGTGAACTGGAGGGCATGCGCAAGGCGCTGGGCATCCACGCGCCCAAGGGCATGGACGCGCTGCGCAGCCAGCGCGACGAGGCGCTGGCGCGCCGCGCCCAGCTGGAAGCGCGCCTGTCGAAGCTGCCCGCCGCGGACGAACCGGGCAATGTCGATCTGCCGGCGGCGGTCCAGGCCCTGCGCGAGGCAGAGGCGGTCGCGGCGCAGGCCGAGAAAACGCTGGCGGCCGCGCAGCGCGCGCTGGATGCCGACAGCGCCCGCGCCCAGCTGCTTGAAGGCCAGGCGGCCGCCCGCGGCGCCGACCTGCAGTCGCCGGAACGCGCCGCGCAACGCCAATCCCGCGCGGGCCGGCTGGCCGAAGCGCGCAGCGGCCACGACGAACTCGAACGCCGCGTGCAGGCCGCGCAAGCGGCGCTGGCCGGGCATCAGCCCGAGCTGGCGGAGCAGGACGTTCTGCGCTATGAGAAGTCCGCCGCCATCGAGCGCGAAGCGCAGCACAAGCGCCACGGCGACATCCTGCAGCTGCAGGGCAAGCTGGACCAGGCGGGCGCGCAAGGCCTGGGCGAACGCCTGTCCGAAGCCGCCGCGGCCTGTGAACGCCTTGCGCGGCGGCGCGACGAACTGGCCCGCCGCGCCTGCGCCCTGGACCTGCTGCTCAGCCTGCTCACCGACCAGCGCGCGGCCGCCACCCAGCGGCTGCAGGCGCCGCTGGCGCGCCGCCTGAACCATTACCTGGCGCTGCTGTTTCCCGAGGCCGACCTGCGGCTGGACGACGCCTTGCTGCCGACGGCGCTGCGCCGCGGCGGCAGCGAAGACATGCTGGCCGCGCTCAGCTTCGGCACGCGCGAACAGTTGGGCATCCTGGCCCGCTTTGCCTACGCGGACCTGTTGCGCGAAGCCGGGCGGCCGACGCTGCTGCTGCTCGACGACGCGCTTGTCCATACCGACGACGCGCGGCGCGACTTCATGAAGCGCGCGCTGTTCGACGCCGCGACCCGGCATCAGATCCTGATGTTCACGTGCCACGGCGAAGCATGGCGCGACATGGGCGTGGAACAGCGCCGGATCGCTTGACGCAGTGCGGCGCTGACGGTAGCCTAGCGGGATGCCTGATTCCACGTACATCGCCGACTTCGCCTCTGCTGCCTGCGCAGCGGGCAGCCGCGCGCGCGTGATGTCACGGCGTTTCGCAGTTTCTCCTGGTTTTTCTCCTGTCGTCTCCACGGTGGTGTCTCCGCCCGTCTCGCCGCCTTGCGGCGTGGTGGCTGGCGCATGCCCGCCGTCCGCGGCCGTCGTCGGCTGACGCCGTCCGCACCCGACTCCAGCCCCTTCCCGAGCCTGTCCGCCTGACGCCTTGACGCGTGCCGCGTCCGTCACGTGCCGGCTTGCGCCCTGCGCGGCCGATCGCCGCGCCTGGGCAGGGGCGGAGCCTGTTATGACTTCGACAGGTAGAAACCTCATGTCTTTCGATAGATCCGCGTGGACCTCCTACGGTTCCACCACCTTGTTCGTGCTGCTGTGGAGCGGCGGCGCGATCTTCGCCAAATGGGGGCTGTTCCACGCCTCCGCCTTCGCGTTCCTGCTGTTGCGCTTCCTTCTGGCCTTGGCCGTGCTGTTGCTGATCTGCGCGCGGCGGCGGCGCTGGCTGCCCGAACCGGGCACGCGCGCCACCGTTGCGGTGACGGGCCTGCTCCTGATCGGCGGCTATTCCATTTGCTATCTGCTTGCGCTGGACAACGGCATTACGCCGGGCGTGCTGGCCACGCTGCTGGGCGCGCAGCCCATCCTGACCCTCGCCTTGATGGAACGGCGCTATTCGCCCGCCCGCCTGGCCGGACTCTTCCTGGCGTTCTGCGGGCTGGCCATGGTCATGTACCAGAGCATCGGCATGGCTCGCTACTCGGCGGCCGGCATGGCGTTCGCGTTCGCCGCGCTGGCGTGCATGACGGTGGGGGCAATCCTGCAGAAGCGGGTGCGCCAGGCGCCAATGGACGTGATGCCGCTGCAATACGCGGTCAGCCTGGCGCTGTGCCTGCTGTTCGTGCCGTTCCAGCCCATGCGCGTGGAATGGGTGGCCGGTTTCATCGCGCCGCTGGTGTGGATGGGCCTCGTGATTTCGGTGGGGGCGACCCTGCTGTTCTACCGCATGATCCAGGCCGGCAACCTGGTCAACGTCACGAGCCTGTTCTATCTGGTGCCGGCCGGCACCGCCGTGCTGGATTACCTGATCCTGGGCAACCGCCTGTCGATGCTCAGCGTGGCCGGGATGGGCGCGATCCTGCTGGGCCTGATGCTGGTGCTGCGCAGCCCGGCGCGGGAGGCCGCCAGCGCCTAGTTGTGCGGCCCCGGTTTCTGGCCGGCCGCCGCTTCGCGGGCGGCCAGGAGCCCGGTCGGCGCGGCTTCGCCGTGCCAGCCGTTCCACGGTTGGCCGGCGGGTTCGGAGTCGTCCTGGCCAGTCCAGTATCCGCTGACCAGCTGTTCAGGCCGCGTTTGCGCCACGACCCGGGCGCAGGCCGACCAGGCGTCCAGGCGCACGCTCAGGCCGGCGTAGATGCCGTGTCCGGCGCCCGCTTCGATGAGGCCCGCGGCCTGCACTCCTTCGCCGGCCCGGATCGCGCCTTCGGCGCGGATGTCCTCGCCCGCGATCAGGCCCCAGCCGGAGGCCAGGTGATCGCCGCAGACGATGGAACCGCCGGCCTGGATGCCGCAGGCCGCGTCGATTTCCTTCTCGGCGCGCACGTCGCCGCCGGCCTTGATGCCCTGGCCGCATTTGATCGCGCCTTGCGTTTGAACGTCCTGCCCGGCATGGAGGTGGCCGGTCACGGCCAGGTCCTGGCCGGCGCAGATGTCCCATTTGGCGCGCACGTTGCCGACGCAGTCCAGGCGGGTGGCGGCCTCGATGCCCCATTCTGCGGATACGTCGCCGCCCGCGCGCAGGTCGCCGCCGCTGGCGATGTTGGCGCCGGCGGAAATGTTCTCGCCCGCCATGATGGTTTCGCCCGCGCGGATGCCGCCGCCGGTCACGATGCTGCGGCCCGCGCGCACGACGGAGTCCACGTTGATGCCCATGCGCACTTCCAGGGTGCCGGCGAAGACGATGGCGGTGGCGTCGACGGCGTCCAGCTTGAGCACGGCGTCGGTCGGGCCGAACTGGTCCAGCAGCCAGCAGGCGTCGCTGACCCGTCCGTCAGCGACCAAGGCGTCAAGGACGGCCTGGTAATCCCCCTGTCCGTTGTGGTCGCGGATGAACCATTTGTAGCCGCCCGCGCAGGGGTTCTTGGCTTTGACGAATTTCTTGGTGAGTTGCATGGCGCTTGGAAAAGGTCGGTGCGTGGCCTGGCCGCAGGCCCTCCAGGGCATGCGGAAAATGTGACGAATGAGGCGAGGCGGGGCGCCCGGCCACGCGGCAGGGCGTCCGTCGGCGGGCGGCAAGGCTGAGATGCGCGGATGTGCGCTGGCAGCCGGCGGCGGGCCGGTAAGGCTTCTAGAGAGGGGAAAAGCGGGCGATTAGCCGGGCTTGGAACGCGCGTAGGCGGAACGCGCGGCGACTTCCTGCGAGCTCAACAGGGTCGAGCGCAGGGCGCAGATGGCGCATGCGGCGCAGGGGAGGGGAGAAAAATGGGATCGCACGGACGCACATGCTACCAGCCGGGCGATTGCAGTCAAGCGCCGGCCCCCGCGAAGGGGGCCGGCGGGAGGAAACGCGGGATCAGTTCGTGGACTGGATGTTGCGTTCCTTGGCGATGCGCTGGCGCAGTTCGAGCTCGCGCTTGATCTGGGCGGCATACTCGGCCGGCGTATTGCCGTCCACCAGCGAGCCGCCATCGGCCAGGCGCTGCACGGTCTTCGGATCCTGGAGCGCCTTGACGGCGGCGTCATGGATACGGTCGATGACCGCCTGGGGCGTGCCGGCAGGCGCGACCAGGCCGTACCAGGCCATGTTGTCCATCTCCGGCAGGCCGCCTTCGGTGAAGGTCGGCACGTCCGGCAGCGTGGGCACGCGCTTGGGCGCCGCCACGGCCAGGGCGCGCAGCTTGCCGGCCTGGATGTGGGGCATGGACGACGGCAGGTTGTCGAACTGGGCGTTGACCTGGCCGGCGATCACGTCATTGAGCGCCGGGCCCGAGCCGCGATAGGGCACATGCACCATGTCGGTCTTGGTCAGCGATTTGAAGAGCTCGCCGTCCAGGTGGCCGATGCCGCCCGAGCCCGAGGATGCGTAGGTGTACTTGCCGGGGTTGGCCTTCAGCAGGGCGATGAACTCGGCCAGCGTCTTGGCGGGCACGGCGGGGTTCACCGTCAGCACGTTCGGCACGTTCACCATATTGGTGATGGGCGCGAAGTCCTTCAGCGGGTTGTACGGGTTCTTGGGGTTGGTGGCCGGATTGGTGGCCATGGTGCTGACCGTGGCCACGCCCAGGGTGTAGCCGTCGGGAGCGGAGCGCACCAGGGCGTCGGCGCCGATCGCGCCGCCGCCGCCGCCGCGGTTTTCCACGACGACGGGCTGGCCGAGCTGACGGCCCAGGCCTTCGGCGACGATGCGGGCGACGATGTCGGTGGTGCCGCCGGCGGCGAAGGGAACGATCAAGCGGATGGGCTTGTTGGGGTAGGGGTCGGCGGCTTGCGCGCCGGTACTAAAGCAGACGCCTGCGATTGCGGCGGCCAGGATGGCCTTGGCTTGAGACAGCACGGTCAAGAGTCTTCTCCATATTATTGAATTCCGACCCGGCCGGCTTCTCTGGCCGGCGTCGGTAAAGCGTGCCGTGCACTGATGCCGGCCCGGCCAACGCTTTGTGGGCGCCATTCCACACAGGAATTATCCACCGGTCAACCCGGATCGACCCTGACCGACGTCAAGGATTTCGGAAGTGCCGCTGTTGCGCGAAGAAGACCGCAAATACGGAAAAAAACCAATGCTGACAAAGAAATGAATACGTACGCAACCCCGTCGATTGAGCAATCATTGCGCATCGATCGTGTCGTCATCAGCCTGGTTCGCACATAAATCTCTGCATAACTTACAAGAATCTGATATTTTTCGTATGAGATTCTTGGCCGGTCTTGCAAGAAAACTATTGCGTTTGTTTCTGTCTGCGCCGTTCAATGGCGTTGGTTGATGTCCCCGCGGGGCAACGTGTAGTGCAGCGACGCACCGGGCCAGGGTTCCGTCCGTTTTTCAATCCCCGGTCTGTTTCGTCTTTCGCTGCCTTGCGCTGGCGGGAGGGGGCCCGGACATTCTCGGAACGCCATGTCGCTGATCCTGATCCTCGCTCTGCCGTTCGCCGGCAGCCTGTGCGCCGCGCTGCTGCCATCCAACGCCCGCAATGCCGAGGCGTGGTTGGCGGGCCTTATCGCCCTGGCCTGTGTGGTTCTGGTCGCCACCCTCTATCCCGACGTCGCCAACGGCGGCGTGGTCCGCGTCGATATGCCGTGGGCGCCGGCCCTGGGCCTGCAGTTCACCCTGCGCATGGACGGCTACGCCTGGCTGTTCGCGCTGATCGTGTCCGGCATGGGCGCGCTGGTGGTGCTGTATGCCCGCTACTACATGTCGCCGGAAGATCCGGTGCCGCGCTTCTTCTCGTTTTTCCAGGCTTTCATGGCCGCCATGCTCGGCGTCGTGCTGTCGGGCAACCTGATCCAGCTGGTCATGTTCTGGGAAATGACCAGCCTGGCTTCGTTCATGCTGATCGCCTACTGGCACCATCGCCTGGACGCCCGGCGCGGCGCCCGCATGGCGCTGACCGTCACGGGCGGGGGCGGGCTGTGCCTGCTGGCCGGGGTGCTGATCCTGGGCCACATCGTCGGCAGCTACGACCTGGACCGCGTGCTGGCCGCGGGCGACCTGGTGCGCGCCGATCCCTGGTATCCGGCCGTGCTGATCCTGGTGGCGCTGGGCGCGCTGACCAAGAGCGCGCAGTTCCCGTTCCATTTCTGGCTGCCCAACGCGATGGCGGCGCCCACCCCGGTATCCGCCTACCTGCACTCGGCCACCATGGTGAAAGCCGGCGTCTTCCTGCTGGCGCGTTTCTGGCCGGTGCTGTCGGGCACGGACGAATGGTTCTGGATCATCGGCGGGGCGGGGCTGATCACGCTCGTGCTGGGCGCGTACGCCGCCATCTTCCAGCAGGATATGAAAGGGGTGCTGGCCTACTCCACCATCAGCCACCTGGGGCTGATCACGTTGCTGCTGGGCCTGAACAGCACGCTGGCGCTGGTGGCCGCCATCTTCCACATGATCAACCACGCCACGTTCAAGGCGTCGCTCTTCATGGCGGCGGGCGTGGTGGACCACGAAACCGGCACGCGCGACCTCGGCCGCCTGTCGGGCCTGTACAAGGCCATGCCCATCACCGCCACGCTGGCCATGGTGGCGGCGGCGTCGATGGCGGGCGTGCCGCTGCTCAACGGCTTCCTGTCCAAGGAAATGTTCTTCGCCGAAACGACCTTCGTCAGCGGCGACCGGATCACCGAGATCGGCCTGCCGCTGGTGGCCACGATCGCCGGGGCGTTCAGCGTGGCGTATTCGCTGCGTTTCATCCTGCAAGTGTTCTTCGGCCCGCCGGCCACCGACCTGCCGCGCGCGCCGCACGAGCCGCCCCGCTGGATGCTGTTCCCGAGCGCGCTGCTGGTTTTCATGTGCCTGCTGGTGGGCGTGCTGCCCGGCCTGACCGTCGGTCCGTTCCTGGCCACCGCGGCCCACAGCATCCTGGGGCAGGACATGCCCGAGTACAGCCTCGCCGTCTGGCACGGCGTCAACCTGCCGCTGGTCATGAGCCTGGTCGCCACCACGGCGGGCGTGCTGCTGTACCTGGCCCTGCGCGCGCACCAGCGCGCCAATCCCGGCCGGGTGCCATTCATCTACCGCCTGGACGGCCGCCGCACGTTCGAGGCGCTGCTGGACGGTTCCAGCGTGGCCGCCGCCTGGCTGCTGCGCTGGGTGTCGTCCTCGCGCCTGCAGGTGCAAATGCTGCTGATCGTGCTGGGCACCTTGTTCGTCGCCTGGCTGCCGCTGCGTGCGGGCGGCTGGCTGAACGGCGACGGCAGCCTGAGCCCGGTCGACCCGGCGTTCGCGCTGCTGTGGCTGGTGGGTGGGGTCTGCGCCCTGGCCGCGGCCTACCAGGCCAAGTACCACCGCCTGGCATCGCTGGCGCTGGCCGGCGGCGCGGGGCTCATCACCTGCCTGACCTTCGTCTGGTTCTCCGCGCCCGACCTGGCATTGACCCAGCTGTCTGTCGAGGTCGTGACCCTGGTGCTGCTGTTGCTGGGCCTGCGCTGGCTGCCCCGGCGGATCGCGCAGGACGACGAAGAGGAAAGCCTCACGGCTTCCCTGCGCGCCCGGGGCCGCCGCCTGCGCGACCTGCTGATCGCCGTGGCCGCGGGCGCCGGGATGTCGGCGCTGGCGTATGCGGTGCTGACGCGTCCGCAGGGCGAAACGATTTCGTCCTTTTTCGTGGACCGCGCGCTGCCCGACGGCGGCGGCACCAACGTGGTGAACGTGATCCTGGTCGACTTCCGCGGTTTCGATACGTTCGGCGAGATCACGGTGCTGGGCATCGTGGCGCTCACGGTCTATGCGCTGCTGCGCCGCTTCCGTCCCGCCACCGAAAGCGCGGACCTGCCGCGCCAGCAGCTCGACCAGGACGGCGGCGTGCCCGCCGCGCCGGACATCAAATCCCTGGTGCCCTCGGGTTCGATGATGGTGCCCACGGTCCTGGTGCGCCTGCTGTTGCCCACGGCCGCGCTGGTTTCGGTCTACTTCCTGCTGCGCGGGCACAACGAGCCGGGCGGCGGATTTGTCGGCGGCCTCATCTTCGCCACGGCCGTCATTCTGCAATACATGGTCGGCGGCGTGTACTGGGTCGAGTCGCGCAGCCGCCTCAACCCGCAGAACTGGATCGGCATCGGCCTGCTGTTCGCGGGCTCCGCCGCGATGGCCGCCTGGCTGGCCTACAAACCCTTCCTGGCCGCGCTGTCCTGGGACATCGCGCTGCCGCTGGTCGGCCACGTGCATCTGTCCAGCGTGCTGCTGTTCGACCTGGGCGTGTACATGCTGGTCGTGGGATCCACCGTGCTGGTGCTGGTGGCGCTGGCTCACCAATCGCTACGCGCGCAACGCAAGGCCGCCGCCGAGGTCCAGGCGGCCGCCGCTCAAACAGGGGAAGCCTGATGGAATTGATCTATGCCATCGCGATCGGCGTATTGGCGGGCTCGGGCGTGTGGCTGCTGCTGCGGCCGCGGACGTTCCAGTTCATCATGGGCCTGTCGCTCGTTTCCTACGCGGTGAACCTGTTCATTTTCGGCATGGGCCGGCTCACGTCGGGCCGTCCGCCGGTGGTGGATCCGGCCATGGCCCATGATCCCTCCTGGTATGCCGATCCGCTGCCCCAGGCGCTGGTGCTGACGGCCATCGTGATCGGCTTCGCCACCACTGCGCTGTTCCTGGTTGTGCTGTTGGCCTCGCGCGGCCTCACGGGTACCGACCACGTTGATGGACGGGAGTCCCAATCTTGAGTTTCTGGCTTCAGCATCTTCCGATATTGCCCATCATCACTCCGCTGCTGGCCGGCGCGGTGATGCTCCTGCTGGCCGACACCAGCCGCTACGCGCGCGGCGCGATCGCGCTGGTGTCCACGCTGGCCCAACTGGCCGCCGCCATCGCCTTGCTGGCGGTCGCCGGCGGCGCCGTGCCGGGCATCTGGCCCGATGGGGTAGGGGTCTACCTGGTGGGCGATTGGCCCGCGCCCTTTGGCATCGTGCTGGTGGTGGACCGGCTGGCCGCCGTCATGCTGACGCTGACCGCGGTGCTGGGCCTGGCCACGCTGGTGTACGCGCTGGCCCGTTGGGACCGCGCGGGCGTGCATTTCCATTCCTTGTTCCAGTTCCTGCTGATGGGGCTGAATGGCGCCTTCCTTACGGGCGACCTCTTCAACCTGTTCGTGTTCTTCGAGGTGCTGCTGGCCGCGTCCTACGGCCTGTTGCTGCACGGCTCCGGTATGACGCGCGTCAGCGCCGGCCTGCAGTACATCGCGGTGAACCTGGCGGCGTCGTTCCTGCTGCTGATCAGCATTGCGCTGATCTATGGCGTCACGGGCACGCTGAATCTGGCGGACCTGGCGCTGCGCGCGGGCAACCTGGCCGGCGCCGACCGCATGCTGTTCGAGGCGGGCGCAGCCATCCTGGGCGTGGCCTTCCTGGTGAAGGCGGGCGCCTGGCCCTTGAACTTCTGGCTCGTCAGGGGTTATGGCTCGGCCGGCGCGCCCGTCGCCGCCATGTTCTCCATCATGACCAAGGTGGGCATCTACGCGCTGCTGCGCATCGGTTCGCTGCTGCTGCCGACGGGCGCGCCCGCGGCGTTCAGCCTGGACTGGATGTTCGCGGCCGGCCTGGCCACGCTGCTGTTCGGCGGCCTTGGCCTGCTGGCCACGCAGCAGCTGGAGAAAATGGTGGGCTACTGCGTCATTGTGTCGGCCGGCACGCTGCTGACCGCCCTGGGCATGCCCGGCGTAACGCTGACCGGCCCGGCGCTGTTCTACCTGATCAGTTCGGTGCTGACCACGGGCGCGTTCTTCCTGCTGGCCGAGCTGATCGAGCGTACCCGCAGTTTCGGCGCCAACGTGCTGGCGGTGACGCTCGACGCTTTCGACCTCGACGACCCGGCCTCGGTCAACCGTTCCGACGACGTGGTGGGGGTGGCCATCCCCGCTGCCATGGCCTTCCTGGGCCTGGCGTTCATCTGTTGCGCGCTGCTGGTGACGGGGCTGCCGCCGCTGTCGGGCTTCGTCGCGAAGCTCTCGCTGCTGTCGGCCGCCGTGTCGGCGGCCAATGAATCGGCCTTGCCGATGGACGCCTGGATATTGGTGGCTGCGGTGCTCGTTTCCGGCCTGGCCGGCCTGATCGGTCTGAGCCGCACCGGCATCCGCGTGTTCTGGGCAAGCGACGACCGCAGCACGCCGCGCCTGCGCGTGATCGAAGCCGGCCCGGTGGCCGTGCTGCTATTGCTTTGCGTGGGCCTGGCCGCCGGCGCGGGGCCGGTGTCGGCCTACCTGGACGATGCAGCCCGTTCCCTGGACCGGCCCCAGTCGTATATCGAGGCCGTCATGTCGGCGCAGACCGTGCGCGGCCTCAAGGGGGGAAGCTGATGCGGCGCTTTTATTTCGTTTTCCTGCCGGCGTTCCTGTTCGTCCTGTGGCTGGTCCTGAACCAAAGCCTGTCCGCGGGCCAGATTGCCCTGGGCATCGCGCTGGCGCTGTGGTTCACCTGGGCGGCGTCGCGCCTGCGTCCGCTGCACGCGCGGCCGCGCCGCTTGTGGAAGGCGGTGCCGCTGTTCCTGCACGTAACGGCGGACATCATCAGGTCCAACATTGCGGTGGGCAAGCTGATCCTGAACCCCCGGCCCAATGATTTTTCCCCCGGATTCATCATGATTCCGCTGACCATGCGCGACCCGCACGGCCTGGCGATGCTGGCCTGCATCGTCACCTACACGCCCGGCACGGTCTGGGTGGACCTGACCGACGACCACCACCTCAAGCTGCACGTGCTGGATCTGCAGCATGAAGGACACTGGGTCAAGCTGGTGCAGGAGCGCTACGAGCGCCCGCTGATGGAGATTTTCGAATGAATACCGTACTTTATTGGGCGGCGTCCTTTGCCTTGCTTTGCTTCGCGCTGGGCATGGTGTGCGCCACCATCCGCCTGCTGCGCGGGCCCACCGCCCAGGACCGCGTCCTGGCCCTGGATACCCTTTACATCAACGGCATGCTGACGATGCTGGTCTTCGGCATCCGCTCCGGCACTTCCGTGTATTTCGATATCGCGCTGCTGATCGCGCTGTTCGGCTTCGTCGGATCCACCGCGATGGCCCGCTTCCTGCTGCGCGGCGAGGTGATCGAGCCATGATCGACGCCCAGATCCCGCTGTGGGCAGGCATTCCAGCCAGCATCCTGCTGGTGCTCGGCGGCCTGCTGGCCCTGACCGGCTCGGCCGGCCTGCTGCGCTTTCGCACGTTCTATGCGCGCATCCATGCGCCTACGCTGGGCAACACCATGGGTTGCGGCTGCGTCCTGGGCGCGTCGATCCTGGTGTTTTCGGCGCTGTCGGCCCGCCCGGTGTTCCACGAAGTCGTCATTACCTTGCTGCTGATCGTGTCGTCCCCCGTGACCGCGATGCTGCTGATGCGCGCCGCAACCTACCGCAACCGCCTAACCGAGGCGGATGCCGACAGGGACGCGCGTTAGCGGACGCGCGTTAGCCCGCCCGCGGAGGCTGCCCCGTCTCTGCCAACTCCCGATGCTGCGCCGCGTCATCTGAAACGTCGTCTTACGATTTCATGTTGCTGGACACCCCGGCGCCGCTTCATCGTGGGATAGTGAAGCAATGACCCGCCCCCGCAAGGCGTGGCAGGTCTCGAGCGAGCGGCGCCGGTCCTCAGGCCGCGCCGTTCTGGTGCAATCGCTATTGAAGGAGCTGGCCATGAATATTCGACCCATGCACACCAAACGCCTCGCGGCGACCCTTTGCGCGGCAGGCCTGATGCTGGCCGCGGGGGCGGTCCACGCGGCTGATGCGACCGGCCGCGGCACAGCCCAATCCCAGTATCAGCAAGACGTGGCGGCCTGCAAAAGCGGCTCCACCGGCCAGGATCCGGCCGCCTGCATGCGCGAAGCCGGCGCGGCCCGCCAGGAAGCCGGCCGCCAGAACCTGAAGGAAGGCAGCGCCGACCAGTACCAGCAGAACATGATCGACCGCTGCAACCGCCTGCCGGCGGCGTCCCGCCAGGACTGCGTAACCCAGATGACCGCGCCGACCAATGTGCGCGGCAGCGTGCAGGGCGGCGGCGTCCTGCGCGAAACGGTGATCCAGGTACCGGCGGACTCGGTTCCGCCTGCCGCGGGCGCGCCGGGCATGGCCCCCGCGCCGGCCGGCGGCGCGATGACGGCGCCCGTTCGCCAGTAAGGCGGGGGCAAAAGGAGGGGCGGGAACCGCGCGTTCCGGCCCTTCCGGGGGCGCAGCCGCCGCCACATTCAGGCAAAATGGCGGCTATTGCCCTTTTTCACGCACATTCATGTCCGACGTCATCGCCCTGGTTTTCGATTTTGACGACACGCTGGCCTCGGACAGCACGTCCGGCTTCCTGGAGAGCATCGGGGTGGACACGGCGTCCTTCTGGAAGGACGACGTCGATCCGCTGCTGTCGCGGCAGGACTGGGACCCGGTGCCCGCCTACCTGTACCAGATGATCCGCCTGTCGCAGGGGGGCAAGCACGGCCTGATCACGCAGCAGCGCCTCCAGGACTGGGGCGCCCGGCTGGAATTGCATGAAGGCGTGCCCACGTTGTTCCAGCGCCTGCGCGCCGCCGTCAGGGCAGAGCAGCCGCAGGTGCAACTGGAGTTCTACCTGATTTCCAGCGGCATCGGCGACGTGGTCCGTTCCACGCCCATCGCCCATGAATTCACCGAGATCTGGGCGTCCGAATTCGTCTACGGCGAGAACGGCGGCATCGATTTCCCGCGCCGCATCGTCAGCTTCACGGACAAGACCCGCTACCTGTTCCACATCCAGAAAGGCATCATCGGCCGCGATTTCCGCAACAAGCCCTTCGAGGTCAACCGCAAGGTGCCCGAAGACCGCCTGCGCGTGCCGTTCGATCAGATGGTGTTCGTCGGCGACGGCTACACCGATATTCCGTGCTTTTCGCTGATCCGCCGCGCCGGCGGCTTCGCCTTCGGCGTCTGGGATCCGAAGCATCGCGACAAGCGCAGCCGGGCCTGGGGCTTCATCGAAGAGGGCCGGGTGTCGAACCTGAACCAGGCCCGCTACAGCGAAGAGGCCGAACTCTATCAATGGCTCGAAGAGGCCGTGACCAGCCTGGCCGGCCGCATCGCATTGAAGTCGCGGGTGTACCGTGGTTGAGGCGGACGCGGTGGCGGCCGTTCCGTCCTGGACGGCGCAGGATGCCAGCTTCATGGCCGCGGCGCTGGAAGAGGCCCAGGCCGCCTACGACATCGGCGAAGTGCCGGTGGGCGCGCTGGTGGTGTCCGCGCAGGGCGACATCCTGGGGCGCGGCTACAACCGTACCATCATCGATCACGACCCGACCGCCCACGCCGAGATCGTGGCGCTGCGCAGCGCCGCCCGGGCGCTCGAGAACTACCGCCTGCCCGGCATCACCGTGTACGTCACCCTGGAGCCCTGCGTCATGTGCATCGGCGCCATGCTGCACGCGCGGCTGGCCCGCGTTGTGTTCGGCGCCTACGATCCCAAGACCGGCGCCTGCGGCAGCGTGCTGGATGTGGGGTCGGTTCCCAAACTCAATCATCACACCTCAGTCACCGGCGGCGTGCTGGCGGAACCCTGCGGCGCGCTGCTGCGCCGGTTCTTCCGCGAACGCCGCAGCAAGGAATCCATAGCATGAGTACCCCCAAAGCCGCCAAGCCGCGTGGCGCGAAGGCCGCCGGCCACGACCATGGCCACGATCACGATCACGACCACGAATGCGGCGAGGATTGCGGGCATGACCACAGCCACGATCACGCGCTGCCCGACGCGCGCGGCATCTACCTGATCTCGCCCTCGTCAGCGGTGCGCGATCCGGCCACCGTCGAACTGGCGCGCACGCGCCTGCAGGGGCAGGGGTTCAAGACGGCCCTGGACCGCACGGCGTTGGCCGTGCACCAGCGTTTCGCGGGCACCGATGCGCAGCGCCTGGCCAGCCTGACGCGGGCCGCCAAGCAGAAACTGCCGATCGTGATGGTGACGCGCGGCGGCTATGGCTTGGGCCGCCTGCTGCCTTCCATCGACTGGAAAGCCATGGCCGACAGCGGCAAGCGCTTCGTCGGCATGAGCGACTTCACCGCGTTCAACCTGGGCCTGCTGGCGCAGACCGGCGCGGTCAGCTACACCGGCGCCACCGCCGTCGCCGATTTCGGCGGCAAGAAGGTCGACGACCTGACCGAGGCCTTGTTCGGCGAAGTGATGCGCGGCGAGCTGGAAATCCTCAGCTTCGAAACCCAGGACGCCGATCCGGTGGATTGCCGCGGCATTCTCTGGGGCGGCAACCTGGCCATGCTGACGTCCCTGGTAGGCACCCCCTACCTGCCCAAGGTGCGCGGCGGCATCCTGTTCCTGGAAGACGTGGCCGAGCATCCCTACCGCATCGAACGCATGCTGATCCAGCTGCACCAGGCGGGCATCCTCGGCCGCCAGAAGGCCATCGTGCTGGGCCGTTTTTCCGATTACAAGCTGGCTCCTCACGACAAGGGCTATGACCTGCACGAGGTGGTCGCCTGGCTGCGCCGGACGGTCAAGGTTCCCGTCGTGACAGGGCTGCCTTACGGGCACGTGGCCACCAAGGCGACGCTGCCGATCGGGCAGAAAGTGGGCCTGGCCACCGAGCGCGGGCTGGCGCACCTGGTGCTGGACGAACACCACCACTAAGCAGGGCGAAGCGGCGCGCTGGCGGGCGCGCCCGCCACGACTTCCCGCGCAAGATCCGGCAATGCCTTGAAAAGCAGCCGCGTGGCCGCGGTGGCGGGCCGTTGCCGGCTGAGATCCATCAGCACCGTCTGGCGGATGACGGGATCGGCCAGGCGGATCGGGACCAGGCTGCCGTCCGCCACTTCCGCCGATACGGCATGGCTGGGCAGAATGCTGTGCAGGCCGCCGCGCCGTATGGCGTCCTTGATGACGACGCCGGAGTCGGCCTCGAGCACGACGTTCAACTCAATTCCCGCGCGCAAAGTCAGGCTGTCCAGCACCGTGCGCAGCGCGTTGGGGCGCACGGGCAGCGCCAATGGCGCCGCCGCCAGGTCGACCAGGCGCAGTTCGGGGCTGGCGGCCAGCGCGGAACCGGCCCGGGTCACCACCGTCATTTCCGTCTCGAACAGCACTTCCAGCATGCGCGTGGAGGCGGTGCGATAGCGGTTGTAAATACCGATATCGATCTTGCCGTTGGCCAGCCAGGCCTCGATCTCCCCGCTATAGCCTTCGAAAACCCGCAGCCGGATTCCGGGATAGCGCGCCTGCGTGTACGTCAGCAGCATGCCGGTCAGCGGCTGCGATAGCGAGGGAATCACGCCCAGATTGACGATCCCGGCCGGCTTGCGCTGGGCGGCCTTCGCTTCCTCCAGCAGTTGGTCGGCCTCCAGCAGCAGCGCCTGGGCGCGCGGCATCAGGCTTTCGCCCAGCTCGGTCAGGAGCACGCCGCGTCCGGTGCGAAAAAACAACCGTCCGCCGAACTCCTGTTCCAGCTCGGACAGCTGGCGGCTCAACGCCGATTGCACGATCCCCAGCGCGGCGGCGGCCCGGGTCAGGCTGCCGGCTTCGGCGATGCGTGTGAATACCCGCAGGTTCTTGAGGTCCATGGCTGAAACCCATCTCAAATCAAGATAACTGGTTTATCAAAAATGTCCATTCCGGATGGCTCGATTTCAGCACAGAATTCCCCATACCTCTCGTGTTCGCGCAGCGTGGCTTGCCGGATCGCTCCGGCAAGGCCCAAGGAGTCAGCAGATGAGTTTCGAGGAAAGTGCCGGTCCGTTGAAAGGCGTCCGTATTCTTGACCTGTCCACCGTGGTGGCCGGCCCCTGGGCCGCAACGCTGCTGGCAGACCTGGGCGCCGACGTGCTGAAGGTGGAAATTCCCGGGGCGGGCGATCCCCTGCGGGCCCTGGCGCCGCACAAGGAGGGCGTGCCGCTGTGGTGGAAGGTGGCCAATCGCAACAAGAAAGGCATTTCGATCGATCTGCGCACCCCGGAAGGGCGCGACATCGTGGCGCGTCTGCTGCCCGGCTTCGATGCGCTGGTGGAGAACTTCCGCCCCGGCACGCTGGACGGCTGGGGCATGACGCGCGAATGGCTGCATGAGCAGAATCCGGCGCTGACCATCTTGCGCGTGACGGGGTTCGGGCAGACCGGCCCGTACCGCAACAAGCCCGGATTCGCCCGGGTGTTCGAAGCCATGAGCGGCCTTACCAATATTTGCGGCGAATCGGACGGACGGCCCCTGCACATGGGGTTTCCCATTGCCGACGCCGTGGCCGGCCTGTTCGGCGCGCTCGGCATCGTCGCCGCCTTGTACCGCGAAAAAGTGGCGCCGCGCGGCCAGGGCCAGGAAATCGATTGTTCGCTGATGGAATCGATGTTCCGGGTGATGGATTTTCTTCCCATCGAGTACGACCAGCTCGGTATCGTCAGGGGCCGGCTGGGCAACAGCAGCCAGTACGCGGCGCCCGGCAATGTGTACCGGACCCGGGACGGCCATTGGGCCTCGATCGCGGCCTCGACGCAACGCATTTTCGAGCGGCTCTGCGTGGCGCTGGAACTGACCGGCGTGGCCGAGGATCCGCGCTACAGGACCAATCCCGACCGGGTGCGCAACCGCGAGGCGCTGGATGCGCTCGTGGCCGAGGCGATCGCGCGCCATACGCTCGACGAGCTGGCAGCCTTGCTGGACGCGCATGCCGTTGGATTCAGCCCTATTTACGACATCGTGGACATCTTCCGGGACCCGCACATCGCGGCCCGCGAGGGAATCGTGTCCGTGCACGACGACGAACTGGGGCCCGTCAGGATGCAGAGCGTGGTGCCCCGGTTCTCTGCGACGCCGGGCGCCGTGCATCACGCGGGGCCCAGCCTCGGGCAGCACAACGACGAGGTGCTGGGCGCGCTGGGTTTCTCCGGCGCGCAGCAGGCCGGCTTGCGGGAGCGGGGCGTGATCTGAGACCGGTTCCATCGCCACGGAGCCGCTTTCAGACAGGCCCCGGGCGCCATCAGGAGGAGACAGCAATGCGTGCATGGACAGTAGCGTGGATATTTGCGATCGGCCTGATCGCGGCGGCGCCAGCGCAGGCCGCGGCCGACTGGCCCGCCAAGCCGATCAAACTGCTGGTGGGCTTCCCGCCGGGGCAGGCGACGGATGCGGTGGCGCGGATCCTGGCCGAACGGCTATCCACCAGATTGAAGCAGCCCGTCATCGTGGAGAACCGGCCGGGGCAGGGCGGCAGCATCGCGCTGGCGGCGCTGGCGAAGTCCGCGCCCGACGGCTACACCATGATGCTCTCGGCTACCGCGTCACTGGTCACCAACCCGCATCTGTACAAGTCCACCGGCTACGACACCCTGCGCGATTTCGAGCCGGTCGGCCTGGTGGCCGATCTGCCGATGGTGCTGGTGGCCAACGCCGCGCAGCCATTCGGCGACGTGGCGGGGCTGCGCGACTACGCAAAGCAACACCCCGGGGCGTTGAATTTTTCGTCGTCCGGCAATGGCACGCTGTCGCACCTGGGAATGGTGATGCTGGAGCGCGAGGCGGGGCTGCAACTGACCCACATTCCGTATCAGGGCAGCGCCAAGGCGATGACGGACATGATCGCCGGCAACGTTGCCATCGGCCTGGACACGGTGGCGGTCACCCTGCCGCATATCCAGTCCGGGCGCCTGAAGGCGTTGGCCGTGGGCGCGAGCCAGCGCCTGCCGATGCTCCCAGACACGCCCACCTTTGCCGAAGCGGGCTATCCGGCGTTCCAGGCCAATCCCTGGCTGGGCATGCTGTTTCCGAAGGGCACGCCCAAATCCATCGTGCAGCGCATGAACCAGGAAATCGGCGAGGCCGTGGCCACGCCGGCGCTGGCCCAGTCGCTCAAGTCCATCGGCGCGTTCGCGCGGGTGGATACGCCGGAGGACTTCGCCCAGCTGCTGCGCCAGGAATACCGCGGCTGGGGCGAACTCGTCCAGCTATCGGGCAGCCGCGTCGACTAGCCCGCCGCAATGATCAATCACAGAGGAAAACCGATGAAGCATGACGATCCATTCAAGGCCTTGGTGCTGACGCAGGATGACGGCAAGACGAAGTGCGGGTTGCAGGACCTGACCATTGCCCGCTTGCCGCCCGGCGACGTGACGGTCAAGGTCGATTATTCCAGCCTGAACTACAAGGACGCGATGGCGGTGACCGGCAGGGGCCGGATCGTGCGCGATTTCCCCATGGTGCCCGGCATCGACCTGGCGGGCACAGTGCTCGAATCCAGCGCGGCGGATTACCCGGCCGGCGCGCCCGTAGTTCTGACGGGCTGGAGCGTGGGCGAGCGCTTCTGGGGCGGCTACACCCAGGTGCAGCGCGTCAAGTCGGAATGGCTGGTGCCGCTTGCGCCGGGCCTGGACAGCTTCAAGGCCATGGCCATCGGCACGGCCGGGCTCACCGCCATGCTCTGCGTCATGGAAATCGAGGCGGCGGGCGTCGCGCCGGGCGCCGGGACGGTGCTGGTCACGGGCGCGTCCGGCGGCGTGGGCAGCGTGGCGGTGGCGCTGCTGGCCCGCTTGGGGTACCGGGTCGCGGCGCTGGTGCAGCCCGGGCGTGAATCCGTCCATCCTTACCTGACGTCGCTGGGCGCGGCCGAGATCGTTTCGGGGCCGGAATGGGCGGAGCCGCCCAAACCCCTGGAGAACCAGCGCTGGGCTGCCGCGGTCGACACCGTGGGCGCCAAGGTGCTGGCGCGGGTGTTGGCGTCGATGGAATATGGCGGCGCGGTCGCGGCCTGCGGCCTGGCCGGCGGCGCCGATCTGCCCGCGACGGTCATGCCCTTCATTCTGCGCGGCGTGCGGCTGCTGGGGGTAGATTCGGTGATGTGCCCGGTGTCCAGGCGGCGGCAGGCCTGGGAGAGGCTGGGGCGGGTCTATGAGGAAATGCCGTTCGGCGACATCGCCGTGACCGCCGGCCTGGGGCAGGTGCCGCAACTCGCCGCCCGGCTGATGGCGGGGAACAACCGCGGGCGATACGTCATCGACGTGAACCGGTAGCGCAGAGGCGGCACGAGGGCGGCTGGCGGGCCGCCGCAGGGGCGAAAACGCGGGGCTACGCAGGGGTGAACGCGCCCGGCGGGGCGGGTGCCAGACGGGCTTGGTACAATGTCAGGTTTCCCGCACGCGTCCCCGACGCCCTTAGCCTCTAAAAAACACCGTGATATCCACCGCCAATCTCACCATCCAGTTCGGTCCCAAACCCCTTTTCGAGAACGTCAGCGTCAAGTTCGGGGAAGGCAACCGCTACGGGTTGATCGGGGCCAATGGGTCCGGCAAGTCGACCTTCATGAAGATCATCGGCGGTGACCTGGAGGCGTCGGCGGGCAACGTGTCGCTGGAGCCGGGCGTGCGCCTGGGCAAGCTGCGCCAGGACCAGTTCGCGTTCGAAGACCTGCGCGTGCTGGACGTCGTCATGATGGGCCACACCGAGATGTGGGCGGCCATGTCCGAACGCGACGCCATCTACGCGAATCCGGAAGCCACCGAGGACGACTACATGCGCGCCGCCGAACTTGAAGCCAAGTTCGCGGAATATGACGGCTATACGGCCGAAGCCCGCGCCGGCGAACTGTTGCTGGGCCTGGAAATCGCCGTCGACCAGCACAATCTGCCCATGCGCGAAGTGGCGCCCGGCTGGAAGCTGCGCGTGCTGCTGGCGCAGGCGCTGTTCTCGAATCCTGACGTCCTGCTGCTGGACGAACCCACCAACAACCTGGACATCAACACCATTCGTTGGCTGGAAAACGTGCTCAACAGCTACCAGAGCACGATGATCATCATCAGCCACGACCGCCACTTCCTGAACCAGGTGTGCACGCACATGGCCGACGTGGACTACGGCGAGATCCGCGTCTACCCCGGCAACTACGACGACTACATGCTGGCCTCCACCCAGGCCCGCGAGCGCCTGGTGGCCAACAACGCCAAGGCCAAGGAACGCGTGGCCGAACTGCAGGACTTCGTGCGCCGTTTCGCGGCCAACAAGTCCAAGTCGCGCCAGGCCACCTCGCGCCTCAAGCAGATCGACCGCATCAAGTCCGAGCAGGTCGTGGTCAAGCCGTCGTCGCGCCAGAACCCCTACATCCGCTTCGAGCAGAACAAGGTCATGCACCGCCTGGCCGTCACGGTCGAGCAGCTGTCGAAGTCCTATGACGCACCCGTGATCCGCAACTTCTCGGCCATGGTCGACGCTGGCGAGAAGATCGCCATCATCGGCGCCAACGGCGTCGGTAAAACGACGCTGCTGCGCCTGCTGGCCACCGACTTGCAGCCGGATGCCGGCTCGGTGAAGTGGTCCGAGAACGCGGACCTGGGCTATATGGCGCAGGACGTGTCGGACCAGTTCCTGCAAACCGACATCAACCTGCTCGACTGGATGGGCGAACACCGCCAGCCGGGCGACGACGACCAGTCGATCCGTTCCGTGCTGGGCCGCCTGCTGTTCTCGGCGGACGATCTGCCCAAGGCGCCCAAGGTGCTGTCGGGCGGCGAAAAGAACCGCATGACCTTCGGCCGCCTGATGCTGGGCCGGCACAACGTCATGCTGCTCGACGAGCCCACCAACCACCTGGACATGGAATCGATCGAGTCGCTGCAGTTCGCGCTGGAAAAGTACGAAGGCACGCTGGTCTTCGTGTCGCACGATCGCGAGTTTGTGTCCGGCCTGGCCACCCGCGTGATCGAAATCCTGCCCTCGGGCGAGATCGTCGATTACCGCGGCGGCTACGACGACTACCTGACTTCCCGCGGCATCGACGCCTGAGACCGTGCCGGGCCGCCACTGGCGGCGGCTCGGCGCCGTTCACATGCCGATGGTCATGCCGCCATTGGCATAGATGTGCTGCCCCGTTATGTACGAGGCGGCATCCGACAGCAGGAAGCACACCGGCCAGGCCACTTCTCCGGCCTGCCCAAACCGTCCCAGCGGGATCTGCGACAGATAAGTGTCGCGGAACTTGTCCCCGCGGATCGTTTCCGTCATGGGCGTTTCCACCACCCCGAAGCCGACGGTGTTCACGCGTATTCCGTACTTGCCCCATTCGCGCGCTGCGCTCATGGTCAGCCCCAGCACGCCCGATTTGGCCGCCGCATAGTTGATCTGCCCGATCGTGCCGCGGCGTCCCGCGTCCGACGTGATGTTGACAATGGCGCCGCCGGGCCTGCCCGTCTCGCGGGCCGTGGCCAGCATGTGGCGGCCGGCTGCCTGCAGGAATTGGAAAGACCCCGTGAGATGCACGTCGATCACCTTCTGCCACGCTTCCTGCGTCATTTTCTCGATCATGGCGATCCGGGTGATGCCGGCGTTGTTCACCAGGCCGTCGACCGTGCCGAAACGCGCGGCGGCGCTTTCCATCGCTGAGGCGGCGAATGCCGGGTCGGAGACGTCGCCGGCCAGCGGCAGGAGCCGGCCTTCGGGTGCGTCGCGTTCGAAGGCGGCCAGCGCATCGGCGTTCATGTCCACTGCGGTCACGCGGGCGCCGAGCTGCAGCGCCAGTTCGCTGATGGCGCGGCCGATGCCCTGGGCCGCGCCCGTCACGATGATGCTGCGCTGGTCGAGAAGATAGGCGGTTTGGTTCATGGTTTTTCCTTGTGTGAGGTCAGAGCGTTTCGGCGCTGCCGAGGATCAGCGTGGCCTGGCTGGACAGTTCGCCGCCGTTGCCGTGCGCAAGCGCGAGGCGCGCCCCGGGCACCTGGCGCGCGCCGCCCTGGCCGGCCAGTTGGACGAAGGCTTCGACCATGGTGAACAGGCCGTACATGCCGGGGTGCACGCAGGACAGGCCGCCGCCGTTGGTGTTGACCGGCAGTTCGCCGCCCGGCGCGATGCGCCCGTTTTCGACGAAGGCGGCGCCTTCGCCCTTGGCGCAGAAGCCCAGGTCTTCGAGGAACAGGATGGGATTGATGGTGAAGGCGTCGTAAAGCTCCAGCACGTCGATGTCCTGCGGACGCACGCCGGCCTGGGCGAAGGCGCGCGCGCCGCTGCGGACGGCCGCCGTGACGGTCAGGTCCGGCATGTTGGTGATTTCGCGGTGGTCCGTCGCGGCCGCGGCGCCCAGCAGATAGGCCGGCCGCGCGCAATGGTCGCGCGCCCGGTCGGCGCGGGTCATTACCACCGCGGCGGCGCCGTCCGTGACCAGGCAGCAGTCGCGTACGCCCAGCGGTTCGGCGACCATCCGGGCCGACAGGTACTGCTGCATGTCCAGGGGCTCGCGCAGGTAGGCCTCCGGGTTGAGCATGGCCCATTGGCGGGCGGCGATGGCTACCGCGCCCAGTTGCTCGCGCGTAAGCCCATATTGGTGGGCGTAGCGCGAGGCCGCCATTGCGTAGGCCCCCACGGGCCGCGCAAGACGGTAGGGTGCCTCGTTGGGCGAGGGGCGCATGGAGCTGACCAGCTTGCCCGCCGCGCTGCGCTGGTTGCTGCCGTAGGCGATGAGCGCGACATCGCACTGGCCCGCCTCAAGCGCCAGCGCGGCCCACATGGCGTGCGTCAGGAAAGAGGATCCGCCGGTCCGGTTGTTGTCGGTCAGGCGGGGCGAAATGCCGAGGTACTCGGCAAAGCCCAGGCCGGACATGAAGTCGTCGGGCAGGCCGATGAACAGGCCGTCGACCTGGTCGGGCCGCAGCCCGGCCTGATCTAGCGCCCGCAGGCTGGCGGCGACGGCCAGGTCCATGGAACTCATGCCCGGCGCCTGACCGATGCCGTAGGTGGCGCCGGCGACGATGGCGGCCTTGCCGCGCGGAAAGCGATCCTGGTTCATGCCTGCTCCGTCGCGGGTTCGAACACCAGCACGCCGCGGCCGGCTTCCTGGACGACGCGGGCGCGCACCCGCAAGCCGATGCGCACCTCGTGCGCGGGGAGGCCTTCCACCCGGGACATCAGCCGCGGCCCTTCATCCAGGTCTACCAGCACGACGCCATAGGGCGGTTCGGGCGGGCGCGGATGGATGACGGTGGCGGCATAGACGCGGGCCAGTCCGCTGGGGGCGACCCATTCCACGTCGCGCGAGCCGCTGCGCGGCGCCGCCACGCGCGGATAGAAGAAATGCTCGCCGCTGATGCGGTCGCGCTGCAGCATGAAGCGGCCTTCGTCCAGATAGGCCTCGTAGCGGGCCTGGGGAGCCAGCTCGGCCGGCGTGTTTTCCGTGGGCATGCGGTTCAATCCCATTTGTAGGCAAGCGGTTGCTTTTCCACGAAGCGCCGGGCGGCGTCGCGGTGGTAGGCGCTGTCGCGGCAGATCGCCTGGGCCATCGCCTCTTGCGTGTAGATGTCTTCGCGCGTGGACTCGAAGGTGCGGTTCATGATGGATTTCGCCAGGCCCAGGGCCTGAGTCGGGGCGGCATGGAAGCGCTCGGCCATGGCCAGCGCCTGCTCCAGCGGATCGCCGTCGCACAGGGCCTGTACCAGGCCGAGGCTCAGCGCCTCCTCGGCCTCGCACACCCGGGCGGTGAATACCAGTTCCTTGGCGCGCGCCAGGCCGACTGCCCGCGGCAGCAGATACATGCCCAGCATGTCCGGCACATAGCCGATGCGGGCGAACACGGCGCAGAAGGTGGCGCCGCGCCGCGCGATGGCGTAATCGGCGCACAGCGCGAGCGATAGGCCGGCGCCGAAGGCGACGCCGTCCACCGCGCTGATCACGGGCTTTTCCAGGTCCACCAGCGCGTCGTACCAGCGGTGGATCTTGCGGATGCGTTCGCGTCCTTCGAACGCATCCAGGCCCTGGGCGTGGGCCTGCGCGATGGACTTGATGTCGCCGCCGGCGCAGAAATGCCCGCCGGCGCCGGTCAGCACGACCGCCTTGATGCCATCGTCCTCGCGCAGTTCAGGCAGCGCGCGCGCGAAGGCATCGCGCATCTCCAGATTGAGCGCGTTGCGCTGGTCCGGGCGGTCCATGGTCAGCACCGCGGTGGCGCCGTGGCGCGATATCTTCAATGTCATGACTGCTCCTCGTTGCGGCTGTGATAGGCGACCTGCGTGAGCCAGCGCGCCACCAGCGCGGGCCGCTGTTCGCCGTCGATGTCGATGCGCACGTCCCAGTGAAGACGGGCCTGGCCGTCGGGCAGCTCGTCAACGGTGGCCAGGGAGAAGGCGGCGCGGATGCGTGCTCCGGCCTTGACTGCCTGCGTGAAGCGCACGCGGTCGAAGCCGTAGTTCACCGCCAGCCGGCGGTTCGGAAAGCGCATCGCGGAGGCGAACAGGCTGGGCAGCAGAGACAGCGTCAGCAGGCCGTGGGCGATGGCCGCGCCGTAGGGCGATTCGGCCTGCGCGCGCTGCGGGTCCATGTGGATCCACTGCGTGTCGCCGGTGGCCAGGCCGAAGCGGTTGATGGTGTCCTGGTCGACGGTCTGCCAGTCGGTGAGGGCGGGAGGCTGGCCGGCAAACGCCCGCAGCGCCTCGATGGAATCCAGGGTGATCATGCTCGGGCCTCCTTATTGCGCCTTCAGGCCGAGGTCGCGGGCAACCGGCAGCCAGCGGTCCCGTTCGGCCTGCACGAAGGCGGCGAACACGCTGGCGTCGCCGGGCATGGGCACCGCGCCGATGTTGGTGAGCTTTTGTTGCAGCTCGGGTTGCGCCAGGGCCTTGTTGACGCCCTGGTTCATCTGTTCGACGGCGGCGGCCGGCGTGCCGGCGGGCGCCACCAGCCCGAACCAGGCGCTGGCGTCGATGCCGGGGTAGCCCAGTTCGGCGGCGGTGGGTACGTTGGGCAGGCCGGCGAAGCGCTTGTCGTCGAGCACGGCGAAAGGGCGGATCTTGCCGGCCTGCGCCTGCGCCATGCTCGACGGCAGGGCGTCGAACATCATGTCCGTGTTGCTGCCCATCAGGCCGACGATGGCCGGCGCGCTGCCTTGATAGGGCACGTGCGTGACCTGGAAGCCCAGCTTGCTGACGGCATACTCGCCGGCCAGGTAGGTGATGTTGCCGGTGCCGGCCGAACCCATGGTCAGCTTGCCGGGAGACTGCTTGCCCAGCGCGATCAGCGCTTTCACGTCCTGAGCCGGCAGGTCCTGGCGGACCACCAGCAGGAGCGGCGACTTGGCCATGCCCGAGACCGGGACGAAGTCCTTCGCCGGGTCATAGGTCATCTTGGCGTACAGGGCCTGGTTCACCACCAGGGGGGCGTTGGAGCCGACGAAGAACGTTTTGCCGTCGGGCTTGGCGCGGGCCACGTGGTCCGCGGCGATCATGCCCGCGGCGCCGGGCTTGTTGTCGACGATGATCGTGGGGCCGCCGTTCTTGCTCATTTCCTGCGCCACCAGCCGGGCGATCTGGTCGGCGGCGCCGCCGGGCGGGTAGGGGACGACGAAGCGGATGGGAGCGTCCTGGGCGTGGACGGTGGGGGCGTCGAGGGCCACAAGGGCCAGGGCGGCGCAGGCCGCCGCGGTCAGAATGCGCATGGTGTTGTCTCCTTGAGTGCTTGTTATGGCCGCCGCGAAGGCGGCAGGGGTCAGACGATGCCTTTGGCCTTCAGCTCCGCGATGCGCTCGTCGCTGAGCGCCAGCCGCTCGCGCAGCACCGCGTCCGTGTGCTGCCCCAGCGTGGGCGCGGCCCGCTCATAACGCAGCGGCGTGTCGCGCATCCGGATGGGATTTGCCACGGACGGCGTGTCGACGCCTGCGGCATGCGGCAGCGACAGCTGCATGCCGCGGTGGCGCACGTGCGGGTCCTGGAATACCTGTTCCATGTTGTAGATAGGGCCGCAGGGGACGTTGACCGCCTGCAGGGCCTGCACCCATTCGCCCATGGAGCGCGCCAGCATGGCCTCGGCGATCGGGGGGATCAGCGTCTCGCGGTTCCGGTTGCGCCGTCCCGCCGTGGCGTAGCGCTCATCGGTGGCCAGGTCCGGCCGGCCGATCGCCCCGCAAAAGGCGCGGAACTGGGCGTCGTTGCCCACCGCGACGATGACTTCGCCTTCCTTGCAACCGAACACCTGGTAGGGAACCATGTTCGAATGGGCGTTGCCCATACGCTGCGGCACGCGGCCGGAAAGGAAGTAATTGATCGCCTGGTAGGAAGAGATGGTGACCACGCAGTCCAGCAGCGACATGTCGATGTACTGCCCTACGCCGCTTACGCGGCGGTGCTCGACCGCGGCCAGGATGGCCGTGCTGGTGTATACGCCTGTCAGCAGGTCCGTGATCGCGATCCCCGATTTCATCGGTTCGCCGGCGGGGTCGCCGGTGATGCTCATCAGGCCGCCCATGCCCTGGAAAACGAAGTCATACCCGGGCAGGGGCGCGTAGGGGCCGTCCTGGCCGAAGCCGGTGATCGAGCAGTAGATCAGGCGCGGATTGACCTCCCGCAGGCTGTCGTAGTCCAGCCCGTAGCGCGCCAGCGTGCCGACCTTGTAGTTCTCGACCAGCACGTCGGAATCCCGGGCCAGCTCGACGATGAGCGCCTGGCCTTCCGGTGTGGCCAGGTCGACGGTGATTGAGCGCTTGCCTCGGTTGGCGCTGAGGAAATAGGAAGAGTCCCGGGTTTCGGCGCCGTCCGCGCCGGTCAGGAAGGGAGGGCCCCAGCCCCGGGTGTCGTCGCCTTCCTTCGGCCGCTCGACCTTGATGACGTCGGCGCCCATGTCGGCCAGCGTCTGCGTCGCCCAGGGGCCGGCCAGCACGCGGGTCAGGTCCAGGATTTTCAGATGGGAAAGGGCGCCAGGCGTTTGCGCGGCGCCGCTGTTGTCTCGTTCCATGTCGCTCCGATCGGGGTGGACCCCGTTATGTCTTGAGACCACCTTAATGACCGGGCGATAGAGCGTCCAATATCGTTTTGCGCGGTATCGATTCGATTGGTGTATTGCCGGCCGGAAAGCGCGGCCGTTCAGCGGTTTGCCAATCGGCGTGCGCTATCATCCGGGTAAACCCTGGTGCCACTTCGGCCAGGCATCTTTTCAGTCCCCCCATGTCCCGCACACCGCATACCGCGCCCGACGGCGCGCAGATCAGCACGTTCACGCTGACGTTCCGCATCGTTTCCATCGCCTTTTTCACCTTTGTCTGCTATCTGGCCATCGGCCTGCCGCTGGCCGTGCTGCCCGGCTACGTCCATGACCAGCTCGGTTACGGGTCGGTGCTGGCCGGCCTGGCGATCAGCGTGCAGTACGCCGCCACCTTGCTCAGCCGCTCCCACGCGGGCCGCATGGCGGACACGGTGGGCCCGAAGCAGACCGTGGTGATCGGCATGGCGGCCTGTGCGGCCAGCGGGGTGTTCCTGCTGCTGGCCTACGCCTTTGAGCGCAGCGCCTGGCTCAGCCTGGCCACGATCATCGCCAGCCGGCTGGCGCTGGGCTTCGGCGAGAGCTGGGTGGGCACGGGCTCGGCGACGTGGGCCATCGCCCGCGTCGGCCCGCTGCACACCGCGCGCGTGATTTCGTGGAACGGCATCTGCACCTACGGCGGCCTGGCGCTGGGCGCGCCGCTGGGCGTGTACCTGGAAAAGGAATGGAGCATGGGCGCGCTCGGCGGCGCCGTGCTGCTGCTGGGGCTGGCCGGCCTGGGGCTGGCGATGTCGCGGGCGGCGGTCGCCATCGTGGGCGGGCACCGCATGGCGTTCAAGAGCGTGGTGCTGCGGGTGTTTCCGCACGGTATGGCGCTGGGCCTGGGCTCCGTGGGCTTCGGCACGCTGGCGGCGTTCGTGGCCCTGTACTACGCCAGCGCGTCCTGGGACGGGGCGGCCCACGCGCTGAGCGCCTTCGGTTGCGCCTTCATCGGCGTGCGCCTGCTGTTCGCGGGCACCATCACGCGTTTCGGCGGCTTCCGCGTGGCGCAGGTGTCCTTCCTGGTGGAGGCGGCCGGCCTGTTGCTGCTGTGGCTGGCGCCCAACCCGGGCGCGGCCTTGCTGGGGGCGGCACTGACCGGCTGCGGCTTCGCCCTGGTGTTCCCGGCGATCGGCGTGGAAGCCGTGGCGCGCGTGCCCGCGGGCAGCCGCGGCGCTGCGCTGGGCGCGTATTCCGCCTTCCTGGACCTGGCGCTGGGCATCACCGGCCCGATCGCGGGCTATATATCGGGCGGCTTCGGTTATCCGGCCATCTTCCTGGCGGCGGCCATGGCGGTGCTGGCCGGGTTCCGGATCGCGTTCGGCCTGCAGCGCCATGCCGTGCGCGAGGCCGCGGCGCCGTCCAGGGCATGATCTTTATTACGAAAAGCTCTTAAGACATGCGATATTGATCGTTTGGATTCATATAACGAATTGTTAGATTTGAGGCTCGTTTCCACCCGGGCCACGATTCGTTCCATGAACCTTACCTTCGACCACGTCCATAAACATTTCGGCGAACTGCCCGTCGTGGACGGCTTTGCCAACGAAATCAAGACCGGCGAACTGGTCGCCCTGGTCGGCCCGTCGGGCTGCGGCAAATCCACCTTGCTGCATCTGGCCGCGGGCCTGGAAAAACCCACGCAGGGCAGCGTCCTGGCCGACGGCCGCGCGGTGTCCGGCCCGCATCCCAGCCGCACGCTGGTGTTCCAGGAGCACGCGCTGTATCCCTGGCTGACGCTGCTGGACAACGTGGCGCTGGCGCTGGAATTCCAGAAGGCGCCCAAGAGCCGCGCCCGCGAGGCCGCCCGCCAGTGGCTGGCGCGCGTCAGCCTGGCCGGGTTCGAGCACTATTACCCCCACCAGGTCTCCGGCGGCATGCGGCAGCGCGCCGCGCTGGCCCGGGCGTTCATCGCGCAGCCGCAAACGCTGCTCATGGACGAACCCTTCGGCGCGCTGGACGCGCTGACCCGGCTGAGCCTGCAAGACGTATTGCGCCAGCTGATCGCCCAGGAAAAGCCCACCGTGCTGCTCGTGACCCACGACGTGGACGAGGCCCTGTTCCTGGCGGACCGCATCATCGTCTTCAGCCCGCGTCCCGCGCGCGTGCTGCGCGAGTTCAACCTGGCACACCACGAAAAGACCCACGACCTGTCCGGCCTGGCCGACGAGAAGCGCGAGATCCTGCGCCTGCTCGGCATCGCGGTGGACGGGGCGGGCGCGCACGCCGACCTGGCGCTGGCCGCCTGACGGCCTGACCCGATTATTCCAGGCGGCGCGTTCGCGCCGCCGATCCCTGATTCCCCTGGAGCTCCTCTCATGAAACTGAAGCAATGGCTGTCCCTGCCGCTGGCTGCGGCGCTGCTGGCAGCGGCCCCCGCGATGGCCGCCGAGAAATTCCGCATCGGCTATCTGCGCGTGATGGACGACGCGCAGGCCATCGTCGCCCAGGAAGGCGGCTACTACAAAAAGGCCGGCCTGGACTCCGAACTGATCGAATTCAAGTCGGGCACCGACCTGATCAAGGCCATCGTCGGCGGCCAGCTGGACATCGGCGTGCTGGGTTTCACCAATGCCGTGGCCTGGGCCTCCAAGGGCGCCGACCTGAAGGTGGTGGGCGGCGCGCAGCAGGGCTATCACTCGCTGATCGTGCGCGACGACTCGGGCATCAAGGACATCGCCGGCCTGAAGGGCAAGACGCTGGCCTCGCAGGCCGAAGGCAGCACGGCCGACGTGGTGCTGAAGGGCGTGGTGCTCAAGCAGGGCAATCTCGGCGCCGACGACGTCAACGTCATGGGCGTGAGCCCGGCCGTGGCGGTGCAATCGCTGGTGGGCAAGCGCGTGGACGCGGCGTTCCTGTTCGAACCCTACGACCGCATCGCGCAGCTGGTCGCGCCGGTCAAGCAGATCTATGAAGTGGGCCAGGCCTGGCCGTTCCCCTGCATGGTCGTGATCACCTCGGGCGAAACGCTGGCCAAGCGCAAGGACGACGTCTGGAAGGCGCTGGACGCGCAGAACCAGGCCATCGGCCTGCTGCAGAAGGAACCCGCGCAGGCTTCCAAGCTGATCGCTTCCTACTTCATCGCGGAACCCACGCTCAAGACGCTGACGCGCGGCGAACTGCCGCGCGAAACGGTCATCGCGGAAGCCATCGGCACGCAGGTCTTCACGCCGAAGCTCACCGACAAGGACACCCGCCGCATGCAGGAGATCGCCGACATCCTGCAGGCCCAGGGTTCGCTGAAGACGCGTGACGGCAAGCCGTACGACGTTTCCAGCATCATCGACCTGTCCTGGCAAGAGGCTCGCAAGCTTTGAGCGCCTCTACCCGAGTCACCGGCGCCCGCAAGCATCTTGCGGGTGTGCTGGGCGTAATGTTCATCCTGGCGTTGTGGCAGCTGGCGTCGTTCGCGCTGCCGGACTTCCTCATGCCGGGCGTGCCGTCCGTGGTCGAGCGCCTGTTCGAGGACCTGGGCAAGCAGTCCTTCCACCAAAGCCTGCTCGGCACGCTCGGGCGGCTGGGCGCGGGCTACGGGCTGGCGCTGGCCGCCGGCATCGGCTTCGGGCTGGTGGCGGCCGTGCTGTTCTTCTTCCGCGAAGTCCTGCGCAGCGCCATCGTCATCCTGCAATCGATCCCGTCGATCGCCTGGGTGCCGCTGTTCCTGATCGTGATGGGCTTCGGCAATACGCCGATCATCGTGGTGGTGGCGCTGTCCGCGTTCTTCCCGGCCGCGCTCAGCGTGATGAACGCCACCGAATCCGTGCAGCGCGTGCACGTGTCGGCGGCGCGCGTCATGGGCGCTACGCCCTGGGGCCTGGTCAAGCGCGTCTACCTGCCGGCCGTCATGCCCGAGCTCATCACGGGCGCGCAGCTGGCGTTCGGCAATGCCTGGCGCGCGCTGATTTCGGCGGAAATGCTGATCGGCTTCGGCAAGGGCCTGGGCCGCTCGCTGGCCTATTCGGGCGAAATCGCCGACATGACCGGCGTCATGACCAACATCCTCGTCATCGCGGTGCTGGCGGCGCTGATCGACCAGTTCGTGCTTGAGAACCTCAAGCACCGCCTGCTGCGCTACCAGTACGTCTGAGCGCAACGGAGTTCCGCATGATCCGCCCTCTACGCTTCCTGGCTCTCGGCGCCTGCCTGGCGGCAGCCGCCGCGCAGGCGCAGGCCGAGCCGTTCGCGGCGGCGCGCGCGCGCGGAGAGCTGGTGGTGGGCGTGCCGTACCTCGCGCCGCCGCCTGAAGCCGGCGCCAAGATACGCACGCCGGACGGCCTGGATGCCGCCATGGCCGACAAGCTGGGGCAGCGCCTGGGCCTGCCGGTCCGCCTGCGGCAGCTGCCGCCGCAGCAGGCCGCGGCCGCGCTGGCGGCGGGCGAGGTGGACCTCGCGCTGGCCGACGGCGCGGCCAGCCAGCCGGCATCGGTTGCCGCTCAACCCACCGGCTATGCCTTCCGTCCCAAGGCCGTCATCCGCAGCGATACGCGCCTGCGCCAGCCGGCCGATGCGCGCGGCCGCAGCGTTTGCATGGCCGAGGCCGCGACCGCGTCCAAGGCCCTGGCCGAGAACTGGGGCGCCGTCGTGCGCACCTACCGCGTGCCGTCCGATGCCCTGGTCGCGGTGCGCGAAGGCAACTGCGATATCGGGCTGGTGGATGACGCCGTCTGGGGGCCGCTGATGCGCTTTCCGGAATGGAAGAAGTTTTCGTCCACGCTGGCCGCCGACGGCGCCACGCGCGAACGGGTATGGCTGCTGCCCGCGGACGACGCAGCCAGCCGCGGCTGGCTGGGCCAGGAAATGCGTGCCTGGGACCAGGCGGGCGCCTGGAAGGCCATGGCGGCCAAATGGGCGCGCGACGTGGCCTTCGACGTCTACCTGGACCAGGAAGTCCCCGACTGCCACGGCTAGGGCCTTACGGGCCTGTGCCTGCTCTTACAATGCCGGGCATGACGCACACGTTGACCGCTCCCTGTTCCTACCAGGAAGACATCAAGAAAAGCCGCTTTGCCGCATACGCGACGCCGGTGTCGACGGTGGAAGAAGCCATGCGCTTCTTCGCCGAGCACAGCGATCCCGAGGCCACCCACAACTGCTGGGCCTACCGCATCGGGCAGGAATACCGCTTCAACGACGACGGCGAGCCCGGGGGCACGGCGGGCCGCCCCATCTTGCAGGCCATCGAAGGGCAGGACATGGACCGGGTGGCCGTGCTGGTGGTGCGCTGGTTCGGCGGCGTGAAGCTCGGAGCAGGGGGGCTGGTGCGGGCCTATGGAGGCTGCGCGGCGAATTGCCTGCGGCTGGGGGACCGGACCGAGATCGTGGATCTCGCGACCATCTCCTGCACTTGCGGCTTCGCGGAATTGCCGCTGCTGAAGTCGCGCCTGGCGCAGGCGGGCGCCGCCATCCTGCAGGAAGATTTCAACGGGGAAGGGGCGGCGCTGCGCTTTACCGTGCCGCGCGTGGCGGTCGCCGAGCTGGCGATGACCGTGGCCAACATTACGCGCGGCCGCGCCGCCTGGGAGCAGGAGTCGTAGGCGGGCGGCGGCGCGCGGGTCTTCGGGCCGGTTGCCGCTTACGCGTCCTGGCCGTTCTGGGCGGCGGCGATTTCCTTGTGGACCTGCTCCATGTCGACTTCCTTGATCTTGGTGAGCAGTTCGTTCAGCTGGCCGGCCGACAAGGCGCCGGGCTGCGAGAACAGCAGGACTTTTTCGCGGAAGACCATCAGCGTCGGGATCGAGCGGATGCCCAGCGCGCCGGCCAGTTCCTGCTCGACGTCGGTATTCACCTTGGCGAACGTGACGTCGGGGTGCTCGGCGGCGGCCTGTTCGAAGACCGGCGCGAAGCCGCGGCACGGGCCGCACCAGGGCGCCCAGAAATCGACGATCAGGGTGCCGTCGGGCGTGATGGCGTCTTGGAAGCTGTCTTTGGTGAGTTCAACGGTACTCATTTTGAATCCTTGCCGCGCGAGCGGCGAAATAGCGGTGTCTGATCGGCGACGCTACGGCGTTTTGCGTTCTTTGGCCCATAGTAGAGCGGGTGGCCGTTGCGTCGCAATGGTTGGCGGCGCTCAGGCCGCGGCGCCGTTCTTCAGCGAAGCGACGATCTCGAAGGAGCGCAGGCGGTCGGCAATGTCGTAGAAATCCGAGACGATCATCACTTCGTCGGCTTCGGTTTCGGCAACCAGCGCCTCAAGCTCGCGCCGGACGGTTTCCGGGCCGCCGACGATGGCGGCGCCCAGTCTTTGATTGACCGCTTCGCGCTCCCATTCGTTCCATAGGCCGTCCATGCTGTCCACGGGCGGCTGCAATTGCAGGCGGTTGCCCCGGACCAGCGACAGGAATTTCAGCTGCTGGGTGGTGGCCTGGCGCCGGGCCGCTTCGTCGGATTCCGCCGCGACGACCGGAACGCCGATCATGGCGTAGGGGCGGGACAGCGTCGCGGACGGCTTGAACAGATGGCGGTACAGGCGCATCGCCGCCATGCCTTCGGGCGAGAAGTGCCCGGCGAACGAGAACGGCAGGCCCAGTTCGGCCGCCAGCCGGGCGCTGAAATCGCTGGATCCCAGCAGCCAGATCGGAATGTCCAGCCCTTCGCCGGGGATGGCGCGCACCGGCTGCCCGGGGCGCGAAGGCGCCAGGAAACCGCGCAATTCCTCGACCAGGGCCGGAAACTCCAGCCCGCTGCGGGGACCGCGGCGCAAGGCGTGCTGCGTGGCGCCGTCGCTGCCGGGCGCGCGGCCCAGGCCCAGGTCGATGCGGCCCGGGTACAGGGTTTCAAGGGTGCCGAACTGCTCGGCGATGATCAGCGGCGCGTGGTTGGGCAGCATGACGCCGCCGGAGCCCACGCGCAGGCTGCGGGTATGGGCGGCGACATGCCCGATCAGGACGGCGGTAGCGCTGCTGGCCACGCCGTTGATGTTGTGGTGTTCGGCCAGCCAGAAGCGCTTGTATCCCAGGCGCTCGACGTGCTGCGCCACCGCGACCGTGTTGCGGAAGGCGTCGGCCGCGTCGCGGCCCTGCACGATCGGGGCCAGGTCCAGGACGGAAAAGGGAATGCGGGCCAGGCTGCTCATGCGGAAACCTCCGTGCTCGCGGCGGGACAGGACAGGGCGGGGATAAAGCGGGTAAGGCGCAAGGCGGACTCCATATACCGTGATACATGGGGAGTTTATCGGCGAAATCAACCGGGACCGCCAGCAACCTTATGCGCTGGCGGGTTGATTGAATTTGCCTATCCCCGCGATTGGCTGGCGCGCGGCTCCAGGGCGTTTCCGGCGCATGGCCGGAAAGAGCCCCAGGGGATGATCAGGCCTTATCCAGGAAAGAAGGCATAGCGGATCACGAACAGCGCGGCGACCAGCCAGGTGGCGGGATGCACGTCGCGGATCTTGCCGGTTGCGGTCTTCAGCACCACATAGCTGATGAAGCCGAAGGCGATCCCGTTGGCGATCGAATACGTGAAGGGCATGACGAGCGCGGTCAGCGCAGCCGGCGTCGCCTCGCAGACGTCGTTCCAGTCGATGTCGATCAGTTCGCGCATCATCAGGCCGGCCACGTAGAGCAGGGCGGGCGCGGTAGCGTAGGCGGGCACGGCGCTCGCCAGCGGGGAGATGAACAGCGCAGCCAGGAACAGCAGCGCCACGACCAGGGCGGTCATGCCGGTGCGGCCGCCGGCCTGCACGCCGGAAGCGCTTTCCACGTAGGCCGTGGTGCTGCTGGTGCCCAGCATCGAGCCGGCCACGATGGCGGTGCTGTCGGCGAACAGCGCGCGGCCCAGGCGGTTGGGGCGGTTCTCCGGCATCAGGCCGGCGCGCCGGGCCACGCCCACCAGTGTGCCCGTGGCGTCGAAGACTTCGACCAGCACGAACACCAGGATCACGTGCACGAAGCCGCTGTGCAGGGCGCCCAGGATGTCCAGCTTGAACAGCGTGGGCGCCAGGCTGGGCGGCGCGGCGAAGATGCCTTTGAACTCGTTGTAGCCCAGCGCCATGGACAGCAGGGTGACGACGATAATGCCGATCAGGATCGCGCCGCGCACGCGCAGCGCGTCCAGCGCCGCAATGATGAAAAAGCCCAGGATGGCGAACAGCGGACCGGGTTCGGTCAGGTTGCCCAAGGTAACCTTGGTGGCCGGGTGGGCGACGACGATGCCGGCATTGGATAGCGCGATAATGGCAAGGAACAGCCCGATGCCCGCGGCGATGGCGCTGCGCAGCGAATGCGGTATGCCCTTGACCAGCCACACCCGGATTCCGGAGACCGTCAGGATCAGGAAGATCACGCCCGAAATGAACACGGCGCCCAGCGCCTGCTCCCAGGTGTAGCCCATGGTCTTGACGACGGTGAACGCGAAGAAGGCGTTCAGGCCCATGCCCGGCGCCATCCCGATGGGCCAGTTGGCGATCAGCGCCATCACCAGCGAACCCAGCGCGGCGGCCAGGCAGGTGGCGACGAACACGGCGTTGCGATCCATGCCCGTCGACGACAGAATGTCCGGATTGACGAAAATGATGTACGACATCGTCAGGAATGTCGTCAGGCCGGCCACGAGTTCCGTACGCGCGGTGGTGCCGTGTTCACGCAGCTTGAATAGCTTCTCCAGCATTCGAGTCCCCAGTATGTTTGCAGGCTAGCGGGTTGCTATTTTCGCATCAGTTGTAAACTCTGCCGCCATGATTATTCTCGGCTTTGAAAGCTCCTGCGACGAAACCGGCGTTGCAGCCGTCTGTACTGAACGGGGTCTGCTCGCGCACGCGTTGCACACCCAGATCGCCATGCACCAGGAATACGGGGGCGTGGTGCCGGAACTCGCCTCGCGCGACCATATCCGCCGCGTCGTGCCGCTTACCCGCCAGGTCCTGGACGAGGCGGGCCTGCAGATGTCCGATATCGGCGCGGTCGCCTACACGGCCGGCCCCGGTCTGGCAGGCGCCTTGCTGGTGGGCGCCAGCGTCGCGCAGTCGTTCGCCTGGGCGCGCCACCTGCCGGCCATCGGTATCCACCACCTGGAAGGGCATCTGCTGTCGCCGATGCTGGCGGACCCGCGGCCGGACTTCCCCTTCGTGGCGCTGCTGGTGTCCGGCGGCCATACGCAGCTGATGCGCGTGGACGGAGTGGGGCAGTACGAATTGCTGGGCGAAACGCTGGATGACGCGGCGGGCGAGGCCTTCGACAAGTCCGCCAAGCTGATGGGCCTGGGCTACCCCGGCGGCCCGGCGCTGGCCAAGCTGGCCGGCAGCGGGGACGCGGCGCGCTTCGACCTGCCGCGCCCGATGCTGCACAGCGGCGACCTGGATTTCAGCTTCAGCGGCCTGAAAACGGCCGTCCTGACCCGGGTCAAGGCCGCCGAGGCGGCCGGAGGCCTGGACGAACAGGGCCGCGCCGACCTGGCGGCGGCCACGCAGGCCGCCATTGTGGAGGTGCTGGCGGCCAAGGCGATCCGCGCGCTGAAACAAACCGGCCTGAAGCGCTTGGTGGTGGCCGGGGGCGTGGGCGCCAATCAGCTGCTGCGCGCCAAGCTGGACGCGGCGCTCAAGCCGCTGAAGGCGCGCGCCTATTTTCCGCCGCTGGCGTTGTGTACCGACAACGGCGCCATGATCGCCTTCGCGGCCGCCGAGCGGGTCAAGGCAGGCCTGGCCACCCTGGACGCGGACGCCCACAGTTTTACGGTCAAGCCGCGCTGGGATCTGGCGGAAATCGCCTGAGATCGCCAGGGATGGGCCTGTGCCGCGGACCGGCCCGGCGCCAGGGAAAAGGGCGGCCCAGGCCGCCCTTCGAATCCGCTTGCGGGGCTGCGCGCCCCGGTTTATTGCTTTTTGCCGCCGCCGATCCGGCTTTCCGTGCCCTGGAGCAGGCGCGTGATATTGGCCCGGTGGCGGTAGAACAACAGAACCCCGATGATGGCCAGCGCCACCCCCATGGCGGGCTGGGCGAACCAGGCCAGCCCGGAGCCGAACACGTAGTACACCGGGGCGAAGAAGGCCGCCACGAGCGAGGCCAGGGACGAATACCGGAAAAAGACGGCGATAATCAGCCAGGTGGCCGCCGTGGCGACAGCCAGCCACGGCTGGATCGCCACCAGCACGCCCAGCGCCGTGGCCACGCCCTTGCCGCCCTTGAACCCCAGGAAAACGGGGTACAAATGGCCCAGGAAAGCGGCCAGCGCCACTGCCGCCAGCGCTCCGGCGGGGATGCCGGGGGCGATTTTTTCGGCCAGCCAGATCGCGAACCATCCCTTGGCCGCATCGCCCAGCAACGTCAGCGCCGCGGCTGTCTTGTTGCCCGTGCGCAGCACGTTGGTGGCGCCCGGGTTCTTGGAGCCGTAGCTGCGGGGGTCCTGCAGGCCCATAACCTTGCTGACCACCACGGCGAAGGGCACGGAGCCGATTAGGTAGGCCAGCAGGATGAGCGCAACATTGAACGCCAGGGAGGGTGCGGTTATCGCCATGGAAAGGGAATCCGTTATTGTCGTAATGGCTGCGGATTCTACCGCGCCCCGCGCCGGGGCCGGCTACGGGTTATCGAGCGTGGCGGCGTGGCAGGGTCGCGGCCCTGTCATCCGGACGGGGGCTGCGGACGGTACAATCCGACACGTCCACCCGTGTCATATTTTCTTTCGGATGCACAATGCGAATTCTGGTTTCGAACGATGATGGTTATTCGGCCCCTGGGCTCGAAGCGCTAGTAGAGGCGCTGCAAGGGCTGGGCGATCTCACCGTCGTCGCGCCCGAGACCAACCACAGCGGCGCCTCCAACTCCCTGACGTTGAACCGCCCCTTGTCGGTGCGTACCGCTGCCAACGGCTTCATCGCCGTCAACGGCACGCCCTCCGACTGCGTCCACGTGGCCCTCACCGGGCTCATGGATACACGCCCGGACCTGGTCGTCTCGGGCATCAACAACGGCGCCAACATGGGGGACGACACGCTCTATTCGGGCACCGTGGCCGCCGCCAGCGAAGGCTACCTGTTCGGTATCCCCGCCATTGCGTTCTCCCTGGCCGAGAAAGGCTGGGCGCACATCGACTCCGCGGCCCGCGCCGCGCGCCTGGTCGTGGAGCGCCATCTGGCCCAGCCCCTGGCCGCGCCGGTGCTGCTCAACGTCAACATCCCCAGCCGCCGCTTCGAAGACCTCCATGGTTTCACGGTCACGCGCTTGGGCAAGCGCCATCCGTCGCAGCCGGTGGTACGCACCACCACCCCTTATGGCGATACGGTGTACTGGATCGGTCCCGTGGGCATGGCGGCCGACGCCGCCCCGGGCACGGACTTCCATGCCGTCGAACAAGGAACGGTGTCCGTCACGCCGCTGCGGCTGGATCTCACCCAGCACAGCCAGCTCGACGAGATCCGTACCTGGGCGGAGCCGCTATGCGTAGACGCGTAAGCCAACCGGATGTGTCGCAGGCCGTGCCGGGACGCAGCGGCCCGGTCCGCTATGACTCGGGCCGGCTCAGCCCGGGCGTCACGCCCGCGAACAGCAACACCCGGATCTCGGCGGCCACGCTGCCGCGCCAGGCCCAGGCCCCGGCGCCTGCCTCCGGCGGCAACCTGGGGCTGAACTCCGACCGCCTGCGCCAGGCCATGGTAGAGCGCCTGCGCGCGCAGGGCATCAGCGACGAGCGGGTGCTTGCCGCCATGGGCGCGGTGCCTCGCCACCTGTTCGTGGACGAGGCGCTGGCAAGCCGCGCCTATGAAGACGCCGCGCTGCCCATCGGCCATTCGCAAACCATCTCCCAGCCTTGGGTGGTGGCGCGCATGATCGCCGCGGTGTGCGAGGACCGCGCGCCCACCCGCGTGCTGGAAGTCGGCGCGGGTTGCGGGTACCAGGCCGCCGTGCTGGCGCAGTTCGTGCGCGAGGTGCACACCATCGAACGCATCCGCGGGCTGTACGAACTCGCGCGCGAACATCTGCGCGCCTTGAAGCTCACCACGAGGATCCGACTCATCTATGGCGACGGCATGCTGGGCCTGCCCGGCGTGGCGCCGTTCGATGCTATCGTTGTGGCTGCCGCTGGCCTCGCCATCCCGCAGGCTCTGCTCTCGCAGCTTGCGCCGGGTGGCCGCCTGATCGCTCCTGAAGGGGGCGCCAACCAGCGCCTGGTTCTGATCGAACGCACAGGCGCGGCCAGCTGGAAACGCAATGAATTAGAGGCCGTGCGCTTTGTGCCGCTACGGGCCGGAATACAATCTTGAGCAAACAGGAGAAACGTATGCTCAACGGGCAGTTGCAACTGACCGATATCACTCTGGGCGCGTCGTCGACGCGCCTGCGCCGCCCGCTCTTCATCGCGGGGGCGCTCAGCCTGGCCATTTTGGCGGGCTGCGCATCGAAAGGTACTCGTGCCCCGGTGGTCGACATGACCGGCGGGCAATCCGCGTCGCCGGTCGCGCCCGGCGGCACCTATGTGGTCAAGCCGGGCGACACGCTCTACAAGATCGCCCGCGCCAACAATGTGGATGTCGAAAACGTCAAGCGCTGGAACAACCTCAGCGATCCCAACCAGATCTCCGTCGGCCAGGTGCTGAAGATGTCCGGCAGCGCCGGCGGCGCGCAAACTGCGCCGGTGGGCGGCGCCAAGCCGCAGCCGCGTCCGCTGGACCAGCCCGATACCACCACGCCGCCGCCTGAAACCACGGCGACCCCGGCGCCCGCGCCGGTCGAGACCAAACCCGCCACGCGCGCGGCGGACGCCGGCGTCATCAATTGGGCCTGGCCGGCGAATGGCCAGATCGTGCAGGGCTTCAACTCCAGCAGCAAGGGCATCGACATCGCCGGCGCGCTGGGTGATCCGATCACCGCCGCCGCCGACGGGCTCGTCAAGTACAGCGGCAACGGCGTCCGCGGCCTGGGCAACCTGATCATCGTCGAACACCAGAACGGTTTCATCACCGCTTACGCGCATAACCGCGCGGTGCTGGTGAAGACGGGCCAGACGGTCAAGCGCGGCGCCAAGATCGCCGAACTGGGCCAAAGCGACACCACCTCGCCGCGCCTGCACTTCGAAATCCGCCGCCAGGGCACGCCGGTGGACCCGATGCAATACCTGCCCGCCAAATGACCCCGACCCTGGTATTCGACCTGGAAACCATCCCCGATGCCGACGGGCTGCGCAAGCTCAACGGCTGGGGCCCCGAGGTTTCCGACCAGGAAGTGGTCGAGCGCGCGCTGACGGCGCGCCGCGAGGCCGTCGGGCACGATTTCCTGCCGCTGCACCTGCACAAGGTCGCGGTGGTGGGTTGCGTATTCCGCGACGACCAGGGCTTTCGCGTCAAGACGCTGGGCCAGCCCGATGATCCCGAAGCCGCCTTGCTGGCGGGCTTCTTCAAGACCATCGAACGCTACACACCCAAGCTCGTGAGCTGGAATGGTTCGGGATTCGACCTGCCGGTGCTGCATTACCGCAGCCTGATCCAGGGAGTGCCCGCGCCGCGCTACTGGGACATGGGCGAAGAAGACCGCGATTTCAAGTTCAACAACTACATCTCGCGCTACCATTCGCGCCACCTGGACCTGATGGACCTGCTGGCCAAGTACAACGGCCGCGCCAACGCGCCGCTGGACGAACTGGCCAAGCTTTGCGGCTTTCCCGGCAAGCTGGGCATGGACGGCAGCAAGGTATGGGAAGCCTGGAGCCAGGGCCGCGCCGACGAAGTGCGGGCCTATTGCGAAACGGACGTGGTCAACACCTGGCTGGTGTATTGCCGCTTCCGCTTCCTGCGCGGCGAACTCGACCGCACGGCCTACGAGGCAGAAATCGCGCTGGTGCGCGATACGCTCACCGCCAGCGACGCGCCGCACTGGAAGGAATATATGGCGGCCTGGGACGCCGAGTGAACGCAGGGCGTTCCCGCCAAGCCAGGAAGCAATAACGACGGGGCCCGCGCGGCCCCGTTTTCACGTCCTGGCCGCACGCAATCGACTGAAACATGGCTTGCGCGGACGAAACCCGGATGAAACCGGCCCGATCGCACAATGGTCTCGCTTTCTTCACTTACAGGAGACCTTCATGTCCCGATTCGCTATCCGCTCCAACTTGGCCGCTCTTGCTCTTGTCGCCGCTACGGGTGGCCTGGTGGCCGGCACCGTTATGGCTGCTCCTACCCCGGCCGACGGCGGCCCCGCCGCGATGCACGAACGCCATCATGGCGGCGGCTTTCACAAAGGCATGCGCGACGGCCTGTTCGTCCCGGGCCTGGGTCCCGTGTCCAAGGCGCAGGTCGCCGAACTGAAGCTGGACGACAAGCAGCAAGCCTTGTTCAAGACCGCGCAGGACGGCCAGCGCAGCCTGCATGAAGCCATGCGCGCTTCCGGCGGCAAGCGCCACGACCTGCTGAAGGCGCAACTGGACAGCGGCAAGCTGGATCCGCGCGCGCTGATCGCTCAGTCCGAAACGTCGCGCGACGCCTTCGGCACGCAAGCCAAGCAGGTCCGCGACCAATGGCTGGCGGTCTGGGACAGCCTGAACGACACCCAGCGCGGCCAGGTGACCCAGATGCTCAAGGACCGCGAAGCCAAGCGGCAGGACCGCATGGCCAAGATGGAAGCACGCCACGGCAAGGGCAGGGGCCCGGCCGAAGCGGCGCCGTCCGCCGCACCCGCCGCCAAGTAAACCCTGGGCCGGCCGCAAGGCCGCCATGCCCGCCAGACCCCGGACACGCTTGCGTGTACCGGGGTCTTTTGCTGCCAGGCGCGCGCTCCCCATCTTGACGCACGCGGCGCGCCTCGGCGGCCCGGGTTTGCACGATCCTGGTGCGCCGAGCAGCTTGGGCCGCCTCTTTGGGGAGTTGCCGCGCGCGGCCCGCCAGTTGGCACAGACATTGCTTTAGGGATAGGGAACCGGTCACGACGCCGTAACGCCGGTCTGATGGATGCGCGCCAACGCCATCCACCTCCCGTTAAATCCGATCAGGACTCCGCACCATGAAGAAGACGCTGTCCGCCTTGCCCCTTGTGCTTGCCGTTTGCTTCGCCGCGCCGGCGCTGGCCGAACCCACCGACCTGGGAGGCGGCTTTTCGCTCAGCGGCAACGCCACCATCGCCAGCGACTATCGCTTCCGCGGCTATTCGCAGACCGACTTCCGGCCCGCCGTGCAACTGGGCTTCGACCTGACCCACAGTTCCGGCTTCTACCTGGGCAACTGGAACTCGAACGTTTCCAGCTTCGTGTTCACCGACGGCAACCTGGAAATGGATTTCTACGGCGGCTGGAAGGGTGACGTCGGCGGCGGCTTCTCGCTGGACGCGGGCGTGCTGCACTACTACTACCCGGGTTCGAACTCCCCGAAGGGCGGCAACTACAACAACACCGATCTCTACCTGGGCGCCTCGTACGGCAGCTACAGCCTCAAGTACTCCTACACACCCAGCGATTTCTTCAGCACGCCCGACAGCAAGGGCACCTGGTACCTGGACGGCACGGCCAACTTCGACCTGGGCGACGGCTGGGGTCTCGTCGGCCACCTGGGCTACCAGAAGCTCAAGAACCAGACCAATATGGAAGGCGACTCGATTGGCCATTACGTCGATTACAAGGTCGGCGTGACCAAGGACCTGAAGGGCTGGATCCTGGGCCTGGCCGCCGTGGGGGCCACGAAGGACAACTGGCTGCCTACCAAATACGGCCATCCTTCGGGGCGCCTGGGCGCGGTGTTCTCCGTGTCGCGCTCTTTCTGACACCGATGCCTGGGGCATGCCAATGATGGAAAACCGCCTGCTGCGGCAGTTCATCGCGGCGGCGGAAACCCTGCATTTCAGCCGCACGGCGCATGCCGCCCAGGCAGCCGGCCTGGGCGGCCCAAAGGCCATTTCCGGGATCGGCCGCAGTCCTTTTACAATAATGGGTTGCGTGTAATTCTGGACTGCGTGAGATGTCTGACGTTTTGAATATCGAATCCCTGGACCTGGAAGCCAGGGGTATCGCCCGCCGCGACGGGAAAGTCGTATTCGTGGAAGGCGCCTTGCCGGGCGAGCGGGTCTCGACGGTCACGGTGCGCCGCAAGCCTTCGTATGAGATCGCACGCGTGGACGAGGTGCTGCGGCCGTCCTCGCAGCGCGTGGTGCCGCGCTGCCCGCACTTCGGCGTCTGCGGCGGCTGTGCCATGCAGCACCTGGAGCCCAGCACGCAGGTCGCCATCAAGCAGCGTTCGCTGGAAGACACGTTCTGGCACGTCGGCAAGCTGCGTCCCGCGCGCATCCTGGCTCCCCTGCAAGGCCCGACCTGGGGCTACCGCTACCGCGCCCGGCTGTCCGTGCGCGTCGTGCCGAAGAAGGGCGGCGTGCTGGTCGGCTTCCATGAACGCAAGAGCAGCTATGTGGCCGACATGCGCGAATGCCACGTGCTGCCCCGCCACGTCAGCGACCTGCTGCTGCCGCTGCGCGCGATGATCGCTTCCATGTCGGCGCCCGACCGCCTGCCGCAGATCGAGGTGTCGCTGGGAGAGGGCGTGACCGCGCTGGTCCTGCGCCACCTGCTGCCGCTGACCGACGGCGACATCGCCATCCTGCGCGCCTTCGCCGCCAAGCACAATGTGCAGTGGTGGCTGCAGGCGAAGGGGCCCGACACCGTGCACCCGCTCGAACGCGAGCACGACGACACGCTGGCCTACACCATGCCGCAGTTCGGCCTGCGCATGCCGTACCGGCCCACGGACTTCACGCAGGTCAATCACTCCATCAACCGCGCCATGGTGTCGCGGGCCCTGCAACTGCTGGAAGTGCAGCCCACCGACCGCGTGGCCGACCTGTTCTGCGGCCTGGGCAATTTCACGCTGCCCCTGGCCACGCAGGCCCGCGAGGCGGTGGGCGTGGAGGGCAGCAAGGCGCTGACCGACCGTGCCCTTGACGCCGCGTCGCGCCACGGCCTGGGCGGCAGCACCAGCTTCGCGACCTTGAACCTATTCGAAGTAGACGTGGACTGGCTGCGCGGCCTGGGCTATTTCGACCGCATGCTGATCGATCCGCCGCGCGAAGGCGCGCAGGCCGTGGCGCAGGCGCTGTCGCAGCTCGAACCGCAGGAGCGTCCTCGCCGTATCGTCTACGTGTCCTGTAATCCGGCCACGCTGGCGCGCGACGCGGCCATCCTCGTGCATGAAGGCGGTTACGTGCTCAAGAGCGCGGGCGTGATCAACATGTTCCCGCACACGGGCCACGTGGAATCCATCGCGGTATTCGAATCGCTGGACGCCGAGGGCGTCCAGGTGGTGAAGGAACGCGCCCGCGAACGCGCCGCAAAGGCCGCCGCCGACGCCGCAGCAGCCGAAGCCGCCAAGCTGGCAGCGGCGGCTGAGGCGGCCGAGGCGCAAGCTGCCGTCGCCGCGGCCGGGGCGCCGGTCCCGGGTTAATGCGCCGGGCCGCTGGGGCGGCGCATCAGTGCGCCCGCTCCAGGCCCTCGAGAATAGGGCAGTCCGGCCTGTCGTCGCCGTGGCAATGATGTGCAAGGTGCTTGAGCGTGGCGGCCATGTCGCGCAGCGCCTCGGCCTTGCGCTCCAATTCCTGCACGTGTTCCAGCGCGATGCGCTTGACGTCGGCGCTGGCCCGGCTGCGGTCTTTCCAGAGCGCCAGCAGTTCGTTCATCTGTTCCACCGAGAAGCCCAGATCCCGCGCCCGGCGCACGAAGCGCAGCGTGTGCAGGTCATGGTCGCTGTAGACCCGATAGCCGGAATCCGTGCGCACGGCCGGCCCGATCAGGCCGATGCTTTCGTAATAGCGGATCATCTTGGCAGAAATGCCCGAGCTTTTCGCTGCCTGGCCGATATTCATCGCGCGACTCCTTTCGTTCCAATACCTCGATTCTACGCTTGACCTTGACATTGTTGGAAGGTTTAAGCTGTATTCACGATGGATGAAACACTGTCCGCCAACCTTGAATCCCTTTGGAGATAGACATGAGCATCGAGTTCCAAGTGCCTGACATGACCTGCGGCCATTGCGTCAAGACGATTACCGGCGCGGTGAACCAGGCCGCGCCCGGCGCGACCGTGACCGTGGACCTGCCGTCGCACCGCGTGACCGTGGCGGGCGCTGGCGAAGCCGACAAGATCGAGGCCGCGATCCGCGAGGCCGGGTACCAACCCGCGCGCGTGTAATCTCCCTGGCCGCCAGCCGCGCTATGATAGTTCGCGTCTGGCGGTTTATTTTTTATCATTGATTAAAGCTATCAATCAATTTAAATTATTAAATTTGATTAATTGATAGCCAGGATTTATCATTCTTTCCATGGTGGTTGAACGAAACCCCGCTACCCAAGGAGAGATTGAATGCTGCAAAACCGCGAAGGCCAACGTGTTCCGAACGTAACGTTCCCCGTCCGCCAGGACAACACCTGGAAGCAGGTCACCTCGGACGACCTGTTCAAGAACAAGACCGTCGTGGTCTTCTCGCTCCCCGGCGCCTTCACGCCGACCTGCTCGTCGACTCACCTGCCGCGCTACAACGAACTGGCGCCCGCTTTCTTCGAAGCCGGCGTGGACAGCATCGTGTGCGTGTCGGTGAACGACACCTTCGTCATGAACGAATGGGCAAAGGACCAGGAGTCCGCCAACATCACGCTGCTGCCTGACGGCAACGGCGAGTTCACCGAAGGCATGGGCATGCTGGTCGACAAGCGCGACCTGGGCTTCGGCAAGCGCAGCTGGCGCTATTCGATGCTGGTCAAGGACGGCGTCGTCCAGAAGATGTTCATCGAGCCGGAAAAGGAAGGCGATCCGTTCGAAGTGTCGGACGCCGACACCATGCTGGCCTACTTCGCCCCGTCGGCGAAGAAGCCTGACCAGGTCGTCGTGTTCTCCAAACCGGGCTGCCCGTTCTGCGTCGAAGCCAAGGCGCTGCTGGAAGGCAAGGGCTATGCCCCGATCGAGATCCCGCTGGAAAACAAGGTCCGCGGCCGCGTGATCGGCGCCGTGTCCGGCAAGGGCACCGCCCCGCAGGTGTTCATCAACGGCTCGCTGATCGGCGGCCTGGAAGATCTGAAGGCGCACTTCGCCTAAGCGCCTGACAGGGCAGGGGCGCCAGCCCCTGCCTGCCGGCCGGGCCGCTCAGGCGGTCCGGCGCGGGCAACCCCGCGAGTTTCCCTTGTTCCGCATCTTTGCGCGGCCCCTGAAGGCGCCGCGGGACGGCGTTCGTCCGGAGGGTGCGCAACAAGGCGGAATGCGCCTTGCCAATCCTGCTCCACGCCACACCGGGAGATACCAAGACATGAAGACTCTGCACACCGATATCGCCATCATCGGCGCCGGCACCGCCGGCCTGGCCGCCTATCGCGCCGCGAAGGCCGCGGGCAAGCGCGCGCTGATGATCGAAGGCGGCCCTTATGGCACGACTTGCGCCCGCGTGGGCTGCATGCCGTCCAAACTGCTGATCGCCGCTGCCGAGGCTGCCCATGGCGCCGCGCATACGGACGCGTTCGGCGTGCATGTCGGCGGAGACATCACCGTGGACGGCGTCGAGGTCATGGACCGGGTCAAGCGGGAGCGCGACCGTTTCGTGGGCTTCGTGCTGGAGGGTGTCGAGAACATTCCGGCCGAGGACAAGCTGCGCGGCCATGCCCGCTTCGTGTCCGACACGGTGCTGCGCGTCGACGAGCATACCGAGGTGCATGCCGCGCGTATTGTCATCGCGACGGGGTCGCGTCCCTCGGTGCCGCCGCCGTTCCGCGCGCTGGGCGACCGGCTGGTGGTGAACGACGATGTGTTCGAATGGAATGACCTGCCGCGCCGCGTGGCGGTGTTCGGCCCCGGCGTCATCGGCCTGGAGCTGGGCCAGGCGCTGGCGCGGCTGGGCGTGGACGTGCGCGTGTTCGGCGTCAGCGGCAGCCTGGGCGGCATCAGCGATCCGCAGGTCCGCCAGACCGCGCGCAAAATATTCCAGCGCGAGTTCTATCTGGACCCGGATGCCCGTGTGCTGGAAACCGCCCGCGTGGGCGACGAAGTGGAAGTGCGCTACGTGACGCTGGATAACAGCGAACGCACCGAGCGCTTCGATTACGCGCTGGTCGCCACGGGCCGCCGCGCCAACGTGGACGGGCTGGGGCTGGAGAACACCTCGCTGGCGCTGAACGCGCAGGGTGTGCCCGTGTTCGACCGCGAAACCATGCAGGCCGGCGATTCGCCGATCTTCATCGCGGGTGACGCCAATGCGGACGCGCCGCTGCTGCACGAGGCGGCCGACGAAGGCCGCATCGCCGGCGAGAACGCGGCTCGCTATCCGGAAGTGCGCCGGGGCCTGCGCCGTGCGCCCCTGGCCGTGGTGTTCTCGGACCCGCAGATCGCGCTGGCCGGCGCCGGCCACGGACGGCTGATCCCGGGCACCTTCGTGACCGGAGAGGTGGATTTCAGCGACCAGGGGCGTTCGCGGGTCATGCTGAAGAACCGCGGCATGCTGCATGTTTACGCGGACATCGAGACGGGGCGCTTCCTGGGCGCGGAAATGGTCGGCCCGAGCGCCGAGCACATCGGCCACCTGCTGGCGTGGGCGGTACAGCAGGAGCTGACCGTGGCGCGCATGCTGGAAATGCCGTTCTATCACCCCGTGATCGAAGAGGGCCTGCGCACCGCGCTGCGCGACGCCGCGGCCAGGCTGGCCAGGGCGCAAGAGGCGCTGCGTCGCGAAGAGCCTGAAAGCGAACTGGTGTGATCCGGCGGGGAGCCAGACTCAGTGCCTGACACCCCTACGAGAGGCACATCATGTTGCCCCGGCGCCGCGCGGGTGTCTGCACCTGCGAGCCAGTGTCTGACACCCGGCTAGATCGTCTCCGCCTGTAGCGGCATACCGTAAGGGTGTCAGACACTTGTATCCGGCGGGGAGCCAGACTCAGTGTCTGACACCCCTACGAGAAGCACATCATGTTGCCCCGGCGCCGCGCGGGTGTCTGACACCCGCGAGCCAGTGTCTGACACCCGGCTAGACCGTCTCCGCCTGTGGCGGCATGCCGTAAGGGTGTCAGACACTTGTATCCGGCGGGGAGCCAGACTCAGTGTCTGACACCCCTACGAGAAGTACGTCATGTTGCCCCGGCGCCGCGCGGGTGTCTGACACCCGCGAGCCAGTGTCTGACACCCGGCTAGACCGTCTCCGCCTGTAGCGGCATGCCGTAAGGGTGTCAGACACTTGTATCCGGCGGGGGCCTGACTCAGTGTCTGACACCCCTACGAGAAGTACGTCATGTTGCCCCGGCGCCGCGCGGGTGTCTGACACCCGCGAGCCAGTGTCTGACAGCCGACAAGTCCGTCTCCGCCTGTAGCGGCATGCCGTAAGGGTGTCAGACACGAGAAGTACGGATGCCGTAAGGGTGTCAGACACTTGCCGCCGGCAAGACTTATTCGTCCGATTGCTTCTTGGGAACGGGGAAGGGGTTCTCGCGGTATTGCAGCGTGAACCCCGCCCGCTCGTCTTGCCCGAGCGTGCGCGCCAGATAAGGCATGGCGGGCTTCAAGGCATCGTGCAGCGTCCAGGGCGGATTGATCAGGAACATGCCGCTGCCATGCAGGCCGTAGCCGTCGATGGTTGCCTTCTTGACCGTGAGGGTGGCGTGCAGCCAGCTCTTGACCTTGAGGTTCTCGAAATGGCGCGCCATTTCGCTGGCCTCGCGGCGCTGCACCAGCGGATACCAGACGGCGATGGTGCCGGTGGCGAAACGCTTGATGCATTCCTTGACGGTGATGAGCGTGCGGCGGTAGTCGTTCTTGTCTTCGTAGGAGGGGTCGATCAGCACCATGCCGCGGCGCGTAGGCGGCGGCAGCAGCGCCTTGACGCCCTCGAAGCCGTCGTCGCCGTAGATCGTGGTCTGCCGCAGCGCGGCGCGGCCCTGGTGTTCCAGGTTGGAGACCAGCGTGTCGATCTCGGTGGGGTGCATTTCGAACAGGCGCAGACGGTCCGAAGGACGCATGGCGTCCAGCGCCAGCCAGGGCGAACCGGGGTAGCGCTTCAGGCGGCCGTTGGTGTTGTAGCCACGGATGCGGGCCACGTACTCCGCCAGCAGCGGCGGCAGGTCTTCGGCTTCCCAGAGGCGGCCGATGCCATCCGCGAATTCCGAGGTCTTGGATGCCCAGTCGCTGTCCAGGCTGTAGAGCCCGGCGCCCGCGTGGGTGTCGACGACCCAATAGGGGGCGTCCTTTTTGTTGAAGTAATCCAGCGTGTGGACCAGGATGGCGTGCTTGAGCACGTCGGCGTGGTTGCCGGCGTGGAAGGCGTGACGGTAACTGAACACGGGCGCTCTGCCTCAGGCGGCCGGCCGGATGGCGGCCAGCTCGTCGGTGAAAATGCCGTCAATGCCCCAGTCGAGCAGCAGGCGCGCGCGTTCCGGGTCGTTGACGGTCCAGGCCGCGATCCGGTAGCCGGCGGCATGCACGGCGTCGATCAGTTCGCGGGTGGCGTCCTTCTGATTGATGTTCAGCGCTACGCACTCGTACTTGGCCAGCCGCTCGCGCCAGTCGGCGGGAACTTTCTCCACCAGCAGGGCGCGGGGCAACTCGGGCGCGGCTTCCCGCGCGGCCTGCAGCGCTTCCTCGGCGAACGAGGACAGCAGCGGGGGCGTAGCGGCGCCTTGCCAGAATTGGCGGGCGGCCAGCGCCGTGGCGCGGCCGGTTTCGGCTTCCCGGCCGGGGCAGGGCTTGATCTCGACGTTGCTGGCGATGCCGTTGGCGACCGTATAGCGGGCGACGGCGGCGAACGTGGGCAGCGGTTCTCCGGCATAGGCGGCCGAATGCCAACTGCCGAAGTCCAGCTGCGCCAGTTCCGAGTAGGTCTTGGATGCGGCTGGGCCCTTGCCGTTGGAGGTGCGGTCCACGTTGTCGTCGTGCATCAGCACCAGCACATTGTCGCTGCTCAGTTTGACGTCGTACTCGAACATCGTGAAACCGTGCTCGGCGCCGACGCGCATGGCGGCCAGCGTGTTCTCCGGTGCCAGCCGGCCGCCGCCGCGATGGGCGATGTAACGGGGGTAAGGCCAGGAGGGGAGTGTTGCGCTCATGTGGGTGTTGCAATCAGGTTCTTTTGGACAGGGTTGCAAGGATACTCCTACTTCATGGGGGCCTTGCCCTGCGACACGTCCATGATCATCCGCGCCGCCAGGTACAGGCGCGGCACGATGCTGTTGATCTGGACGTACTCGGCGTCGTTCGAATGGGCGCCGAAGCCGCTCAGGCCCATGCCTTCGATCACGGGGCCGCGCGCTTTCAGGGAGGCGAAGGCGGCATCGGTGCCGCCGCCGCTGGCGCGATCCACGACTTTCAGGGGCAGATCGAGCTCCTGGTAGATCTGCACCCCGTGCTGGGCCAGCGCGCGGGAGGCGGGCGTGGCTTCCAGCGGCGGACGGCGGATCTCGAATTTCACGCTGACTTTGGATTCGGGCAGCAGTTTCTTCTGGATGCCTTCTTCCAGGCTGCGCGACAGCGCGTCGAAGTCGGACACGCGCAGCGCGCGGGCATCGGCCTGCGCGGTGGCCAGGCCCGGAATGACGTTGCGGTTGGTGCCGGCCTGGGCCACGGTCCAGTTCAGCTTCAACCCGGCTTCCGGCTTGGACAGCTTGTCCAGCTGCAGCAATTGGTGCGCCAGCTCGTAAAGCGCGTTGACGCCGCCTTCGGGGCGGGCGCCCGCATGGGAGGTCTTGCCCTGCACGGTCAGGTAGGCCGCGCCGATGCCGCTGGTGGCGAGCGTCAGGCGGGCTTGGGCGCCGCCGCCCTCGAACGAGAAGACGGCATCCTGGTCCGCGCCCAGCCGGGTAATGGTGCTGCGCGCGCCGGGCGAGCTGATCTCCTCGTCGCCGTTGATCAGCACGGTGAGGGTGCCGTAATCGGCGAAGCCCACTTTCTGCAGCAGGGCGATCGTATGGAGAATCATCGCGACGCCGTGCTTGTCGTCGGCGATGCCCAGCCCGTAGGCCTTGTCGCCGTCGACGCGGAAGGGCTGGTCCTTCAGCATGCCGTTGCGGTAGACGGTATCCATATGGGCGATCAGCATGATCTTTTTGTCGCCCTTGCCCTTGAACTCGGCATGGACCATGGGCCCGACCTTCTCGGGCGTATCGTCCAGCCTGAAAACGTCGGTGGCCGGGATGATCTCGGCAGCGCCGCCCAGCGCCTTGAGGCGGTCGCGGATCAGTCCGGCGATGCGTTCCACGCCTTCGACGTCCTTGCTGCCGGACTCGATGCCTACCAGGTCGCGCATGGTGTCCAGCATGCCTTGCTGCTGCGCCTGGGCGGCGTCATGGATGGCGGCGACCGGCGCGGCCAGCGCGGCATGGGCGCCGCCCAGGAAGGCAAGCGCGATACCGGCTCGGAGGACCTGCAGGCGGGGGGAGGGGAAGGGCATCGGCGGAGACCTCTTTGCGTGCTTGGATGGGGCCCTTGGGCAGGGCGGTATCGGGCAAACCCTGATCAACGACGATACGGGGCGCGCCGGGCGCCGGAAATGGTGATTCCCCGGGTTGACGGCGCCTGAATTCCGTGCCGCCGCGGCTCCGTCCCGCCGGGGATGGCGGGCCCGCGCGGGGCGTCATCCCCGGTCTGCGGCCCCGAAGCGCCGCGGGAGCTCCCGGACGAATGAGAAATGCTAAAATCCGCCCGCTGACCCGGTAATGACCGGTATGGGAATAGGGCGAATCGGGTTCGCCTTTTTTTATGCGTTTTCGTGCGGCTCCGGGCGGATACCCCTGGGGCGCGGCAACAGGGATTCCATGTTCGAATTTATTCGCAGCCATCGGCGCTGGATGCAGCTCATTCTGCTGCTTCTGATCGTGCCGTCCTTCTTCCTCGTCGGGATTCAAGGCTATGACAGCTTCATGCGAGCCGAGCCGGAACTGGCCACGGTCGCCGGGCAGCCGGTTTCGCGCGCCGAATTTGATCAGGCGCACCGCAACCAGCTCGAGCAGTTCCGCCAACGGCTGGGCGCGCAGTTCGACCCGGCCGTGATCGACACGCCGGCGCTGCGCGAAGGCCTGCTGAACCAGCTGATCAACCAACGCCTGCTGGCCAACGTCGCCATCGACAACCGCTTCTCGGTGTCCGATGAAACGCTGCGCAATACCATCGCCGCGATTCCGGAAGTCCAGGACAATGGCCGCTTCTCGCCCGAACGCTATCGCCAGGTGCTGGCCGCGCAGGGCATGTCGCCCACGTCGTTCGAAGCCGGCCTGCGCCGCGATCTGGCAGTGGCCCGCGTGCTGGAGCCCGTCGGGCAGTCGGCCCGCGCGCCGGCAGAGGTCGTCGCCTCGCTCGAAACCGCGCTGACCCAGATGCGCACGGTCCAGCTGCGCCGCTTCGCTGCCGCGGACTACCGCTCGCAGGTCACCGTCACCCCGGCCGACATCCAGTCCTGGTACGACGCCAACAAGCAGCAGCTGCAGGTCCCCGAGCAGGTGCAGGTTCAGTACGTCGTGCTGGATGAAGCCGCCGCCACGCAGGGCGTGCAGGTCAAGGACGAGGACCTCGCCGCCTATTACGAGCAGAACAAGAACCGCTTCGGCCAGCCCGAGCGCCGCCGTGCCAGCCACATCATGATCGAGCTGGCTCCCGGCGCCTCGGAAGAGGCTCGCAAGGCCGCCCGCGTCAAGGCCGAAGACCTGGCCCGGCAGGCCGCCGCCGATCCGGCGCAGTTCGCCGAGCTGGCGCGCAAGAATTCGCAGGATGCCGGTTCGGCCGCCAATGGCGGCGACCTGGGCTGGCTGGCTCCCGGCATGCTGTCCGGTCCGCTGGAGAAGGCCATTTTCGGCCAGGCCAAGGACCAGGTGTCGGGCGTGATCGAAAGCCCGTCCGGCCTGCACATCGTCAAAGTTACCGAGATCCAGCCCGCCGCCGTCAAGCCGCTGGCCGAGGTCAAGGACCAGATCACCGGCGAAGTCCGTAAGCAGATCGCCGCCGTGCGTTTCTCGGAAATGGCCAGCACGCTGAACAAGCAGGTCTATGACCAGCGCGACAGCCTGCAGCCCGCGGCCGACGCGGTCGGCCTGAAGCTGCGCACCGCGTCCGGCGTGACCCGCGAAGGCCTGCTGCCCGCCGACAAGGCCGGCCCGGGCTCGGCCGCCGACAGCCCCGACGCCGCGCTGCTGGACAACCCCCGCGTGCGCCAGGTGCTGTTCTCGCCCGACGTGCTGCGCGAAAAGCTGAATTCCGGCGTGATCGAACTGTCGCCCGACACCATGCTGGCCGTGCGCGTCGCCGCTGTCGAGCCGGCGCACGTGCCGCCCCTGGACAAGGTCACCGAGTCGATCCGCGCCAGGCTGCAGGACGAGCGCTCGGCGGAAGCCGCCAAGCAGGCCGGCGAGGCCGCGCTGGCCGCGGACAAGGCCAACCCGGCTGCCGCGCCGGAAGGTTTCGCCGCGCCGCTGACCGTGTCGCGCCAGGATCCCAACGAACTGCCGCGCCCGGTGCTGGACGCCGTGATGCGCCTGCCGGCCGGCACGCTGCCCGCCTATACGGGCGTGCAGTCGGGCGCTGATTACACGCTGGTGCGCCTGGAGAAGGTCGAGGCCGGCAAGGTCGATCCGGCCGACAAGGAACGCCTGGCGCAGCAGTTGTCGGGCGCCTGGGGACAGGCCGAGAACGAAGCGATGATCCGCATGCTGCGCGAAGAGTACAAAGTGCAGGTGCTGCCTGCCGCCGCCGAGGTCATTCGCGGCGATCAGCCGGCCGCCGGCTGATCCTCAGGGCCCGCGGGGCGCCCTTGGGCGCCCGCCGGGCCCTAGTCCAGCAGTGGCCGTAGCGTCGGCCACACGTTGTCCAGCAATTTGGGCTGGGCATCCTCATTCGGATGGATGCCGTCGGCCTGGAACATCGCCCGGTTCGTTGCGATACCTTCCATCAGGAAGGGCACGAGCCGGGCGTTTTCGTCTTTGGCGACCGTGGGGAACACCTGCGCGAAGCGCTGGGTGTAGTCCCGGCCGTAGTTGGGCGGGATCTGCATGCCCACGATCAGGACCGTGGCATCGGCCTTGCGGGCGGCCTGCGCCATGGTGCGCAGGTTTTGCTCCGTCATGCTGAGCGACAGCCCGCGCAGTGCGTCGTTCGAGCCCAGCTCCAACACCACTATGGCCGGCGCGTGCTGACGCAGCAGCGCGGGCAGGCGGGCGACGCCGCCGCTGGTCGTGTCGCCGCTGATGCTGGCATTGACGACGCGATAGTTGGGGTATTGTTCGGACACGCGGGCCGATAGCAGCGGCACCCAGCCGGTGCCGCGCTTGATGCCATATTCGGCGGACAGGCTGTCGCCCAGGACCAGCACGGTGCGCGGCGCGGAACCCTGGGCCGCCGCGGCGGTCTGAGCGTGGGCGGGCGCCACGATGGCGGCCGCCAGGGCGGATACGAGAAGCAGACGGGAAAATAGGCGCATGGATAGCAAGAATTCGATCGAGGTGAAAGGGCTGGGCAAGCGGGTGGCCGATGCCGGCGGGACGCTGTCTATCCTGGAAGGGATTGATTTTACGGTCGAGGCCGGCAGCGCGGTGGCCATCACCGGCAGCTCCGGTTCGGGCAAGTCCACCTTGCTGGGACTGCTGGCGGGGCTGGATGTTCCCAGCACGGGCAGTGTGCGCCTGGCCGGGCAGGACCTGTTCTCGCTGGACGAGGACGGCCGCGCGCGCCTGCGCGCCAACCATGTGGGATTCGTGTTCCAGTCCTTTCAGCTATTGCCTAACCTGACTGCGCTGGAAAACGTGATGCTGCCGCTGGAACTCGCCGGCCAATCGGCGCGCGAGGCGGCACAGGCCATGCTGGAGCGCGTGGGGCTGGGCGCCCGCCTGCATCATTATCCGCGCACCCTGTCGGGCGGGGAGCAACAGCGCGTGTCGCTCGCGCGCGCCTTCGTGGTGCAGCCGGACCTGCTGTTCGCCGACGAGCCCACCGGCAGCCTGGACGCGGCCACGGGCGTGACCGTCATCGACCTGATGTTCGATCTGCACCGCGAGCACGGCACGACGCTGGTCCTCGTGACCCACGATCCCCAGCTGGCCGCCCGTTGCGGGCGCCAACTGGTGCTCGCCGCCGGCCGGATGGTCAACGGCGCCCAAACCCATTTGGAATAACCCCCGCAAGAATGGCCGGCCCGCCGCCGGGCCGCCCCAAGGCGGGCCAGCCCCCGTGGGGGGCAGCAAGCATGCGTAGCATGCGCAGCGTGGGGGCCTCCACATAGCCGGCCCGCCCCAAGGCGGGCCAGCCCCGCTCGCGGGCAGCAAGCCCGCGCAGCGGGCGCGGCGTGGGGGGCAACCCCTATTTTGCCTTGGCGACCGCCTGATTCCAGGCCGCCACCACCGCTTCGTACTCGTTGGCCGCGGCTTCCTGGCTGACGGGGAAGATCTTGATGGTCTTCAGGTCGGGCAGGGTGGTCAGGCTGGCCACCGCCACATCCGTGCGCGTCGGGCGGCGGAAATTCTTCACCAGCTGGGCCTCCTGCGACTCCTTGCTCAGCAGGCCGTCGTAGAGCGCGCGGGCGGCGTCCTGGTTCTTCGCGCCCTTGATGATGAACATGCCTTCGGGCGCCAGATAGCTGCCCTCGGACGGATACACCAGCTTGATTTCCTTCTGGCCGCCCGCCACGTATTCCTGCGCGGCGTATTCCAGCGTCATGCCCACGGCGTACTCGCCCGCCGCCACGCCCTTGTAGGTGGTGCCGGACGAGGCGGTGACGACGGCGTTCGCCGCGATCTTGTCCAGGCCGGCCTGGCCGAACTGCTTGTACAGGCCGTATACCAGCATGTAGGCCGTGCCGCTCTTGGACGGATCGGTGATCGCGAACTTGTTCTTCCATTGCGGTTGCATCAGGTCGGACCACGTAGCGGGGGCGGGCAGGCCCTTGAGCTGGCGTTCGTTGACCATCATCACCATGACGTGCACGTTCGTGCCTACCCACAGGTCGTCCGGGCCGCGGAACTCGGCCGGGATCTTGTCCAGGTCGGCGGGGCGGTAGGGCTGCAGGTGCTGGCGGTAGGCGCCCAGCGTGCCGAAGCCGCCGCTCCAGAACAGGTCGCCGCGCGGGTTCTGCGATTCGGCCTCGATGCGCTTCATCATCGTGCCGGTGCCGCCCGTGACGGGCTGGACGTTCAGCTTGGGCGCATGCTTCTTCACTGCTTCCAGCGCGGTTTCGATCGTCTCCGTGTTGTTGGACGAATAGAGCACGACGTTCTGGGCGTGGGCGACGCCCGTTGCCAGGGCCGCGGCCAGGACACTGTACTGAAGGAGGTGCTTGAGTTGCATGGGTAGCCTCTGTGCGAGTGGGTTATTTGCCGGAGAACAGCTTGATGCGGAACGCCTTGACCGACACGATGATGGGCAGCACGATCACCGTGACCAGCGCCGCGCCGTAGGCCGACGCCATGCCCAGCCTGCCGCCGTCCACCTGTCGGAAGATGGCGATGGGCATCGTCTCCAGGCCGCCGCTGTAGGCGACGATGGAGGCCGACAGCTCGGAGATCGTCGTCAGCCACATCAGGATGGCGGCCGAGATGATCGATGCCTTCATGGCGGGCAGGACCACCTTGAAGAAGGTCATGAGCGGGGATACGCCCAGGCTGATCGAGGCTTCCTCGATCGACTCGGGAATGTTGAACAGCATCGACGAGGCGTTGCGCACTGCGAAGGGCAGGCGCCGCACCGTGTAGCACAGGACCATGATGCCGGACGTGCCCGCCAGCACCAGCCAGCCGGTATTGAAGGTCTGCACCAGGGCGATGCCCAGCACCGTGCCGGAGATCGTCAGGGGCAGCACCACGATGTAGTCCAGCACCTGCGTTGAGGCGCTGCGCTTCTTGATGGTCAGGTAGCTGGCCAGTACCGCGAAGGCAACGCCCAGTACAGTGGCCAGCGACGCGAACTTCAGCGAATTCAGGATGGGCTCCGGCGCCCCGTGCACCGCGCGCTGCATGCTCGCCAGGGACCATTGGCCCCATTGCATGACCGGCCCGCTGGTCTTGGTGAACGCCGCGATGAAGACGACGATGAGCGGCAGCAGGGAAATGGCGATCACCAGGCCGACGCCGCTGGTGTAGAGCAGCGCGGTCCAGGACCGCACGCGCGTGGCGGCGGGCGCGCGGCCCTGCGTCATTGTGTAGACCTTGCGTTCGACCACGCGCTTCTGGAAGAACAGCACGATGGCGACGATGGCGATGGACACCACGGACATCGCGCTCTGCAGCGTCGGGCTGCCGCCCATCTCGCTGACGAAGGTGTTGTACGTCATGACCGACAACAGCGGCACGCGGCTGCCCAGCAGCATCGCCAGCGCGAAATTGCCCACCACCAGCGTGAAGACGACCAGGGCGTTGACGAGCACCGCGGGCAGCAGTACCGGCACCAGGACGCGCAGCTTGGTCAGGAAGGGGGGCGTTCCCAGGCTCAGGCCCGCTTCCTCGAGCTGCCCGTCGAAGCCGCGCAGGGCGGCCAGCACGCCCAGGTAGATGTAGGTGTAGTAGACCAGCGTCATGGAGAACACCATGCCCGTCCAGCCGTAGAACGACGGCAGCGAGATGCCGGCATCGCCCAGCAGGTTCGTCAGGATGCCGTTGTTGCCCAGGATCAGCAGCCAGGACTGGCCCACGATGATCTCGGGAATCACGATGGTCAGCACCGGCAGGATGGCCACCAGGTTCTTCAGCGGGAAGTCGTAGCGCGCCACCATGTAGGCGAATGGCACGCCCACCAGCACCGTGCAGGTAGTGACGGCCAGGCCCAGGATCAGCGTGTTGCCGAACGCCTCCACGTATTGCGAGTCGGCCAGCAGGGCGCGGAACCCTTCCAGCGAGAAACCGCCGTCCTGCCCCGTGATGCTGTTGCCGAACAGGACACCCAGGGGATAGAGCACGAAGAACAGCAGCAGGGCCAGGCTGATCGCGGTCAGGACGCCCCAGGGCCACCATTGGATTTTCATGGCGTGCGCGTCCTCAGGCGTTGACGACGCGGCTGTCGGCGGGGATCAGGACCTGCACGGCCTCGCCCGGCTGGAACTGCGCCACCATGTTGCCGGCATGCAGCTCGACGCGGATTTCGGCGCCGTTCGAGAGGGCGATCCGGTAGGCGGTCTTGAAGCCCAGGTACTGCCGCCGCAGCACCTTGCCCGGCAGCGTATTGGGCACGTAGGGCGTGGGCGCCATCAGGGCGAGCTCTTCCGGCCGCGCAATCAGCACGCCGTTCTGGTCCAGTTGCGCGCTGCCTTGCATGCCGTCGAAACCCAGGCCGCAGAGTTCATAGCGGACGTGGCCCGCCGGTGCGCCCGCCTGGCCGTTGCGGGCCGGAACGGGGATCACGTTGGCCGACCCGATAAAGTCCGCCACGTAGGCATTGACCGGCGTGCCATAGAGTTCCTCGGGCGTGCCCAGCTGGGCGATATTGCCGTGGTCCATGATGGCGATGCGGTCCGACATCGCCAGCGCTTCTTCCTGGTCGTGCGTGACGAATACCGTGGTGATGCCGGCTTCGCGGACCAGGTCCAGGATCACGTCGCGCATCTGCAGGCGCATTTTGGCGTCGAGGTTGGACAGGGGCTCGTCCATCAGCAGCACGCGCGGACGGATCACCAGCGCGCGCGCCAGGGCCACGCGCTGGCGCTGTCCACCGCTCATCTGCGCGGGGTAGCGGTCGGCCAGCGCCAGCAGGCCCACCTTGTCCAGCGCCTCGTTGGCGCGCCGCGTGATCTCGGCCCGCGCCACGCCGCGGGCGCGCAGGCCATAGGCCACGTTGTCGAAGGCGCTCTTGTCGGGGAAGAGGGCGTAGTCCTGGAACACCATGCCGATATCGCGGCGGTGCGCGGACACGTGGGTCACGTCGTCCTGGTCGAATAGCAGGCGGCCGCCATCGGGCGCGTAGAAACCTGCAATGCAGCGCAGCAACGTGGTCTTGCCGCAGCCGCTGGGGCCCAGCAGCGTATAGAACGCGCCGTCCGGAATGTGCAGGGAAAGATTGCGCAGCACTTGCTGGCCGCCGAAGGTCTTGACGATCCCGTCTACCGTGATTGATGCCATGTTGGGTTCCTGCCTGATGTTGTCGGCATCATAGGAACGGGCCCGCCCGGCGACCAGCAGTGTTTTTTAAGGCATGGCGTTAGATTTTCTAAGAGGTCGGCGGGCCGCCGATCCCCTAGAATGCGGCTGGATATGGCGCGCGGCTTCCGGGCGGCGCGCCGACAATAAATAGACGACAAGGGTAAACGTGGGAAAGAGCAGCACAGCGTGGCGCCAGGCTGGCGCCCGGGCGGCCTTCAACTGAGATGGCGGGGCCCAGCCTGCCGCCGCTGAAGGCCTTGCGTGTGTTCGAAGCCGCGGCGCGCCTGCGCAGTTTCACCGCGGCCGCCGACGAACTGAGCATCACGCACAGCGCGGTCAGCCAGCAGATCCGCATCCTCGAAGAGTATGTGGGGCAGCCCCTGTTCGCGCGCGAGGCGCGCGGCGTCGCGCTGCTGCCTTGCGCACAGGCGTATTTCCCCGAGGTCCAGGCCAGCCTGGAACGCATCGCGGCGGCCACCTCCAAGCTGAAATCGCCCGCGTACGGCGGCGTGCTGCGCGTGTGCGCCACGCCGTCCCTGACCATGAAATGGCTGATCCCGCGCCTGTCGGCCTTCCAGGAGCGGCATCCGGGCATCGACGTGCAACTGACCACGCAGGGCCGGCCGTTCCTGGACCGGGGCGGCGACGCCGGCAGCGACGTGCTGATCCGCCACGGCTACATGGCGCATTCGGAGCTTGCCTGCGTGCATTGCCTGGATGACTTCCACGTGCCGGTGGCATCGCCGCGCTTCATCGAGCGCAACCGGCTGGCCGCGCCCGCCGACTGCCTGGGGCATCCGCTGCTGAAGATATCCGGCGGCATGGACCACTGGCCGCGCTGGTTCGCGCTGGCTAAAGTGGACGTGCCGGCGCAGCTGCCCGGCCCGGTCTTTGACCATCAATTCCTGTGCATGCAGGCCGCCATGAACGACCTGGGCATTGCGCTGGCCCCTTGGTGCCTGCTGGACGACGACATCCGCGCCGACCGGCTGCGCCCGCTGTTCGCGGAGCCACAGCTGCCCAACGCCGGCATCCACGCGCTGTACCGGCCGGACGGCCCGGCCGCGGCTTCGGCGCAATTGTTCATAGACTGGCTCTGCGCCCAAGGGCGCGACCTTTCCCAACCCGGATAGACAAGGACCTTCCCATGCTGTTGCCCACGACGACCCCCGGCCTGCACTGGCGCGGCATCGAGCCGCCGCTCGCGCTGTCCGGCTACAAGCTCATCGCATTCGATATGGACTCCACGCTGATCTCGATCGAGACGCTGGACGAGATGGCGGACCTGATGGGCAAGAAGGCCGAAGTGGCGGCGCTGACCGAGGCCGCCATGCGCGGCGAAATCGTGGACTACAAGCAGAGCCTGCGGGAACGGGTGGCGCTCCTGGCCGGGATGCCGGAGGCCGCGCTGGACGAGGTCTACCAGGAACGGCTGCGCATCAATCCCGGCGCCGAGACGCTGATCGCGGCCTGCAAGGCCGCCGGCCTAACTTGCCTGCTGGTGACGGGCGGGTTCACCTGCTTCACGGACCGCCTGCGGGTGCGGCTGGGCCTGGACGACGTGCGCGCCAACGTATTGGAGGTGCGCGACGGCCGGCTGACGGGCCGGTTGCTGCCGCAGCCGTGGGGCGACATCTGCGACGGCGAGGAAAAGCGCCGCAAGCTGCTGGAAGTGTGCGCGGCCCTGGGAGTGGGGCCGGAGCGCGCCATCGCCGTGGGCGACGGCGCCAACGATCTGCCGATGATGCGCGCCGCCGGCCTGTCGGTGGGCTACCGGGCCAAGCCGGCCGTGCGCCAGGAAGTGAATGTGGCGATCGACGAAGGGGGCTTGGACCGGCTGCTGGAACTGCTGGCGTAACGCGGCCCTAGACCAGGCCGCGGATTTCCACCGAGGGGTCGACGTCGGCCTCGTAGTCCACGCCGTCGATGTCGAAACCGAACAGGCGCAGGAACTCCTGCTTGTAGCCGGCGAAGTCGGTCAGCTGGTAGACGTTTTCGCTCGAGACCTGGCCCCACAGCGCCTGTACGCGGGCCTGCACCTCGGGGTCGAGCTCCTTGCGGTCCGCGCGCAGGCGGCCTTCCTCGTCCAGGATCGGCGCCGGGCCGCAAAGGCTGTCGCGGTACAGGCCGTAAACCTGTTCGATACAGCCTTCGTGCGTGCCTTGCTCTTTCATGACCTTGAAAAGCAGCGACAGGTACAGCGGCATCATCGGGATCGCCGAACTGGCTTGCGTCACCACGGCCTTCAGCACGGACACGCGGGCGTCGCCGCCGCGGGCGGCGAGCTTGGCGCGGATGTCCAGCACCTTCTGGTCCAGGTCCTTCTTGGCCGCGCCGATCGAGCCGTTCCAGTAGATGTCGTGGGTGATCTTCTCGCCCAGGTAGGTGAACGCCGTGGTGGTGGCGCCTTCGGCCAGCACGCCGGCCTCCAGCAGCGCGTCGATCCACATTTGCCAATCCTCGCCGCCCATGACCGCGACGGTGGCGTCGATCTCGGCCTGCGTGGCGGGTTCCAGCACGGATTCCTTGACGACTTCGCGGTCGGTATCCAGGCCGCGCAGGCTGACCGCGCCGCCGATCGGCTTGAGCGTGGAGTTGAAGATTTCCCCGGTCTTCGGATGCGTGCGGCGCGGCGCGGCCAGGCTGTAGACCACCTGGTCGACCTGGCCCAGGTCGCGTTTGATGGCCTCGATGGTTTTCTGCTTGATCTCGTCCGAGAAGGCGTCGCCATTAATGCTCGTGGCGTACAGACCTTCAGCCTGCGCCTGCTCGTGGAAGGCGGCGGTGTTGTACCAGCCCGCCGTGCCCGGCTTGCCGCCCTCGGGGGCGCGTTCGAAGAACACGCCCAGGGTCTGCGCGCCACAGGCGAACGCGGCGCTGATGCGCGCCGCAAGGCCGTAGCCGGTGGAAGCGCCGAGCACCAGGACGCGCTTGGGCCCGCCGGCTATCGGCCCTTGCGCCTTGACGTAGTCGATCTGATTCTTGACGTTGGCGGCGCAGCCGACGGGGTGGGTGGTGACGCAGATGAAGCCGCGCACACGGGGCTTGATGATCATGAGGGCCTCGATTCGGGGGATGCCGGGGAGGGGCGCTTGCCGCAAAGCGCGGGAGCGACCCGCATTGTACGGGAGGCGCCCGGGGGCGCCTCTGGTCCGGTCAACGGGCGCCCGCGTCCGCCAGGGGCGCCGCCGGGGCGCGGCTGCGGCGCCATTCCACCGCGCCGATGCAGATGCCGCTGGCGCAGATGATGGCGATGCCGAGCCAGGTCAGCGCGTCGGGGAAATGGCCCCAGACCAGCCAGCCGACCGAGGTGGCGCTGATGATCTGCAAGTAGATGAAGGGAGCCAGCGTGGAGGCGGGGGCCCGGCGATAGGCCGCAATCTGGAACAGATGGCCCAGGCCGCCCGTGATGCCGGTGGAAATCAGCAGCGCCCAGTCCAGCGGCGACAGCGCCTGCAGCACGGGCAGGGCGGGCGGCAGGATGAAGGGCAGGGTAAGCGTCAGTAAGGCGGTGCCCACCGCGCCGCTCCAGATCAGCGAGGTGAATGGATCGTCGCCGGCGACGCGGCGCGTGGCGATGAACTGCACGGCGAAGCAACAGGCGGTGATCAGGCCGAAGATCGTGCCGACGGGATGCAGGCCGCCGCCCGGCCGGATCACGATGACGACCCCGATGAAGGCGACCCCGGCGGCGATGAAGCGAGACAGGCGCGCGGGTTCCTTCAGGATCCAGGGCGCGGCGGACAGCACCAGGAGCGGCGCCAGGAAATTGATGGCGGTGGCTTCGGCCTGCGGAATGTAGCTCAGGGTCGTGAAGAACATCAGCGTGGCCAGGAACATCGAGCCGCCGCGGATGATCTGTTCGCGCGGCTTGTTGCTGCGCAATATGCGCAGCCCGCGCATGGGAAGCACCAAGGCCAGCACCAGCAGCAGATGCACCGCGTAACGGAACCACGACAGCACCAGGAGCGGTACGCCCGCACTCATGACCCATTTGCCGCTGGCATCCAGACAGGACAGGGTCCACATCGAGAGCACCAGCAGCAGCACCCCGAGCATCGGGCCGCGTGCGGCGGGCGCGCCAAAGCGCGGACGACCGTTATCGGCCGGGGTCATCGGAAAACTCCTTATTTTGGGGCCCTGTTCCTGGGTACCGGCGGGCGGCTGACATGATACGCTCATCGCGCCGGGGGAACAGGGCCATGATCGAATTACGCAACATCGAAACTTTTTTCTGGGTCGCCACGCTGGGCAGCTTCCGCGCCGCGTCGGAAAAGCTCAACACCACGCAGCCCGCGGTATCGCAGCGCATCGCCTCGCTCGAGGCCGATCTGGGCGTGCGCCTCTTCGAGCGCGACGCGCGCGGGGTCAAGCTGACCGGCAAAGGGCACGAACTGCTGTCGCACGCCGAGCGCATGCTGCAGGTGCGGCGCGACATGTTCGAGGCCGCGCGCGAACAGAACGTCATGACAGGCACTGTGCGCATCGGCGTGGCCGAGACCATCGTGCAGACCTGGCTGCCCACGCTGATCGAACTGATCCACACGACGTATCCGGCGCTGGTGCTGGAGATCGAAGTGGACACCACCCACGTGCTGCGCTCGCACCTGATGTCGCGCCAGATCGATCTGGCCTTCCTGATGGGTCCGGTGCTGGAGGCCCGGGTCGAGAACCTGCCCCTGTGCACCTATCCGCTTGCCTGGGTAGCCAGCCCGGTGCTGGACCTGGGACCTGAGCCGCTTACCCTGGAGCGGATCGGCAAGCTGCCCATCATCACGTATCCGTCCAACAGCGCGCCTTACCGCGTCGTGCGCGACATGCTGACCCGGGCCGGGGTGAGCGCGCCGCGTATGTACGGCAGCGCGTCGATGTCGATGGTGGTGCGCATGACCCAGGACGGGATTGGCACCAGCGTCATCGCGCCCGTGTTCCTGGGCAAGGAGCTGGCGCGGGGCGAACTGCGCATCCTGAGGGTAGAGGCGGACCCGTTGCCGGAGCTGAGTTTCACGGCGACCTGGGTGCAGGGGCCCGACAGCCACGCCGTGCGCCTGATTGCGCAAATGGCGCAGAAGGTGGCCGCCCAGGCTGGGGACGGCACGCCCTGAGGTGGCCGAACGCGCTTCGCCGGGGGGATATGCTCCTAGGTGTTTTCCCCAGCAGACAGTGTCCCTTTTTTTATTTCCGGAGATCCGGGAGCCCTGCGGCGGGCCGCACAGTTGCCCGCAAAGCCGCGCCGCCGCGTCGTTTGGCGAAAACGACACGCGCCGGGCCGGCGAGACCCAAGAAATATTTATACCCCCGTATCGCAACATACGATTGGACGCCCCAGGGCCCGGACGATGCAATGGCGGCGCGTCAACAACGATCGCCGCCGGGCTCCTGACTTCCCGATAAGCCATCCGCGCGCGACGAGGATAACGGGATCCCGCGCGCGGCATACCATCCCGCCAGCTAGGAGTTTTGTCCATGAAGAAGTCTCTAGTTTTCGCCGCCGTCGCCGCCAGCCTGCTGGCCGGCGCCGCCCAGGCGCAGGACCTGCCCAAGACCCAGTTGAAGGTCGTGGGAGGCTTGAGCAACCTGACCGCCTATAACGACTACGAAAAGCCGTTCTGGACCAAGACGATCCCCGAGCTCTCCAAGGGCCAGGTCACGGCCACGATCAAGGGCTTCAATGAAATGGGCCTGAAGGGTCCCGAACTGCTGCGCCTGATGTCGCAGGGCGTGGTCGAGTTCGGCACCGCCACGCTGGCTTATTTCGCCAGCGACAACCCCATCAACGAAGCGATCGACCTGGCTGGCCTGGCGCCCGATGCCAAGACGGCGCGCGCCGTGACCGACGCCTTCGAGCCGGTCTACGCCAAGCTGTACGGCGAAGGCAGCAACGTCAAGCTGCTGGGTATCTCCACCTATCCCGCCCAGGTGCTGTTCTGCAACGCCGAGATCAAGGGCCTGGCCGACATCAAGGGCAAGAAGGTGCGTACCAGCAGCCGCACCACCGCCGAGTTCGTCGAGGCGCTGGGCGGTTCCAGCGTGACCATGGCGTTCGGCGAAGTCGTGCCGGCCCTGCAGAACAAGGTGGTCGATTGCGCCATCACGGGTTCGCTGTCGGGCTACTCGGCCAAGTGGTACGAGGTTTCCACGCACCTGGTCGCGCTGCCGATCAACTGGAACCAGCAGATCCACGCCGTGAACCAGAAGGCCTGGGACAAGCTGGATCCCAGCGTGCGCGCGTTCCTGCAGACCAACGTGAAGACGCTGGTCGACAACATCTGGGACGCCGCCGCGCGCCAGACCCAGGAAGGCTATGACTGCAACACGGGCGCCGCCGCGTGCCCGTACCCCGTCAAGGGCAAGATGGTCCTGGTCCAGCCCTCGGACGCCGACCGCGAACTGCTCAAGAAGGTCACGCAGGAAGCCGTGCTGCCGAAGTGGGCCGCCCGTTGCTCCGCCCAGTGCGTGAGCGACTTCAACGCCACGATCGGCAAGACGCTGGGTGTGACGGCCAAGAAGTAGTTCGCCCCCGAAGCGCTTCGCGCTTCCCCCAGGGGGCATGCCTGCGGACCGGCGGAGCCGGATCCGCGGCATCCCGCTGGGATGCGCTGACTACTCCCGCTGGGATGCGCTGATTACATAGGCGGGGAGGCGATGAGCCTGCCCTGCAAAGGTTTTTTCATGACTCAATCCGAACATTTCCGCCTGCTTGGCGGCATCTTGCGGCGCGCCGAGAGCTTTTCCCGCGTGGCCGTCTGGGCCGGCGGCGCGCTGACGGTGGCCAGCGTCCTGCTGATCTCGTTCGACGTGCTGGCCCGCAAATTCCTGGGGTTCACCACGGGCGGCGCCGACGAACTGTCGAGCTACGCCTTCGCCATCAGCACTTCCTGGGCGCTGGCCTTCGCCACGCTGCAGCGCGCCAACGTGCGCGTGGACGTGCTCTATCAGCACATGCCGGTGCGCGTGGCCGCCGTGCTGGACTGGATCTCCTTGGTGGCCATGGCCATTTTCATGGTGTACCTGACCTATTACGCCTACGAGGTCGTGCAGGCCTCCTGGATGCAGAAATCGACGGCCAATACGCCGCTGGCGACGCCGCTGTGGATTCCGCAGGGCCTCTGGGTGCTGGGCCTGGCCTGGATGTGCGTCACCGTGGCCCTGATGCTGGCACGCGCGTCGGCGGCATTGGTCACGGGCGACCTTGAACTGGTCAAGAACATCTGCGGCGTGCGTTCGGCGCAGGAAGAGGCCGACGAAGAAGCCGCCGCCGGCGAGCGCATGGTAAGGGGAGACGCCGCATGATTTCCACCGCATTGATCCTGCTCCTGGTACTGATCGGCCTGTCGATCCCGGTGGGCGCGGCACTGGGCGTGCTGGGGCTGATCCTGGACCCGCTGTTCTCCATGCTGCCCCTGTCGCGGGCGATCGGCGAGATTTCCTGGAGCACCAACAACGAATTCCTGCTGGTGGCGATCCCGCTGTTCATCATGCTGGGAGAAGTGCTGCTGCGCGCCGGCTTCGCCGAGCGCATGTACAGCGCGATGAGCTTGTGGCTGTCGTGGCTGCCGGGCGGGTTGATGCACGCCAATATCGGCGCCTCGACGCTGTTTTCGGCGACGTCCGGCTCCAGCGTGGCGACCGCCGCGACCGTGGGCACCGTCGCCATTCCGCAGATCCGCAAGTACGGCTACAACGAGCCGCTCTTCCTGGGCAGCCTGGCGGCCGGAGGCACCCTCGGCATCCTGATCCCGCCGTCCATCAACCTGGTCATCTACGGCGTACTGACGAACTCGTCCGTGCCCAAGCTGTACCTGGCCGGCATCATCCCGGGTTTCGCGATGGCGGCGCTGTTCATGCTGACCGTCGTGATCGCCTGCGTGGCCAAGCCGTCCTGGGGCGGCAAGAAGATCCAGGCGTCGTGGGGCCAGCGGCTGACCAGCCTGGTGCACCTGGCGCCGCCCATGGGCATCTTCTTCCTGGTGGTGGGCTCCATCTACGCCGGCCTGGCGACGCCGACCGAGGCGGCCGCGCTGGGCGTGCTGGGCGCGCTGGTCCTGGCCGCGTGGTTCCGCCGCCTGACGTGGACGATGCTGCGCGAGGTCATGGAAGGCACCATGCGGTCCACGGCGATGATCATGCTGATCGTCATCGCGGCCAGCTTCCTGAACTTCGTGATGTCCGCCACCGGGCTGACCGACGCGCTGACGCAATCGATCTCGGGGCTGGGCCTGTCGCCCGGATGGATGCTGCTGATCCTGGTGGTGTTCTACCTGGTGCTCGGCTGCTTCATGGAAACGCTGTCGATGATGATCACGACGATCCCCATCGTGGCGCCCATCATGATCGGACTGGGTTTCGATCCCATCTGGCTGGGCATCGTGATCATCATCCTGGTCGAAGCCGCGCTGATCACGCCGCCCGTCGGGCTGAACCTGTTCGTCGTGCAGAGCCTGCGCAAGAGCGGGTCCATGAACGCCGTGATCGTGGGCAGCCTGCCGTTCGTCGCGGCCATGTTCGTGATGCTGGCGCTGCTGGCGTTCTGGCCGGACCTGGCGCTGTGGCTGCCGCGCGTGTTCGGCTGACGCCCATTCATTCATGCACATCCCGGGCGCGGCGAGCCGCCGCGTCCTTTACCTCCTAGTTTCCGCAGGACAGATATGAAAGCCGTATTCCAGATCGAAGACTCCCAGCCCCGTCAGGTCGAAGTCGACTTCAACACCGTGATCGTTGCCGGCTGGGCCGGCCGCGACATGGCCGCCATCGAGCACCATATCGAAGAGCTGGCCGCCATCGGGGTGCCGCGTCCCAGCAGCGTGCCGCTGTACTACCGCATCGCCGACAACCAGCTGACCCAGGACGAGACCGTGCAGGCGCTGGGCGAGGAGTCCTCGGGCGAAGTCGAGACCTTCGTGTTCTCGGTCGATGGTGAGATGTACGTCAGCATTGCCTCGGACCATACCGATCGCAAGCTCGAAACCTACAGCGTGGCGATGTCCAAGCAGGTTTGCGTGAAGCCTGTGGCAACGAGCGCCTGGCGGCTGGCCGACGTGGCGGACTACTGGGACGAACTGGTCATCCGCTCGTACATCGTCGAGAACGGCGTGGAAGTCCTGTACCAGGAAGGCCCGCTTGCCTCCCTGCGCACGCCGCAGGACCTGATCGCCGGCTACACCGGCGGCACGGCCGTGCTGCCCGAAGGCGCCGGCATGACCTGCGGCACGGTCGGCGCGATCGGCGGAATCCGCCCGTCTGCCGACTTCACGATGGAGTTGCACGATCCGCGCCGCCAGCGCAGCCTGCGTCACCGCTATCATGTCGAGACGCTTCCCGTGGTGGCCTGAGCCCGGCCCCCGGCGCTGATCGCCAGGCGCGTCCAAGCCGGACGCGCCGATTCGCACTTATGCCGCCCGACGGCACTAGGATGACTATGGTTTCGACCCTGAATGATCTGAATCTGGCCCTGCGTGAGGGCCGCGTGAGCTCCGTGGAACTGACGGAAGCCGCCCTGGCACGCGCCCAGGACGAGGCGGGCGAGGGCGCCCGCGTCTTCACCCGCCTGTACGCCGAGTCGGCGCTGGCGCAGGCCCGCGCGTCCGACACGCTGCGCGCGGCGGGCATCGTCCGTTCGGCCGTGGATGGCCTGCCCATCAGCATCAAGGACCTGTTCGACATCGAGGGCGAAACCACGATGGCGGGCTCGGTGGCGCGCGAAGGCGAGCCGGCGGCCGACGCCGACGCGGAAGTCGTGCAGCGCCTGGTCGCCGCGGGCGCGGTCATCATCGGCCGCACCAACATGACGGAATTCGCCTATTCCGGCCTGGGCATCAACCCCCATTACGGCACGCCCCTGAATCCCTACGACCGCGCCACCGGGCGCATTCCCGGCGGTTCGTCCTCGGGTGCCGCGGTTTCCGTCGCCGACGGCATGTCGGCCGCGGCCATCGGTTCGGACACGGGCGGGTCGGTGCGCATTCCGGCCGCGCTTTGCGGGCTGACCGGCTTCAAGCCCAGCGCCTGGCGCGTTTCCATGGCCGGCGTGCTGCCGCTGTCGGCCAACCTGGATTCCATCGGCCCGATCGCCGCTAGCGTGCGCTGCTGCGCCGAGCTGGACTCCATCCTGTCGGGCGACGGCGGCCCGGCCCCGGAGCCGATGCCGTTGCGCGGCCTGCGCCTGGCCATCCCGGCCACGCTGGCGCTGGACGCGATGGACAAGCATGTGGCCGAGAGCTTCGCGGCCGCGGTCGCCCGGCTGAAGGACGCGGGCGCGCTGGTCGACGAGATCTCCATCCCTGAATTCGCCGAGCTGTCGGCCATCAACGCCAAGGGCGGCTTCACCGCCGCCGAGGCCTGGGCCTGGCACCGCGATCTGATCGCGCGCGCCGGCAAGCGTTACGATCCGCGGGTAGTCTCGCGCATCATGCGGGGCAAGGACATGAGCGCGGCCGATTACCTGGACCTGCTCGATGCCCGCGAGGCGTGGGTCGCCGCAGTGGACCGCCGCATTGCCGGCTACGACGCGCTGATCATGCCGACCACGCCCATCGTGGCGCCGGCGGTGGCCGATCTGCAGGCGTCGGACGATGCCTACTACGCCGCCAACGGACTGATCCTGCGCAACCCCACGCTGATCAATTTCCTGGATGGCTGCGCATTGTCGCTGCCTTGCCAGGCGGCGGGCACGGCACCGGTCGGTTTCATGATCGCCGGCAGCAACGGCGCAGACCGCCGTATCCTGGCGATCGGCCTGTCGGTCGAGGAACTGCTCGCGGGCCATTGACGGCCGGCAGGCGCTAAGATGACGGCTCCATAGCCGGACGCGGTGCCATGATCGATCTGCGTAATATCGAGACGTTCTTCTGGGTGGCGACGCTGGGCGGCTTCCGCGCGGCGGCTGAAAAACTCAGCGCCACCCAGCCCGCGATTTCCCAGCGCATCGCCTCGCTGGAATCCGACCTGGGCGTCCGGCTGTTCGATCGCGATACCCGCGGCATCAAGCTGACAGGCAAGGGGCGAGAGCTGCTGTCGCATGCCGAGCGCATGCTGCAGATGCGGCGCGACATGCAGGAGGCGGCGCGCGCCAAGAGCGTCATGAGCGGCACGCTCAGGCTCGGGGTGTCCGAAACCATCGTCCACACCTGGCTGCCCACCCTGATGGAGTACCTGCACGACGCCTATCCGGCGTTGATGGTCGAGATCCAGGTGGACACGACCACGATGCTCAAGACGCAGCTGGCGTCGCGCCAGATCGACCTGGCGTTCCTGCTTGGGCCCATGGAAGAGCCGCGCATCGAAAACCTCTATCTGTGCAACTACCCGCTGCACTGGGTGGCGAGCCCCAAGCTCAAGGTAGGGCGCCAGCCCATTGCCCTGAAACGGCTGGCCGAATGGCCCGTCATCACGTATTCCTCCACCACCGACCCGCACCGCGCCGTGCGCCAGCTGCTGCAGCAGGCCGGCGTCGAAGCCCCGCGGATGTACGGCAGCTCCGCGCTGAGCGTGATCGTGCGGATGGCGCAGGACGGCATCGGCACGGCCGTCATCGCGCCGGTGATTCTCCAGAAAGAGCTGGCGCGGGGCGAACTGCGCATCCTCGACGTCAAGGCGCCGGCCTTGCCGCCGCTGCATTACACGGCCTGCTGGATGCAGGGGCCGGACAGCCAGATTCCGCGCGCCGTGGCCGAGGCCGCGCAGCAGATTGCCCGCGAAGAGGCGCTGCGCCATCCGGCATAACCCTGATAAGGAATTTTGATCGGGGTTTATCGCAACTTGTGATTGGACGGTTGGCCGCGGTTCCTGTGCAATGCCCCGTATCGACATCGTCATCAAAAGGGGTAGTCATGGTTTCCAATCCTGGGGCGCGCGGCAGCGTGGAGTTGGCCCGGCAGGCGCGGCTGGATGCGCGCAGCGGCAAGCTGACCGGCCCCACCGCGAACCTGGCGCCCGGCCACGTCCAGGCCAACCTGGCGATCCTGCCGCGCGCGCTGGCGGCAGATTTCCTGCATTTCTGCCAGCGCAATCCCAAGCCCTGTCCGCTGCTGGCCATGTCCGAGCCGGGCGATCCCGCGCTGCCGGAACTGGGCCACGACATCGACATCCGCACCGACATCCCGCGCTACCGCGTCTGGAAGAACGGCGAACTCGTGGCCGAACCCACCGACGTGCGCGACATCTGGCGCGATGACCTGGTGTCGTTCCTGATCGGATGCTCGTTCTCGTTCGAAGAGGCCATGCTCGACAACGGCTTGCCCGTGCGCCATATCGAGCAGGGCTGCAACGTGCCGATGTACCGCACCAGCATCCCGACCCACGCCGCGGGCGCCTTCAGCGGCCCGCTGGTCGTTTCGATGCGTCCCTTGAAGGCGGCCGACGCCATCCGCGCGATCCAGGTCACTTCGCGCTTTCCCTCGGTCCACGGCGCGCCGGTGCACATCGGCGACCCCTCGTTGATCGGGATTGCCGACATCGGCCGCCCGGACTATGGTGATCCCGTGGAGATACGGGCAGGCGAGATGCCGGTGTTTTGGGCTTGCGGCGTGACGCCCCAGTCCGTGGTCGCGTCGGTGCGTCCGGAATTCTGCATTACCCACGCCCCGGGCCACATGCTGGTCACGGATCTCGTCAATAGCAGGATGGCGGTGTTCTGACCGCGCCGCCGCCATACCGCGCGTCAAGCGCGGCCGGCGGCGGGAACAGGCAGTTCCAGCAGTACCGGTTGTGCCACCAAAACGATCCATTAAAGGACAAGGGGAAATGGCGACAACAGTTCAGGGCCTGGCTGCTCCCGACCGGAGGGGGCCGGGCCGATACGAGTCCGCGCGTGCCTGCCTGGCGCGCCGCGGCCCGTGCGTTTGCATTTGTTTTCTCACCTAGCCGGATCAATCCAGGAGTCTAGTAATGAAGATGAAGCTCATTGCGGGTGTCGCCGCGAGTCTGGCGTTGTTGGCCGCCGTGCCCGCCCAAGCGCAGGAAAAGGCCGTGCGTATCGGCGCCATCTATCCGCTGTCCGGCGCGCTTGCGTCGACCGGCTCGGAAATCAAGGCGGCCATCGAACTGGCGGTCGACATCATCAACAATCCGCACCCCGAACTGGAGGGCATCCCGCTGGCCGCTGGCAGCGGGCTGGCCAAGCTGGGCGGCGCGAAGATAGAGGTGGTGTTCGGCGATTCCCAGGGCAAGCCCGAAGTGGGCCTGGCCGACGCTCAGCGCCTGATCGACCAGGAGAAGGTGGTGGCCCTGACCGGCGCTTACCAGTCGGCCGTGACCAAGACGGCCAGCCGCATCGCCGAGCAGCGCGGCATCCCCTACGTGAACGGCGAATCCAGCAGCCCCGACCTGACCGAGCGCGGCTACAAGTGGTTCTTCCGCACCTCGCCCAACGACGATACCTTCGTCGAGAACATGATGCAGTTCCTGGACGGCGTGAAGGCGGTGCCGACGGCCAAGATCGCCGTGGTGTACGAGAACACCGACTTCGGCGTGAACACCTACAAGGCGGTCGACAAGTTCGCCAAGCAGTACAAGCGCCAGCTGGTCGCCAACATCGCCTACAGCGCGGGTTCGGCCTCGGTGACGGCGGAAGTGCAGAAGCTGGCCGCGGCGAAGCCCGACGTGGCCATCTTCGCCAGCTACACCTCCGACGCCATGTTGTTCGTGCGCACCATGCGCGAAAGCAAGTACGCGCCGCCGGTGCTGCTGGCCAACGACGCGGGCTTCATCGATTCTCGCTTCGTGCAGGAAGTCGGGCCGCAGGTGCAGGGCGTGCTCACGCGCGACGTGTGGGGCAATGACGTCGCGGCCTCGAAGGCCGGCCTGAAGAAGATCAACGATATGTACAAGGCCAAGACGGGCAAGGACCTGAACGGCAACAACGCGCGCTCGATGCAAGGCGTGCTGGTGCTGGCGGACGCGATCAACCGGGCCGGTACGACCGAGCCGGAAGCCATCCGCAAGGCGCTTGCTGCGACCGACCTGGGCGAAGCGCAGGTCGCCATGCCCTGGGCCGGCGTGCAGTTCGACGCCAAGGGCCAGAACACCAAGGGCGCGGGCCTGATCCTGGAGCTGAAGGGGGCGTCCTACCAGACGGTATGGCCGGAAAAATTCCGCACGGACAAGAGCCTGCCCACGCTGCCGTTCGCCTGGAAGTAACCCTCAGCCTGACGCGGCGGGCCGAGGGGGCCCCCGCAGGAGCACTCCATGTTCGAAGCTCTCTCGGCAGGCCTGTTCAACGGCCTGATCTATGCCGCGGTGGCGGTGGGGCTGGCGCTGATCTGGGGCATTACCGACGTCATCAATTTCGCCCACGGCGAATTCCTGATGCTGGGCATGTATGCCGCCTATTGGCTCTATACCCTTGGCCACATCGACCCGACGCTGTCGGCGCCGCTGGTGGCCGTCGTGCTCGCCTTCGTCGGATTCCTGACCTACGCGCTGATCATCCGGCGTCTGCAGAAGGGGCCCGCGATGGCGGTCATCCTGGCCACCTTCGGGCTGGGGCTGGTGTTGCGCCAGATTGCCTTCATCGCCTTCAGCCCCGACTACCGCAGCCTGCCCGACACGCTCGTGTCCGGCAGCGTCACGGTGGCGGGCATCTCGCTGGGACGGCCGCAGGTGGTCACCGGCCTGATCGCGCTGGTGGTCGTCGCGGCGCTGTTCGTGCTGGTGTACCGCACCCGCTGGGGCCATGCCCTGCAGGCGGTGGCGGAAGACCGCCAGGTGGCCGCGCTGGTGGGCATTTCCCCGGACCGCGTCAACGCCCAGGTCTGGATGCTGGGCAGCGCGGCGGTTGGCCTGGCCGGCGCCTTGCTGACCACTTTCTTCTACGTCTTCCCGTCGGTGGGCACGGTATTCGGCCTGCTGGCGTTCGTCGCGGTGTGCATGGGCGGCTTCGGCTCGCTGCCGGGCGCGTTTATCGCGGGGATCCTGATCGGCATCATCGAGGCCATGACCGGCTACTTCGTTGCGCCGGCGATGAAGACCGTGAGCGTGTACATCCTGTTCATCCTGGTTCTCTGGTATCGGCCGCGCGGCCTGTTCGGACGGTGGTGACAGATGCAGACGACACAGAAAATCGATACCGCGTCCTCGGGCGTGCCGAAGTGGCCGGTCGCGGCGGCGGCCGTGGCCGCCATCGCGCTGGCGCTGGTGCCGCTGGCAGTGACGGACGCTTTCACCCTGCAGGTGCTGCTGCTGGCGATCATGTTCGGCGCGCTGGGCGCGTGCTGGAACCTCGTCGGCGGCTTCCTGGGGCGGATTTCCTTCGGCCACAGCGTGTTCGTGGGAGTGGGGGGCTATACCACCTTGTTGCTGCTGCATCACCTGAAGCTCACGCCGCTGGTGGGCATTCCGCTGGGCGGACTGATCAGCGCGGCGCTGGCCTGGCTGGTGGGCGGGCCCACGCTGCGGCTGTCCGGCCATTACTTCGCGATGGCCACGATCGCGCTGCTGCAGATCGGCCTGCTGCTGCTGATCAACTGGGAATGGGCGGGCGGCGCGGTGGGTCTGGAGGCGCCCATCGGGGACGCCGCCTGGATGCTCTTGTTCCGCAGCAAGGTGCCGTACTACCTGATCGCCGTGGGGCTGGCGTTCCTGACCTTCTGCGCCACGTTCTTCCTGGTGCATTCCAAAACCGGGTTCTACTGGCGCGCGATCAACGGCGACGAGGCTGCTTCGCGCAGCCTGGGCGTGCCGGCAGACCGCTACAAGATGCTGGCCTTCGTGATTTCCGCCGGCATGACCGGCGTTTGGGGCGGCTTCTTCGCCATGTACGTCGGGTTCATCGATCCGGAGTCCATGTTCAATCTGACGATGTCCGTGCAGGTCGTGCTGGTGACCATCCTGGGCGGCGTGGGCACGCTGGTAGGGCCCTGGCTGGGGGCGGCGGTGCTGCTGCCGCTGTCCGAAGGCACGCGCGTGCTGTGGGGCAGTTCGGGCATGGGGCTGGACCTGCTGGTTTTCGGCCTGGCCATTCTGCTGGTCACGCTGTTCCTGCCGGGCGGACTGGTTACATTGAGGAGGCGCCGTGGCTCTGCTGGACGTTAAGAACCTGACCAAGCGATTCGGCGGCCTGGTGGCGAACAAGGACATTTCGCTGTCCGTCGACGCCGGCGAAATCGTTGCCATCATCGGCCCCAATGGCGCGGGCAAGAGCACCTTGTTCAATGGCCTGGTGGGCCATCACGAGCCCACCTCCGGCACGGTGACCTTCGACGGCCAATCGATGATCGGCAGGCGGCCGGAACAGGTGGCGGCGATGGGCCTGGTCCGCACCTATCAGATTCCCCGCAGTTTCGGGCAGATGACGGTGCTGGAGAACGCCATGGTCGGCGCGCTGCTGCGCCATCCGCGGCTGCCCGATGCCCGCCGGGAATCCGCCCGGGTGCTGGAACTGGTGGGGCTGGCCGACCGCGCCGGCGTGCGCGCGGCCGAGCTCAACGTGGCCGGGCAGAAGCAGGTCGAACTCGCGCGCGCGCTGGCCACGGAGCCGCGCATGCTGCTGCTGGACGAAGTGGCCGGCGGCCTCAATCCGGCCGAGGCCATCGCGCTGGCCGAGATCCTGCGCGGCATTCATGCCGCGGGCGTCACGCTCATCATTGTGGAGCACGTGCTGGAGGTGGTCATGCGCCTGGCGCAGCGGGTGCTGGTGCTGAACTTCGGGCAGACGATCGCCGAGGGCGCGCCGCAGGAGATCGTACGCGATCCCGCCGTCATCGAAGCCTATCTGGGGAGAAAGCACCGTGCCTGATGCGATGCTGAAAGTCGAGAACCTGAGCGTGGCCTACGGCGGCGTGCAGGCGGTGCGCGGCCTGTCGCTGGAAGTCCGGCCGGGCGAGATCGCCGCCTTGCTGGGCGCCAATGGCGCGGGCAAGTCCAGCACCTTGATGGCCGTCGTGGGCTCGGTCAAGCCCAAGGAAGGCCGCGTGATCTTCGAAGGGCGGGACATTACCGGCACGTCGCCGGACAAGCTGGTGACGCAGGGCATCTCCATGATTCCGGAAGGCGCCCGCGTGTTTGCGCGCCAGCCGGTGGAGCAGAACCTGCGCCTGGGCGCCTACACCGTGCGCGATGAACGGGTCTACCGCGAGCGGCTGGACCGCGTCTATGCGCTGTTTCCGCGCTTGAAGGAGCGGCGCGAGCAGATGGCGGGCACGATGTCCGGAGGCGAGCGCCAGATGCTGGCCATCGGCCGGGCGCTGATGAGCGGCCCACGCCTGCTCCTGATCGACGAGCCCAGCCTGGGCCTGTCGCCCTTGCTGGTGGAACAGGTATTCGACGCGCTGGCGGCCTTGAACCGCGATGATGGGCTGTCGGTGCTGCTGGTGGAGCAGAACATGGCCCAGGCGCTGGAAGTCGCAGCGCGCGCCTACGTGATGCAAAGCGGCCGCGTGGCCTTGTCGGGCGAAGCCGCCGAGTTAGCGGCCTCGGATGAGGTGAGGAAGGCTTATTTGGGAATGTAAATACTCCGAGTGTCCGACACCGAAGCCCGATACTCCGAGTGTCTGACACCGAAGCCCGATACTCCGAGTGTCTGACACCCTTACGAAACGCCGGTAAAGCTGAAGCAGGCGTTCCCGGGTGTCTGACACCGGCTGTATCTGAATGGACGGCATTCAAAGTCAGCCGGTGTCAGACACCCAGGATGGGGTCTGCCAATGGGACGGGTGTCTCGTAAGGGTGTCAGACACACGGGGTATAGGTAAGGGTGTCTGACACACGGAGTATAGAAAAGGCGGTTAGAAAATATGCCTGAACCCCACCGCCGCGCCTAGCTGGTTGCTCTTGCCGGCGATTTCGCCGCTGGCGGCGTCGCTGACCTTGTTCCAGTCGACGGTGCCGTACAGTTGCGAGCGCTTGGACAGCGCGTACTCGGCCACGGCGACGAGCGCGTAGCGCTTGCCTTTGTCGCCTTCCTCCACGACGTTCTTGCTCTGGTCGTAGTAGGCGGCGCCGGTGATGGCCCAGCGCGGCGTGGCCTGCCACGTCACGCCGGCGAAATAGCCGTTGTCCTTGCGGTCCAGGCTGGCGGTGGTGGTTCCGCCCATGACGCCGTTCACCCAGCCGGTTTCGTCGCGGCCGTTGTAGTAGCCGGCGAATACCTTGGCGCCGTCGAACTGATAGGAGGCGTTCAGGTTCCAGACGCGCTGGCGCAGGTCGGAGTCCGTGCCGTCGTAAGTCTGCTGGTAGGCCGCGCCCAGGCCCAGCTGGCCGATGGTGTAGCGCAGGCTGGCGCCGTATTGCTGGCCGGCCTTGTGGTCGTCCCAGTCTTCGCCGTTGGCCCATGACAGCACGACGGACAGATCGCCGAACGTATTGGCGTACTTGGTCATGTTGTTCGTGCGCACCCGGGACATCGCGGCGGGCAGCCAGGCGTTCTGATCGTAGTTGCCCACGGTCAGCGGATCGAAGTAGTCGGCCAGCAGGTCGAACATCGGGGTGTTCTGCAGGCCCAGCGTCAAGGTACCGATCTGGCCGCCATCCAGGCCCACGTAGGCCAGGCGGCTGAATGCCTTGGTGGTGTCCGAACCCCTGCCATTCTGCAGGTTGATGCCGTTTTCCAGGCGGAAGAAGGCGCGGTTGCCGCCGCCCAGGTCTTCCGAGCCCCGCAGGCCCCAGCGGCTGTTGGAAATGGCGCCGTTCTCCATAGACACGCGGCTGCCGTCTTCGCCGACCGCGCCCGAACTGGTGCTCAGGTAGCGGATGCTGACGTCGGCGATGCCGTACAGGGTGACGCTGGTTTCGGCCGAGGCCGTGCCGGCCGCCAGGCCAAGGCCGGCGAGGGCAAGGGATAAGGTCATGCGTTTCATGCGGGCTCCTCCAGGTGTAGCTGTTTTAGTTGCGCCAGGCTTGTGGCCCGGCTTGTTGCGCATGGCGGGTTGCCAGGCGGTGGGCGGCCGCTCCGACGCTTCGGATGAGCGCGGGTCCGGGCGGCAGCCTCGGTTGCACATGCGCGCCATGCCGATAGGGCGCATGGGCGCCTGGGGATTCTAAAAAAGTTGGAAGCGGAACAGGGGGGGGATTCGGTCGGCGTTTTCCCGGGTTTACAGAGCGCCGAAACAGGCGACGGGTGGAAGGAGCCGCGCCGCCCAATAAAAAACCCCGTTCCAGGAACGGGGCTTTTGCTTGCCGCGTGGCGGGCCTACAGGGTCATGTGCAGCGGCAGCCAGGTCGCGATGCCCGGCACGAAATAGAGCAGCAGCACGGCCACGGTCATCAGGAAAAACATCGGCAGCGAGGCGCGCGCAATGTAGGGCAATTCCCGGCCGCTCATGCCGGAAAGAACGAACAGATTGAACCCTACGGGCGGCGTGATCTGTGCCATTTCCACAACGAACACGATGAAAATGCCGAACCAGATCAAGTCGATGCCGGCCGCCTGCACCGTCGGCAGCAGCACTCCCATCGTCAGCACCACGATGGAGATGCCGTCCAGGAAGCAGCCCAGGACGATGAAGAACACCATCAGCGCCAGGATCAGCCCGAACTGGGACAGGCCCAGGCTGCCGATCCATTCGGCTAGCGCGCGCGGCAGGCCGATGTAGCCCATCGCCAGGGTCAGGAACTGCGCGCCCGCCAGGATCAGCGCGATCATGCAGTACAGCCGGGTGGCGCCCAGCAGCGATTGCATGAAGGTGGACCGGTTGAGCGAGCCTTGCAGCGCCGACAGGATCAGGGCGCCCACCACGCCGACCGCCGCGGCTTCCGTCGCGGTGGCGATGCCGGTGTAGATGGAGCCCAGCACGGCTCCGATCAGCAGCATCACCGGGATCAAGTGCCGCGAGCGCGACAGCTTTTCCATGAACGACAGGCCCGGATCGGCCGCGGGTACGTCCCGCGGATTGCGGATCGCCCACCAGGCGATATAGCCCATGAACAGCACCGCCAGTAGCAGTCCGGGCAGGATGCCGGCGATGAACAGCTTGGCGATGGATACGTCCGCCGCCACCCCGTACACGATCATGATGATCGAGGGCGGTATGAGCAGGCCCAGCGTGCCGGCGCCCGACAGCGTGCCGAGGATCTTCTCCTCGGGATAGCCGCGGCGCTTCAGCTCGGGGATGGTCATCTTGCCCACCGTGGCGCAGGTCGCCGCGGACGAGCCCGAGACCGCGGCGAAGATGGCGCAGCCGATCACGTTGGTGTGCAGCAGGCGGCCGGGCAGGCGGTTGAGCCAGGGGGCCAGCCCCTTGAACAAGTCTTCGGACAGGCGCGTGCGGAACAGGATTTCGCCCATCCACAGGAAGAGCGGCAGGGCGGTGAGCGTCCAGCTGGAGGACGCGCCCCAGATGGTGACGGCCATAGCGTCGCCCGCCGGGCGGCTGGAGAATATCTCCATGCCGATCCACGCCGTTCCCGCCAGGGTCAGGCCGACCCAGACCCCGCAGCCCAGCAACGCGAAGATCGAGACGACCAATAGGGTTATGACGAGTAGTTCATTCATGGGTTTGCTGCGAAGTTGCGGCGGCCAGGCCGCGTGAGCGTCGGACCAGTTCGTCGATCAGGGCGACCAGGAACAGCACCGTGCCCACCGCCATGGTGATCTGCGGAATCCAGAGCGGGGTGGCGTCGTTGGCCGTGGAGATGTCGTTGAACTGCCAGGAGTCGTAGGTCAGCTTGATGCTGAAGAACGCAAACGCGGCAGCCAACAGGCAGCCGACCGACAGGGCGAAGATGTCCAGCCGGCGGCTGGCGGCGGGATTCAGCGAATTGAGTAGCAGCGTCACGCGGATGTGCTCGCCGTGCTTGAAAGTGCTGGAAAGGGCGAGAAAGCCGGCGGCGGCCATGAAATACCCAGCATAGGCGTCCGTGCCGGGGATGTTCATGTTGAGCTGGCGCGCGATGATCGCGGCCAGCACCGACACCAGTACGCCGATCGTGCACAGGCCGGCCAGCAGGCCGGCCGCGCCGTAAAGACCATCTAGAAAGCGGCGCATGGGAGAATCACTGCTTCTTGTAGGCGTCGATCATGGCCTGGCCGTCCGCGCCGGCCTTCTTCAGCCAGTCTTCCAGCATGCGCTTGCCGATCACCGACAGGCCTTCCTTCAGCTCGACGGTGGGCTGGATGGTTTCCATGCCGTTCTTGGCCAGCTCTTGCTGGTACCACTTGTTCTTTTCCTCGGACAGCTTCCAGCCGCGTTCCTCGGCCTGAGCGCCCGCCTTCTTCAAGGCCGCCTGCGTGGCCGGATCCAGCGCGTCGAACGCCTTCTTGTTGACGATGATGGCGTTCTTCGGCAGCCAGGCCTGCGTGTCGTAGAACTTCTTGATGTACTCGTAGGTCTTGGTGTCGTAGCCCGTGGATGCCGAGGACATGTAGGAATCGATCACGCCCGTGGCCATGGCCTGGGCCAGTTCGGCCTGCTGCACCGTGACCGGCTGCGCGCCGACCAGTTCGGCGATCTTGGCCGTCACCGGGCTGTATGCGCGCCACTTCAGGCCCTTCATGTCCGCGACCTTCTTGATGTCGCGGTTGGCGAAAATGCCCTGCGGCGGCCAAGCCACGGCGTACAGCAGCGTCATGCCGTGCGCGTTCAGCTTCTTTTCCAGGAAGGGCTTTTGCGCCTGGTAGAGCTTGAACGACGCTTCGTAGCCGGTGGCCAGGAAGGGCAGGCCGTCCAGTTCGTAGATCGGGTCTTCGTTGGCGAAGTTGGTCAGCAGGATTTCGCCGATCTGGGCCTGGTTGCCTTGCACCGCGCGCTTGATTTCGGGCGCCTTGTACAGCGATGCATTATTGTGCAGCGTGATCTTCAGCTTGCCTTCCGACAGCGTGTCCACGTCTTTGATGAAGGTGGTCAGGTTTTCGACGTGGAAGTTGCTGGCCGGGTAGGCGCTGGGCAGGTCCCATTTCGTCTGGGCCTGCGCGCCAGCGCTGAACGCCAGGACGATGCTGCCAGCCAACAGGGAGATTTTCTTGTGCATGGGTGGTCCTTCTTTGCGAATGGTGAAGCCGGGTCGTGCCCGATAGGCATTGCGAAAGAGAAACGCTGCGGTAATGACGCGCAGCTGAAAAGCCGTGCCATTCTATGTTGCCGTGCGGCAGAGGGGCGCGTGAAATCGCGACTTTACGGGTTATTCCTAAGAGGCTGGTGGGTGTTGATGCTTGAGGGTTCAATCTTTGCACAAGGCCGGCCTGCGTGCGTCCGGAAGGCGATTTTTCTTCTAAGATTGCGCTATCGAATGCATATGCCGAGGCTTGCGTGAATTTCGTTTTCCGTCGTGACGAGTTGTTGGTTGAAGAGGTCTCCAGCGTGCTGCCGGATGCCGCGTTGTGCGAACGCATCGGGGTGCGGGCAGAGATCCTGCAGCCTATCTGGGTGCTGCCCGATTCTCCCCATCGCACCGTGCATGTCGAGCCCGGCGTCGACGCGCCGCAAGGCTACGTGTTCCGGAAGCTGCGTTCGCTGTTCGGCGTGCTGGACGACGAGCGCATGGCGCTGGCCGGCCGCGCCTACCAGATCTCGGAATGGGCGCGCACGCACCGTTTCTGCGGCGTCTGCGGCACGCCAGCCGAGCGGCTGCCCACGGAGTTCTGCCTGCGTTGCCCGTCCTGCGGTTTCTCGGCCTATCCCCGCATTTCGCCGGCCATGATGGTGTTGATCCGCAAGGGCGACAGCATCCTGCTGGCGCGGCACACCACGACGGCTACGGCGCGCTACACGGCGCTCGCGGGCTTCGTCGAGCCGGGCGAGAGCATCGAGCAGACCATTCATCGCGAGGTCTACGAAGAGGTCGGCCTGAAGGTCGGCAATCTCCAGTATTTCGGCAGCCAGTCCTGGCCGTTCCCGCATTCGCTGATGGTTGCGTTTACGGCGGACTACGTCTCGGGGGACATCCGCGTCCAGGAAGACGAGATCGCCGATGCGCGCTGGTTCGGGCCGGGCGACCCGATGCCCGACATCGCGGCCCGGATTTCCATCGCCGGATCGCTCATCCGGGCCAACCTGCCCATGGGCTGGTCCGCGCCTTAAGCGCCGCGGGGCGGGAAAAGCGTCTAGGGGTATTCCCTCGAAATCAGGGGGTTCTGCTGCGCTACGCTAATTTTTTATTGATGAAATATAGATAAATTATTAGTATTTTGCACAGATAAACTCGGCTCGCGTCTCCTATGACATCCGCTTTGATCGCGTCCTCGGCCCACCTCGCCGGCGGCAGCGCGCCTGACCTGTCCGAGGTGGAATTCGGGCTCATGATCGCCGGCCATGCCTTCGACCGTTGGACCGTGCGTTGCATGGCCGCGGCGGGTCTGCCCGATCTGACGCCGACCGACGTGATGGTGTTCCATCATGTCTACCACCGGCAGCGGTCCAAGAAGCTGGCCGATATCTGCTTCACGCTGAATGTCGAAGACACCCACATCGTCAGCTACGCGCTCAAGAAGCTGGAGCGGATCGGCGTGGTCAAAGGCGAGCGCAGCAGCAAGGAGGTCTTCTACAGCGTGACGGAAGAAGGCGCCGCCATTCTCAAGCGCTACGCCGAGATCCGCGAACAATGCCTGACCTCGGGCCTGGACGTGCCGGGCGGAGGCGGGCTGGAGTTCAGCCGCCCATTGGCGCATACGCTGCGCGCGCTGTCTGGCCTGTATGACCAGGCGGCCCGGGCGGCCACCTCGCTCTGATCCCTATTCACCAACATTCGGGGCTTGGCCCCGTCATCTGCAACCCGACCGGGGCCGGACGTGCCGCGGCGGCCTCTTGTTTTCGAGGATACCTATGAAGTGGCAATTCTGGATTGATCGTGGGGGCACCTTCACCGACATCGTGGCGCGCCGCCCCGATGGCACCACCACCACGGCGAAGATGCTGTCCGAAAACCCCGAGCAGTACCGCGACGCCGCCGTCGCCGGTATCCGCAAGCTGCTGGGTATTGCGCCCGGGCAGCCCGTGCCCGTCGATCAGGTCGAATGCGTGAAGATGGGCACCACGGTGGCCACCAACGCACTGCTGGAGCGCAAGGGCGAGCGCACCTTGCTGGTGACGACCCGGGGCTTTCGCGACGGCCTGCGCATCGCCTACCAGAACCGCCCGCGCCTGTTCGACCGCAACGTCGTGCTGCCCGAGATGCTCTACGAATCGGTCTTCGAGGCCAATGAGCGCGTGGCGGCCGATGGCGAAGTGATCCGCGAACTGGACGAAGCTGGCCTGCGCGCCGGCATGCAGGCCGCCTACGACTCGGGCATCCGGGCCGTTGCGATCGTCTTCATGCATGCCTGGCATGCGCCGGATCATGAGGCGCGCGCCGCCCGCATCGCGCGCGATATCGGCTTTCCGCAAGTCTCGGCGTCGCACGAAGTCAGTCCGCTGATCAAATTCGTTTCGCGCGGCGACACCACGGTGGTGGACGCCTATCTGTCGCCCATCCTGAAGCGCTACGTGGACCAGGTCGCCGGCGAACTGCCGGGTATCCGCCTGATGTTCATGCAATCCAGCGGCGGCCTGACGGACGCGCATCGTTTCCGCGGCAAGGACGCCATCCTGTCCGGGCCCGCCGGCGGCATCGTCGGCATGGTGCGCACCAGCGAAACCGCCGGTTTTCCGAAGGTCATCGGTTTCGACATGGGCGGCACGTCCACCGACGTGTCGCATTACGCGGGCGAATTCGAGCGCGAGTTCGAGACCCAGGTGGCCGGCGTGCGCATGCGCGCGCCGATGATGAGCATCCACACCGTCGCCGCAGGCGGCGGTTCCATCCTTCATTTCGACGGCGCGCGGTTGCGCGTGGGCCCGGATTCGGCGGGCGCCAATCCCGGTCCGGCATGCTACCGCCGGGGCGGCCCGCTGGCCGTGACGGACTGCAACGTGTTGCTCGGCAAGATCCAGCCGGATTTCTTTCCCAGGGTTTTCGGGCCGGACGCCAACGAACCGCTGGACCGCGACGCGGTCGCCGAGCGCTTCGAGGCCATGGCCGCGGAAGTGCGCGCCGCCACCGGCCGCGACATGACGCCCGAACAGCTCGCCGAAGGTTTCCTCGAGATCGCGGTAGGCAATATGGCCGAGGCCATCAAGCGCATCTCCGTGCAGCGCGGCCATGACGTAACCGAATACGCGTTGACCGTGTTCGGCGGCGCGGGCGGCCAGCACGCCTGCCTGGTCGCCGACGCGCTGGGCATGACCACGGTCTTCGCGCATCCGCTGGGCGGCGTGCTGTCGGCCTACGGCATGGGCCTGGCCGACCAGACCGACATGCGCCAGAAGACGGTCGAGAAGATCCTGGATGCGGAGCTGATGCAGGCGCTCCAGGGCGAACTGGACGAATTGGCGGACCAGGCGGTCGGCGAGTTGCGCCGCCAGCACGTGGCCGAAAGCGATATCGGCGTCCAGCGCCGGCTGCACCTGAAGTACCGTGGCACGGACACGGCCCTGGAAGTGGCCTACGCGGATCTGGAACAGGTGCGCAAGGATTTCGAGGCGGCTTACCGCCAGCGCTATTCCTTCCTCATGCCCAACCGCGAACTGGTGGTGGAGACCATTTCGGTCGAGGCCACGGGCGGCGGCGAGCGCGTGAGCGAAGCCCCCGCGCCCCGCGTGCGCGACGGCGCGCTGGCCGCAAGCCGCAACGTTCGCATGTATAGCGGCGGCGCCTGGCGCGACACGCCCTTGTATGTGCGCGAGGAGATGGCGGGCGGAGACGTGGTGGCGGGTCCCGCCATCATTTCCGAGCCCAACCAGACCACGGTCGTCGAGGCCGGTTGGCAGGCGGAACTGACGCAGCAGGACCACTTCGTGATCCGCCGTGTCGAAGCGCGCCCGGAGCGCCGCGCCGTCGGCACCCAGGCCGATCCGGTCATGCTCGAGGTGTTCAACAACCTCTTTATGTCGATTGCCGAGCAGATGGGCTACCGCCTGCAGAACACGGCCTATTCGGTCAACATCAAGGAACGCCTGGACTTTTCCTGCGCGATCTTCGATGCCCAGGCCCGCCTGATCGCCAATGCGCCGCACATGCCGGTGCACCTGGGCTCCATGGGCGAATCGGTGCGCACGGTCATGAATGCCAACGCCGGCCTCATGCAGCCGGGCGACGCCTACGTCGTGAACGATCCGTATCACGGCGGCACGCACCTGCCCGACGTGACGGTCATCACGCCGGTGTTCGACCGCGACGGACGCGAGATCCTGTTCTACGTGGGATCGCGCGGCCATCACGCCGACATCGGCGGCACCACGCCCGGTTCCATGCCGCCCGATTCCAAGACGGTGGAAGACGAAGGCGTGCTGTTCACCAACTTCCAGCTCGTGAAGAATGGCGAGTTCCGAGAACAGGCCGCGCGCGGCATCCTCGGTTCCGGCCGCTGGCCGGCGCGCAATCCGGACCAGAACATCGCCGACATGCACGCGCAGATCGCCGCCAACGAAAAGGGCGTGCAGGAGCTGCTGCGCATGTGCGACCACTTCGGCCTGGACGTGGTGCGCGCCTACATGGGACACGTGCAGGACAACGCCGAGGAAGCGGTGCGCCGCGTGATCTCGGTGCTGAAGGACGGCAGCTACGAGTATCCGCTGGACAACGGCGCGGTGATCCGCGTGGCGGTGCGGGTGGATACGGAGGCGCGCAGCGCCGTGGTGGACTTCACCGGCACCTCGGAGCAGCTGGACAACAACTTCAACGCACCCGGCGCGATCGCCGTGGCGGCAGTGCTGTATGTGTTCCGCACGTTGGTCAACGACGACATTCCGCTGAACGACGGCTGCCTCGTGCCGCTGTCCATCATCCTGCCGGAAGGTTCGATGCTGCGTCCGAACCCGCCGGCCTCGGTGGTGGCAGGCAACGTGGAAACGTCGATGTGCATCGTGAATGCCCTGTATGGCGCGCTGGGCGTGCTGGCCGCCAGCCAGGGCACGATGAACAACTTCACGTTCGGCAACGCGCGCCACCAGTACTACGAGACGATCTCGGGCGGTACGGGGGCAGGCCCGGTGCGCATCGATGCCGCGGGGCCGCGCGACGAAGGTTTCGCGGGCACCTCGGTCGTGCAGGCGCATATGACCAACTCGCGCCTGACGGATCCGGAAGTGCTGGAATTCCGTTTCCCGGTGCGCCTGGAATCCTACGAGATCCGCGCGGGCTCGGGTGGAGCGGGGCGCTATCCTGGCGGCGAAGGCGGCGTGCGCCGCATCCGCTTCCTGGAAGACATGACGGCGGCCATCCTGTCGAACAACCGCCGCTATGCGCCGTTCGGCCTGGCGGGCGGCCAGCCCGGCGCGATGGGCCGCAACGCGGTCGAGCGCGTCGATGGTTCCATCGAGGAACTGGGCCCGCAGGACAGCGCGCAGCTTAAGCCGGGCGATGTGTTCGTCATCGAAACGCCGGGAGGCGGTGGATACGGGCAGGCATGACCGCGGGAAGGGGTTGCGCCGGGACTTCCGCGCGCAACCCCTCCTGTATTCAGTCCGGATCGGACATGATATCCAGCGCGATTTCCGCTTTGTCCTTGCGGTCGTAGACCCGCAGCGTGACTTCCTCGTCGCGGATCTCGAAGATCGCGGTGGCGAGGGTGTTCTCGTCGTCGGGATCGTCCGCGGCGGTGCGCAGGATGGGCAGTTCGCCTTCGGTGTCGTGCAGCGCGGCCAGCAGGTCCGCGCTGCCGGTGCCGGCCGACCAGCCGTCCACAATTCTCTCGATGCGATTCTGGCGGGCCCGCGACGAATCGGTCACGATCTGGGCCAGCCCGCGGGTTTCCGCGTGCACCATATGGTTGGCGTGCCCGTAGCGGGTGCCGGTTTCGAGGATCGAGATGGCGCCCGGTGCGGTCTCGACGCTGAAGAGCCGCGGATCGCCGGCGGCTCCCAGCAGATGGTGGAAGCCGCCTGCATGGGGCAGGTCGCGCAGCAGCGCGATGGCGTCATCCAGCGTGGCGCAATCCAGTACGGCGCGCGCGAGGAGCATGCGCGGCACGCCGGGATGCCGCTGGCGCGTGCGCAGGTTGTTGATGGTCTGGACCAGGCCAGCGCGGTTGGCGCCGAAGGTGTGGCCGGGCAGGGAGCCTGGGTAATAGAAACTAAGGTAGCCGGGCGCGTCGTCGAGCGCCACGTCCACCAGGCAGCCGCGCCCGCGCAGGTACGGGTCGCCATCTTCGTTGTGGGCGATCCAGCGCACGCCGTCCGGCGTCTTCAGCGCGACGGAGGTGCAGCCGTCGGCCGTGCTGTGCAGCAGATCCCCGCGGCAGTTCCAGAGCAGCACGTCTTCGAACGGCAGGCGCAGGCCTTCGGCCAGGCCCTCGAGCTCTTCCCAGATGGCCGGAACGGCCGCCTGTGCCTGCTGTGCGAGTTCGTCCAGAAAGCGATGGCCGCGCCACGGCCGCAGGGCCTCCCAAGCGCCGCTCTGCTCGAGATACGTGGACATGATGGGGCGGGCCAGCTTGCCCAGCGCCAGACCGACCTGGCGCCGGTTTCCGGCGATTCGTTCGTACTTGTAGGCCATGGGGATTCTCCGGGTGTCTGGCGGATTGTAATTTTTCTAAGCGCTGCCGGGTGGGGACGGATGCGTTAAGATCCCCAGTAAGTTGCTCCGGTGACCCCGGCGTAGCCCAGGAATCATGCCCCTACAACAACCCCGGGGTGCCGACGGTCCCCAAGAGGAGAGTTTCATGATCAAACGCAAAGTCGCCGCCGCGCTGGTCGGCCTGTCCGTGGCCATGTTCGGCGCCGCCTCCGGCGCCCATGCCCAAGGCAAGGAATTGGTGGTGGCCACCGATACCGCTTTCGTTCCGTTCGAATTCAAGCAGGGGAATACCTACACGGGCTTCGACGTGGATCTTTGGGCCGCGATCGCCAAGGAACTCAACCTGAAGTACAAGCTGCAGCCGATGGACTTCGCCGGCATCATTCCCGGCCTGCAGACCAAGAATATCGATGCGGCGCTGGCCGGCATCACCATCCGCGACGACCGCAAGAAGGTCATCGACTTCTCCGATCCCTACTACGAGAGCGGCCTGGCTATCCTGGTGGGCGAGAAGAACACCGACATCAAGGACGCCAAGTCCCTGGCCGGCAAGACCGTCGCGGTCAAGACCGGCACCGCCACCGTGGACTTCCTGAAAGCCCAGGTGCCGGACGCCAAGCTCAAGCTGTTCCCGAACATCGACAACGCCTACCTCGAACTGGCCACGGGCCGCGTCGACGCCGCCGTGCACGACACGCCCAATGTCCAGTATTACGCCAACACGGCCGGCAAGGGCCGCGTGAAGGTGGTCGGCTCGGTCAAGAGCGGCGACTTCTACGGCATTGCCTTCCCGAAGGGCAGCGACCTGGTTCCCCAGGTGAACAAGGCGCTCGCCACGCTGAAGGCCAACGGCCAGTACGATGCCATCTACATGAAGTGGTTCGGCAAGAAACCCTGACCACCGGGGTTGAATCGCTTTCGGGGCGCCCGCGGTCCGCGGGCGCCGGCCGTATCTGGCCGCAACGCCTGATCCTGGGGGGAATATCGTGGAGTTTGACTGGGCTGTAATCAGGGACGCGCTACCCAATCTGCTCGAGGGTACGCTGATGACCATCAAGATCACCTTCTGGGGCTTGTTCGGCGGTTTCCTGCTGGGGGCGCTATCGGGCGTGACGCGGGCCTACGGGCATCCCGTGCTGTCGGCCATTGCGCAGGTCTACGTCGCCGTCATCCGGGGAACGCCGATCGTCGTGCAGGTGATGTTCATCTACTTCGCCTTGCCTTTGCTGGCGGACATCCGGGTGGATGCGGAATGGGCCGCCATCGCCACGCTCATCATCAATTCGGGCGCGTACATATCCGAGATCGTGCGCGGTTCGCTGCTGTCGGTGCACAAGGGCCTGAAGGAAGCTGGGCAGGCCATGGGGCTGCCGTTCCACAAGATCCTTTTCCACATCATCGGGCCGGTGGCGTTTCGCCGCATGATTCCGCCGCTGGGCAACCAGTGCATCATCAGCTTGAAGGATTCCTCGCTCTTCATCGTGATCGGCGTGGCCGAACTGACCCGGCAGGGCCAGGAAATCATGGCGAGCAACTTCCGGGCGGTCGAGATCTGGTCCGCGGTGGCCATCGTCTACCTGATCCTGACGGGCCTGATGGCGCTGGGCCTGCATCTGGTGGAAAGAAGGATGCGCATACTATGAGCATGGTTGAATTTCACAACGTCACGAAGCGCTTCGGCGAATCCACCGTGCTGGACGGGATTTCGCTGAACATCGACGCGGGCGAGGTCGTGGTGGTGGTCGGCCCGTCCGGCTCCGGCAAGTCCACGTTCCTGCGCTGCATCAATGTGCTTGAAACCATCAACGACGGCGACCTGCTGGTCGACGGCCTGAGCGTCAACGGGGGCGCGGCGCAGGTGCGCGAGATCCGGCGCGAGGCGGGCATGGTGTTCCAGCAGTTCAATCTGTTTCCGCAGATGACGGCGCTGGAAAACGTCATGTTCGGGCCGGTGCATACGCGCGGCCAGAGCCGCGCGGAAGCGCGCGAGCTGGCCGAGAGCCTGCTGGCGAAGGTGGGCCTGGCCGAACGCATGAACCACTATCCGGGCGAGCTTTCGGGCGGGCAGCAGCAGCGCGTGGCGATTGCCCGGGCGCTGGCGATCAAGCCCAAGCTGATGCTGTTCGACGAGCCCACGTCGGCTCTGGATCCCGAGCTGCGCCACGAGGTGCTCAAGGTCATGCGCGATCTGGCGGAAGAGGGCATGACCATGGTGGTGGTCACGCACGAAATGGAATTCGCCCGCAAGGTGGGCAGCCGCCTGATTTTCATCGATGCCGGTAAGATCGCCCACGACGGGCCGCCAGCGGAACTGCTGAGCAATCCGCCCAGCCAGCGGCTGAAGGACTTTCTGCAGCACGTGGCTTGAGGGGGGATGGTGTCAGACACCTGAAACGGGAGGCGGCTTTTCAAGTGTCCGACACCCTTACGAAAAAACCGGCACCTTACGCCAGTGCTTCCGGGTGTCTGACACCCAAATAGAAATTACCCCTTCACCCGCACGATTTTCTGCACTTGCGGCACGTGGCGGATGGCGCGGATGACCTGAGCCAGATGCTTGCGGCTGTCCACCTGGATGGTCAGGTGCAGGGATACCGTCGAGACCGCGTCGTCGTGCATCGTGACGTGCATGATGTTGGCGTCGGCGGCGGTGACTTCGGCGGCCAGCCGCCCCAGCACGCCACGCTCGTTACGCGTGACGATGTCCAGGCGGGTGGCGAGGTGCTTGGCGGTATGGGCGTCCCAGCCCACGTTGATCCAGCGTTCCGGTTCGCGCAGGCGCTGGCGCAGGGCCACGGGGCAGTCGGCGGTGTGCACCACCAGCCCGTGCCCCATGCGCATGCCCGCGACGATGGGGTCGCCCGGCAGCGGGCCGCAGCAGGGCGCGAGTTGCACGGCCTGGCCTTCGTTGCCCTGGATCAGGATGGGGGCGCTGCGCGCCGAGGTCAGTTCGTCCACGGCCGCGGCGGTGGTGGCGACCAATTGGTGTTCGGGGGCGAAGCGGCGGGCCACGACGGCCGCCAGGCGCTTGCCCAGCCCGATATCGGCCAGGATTTCCTCGCGGGAGCTGGCGCCGGTGCTGCGCGCCAGCTTCTGCCAGGCCGGATCGTCGGTGGCGGGCAGCGGCATGCGCAGTTCCTGCATCGCCTGGCCCAGCAGGCGTTCGCCGAAGGCCACCGATTCCTCGTACTTGACGGTGCGCAGGTAGTGGCGGATCTCGGAGCGGGCCCTGCCGGTGCGCACGTAGTTGAGCCACTGCGCATTGGGGCGGGAAGCCGGCGAGGTGACGATTTCCACCGTGTCGCCGCTGTTGAGTTCGGTGCGCAGGGGCACGAACTCGCCATTGACCTTGGCCGCCACGGCCTGGTTGCCGATATCGGTGTGGATCGCGTAGGCGAAGTCCACCGGCGTGGCGCCGCGGGGCAGCGAAATGATCTTGCCGCGCGGCGTGAACACATAGACCGCGTCAGGGAAGAGATCGACCTTGACGTGTTCCAGGAACTCGCCGGAATCGCCGGTCTGGCTCTGGATGTCCAGCAGCGACTGCAGCCACTGGTGGGTGCGTTTCTGCAGATCGTTGAGGGTGAGGTCGGCGCCCTTGTAGAGCCAGTGCGAGGCGACGCCTTCTTCCGCCACGTGATGCATGTCGCGCGTGCGGAACTGGAATTCGACGGGGGTGCCGTAAGGGCCGACCAGGGTGGTGTGCAGGGATTGGTAGCCGTTCACCTTGGGAATGGCGATGTAGTCCTTGAACTTGCCCGGAACCGGCCGGTACAGCTGGTGCAGCGTGCCCAGCGCCAGGTAGCACTCCGGCAGCGTGTGCACGATGACGCGGAAGCCGTAGATGTCGAGCACGTCGGAGAACGACTTCTTCTGGTCGACCATCTTGCGGTAGATGCCGAACAGCGTCTTTTCGCGGCCGGTGACCTCGGCCTCGATGCCGGCGGCGGGCAGAGCGGCCCGCACCGAATCGGCGATCTTGGTGATGACTTCGCGGCGGTTGCCGCGCGCGGCCAGCACGGCCTTGTACAGCACCTGGTAGCGGTTCGGGTACATCGCCGCGAAACACAGGTCCTGGAGCTCGCGGAACAGCAGGTTCAGGCCCAGCCGGTGCGCGATGGGGGCGTAGATGTCCAGCGTTTCGCGTGCGATGCGCCGGCGCTTTTCCGGGTTGACCGCGTCCAGCGTGCGCATGTTGTGCAGGCGGTCGGCCAGCTTGATGAGGATGACGCGCACGTCGCGCGCCATCGCCAGCAGCATTTTGCGGAAGCTCTCGGCCTGCTGTTCGGCCTTGGTGGCGAAGTCCAGGCGGTCCAGTTTGGACAGGCCGTCGACCAGCTCGGCGACTTCAGGGCCGAACTTCTCGGCCAGCTCGTGCTTGGCGATGCCCTGGTCTTCCATGACATCGTGCAGCAGGGCGGCGGACAGGGCGTTGACGTCGAGCTTCCAGCCCGCGCAGATCTCGGTGACGGCGATGGGGTGCGAAATATAGGGCGAGCCGCTGGCGCGGAATTGGCCCAGGTGCGCCTGATCCGCGAAGCGATAGGCTTCGCGCACGCGTTCTACGTCTTTTTTGTCGAGATAGCTGCCGATGATTTCGGTCAGCGGCGCCAGGGATGCAACCGGAGAGGCGGTTGCGTCCGCCGCTTCTTGAGCGGCGACGGACGGCGGCGCGGGGAGGTTCTTGCCTTTCTTGCCGGTGCGGCGCCCCAGGCGGGAGCCGGCGCGCAGCGCGGCAAGCAGACCAGATGAAGCGTACTTCAGCCCGGGAAAAGCCATGCTTGCCGCCCCCCGGAAATGATCAGGTGGGAACTTTACGCAGCATTTCCACGCCGGTGAGGCCGCCCGCGATTTCGCGCAGGGCAGTGACCGTGGGCTTGTCTTTGCTGTCCAGGCGCGGGGCATGGCCTTGCGCCAGCTCGCGGGCGCGGTACGTGGCGGCCAGCGTGAGCTTGAAACGATTGGGGATTTGATTCAGACAGTCTTCGACGGTAATGCGAGCCATTAGGACACCTGGTGCTGATGGAGGATAGGGAGAATGCGCGTTCGGCTCAGTGCTCGGCCGGGATGCCGAGTTGCGAGAACAACTGGCTGTGACGGGCGGCCTGAGACGAAAAACGCAGCCGCGCGGCGCTGACGATTTGAGTCAGTTCCGACAAGGCTACGCTAAATTCTTGATTAATAATAACATATTCGCATTCAGGCGCGTGGGCGATTTCACCGCCCGCGGCCATCAGCCGGCGGGCGATGACCTGCGGTTCGTCCTGGCCCCGCGCCTTCAGCCGGCTTTCGAGTTCTTCGATGGACGGCGGCAGCACGAATACGCCGATCGCGCCCGGGAAACGCTGCTTGACCTGGCGCGCGCCCTGCCAGTCGATCTCCAGCAGCACGTCGCGCCCGGCGCGCGTGGCTTCGTCGATGCGGTCTCGCGGAGTGCCATAGAAATTGCCATGCACTTCCGCCCATTCCAGCAGGTTCTGCTCTTCGCGCAGGCGCTTGAATTCGTCCGTGGACACGAAACGGTATTCGCGGCCGTCTTCTTCGCCGGGGCGAGGGGAACGCGTGGTGCAGGAAATGGAGAGCAGGATGGAGGGGTCTTGCTGCAGCAAGGCCTTGACGAGGCTGGACTTGCCGGCGCCGCTGGGTGCGACGACCATGAAGACGTTTCCGGGATTGGCGTGCATGAATTGTGATCGGATGGTGCTAAGACTGGAAGGATAGCAAATCGCGCGGCCCGGCAGGAGGAAACCCTTGCCGGCCGCGCGATGTCCGTCTTGCGCCGCTCAGCCGCCGGTCCGGGCGGCGGCCGCGTTGAGCTTGCCGCCGGGCGCGGGCGCGTCGCTGCCGAGCAGATGGCCGTTGACCTCGATCCCGTACAGCGAATCGTCGGAGTCATGGTACTTGGCCCGCGTCGCCGCGACTGATTCGGTGTAGCGGGGATCCTGCGGGCGCTCGTGCGCGTTCATGAAGTAGGCGACGTCCCAGGCTTCCTGGTCGCTCAGCATGCCGGCCTGGCCGAGCGGCATATTGGCCTTGATGAAGCCGGCGGCGTTGCCGATCTGGTGCATGCCCGCGCCCCAGTTGAAGGAATCCGGCCCCCACAGCGCCGGGAAGACCCAGTGCTTGCCGTTCTTCTGGCCCTGGCCTTCGGCGCCGTGGCAGACAGCGCAGTACTGCGCATAGACCTCGCCGCCGCGCAGGTAATCGGCCTTGCGGGCGGGCGGCGGCAGCTTGCGGTAGCCCTGGCCCTCCAGCACGATGCCGGTGGGCGCCTTGCTCGCCAGCCAGAACATATAAGTCTGCAACGCGGTGAGCGTCGGGTCGTCGGCGGGCGGCGCCTTGCCGTTCATGCTGAAGCGGAAGCAGCCCTGCAGGCGCTCGGCCAGCGTGTTGACGTGGCCGTTCTTGGCGCGATAGGCGGGATACAGCACGTAGGCCGCCCACATCGGCGCCGAATCGGGCCGCCGGCCGGCGTCCAGGTGGCAACTGGCGCAATTCAGGTCGTTGCCGACGAACTTGCCGGCCAATTGGGGTGTGTGCAGGAAGATCTGTTCGCCCTCGCGCACGGCCTTGCCGAATTCGGTGTCGGGCAGGGAGGCGGCCGACGGCGGCGTGAAAACCGGGCGCGGTTCGGCGGCGGGCAGGGACGCGGATACGGCGAGGCCGGCGGCGGCGAGCAGGAAGCGCAGGCGGATGACGGTCATTGTTTGGCTCCCGCGGGGGCGTTGGCTTGCGCGGCAAGCTGAGCGGCTGCCGTGGGCAGGCCGGCATAGTAGGCGGACACGGCGTCGATTTCGCTTTCGGAGAGGCGGGTGGCGACGGCCGGCATCAGGCCCAACGGGCCGGGCGGGCGCTGGCCTTGGCGCCAGGCTCGCAACTGGCCCGCGATATAGGCGGCGGGTTGTCCGGCCAGGGCGGGGAAGTTTTCGCCGACGCCGATGCCGCCGGGGCCGTGGCACTGGTTGCAGGCGGGCACGTTCTTGTCCCAGGCGCCGCGGGTGGCGAGCCAGGCGCCGGTGTCGGCCGGCTTGGACGGATGCATCGCGGTGGCGGCAAGCTGGTCGGTGTCCAGTGTGGAGGGGAGCGCGGCGTAGTATTGCGCCACTGCCTGGCGTTGCGCCGGGTCCAGCGCCTTGGCGGTGGCGGCCATCACGGGGCTGACGCGCGACCCGTTGGCCATGGCGTTCAACTGTTCCTCGAGGTATCGCCCGCCCATGCCTGCCAATTGCGGAAAACCGGCGGCCGGATTGCCTTCGCCACGGGCGCCATGACAGGTGATACAGGCGGGCGCGCCGTTCGCGCCCTGCGCGCTGATCTGCTTGCCGTCGGGCGCGCTCTGGGCGGGGGCCGCGGCGGCGAACAGCGCGCCCAGGACGAGCATGCCGGGTAGAGACCGTGGGATCATGGAAACTGCTCCAGGTTGTTTATTGGATTTTTGGTAATAAGTTAATTTCCAGAAATTATATAAATACTTGTGACGGATCAACACCAAAGCGAAATTTTTGCTTGCGTGCCACTCACGGAAAGTGTGTCGCGGCTGGTACCTTCGCTTGCAGTATCGGCAACACGATTCGGGTAGCATTTCGCCGGTCGATAACAAGGAGAATCCGATGCAGACGAACGAGATCGAACCCCCGCGCGTTGCGCTGGTCACCGGCGCCGGCACGGGAATTGGCCGCGCGGTGGCGCTGGAATTCCTGGCTCAGGGCTATCGGGTCGTGCTGGCCGGCCGCCGGCGCGATCCGCTCGAGGCGACCCGCACGGCGGCGGGCGAAGATGGCGTGCGGGCCCTGGTGGTACCCACGGACGTATCCGACGAGCAGGCCGTGCGCGATCTGTTCGACACGACGCAGCGCGAGTACGGTCGCCTGGACGTGCTGTTCAACAACGCGGGGCGCGGCGCGCCGGCGATGCCGATCGAAGAGCTACCGGTCTCGGTCTGGCGCGACGTGGTCGACACCAATCTGACCGGCATGTTCCTGTGCGCGCAGGCCGCGATCCGCGTCATGAAGGCGCAGAACCCCCGCGGCGGCCGGATCATCAACAACGGCTCGATCTCGTCGCATGCGCCGCGGCCGTTCTCCATCGCCTATACCGCCACCAAGCACGCGGTGACGGGGCTGACCAAATCGATCTCGCTGGATTGCCGGCCGTACAACATCGCCTGCGGCCAGATCGACATCGGCAACGCGGCAACCGACATGACCGAGCGCATGGCGGCGGGCATCCTGCAGGCGGACGGCAGCACCAAGGTCGAGCCGCGCATGGACGTGGCCCACGTGGCGCAGGCGGTTGCCGCCATGGCGCGCCTGCCGCTGGAGGCCAACGTGCAGTTCATGACCATCATGGCCACCAACATGCCCTTTGTCGGGCGGGGCTGAAAACGCCATCAGTCTGCGGCGGCACGTCGATCACGACGCGTCGCGGCAGGCTGCGGTACCGCCCCTGGGAAGCGCGTTGCGCGCCGCCCGATTGCTGCCGGGTTAGCGGGGAGAAGCTTCGGCCAGCATCTGGCCCTGTTTCGTATCCAGGTAGCGCCGGGCGCCGACGTAGCGCTTGGACCAATAGGAATTCTGCATTTCATCCACGCGGACCTTGGTGCCGCGGCGCGGCGCATGGACGAATCGGTTCTGGCCGATGTAGATGCCGACGTGCGACGTAACGCCGCGGCCGCGGGTGGCGAAGAAGACCAGATCGCCGGGGCGCAGTTCTTTCTTGTTGCCGACGGATTCGCCGGCGGTGCGTTGCGCGCGGGCCGTGCGGGGAAGCTCCAGTCCGGCGATCTCGCGGAAAACATACAGGACCAGGCCGCTGCAATCGAAGCCTTCGGCGTCGTCGCCGCCCCAGCTGTAGGGCGTGCCGATCGCTTCCAGGCCCGCCTGCACGACGCGTTCGCGCAGGGTGGGGACGGTGGGCTCTTGCGCCAGGCGCAAGCCGCTGAGCGTCGGACGGGCTTCTTGGGAGCGCAGGGACGCCTGCGCGGCGTCGGGGATCCAGGAGAGAGTCAGGGCCAGGATGGGCGCTGACAGGAATACGGGAATGCGGAAATTGGCAATTCGGGCTTTTCGCGTGGGCGGCGTCATTACGTCACTTCAGGAATCGGAGTGGGCGGCATGGCTTTGCCTGGAGGGGCAAGCCGGCGGAAAGGGGGCGATTCCAGGACGCACGGCCCCGGAATGCCATGACATTGTAATGGAATAAAGTTTCATTACATTTGTAGTGCTATGCAGCATTCTTGTCCGCGGACGTTACGGGCCAACGCCCGGGAAAAGGCCGCTGGCGCGGGTGCCCGGCCGGCGCGGGAATGTGACGTTTTTTCTACTGCCGGGTCGGGCATAATCGTCGGAATCGGCCCCGTCGGCATGGCAAGCCGCGAGCGGCCGCAGAGATACCCATAAGAAAGCGGAGCAAAGCTCGATGATGAACGCAGTACACCCGTTGTCCTCCATGAACCGGCCCGACCCCATGCCCTTCGCGCCTTTCCAGGACGCCGTGTCGGCGGTGGATCGGCTGATCGAAATCTACTCACGCAATACCGCTTTCCTGCGCGCCGCCTTCCGTGACGTCCTGAAGGGCGCCGGCAATGGCCGCGAGCGCGCCCGGGCCTACTATCCGGCCATCCGCATCGTCGTGGAAACCTACGACCCGATCGATACCCGGCTTTCCTACGGCCACGTGGCCGAACCCGGCATCTACCAGACCACCGTCACCCAGCCGGCGCTGTTTCGCGATTACCTGATCGAACAGGTGGGCCAATTGCTGCAGAACCACCGCGTGGCGGTTGAGGTCGGCGAATCGGATTCGCCGATCCCCCTGCATTTCGCCTTCCCCGAAGGCGCGTACGTCGAGGGCGAACACCTGGAGGCGCTCAAGCGCCCCTTGCGCGACCTGTTCGACGTGCCGGACCTGGCGGTGACGGACGACGCGATCGTCAACGGTTCCTGGCGCGGCAAAGAGGGCGAACCCAAGCCGCTGGCGCCTTTCACCGCGCAACGGGTGGACTATTCGCTGCACCGGCTGCAGCACTACACCTCGACCGCTCCGGCGCACTTCCAGAACTTCGTCCTGTTCACCAACTACCAGTTCTACGTCGACGAATTTTGCGCGCGGGCCCGCGCGCTCATGGCCAGCGGCAACGAAGACTACGAAATGCTGGTGGAACCCGGCAACCGGATCACGCGTCGCGGCGAAAGCGGGCCGGGCGATGAAGACCAGGCGGTCCGCCTGCCGCAGATGCCGGCCTACCATCTGGTGCGCGGCGATCATTCCGGCATCACGCTGGTGAATATCGGGGTGGGCCCGTCCAACGCCAAGACCATTACCGACCACATCGCGGTGCTGCGGCCGCATGCCTGGCTGATGCTGGGCCATTGTGCCGGCCTGCGCGATTCCCAACGGCTGGGCGACTACGTCCTGGCCCACGGATACGTGCGCGAAGACCACGTGCTGGACGACGACCTGCCCACCTGGGTGCCCGTGCCCGCGCTGGCCGAAGTGCAGGTGGCGCTGGAGCAGGCCGTGGAAGAGGTGGCGGGGCTGTCGGGCTGGGACCTGAAACGCATCATGCGCACGGGCACGGTCGCCACCATCGACAATCGCAACTGGGAGCTGCGCGACCACTTGGAGCTGGTGGAGCGCTTTGCGCAATCCCGGGCGATCGCGCTGGACATGGAGTCCGCCACTATCGCGGCCAACGGCTTCCGCTTCCGGGTGCCCTACGGCACGCTGCTGTGCGTGTCCGACAAACCGCTGCATGGCGAACTGAAGCTGCCCGGCATGGCCAGCGTCTTCTACCGCCGCCAGGTGAATCAGCATCTGGAGATCGGCATCCGGGCCCTGGAGCGCCTGCGCGGCATGCCGCCGGAACGGCTGCATTCGCGCAAGCTGCGCACTTTCATGGAGACGGCCTTCCAATAGGCCCGGGGCAGGGCCGGCGCGGCGGCCTTTGGTCTGCCCCCATTAATGCTCCATTTCGCCTGTCGGGGCCTCTTGCGCTATTCTCGCCGGTTGCTTGGAAATCCCAAGGCACCTGGCGCGCGTCGCGCCCGTGCCTTCATGACCTGAAGGAATGCATTTTGGCACCATCGGAAAACGATGAACGCCGCGCGAGCGGCAAGCGCGGAGCGCAGGTCGAACGGCCATCCGAGCTGCGCCGCTCGCTGTCCGCGCGGCACCTGACGATGATCGCGGTGGGCGGGTCCATCGGCACCGGGCTGTTCGTGGCCTCGGGCGCGACCATCGCCCGTGCCGGTCCGGGCGGCGCGCTGCTGGGCTACGTGCTGATCGGCATCATGGTCTATTTCCTGATGACCAGCCTGGGCGAACTCGCCGCGGCCATGCCGGTATCGGGCTCCTTTTCCACCTATGGCGCCCGTTACGTCGAAGACGGGTTCGGTTTCGCGCTGGGCTGGAATTATTGGTACAACTGGGCGGTGACCGTCGCGGTCGACCTGGTGGCCGCGCAGCTGGTCATGGCGTACTGGTTTCCGGACGTGCCGGGCTTTTACTGGAGCGCCTTGTTCCTGGCGCTGACCTTCGGGTTGAACGCGATGTCGGCGCGCGGCTTCGGCGAGGCCGAATTCTGGTTCGCGCTGATCAAGGTGGTCGCGGTCCTGGGCTTTGTCGCCATGGGCGTGATGATGCTGCTGGGCATCATCCGCGGCGGGGAAACGGGCGGCCTGGCCAACTGGACGGTGGGCGACGCGCCGTTCGCCGGCGGCTTCGCCGCGTTGATCGGCGTGGCGATGGTGGTGGGCTTTTCCTTCCAGGGCACGGAGCTGATCGGCATCGCGGCGGGCGAGTCCAAGGACCCGGCCCGCAACCTGCCGCGCGCGGTGCGCCAGGTGTTCTGGCGCATCCTGCTGTTCTATGTGATGGCGATCCTCGTGATCGGCCTGCTCATTCCCTATACCGATCCGCACCTGCTGCGCAATGAGGTCGAGGACATCAGCGTCAGCCCGTTCGCCCTGATCTTCGAACGTGCCGGTTTGCTGGGCGCGGCCTCGGTCATGAATGCGGTGGTGCTGACGTCCGTGCTGTCGGCGGGCAACTCGGGCATGTACGCAGCCACGCGCATGCTCTACGCCCTTGCGCGTGAAGGCAAGGCGCCGCGCATTTTCGGCCGCATCTCGCGCAGCGGGGTGCCGCTGTGGGCGCTGCTGGCCACGACGGCCGTGGCGGCGCTGTGCTTCTTCACTTTCATTTTCAGTCCCAACGCGGTCTACATCTGGCTGCTCAATACGTCGGGGATGACGGGTTTCATTGCGTGGCTGGGTATTGCGATCAGCCATTACCGGTTCCGCCGCGGCTACCTCAAGCAAGGCCACAACCTGGCCGATCTGCCCTATGTATCGCCGTTCTTCCCGTTCGGCCCGATCTTTGCCTTCGTGCTGTGCCTGGTCATCACCCTGGGCCAGAACTACCAGGCGTTCCTGCAGGACAAGATCGATTGGGGCGGCGTGGTGGCGACCTATATCGGCATTCCGCTGTTCCTGCTGATCTGGGCAGGCTACCGGCTGACGCGCGGGTCGCGCTTCGTGAGCTACCGCGACATGCGTTTCCCGGATGCGCGGGCGCGCAGCGAGTACCTGGATTCGGCGTTGCGGGGCGAGCCCGCGGCGGGGGAAGCGCGCTGAAGTAGTACGAACGCCAGGTTCATTCCAGGGCTTCGATGACGGCCTGGGGGTTTCGTTCAATCACATTGAGCAGAACCAGCGCGGGCCCCCTCGGAGAGCGATCGACGCGCTCCCAATGCCGCAAGGTGGCCGCGGAGAAGCCGAACCGGGCCGCGAACTGTTCCTGGGTCATGCCCACTTTGGCGCGCACGGCCTTCACGTCGACCACGCGAGGGCGGTGCACGCGCACGCCGCGAGCATCGCCCTTGGCGTGGGCAATCGCTTCTTGCAAGCCTTGCTTGATGTCGTCGAATGCGGTGCTCATGATTTCGCTCGTCCTTTCCAGATGGCCACCAGGATATCGACCAGGCCAGCCAGTTCGTTGCGCTCGGCCTTGGTCAGATTGGCCTTGGTCGATCAGGTCTCGGCGTTCTTCCGCGCTCAAAAGCAAGCGGAGGATGAGGATCAGCGTGCCATCGAGCGCGAGTCGGGCAAGCCGCTATCCGGCTATCCGCGGATTCTATTGAGAAACAACGGGTCGGCCAGGGAGCCCGAGGCGAATTCGTCATCCTTGCGAGACGATCGCCCAATGCCTTGCCTGGCGGCAAGGCGGGCAGACAGTGTGTGTGGGTGTTTTGCTGCGCGACATCCAGGCATTGCCGGATATGCGATTCGGAAGGGGGAGGGCGCGCCCAGCCAGGCGCGCGGTGGCCGTGGCGGTCCAGGCAGGGCACGGTTCTTATGAAGCTTGCGGGCTGCCCGGCTTCGTCACTCGATGTTCTGCGCCTGCTCGCGCATCTGCTCGATCAGGAGCTTCAGGTCCATGGCGGCGCGGGTGACGTCCATGCTGCCGGCCTTGGAGCCCAGGGTGTTGGCCTCGCGGTTCATTTCCTGGAACAGGAAGTCCAGGCGCTTGCCCGCGCTGCCGGCCTGCTTCTTGCCGGACTGCTTGCCGCCGCCGTCGGTGAGCAGGTGGCGCAGTTCTTCCAGGTGCGAGCGCAAACGCGACAGTTCTTCCGCCACGTCGATGCGCAGCGCGAACAGGTTGGCTTCCTGGGACAGGCGTTCCGAGAGTTCGTGGCCGGAAATATGCGTGAAGCCGCCGGGGAAGGCGGATTCCACGCTTTCGCGCAGTTTGGCTGCCAGCTTGTCGCGGTGATCGGCCAGCAACTGGGGCAGGTGGGTCTGCACGGTTTCGACGATGCGCGCCACGCCGTCGGCGCATTCGCGCATCATGCCCGCCAGGCGTTCGCCCTCGCGCGCGCGGCCCTCCTGCAATTGCGTCAGCGCCTGCTGGGCGGCCTGCATGCATGCCGCGCCCCACGTTTGCGGGTCCAGCGCGTCATTGGCGCGCTGGCCGGGCCAGTTGAACAGTTCGACCAGGCGCGGCGGAGCGATGTCGGGGACGATGCGGCGGGCGGCCTGCAGCTGTTCGGCCAGGCTTTCCAGCCAGGCGGGATCCAACTTGGACAGGTCGGTGCTGGCGTTGCGCGTATAAGAAACGCGGATCTCTACCTTGCCGCGCCCGAGATTGGCGGTCAGTAGCTCGCGCAGCGGCGTTTCCACGTGGCGCAACTCGTCGGGCAGCCGGAAGTACAGGTCCAGGAACCGGCTGTTGACGCTGCGCAATTCGAGCGCCAGCGTGCCTTGTTCCAGATCTGCCCGAGCGTTGCCGAAGGCGGTCATGCTGCGAATCATGATGTGCGTGTCCTGGTGATGCTTGTATCGGAGACCGGTTGCGCCGATGCCGCGGTCCCTTGAATGCCGAGGGGGCGGGGCGCCGAACCGGATATATCGCGGCAGGATACTCCAAGCGGCAGCTTCCTGCGGCGCCAGCCCGTACAATGCCGCCAATCAACGCCATGACTGGAGCCTGCCTATGACCATCGCCCCCACTATCGCCCGTCCCTCGGGCCGCGCCGTCGACGAATTGCGGCCGTTCAGCCTTGAACGCGGATTCACGCGCTACGCCGAAGGTTCGGTGCTGGTGAAGGCCGGCAACACCCATGTGCTGTGCACGGCGAGCGTACTGGAGAAAGTACCGCCTTTCCTGAAGGGCAAGGGGGAAGGCTGGGTAACCGCTGAATACGGCATGTTGCCGCGGGCCACGCACACGCGCGGCGACCGCGAGGCCGCGCGCGGCAAGCAAAGCGGCCGCACGCAGGAAATCCAGCGCCTGATCGGGCGCAGCCTGCGCGCGGTGTTCGACATGAAGGCGCTGGGTGAACGCACCCTGCACCTGGATTGCGACGTGCTGCAGGCCGACGGCGGAACGCGCTGCGCCAGCATCACCGGCGCCTGGGTGGCGGCCGCCGACGCGGTGGCGCTGCTGATGCAGCGCGGCGACCTGGCCGCCAACCCGATTCGCGACGCGGTGGCCGCGGTGTCGGTCGGCCTGGTGGACGGCCGCGCGGTGCTGGACCTGGACTACCAGGAAGATTCGGCCTGCGATGCGGACGTGAATGTCATCATGACCGGCAGCGGCGCCTTCGTCGAAGTGCAGGGCACCGGCGAAGGCGCGACCTTCACCCGCGCCGAACTGGACACCATGCTGGTACTGGCCGAAGGCGGCATCGCCGGCCTGGTGCGCGCGCAGCGGGCGGCGCTGGCCTGAGATCGCGGCGTCGGCCGCCTGGCAGTGGCCACTGTTCTTGTGTCTGACACCCCTGAGACGATGCTTCAGCCTGGCAGGGCGGTGCGTGGGGTGTCAGACACTAGGCGATGCTTCGGTGTCTGACACCGGCGGTACGGCCGTCCGACGCTTCAGGCGGCCTTTCCGGGTAGCAGCGCGCCCACCTTTTCTGTCTTTTCCAGCCCCCAGATCGCGTCGATCAGGCCGCGCAGTTCTTGTTCGGTGGCGGCGCCCGCGTAGCGGCCCAGGCTGAGCGTCTTGTCTTCGATCTCGGCCCGGCTGAGGGTGTTGCCCGGGTCTCCCTTGGGCTCGTCCACACGGCTATGCAGCTTGCGGCCGTCGCGCGTATAGACGGTGACCTTGCCGATCCAGCGTTGCGGATAGGCGCCGTCGACTTCCGGATCCAGCTCCATTTCGACCTTGCCGCGGAAGCTGGCCACGCCAGGATCGTCCAGGCCCGCGTCGAATTCGGCCAGGCCCGCGCGGCCCTGGCGGGCGATCAGGGCCAGGACGGTGCCCATGGAGAACTTGGACTGGTGCACGGTCTGCGGATTCACGACGGGGCCGAGCACGTCGATGGCGCCCTGGTGCACGTGGGCGACGACGCGTTCGATGTCGGCCTCGGTCAGGTTGTTGTCGCGCAGGGCCTGCTGCAGCGCATCGGCGGCCGGGTGGGTGTGGCGGCAGGAGGCATGGAACTTGAACGAGGTTTCGGCCAGCGCCCAGCGTTCGCCCAGGCGGTCGCACAGGCGGCTGGGATCCGCATCGGTGGACATGCCCGCGGCCATGCCTTGCGGGCCTTCGAGAATGTGGCGCGCGCCGGTGAAGCCGTCTTGCGCCAGGTAGGCGGCGGTGATGCCGTCGGCGGCGGCCTTGGCCGTGTGCAGCTGCTTGGAGTCGGCGGCGTCGCGCAGAAATTCCCACAGGCCGGCGGCCTGCGTGCCCGCGGAGCCCAGGGCGTTCAGCATGGCTTCGGGGGACAGGTTGAGCAGGCGGCCGGTGGTGACGGCGGCGGCCAGCGTGCCGGCGGTGCCGGTGGTGTGGAAGATCTTGTAGTGCGAGCGGCCCAGGAATTCGCCCACGCGAATGCCGACCTCGTAACCGGCGACGGCGGCTACCAGTAGGTCGCGCCCAGAGCGGCCCAGCGCCTGCGCCACGGCCAGCGCGGGCGGGAACACGACCGCGGCGGGATGGAACACGGAGCCGTTGTGCACGTCGTCCTGTTCGACCACGTGCGCGGCCGCCGCGTTCACCATGGCCGCGAACAGCGGGGTGGTGCGGCGGCGGGTGATCAGGACTTCGCTGGCGCCGTCGGCCGGGCCCATGGTGGCGGCGTAGCGGTCGATGGCCTGCACGGCGCGGGCGGAGGCGCCGGCCAGGATGGAGGCCAGGCAGTCCAGCAGGAGGTCTTCGGCGCGGCGCAGGACGGGCGCCGGGATGTCTTCGTAGCGCAGGTTGGCGGCAAAGGCCGCGAGTTCGGCGCTCAGGTGCGGGGTGTCTTTGGCTGCGGTCATGGATGGCAAGCGGATCAGAAGGAGCGGGGCAGGCCCAGGATGTGTTCGGCGACGTAGGACAGGATCAGGTTCGTCGAGATGGGCGCGACCTGGTAGAGGCGGGTTTCGCGGAACTTGCGCTCGACGTCGTACTCGTTGGCGAAGCCGAAGCCGCCGTGGAACTGCAGGCAGGCATTGGCTGCTTCCCAGGACGCATCGGCCGCCAGCAGCTTGGCCATGTTGGCCTGCGCGCCGCAGGGTTCGTGCGCGTCGAACAGGCGGCAAGCTTCATAGCGCATCAGGCTGGCCGCTTCCACGTTGATGTGGGCGCGCGCGATGGGGAACTGCACGCCCTGGTTCTGGCCGATGGGGCGGCCGAAGACCATGCGTTCCTTGGCGTAGGCGGTGACCTTGTCCACGAACCAGTAGCCGTCGCCGATGCATTCGGCGGCGATCAGGGTGCGTTCGGCATTGAGGCCGTCGAGGATGTACTTGAACCCCTTGCCTTCCTCGCCGATCAGGTTGTCCTCGGGGATTTCCAGGTTGTCGAAGAACAGTTCGTTGGTCTCGTGGTTGACCATGTTCGGGATAGGCCGGATCGTCATGCCGTGCTTCACGGCGTGATGCAGGTCCACCAGGAAGATCGACATGCCTTCCGATTTGCGCGTGACCTGTTCCAGCGGCGTGGTGCGGGCCAGCAGGATCATCAGGTCGGAGTGCTGCACGCGCGAGATCCAGACCTTCTGGCCGTTGATGACGTAGCGGTCGCCGCGCTTGACGGCGGTGGTCTTGATCTTGGTGGTGTCGGTGCCGGTGGTGGGCTCGGTGACGCCCATGGATTGCAGGCGCAGTTCGCCGGCGGCGATGCGGGGGAGGTATTCGCGCTTTTGGGCTTCCGATCCATGGCGCAGCAGCGTGCCCATGTTGTACATCTGGCCGTGGCAAGCGCCGGAGTTGCCGCCGCTGCGGTTGATTTCTTCCATGATGACCGACGCTTCGGTCAGCCCCAGGCCGGAACCGCCGTATTCCTGCGGAATCAGGGCCGCCAGCCAGCCCGCTTCGGTCAGCGCGCGGACGAAGGCTTCGGGGTAGCCCCGTTCTTCGTCGACCTTGCGGAAATATTCGGAGGGGAACTGGGCGCAGAGATCGCGCACGGCTTCGCGGATGTCCTGGTAGGCGTGAGAGGCGTTGGGCATGAGACTGTTTCTGGATGGGTAAGGGTTCGGTACAGGGTTGAATGTGCCGCAAGGCGCGGTCCCTGCCAATTCACAATTCGTTAATACGGGGTTCCTGTTCGCAAAAGCGCGGTTTCATGACGGGAGTTTGTCAGCCGGGCCATGGGGTTGTGTCAAGAAATTGCCAAACTGGGTGTCCATAATTTTCTCCGGGGCCGCCGGGGGCGGCCAGGTAATACACGGACGGATATGCGGAAAAACATCAGGGTCACCACGGCGTTGTCGGCCATTCTTGCGTTGTTTGTGGCGCTGTTCGCGCTGGCGGCGGCGGCCGGCATCGCCGTGCTGCGCGACAACCGCGCGGCGATCGAGGCGCTGGGGCGGGGCAGCATCGAACGGGCCAGCGATCTCGCGGACATGACGAGCCGGCTGTTCCAGGCCCGCGCCGCGCTGACCGACGCCAAGACGGCGATGGAAGGCGGCCTGGAAGAGGCCCGCGACCAGTCGCTGGGGCAGGCAGATACGCTGCTCAAGCAGGCCGGGGCCAGCTTGGCCCGGCTGCGCGCCAACCCGGATGCCGGCACGCAGGGCGCGCCGCTGTTCGATCAGGTGCTGGCCGCCCACGCGGCCTTCGCGGACAAAACGCTGGCGCCCATGCTGGCGGCCATCAAGGGCTGGAACGGCATCGAGGTGAACCGGCTGGTGGACAAGGTGCTGCCGGGCAGCGGCGCGGCCTACGTCAAGCAGGCCGATGCCTACCAGAGGTACGCCCGCGAGCAGGGACAGGCCGCGGTGGCCGGCGCCAGCCGCATGCTGGAGCGCGTGATCGTTGTGGCGGCGGGCGTGCTCGCGATGGTGTTGGTTCTGGCCCTGCTGATCCGGCTGGCGTTCCGCCGCGGCATCCTGCGGCCGCTGAACGAGGCCGGCTCGCACTTCGACCGCATCGCGGACGGCGACCTGACGGGCGCCATCGCCACACGCGGCGACAACGAGATCGGCGTGCTGTATTCCGCCATGCGGCGCATGCAGACCGGCCTGTCGGCCGCAGTGGCGTCGGTGCGGCAGGGGGTGGAGGAAATCCACACCGGTTCGGGCGAAATCGCCGCGGGCGGCGCGGACATGTCGGACCGCACCGCTCGCCAGGCCGGCTCGCTGCAGGAAGCGGCGGCCAATCTGATGCAGCTGGCGCACACGGTGCAGCTGACCGCGGGCAACGCGGACCAGGCCAGCCGCCAGGCGCTGGGCGCCACGGATCTGGCGCAGCGCGGCGGGCAAGCCGTGGAAGAGGTGGTGCAGAGCATGCGCGGCATCGCCGATAGCGCCCGCCGCATTGGCGAGATCGTCGGCGTGGTGGACAGCATCGCGTTCCAGACCAACATCCTGGCGCTGAACGCCGCGGTGGAGGCGGCGCGCGCGGGCGAGCAGGGCAAGGGCTTCGCGGTGGTGGCGGGCGAGGTGCGTTCGCTGGCCCAGCGCAGCGCGCAGGCGGCCAAGGAAATCAAGGGCCTGATCGAGGACTCCGCCTCGCGGGTCGAGGCGGGCGTGCGCCAGGTGGGCCTGGCCGGCGACACCATGCGCGACATGGTCGTGTCGGTGGGCCGCGTGACGCAGATCGTGGCGGAGATTTCCAGCGCCACGGCGGAGCAGGCGGCCGGCATCGCCTCGGTGAACGACGCGGTGGCCGATATCGAGCGGTCCACACAGGAAAACGCCGCCATGGTGGAACAGACGGCCGCGGCGGCCGCGGCGCTGGAGACCCAGGCGCAGGGGTTGCGCCGGGCGGTGGCGGTATTCCGGATCGCCGCAACGGCCAGCGCGGCGCAGGCCTCAGCTGTTGAGCTGCGGCAAGGGGGCGCCGGCGTAGCGCTCGGTCACCAGCGACAGGTTCCCATGCTTGACCTTGTGCTTGACGTGGGCGGCGGCCGAGGCGATGTCCTCCGGGCGGATGCGCTCGCATAAGGAGGGGGTGACGGTGAGGGCGCCCACCCCCAGCGTCACGAACGGGAAGAAGCGGGGCACGCCGTAGCGGTCTTCGGCTTCGATGCCGCCGTTGCGGCGGCCTTCGTCGTCATACAGCGCGATGGCGCGCTCGTTGAATTCCGCGATGATGCGGCGGGCGCGCTCCATCCAGTCCGGGCTGCGCAGCAGCACGACGAAGTCGTCGCCGCCCACGTGGCCCACGAAATCGCGCTGCGGATCGCAATGGCGCTTGATGACCTCGGCGGTCAGCATGATCATGTCGTCGCCGCGCCAATAGCCATAGACGTCGTTGAAGGGCTTGAAATTGTTCAGGTCGCCATAGCAGATCGTGAAGTCGTCCGCGTCTTCGAGCAGCGTGGCGATGTGCCGGCTGATGGGAATGTTGCCGGGCAGGGAGGTCAGCGGATTGGCGTAGCGCGCCGCCTCGATGCGCATCTCGGTCACCGAGCGCACCAGCGTTTCGCCGGTCGCCAGGCCGTCGTAGCGGCCGTCGCGGGTGATGATCAGGCCGTCCATCAGGTAGCGCTGGTCTTCGGAGATCAGCACGTGGCTCAACTGGTCGATGGACACGTTCAGATCCACCAGCACCGGTTCGGCGTTCATGAAGGTTGAACAGGCGTCGCGGCCGAATAGTTCGCGGGTGTAGCGCTGCGCGTAGTGTTCCAGGAAGTCGCGCCGGTTGATGATGCCCACCGGCCGGTTGTCGGCGTCCACCACCGCCACGGCGTGCCTGTCCTTGTGCTCGATGAAGAGCCGGTGCACGTCGTCGTTGGTGTGGGCGGGCAGCAGGGCCGCCGGGGCCTCGACGCGGAGGCTGGCGGCGGTGCCGCCGACGGCGCGTTGCGGCGCCGACGCGGGCGCGCGCACGCGCAGCGAATCGCGCAGGGGCGGGGCCAGTTCGGTCAGCAGCATTTCTTCCGGGCGGCCCAGGAACCAGCCCTGGGCGTAGCGGATGTCCAGCTCGCGCACGACAGCCAGGTCCTCGGCGGTCTCGATGCCTTCGGCCACGACCGCGGTGCCCAGGTGCTGCGCCACCTTCAGGATGGCGCGCACCATGTTCTGCTTGCGTGCGTCCTGGCCGATGCCGTCGAAGAAATAACGGTCGATCTTGACCAGGTCCGGCTGCATCTCGGCCCACAGCTGGAGGTTGGAGTTGCCCACGCCGTAGTCGTCCAGCGCGACGCGCATGCCGTACTCGCGCAGGCAGGCGAACGCGCTGGCCACTTCGTCCATGTATTCGGACAGCGGATCCTGCTCGGTCAATTCCACGATGATGCTGGACGGCGCGAGTTCGCAATCCTTCAAGAGGCGCCGGGGCATTTCTTCGCCCCATAGCGTCCAGTAATGGATCAGCGCCGAGCCGGACAGGTTCAGGAACAGCATGCCGGCGGCATCGTGCCGCTCGAAGCCCTGGGCGCCAGCGCGGAAGCTGGCAAGTTCGAGCTGCGGGTGCAGGCCCTGGCGGCGGGCTTCGGCGAATAACGCGTCGGGGAAATGCAACGCGGTATCGGCCGGCCCGCGGATCAGGCTTTCGTGGCCGTAAACCCGGCTGTGGGAGAGGTCAACGACCGGCTGGAAGCGCGGTCGCAGCAATCGCTCGCGCAGTATTCCGGCCAGGTTCACGTGCGAAGACGCGCGGTCCTGGTTGGAGGAGGGCGCGCGGGCTGCGGCCGGCCGGGGCAAAGCGTGATGAATAGGGTCCATCGCCGGTGCGTTCAGATACGATCAGTGACAAGTTGGCCATATTGACAACAAAATATGTCTGCGTTGTTGCGCCGACGACTGGCGCGCAATCTTCAGCCGTCGTCATACGCCTGTCAACAACGATTTGGCTTTTGCCCTTTTGGCCCGCAGGGGTATTGAGTGCGGCGCCGGCACGCAAGGGCCGCGGCCTATACAATTTGCCCATGATTGCTCCCAAGATTCCCGATTCCCTGCGCCGCGTCGTGCTGGCGTCCAACAACGCCGGCAAGCTGCGCGAATTCTCGGCCCTGTTCGCGCCCCTGGGCATCGAATTGGTCCCACAAGGCGAACTGGGCGTGCCCGAAGCCGAGGAGCCGCACGTTACTTTTGTCGAAAATGCGCTGGCCAAGGCCCGCCACGCCAGCCGTCTGACCGGTTTGCCGGCTTTGGCGGATGATTCGGGCCTGTGCGTGGCCGCGCTGGAGGGCGCGCCCGGCGTGTACTCCGCGCGCTATGCCAAGATGCATGGCGGCGAAAAGTCCGACCAGGCCAACAACGCGCTGCTGGTGAGCAAGCTGGCCGGCGTGGCGGACCGCAGCGCGTGGTACGTGGCGGTGCTGGCCCTGGTGCGTTCGGAAAACGATCCCCGGCCGCTCATCGGCGAAGGCCTGTGGCACGGCGAGATCATCGACCAGCCCGAAGGCGCCAACGGCTTTGGCTACGATCCGCATTTCTATCTGCCCGATCTGGCGCTGACCGCCGCCACCCTCGATCCCGAGGAGAAAAACCAGGTCAGCCATCGTGCCCGCGCGCTGCGCGAACTGCTCGGCAAGCTGAGCCAGGCTTGACGAGGGCGCCGCGTGGCGCCAGGCCCAGGAATTACGCATGTCCATCATCATCCCCATCCGCAACGACATGGGCGCGTCGCCGGCGCGCCCGAAGCAGCCGGCCGGCGCCGCGCTGACCAGCCTGCCGCCGTTGTCGGTCTATGTGCACGTGCCCTGGTGCGTGCGCAAGTGTCCTTATTGCGATTTCAATTCCCATGCGGCGCCCGGGGGCGAGATTCCCGAGCGCGCCTATCTGGATGCCCTGCGCAGCGACCTGGAGCAGTCGTTGCCGTCCATCTGGGGGCGGCAGGTGGTGTCGGTCTTCATCGGCGGCGGCACGCCCAGCCTGCTGTCTTCGGCCGGGCTCGACGAACTGCTGGCCATGCTGCGCGCCTACCTGAATCTCTGGCCCGATGCCGAGATCACCATGGAGGCCAATCCGGGAACCGCGGAGGCCGGCCGCTTCCAGGACTATGCCGCCAGCGGCGTCACGCGGTTTTCGCTGGGCATCCAGAGTTTCGATGACGCCCAGCTGAAGAAGTTGGGGCGCATCCACGACGCGGCGCAGGCCAGGGCGGCGATCGAGATGGCGCAGCGCGCTGTGCCGCGCGTGAACCTGGACATGATGTTCGCCTTGCCCGGGCAAACGCTGGAGGCCTGTCTGACCGATTTACGGCAGGCGGCGGCCTTCGGCACGGAGCACTTGTCGCTGTATCACCTGACCATGGAGCCCAACACGGTCTTCGCGAAATTCCCGCCGGAGGACCTGCCGGACGACGACACCAGCGCGGCCATGCAGGACGCCGTGGAGGCGGAACTGGCGGCGGCGGGGCTGGGCCGCTACGAGGTGTCGGCCTATGCCCGGCCCGGCGCCCGCTGCCGGCACAACCTGAACTATTGGGAATTCGGCGATTACCTGGGCATCGGCCCGGGCGCTCATGGCAAGCTGTCGTTCCATGACCGGATCGTGCGCGAAGCCCGGCTGCGCGGCCCCGATTCCTGGATGCAGGCCGCCATGGCGCGCGATGGCAGCCATATCGCGGAAAGCCGGCAAGTGGGCCCGGACGAGCTGCCGTTCGAGTTCATGCTGAACGCGCTGCGCCTGAAGGAAGGGGTGGCTTCCTCGGCCTTCGTCGAACGCACCGGCCTGTCGCTCGCCGTCATTGCGCACCAATTGGAGGCAGCCTCGAAACGGGGCTTGCTGGACGCCGACCCGACCCGCCTGCGGGCGACGCCCCTGGGCTGGCGGTTCCTCAATGACCTGCAGGAAATGTTCCTGTAGCGGTTAGGCACCATAATGGGGCATTCGTGCCCCATGCTTTGCACCATTCTGGTGCTACATTTTCTTCTGACGACAATGCCACCCCCCGGGAATCCCTGGGGCGAAACCTGGCACGCATATTGCTTCCTTGATTTATGCCAGTCGACGGGCAAGACCCTCGACCTTTTTATCTAATGGAGATGACATGGCAAGCCCGAAAGACGTCCTGAAACAGATCGCCGATAACGAAGTCAAATTCGTGGATTTCCGCTTTACCGATACGGTTGGCCGTGAGCACCACGTGTCCGTGCCCACCAGCCAGATCGACGAAGACAAGCTGGAAAGCGGCCAGGCTTTCGACGGCTCCTCGATCCCGGGCTGGAAGGGCATCGAAGCGTCCGACATGCTCCTCATCCCCGACTGCGCCACCGGCAACCTGGATCCGTTCCGCGAAGAGCCGACCCTGATCCTGTCGTGCGACGTCGTTGAACCGTCCGACCTGAAGGGCTACGACCGCGACCCGCGTTCGCTGGCCAAGCGCGCCGAAGCCTACCTGAAGTCCTCCGGCCTGGGCGACACCGCCTACTTCGGTCCGGAGCCCGAATTCTTCGTGTTCGACGGCGTGAGCTGGAACACCGACATGTCGGGCACCTTCGTCAAGATCAAGTCGGAAGAGGCCTCCTGGTCCACCGGCCTGGATTTCGAAGGCGGCAACACCGGCCACCGTCCCGCCGTGAAGGGCGGCTACTTCCCCGTGCCCCCGGTCGATTCCTTCCAGGACATGCGTTCGGAAATGTGCCTGCTGATGGAACAGATGGGCGTGCCGGTCGAAGTGCACCACCATGAAGTGGCCGGCGCCGGCCAGCTCGAAATCGGCACCAAGTTCAGCACGCTGGTGCAGCGCGCCGACTGGACGCAGATCACCAAGTACATCATTCATAACGTGGCCCACGCCTACGGCAAGACCGCCACGTTCATGCCCAAGCCCATCGTCGGCGACAACGGTTCCGGCATGCACGTGCACCAGTCGATCTGGAAGGACGGCCAGAACTTGTTCGCGGGCAACGGCTATGCCGGCCTGTCGGAATTCGCGCTGTACTACATCGGCGGCATCATCAAGCACGCCCGCGCCCTGAACGCCATCACCAACCCGGGCACCAACTCGTACAAGCGCCTGGTTCCGCACTACGAAGCCCCGGTCAAGCTGGCCTACTCGGCCCGCAACCGTTCGGCCTCGATCCGCATTCCGTACGTCGGCAACCCGAAGGGCCGCCGCGTCGAAGCGCGCTTCCCGGACCCCCTGGCCAACCCGTACCTGGCCTTCTCGGCCCTGATGATGGCCGGCCTGGACGGCGTGCAGAACAAGATTCACCCGGGCGATCCGGCCGACAAGAACCTGTACGACCTGCCGCCGGAAGAAGACGCGAAGATCCCGACCGTCTGCTCCTCGCTGGAACAGGCGCTGGAAGCCCTGGACAACGACCGCGAGTTCCTGACCCGCGGCGGCGTGTTCAGCAACGACATGCTCACGGCCTACATCGACCTGAAGATGGGCGATGTGAACCGTCTGCGCATGACGACGCACCCGGTCGAGTTCGACATGTACTACAGCCTCTGATCGCCAGAAGCTGTGGCTGGGGGGAGCGCGATGATGTAGGCGGATACCAGGGCCCACACCACGCGCACCGCCAGGTCGCGGCTCGACGGATTGCCCGCCAGGCCCCAGGCCTGGCCGGGCAGGGCGCCGGGCTCCGGCGACGTCGCGTTCCGCTTTCCCCTCACATTCGGGTATGTTGAAAATGAATGTAGAAGCTCTCGATCTGCTAGCCACGTCCGTTTTCCTGGTCAACGAGCGCGGCCATATCGAATATGCCAATGCGGCCGCCGAGGATCTGTTCGGCCGCTCGCGCAAGCAACTGGGCGGGCACTCCGCCGCCACGCTGTTCGACAGTCCGGAAAACATCCAGTCCTCCATCGATCGTGCCGCCGCCGGACGCTATGCCGACGTGAGGCAACTGGCCTGCCTGCGCCGCGCCACGGAATCCGTGGAAGTCTCGGTGACGACGGTGGGGCTGACCGGCCAGCGCTGGCCGGTGCTGATCGAAACCCGCGAGATCGAGCAGCGCGTGCTGGCCGACCGCAACCACCGCCTGGTCGACGAGATCGAGGCGCACCGGGAACTGCTGCGCAACCTGGCGCATGAAGTCAAGAATCCCCTGGGCGGCTTGCGCGGCGCCGCGCAATTGCTGGAGGCCGAGCTGCCGAGCGCGGCCCTGGCCGAGTACACCCAGGTCATCATTTCCGAAGCCGACCGCCTGCAGGCGCTGGTGGACCGCCTGAGCGGCCCGCAACGTGTGCCGCTGAACGCGCGTCCGGTAAATATCCACGAAATCTGCGAGCGCGTCTGCGCGCTCATCCAAGCCGAGTTCCGCAACGACGTCACGCTGCTGCGCGACTACGACGCGTCCGTGCCCGACCTGAAGGGCGATGCCGCCCGCCTGATGCAGGCCGTTCTGAACGTGGCGCGCAACGCCGCACAGGAACTGGTCGCCCGGCCCGCGGGGCCGCAAACCGAACCCGGTGTCGTTACCCTGCGCACGCGCGTGGCGCGGCAGGTCATGCTCGCGCACAAGCAGCACCGCCTGGCGCTGGTGCTGTCCATCATCGATAACGGTCCCGGCGTGCCGGACCACATCCGCGACCGCATCTTCCATCCGCTGGTCACGGCCCGTGCCGGCGGAACCGGGCTGGGCCTGAGCCTGGCCCAGGACTTCGTGCAGCAGCATGGCGGCATCATCGAATTCGAATCCCGACCGGGGCGCACTGAGTTTCGCCTGGTCCTTCCGATGGAGCCTGCACACTGATGAAACCCGTATGGATCGTCGATGATGACCAGGCTATCCGCTGGGTCCTGGAAAAGGCGCTGGCCCGTGCCGGCGTCCCCACGCGCAGTTTTTCCCAGTCGGCCGACGTGCTGGAGGCGCTGGCGCGCGAAACGCCGGTCGCCCTGGTGTCCGATATCCGCATGCCTGGCGGCAACGGCCTCGAACTGCTGCGCCAGCTGAAGGAGCGCCATCCCGGATTGCCGGTGATCGTGATGACGGCGTTCGCCGACCTGGACAGCACGGTTTCCGCCTTCCAGGGCGGGGCGTTCGATTACCTGGCCAAGCCGTTCGACGTGAACGAGGCGGTTGCGCTGATCCAGCGCGCGATGCAGGAGTCGGCGCAGCCGGAAAGCCCGGAGGGGCAGGGCGAATCGGCGCAGAACAACGAGCGCTGGATGATGACGCAGTCTTCGTCCACCGCGATGCAGGAAGTGTTCCGCGCCATCGGCCGGCTGGCGCAGTCCAAGGTCACGGTGCTGATCACGGGCGAATCCGGCACCGGCAAGGAACTGGTGGCCCGCGCCCTGCACGGGCATGGCGTGCGCGCCGGCGGCCCCTTTGTGGCGCTGAACGCGGCGGCCATCCCGCGCGACCTGCTCGAAGCCGAGCTCTTCGGCCACGAGCGCGGCGCCTTCACGGGCGCCAACAATCTGCGCCGCGGCCGGTTCGAGGAGGCGCATGGCGGCACGCTGTTCCTGGACGAAATCGGCGACATGCCGATCGAGCTGCAGACGCGATTGCTGCGCGTGCTCGCCGAAGGCAGTTTCTATCGCGTGGGCGGCGCGCAGCCCGTGCGGGTGGACGTGCGCATCGTGGCCGCCACGCACCAGCCGCTGGAGCAGCGTGTCGAGCAGGGCCTGTTCCGGGAAGACTTGTTCCACCGCCTGAATGTAATCCGGCTGCGCCTGCCGCCGCTGCGCGAGCGCGTGGAAGACATCCCGGCGCTGGCCGGCCACTTCCTGACCGCCAGCGCCCGCGCCCTGGGCGTGCCGGTCAAGCGCCTGACGCCTGAAGCGCTGGCCGTGCTGACGAAGTTCGATTTTCCGGGCAACGTGCGCCAACTGGAAAACTTCTGCCATTGGCTGACCGTGATGGCCCCGGGCCAGACGGTGGAGCCGGCTGACCTGCCGCCGGAAATCCGCGCGGTGGAGCACCAGCGGATTATGAGTCCGGTGGCGCGTCCGGCCGTTCCGGTGGCTGGCGCCGGGACCGTGGTGCAGGCGCCTTCCGCGCCGGTGGACGACGGGTCGCCGCGCAACTGGCAGGACTCCCTGCTGCGCGATGCGCAATACCGCCTCGAGCGCGGCGAGCCCGCGGTCATGGCCACGCTGACGCGGCAGTTCGAGAAGATCCTGCTGCAAAGCGCCCTGGATGCCAGCCGCGGCCGCCGCGTGGAAGCAGCATCGCGGCTGGGCATCGGCCGCAATACCATCACGCGCAAGCTGCGCGAGCTCGGTATCGAAGACGAGTGATGCGGCGGGGCAGGGTGTCTCAGTGTCTGACACCCGTACGAGATGCCCTTCCTGGTTAAGGCAGCCTTCCCGGGTGTCTGACACCAACATCTACTGCGTGTCAGACACCCGGGAAACACCCGGGCAGGCCGACAGCCATCGCGTACGGGTGTCAGACACTGGGCGGTTGCGACTACCACGCGCAAGCTGCGCGTCGAAGACGAGTGATGCGGCGGGGCAGGGTGTCTCAGTGTCTGACACCCGTACGAGACGCTCTTCCAGGTTAAGACAAGCCTTCCCGGGTGTCTGACACCAACATCTACTGCGTGTCAGACACCCGGGAAACGCCGCGGCAGGCCGACGGCCATCGCGTACGGGTGTCAGACACTGGGCCGTTGCGACTACCACGCGCAAGCTGCGCGTCGAAGACGAGTGATGCGGCGGGGCAGGGTGTCTCAGTGTCTGACACCCGTACGAGATGCCCTTCTGGGTTAAGGCAGCCTTCCCGGGTGTCTGACACCAACATCTACTGCGTGTCAGACACCCGGGAAACGCCACGGCAGGCCGACGGCCATCGCGTACGGGTGTCAGACACTGGGCCGTTGCGACTATCACGCGCA
>NZ_UFQB01000051.1 GCF_900496965.1 Achromobacter agilis
GCAATCCTGCCCCAGGCCGCCGCGGCCGTGCTCGCCACGAATGCCGCGGTCACCGCCGGCAAGCCGGGCCACCCCGCAGCCAAAGCCGATGCGCCCGCCGGCGCCACCGCCCATGCCGCGCTTGCCGCGGGCGGCCCCTCGGCCCGCGCGCTGGGCCAGGCCTTGCGCCACGCGCTGCAAACCAGCGGCCTCTTCTATGAGTCCCACCTGGGCGACCTGGTCTTCGGCCGGACCAATCCCGCCCAACTGCGGGAAGAACCCCAGGCCCGCCTGGACAAGGACGCCGCGCCCCAGGATGCGGCGCCAGCCCGAGGCCGGGCCGAACCGTCCGCTGCCCGCGCCGGCAGCGAGGCGCCCGTCGGCTCGGGCTCCTCGGGCACGTCCGCCTCTTCCGCGCCCGGCACGCCCATCAGCGGCATCCATCAGGATCTGACCGTACTCGTGCGCCAGCAGCTCGACGTGCTGGCCAATCAGGCCCTGACCTGGCAAGGCGAAGCTTGGCCAGGCACCCCCATGGAATGGGAAGTGGAGCGCGATCCCTATGGCGGAGACCCCAATTCCGTAGTGCCCACGTGGGCCACGCGGCTGAAACTGGACCTGCCGCGCCTGGGCTTGGTCGACGCCCGGCTGAACCTGGCCGGCGATCAGCTCGTCCTGCAGCTCGTCGCGCCTCACAGCGCGTCAGAGATCCATGATGCCTCGGACACGCTGCGCTCGCGCCTGCTGGCCGCCGGCCTGACCCTGAGCGATCTGTCGGTGAGCGTGGTGGAGCCGCGCCCCGTCATTGCGGCCGATATCTGATGAACACGCCCGCCACGCCCCAGGACACCGGCCCCAACGCCAACCGCAACGCGGCGGTCGCCATTTCCTACGAGGAAAAAGACGGCGCGCCGCGCGTCGTCGCCAAGGGCTACGGCCAGTTGGCCGACACCATCGTCCGCGCCGCGCAAGAGAACGGTCTTTACGTCCACGAGTCGCGCGAACTGGTCGGCCTGCTTATGCAGGTAGACCTGGATGCGCATATTCCGCCCCAACTCTACGTAGCGGTGGCAGAATTGCTGGCTTGGCTATATCGCCTGGAATCGCGCGAGTTTCCCGAAACCGCGCCCACCGCCTGACTCTACTGATTGAGGACGACCATCGTGTTGGACGCCAGCGACCCGGAATTTCTGCTTACTCGGCCGGAAGACATGCGCGCAGCCTTGTTCGAGCTGACGCACCCCGACAGCCACATCCTGGTGCGCGACGCCGCCGATCGCGAGATGGCAGTGCTCATCCTCGGCGCGGACAAGCATACGCAGCAATTCTTCTGGCGCCCGCGCGACTATGCCGGCGCGGATTTTGAGCACTCGGACTCCATGGGGCTGCTCAGCGGCGCCACGTTCTATTTCAACGCCACGGCCTATGGCGGCGTGCAGATCCGCTTCCGCGTGCAGCGGCCCGAAGTGATCCATTTCGACGACGGCAGCGCCGCGCTGGTCTCGCCCTTCCCCGAACGCCTGGCCCGGATCCAGCGCCGCAAGATGTTCCGCGCGTCGCTGATCGCCAGCGCCAGCCAATGCCATGCCACCTGGCAGGCCTCGCCCAATGAAAAACCGCAGCGTTTCACCGTGCGGGACATTTCGGTCGACGGCGTGGGCCTGCGCGCGGGGATGGAGGCAGGCGCCCTGCCCGGGCGCGGCGCCATCATGGAAAACGTCCAGCTCGACTTCGGCGAACTGGGCAAGATCAGCGCCAATCTGGAAGTGCGCAACGTATATCCGGTGTCGGGGCAGCCGATGACGCAGAGCGCCAATCCTGGCGAGGCGCCGCCGCGGCATGTATCGCTGACCGGCGAGCCGCCGGTCAGCCACCTGGGCGCGATCTTCCTGAACCTGGATGCGCGCCAGGAGAACTGGCTACAGCAAGTGGTGTGGCGCCTCGAGCGAGGCGCGCAGCGCAACTGATCCGGCGCAAAGCCGGGCGCGCCCCGGAATCAGACGGCCATCGACGAGATTTCCTTGTAGGCCGCAACCAGCTTGTTGCGCACCTGCACCGCCGTCTGGAAGCCGATGCTGGCTTTCTGCATATCGATCATGACGTCGTTGAGCGAGATATCCGGCGCGCCCAGCTCGAAGGCCTTGGCCTGCGCGGTGGCCGCGTTCTGGGCAGCCGTGACGCGGCGGATGGAACGTTGCAGCTCGGCGGCAAAACCGTCCGGCCGGCCGACCATTTCGCCCGCGGCGAGGTTGCCCGTCTCCGCCTTGGTGACGACCGCGCGCATCTGCTGGAGCATGCTTTCGATGCCGGACAAGCCTGATACAGCCATTACTGATTCCTTGCTGGTGGGGATTACGCCAAAGTTGGACACAGCGTAACGCCGATCGCGCCCGGCCATAGCCGATAAGAACCGCCAAAAAACCCGACATTTCCCCGAATGCGGCCCCCACCTCTCCGGGCTGCGGCGGCCCTGTCCCCGTTCTGGGCGACATAGGGGATAAGTAACGCCAAAAACCGGCTGTTTTCAACGATTGGGATTGTCGTCTCAGGGGCAATAATCCACGCTCTCCCCAGACCAGAAGCACGTTGCATGTGTAATCTGCCCTACCAAGACATGAAGTCCCATTCCCAGCTCCGCGTGGCCAGCGGGAGCCGTCGATGAACCAGCAAGCCACCCTGAGCTCGTCGCTGCTGGCGAAGTTCCCCGTGCTGGAGAAGGTCCGCGCGCTGCCCAAGCCCGTCCTGCTCGGCGCGGCGGCAGCCTTCGTCGCGGCGGTCGTCGCCATCGCGATGTGGAGCAGCGAACCCAACTACAAGGTCCTGTTCTCCAATCTGGATGACCGCGACGGCGGCGCGATCGTGACGGCGCTGGGAACGATGAACGTACCCTACCGCTACAACGACACCGGCACCGCCCTGCTGGTGCCGGCGGAGCGCGTGTACGACACCCGGCTGCAGCTGGCGTCCCAGGGACTGCCGCGCGGCGGCTCCGTCGGCTTCGAACTGATGGACAACGCCCGCTTCGGCGCAAGCCAGTTCGCCGAGCAGATCAACTACCAGCGCGGCCTGGAGGGTGAGCTGGCCCGCTCGATCGAAGCCATGCATACGGTGCAGCATGCCCGCGTGCACCTGGCCATGCCCCGCCAATCGCTCTTCGTGCGCGAGCGCCAGGCCCCCACGGCGTCGGTGCTGCTGAACGTCTATCCGGGCCGCAGCCTGAGCGACGCCCAAGTCTCCGCGATCTCCTGGCTGGTGGCTTCGAGCGTCCCCGAACTGACCGCGGAAAACGTGTCCATCGTCGACCAGAACGGCCGCCTGCTGTCGGCGCCGCTGGGCGAAGGCCGCGGCATGGATGCCGACCAGATGCGCTTCGTGCGCGAAATGGAACAACGCACGGTCGAGCGCATCCTCACCATCCTGAATCCGCTCGTCGGCCCGGGCAACGTCCATGCCCAGGCCAGCGCCGACGTGGATTTCTCCCGCCGCGAAGAGACGTCGGAAGTCTACCGTCCGAACCAGGAGCCCGGCCAGGCCGCGGTGCGCAGCCAGCAGACCAGCGACTCCACCCAACGCGGCGTCAACCCCGCGCAAGGCGTTCCCGGCGCGCTGTCGAACCAGGCGCCGGCCAACGCGCAGGCGCCCATCGCCAACCCGCCTCAGCCGCAACCGCCCCGTCCCGGCCAGCCGCAGCAACCGGCCAACGCCCAGCCGCAACAACAGACCGGCACGCAAACCGCCGCGGCCAACCTGAACGAACGCCGCGATGCGACCACGAACTACGAAGTGGACCGCACCATCAGCCACATCAAGCAGCCGGTGGGCATGCTCAAGCGCCTGTCGGTCGCCGTGGTCGTCAACTACATCCGCGACAAGGACGGCGAGCCGCAAGCCCTGCCGCCCGAAGAACTGAACAAGCTCACAAACCTGGTCCGCGAAGCCATGGGCTACTCGGAAACGCGCGGCGATTCGCTGAACCTGGTCAACAGCCAGTTCAATGATGGCCCGCCGCCGGTGCCGGTCTGGCGCGATCCGGAAATGATTTCGCTGTTCAAGACGATCCTGGCCTGGCTGGTCGGCGGTGTGCTGGCGCTGTGGCTGTATCGCCTGCTGCGCCGCACGGTGGGCGACTACCTGTACCCGCCGGTCGATCCCGAGCAAGCCGAGGCGGATCGCATCGAAGCCGTGCGCGAAGCCCAGGAAGCCGCCCGCGCCAAGGAAGTGGACCGCTACCAGGACAACCTGGAACGCGCCCGCACGATGGCCAACAAGGATCCACGCGCGGTCGCGATGGTTCTGCGCACCTGGATGAACAAAGATGAAAAATGATTCCCCTCCGCTGGACGGCATGACGCGCAGCGCGGTCCTGATGATGTCGCTGGGCGAAGACGCGGCGGCCGAGGTCTTCAAGTACCTCAGCGCCCGTGAGGTCCAGCAGGTCGGCGCCGCCATGGCAAGCCTGAAGCAGGTCACCCGCAACGACGTCGCCGTGGTGCTGGAAGAGTTCCGCCAGGAAGCCGACCAATTCATGGCCGTCACCCTGGGTTCGGACGACTACATCCGCACCGTGCTGACCAAAGCGCTGGGCAGCGACCGCGCGGCCGGCCTGATCGAGGACATCCTCGAGGCCGGCGAAGGCGGCAGCGGCATCGACGCGCTGAACTGGCTGGATCCGAACACGGTGGCCGAGCTGATCGGCGACGAACATCCGCAGATCATCGCCACCATCCTGGTGCACCTGGAGCGCGACCGCGCGGCGGGCGTGCTGGCCCTGCTGACCGACCGCCTGCGCAACGACGTAATGCTGCGCATCGCCACGTTCGGCGGCGTGCAGCCCGCGGCGCTGTCCGAACTGACCGAAGTGCTGAATTCCGTCCTGGCCGGCCAGGGCGCCAAGCGCAGCAAGATGGGCGGCGTGCGCACCGCGGCCGAGATCCTGAACATGATGAATTCGGCCGAAGAGGAAACCGTCGTCGCCAGCCTGCGCGAGCGCGACAACGACCTGGCGCAGAAGATCATCGACGAAATGTTCGTCTTCGACAATCTGCTCGATGTCGAAGACCGCGCGATCCAACTCATCCTCAAAGAAATCGACAACGACACCCTCATGGTCGCGCTCAAGGGCGCGCCGGAGGAGCTGCGCGCCAAGTTCCTGCGCAACATGTCCAGCCGCGCCGCCGAAATGCTGCGCGAAGACCTGGAGGCCCAAGGCCCCATCCGCATGTCCAAGGTCGAGGCCGAACAGAAGAAGATCCTGCAGATCGCCCGCCGCCTGGCCGAAAGCGGCCAGATCGTCCTGGGCAACCAGGGAGACGACACGTATGTCTGAAGCGGACAGCGGCGCGACGACGCTCATCTCGCGCAGCGCCGCCTGGCGGCGCTGGCAGATGCTGTCGTTCGACGAGCCGGCGCCCGTCGAAGCCGAGCCCGAACCGGAACCCGATCCAGGACCGGACCCCGAGGTCGTCATGGCCCAGCTGCGCGCGCAAGCGTTGGCGGAAGGCCGCGAGGCCGGCCATGCCGAAGGTCACACGGCCGGTTTCGAAGCCGGCCGCCAGGCGGGCTACGAGGCCGGCCTGGCCGCGGGGCGTGAACAAGGCTACGCAGAAGGCCTGGCGCAGGCGCGCGAACAGGGCGCCGAGGAAGCGCAGCGCCTGCACGCGCTGGTGCAGGCATGCGCCGTATCGTTGGGTTCGCTCGAAGAAAAAATGGGCCAGGGCCTCCTTACCCTCGCCTTGGACATCGCGCAGCAGGTCCTGCGCACCACCCTCGCCGAGCAGCCCGAAACGGTGGCCGGCGCGGTGCGCGAAGTGCTGCATATCAATCCGACCGCGGGCGGCCAGATGCGCCTGTGGGCCAATCCGGCAGACATCGAACTGATCCGCCTGCACCTGGCCGACGAACTCAAGGAAGGCCATTGGCGCGTGCTTGCCGATGAGTCCATCGCGCGCGGCGGCTGCCGCGCCGAGACGCCCTTCGGCGACATCGACGCCACCCTGCAGACGCGCTGGCGCCGCGTCGCGGCTTCGCTGGGCCGCAACGTGTCGTGGGAGGACCCCGCGTGAACGGCAAACCGGCGCCCGCCCCGGCCATGCCGGTGCCGGCCGTGCCCGTCATCGACCGCTGGCAGACCCAGCTGCAGATCGGCTCGATCCGGGCCGCGTCGACCGACCCTTGGCTGGTCAGCGGCAAGATCACGCGCGCCACGGGCCTGGTGCTGCACGCAACCGGGCTGCGCCTGCCTGTCGGCGCCGCCGCCCGCATCGAGATCGCACGCGGCCACGACCACTGGGCCGATGCCGAAGTCGTCGGTTTCGACGGCCACACGTTGTACCTCATGCCGCAGGCGGACATCTCCGGCCTGCCGCCCGGCGCGCGCGTCGTGCCCGGCGAGCCGCCCGTCCAGCGGCAGATCCCCCTGCCGCGCAAGGCGGAACTCAACGGCAACGCCAAACCGCAGCTGGGCCGCCACCTGCCGGTGGGCAACGCCCTGCTCGGCCGCGTGCTGGACGGCGCCGGCCGGCCGCTGGACGGCCTGGGTCCGCTGACCGGCGCCGAGCTGGCGCCCCTGTCAGCCCAGCCGATCAACCCCTTGTCGCGCGCCCCGATCGATACCGTGCTCGACACGGGCGTGCGCGCGATCAACGGCCTGCTGACCGTCGGCCGCGGCCAGCGCATGGGCCTGTTCGCCGGCTCCGGCGTCGGCAAGAGCGTGCTGCTGGGCATGATGGCCCGCTACACCAAGGCCGACGTGATCGTCGTGGGCCTGATCGGCGAACGCGGCCGCGAAGTCAAGGAATTCATCGAACACAACCTCGGCCCGGAAGGCCTGGCCCGTTCGGTCGTGGTGGCCGCGCCGGCCGACGTGTCCGCCCTGCTGCGCCTGCAGGGCGCCGCCTACGCCACCCGCCTGGCGGAGCATTTCCGCGACCAGGGCCTGGACGTGCTGCTGATCATGGACTCGCTGACCCGCTACGCCATGGCGCAGCGCGAGATCGCGCTGGCCATCGGCGAGCCGCCTGCCACGAAGGGCTACCCGCCCTCCGTCTTCGCCAAGCTGCCGATGCTGGTCGAACGCGCCGGAATGGGCGCGCCCGGCCCCACCGGCAAGGCCGGCTCCATCACGGCGTTCTACACCGTGCTGGCCGAAGGCGACGACCAGCAGGATCCGATCGCCGACTCCGCGCGCGCCATCCTGGACGGCCACGTCGTGCTGTCGCGGCATCTGGCCGAGGCCGGCCATTACCCCGCGATCGACATCGAAGCCTCCATCTCGCGCGCCATGACCTCGCTCATCACGCCGGAACAATTCGCCGTGGTGCGCCGTTTCAAGCAAAGCCTGTCGCGCTACCAGCGCAACCGCGACCTGATCGCCGTGGGCGCGTACGCCGCCGGCAACGACCCCCAGCTGGACGACGCCATCGCGCGCTATCCGCGCCTGGAAGCCTTCCTGCAGCAGGACATCGGCGAAAACATCGGCTACGAAGACGCCGTCGGCCAGTTGCGCGCAACTTTCGAGTTGAGAAACACCTATGCCTAGCCAACTTCCCCTGGACATGCTGATCAACCTGGCCAAGGAGAGCACGGACGAAGCCGCCCGGCTGCTGGGCCGGCTGAATGCCGAGCGCAGCAATGCCGAGCGCCAGCTCGGCATGCTGCACGATTACCGCCAGGACTACCTGGAGCGCTTGCAGCAGGCGATGACCAACGGCATGCCGGCGAGCGACTGCCACAACTACCAACGTTTCATCGGCACCCTGGACGACGCGATCGGCCAGCAGCAAGCCGTGCTGCGCCAGGCCGACGAGAACCTTGCCAAGGGGCGCCAGTACTGGCAGCAGGAAAAGCGCAAGCTCAATTCCTACGACGCCTTGGCCCAACGCGAGCTGCGCGCCCAGGCCGTGATCGAATCCCGCCGCGAACAGCGCGCCAATGACGAATATTCTGCCCGCCTGGTCCAGCGCCAGGCCGGCATGCATTAAGCCGTGCCTAACAGGAAGCCCCAGATGACCGCTCCCCTGCCCTTGCCCTCCCTTGCGCCCGTCGCCCCTGCCTCGATCGCCGACACGCTCGGCGCCAAGCCAAGGCCCGCGAACCGGCAGGGCCCCAGCTTTTCCGACGTGCTTGCGCAGCAACGTCCGTCCCAACAACGCCAGGATCACGCCGCCGGCTCCCGGCCCGCGGAGAACGCCGCGAAAACGCCAGCCAAAGGCCAGCAAGGTTCGAAGGATCCCGCCGCCCATGCGGAAGGCGCCGCCGCCGGCGCCATCGACGAAGCGGTGCAGACCGCCGCGCAGGCCGAGGCCGGCGCGCTGGCTGTCGCCGCCGCCCAGCCGGCCGTCGTGCTGCCGCAGCAGGCGCTCGAAATCGCCGCCCAGGCCGCCGAACAGGTACAGCTTGCGCGCAGCAACGCCGCAGCCGCGGCTACCGCGATGAACACCGGCGCCGCGGTGCTGACCGCAACGCTCGGCGCCGCCGATGCGGCCGTTGCCGTGGGCGCGCCGGTCGCGGCGACCGCCCAGCAGGCGCAAGCCGCCGCCGCGCTCGTCGTCCGCGATGCAGAAGCCGCATTGCCCGTCGTCACGGCGGCGGT
>NZ_UFQB01000010.1 GCF_900496965.1 Achromobacter agilis
CGCGGCCGCCGGCCAGCGCCAATTGGCCGCCCGCGCCGGCGTGGCCGCCGAGCGCGCCGCGCGCCGGATGCTGCACGCGGTCGAACGCGGCGGCAATGATCATCGCGGCGTCCGGATCCGCGTGCCGCACCACGATGGTCTGCCCCAGGCCGCCGCGCACCGTGCCCGCGCCGCCTGAATCCTGCCGGTATTCCTTGCGTTCGAAGACCAGGGGGTTGGCGCTTTCCAGGATTTCGAGCGACACGTTGCGCACGCCGCTGGGATAGGACGTGGCCGACAGCCCGTCCTTGCCGGGCCGGGCGCCGGTGCCGCCGGTCGAGAAACTCGTCGCGTTGAAGCGTGGGCCGGCCAGCAGCGCGGCCTGTTCCTCCGCGTTCGCGCCGGCCAGCGGTTCGCCGCCCACCAGGTGCAGGTTCCACAAGGACGAGGCGCCTTCCGCGGGCACCTGGTCCGCGCGGGCCTGGCGCAGGGCGCCGAAGACGGCGTCGGGCAGCAGTTGCCCGATAATGTGGCGGGCGGTCACCGCCGCGGGAAAACGCGCGTTCAGGATAGAACCCTCGGGCGCGGAGACTTCGATCAGCGAGAGCGAGCCGGCATTGTTCGGCACGTCCGCGCCGATGAGGCAGCGGATGCCGAAGGACGTGTAGGCGTCGGTGTAGGCCTTCACCACGTTGATGCCGCGGGCCACGCTGGGCGAGCTGCCGTCGAAGTCGACCCGGATGCGGTCGGACGCGACCGTGACGCTGGCCTGCAGCGTAATGGGGGCGTCATAGCCGTCGATGACCAGCGTGTTGTGCCAGGTGCCCTGGGGCCATTGCGCGATGGCCTGGCGCATCGCGCGCGCCGATTGCTCGATGATGTAGCCGCCCAGCGCTTCCAGGCCGTCCAGGCGGAACTCGGCCAACAGCGACTTCAGGCGGCGTCCGCCGATATCGTTGCAGGCGACCAGCGCGTACAGGTCGCCTTCCACCTGTTCGGGTTCGCGCACGTTCGCGCGGATGATGGCAAGCACGCCCGGATCCGCCTCGTGCTCGCGGAAGAAGCGCAGGATGGGAAGGAACAGCCCTTCGTGATAGACCTCCAGGCCGTCGGCGCTGCTGCCGATGCCGCCGATGTCGATGACGTGCAGGGTCGAGGCGAAGAGCGCGACCAGCGCGCCTTCATGGAACACCGGCGACACCATGGTCATGTCGAAGAGGTGCCCGGTGCCTTTCCAGGGATCGTTGGTGAGCAGCACGTCGCCCTCGCGCAGCGATTCGGGCGGGAAGACCTTGAGGAAGTGCTTGACCGACTCGGCCATCGCGTTGACGTGGCCCGGCGTGCCGGTGACGGCTTGCGCGATCATCCGGCCATCCGGCAGGAAGACGCCGGCCGAGAGGTCGCCGGCTTCGCGGGTGGCGGTGCCGAACGCCGAGCGGATCAGCACCTGCGCCTGTTCCTCCACGACGGACAGCAGCCGGTTCCAGGCCAGTTGGTAACGGATGCGTTCCTGGGCGGCGGGTTGGGATGGCGTGCTCATGATGCGATTTCCTTGTCGGTGGAGAAGTCCCGGCGCGCGGCGGGCGCGCTGGCGTCGTCCAGGACCAGCGAACCCAGCCGGCTGCGGCGGGCTTCAAAGCCCGCGGGCACGAAGGTGGTGGTTTCGTCTTCGACCACCAGCGCGGGGCCGGTCAGTTTCTGTTCCGGGTCCAGCGCGGCGCGCTCGAAGCAGGGCACCTCGGCCCAGCTGTTGCGCTCGAAGTCATACAGCCTGCGCGTGCCCGCCTGGCGGGCCGCGGTGGCGGGGCCGCTGGCGATATGGTCGGTTTCGGGCTTGCGGCGCTCGCCAGCCTGCGCGGCGACCGACCAGCTCACGGCTTCGATGGCGACGTGGGGCAGGTTGCGCCCATACAGCTGGGCGTAGCGCTGCGCGAACGAGGCCGCCAGCCGGGCGCTGGCCGAAGCATCGAAGGGGCCGTCGGGCAGGTCCACGGCGATTTCATGGCCCTGCCCGCTATAGCGCATGAAGACGAGGCGCTTGTGGCTCAGGGCGGCGTCGGGCGCCGCGCGGCGCACCACCGCGTCCACGCCCGCGGTCAGCTCGTCCAGCAGCGCTTGCACCGCCACATGGTCGACCTGCGTCAGGCGCTGGTGAAAGCTGCGGACCGCCTGGTAGGCGATCGGCGCCCAGAGAAAACCGACGGCCGAGCCCACGCCAGCGGATTCCGGGATGATGACCCGGCCGATGCCCAGCTTGCGCGCCAGGCCGGCGGCATGCAGCGGCGCGGCGCCGCCGAAGGCGATCAGCACATGTTCGTCTGCCGACTTGCCCAGTTCCGATGCATGGACGCGGGCCGCGTTCGCCATGTTTTCGCTGACCACCTCGACGATGGCCTGCGCCGCCTGCGGCGCTTCCAGCCCGCCGGGCGTGGCCAGATGCGCCTGGATGGCTTCCCGGGCCAGCTCGGGGCGCAGGCTTACCTTGCCCACGGCAAAGCGTTCGGGCGTCACGGTGCCCAGCAGGGCGTGGGCGTCCGTCACGGTGGGCAGTTCGCCGCCGTTGCCGTAGGCGGCGGGGCCGGGCGAGGAGCCGGCGCTGTCGGGGCCCACCTGGATGGACCCCAGGTGGTTGATGCGCGCGATGGAGCCGCCGCCTGCGCCGATCTCCACCATCTCGATCACCGGGATGCGGATCGGCAGTCCCGATCCCTTCAGGTGACGGTGCACGCGCCCGAACTCGAAGCTGCGGCTGACCTGGGGCTCGTAGTCGTCGATGTAGCAGATCTTGGCGGTCGTGCCGCCCATGTCGAAAGACAGCGCGCGGGCCGCGCCGGTCTGCTGCGCGATATGCTGCGCCAGGATGGCGCCGCCGGCGGGGCCGGACTCCACCAGGCGCACCGGCTCTTCGATCCCGGTCTGCAGGGTGGCGATCGCGCCTCCCGAGGTCATCAGAAAGGGTTCTTCGGGCAGGCCGCGTTCGCGAGCCGCTTCGTTGAAGCGGCGCAGGTAGCCGGACACCTGCGGCTGCACATAAGCGTTGGCGCTGACCGTCGACAGGCGGGGGTATTCGCGGATTTCGGCGCAGACGTCGGACGACAGCGAGATCCACAGCTGGGGCGCGTGCTCGCGCAGCAGCGCGCGGATGCGGCGTTCGTGGTCCGGGTGGGCGTAGCTATGCAGCAGGCAGACCGCCACGCTCTGCACGCCCGCTTCGGTCAGTTCGTGCGCCAGCGCGATGACCTGCGCCTCGTCCAGGGGCGTCAGCACGCGGCCTTGCGCATCGACGCGCTCGGTAATGCCGTAGCGCCACGGCCGCGGTACCAGCGGTTGCGGCTTGTCCAGGAAAATGTCGTACTGCGCGAACCGGTCTTCCAGTCCGATCTCGACCAGGTCGCGGAAGCCCGCCGTCGTCAACAGGGCGGTGCGGGCGCCCTTGCGCTCGATGAGCGCGTTGGTGGCAAGCGTGGTGCCCAGGATCAGCAGGCCGATCCGCGGCCAGTCCGCGCCTGCCTGGTCGAGCAACTCCTGGATGCCTTGCAGCACGGCGGTCTCGGGCGTGTCTGGCGTGGTGAGCAGCTTGGCGGACCAGCGGCGCTGTCCGCGTTCCAGCACGATGTCGGTGAAGGTGCCGCCGACATCGACAGCGACGCGCACGGCAGGGGCGGCGTCCGGGGTAGAAGGTGTTGGCATATGCGGCAACTGGAATCAGGTCGTGGAGGCCCGCGAGATGAAGGCGGGCCAAGACCGGTGATGCTAAGCAGTCCCGGCGCGGGCTTGAACGACGGATTTCGAGTTTGCATATGCGGAAAGCGCGCGGCGCTTTCCCAGGAGCCGGAAGGTCAGCCGGGGCTGCCCGAGAGCGCGAGGGCCAGCGCCAGGCACAGCAACACCCCGAACGCGGCCAGCGCGCAAGGCAGCAGCAGGACGTAGACGCCGCGCTCCTGGCCCCGGCCATGCGCGAGCCCGGCGGCGATCGACATCCGGACCGGCGAGAAGATCCCCAACGAAGTGCCCGAGACGTGCAGCAGCGCCGCGGCGGCCGGCACGCTCAGGCCGGCCTGCAGTGCCAGCGACAACTGAGACGGCATGAACAGGCTGTTCGGCGCGTTGCCGCTGTTGGCCAGGATGCCGAATGCGCCCGCCAGGACGGGCGTGATCAGGAGGGTCCAGTCCCGCAGGCTCGAGAACAGGCCGTCGGCGAAGGCTTGCGAGATGCCCGCGCCCGCGAGCACTTCGGCCATCATGGCGAACAGGAAGACTGAATACACCGCGTGGCGCCCGGTGGTCCAGGCGGCGCGCGCCTGGGCGGCCAGCACAGCGGGCTGCCGGCGCAGCAGCGCCATCGCCAGCGCGCCCGCGATGAGCCAGCTGCCCGCATGCAGAAACGGCTTCCAGGCGGGCAGGTCCGCGAACGGACTGAACGCCGCCAGCGCGGAGAGCCCGCGGTTCACGCCGGGTAGCAGCCGCGTCGCCACCAGCCAGGCGATCATCAGGATGTAGGGCAGCGCGCTGCGCGCGGCGGCCCGGAGCTGCGCGCGGCCGGGGCGGCGGTCGAGCAGGAAGCGCAGCACGATCAACGGACCATAGGCGGACAACAGCGCGGTCTCGGGCCCCAGCAGGGCGGTCGCGGCGGTCAGCGCTGCCAGGCTGGCCGTCATCCAGGCGGCTTCGCGCAGACGTTCCGCCGCCGGGGCGTGCAGCCCCGCTCGCGCGGCGGTGCGCCAATACAGCGCCATCCAGATCGCCATCAGCAAGGCCACCGGCACCATGCTGTAGAGCGCCAGCTCGGACGCCGGCACGCGCGCGTAGGCCGAGGCCAGCAAGGTGCCGCTGCCCATGGCCCCCCAGGGAATCAGCGTCTGGCTCAGCAGCGCGAACACCATGGTCTCGCGCGGCTGCAGGTTCAGCGGCCGGATCAACAGCACCGTGCCCAGCATGCCGACGCCGAAGCCGGTGGCCGACTCGGCAAACGGGCCGACCAGGAAACAGGCGAAGAACAACCGCCTGCGCCGGGCGAGCGCATCGCCCAGTTCGGCCGCGCCGGGGCCGGCGGCCTTGCCGGCCGGCGCGCGGTTCTGCGCGGCCATGTGCCAGAACAGCAGCCCGCCCAGGATGTAGGGCGTGATGATGCCGCCGATCCAGAGCCCGCGCGTGAGCGCCAACTCCAGTTGCCCGCCGCTAAACGGCGCGGGCGCCGTGCCAAGGGCCACGGGCAGCGCGACCGCCAGGCCCAGGATGGCGGCGGCGGTCGTGTTCAGGCGGCCGCTGGCGATCGCGCCGATGACGGTCAGGGCAGGCAGGGACCAAAGGAGATACGTCATGTGAGAAATGTCCGCAAGGCTGGGGCCGGGTTGCGCGATGCGCGTAGCAGTGTAGTGCCGCAGGGCCCCAACGGCCCGCTGATCCCCGAAATCCACGCCAACGCGCCGCACGCCAAGTACGTCGCGCGCAAGGGCGAGATCAACGCCTGGGACAATCCTGAATTCGTCGAGGCCGTGAAGGCGACCGGCCGCAAGACCCTCATCATCGCCGGCACGATCACCAGCGTGTGCATGGCATTCCCCGCCATCAGCGCGGTCGCCGAGGGCTACAAGGTTTTCGCCGTGATCGACGCCTCCGGCACCTATAGCAAGATGGCGCAGGAAATCACGCTGGCGCGCGTGGTGCAGGCAGGCGTGGTGCCGATGGACACCGCCGCCGTGGCCTCCGAACTGCAGAAGACCTGGAACCGCGAGGACGCGCTGCAATGGGCCGAGGTCTACACGAAGGTGTTCCCGGCCTACCAGCTGTTGATCGAAAGCTATGGCAAAGCGCAGGAAGTGGTGAAGAATAACGAAGTGCTGGATTCGCAGCGCAGAATCCCGCTACGCCGTCCGGGCGGCTGGCCCGGGCGGTACCTTCATCCAACAGGAACCCAATGAAAACCTGCATCCATCGATTCCTGCTCGCGGCTGTGCTGGCCGGCGGCGCAGCCCAGGCCGTCGCCGCGGGCGTGGACTACCGCATCGATCCCGAACACACGGAAGTCGTGGTGACCTGGAGCCACCTGGGCTTCTCCACGCCGTCGGCGCACGCCGGCGGCATCCAGGGCGTGATCCGCTACGACGCCGCCCAGCCTTCCGCCTCGACGGTCAAACTGAACGTGCCGCTGGCGAGCTTTACCTCGCACATCGCCAAGCTGGACGAAATGCTGCGCGGCCCGCAGTTCTTCGCCGCCGGCCAGTATCCGGCCATCGGCTTCGAGAGCACTTCCGTCGAGGACAAGGGCAATGGGCGGCTGCTGATCCACGGCAAGCTGCGCATCAAGGACCGCGAAAAGCCCATCGTGCTGGAAGCCCGCCAGAACAAGGCCGGCGTGCATCCGATGGCCCAGCGGCCGGCGATCGGCTTCGACGCGACCACGGTGATCAAGCGCAGCGACTTCGGCGTGGAAGCGTACGCGCCCGACGTCAGCGACGAGGTCCAACTGCGCATTACGGTGGAAGCGGTGGCCGACGCGGCGCGCTGAACGCGTTGGCGGGAAGGAGGAGGGCGCGCAAGCCCTCTGACGGTGACCGCGTGGGCCGCGCAGGCCTGCGCGTTCAGGAAGGCCGGCCCTCGCACGTCGCGATGAGGCTCAGCGCAACCTTTTCGAACGCCACGAAAGACTCGTCGAAGCCCGGCGGGTCGTTATCGCAGACGAGCGGCAGAAGGACTTTGTCGTACTGCTGCCGAAGCCAGGCGTTTGATCTGGCCGCGTCCAGCGTGCGCTTAAGCACGCCAACAGGGGCTGTGTCGAATTCCGGATTCTGGCCTTCGAATTCCCGGCGATCCTGTTCGACCAGTTGCGCAAAGATGGCGCAGGCCGTGGCGACGGATTCCGGCACAGCGTCGGCGATACGGGCAACGTCGTAAATATGGCGGACCAGGGTCGGGTCCATTTCGTTCTTGGCTTGTGCGCCCGTGTTACGCCTGGCCTGGTGGCCATCCCAATTGTCGGCGCAGCGCCTGAGCAGCGAGAGCACCTTTTCGGCCAGCGTTTCGGCAATGGAAATGCAGTCGAATTCGACCGTGGCGGACAGGGGCTGTCCAGCCAGGGTTTCGTAAAGATAGCCAAACCGCTGGCGCTCGCATGGCAACAGCGGTTGGCGCTGAATGATCTCGAGTTTGAGCACGGGCCGCAAACTCGAGATCACATCGAACGTCGTCCTGTAGCCGGCGTCTGCCACATAGTATCGGTGGGAGTCCCGGACCTTTCTTCAACGCCGGAACGGGGGGGCGCATTACAACCTTGATGTCTATGTCTTCGGACATCCGGTTGATGAGGCCATAGGCTTTCGAGAGACAAGTACCGCCGACGAACACCAGCTGAATGTTTGTGTCGTGAGTTATCCGAGGTTCGTTTCGTCGTCTGGCTGGCGTGAAATGTTCGTGATGGACTTCAAGCGTGCTCAGGCCACGAAGCAGCTCGGTAATATGAATGTCCTTCTCGGCAGTCTGGATGGGAAGGCCCCGCAGCAGACCTTCCGCGGATAGATCTTCAAGAGCTTGCTTCTGTTCGTCTGTAATTGTTCTCATACTTCAGCGCGCGTCCCCCGACCTCGATCTTCCGGCTGATGCGGCGGTTTCCTGTGTTGGCGACAAAGGCGCCAGGCAGCTGGGTGGTCCGGCGGTCGTTGTAGGCGGAGGCCGCCTTTCCCGCCTGGACAACGACGTTCAGTTTCTTGAGCGCCTCTGTTGCCAGGGTTTCCAGGCTACCGGCGGGAATGATGCTGCCCGTGACGGAGCTTCGACGGGTCTTGGCATAGACCCCCGTTCCGATGCGCACGAGCACACCTTCTCCCTGAAGCCTTTTCAAGGTTTCGGAGACTTGGGTGGAGCTTCCCAATGGCGCGAGTTCAGAGCGCAGGACAACGTTGCCGGGCCTGCGCTGAATCGAGCGGAGCATGCGCTGTTTCAGGGGCATCATGTGCAGATCCTCAAATACCTGTGAAACAGTATAGTTCTCCTGCTCAAATGCATCAAATAGCTGTTTTATGACAATGACTTAGCGCGCCAGTTCTTGCCGGGTTCCCGGCAAGAACTGGCGCGTGGCTTGCCTGCCGTGGCGGCGCCAGCCGCGGAATCACTGTCCGCCGTAGATATGGCCCGCGATGCCGCCCGCCGCCGCGCCGATGGCGGCGCCCGTCCAGCCGCTACCGCCCGCGATCGCGGCGATGCCCGCGCCCGCGGCGGCGCCGATGGCCGCGCCCGAAAGAGTGCCCTGCTGCTTGGAGCTCATGTTCGTGCAGCCGGCGAACGACACCATCGCGATGCCGATGACAAACGATCGAAAAATATTCATGGCGATCTCCTAGGGCGTGCGCTTCGTGCCGGGCATGACGATCTCGAACCAGAGGGTTTCAACCACCGGTCGTTCGAGCTTCGCGGGATTCGCCGCATACCAGTTGTCCAGGCTCTGGCGCACGGAGTCCAGGGTCTGCGCCTGAAGGCCTCGGGCGAAACGGGGGACCAGGGTCTGGGCATCGGTGGGGGCGTGGCGCCGCTGGTACGCCTGCTCCACTTGAAGAAGATTCGCCATTCCCAGCAGGTAGGCCTTCTTCAGGTTCGCATCGGATTCCATCCACTGCTTGCCCGTGATGATGGGGGCTCCCTCGGTGGTTGCCGCTGTGCCGGGGGTGGCGATCAGCAGCGAGAGGGCAAGGGCTGCCGGACCGAACAGGTGTTTCACTTTCATCGCATCGCTCCTCAAGGGAACAAAAGATAGAAAAACAACCTTCTGACGCCATGCTCGCGGTTCGCTCGTCGGAACGAGCGATTAGCGGCATCGCCCAATTTAGGCCCGAAAGCGGGTGCGCGCAAGCGGCGACGCCGCATGCGCGGGCGTGCTCGGCGGCGCGATTCCCCGGGTCGCTCGATTGGTGTAGAGTTTCATTAAATAAAATGTAGTTTATTTAATGAAACATCAATCCATGAAAGATGCTCCCGAAGCCACACTCATCGACCATTTGGCCCATCTGCGGCGCAAACCTATCGTGCCGGACACGCGCGAGCGGCTGGCGCAGGCTTTGCTGGACTGGTTCACCGCGGGTTGGTCCGCCAGCCAGACCGCGGCCGCCGGCCGCTACTGCCGTGTGGCCGAAGACCTCCACCCGGGCCCGGGGTCGGCGCCGGTGTTCGGCGGCAGGGCGATAAGCGCCAACGGCGCCGCCTTCGCCAACGCCGCCATCGCCCACATCCGTGAAATCGACGACGCGCATCGCGCCGCGATGCTGCATCCAGGCGTGGTGTCCATCACGCCGGTTCTGGCGCTGGCCGCGGGCGGCGGGTTGAGCGGCCGCCAGGTCGCGGACGCGGTCATCGCGGGCTATGAAGTGTCCTTGCGCGTGGGCGAGGCGTTGGGCGCCGGGCATGCGGCCGGCTTTCATGCCACGGCCACCGCGGGCGCGACCGGCGCGGCGGCGGCCGCGGGCACGGCCCTGGGCCTGGCGCCGGCGCAATTGCACCATGCGCTGGGCATCGGCGCGACACAGGCGGCGGGCCTGTGGCAATTGGTGGATGACGGCGCGCACGAATCCAAGTCGTTGCATCCGGCCTTCGCCGTGCGCAACGGCCTGGCCGCGGCCTACGCCGCGCGGGCGGGCCTGCCGGGAGCGCGCCGCTATGTGACGGGGGCGCGCGGCATGTATCGCCTGCTGGGAGGAGACGGCCCGCTGGCGGCGCTGGATGGCGGCCTGGACGCGCCGGAACGCCTGAATACCGCCACCATCAAGGCCTGGCCGTGCTGCGCGCAACTGTTCACGCCGCTGGACGCCATCCGCGATCTGCTGGATACCCACGGAGTCGAGCCCCAGGCCATCGAATCGGTGGACATCGAGATCTTTACGCACGCGCTCAAGATCGCCGGCGTGGACTGGCCCGCCAAACCGGCGGAAACCTGCTTCAGCCTGCGCTACGTCGCGGCGCGACTTCTGCTCTCGGGCAAGCTGGGCATCGAGGACATGGAAGCGCCCGATCTGCGGGCGCAAGACCTGCTGGCCATGGCAGGCCGCATCACGGTACGGACCAGTGGCGAGTTCCAGCGGGAATTTCCCCGGCTGCGCCCCAGCCGCGTCGTGCTGACGTTGAAGGACGGCCGCAAGCTGGACGCGCTGAGAAAGCTGCGCCGGGGCGATCCGGAAGATCCCTACACCTGGGAGGCGCTGCAGGCGCGCATGCGCGCGTTTGCGCCGGCGATGGACGACGGCTCGGCCGAGGCCATCGTGACCTGGTGCGAACGCTTCACGGATGCGGGGCGAGACAGCGAGATCTGCCTGCCGCCGCCGGCGCTGTTCGGCGCGGCGGGGCGGTAAGAGGGCGAGGGCCGCGGCCTCAGGGACAGGCTTTCGGCGTCCAGGCCGCGGGCGGCGTCGTGCGAAACCCCTGCTGCGCAAGCTCGTGGCGGACGATGTCCACCGCCTTGCGCTGCGCGGCCTCGTTGTGGCGCGAGGCCAGCCCCAGCACCACCAGCGCGCCGACGAAGGTGTCGTCGCCATCGAAGACGGGCAGGGCGACCGACGCCATTTCGGCGACCCGCTCCGAGCGGGTCATGGCATAGCCCTTTTCATGGATGTCGCGTTCCAGCGGAGTGGCGCCGCCGGTGAAGGCGCGCAGCACGTGCGCCGACGAGCCGCCGTCCTTCAGGCTGATCCGCTTGCCCACCTCGACATGGTGGCGCACTTCCTTGGACGTGTTCTCACGGTACAGGCAGATGCGGTCGTCGCCGCTGCGCACGTACAGCGCCACGGTTTCGCCCGTCTGTTCCATGACGTTGCGCAGCACCGGCTGCAGGCGCGACCCCAGGTCGAAGGTATCGCGGTACAGCATGCCCATGTGCAGCAGCGCCGGCCCCAGCGCGTAGGTGCTGCTGTCGTAGCGGTGAATCATGCGGGCCTTGGTGAAAACACCCAGCAGGCGCAGCAGGGTGGCTTTGTCCAGCCCGGTGCGGTCGGCCAGATCTCGCAGGGACAGGCGCAGGCTGTCCTCGCTGAAGCACTCCAGGATGGAGATGCCGCGTTCGAGCACGCCGGCGGGCGGCTTAGGGGAATTCTCGCTTGACACGGTTTCCTATGCGTCCTTATAGTTTCGATGAATAAAACATATTTTAATCAATGAAATGAAAAGCGGCTACCGGACCAGGGACCGCCGCCTTCATTCACCAGGAGACCCGCGTCGCGCGGCATCGGGCTTTATGCCCGGCCGTGCGATCCACAGCATTATGCCCAATCAGTTTGATGCATTCCTGGCGGCGTTGGCTGCCATCGTCGGCAAGGATCACGTCTTGACGGGGCAGGCCGGCACGGCCCGCTACACGGCAGACTGGCGCCGGAACTTCCCCGGCGCCGCGCTTGCGGTGGCGCGTCCCGCCGATACGCAACAGGTGTCGCGCGTGGTGGCGCTGAGCGCCCGCCACGGCGTGGCGGTGGTGCCGCAGGGCGGCAATACCGGACTGGTCGGCGGATCCACCCCCGACGCTTCGGGCCGGGAGCTGGTGCTCAGCCTGGACCGTATGACGGCGGTGCGGCGCGTGGACGCGCTGGACAACAGCATCACGCTGGAGGCGGGCTGCACGGTGCTCGCCGCGCAGGAAGCGGCGGACGGGGCCGGCCGGCTGTTCGCCCTTTCGTTGGCCTCCGAGGGCAGCGCGACGGTGGGCGGCGTGGTGTCGACCAACGCGGGGGGCGAGCAGGTGCTGCGCTATGGCAATACCCGCGACCTGACGCTGGGGCTGGAAGTGGTGTTGGCCGACGGCAGCGTGCTGGACCAGTTGGGCACGCTGCGCAAGGACAACACCGGCTATGACCTGAAACAGCTGTTCATCGGCGGGGAGGGCACGCTGGGCGTGGTGACGGCGGCGTCCTTCAAATTGCACGCGCAGCCCGCCAAGGTGTTGACCGCCTGGGTGGCGGTGCCCACGCCGCAGGCGGCGGTGGACCTCCTGTGCCGGCTGACCGGCGCCGTGGGCGAACGCGTTACGGCCTTCGAACTGATCGGCCGCCAGACGCTGGCGCAGGTGCTGGCGCATCCGCTGGACGGCATGCGCAACCCGCTGACGATCGATACGCCGTGGTCGGTGCTGTTCGACGTCTCCGAAACCTCGGCATTGATGGATCCCGAACCCGCGGTGCATGCTGTGTTGGAAGCCGCCATGGAGGCGAGCGCCGTGACCGACGCGGTCATCGCGGCGTCCGGCCGCCAGGCGCATGAGCTGTGGGCGCTGCGCGAGCACGTGCCGGAAGCCCAGCGGCTGGACGGCCCGTCCATCAAGCACGACATCTCGGTCGCGGTGTCGCGCATCCCTGAATTCATCGCCGCGGCCGGCGCGGCGCTGGAGGCCCTGATGCCCGGCATCCGGATCGTCTGCTTCGGGCACGTCGGCGACGGCAATCTCCACTACAACCAGAGCAAGCCCGCCGGCATGGACGAGGCAGCTTTCCGCGCGCAGGAACAGGCCGTGCACGACGCCGTGCATGGCGCGGCCGCGCGCCTGGGCGGATCGATTTCGGCCGAACACGGCATCGGCCGGCTCAAGCAGCAGGCCTTCCTGCAATACAAACCCGCCGTTTCGGTGGCGGTCATGCAGCGCATCAAGCAGGCGCTGGACCCGCACTGCACCTTCAACCCGGGCCGCCTGTTGCCGCGTCCCGTCCACCAGCCTTCCTAATCACCCAGGATCCCGCGTCATGTCCGTTTCCGTTTTCGATATGCAATCGCTCCAGCATCTGTGGAGCACCGATGAACTGCGCGCCATCTTCTCCGAGGAAAACCGCATCCAGAAGTGGCTGGATTTCGAGGCCGCGCTAGCCGAAGCGCAGGCCGAGCTCGGCATCATCCCGGCCGAGGCGGCCCGCGAGATCCGCGCGCAGGCCAAGGTGGCCAACATCGACGTCGGCCAGATGTCGGCGGAAATCCGCCGCATCAAGCATTCGCTGGTGCCGGCGCTCAAGCAGTTGCAGGCGCGCTGCGGCGGCGACCTTGGAGAATGGCTGCACTACGGCGCCACCACCCAGGACGTGGTCGATACCGGCGTGGCGCTGCAGCTCAAGGAAGCGCATGCCGTGATCCTGCGCGACGCGGCGGCCGTGGGCCAGGAGCTGGCGCGGCTGGCGCAGGCCCATCGCGACACGCCGATGGCGGGGCGCACCCACGGCGTGCAGGCCTTGCCGATTACCTTCGGCCACAAGTGCGCCGTGTGGCTGGACGAGTTGTCGCGCCACCGTGACCGCCTGAAGGAATGCGAGCCTCGCGTGCTGGTGGGCATGGTGGTCGGTGCCGTCGGCAGCCAGGCCTCGCTGGGCGAGCAGGCCGAGGAGGTGGAGCGCCGCACGCTGGCGAAGCTCGGGCTGGGCGCGCCGGCCGTGAGCTGGGCGCCGGCGCGCGACCGCTTCACGGAATACGCGCTGGTGCTGGCCATGCTGGGCGCGACCCTGTCCAAGATCGGCAACGAGCTTTTCAATATGCAGCGCAATGAGTTCGGCGAGGTGGAGGAGGCCTTCTCCGCGGGCAAGCTCGGTTCGTCGACGATGCCGCACAAGCGCAATCCGACCTCGGCCGAAAACCTGGCCGGCCTGTGCCGGCCGCTGCGCGCCAGCGCGGCGCTGATGCTCGAAGGCATGGTGCAGGAAGGGGAGCGGGACGGCATCGCCTGGAAGATCGAATGGAAGGCGTTGCCCGAATGCTGCCTGATCGCGGGCGCTATGTTGTTTCAGGCCAGGAACCTGCTGGCCGGGCTGCGCGTGGACGCCGAGGCGATGGCGCTGAACCTGGACCGCATGCGCGGCTATCTGCTGTCCGAACACGTCATGCTGGAACTGTCGGAGCGCGTGGGCAAGCAGACCGCGCACGAATGGATCTACGAGGCCTCCATGCATGGCATCAGCAACAAACTCGATTTCGCGCACGCGCTGCGCCAGCACAAGGAGCTGGCCAGCCTGCTGGGCGAAGCGGAAATCCAGCGCCTGACCGATCCGGCGGGCTACCTGGGGCAGTGCGCCGCCTCGGTGGACCGGGTGGTGGAAACGCATCGATCCGGCTGGCTGGGCGCCTGAGCGCCACGGCCGGCATACAAAAACGACAGGAGACAAACACCATGCGAATTGCTTTCCCGAGCCTTCCCGGCGCGCGCGCCGTCCTGGCCGCGGCGCTGGCCGTGACAGCGCTGGCCGGCGGCGCCGCCAGCGCCGCGTATCCCGACCGTCCGATCACGCTGGTGGTCGGCTTCCCGCCCGGCGGCGGGGGCGATCTGTACGGACGCCTGATCGCAACGGCCCTGGGCAAGACGATCGGCCAGACCGTCATCGTCGAGAACCGTCCGGGCGCGGGCGGCAACATCGCCGCCAGCCAGGTCGCCAAGGCCGCGCCCGACGGCTATACCGTGCTGCTCGCCATGAGCGGCAACCTGGCGGTATCGCCCGCGCTCAAGCCCAAGACCCTGCCATACAAGGTGCCGGACGATTTCGCGCCGGTCGGGCTCATCCTGGAGGCGCCGCACGGGCTGTTCGTGGCGACCCAGTCGCGCTTCAAGACCGCGCAGGAGGTGATCAAGGCGTCCCGGGAAAAAGAGCTGACCTTCGCCTCGACGGGAACGGGCGCCGCCGCGCACATCGGCATGGAGACCATCAAGGAGCTGGGGCACCTGAAGCTGCTGCACGTGCCCTATAAGGGGTCCGGTCCGGCCATCACGGACATGATCGGCGGGCAGGTGGACATGTTTTTCGCCACGGCCTCGCCGCTGGTGCCGCAGGTGCAGCAGGGCCAGTTGCGCGTGCTGGCGTTGACCGGCAGCCAGCGCAGCCCGGTACTGCCCGACGTGCCGACCTTCAAAGAGCTGGGCATCGATATGACCATGACGCAATGGTATGGGCTGGCCGCGCCCGCCGGTACGCCGCCCGAGGTGCTCAAGGTGCTGTCCGACAACCTCTCGCGCGCGCTGAAGGATCCGTCCGTGCGGAATACGATCCGCAAGGATGCGGCGATGGAGCGCGACCTGCCGCTGGACAAGTTCCGGCAGTACATTGTCGAGGACATCGCCAACTACCGCAAAGCCGCCACGCCCGATCTGCTCAAACAGATCGGCCAATAGCAAGTCTTTCATTCCGTTCAATCATCCTGGAGATTCCGTCATGCTGCAGAACTGGACCGAGACGCTCGCCAACAACCGCAAGGCCGGCGAGGCACTGGGCAAGCACAACCCGCAACTGTTGACCGCATTCCGCGCGCTGAACCAGGCGCAGGGCGCCACCGGCACGCTGGACGCCAAGACCCGCGAGCTGATCGCGCTGGCGGTCGCGGTGACGACGCGCTGCGACGGCTGCATCGCGGCGCACGCGGACGCCGCCCGCAAGGCCGGCGTCACCGAGGCCGAGCTCAGCGAAGCGTTGGCCACGGCTATCGCGCTGAACGCGGGCGCGGCCTACGTCTATTCGCTGCGCGCGATGGACGCGCTGTCCGCCGGACAGGCGTGAACGGGAACCCGCGCATGTACACCACCCTGATCGATGTGAAGGATCTCGCCCGCGCCCTGGCGGGCCCGGGACGGGACGGCGTGCTGGTCCTGGATTGCGGTTTCGACCTGGCCGACCCCGGCGCGGGGCGCCGCCAGTACGAGGCCGGCCATATCCCCGGCGCGGCCTACGTGCACCTGGACGACACGCTGAGCGGCGCCAAGACCGGAATGAACGGGCGTCATCCGCTGCCGGACCGCAAGGCTTTTGCGGCCGCGCTGGGGGCGCTGGGCGCCAGCAGTGCTACGCAGATCGTCGCCTATGACAACGCGGGCGGCATGTATGCCGCGCGCCTGTGGTGGCTGCTGCGCTGGATCGGCCACGAGGCCGTGGCGGTGCTGGACGGGGGGATCGTCGCCTGGAAGGCGGCTGGCCAGGCGCTCTCCACGGCGCCGCCGGCGCCGCGCGCGCCGGGCGGCCTGACGGCGCGCGATGGCCGCCAACGCACGCTGACGTACGGGGAACTGCGCGACGCGCTGGCGGCGGGCGACCGGGTCGTGCTGGACGCCCGCGCGCCCGACCGCTACCGCGGCGAGAACGAAACGATGGACAAGGTCGGCGGCCACATACCCGGCGCGCGCAACCGGTTCTTCCGCGACAATCTCGACGCCGATGGGCGCTTCCTGCCGCCGGAACAATTGCGCCAGGCGTTCACGGCCCATCTGGACGGCCGCGCGCCCGCCGCGGTAATCAACCAGTGCGGCTCGGGCGTAACCGCATGCCACAATCTGCTCGCCATGGAAATCGCCGGCCTGACCGGCGCGGCCCTGTACCCCGGCTCGTGGAGTGAATGGAGCGCCCAACCGGACGCGCCCGTCACCACGGGTCCCGACGCCTAGAAACATGAACCGCGATACCGCTTCCCCGCCGCGGCCCGACACCGGCCGCAAGCCCCACAGCGCCCACTGGGGCGTGTTTTCCGCCGCCTGGAAGGGCGGCGTCCTGGATGTTCAGCCGCACCCCGGCGATCCGGATCCGAATCCGCTGATCGACAACTTCACCAATGCGCTGGACCATCCAGTCCGCGTGACCGCGCCCATGGTGCGGCGCGGCTGGCTCGAGCGGGGGCCCGGGCCGGACGCCCGCCGGGGAAGCGACTGCTATGTGCGCATGGAATGGGACGAGGTGCTGGACCTTCTGGCCCGGGAGCTCTCGCGGGTCAAGGAGCGGCATGGGCCGGAGGCGGTGTTCGGCGGCTCTTACGGCTGGTCCAGCGCGGGGCGCTTCCACCACGCGCAAAGCCAGGTGCACCGCTTCCTGAATACGGCCCTGGGCGGCTACGTGCGCTCGGTCAACAGTTACAGCGCGGGCGCCTCGGCCGTGATCCTGCCGCACATCCTGGGCAGCATGGACGACGTGGCGCGCCGCAACGTGACCTGGGAGCAGATCGTCGCGCACACCGATGTGGTGCTGGCGTTCGGCGGCATGGCGCTGAAGAACTCGCGCGTAGCCAGCGGCGGCATCAGCCGCCACATCGAGCGGGAGTCGATGCGCCAGGCGGCGCAACGCGGATGCCGCTTCATCAATATCAGCCCGCTAGCCTCCGACTTCCCCGGCGACGCCAAGGCCGAATGGGTGCGCGCCGTGCCTGGGACGGACGTGGCGCTGATGCTGGCGCTGGTGCACGAACTGGTTGCCAACGGCTTGCACGACGAGGCCTTCCTGAATGAATTCTGCGATGGCTGGTCCGTTTTCGAAGACTACCTGCTGGGCCGGCAGGATGGCCAGCCCAAGACGCCGGCCTGGGCCGCGCCGATTTGCGGCGTGCCCGCGGACCGGATCGCTGGCATTGCCCGAAGCCTGCCGGGCAAGCGCGTGCTGGTCACGGTAGCGCATTCGCTGCAGCGCGCCGAGCACGGCGAACAGCCGGTCTGGATGGGGGCGGTCCTGGCCGCCGCGCTGGGCCAGCTGGGCCTGCCGGGCGGCGGCTATGCGTATGCGCTTGGCACCCTGGCGCATTACGGCAAACGCAGCAACGCCGTGCCGGTAGCGTCGCTGCCGCAGGGCGTGAACGGCGTGAAGGCCTTCATCCCGGTGGCGCGCATCTCCGACATGCTGCTGCATCCCGGGGAACCCTTCGACTACAACGGCAAGCGCATGCCGTATCCCCATATCCGCCTGGCCTATTGGGCGGGCGGCAATCCCTTTCACCATCACCAGGACCTGGCGCGTCTGAAGCGCGCCTTCGCCACCCTGGACACCTTCGTGGTGCACGAGATCGGCTGGACGGCCACGGCGCGCCACGCCGACATCGTGTTGCCGTGCACGATGACGCTGGAACGCGACGATATCGGGGGCGCGCCCACGGACCCCTTGATGGTGGCCATGCACCGGCTGGCCGAGCCCAACGGGCTCGCGCGCGACGACTACGACATCTTCGCGGACCTGTCGTCCCGGCTCGGCACGCGCGAGGCCTTCACCGAAGGCCGCAGCAGCCGCGAATGGCTGCGCCACCTGTATGAGAAGACCCGCGCGGCGCTGCACGGCCAAGGCCTGGAGGCGCCGGATTTCGACCAGTTCTGGGAGCGCGGCGAACTGGTCCTCCCGCAGCAGGAAGACGACGGCGGCATCCTGCGGGCCTTCCGCAACGATCCTGCGGCCAACCCGCTGCCCACGCCCAGCGGCAAGGTCCAGATCAGTTCGTCGGTGGTGGCGGGCTTCGGTTATGCGGACTGCCCGGGCCATCCCGCCTGGCTGGCGCCGCAGGACGCGCCCACGCCGGCGCATCCGCTGTTCCTGGTTGCCAACCAGCCGGCCAGCCGCCTGCACAGCCAGCTGGATTTCGGCGCGCACAGCGTGTCGCAGAAGAGAGAGGGCAGGGAAGTCTGTTCCCTGCATCCGCGGGACGCCGCCGCGCGGGGCATCGCCGATGGCGACCTGGTGCGGCTTTTCAATGGACGCGGGGCCTGCCTCGCGGTCGTGCGGCTTACGGACGGCATGCTGGCCGGCGTGGTGCAACTGGCCACGGGCGCCTGGTACGACCCCGTCGATGCCCAAGCCGAGCATCCCCTCTGCGTGCATGGCAACCCGAATGTCTTGACGCGCGACGCGGGAACCTCGTCCCTGGCGCAGGGGTGCTCGGGCCAACTGACCGCGGTGCAGATCGAACGCTATGCCGGCCAGGCGCGGCCGGTCCGGGCGCATGAACCGCCTGCGATCGTCGAACGCGTGTGAGCGGGCGAGGGCCAACAGTTTTGTAACGCCGGGTGAACCGCGCCCGCGGTTCGGCCCATGCCGCCCTGATAGGCGGCGGGCGGCCGCCAGCGCTCCTGCCGGGTAACTCGCTGTGTCGCGGCGTTGGCTCTATAGGGAAGGGCGTTACAGATACTGCCAATTTTCATCAAATAAAACAGCATTCCCAGGGCAACTGATTTAGTTGTACACATTGCTTACGGCGGCGTCCGGCAGCATGGCGCTTCAAGACCGGCAGCGATAGAAGACAAATAAATCGGAGGAGGAGTCATGCGTACGTTCAATCGCAGGGCCGCCGCATTGCTGGCGAGCGGGTTGATGGCGTTGCTCGCGGGCTGCGCCGCGCCGGGAAGCAAAAAAGACACGATCGACATGGCCGGGCTATCGCAGCCGGTGGAGATCGTGCGCGACCGGCACGGCGTATCGCATATCTATGCGCAGAACCAGGAAGACCTGTTCTTCGCCCAGGGTTTCAGCGCCGCGCGCGACCGCCTGTGGCAGCTGGATCTGTGGCGCCGCCAGGGCGAGGGCAAGATGGCCGAACAGTTCGGCCCGCGATTCGTGGAGCAGGACCGCGCCGCGCGCCTGTTCCTGTACCGGGGCGACATGCAGGCGGAGTTCGCCAGCTACCACCCGCAGGGCAAGGCGATCCTGACCTCGTTCGCGGCGGGCATCAACGCCTACGTCGATTGGGTCAAGGCGAATCCCGAGCAACTGCCGCCGGAATTCAAGCTGACGGGCACCCAGCCCGGCTACTGGAGCCCCGAGACGTCGCTCATCCGCATCTACGGCCTGACCCGCAACCTCACCGAGGAAGTGAGGATGGCGCAACGGGTGGCCACGCTGGGATTGAACGCCGTGCAGGGTCTGAGTACCTTCGAGCCGCCCTTGGCGCTGCAGGTGCCGGCGGGCATGGACGTGCGGCTGGTCGACAACACCGTGCTCGCCAACTACACGCTGGCGCGCACCGGCCAGAAGTTCGTGGCCGCGGATTTCCCGCGCAGCCCCCTGGCCGAGGACCAGCGCGCGGCGCTTGCCCGCAGCCTGTCGGCGGGCATGCTGGCGTCCCTAGACCCGGCGTTCGACCCCTTGGCGGCCCGCTACGAAAGCAACAACTGGACGATGAGCGGCCAGCACACGGCCACGGGCAAGCCGATCCTTGCCGGCGACCCGCACCGTTCGATCACCATGCCGTCGCTGCGTTATATGGTGCACCTGAACGCGCCGGGCTGGAACGTGATCGGCGCCGGCGAGCCCGCGCTGCCCGGCGTATCGATGGGGCATAACGACCGCATCGCCTTCGGTCTGACAATCTTCGCGTTCGGCGACGAGGAAGACCTGTACGTCTACGACACCAACCCGGCCAATCCGAACGAATACCGCTACCGGGGCGGCTGGGAAAAGATGCGCCAGGTCGACGAGTCCATTCCGGTGCGTGGCCAGACCGCGGCGGTGCGCCAGTTGAAATTCACCCGCCACGGCCCGGTGATCCACGAGGATCCGGTGCGGCACAAGGCCTACGCGGTGCGCGCCGCCTACCTGGAGTTCCCGGGCACGGCAGCCTATCTCGCCAGCCTGCGCCTGAACCAGGCGCAGAACTGGAACGAGTTCGTGGCGGGCATGGAAAAGCACTACACCCCGAGCGAGAACATGGTCTATGCCGACGTGGACGGCAATATCGGCTGGTTCGGCGGCAGCATCGCGCCGATACGCCCGCGCGCCGACTGGTCCGGCATGCTGCCCGTGCCCGGCAACGGCGACTTCGAGTGGCGCGGCGTCCTGCCCGGCAGCTCGCTCCCGCGCGCCTACAACCCGCCCGAAGGCTATGTCGCCACCGCCAACGAGTACAACCTGCCGGCGGATTTCCGCTACAAGGAAATGTCGGCGCGCACCTGGGCCGAGCCTTACCGCGTCCAGCGCATACGGGAGGTGATCGCCGACGGCAAAGGCATGACGGTCCAGAACTCGCAGGCGCTGCAGTTCGACAACCTGTCGATTCCCGCGCGCACGCTGGGCGGCTACGCCAAGACCCTGAATTCGGCGGACCCAGCGCTTAGCCAGGCGCTGAATCTGCTCAAGGGCTGGGATTACCGGGTAGGCACGGAAAGCACGGCGGCCACCGTCTATGAGTTCTGGCTGCCCGAGGTCGTCAAGCGGGTGTCCGATCTCTATGTGCCGGCAGCGGGCCGCGGCGTTTTCGGCGATCTGTCCACCCGCAAGACGCTGGAGAAGCTGGCCGCGCCGGACGCCGCGTTCGGCCCGAGGCCGGAGCAGGGCCGCGACGCGCTGCTGCTGGAGGCGCTGGGCGACGGCGTGCAGAAATTGCGCGCCAAGCTCGGCTCGGATCCGGCGCAGTGGCAATGGGGCAAGCTGCACCATATCCAGTTCGAGCACAGTCTGGCTGGCCTGCTGCCGGCGGAAACCGCCAAGGCCTACGGTACGCCGCGCTATCCGGTCGGGGGGGATAACGACACAGTGCATCGCGCTACCTTCCGCAAGACCGACTTCCGCCAGATCAGCGGCGCGTCGTACCGCCAGGTGATCGACGTGGCCGATTGGGACAACTCGCGCGTCCAGAACGTGCCAGGGCAGTCCGCCGATCCGCGCAGTCCGTACTACCAGGATCTGCTCAAGGGCTGGGCCACCGGGGAGTACTTCCCGATGGCGTTCAGCCGCGCCAAGGTCGATAGCGAGCGGGCGGACACACTGACGCTGCGGCCGGCGGCGAAGTAGGGGAGTTGCAACTTAAGCTGTCCGCGTCCGCGGACAGCCGCGGCTTCCCGCCGGCTTCGTTGTCCGATTGACAAGGGTGCTTACGCACGGTTGCCAGTTGTACCCGCCCGCGCCAGTTAAGGTCTCGATAGCAGTGAGCGCCGCCAGTCCGGCGGCGCATTCGAGCCTGGACCGCCGTGCGCGCCCGACCGCGCGCCGGAGTTCCCGATCTTGGAAATAGAAGGGACCGATGCATTCTTCGCCGTCATACCAATCAACAGCGCACAAATCCTCATCCCATCAGCCCATGACGTGGCTGCAGGAGCGCAAGCAGTTCGTCAAGGCGCTCCTGTCCAATCCCGCGGCCATCGGCGCGGTCGCGCCATCTGGCCCGGCCCTGGCGGCGGCCATTACGGCGTCGATTCCGCCCAATGCCGGAAAAGTCCTCGAACTGGGCTGCGGCACGGGCGTTTTCACGCGCGAAATGCTGCGCAAGGGCGTCGACCCGGCCCGTCTCGTTCTGGTGGAGCAGGACGAGGCAATGAGTTCCAGCCTGCGGACCCAGTTTCCCCAGGCGGCCGTGCTGCAGGTGTCGGCCCAGGAGTTGTCGCGGGACAGCCATCCGGAACTGGATGGCATCGGCGCGGCCATTTGCGGCTTGCCGTTGCGCAACATGAGCGGGGCGCACCATCATCGCCTGCTGACCGCCGTCTTCGACGCCATGGCCGAAGGCGGCTCGATGGAGCTGTTCACGTACGGCGTCCGCTGTCCGATCGCGCCGGGGGTGCTGGACGCCTGCGGGCTGTCTGCCCGCCGGGTCGGTTTCGTGCCGTTCAACCTGCCGCCGGCCTCGGTGTTCAGCCTCGCCAGGAGGCCATAATCGCCATCCGGCATCACTGAAATATTCCGCGCCCGCCGGGCGTATTGCTACAGGTTGCTGCCCAGGCGCTGCCATACTCGAAACATTAGGCGGTAACCCTGGCGGAGGCCAACGCTTCATGCTCGGCGCTTAAGCACCGTCCGGCGACAATCAAATTCTCGCCATGCTCGGGCACGAGCGACAAGGCTGGCGGTTCAAGCGGGCGCTGGAGTGTTCATGCTTTGCGTTGCAGCGTGTGATAGCCCAACTCGGCCCGTGCTTCCCGGATGGTAGCGCCCTTGCTGATACGCTCGCGGATGGAAGCTTCGACGGATTCGATCTTGCGTGCAGTCTCGGCGACCTCGCGGGCGCGCTCGCGCGGAACTATCACCACGCCATTCGCATCTGCCACCACGATGTCGCGAGAGGCAACGCGCGCCGTACCGATACTCACAGTGGTATTGACCGATTCCACCTGTACCCGGTCCTTGCCCGTGCGCATGAAGCGTCCAGCGCTGAAGATGGGGTAGCCGTCGCCCAGTGCCTTACCGACGTCGCGGCATACGCCATCGATAACCGTTCCGGCAATGCGGCGAATGCCGGCGTATTGCGTCATGATGTCGCCCCACACTGTGCAGTCGGTGCGTCCATCGTTGTCGATCACCACAATGTCGCCTTCTGCGACGTCGTCGATGAAGTCGCCAACCGTGCCGGCCGGCGTCGATGCAGGGACGTACTTAACGGTAAAGGCGAGCCCAACCACCGGCCGGGAGTAATTGTCCAGCGGCATGATGCCTAAGGCCTGACCATGGATTCCAAGTTTGTCCATGGCATCCGAGACGCCCGGGGTGTCGAGGCCATCGAACAGCGCAACCAGTCCTTGGTCTTGCGCAGCGGCTTTCTTAGGATTGCTCATTATTGTTCCTGTTGAAGGGATAGAAATGGGGGCAGGCTCATTTCGAGTTGATGGCTTCGAACTCTTTGTCGTGCATGACCTCGGCGACCGAGCGGCCCGAGCGGACGGCGGCGACCATGCCGTCTTGGCGCTTGGCGATGCGTTCGCCCAAGTCCAGCACTTCCTCTATTCGGGCGGCGGGCACGAAAACGGCACCGCAGCGGTCCGCGATAACGTAGTCATCCTCGTGAACAGTGACGCCGGCCATTTGGACCGGTTTTCCGGAATCGATCTGGATAACCCGGTTACGCGCGCTAATCATGGTGACGCCGCGTCCGTAGACCGGATAGCCAATTGACTCACTGCCTTCAATATCGCGGCTCAATCCATCGATGACGGATCCGCGGACGCTTTTGACGCGTGCAGCGTTGGCGAGGATGTCGCCCCAGCAGGAAATGCCGTCGGCGCCGCCGGCGATCACCAGCACGCGGTCGTCCGTCACTACGGCGTCAATTACGGGCGAGATCAGGTGGACGGCGGGCTTGGCGTCCGTTTTGGGACCTAACTGGATGGTGCTGGCGCGGCCGACAATTTTGGGGCAATCCCACAGCGGGCACAGGCCATACGTGGCGCCCGGCAGGCCAAGAAAGTCGAGTGCGTCGGACACGGTGTTGGTGTCAAGCGCGGCGAGGCGTTCGAGCGTGATTGCTTGGGACATGAGGCCATCTCCAGAATGAAGATTTCATTATCAAAACTAAACACTGATAGATAAAATCGTATTTAAGTATCTCTGTGATATGACTTTAGGATCAGACATCTCGGCGATGCCTACCGGGTGCTAATCCGACATTCGCGACCTTCAACGGACGTGCTGGAAGGAAAAAACATGAGCACTATCGACTTCAGGCTGATACGGCAACTCTGGATGTTCCTTGCCGTGGCCGAGGAACGGCATTTCGGGCGGGCGGCAGCGCGTCTGGGAATGTCGCAGCCGCCGCTGACCGAGCAGATAAAGGTGCTCGAACAATCGTTGAAGCTGCAATTGTTCGACCGCTCCCGGCGCGGTACGCAACTTTCCGCCTCCGGCGCGGCGATTTTGCCCGCCGTGCGCCAGTTCGCCGGGCAGGTCGAGCAACTTGAGCGCGTGGTGCGTGAAGTCGCAGCCGGGCAGTCCGGGGTGCTGCATGTTGGTGCCATTACCTCGGCCATGCTGGATACCGTGCCGCCGCTGCTCAATGAACTGCGGCGGTTGCATCCGCACCTGACCGTATTCGTGCGAGAGATTGACAGTGTCGAAGCGGTGCCTGCGCTGGCATCTGGTGAACTCGATTTGGCATTCGTACGGATCGATGGAAACGTGGGGAAGGGCATCTCAACGCTGCCGCTAACCGAAGACCGGTTGGCCGTGGCGTTGCCCAAGGAGCACAAACTTGCCGCGTTGTCGCGGGTGCGCCTGCAATCGCTCGCCCTTGAGCAACTTGTGATGTCGTCGCGGCAGGTAAGTCCTGTCTATTTCGACATGTTGACTGCCATCTGCCGATCTCACGGGTTTACGCCCCGCGTCTTGCATGAGGTGCGGTCGGTTTCCTCGCAGATTGCCTATGTGGGGTGTGGCCAGGGCGTCGCGCTCGTTCCGGCGTCCATGAAGAAACTGGCGCCGGAAAACGTCGTCATCAGGCCGTTGAAGGAGAAGGTAATGGTGGTCACGGCTGCACTGGCGTGGAACGCGGCGCGGTACCACCCGTTAGTCGATGTGGCCGTGGAATGGCTAAAGAAGACTCACCCGCGAAAGCGTTCGGAAGGCTGAGACGAGGCGGCGCAAACTGCGTCGCCTCGTTCCCCCTCCATTTATTTTTTTTCTGCCGCGTCTTCCTGGAAAGCGCGCGTCTGGCGGTCCAGGCTTTCTTTCCAATCCGAGCCGGGTTGGAATGCCAGCACCGCGGCGTCGCGCCCGGACGCCGCCAGGAAGGCGGGGTCCTTGAGGGTGTCCTGGCGCGCTAGGCTTCGCCGGTTTGCGGCGCCTGCGCGTCCGACTGGAAGATCTTGCCGAAGTCGCAATGCTCTTGGGCCAGCGCCGCGATCGCCGGGATCAGGGTGCTGGGGCGGTCGCCGCGAAACACGGCCGCATAGGCTGCGGCGGGCAGCGCGGGCGTGACTGTCAGGATTTCCAGCGCGCCCGATTCCACCATGGGCGCAAGAAATGTCCTGGGCAGGTAGCTGACGCCCATGCCCGATATCGCCAGGCCGATCAACGCAACCAGGCTGTTGCTTTGCACGGTTTGCTCCGGCTGAACCCCCACTGATCGAAACCAGCGGTTGTAGAGCTGGCCGGTGCCGGAGCGCTCATCTTGTGTTAGCAAGCGGTGCTTGATCAGGTCCTGCACTTTGAGCCGCCGCCGCGGCACTAAGCCAGGCTTGCACATCCACGAATTGACGACCTCGCCGACCCGGCGGGAGATGAAGCGCTGGTCGTTGAAGACGTCGGGCACGATCATCAGGTCCACTTCGTCGGCCAGCAGCTTATCGCGCAGGATGGCGCTGGTGTCCACATGGGGTTCGATGATCACGCGGGGATAACTCGCCTGGATGGCGCTTACCAGCCGCGGCAGCCAGGTCATGGCCGTCAGTTCCGTGATGCCGATGCGCACGTGTCGTTCCATCACATCCGGCCGCTGGAACTGTTCGATTGCCGCATCCCGCTGGTCGAGCAGCCGTTTGGCCAGCAGGAACATCTCTTCGCCCTTTTCCGTGAGTCGGGCCGCCCGCAGCGTGCGGTCGAACAGCGGTGTATCGAACAGGGCTTCCAGTTCCTGTACGCGCTTGGAGACCGCCGATTGGGTCGTGTGCAGCCGCGTGGCCGCGGCAGCGAAGCCACCAAGCTGAACGACCCAGTACACGGCTTCGAGTTGCTTGAAGGTGATCAACGCAGCACTCCTTTTCAGCGGAAAAACATCGTTTTAAGGCATCTGATTCGATTCCAATTTATCGCTTTTTTTGATTTAACACAGCATTCAGAATTTGTTCCGTGAGTTCCAGACGCAATGGAGGTGTGGACATGTTTCTTACGGAAGAAGAATCGGGAATGCTGGCGGGAAAGAAAGGCCCGGCAGTGCAAAAGGCCATGGAGATCCTGGTGGCGCTGGGCGAGAGCTTTGGCGCCAAGCGGCTGCTGACGGTCAGCAACGTGCACATGGCGGGATCGTCCGTCCTGGTCGCCGAAGAGGCGGGGACGCGTTTCGTCGAAGACATCAAGCGGCAGGGAGGAACCTTCGTCACGCGGGTGACGACGAACCCGACGGCCGTGGATCCCGTGCAATGGCGCGAGATCGGCATTCCCGAGTCCGACAGCGCGCTTCAGACGCGCCTGACGGATGCCTATGCCGGCATGGGCGCCAATACCTGTAATACCTGTATTCCTTACCTGGTCGGCAACAGTCCGCGGTTCGGCGAGCACATGGCCTGGGGCGAGTCGTCGGCGGTGGTCTATGCCAACTCGGTGTGCGGGGCCCGCACCAATCGCGAAGGCGGCCCGAGCGGCTTGGCCACGGCCCTCACGGGCCGCACGCCGGAGTATGGCTTTCACCTGACGGAGAACCGTCATGGAAAACTTCTGGTCCAGGTGGAGACGTCGCTCGATGACATGACGGACTACGGCACGCTTGGCTACTTTGCCGGCCGGATTGCAGGGCAGGACACCCCGGTCTTCACAGGTATTCCGTCGGATCCCACCCTGGAGCAATTGAAAGCGCTCAGCGCCGCGCTGGCGGCGTCCGGCGCGGTCAGTATGTTCCATGCGGTCGGAGTCACTCCCGAGGCGCCCACGCTTGAAGCGGCCTTCGGCGGCAAGACGCCCGAAAAAGTGCTGGTCTTTGACGAAGCCGAAAAGAAGAAGGCCGAGGCGGCGCTGAACAAGGAGCCTACGGATCACGTCGACTGGATACTCGTGGGCTGCCCGAATGCATCCGTGCAGGAGATCCGCGAGGTCGCCGAGGCGCTGGAACGCAAGAAGGTGCACAAGGACGTCGCGCTGTGGGTGACCACGGCGGGGGCCATGTACGCCATGGCCGAGCGCATGGGGTACATACAGACGATCAAGGACGCCGGCGGCACCGTGGTCAGGGAAACTTGCCCATTCCTTGCACGCAGTCGCGTGATCGCACCCGTCAAGGGCTATCGCACGCTAACTACCAATTCCGCCAAGATGGCTTTCTATGCGCCCGGACAATTCGGGCTGCCCACGCACTACGGCAATCTCAACCGCGTCATGCAGGCCGCCGTCAGCGGCGTCTGGAGGTAAGGACCATGGCACAAGTCAAGCGCGTCCTCACTGGACGCAAGATCGTCAAGGGCAAGACCAGCGGGGAAGCGGTGGTAACCCGCGAAGCCATCAGCTTCAACGGCGGCGTCGACAACATGACGGGGATCGTTACGGAGCCTGGGCACGAGCTGGAAGGGGTGAACATCGCTGGCAAGGTGCTGGTCTTCCTAACCGGCAAGGGATCAACTGGCGGCTCTTACAAGATCTACGACATGGTGTCCCGCGGTACCGCGCCCTTGGCATTCGTCCAGGTGACGCCGGAACCGATCACGACGATCGGCGCGATCATCGGCGCCATCCCCGTAGTGGCCAGCCTAGACGAGGATCCGACCCAGACGATCGTCAATGGCGATTGGCTGGACGTGGATGCCGAGGCGGGCACCGTCGTCGTAAGTCACAAATAAGCAGTTCGCACGCGGCGCATGCCGCTATTCAAGCGCTTTCGGGGTAGTTGCGCGTACGACGCAACGCCCGAATTTACCGCGCACATTCAAATATGGAGACAACCATGACCTCACGCGCAATCATCGCTCTTGCCTTGGGCGCCTGTCTAGGCTCGAGCGCTGTTGCCGCTCAAGCAGCGCAAACCGACGCGGGTGACGACTGGCCTTCCCGCAAGGCCATCACGATGATCGTCCCTTTTGCGGCGGGCGGCAGCACGGACGCGACCGCAAGGCTACTTGCTGAACAGCTGTCGAAGAATCTCAAGCAACAGGTGATCGTGGAGAACCGTGCGGGGGCAGGGAGTAACCTGGGCTCAAGCGTAGCGGCGCGCGCGACGCCGGATGGCTATACGCTCCTGTTGGCCACCAGCACCATTGCGACCAACGTGACCCTGTACAAAAACATGGGTTTCGATCTGCGCAAAGACCTGATTCCCGTATCGCAGATCGCCTCGATTCCCAATGTACTCACCGTGAACAACAACGTGCCCGCGAAGACGCTCACGGAGTTCATCGCGCTCGTGCAGAAAAAAGACGCGCCTGTGAATTACGGGTCTGCGGGCAACGGGTCGGCGTCCCATCTTTCTGGTGCGTTATTCAACGCTATGGCCAAGGGCGACATGGTCCACGTGGCCTACAAGGGCGGTGCGCCGGCGAACGTGGACCTGATGGGCGGCCAGGTGCAGGCGGTCTTTTCCCCGCTGGTGGAGGTGTTGCCCTACCTGGAAAGCGGAAAGCTGCGGGCGTTGGGCGTGACCACCAAGGATCGTTCGCAGCGGATGCCCGACGTGCCAGCTGTGGGCGAAGCGCTGCCGGGGTTCGAAGTCTCGCTGTGGAACGGTGTGTTCGTCCCAGCCGGCACACCGCCGACGATCGTCGCCAAGCTCGCCGAGGTCGTAAAGGAGGTAACCCAAGACCCTGCATTCCGGAAAGTCCTGCTGGACCAGGGATCCGTTCCAGTTAGCCAATCACCAGCCGTTTTCAAGGCGTTTCTGGATCAGGAAATTGAAAAGTGGGCCAAGCTCGTTAAGTTGTCCGGGGCTACCGTTGACTGACGCGTTGTAGTCTGGCAGTCACGGCAATTTTCATTTTTGGCAGATCGGGATCCGGAAGTCACACGCCGCATCCCGATTTGTCGTCAGTTCGCGGTGATGTTCGCGTCTTTTATCAGATGAGTTGCGTGCTAAAGATTAGCCACGGGATGGCAAGAATCGGACGTATGGCGTACGCAATTGGGGAGTGTGCGTACCTTGGAAGCCGGCCTGGGGAAAGGCCCCCGTTCCTTGATGCGTAACGCGCATTCTTGGTAGTTCGGGATGGGTGTTGCGTCCGATCTTCCTCCGGAGAATAGAAGAATCTTTAAGTTTGCGTTGCACTCGCGAAAATGAGTCCGGTGCTGCGCACGAAATTACGGATTGCGCAACATCAATCGGCCAAAGAGTCGCCGTTCATTTCGCAAGTGTTGCGTCGCGGGAGTCCGCCGCGCGACAAAAATGAAATTGCCATTTCCATACCGCAGCGACATGGAGTACTGCACGACCGTGGCTGCTGGGGCCAAGTCTCAGGCTAACGAAATACTCAAGACTCGCGGCAAGCAGACAAGTGAGAAGTCGCGCATGATCCGTCGACTACGATTAACGCTTCGCATCCGCCAACTCTTAGCTCAGACCTTGGAATGAACAATATGCTATGGATCGCACAGTAAGCAGGGGCCATAGCGCCCTGCGATAAGTGGAGGGGCGCAGTAATGTTTCAGCGTTCGGCTATGATGCCGTCCATGCGGTCGCACCCAGGATCGCGGCAGTTCCGGCCCATGCCGGCTCCGCCCGCTCCGACAACCGCAACTCTTCGCCACAACACCTTCTGTTGCCACGCCAGTCGCCGTCTATGAAGACCATCAACAAATCGAGCAAGTTGGCTCACGTCCTGTACGACATCCGCGGACCGATCATGGATCGCGCCAAGCAAATGGAGGACGAGGGCCAAAAGATCATCAAGCTAAATATCGGCAATCTGGCGGCGTTCGGTTTCGATGCCCCCGAAGAGGTCCAGCTCGACATGATCCGCAACCTGCCAAATTCGGCGGGTTACTCAGACAGCAAGGGCAACTTCGCGGCTCGCAAGGCGGTGATGCACTACTCGCAGGAGCAGGGCATCAAGGGCGTGACGCTTGAGGACATCTATCTCGGCAACGGCGCTTCCGAACTGATTTCGATGGCCACCAACGCACTGCTGGACGATGGCGACGAGCTGCTAGTGCCGATGCCCGACTATCCGCTCTGGACGGCCGTCACCAGTCTGTCGGGGGGGCACGCCGGTGCACTATCTGTGCGACGCGAGTCGGGGCTGGATCCCCGACATGGCCGACATCCGCCGCAAGATCACACCCCGCACGAAGGGTATCGTGGTGATCAATCCCAATAACCCCACCGGCGTGCTGTATCCCGAATCAGTGTTGAAGGAGATCGTCGAGGTCGCGCGCGAGCACGGCCTCGTGATCCTTGCCGACGAGGTCTATGACAAGGTTCTGTACGACGACGTCAAGCACACTGCGCTCGGCAGCCTGTCGACCGACGTGCTGACGCTTACCTTCAACTCGCTCTCCAAGAGCTATCGCGCCTGCGGCTATCGCGCTGGTTGGCTGATCGTCTCGGGCGACAAGAGCGCTGCCGAGGACTACATCGAAGGCCTGGACATGCTGGCCAACATGAAGCTGTGCGCCAACGTGCCCGGCCAGTGGGCGATCCAGACGGCGCTGGGCGGCTACCAGAGCATTAACGATCTGGTGGGCGAGGGCGGCCGGCTGCGCAAGCAGCGCGACCTGGCCTACGAACTCATCAGCGCGATTCCGGGTGTGACCTGCGTCAAGCCGCAGGCTGCGCTCTACATGTTCCCCCGCCTCGATCCCAAGGTCTATCCGATTAAGGACGACCGCCAGTTCTTCCTGCAGCTGCTGGAAGCCACGCGCGTGATGCTGGTGCAGGGCACCGGCTTCAACTGGCACGCACCAGATCATTTCCGCATTGTGTTCCTGCCCTACGAACACGATCTGCGTGACGCGATCGGGCGGGTGGCAGGGTTCCTCGAAGACTACCGCAATCGCCACGCGGCGGGCACGCCGGCCGAGGAGGCCGCAGTGACCCCGCTTAAGAAGGCGGCGCGCTGAGGCGCTGGTATCGTGCATGATAAAGAGGCCGCTTTCGAGCGGCCTAGTGGTGTATCACGCTACACAGGCTTGCGACACTTTCTGTGCCATTGCGCCATGGTGAAGGCGCCGGTCATCTCAAACGACAGCGAAGAGATGTTCCAGGCGTTCTTTGGCGAGCTACGTATGCAGAAAGTTATTCCGTAAATGGACCTGGAAGCCAGGGAAGCGCCGACAATGATCCTCAACCTGGGCTGAGTACCCTGATTGGCTATCGGTAATGCGCATAATGTGTATTATGTAAAGTGATGAATAGACGTAAATCTAGCCGCGCCCCTTTCTTCCCGTTCGTGAAAGACAATTCGTGGACAAATTTAAAGACAGCAGCGAATTCGTAGACACCGTGTCCCTTTTAGGCGCAAAAGCTGCCCCCGAAAGTCCATCGATTTACGCTACGCTGGCATCGCCTTCGGCCGCTGCCCGGCGACAAGCTGGCCTACGGGCCTTGAAGCGGCGAATTGCGGACCTTGTAGGGATGCTGAAGCGACCGGATCCCCCCTACGTGTCGACCGAGGATATGCGCGTGCGCGATGACGATGAGGTGTAGCGTTGGCGTTCCCCCATCCTCCACCTTTTCGCAGGATAGGTGCTCGCTGTAACCGGCGCTTATGTGTCGCTTACGTCAAAAAGTCGAGTTAAGAGGCGCATTTCTGCCTCTTATGGATGGAGGCGGCGGGTTCTCCATGCTGCAATTGCACTTTCGATTGCTTGGTCACAAGCTCGTACTGTTCAATAGTTCGACAATCGTTGTATGATAGAAGCATGAATGAAGATCAAGCAGTTCTCGCCCTTGGGGCCTTGGCCCATACCCAACGTCTACGCGTATTTCGAGCGCTCGTGGTGGCTGGCCTAGAGGGCCTCACGCCAAGCGTCTTGGCGGATCAGCTCGGTGTTGCTCGCAACACGTTGTCCTTCCATCTGAAGGAGCTGTCGCACGCCGGCCTGGTCACCATTGAGCAACAAGGTCGAAACCTGATTTACCGGGCAGACTTCTCACAGATGAATGGACTGCTCGGCTACCTCACCGAACATTGCTGCCAAGGGGCCCCCTGCGAGGCCTCCGACTCTAAGGCCTGCACTATCTGCTGATCAGGAGCTGTCCATGAAGCGCTTCCACGTTCATCTGCACGTCGATGATTTGCCCAAGAACATCGGCTTCTATTCGCGGCTGTTTGCGCAAGGTCCAGCCCGCATCGAGTCTGACTATGCGAAGTGGATGCTGGATGATCCTCCCGTGAATTTTGCAATTTCGACCCGTGGCGGCGCTGCCGGAGTCGATCACTTTGGGATTCAAGCCGAGAACGCCGAAGAGTTGGTTGCTCTGAAGGTCCGAGCGGAATCAGCCAGTTTGTCTCTGGAGGACCAGGGAGAGACGTCATGCTGCTATTCCCGCAGTGAGAAATATTGGATTACTGATCCGCAAGGCGTGGCGTGGGAGCACTTCCATACGTTGGGGACGATCCCTGTCTATGGAGAGTCACACCACGACGCGCTTGCCACAGGCGCGGCCGGCGCCTGCTGTTCGCCGTCTTCGTTGCCCACGGTGCGGAACAACTGCTGTGTCCCGAACACCAAGTCCTCCACTCGCTGCTGCTAGGAATTTCCATGTCGCACTCCCCTTTCAATGTGCTGTTTCTCTGTACGGGCAACTCTGCGCGCTCCATCCTTGCTGAAGGTCTACTCAGAGGACTCGGTGGCGATCGCTTCCAGGCATATTCCGCTGGCAGTACCCCAAAAGGTGAAGTTCACCCGTTGGCGCTCGCCACGCTGAGCTCTTTCTCATTGCCCACCGATGGTTATCGGAGCAAGAGCTGGGATGAGTTCGCTGCGCCGGGGGCTCCAAAAATGGACTTCATCATTACCGTCTGCGATAACGCCGCCGGCGAAGTGTGCCCTGTCTGGCCAGGGCGGCCCATGACAGCACACTGGGGCATTCCTGACCCAGCAGCCTATGAAGGGACCGAAGAAGAGCGTCGCAAGGCGTTTCAGGACGCCGCGCGTGTAATCAAGCGCCGCCTTGAGCTTTTCCTTTCTTTGCCCATTGACCGCCTGGATGCAATGTCGCTCCAGACGGAGTTGCGCGGGATTGGCAAAACTCAGGAGTAAGTCAATGTCATCCAGTACACAGGCCACGGCGTCCCTGCCGCAGGCGCGCGGTGGGATGAGCCTCTTTGAGCGTTATCTGACGCTCTGGGTGTTTCTCTGCATAGTGCTCGGCGTCGCCCTGGGCCAGCTCATGCCGGTCCTATTTCAAACCATCGGGCACCTCGAAGTCGCGCAAGTCAATCTGCCTGTCGGCCTTTTGATTTGGGTAATGATCATTCCGATGCTGCTGAAGGTCGATTTCGGCGCGCTCAGTCAGGTTAAACAGCATTGGCGCGGCATCGGCGTGACGCTGTTCATCAATTGGGCAGTCAAGCCCTTCTCCATGGCGTTCCTGGGCTGGCTGTTCATCCGGCAGATCTTTTCGCCCTGGCTGCCCGCCGACCAGCTTGATAGTTACATTGCGGGCCTGATTCTCCTTGCCGCCGCTCCATGTACCGCTATGGTGTTCGTCTGGAGCCGGCTGACCGGCGGTGATCCCGTCTTCACGCTGTCCCAGGTTGCGTTGAACGACACCATCATGGTGTTCGCTTTCGCGCCTATTGTCGGGTTGCTGCTGGGCCTGTCGGCCATCACCGTGCCGTGGGACACTTTGCTGGTGTCTGTTGGGCTCTACATCGTGATCCCGGTCATCCTCGCCCAGCTCTGGCGCCGCACGCTGTTGCGCCGCGGGCAGGAAGCGTTCGAAGCCGCCCTGGCCCGGATCGGACCGTTTTCCATGGCCGCACTGCTTTTGACGCTGGTGCTCCTGTTTGCGTTCCAGGGCGAAGCCATCATTGGCCAGCCGCTGGTGATCGCCATGCTGGCCGTGCCGATTCTGATCCAGGTGATCTTCAATTCCGGGCTGGCTTACTGGCTGAATCGCCGGGTTGGTGAAAAGCACAACATTGCTTGCCCCTCAGCGCTGATCGGAGCATCCAACTTCTTCGAACTCTCCGTCGCGGCCGCGATCAGCCTGTTCGGTTTTCAATCTGGTGCCGCGTTGGCGACCGTGGTGGGCGTGCTGATCGAGGTTCCAGTGATGTTGTTGGTGGTGCGCGTCGTGAACCAGTCCAAAGACTGGTACGACGCGGGCGCCAACCGTGGGTAAACGGTGACAGGAGCACCCGTCCGGGTCGTCGGTAGCCTGGGCACCGCCCAAACGCTGGCCTGGGCGTCGTCCTACTACCTGCCCGCCATGTTGGCGGCGCCGATGGCCTGCGAACTGGGTATTCCAACGCCAATGGTCTACGCAGCCTTTTCCGGCGCAATGGTGGTATCGGCCCTGGTCGGTCCGTGGGCCGGGCAAGCGATCGACCGTCACGGCGGTCGTGTCGTCTTGGTCGGCACCAGCCTGATATTCGCGCTCGGACTGGCCATGCTTGGATCCTCCCACGGGCTGTGGTCGATGGCCGCCGCCTGGCTCATTATCGGCGTGGCGATGGGGGCCGGGCTGTATGAAGCGGCCTTCTCCAGCCTGGTTCGCCTGTATGGGCACCACGCGCGCGGCGCGATCACCGGCATTACCCTGATCGCGGGCTTTGCGAGCACCGTCGGGTGGCCGCTGTCAGCTTGGATGGAAACACGGTTTGGATGGCGTAATGCGTGCTTCGGTTGGGCGGGCTTGCATCTGCTGATCGGTTTGCCGCTGAACGCCTGGCTTCCGAAGTTGCTGCCTCAGGCGAAACATGAGCGGTTTGCCGCCGCGGATCCAACGAAGGTCGTCTCCTCCCCTTCCCCTACTCCCACGACCGAGCGTCACGGGTACGCAACCACCCTCCTCGCCTTCGTCTTCGCCGCGACCTGGTTCATCAGCACTGCCATGGCCACGCATTTGCCGCGGATGCTGGAGGCTACCGGCGCCACGCTCGCCGCAGCAGTAGCAGTAGGTGCCCTCATCGGTCCCGCGCAGGTAGCCGGCCGCGTGCTCGAGTTCGGGTTCCTGCGGCGCGTTCACCCACTATTGTCGGCACGCTTGGCCGCATTGGCACACCCCGCCGGTGTGACCGTATTGCTGATGGCGGGGCCGGTTATGGCCCCTGTATTTGCGATCCTGCACGGGGCTGGCAACGGCATCCTCACCATCGCGAAGGGCACCTTGCCACTGGCGCTGTTTGGCGCCCAAGGGTATGGCGCGCGCCAGGGGTGGCTGATGATGCCTGCGCGGATCGCGCAGGCGGCGGCCCCATTCCTTTTCGGGCTGGCTCTGGACGCTTGGGGAGCCAACGCTTTGTGGCTGTCGGGCGCGATCAGTCTGGCCGCCTGCGGTGCGCTGATGCTGCTGCGCGCCCAGCCCCCCAGGCAGTGAAATTTCAGTCTTGCATCAAGAGAGGTATTGCATGAGTTCCATCACCATTTATCACAACCCGGCCTGCGGCACGTCCCGCAATGTGCTGGGCTTGATCCGCAACACCGGCGAAGAGCCGACGATCATCGAGTATCTGAAGACCCCGCCTGACGCCAAAACGTTGAAGTCGCTGATTGCCGCCATGGGAATCCCGGTGCGGGAGGTGCTGCGCCAAAAAGGGACGCCGTATGACGAACTGGGGCTGTCGGACTCGAAGTGGACGGACGAGCAACTGATCGGCTTTATGCTCGAGCATCCTATCCTGATCAATCGACCCATCGTCGTCACCCCTATTGGCATTCGTCTATGCCGTCCGTCCGAAGCAGTCTTGGACATCCTGACCCGGCCTCAGCTTGGCTCCTTTAATAAAGAAGACGGTGAACCCCTCATCAATGCGGAGGGCCATCGTGTCTAAGCACATTGCAGAGCTGCCCAATATTGACCCGTCACTGTTGGAACAACCGTCCATAGAGGCATTGTTCTCGCCGAAGCGGGCCACGCACGCGCCGCGCTTCCTGGTTCTGTATGGTTCCTTGCGCGAACGTTCTTACAGCCGCCTGGTCGCCGAGGAGTCAGCCAGGCTGCTTCAAGCCCTGGGTGGCGAAACTCGCATGTTCGACCCGTCCGGGCTGCCGTTGGTCGATGACGCTGGCGAAGACCATGCCAAGGTCCGTGAACTGCACGAATTGGTCCAGTGGGCCGAAGGCATGGTGTGGTGCTCGCCGGAGCGTCACGGCGCGATGACCGGGTTGATGAAGACGCAGATCGACTGGATCCCTCTGTCGGTGGGCGCGGTGCGTCCCACCCAGGGAAAGACGCTCGCGGTCATGCAGGTGTCCGGCGGCTCGCAGTCCTTCAATGCCGTGAACCAGATGCGAATACTGGGACGCTGGATGCGCATGCTGACGATCCCCAATCAATCGTCGGTGGCCAAGGCCTACCAGGAATTCGACGAGGCGGGCCGCATGAAGCCCTCTCCCTACTATGACCGGGTCGTGGACGTTGTCGAGGAGTTGATGAAGTTCACCCTGCTTACTCGGGATGCGGCTCCCTATCTCGTGGACCGCTACAGCGAGCGCAAGGAGACCGCCGCGGCCCTGTCGAACCGAATGAAACAGAACGCCATCTAGGGCGCGGCCCCCTGCCCGGGGCTCGCGCAGGACCCGCCTGAGCGCGTGGGCTTGCGCCGCAGCGACTGCCGCCGCCACCAGAGCCAGATGCCGCTGATGCCCAGCGCGCCCAGGCCCAGGCCGAGCAACGCGACGATGGCCTGGCCGGCAGCGCCGCCCAGTTCCCCGGTGTGCAACGGGTAAAGAATGGAGTTGATGCGCGTGCCGGGGTCGAGCTCGTTCCACCGCTGCGCGGCCAGGACGCTGCCGTCGCGCGGGTCGAGCCAGACGGTGGAGCGGCCATTGGGGTGCGGATCGTCGGGCACCTTCATGCGGATCGCCAAGGGCCGGTCGGCGTGCGGGGTGTATAGAAGAAAGCCGATCCTGCCATCCGGAAACGCCGCCTGCGCCGCAGCGGCGAGTTCGTCCAGGGGCCGCATCGGGCGCGGGGCGCCCTGCGGCGCCGGCAGCCGGGGCGCGACGACGCGGGCCTGGCCGCTGGCCAGCGTGATCCAGTTTCCTATGGGGCGCCAGGCCAGGTACGCGCCGCTGGCCATGCAGACCGCCAGGGCCAGCGCCAGGATCGCACCGCCGTTGCGGTGCAGGTCGAACAAGGCGCGCAGGGTGCCTTTGCCGAACGCCATTCGCAGGGATGGCGGCCACTTGCGCGGCCACCACAGGATCAGGCCGGAGACCATCAGGACCAGGTAGGCCAGCGCCGCCCAGGCCAGCACAGCCTTGCCGGTCTGCTCGAGCATCAGGGCGCTGTGCAGCCGGTAAACGATGGCGACGACGCCTGCATTTTCGCCCTGCCTGCCCTGCTCCCGGCCGCTGGCCGGATCCAGGCAGACTGTGCCGCGCCAGGCCGAACGCACCCTCACCTGCATCGTCTCGCCGGGCGCGCGGGGCGGCCGGAAGGTGAAGGATGCCTGCGGGCCGAACTCGGCTTCCAGACCGCGGCGCAAGGACTCGAACGACGCCGGCTGGGTCGCCGTGCCGTTCCCGGCCACGAAGCAGTCCGGATGCAGGAAGGCCTCCAGCGGCCGGGCGGCCACGAGCAAGGCGCCGGTCAGTCCGGACAGGATCAGGATCCCGCCCAGGCCGAGCGCGATCCAGCGATGGCAGAACAGCCAGATGCGCCTTGGCATCAGTAGGCCAGGCGCGCCTGCAGGTAGACCATGCGCGGCGCGCCGACCATGCGGCCGCCGTTGGTGTCGACGTTGCGGGTGTAATAACGGCGGTCAAAGAGGTTGTTCACGCCGATGGCCAGTTCGCTGCCCTTCCATTGCGGCAGCTTGTAGCTGAGCTGCGTGTTCCAGACACTGAAGCCCGGCACGCGGCCGTTGGTGGCGTCTGCGTTTTCCTGTTCGGTGTTGGCGGTGTCCGAGTATTGACCGCTCTGCATCGTGGTGAACAGGTTGAACGTCCAGTTGTTTCGCATGTAGCGTCCGCCCAGCGTGCCGGTCTGGCGCGAATAGAACGGCACGTCGTTCCCTTCGAACTCTCCGGATTTCTGGATGGCGCGCACGTAGGTGTAGTTCGCGTAGAGGTTCAGGCCGGCCAGCGGCCCGGATTTGTCGAAGTCGTAGTCGATGGCAAACTCGACGCCGTTGTGGGTGGTTGCGCCCAGGTTGCGGAACACGGCCGGGTTCGTGCCCGGAATCGACAGGATCTGGTTGTCGAAGCGCAGGTTGAAGACGGTGAATTCGGTGTGCGTCTGTTCGCCTGAGTAGCGCAGGCCGGCCTCGAGCGTCTTGGCGACTTCGGGATTCAGCGGATTTGCCGCCGACATCGAGTTCAGCTGGGTGTACTGCACGGCGCCGAACGAGGTGCTGTAGTTGGTATAGAGCGTCAGCGCGTCATCCACCAGGTAGGCGATGTTTAACGACGGCAGGCCACGGCTGTTGCGCAGGTCGAACGGCGTGTCGTTGGCCGTTCCGCTGGGCTGGCGATTGCTGTTGATGTGCTCGTAGCGCACCCCTGGCGTCACCCGCCAGTTGCCGATGGCAATGCGGTCGTCCAGGTAAATGGAGTGCGCTTCGGTTTCGTTGTCGAAGACCTGGGCGGGCCCGGTGCGCAGGCCGGTGGCGAGCGATTCCGAATAGCGCCTGTCCTGGCCGGTTTCGCGGATATAGCGGTAACCGATGGTCACGTCGTGCGTGGTCGGCCCCCATTCCAGGCGCTGGGTGTAGCGTGGCTCGATGCCCAGGACCTGGTTGTTGCGCGGCTGGTAGTCGTTGCGGCCGGCGGCCGTATTGATCAGCGAACTCTGGCGCGAGCTGTCGTAGTGATAGACGCGCGCCTCGAATTCCTGCGTGTCCGAGATGGAATTGAGGTAGCCGACATCGATCTGGTCGCGCTGGCCCTTCCAGTAGTCGGTCGGGTGGGTGTTCTGAAACGGGTCGTCCCGGTATTGCGCCACGCTCAGGCCGCCCGGAGTCATGGACTTGACGTCGTAGTGCGCGAACTTGCCGTAGATCTCCGAGGTCGGCGTCAGTTCGTAGCGCCACTTGAGCGCTACATCGTTGTAGCGGTCGTGGCTGGCGTCGCGCCATTGTTCGCCGTCCATGCCCGAGTACATAAGCGCCACGCCCAGCCCATTTTCGAACTGCGTGCCCATGAAGGCTGTGTACTGGGTGTTGGTGCCGCCGTGGCTGAAGATGTTGTAGCGGGCGGAGGCGTCGGCGGTGAGGTCGCTGGTGGCGGGAATCGAGCGGGTCTTGAAGTTGATCACGCCGCCCACGTTCTGCGGGCCATACCGCACCGCCCCGCCGCCCCGCACGACGTCGATCGCCTCGATGTTGCCCAGGCTGGTGGGCGACATCACCAGGTTCGGCTGGCCATAGGGGGCCATGGCCATCGGGATGCCGTCCAGCAGCATCGTCGTGCGGAAGGAGTTGCGCGGATTCAGGCCGCGGATGCCGACGTGCAGGCCCACCGAACTGCCGCTGGCGCTGGTGCTGCCGCTGATCTGGACGCCGGGCACGCGGCGCAGCGCGTCGGCGATGTTGGTGGCGCCGCTGTTCTGGAGCTCTTCGCGCTTCAGGAGCGTGCGCGCGCCGCCGAACGTCTGGACGCTGTTTTCCAGGCCCGTGCCCAGCCAGTCGCCGCTGACCTGGATCGACTCCAGCGTATTGGCGCCGCCGCCCGTCGCGGCCTTTGCGGCGGGCGCCGCCGCACGCACGACATAGCCCTGCCCGCCCTGCGCGGCCGCGATCAGGCCAGTGCCGGCCAACAGTCTTGCCAGCCCGGCTTCCACGGCATAGCTGCCGTCCAGGCCCGCCGTCGTGAGCCGGTTCGTATCCTCGGGCCGGAAAGAGAGCGTGATGCCGCCCGTTTTGGCAAAGGCGGAAAGCGCCTGGCCTAGGGGACCCGCCGGGATGTGGTAGTTGCGCATGGCGCTTGGCGGCGCATCCTGGGCGGCCACGGGCGGCGGCGCGGCGAACGCCGCGGCCAGGCTCAGCGTCAGTCCGGCCAGCCGCAGGACGCGCGTTCGAGTGTTGTCTTGAGGTGCCACGTGGTACATCCCTTTCAGCTCATCAATGGGAGGCATGCCGAATGAGCAAGGGCAAAAGGGACAGGCAATGGTCCGCCAATTTGTAAAAAAATGAAACTCATTGGTGGCGCGTGCGCGCCGCGGCCGGGTCAAGGCGTCAGCGTGACCCAGTAAGACGTACGCGTCACGACGCGCAGGTCCAGCGTATTGGCCACGACGGCCAGGAGCGCGTCGGTGTCCTGCAGCCGGAATACGCCGGACACCCGCAGGTCGGCGACGGCGGGATCGCAGCGCACCACCCCGCGCCGGTAACGCGAGACCTCGGCCAGCAGCGCGGCGAGGCGCATGTTGTCGGCCTCGATGACGCCACGTGTCCAGCCTGGCGTGCCGGGCCCGGCGGGGGCGCGCGACAGGAAGGCGTTCGCGGTGAAACGCGCCGATTCGCCGGCGCCGAAGATGCGCGCCGCCTCCCCATTGCGCAGGCTTACCGCTACGCGGTGCTCCAGCACCGTCAGCTCGGTCAGGGCATTCCCGCCGTCGTCCCATTGACGCACCACGAAACGGGTGCCAAGGGCCCGCAGGCGCCCCTGCGGCGTTTCCAGGATGAACGGCCGCGCCCTGCCCGCCTGGTCGGCCGCCGTGCGCACATACACTTCGCCGCCGCGCAGACGCAAAAGGCGTGCCTCGTCGGAGTAGCGCACATCCATATTGGTGTCGGTATTCAGATGGACCTGGCTGCCGTCGACCAGGATCAGGTTCCGGTTCTCGCCCACCGCGGTGCGATAGGCATCCTCCGGCTGGCCGTTCATGCGATAGGCCACCCAGGCGGCCACCGGCGTCGTCAGCCCCAGGGCGGCCAGCGTGCGCAGCGCCGTGCGCCGGCCGCCCCCCGCCTGGCGCGTCAACAGGGGCACGCCCAGCGCGGCCGGCACCGTATTGAATTGTTGCGCCAGGCGCTGGGCCCGTTGCCAGGCCAGTTCGTGCTCGGGGCTGTCGCGGCGCCAGCGCTCGAGGGCGGCGTGATCCGCCGCCCCGGCCTCGCCCGAGTGCAGGCGCACGAGCCAGCGGGCGGCCTCGCGGATCACGGCGGCGTCAAGCGGCTTGGGCTGGGCGGCGTCCATGTCGGGTCAGGGTTCCAGCAAGGTCAGGCAGAGTTCGAAGCCTTGCGCCATGTAGCGCTTCACGGTGCGGTCGCTCAGGCCGGTACGGGCGGCGATCTCGGCGTACGTGAGGCCTTCCAGCTGCGACAGGACGAACACCCCGCGCGCCTGCGGCGAAAGATCCGCGAGCATGCGGTCCAGCTGTTGCAGGGCCTGCTGCACGCTCAGCAGCATCTCTGGCGAGGCATCGAGTTCGGGAGGCAGCGCGGCGACGGCCTGCAGCCAGGCGCGTTCCAGCGAGCGGCGGCGCCAATGGTCGTTAAGCAGTCCCCTGGCGATGGTTGTCAGATAGGCTTTGGGCTGCCGCAGCGTGCGAACGTCCTCGGGGTTGCGCAGGACGCGCAGGAAGGTGTCGTGCGCGAAATCCGATGCCTCGTCGCCGTGGCCGAGCTGGCGCCGCCACCACTGGCAGAGCCATTCGTAGTGGTTTTCGCAAAGAAGCTGGAGCGGCTGGACGGGATTGGACATGCTCGAACGCGCCGGGCAGGCGGCGCGATGACACAGAAAAGCCGCCTGCGCGAAAGCACCGCCGGCGGCCAACACAAGGAAATGATACCAAGAATTGTTTGCAATATCGAGCGGGCATGGCGCCCCTGCCGCCAGGGCGACACCATGCGCCGGGCGCCTAGTCCCTGGCGCCCACCATCCGCCGCGGCCTGCCCAGCCTCGGCAGCAGGCGGATGTAGATCAGTTCGCTCACCAGTTCCACCAGCGTCTGCGCCACGATGACGGCCGGCAGCAAGGGAACGGCCCCGGGAATCGCCAGGCCGAGCGGCAGGACGACCAGGGAGTTGCGCGTCGCCGCGCTGAACGACACCGCCCTTGCCTGCTCCGCGGGCAGCCGCCAGAGGCGGCCGACACCCCAGCCGATGGCGGGCGCGAGCACGGCGAATGCCACGTAGACCGGAGCGACCGCCCGCACCTCGTCAACGGCCAGGCCAAGCTGCGGGGCGACGGCCGCCACGACCACGAACAGCACCAATGCCGTCGCGGGCACGGGCAAGAGGCCCAGGAGCTTGACTGCCCCCTGGACCGCCCGGCTGCGGACGGCGCCGGTCTGGAAGGCGGCGGCCAGGCCCAACGGCACCGCGATGAGCCAGATGAACGCGTGGATAAACGGGCCCCAATGGACCAGGCCGGCGGCTTCCTCGCCCAGGAACGCGCCCAGGTAGACCGGCAGCAGGAGCATTTGCGCGCCCAGCAGGATCGGGGTCGACGCCAGCAGCGGGCGCGCGTCGGCCCGCCCAAGGTGCGCGAATGTCACGACGTAGTCGATGCAGGGTGTCAGCAGCACCAGCAGCACGCCGATCCTGGCCAGCGGCGCGCCGGGCAGCCAGGGCAGCAGGCAGGCGATCAGCAGCGGTATGGCGATGAAATTCGAGACCAGCAGCGCGCCCAGGAACCGGACGTTGGCCAGCGCCTGGCGCAGCTCGGTGAGCGGCACCTGCAGGAAGGTCACGAACAGCATGAAGCCCAGCAGCGGGTCGATGGCAGGCGCCAGCGCCGACGACGCGGGGACCTGCCAGGCCAGCACCCCCGCGATGATGACCGCGCCGAAATAGACGGCAACCTGCTGTCTTTCCAGGAGGTCTCTCAGGCGCTGCAATGGCATGTGTCGGATCGATTGTCGGGGGGCAAGAGGCGCAATGATAGCGTTGCGCCGTCGCCCGGGCGGCGCGCAAGCCCGATGGCCATCATGGGTATTGAAGGCACATCCTCCCAGGGAGGATATGATTCCGCCTATGAAAACCGCAGATCCCCACCACCATCACGATGCCGTGGCCAAGCGGCTCAAGCGCGCGGAAGGCCATTTGCGCAGCATCCTGCACATGATGGATGAGCATCGTCCCTGCCTGGAACTGGCCCAGCAGTTGCATGCGGTGGAAAAAGCCATCTCTCAGGCCAAGAAAGTTCTGATCCAGGATCACATCGATCATTGCCTGCAGGATGCCGTGAGCGACCTCGAGCTGGACAGGCAGCGCGCCATCGACGAATTCAAAGCCATCACCAAGTACCTGTAACGCGATATATGCTGTCCTTCTCCGAATTGGTCGCCCAGGGGGCGTCGCACGCCTGGCTGTTCATTCCCAGCGCCATTCTGTTGGGCGCCCTGCACGGCCTGGAGCCCGGCCACTCCAAGACAATGATGGCCGCCTTTATCGTCGCGATCCGGGGCACGGTATCGCAGGCCGTACTGCTGGGGCTCACCGCGACCATTTCGCATACGCTGGTGGTGTGGGGCATCGGGCTGGGCGGCATGCTCCTCTGGCAAGGCGTCGCCGCCGAGGAGATCGAACCCTACTTCCAGCTGGCATCCGGGGCGATCATCGTGCTGGTCGCCGCCTGGATGTTCTGGCGCACCTGGCGCGAGCAGCACGCCGCGCGCCGTCATCGGCATGGCCATTCGCACGATCATTCCCACGATCATTCGCATGCCTGCGGCGCTCGTGGCGAAGCGCCGCCGGAACACCGGCACGATCCCGCCCGCGTAACGGTGCGCAGGCCGCAAGACGATGGCGAGCAATACCAGGACGCGCACCAGCGGGCGCACGCGGACGATATCCGCCGGCGCTTCGCGGACCGGCGCGTTACCCATTGGCAAATTGCGTTGTTCGGCCTGACCGGGGGCCTGATCCCCTGCCCGGCCGCCATCACCGTGCTGCTGCTGTGCCTGCAACTGAAGGAATTCACCCTGGGGGCCGTGCTGGTGCTGTGCTTTTCGATCGGGTTGGCAATCACCCTGGTCACGGTGGGCGCGGTGGCGGCGCTGAGCGTGCGCCACGCGGCCCGGCACGCGCCCTGGTTCAGCCGGCTGGCGCAGCGCGCGCCTTACTTGTCGAGCGTGCTGATCGTCGCCGTGGGCGTCTACGTAGGGATATTGGGGTGGCGCGGCATCCCGGCGGCGTAAGCGGCGCGGATGTCAGGGCGCCGGCCTGCTGGACGGCGGCCGCGATAGGGAGATAATAGCTGTCCTACCCCATGCCGAAAGAGGATGCCGATGTCCCGCTGGACCTTTTACTCTGCCCCTGGTACTTGCGCGCTTGCCACCCATATCGCACTGCATGAAGCGGGCGCCGAGTTCGACCTCGTCAAGCTCGACTTCAGCGCCGGGCAACAGCAAAGCGCGGAATACTTGCGTATCAATCCCAAGGGCCGCGTGCCGGCGCTGGCGACCGAGCATGGCGTGCTGACGGAAACCCCCGCGCTGCTGGCGTTCGTGGCGCAGAGCTTTCCGAAGGCCGGCCTGGCGCCCCTGGACGACCCCTTCGCGTTCGCGCGCATGCAGGAACTGACGAGCTATCTGGCTTCCACGGCCCACGTTGCCCATGCGCACAAGCGGCGTGGCGCGCGCTGGGCCGACGATCCCGCCGCGCACGAGGCCATGCGCGCGAAGGTGCCGCAGGCCATGACCGCGTGCGCCGCCTATCTGGAATCGCAGATCGCCGGCCCGTGGGTGGCGGGCGACCGCTACAGCGTGGCCGACGGCTATATGTACACCATCGGAAGCTGGCTCGAGGGCGACGGCGTGGACCTGACGCAGTTCCCCAAGCTGACCGCCTACCTGGCCCGGGTGGCGGTGCGTCCGGCGGTGCAGCGCGCGCTGGCGCAAGCCAAGGCGCAATAGGCCCTTTCCATGGCAATCGAACTCGACCCGCAGGCCCGCGCGCAAGCCATCGCCTCCATCCAGCGGTACTTCGACCACAATATGGACGAGCCTATCGGCAACCTCACCGCTGGCGCGCTGTTGGGGTTTTTCCTGGAAGAGATCGGGCCAACCGTCTACAACAAGGCGGTCGCCGACGTGCAAGAACGCCTGCAGGCGCGCGTCTCCGAGGTGGACCTGGAGGTCCATGAAGGCGAGTTCGATTATTGGCGCAAGTACGACAAGGCCGACGGGCGCCAGCGGAGCTGAACCCGCGGGCGCTCCGGCGCGGTTCTCACAGGAACCCGATCCAGCGTCCCGCCACCAGGCAGCCCAGCCACAGCAGCAGCGACGCCCCAGCCTGCGCGCGCATGGCGCCGCCGGCTCTGCCCTGGTCCAGCACCCGGGCCCAGGCCTGGCCGCGGCGCACAATCCAGGCGTTCAGGGTGCCCGCGCCCAGCAGCCCCATCTTGACGAGAAACGCGGAATTCCCAAGATATTCCAGAGGGCGGACGCTGAACAGCATGGCGCCGGTCAAGACGGCCAGCGCCAGCCCCACGGCGGCAGTGCGCGCCAGCACGGGCGCAAGCGCGGCCAGCGGGCCGGGTTTGAGCATGCCCAGCAGGCGCAGGTCCAGGGGCACGATGGAACCGATAAGCAGGCCGATGGATCCGATGTGCGCGGCATTCACCAGCAGGTACAGCGTGCCGGACCGCCGCAGCCAGATCGACGGCGGCAAGTTTTCAAGCTGCTCCAGGGCGAGCCGCAACAGGTCGGGCATCGTCGCGGTCCGCGGCTCAGGGTTTTTGGATCCGGCTAGGGTAAATATCGTAGGTCTTGCCGCCGACCTTGATCTGCACGGCCTTCATGCGCTTTTTGGCCGAGTCCCGGTCCCGGTTGCCGATGGCGGTGACCGCGTCGCCCGGCTTGGCGGAGCCTTCGACGAATCCCGCTTTCTTCGTCTGGGTGGGGTTGCCCAGTTCGACGCGCCAGATGCCGGCATCGGTCTGGACGTCCAGCCAGGGATGGGGCGGCGCGATCTGGAGCTGCTGCACCGTGCCCTGCAAGGTCATCTGTTCGGACTCGGCCCATGACCAGCCGTGATGCGCCAGGGCCGCGATCGGGGCGCCCGCCAGCGCAGACAGCGCCAGCCCCGCCAGGCCCATGCGTAGGGAATGTTTCATGTCGATCTCCTGAGTCGAGGCGGGCTTTCCTGCCCGTGGCCGATGCCGGCCCGGCAGGCAAATACCCAGTTTCAGTGATTCACAAGGATCCGTCCGCAATATCTAATCCTCACCCATGAAGTCTAGTGATGAAGATTTGCGATCCGACGGGACATGCTGACGCCGACGAACCATTGTGCCGCCCCGGCTGCCCCGTCCGCAACGGCGGCGGCCGATACCGACATCCCCTTGCGGGATCTGGTGTGCCGGCATGCCCGCGAACTGGAGGGGCTGCTGGCAGCGCACCTGCAGCACACCGCTCCCGCCCTGGCGCCGGCCTTCGGCCAACAGCTGGAAGCCTGCCGCAAGCTCGGCGGCACGAAGTTCTCGTCCTGGCTGTATGGCGTGACCCTGCGTCTGCTGCGCGATTCGCTGGCCAAGGGGTTTGCCGAGCCCTCAGACTTCGCCCTGCGCTTTCTGCGCGGGTTCCCGCAGTCGCTGGCGCGGCCGATGATCACCCTAGCGCTGTCCAGCATCAGCTATGTGGCCTGCTCGATCTATCTTTGCAAGCCGGCTTGCGCCGCGCCGCAGGATATTTCCCTGCCTTCCGACTGGAAGGCGTGCCTGGACAGGAATTTGCGCTAGCCGCCCAGGCTCGCCGATGGCTGCTTTTTGTTGTCTCTATCTTAATAAATTACTTTAACTAATTCACTTTAAATTTACTTTTAAAATTTTAATAATCAATTAGTTAGAGTGAATTATTGATGTTGTTTCTCGTAGGAAGCTTTACCCGGGCCAGGGGCTTCCGGCTTTTTTTTCGGGAAAACCCGGAGAAACCTTTCCGAACCCGGGTGGGTCGCTTAAAGTATTCAGGTTATTGTCAGGCGTCGTGGACATACGGCGCCTGCGCCTGCTTCCGCCGCCTACCCGAGAGCCCCGATGACACCGTTGCCCACGCGTTCGTCCGCGAGTTCCATCCGTTTGCGCCCGTCGCGGCGGGCACGGAACGGCCAGGCTTCCCCCTTTTTGCGGAACGCGCCCCGGCGCACGCGGGACCCGCTGCGATGAGCAACGCATCGGACACGGCAATGACGCGCGCGCCGGCCGGCCTTTCGGTCATGGATGCGACGATGGTGCTGGTCGGGGTCGTCATCGGTATCGGCATCTTCGGTTTTCCGCCCCTGGTGGCGCAGCACGCCGGATCCGAAGCCGCCTATATCGCGCTGTGGTGCGCGGGCGGCTTCGTCATGCTGATCGGCGCGCTCTGCTACGGAGAACTGGGCTCGGCTTATCCCGGCGCGGGCGGCGAATACTTGTACCTCACACGCGCCTGGGGCCAGCGCGTGGGACTGATGTTCGCCTGGGCGCGCTGCACCGTGATCCAGACCGGCGCCATCGCGGTGGTCGCCTATATTTATGGCGATTATGCGCAGCGTCTGGTTCCCTTGGGCCCTCAGGGCCCTGCCCTGCACGCCGCGATATCGGTCGTGGCGCTGACCGCCCTGAACGTGGCGGGCACCCGGTATTCGAAACGCCTGCAATGGACCTTCACCATGCTCACGCTGGCGGCCTTGGCCGCGGTGCTGATCGCGAGCCTGTCGGCTACCGGCGATAGCCCCTTGCGAAGCGGTGCCGTCACGCCGCTCGCGGGCAATCCGGCCGGTTTGATGGGGATGGGCATGGTCTTCGTGCTGCTGACCTACGGCGGCTGGAACGAGGCGGCCTACCTGAGCGGGGAACTGCGCGACCCCGCCCGCAACATGAGCCGGGTCCTGCTGACGGGCACCGCCATCGTCACCGGCGCTTATGTCCTGATCAATCTGGCCTTGCTCGAAATTTTCGGCCTGCAAGGGCTGCGCGACACGCCGGCGCTGGGCGCCGACGTCATGCAGCTGGCGGCGGGCCCCTACGCGGCCGCGCTGCTCAGCCTGACGATCTGCGCCACCGCGCTCAGCACCATCAACGGCACGATCATTACCGGCGCCCGCGTGTACTGCGCGTTGGGCCGGGACGTCCCGCGGCTCAGCGCGCTGGCGGCCTGGAGCACGCGCAACGACGCCCCGGCGGCTGCGCTGCTGGTCCAGGGCGCGATTACCCTGGCCCTGGTGGCGCTCGGCGCCTTCAGCCAGAACAGCGTGCAGACGCTGGTGGCATATACCGCGCCGGTGTTCTGGATCTTTATGCTGCTGGTGGCGATATCGGTAGTGCGGCTGCGGCGCCTGGACCCTGGGCGTCCACGGCCGTTCCGCGTGCCGCTCTACCCGCTTCCCCCCGTGCTGCTAGCGCTGACATGCGCCGGCCTGGTGTATTCGAGCGCCGTGTATGCGGGAGCCGGCGCCCTGATCGGACTGGCCGTGCTGGCCGCGGGCCTGCCCATGCTGCGCCTGCTCAAGCTGGAACCGGCGCCGGGGTAACGGGCGCGTTCCCGGTTGGCCGGCCCTTCGAATCCCCCCTACGCAAGGAGCCTTCATCATGCAGATCGCGATTCAGTCACTCTTGGCCGGCGCCGGTTCCGCGCCGCGCTTTCGCCGGGCGCTGCGGGCGCAGGCGATGGCGCTGGCCCTCGCCTGCGCCTTCGGCGCCCAGGCCCAGACCGCGCCCGCGGCGGCGCAGCCGGCAGAACAGAAGGAGTACGTGCCCAACGTCGGCCAGGACGGCAAGGACGTCATCTGGGTGCCCACGCCGCAGACGCTGGTCGACAAGATGCTGGACATGGCCAAAGTCACCCCCCAAGACCGCTTGATGGACCTCGGCTCGGGCGACGGCCGCACCGTCATCACGGCCGCGCAGCGCGGCCTGACGGCCCAGGGCATCGAGTACAACCCGGATCTGGTCGAGCTGTCGCGCCGCAATGCCGAGCGCGCGGGCGTGGGCGACCGCGCCACCTTCGTGGCGGCGGACCTGTTCGCCACCGACCTGTCGAAGGCGGACGTCATCACCATGTTCCTGCTGTCCACGATCAATGAAAAGCTGCGGCCCAGGCTGCTGGAGCTGGCGCCCGGCACGCGCGTGGTATCGAACACGTTCCGCATGGGCGATTGGGAGCCGGACGCCGAAGAAACCGTCACGCAGGATTGCAGCACCTATTGCACGGCGCTGCTGTGGATCGTTCCGGCCAAGGTGCAAGGCAAGTGGGACGTAGGCGGCCAGACGCTGCAGCTGGACCAGCACTACCAGAAGCTGTCAGGCAAGCTGGGCTCGGTGCCGATTTCCGATGCGCGCCTGAACGGCGCCGAGATCGCGTTCACGGCGAACGGCGTGCGCTATACGGGCTTGGTGAATGGCAGGATGATGAGCGGCAAGGCGACCGGCCAGGGCAACTGGACGGCCAAGCGCGCCTAGCGGACTTGCGCCGGCCGGAGTCCATGCAATAGCATCTGTTGCATGAGACGAGACAGCAAACTTTCCGGCGTGCTCCATGTGTTGCTCCACATGGCGGAGGCCCCCGGCCCCATGACCTCCGAAGCGCTGGGCAAGGTCATGCAGACCAACCCCGTGGTGATCCGGCGCATCATGGCGGGGTTGCGCGCGCAAGGCATGGTGCGCTCCGAAAAAGGCCATGGCGGCGGCTGGACGATTTCCTGCGACTTCACCGCCGTCACCTTGCGCGACATCTACGAAGCCCTGGGCTCGCCCGGAATTTTCGCCATGGGCAACCGCAGCGAATCGCCCGGCTGCCTGGTCGAGGCCGCCGTCAACGCCGCGCTGGACGGTGCCTTCGACGAGGCGGAAGCGCTGTTGCTGGCACGCTTCGGCGAGGTCACGCTGGCCACCCTGAGCCAGGATTTCCATGCCCGCATGCAGGCGCGCGGGCAGGACTGCGGCGCGCAGGCGGCGCACGCGTGAACGGGGCCGGCCTGCCCTGTTAGCGCGGCGCGCGTTGCGGGAAGCGGCGTTCGAAGACGCCTGCCGCGATGCGGTTTTTCAGGATTTCGATCGAACCGCCGGCGCACCGTGGCGCCACGCCATCAGCGAGGCCTCGACCTGCGCGACTTCTTCCGCGCTCATGCCGGCCATGTCGTAGAACCGCTGGCGTTCCCGCACTACGCCGCGCACGTGTTCGAGAATCTCTTGGGCGGCGGCTTCGGCGCGCAGGCCGAAGCGCCGGTACTCGCTCAGGCAATTCTCGAACGAGCTTTCCCGGCCCGCCGCGCCGATGTGCAGGTAGTGCTTGGCGGACCCTTCCTGCGTCACCACGTCGAACAGGGGTGACAGGCGGTAGCTGTGCGCGCCTTCGTCCTTCAGGAAGCCGACGTTCTTCAGGTGGTCGTCGGTGTTGTGGACGGCCACGTTCAGCACCATGCGCGCATACAGCTCCTTCAGATCCTGCACGGGGTTGGACGATACGCGGCGCACCACGTCGGCCAGCCTCGCATAGGAATACGTGGCCTTGCCGCGCGGCCCGTCCAGTTCGCGCTTGCCGATCTGCACGGACGGGCTGATGAGCGAGGCGCCGCTCAGGAAATGGCGGCGCGCGACGACCGGCTCGGCGCCCTGCTCCGCGGCGAGCCGCTCGCGGTCGAAGCGGTGGGTCAGCAGGACCGCCCCCAGGTGCGTTTCGGCCAGGCGGATGTCGGGCACGGTCAGGCCGATCGCCTTGGCCATTTGCAGATTGGCGTACTCGACGCGCTGCCGGTCGTAGGAATCCCCCTTGCGCGGAAACTTGGCGATCCACATTTCGCCCTCGTCGTCGCGCACGATGGTTTTGGGGCGGGCCCCGCCGATGTCCCAGGAACTGCCCAGGATGTCGCGATACAGGCCCTTGGGCTTGACGCCCTGATCGATGTCGGTCAGGAGGCCGGCCAGCGATTCCAGCTGGCCGACTTCAGGCAGGCGGTAGGTTTTGCGCATGTTGGGCGTGAGCTGGCGCGCGCTGAAGAACAGCGCGCCCACTCCCATGCCCCTGCCCTTGAGCAGCACTTCGTCTTCGGTAACGCGCGCGCCGGCATTGTCGACGCGCATCACGTTGCGCCCCCAGGCGTCCGGAGCCGCGTCGAAGATCGCGCCCAGCCTTTCGTAGCGGCTTTCGGTGCGGAACGTCGTCCTGGCGTCGACCAGCGGCAGGTTCAGCGGATCGAGCGCGAACGCGCGCGGGTCGCCCACGTAAGACTGCACGTAGGTGAATTCTGCGAAGAAGTGGTTTTCGTCCGAGTCGTCCAGCGTCAGGATGCCGGCCAGCACCGCCTCGCCACGGATGTCGACGTAGACGAACAATTCGCTTTCGACGGATTTTTGCTTCTTGGTTCGTGCCATGTTCCGGGGCCAGCCGTTATAGCTGCGAGGGATCGACGCGATGCGAGTGCAGCGCGCCGGCGCTGCCCCGGCTTGGCCTGCGCACGGCGTCGAGGCGCTTGCCGACGCCGTCCTGTTCCGGGTCGCCCAGCGCGAAGACCTGGTCCGCGTACCCGTACTGGAGCAAGGCTTCCAGAGCGAGGGCCAGCGACACGCCGCCGTCGCCGCGTTCCAGGCGGGCGATGGTGGCGCGGGACACGCCCATGCGGCAGGCCAGGGTGGACTCCGTTTCCGCGCGGCGCAGCCGGGCGGTACGAATGTTGGCGCCGATCCGCGCAAGCGCTTCAGCGGCGTCGAAGCTGGGCTCGATCTTCTTTTTCATGACTCAATAATAGTGCTTTACAGTGAAATTTGCACTATAAATGAGACATTTTATTTTTTTTAATGACTCATTAATGAGTCATTTCATTAAATAATGAACTATTAATGATTCATTATAGGTAGGCGCTACACCGTCACGGCCTGTTCAAGGCGCAGTGCGCCCCGCCCCGTGTCCAACATCACCCGCGCGCCAAGCGGCAAGGTCAGGTTCGGATCGCCGTGCCCGCTAGGCCAGCCAGCCAGCACCGGAATTCCGCGCGCGCGGAATTGATCCAGGATCAGCGGATACAACATGCCCTGGGCCTGTGCGTCGTCCATCTGCACGCCCAGGATGCGCGTGAAATTGCCGACCAGCACGCCCTTGACGCCGTCGAACTTGCCCGCGGCGGCCAATTGGCTCAACAGCCGGTCCACCCGGGGCAGCGCTTCGTTGACATCTTCGATGAAGAGAATGGAATCGCGGGTATCGATCTCGTTGGGCGAGCCGATCAGCGCGGCGATCAGCGCCAGGTTGCCCCCGACCAGGCGCCCCGTCGCCGTTCCCGGGACCAATTCGGTGGCAGTGGCGTCCAGCGGCGGCTCGATCCACGCGCCCTGCCCCACCTGCCCGCCGATCATGGCCAACAGATGCGATTCCGTGGGCTGGCGCTTACCGGCCAGCAGGTCCTGCGCCAGCATCGGGCCGTGGAAAGTCACGAAGCCGGCGTGCCGCTGCATGGCCAGGTGCAGCGCCGTGATGTCGCTATAGCCAATGAACGGTTTGGGATGCTTGCGCAGCAGGCCGAAATCCAGCCTGCTCAGCAGGCGCCATGAGCCGAAACCGCCCTGCAGACACCACACGGCGCCGATGTCCGGCGCGGCGAATGCCGCGTGCAGGTCGCTGAGCCGATCGGCGTCGGCGCCTGCCAGGTAGTCGTAGGGAGCCTCCAGCCGTAAGCGCGAAGCGGGCATGACCTGCGCCTCGAATCCGCGCGATTGCAGCCATTCCGCGGCAAGATCGCTCGCGTCCGGAGCGGCCGAGGCCGGGGCCACGATGGCAACGCGGGCGCCCGGCTTGAGCGCGGGCACCGCCGACGCCGCGGCGCCCGCATGGGAAACCGGGGGCGCGGGCCGGGGCGCGGCAGCCGGCTGCCGCGAGGAAACGGCCCTAGGGCTCGCGCATCCGCCCAGGACGGCAGAGGACAGGCCCAGCAATCCGGCGCCGATGAGAAAGTGCCTGCGTCCGCCGTCCGGCTCGCGGTCTTGGCGGCCCGGCGTTTCTGTCGTCGTCATCCCCGCTCCTTAGAACCGTTCGTAGGCCAGGCGATAGCGCCATTGCCCCGCCGCCAGGCCCGCCATGGGCAGGCGTCCGATGCGGATGCGCCGCAATGCCTGCAAGCGCAGGCCTGCCGTCTCGCATACGTACTCGATGAAGCCCGGATCGGGCGTCTTCAGGGCGAAGCGGAGATGGGTTTCGTTCTGCCAGCTGACTTTCATGGGCGTGGCGGCACGGCCTTGATATGCCAGGCCGCGCTGCAGGCGCGCCAGGTCGCCTTCGCGCAATTGGCCGGATACCTGAGCCACGTACTCCTGTTCGACAAGGCGGGCTTCTTCCTGCAGCTTGCGCGCCACGGGGTACTCCTGCGTATAGACAAGCAGCCCGCTGGCGGCGCGCTCCAGAGGCGTTACCAGCTTCAGGCCGTTGAACATCCGTTTCAGGTAGCGCTGCCCGGAGCGGTCGTCCCCCGCCAGGTTCTCGGGCAGGATCAGGTCGCGGGCGGAGCCCGGTTCGTCGTTGGCATACAGGCCGGCGGGTTTGTGCAGCAGGACGGTGACGGGGCGTACTTCCTCCAGCCGCGCGCCCGGCAGGAGCCCGACGGTCTGAGCCGGCGCGACGCGGTAACCCGGCTCTTCGACGCGCTGGCCGTCCACCGCGACCCAGCCACCCTCGATGTGGCGTTCGGCATCGCCCCGCGAGCAGGAAAGTTCCGTGGCCACCCGCTTGGCCAGGCGCACGCTTTCGTTCATGGCAACACCGCCTTGTGCGCGGGCGCCGCACGCCGCCGAAGAATGGAAGAAACGCCGCGCGGGCGCGGGAGTGAGGACATCGTCATGGGGTATTGCCGCGTGGTTGTTGCTGAAAAGCGGGCGCGGGGTTTCGCGCCGTGAGGCAGATGTTACCCCGCGACGCGCGGGACGCCCGTTGGGGGCATGGAGGATCGCGCCGGGATCCCCCGTGCCGCGGCAAGCGCATCAGGCCGGCCGGGACCCGGGGCCATCGGAAGCGCCCGCGGCGGGGCTCGCGGCTTGCGCGCCCGCTTCCGCTGCGATCGGGACGGATGCGGGCGCCGGCGCCTCGTCGATCCAGGCCTTCAGCAGCGTTTGTGTCACCGCCAGGATCACCGGGCCGATGAACAGCCCCACGATCCCGAAGGCGAACATCCCGCCCAGCACGCCAGCCAGGATCAGCAGCAGCGACAGGTTCACCCCGCGCTTGATCAGCATGGGCCGCAGCAGATTGTCCAGCGTGGCGACCACCACAGCCCAGACCAGCAGCACGGCCGCGGCGAATTTCATCTCGTTCTGGAACAGCCAGGCGACGCCGCCCAGCATGGGCAGGAACGGGCCCAGTTGCGCCAGGCACAGCATGACCATCAGCGCGGTCAGGATGCCGGCGGCCGGCACGCCCGCGATCCACAGGCCGATGCCGCCCAGCGCGGACTGCACGACCGCTGTAACGACGATGCCCAGCGCCACGGCGCGGATCGCCATGCCGGCGAGCCTGACCGCGGACATGCCGCGCTGCCCCGCCAGCCGGTTGAAGAAGCGCAGCACGAAGTCGGCGGCGACGTCCCCCTTGCTGTAGAGGATGCCGGCGATGACGACGGTGATCAGCATGTGCATAACGAACACGCCGACGATGGCGGCGTGGCCGAGCAGCCAACGCGCGGCGGTGGTGATGTAGGGTTCGAGCTTGGCCAGCAACCCGCCGGCGCCGGCGTCCGACAGCGCCTGCCATTCGTCGGCGATCTTGGGGCCCGCCAGCGGAATGCTGCGGATCCAGGAAGGCGGCGCCAGCAGCGCGTAGTCGGGCAGGCTCTTGATCGCCTCCATGATGGCTCCGCCGTGCAACGCCAGGGTCGAGATGGCCTGGTACAGCGGCAGCACAATGACGAACAGCAGCAGGAACAGCATCGCGACGGTGGCAATCCAGCGCCGCCCGCCGCAATGGCGCTGTATCGCCAGCAATACCGGCCAGGTGGCCACGACGATCGTGGTCGCCCAGATCAGGCCCGGCAAAAATGGCCGCAGGATGTAAAGGCTGCCTATCATCAGCGCGGCAAGGATCACGATGACAAGCAGGACGCGGGCAAGATCGACTGTTTGACGTGGATTCACCCGCTGCTCCTGACAGGGCCGGCCGCCCTTGATGGTACGCACGGCGACCAGCGGGCGCCCGCCCGGGTGATACGCGCCGATGCGCTCCTGACGAATTTATCCGAAATTCCGCCGGACTAGGGGAAAGACGGTGGTTGGGCACGCGACTTGCCGAGGGCAGTATTCCGCCGCGTATCCGGCACGCATCCCTAGGAGGTATGCCATGAGGATCCTGACCACCGCCGGCCTGGTGCTGGCCTTTCTGCTGGCCGGCTGCTCCAGTACCGGTTCCTACGGTTCCAGTTCGCCGCGCTCCGGCAGTTCCATGGCGGCCGATCCAGCCGACTATCATTCATCGAATTTCGGCGAGCAGAACAACGAACCCTTCCAGGGCGTTTATCCGGGCCATTAGCGGCCATACGCCCGGCGCGGGCGATTCTTGCGCGCCGCGGGCAGGCGCTAGGGGGCGGCGGGATCGGCCTGCACCCCCTTGGCAGCCACGTCCGCGGTCAACGCCATCAGGTGGCGGGCCAGTTCGCCCATCTGCTCGTCCTTCGATCTGAGTTGCGCCAGGAAATCCTCGCCCCGGGCGTCGGCGGCGGCCAGACGGGACGCCATGGCGCGTTCGCGTTCCCCGGCGGCGGCCGCCTCGCTTCGGGCGGCGGCCAGTTCGGATTCGTGGCGCGCACGGGTTTCCTGGGCGTCGGCGCGCAGCGCCTGCGCACCCTCCTCGGCCCGGCGCCGTTGTTCTTGTTCGTCGGACAGCGCCTTGCGCGCCTGGGCCTGTTGTTGCTGGCTGGCGCTCTGCGCCTCTTCCAGCCGGGCCTGCAAGCGCTTGACCGTGCCGCGCTCGCTATCCAGTTCGTTCAGCCACCGGCGTTCATGGGCGGCGTGGCGGGATTCCAGGGCATCCAGCGCTTGCGCATGCTGGCTGCGCGATGTTTCGGCATCCGCCAGCAGGGCCTGGACGGCGCCGCGGGCGTCCGCGAGCTGCCGTTGCTGCTGTTCCAGCCTTTCGTCGCGCTGGCGCAGCTGCAGTTCGGCCGCCTGCAGGCGTTCCTCGGCGGCCGCCAATTGCGACGTGGCGACCTTGAGCGCCTCTTGCAGGTCCTGCTCGCGCTGCGCCACCCCGGCCTCGCGCAATTGCAGCTGTTCCGCGTCGGCGGCAAGCCTTTCGCCTTCCTGCGCAAGCGCTGCCAAGCGGTCGCGATAGGCCTCGGCCTGTTCGGCCCGAGCCTGGGACAGGGCGGCTTCCCAGAAATGGGCCGCCGCCTGGGCGACGGGGTCCGGGATGGCGGGCGCGGCGGCGAACGCGCCGGGATCCTTGATGCGCGCGCCCAGCGAGCGGAACCAGGTTTCCAGATGCGGGCTGACGGTATTGGGCGAGCCGCGCCCGATCTTCTGGCGCACACGTTCGATCGTGGGCCGGGCGCCCTCGAGCAGCAAGGCGTCGGCGGCGCTCCAGACGTCTGTTTCGGTAATTCCGGTGGCCATGGCCGCACTCCGTCGATTTTTTCGTATCTGTCGGACAATTACCCACGATAATGGAACCTTATCGTGAGTAATTTGATAATCATGTTAGATATCATACAGCATATGTATCTTTAAATATAAATCACAGGTTGAGCCGGAATGTTCGGGTTCGCCTGACGCGAAAAGCCAGAAATGATGCCCCTGACCCTGCAAGCGGCGCTCCCTGCGCTGGATCCCCGAATGCTCGACACCCAGGCGGACGCCGCCGTGCGCGACCTGATGCGAGAAGGCAGTTCCGCCAATACCGCCGCGAGCTACCGCGCCGCGATCCGATACTGGACGGCCTGGTTCGAACTGCGCTATGGCGAGCCCTTCGCCCTGCCCCTCCCCGAAACGGCCGTTATCCAGTTCGTGGTGGACCATGCCCAGCGTTCGACCGAGCACGGATTGAAATGGGAGCTGCCGCTGGCGCTGGACCAGGAACTGGTGCGCCTGAAGGCCAAGGGCAAGCTGGGTCCACCCAGCCTGAACACGCTGCTGCAGCGCCTGTCGGTGCTATCCAAGGCGCACGAATTGCACGGCCACCCCAACCCCTGCCGCGGCGCCCGGATGCGGGAACTGGTGGCCAAGACGCGCCGCGCCTACGCCCGGCGCGGCGTGGCGCCCGCCAAGAAGGTCGCGCTGACGCGCGAACCGCTGCAGGCGCTGCTTGCGACCTGCGACGATTCGCTGCGCGGCGTGCGCGACCGCGCCCTGCTGCTGTTCGCCTGGGCCAGCGGCGGCCGGCGGCGCTCCGAAGTTGCGCGCGCCACCGTCGAGAACACCCCGCGCACCGCCGACGGCTTCCTGTTTTCCCTCGGACAATCAAAGACCAACCAGGCGGGCACAACCCGCGCCAACGACCAGAAGCCCATTGTCGGCATGGCGGCGCAGGCGCTCGATGCCTGGCTGCGCGCCAGCGGCATCGCGCAAGGCCCCCTGTTTCGCCGCGTGCGCCGCGGCGATGTCGTGGGCGAACCGCTGGCCGCCGCCGCCCTGCGCGACATCGTGCAAGAGCGCTGCAAGCTGGCGGGCCTGCAAGGCGACTTTTCGGCGCACAGCCTGCGTTCGGGTTTCGTGACCGAGGCGGGCCGGCAGAACGTGCCGCTGGGCGACACGATGGCCTTGACCGGCCACGCCAGCGTGGCGACCGTCATGGGCTACTTCCGCGCGGGGGCGGCCGCCCAATCGCGGGCCGCCCGCCTGCTGGATGAGCCGGATTCCGGCCCACGTTAAAATTCTGCCCTGCTTCCCCTGCCCCGATCCGGTCCCTTCATGCGAATCCACCTGCGCGGGCTCGTGCTCGCGCTCACCATATTCAGCGCCGTCGTTGCCACCGCCAACGCGCTCTACGCCAGCTATCGCGTCCAGCGCGAACAGCTCATCGCGAACACGCTCGAAGCCAATCGCGTCTACGCGGCCAAGCTCGCGGAGAGCGCCGGCGCGTTCCTGAAGACGGCCCAGCGGCAGCTGGAATACAGCGCCCGGCACCTGGCCGCCCGCTTCGAGGTTCCCGACATCCTGGCCGCCGAGGCCGCGCGCCTGCAGGAGCAGACCGACAGTTTCAACTCGGTTGCGATCATCCGCGCCGACGGCACGGTGCTTGCCGCCTCGCAGAGCCTGCGGGGTTTCGTGGGCACCCGGGTCGACAACGACGGCAGCCGCGCGGCGCTGCAAGCCCGCAAGCCGCTGATCAGCAAGCCCTACGTCTCGCTGTCCGGCAACCTGCTGATCAATGTTTCCCATCCGATCCATGCAGACAATGGACGCTATCTGGGTTATATCGCGGGCACGATATACCTGCGCAGCGAAGGCGCCTTGCACATGCTGCTGGGCAAGCACCATTACCAGGATGGGTCCTATCTCTATGTGGTCGACCAGGAAGGCCGGCTGATCTATCACCAGGACACCGCCCGCATCGGAGAAGACGTCAGGTCCAACCCGGTTGTGACGGCCGTCATGCGGGGCCAGGCGGGCTCGCAACGCCTGGTCAATACGCGGGGCGTGGATATGCTGGCGGGATATGCCAGCGTCCCCTTGAGCGGCTGGGGCGTGATCGCGCAGCGTCCCGCCAAGGCGACGCTGGAGCCGCTGGACGACCTGATCTGGGCACTGGTCAAGTACGCCGCGCCCTTCGCCCTCGCCTTTCTTCTGGCCATCTGGTGGTGCGCGAGCAAGATCTCGCAGCCGCTGTCGCAACTGGCTACCAACGTGGAGCATCAGGAAGTGTCCGTCGCGATGCAGCGGGTCCAGTCCGTGAAGGCCTGGTATTTCGAGGCCCAGCGCCTGAAGCGCGCGGTGATCCGGAGCTTCACGAACCTGCAGGATGAAATCGGCAAGCTGAACCAGGCCAGCATCACCGATCCGCTGACCAGCCTGCACAACCGGCGCGGCCTGCAGGCCGCGGTGGAGCGCCTGGAGGCCGCGCGCGCGCCCTTTGCCGTGGTGGCGCTGGATATCGACCATTTCAAACAGGTCAACGACACCTATGGCCATACGGTCGGCGACGAAGTGATCCGCGGCGTGGCGCAGCTGATGCGCGATTGTTCGCGGCCGTCAGACGTGCTCTGCCGCAATGGCGGTGAGGAGTTCCTGATCCTGCTGCCCGCCGCCAGCAAGAAAGAAGCCGCCAACGTGGCCGAGCGCCTGCGCAAGCGCCTGGAAACGCACCGCCTGCATGGCACGGCGGGCATTACCCTTTCGGCCGGAGTGGCGCAATGGCCATCGGCCGGCCCGGAGGTGCACGCGGCGTTCCGGGCGGCGGACGAAGCGCTCTACGTGGCCAAGCAGCAAGGGCGCAATCGCGTGGTGACGCACGCGGCATAGCCCAGGCGGACACCGCGTTCAGTCCAGCAGCGGCCAGAGTCCGGGCGCGACGCGCGACCACAGGTCCGCGCTCATGGCCTCGGGCCTGCGCGCAGGCAGGCCTGTGCGGCGCTTGAGCTGATCCCCCTTGCAGGCGAACACGATGCGGTGGGCCAGCGAGGTGTCGCTGACTTCGATGACGGACCCGGCAAAGCGCTGCCGGATGCGGCCCAGGTAGCGCCGGTAGTTGAAGTTCAGCGCGTGGAAGTTGCACACCATCAAGCCGCCGGCGGCCAGCGCGCCGAAACAGCCGTCGTAGAACCCATCCGACGTGAGCTGCGCCGGAATGCCGTTGATGTCGTAGCCGTCCACCAGGATCGCGTCGTACTCGTCCTTGTGCTTCTGGATGAGTTCGGCGCCGTCGCCCTGGATCACGGCGAAGCGATCATCGTCGTCGGGCACCAGGAATGAGTCGCGCAAGGCGATGACGTGGGGATTGATCTCGAAGACGTCGATCCGGGCCGACGGCAGGTAGCGATAGCAGAACTTCGCCAGCGACCCTCCGCCCAGCCCGACCATGGCGATCCGGCGGGGTTCGGGATTCAGCAACAGGAATCCCATCATGATGCGCGTGTATTCCAGGTTCAGCGCATAGGGATCCTTGGTCCACATCCGGCTTTGTATTTCGCCGTGCGAGAACATCAAGGACCGCGACGTCGTCGTGGCATAGATGAAGGGTCTGACCGGCTGGCGGCTCGAGGTGCTTTCAGGCATTCCAGGTACTCGCTATCAGGAAGGTCGCGGCCGGGGTGGTCCCGGCGCGCAGACGCAAGCCATCGTCCGGCGCGGCGCGCGGACGGAAACGGCAAAGGACAATGTGCGGAAAAGCAGGACGGCCTCGGACGGCGCGCAAGGTGCGCCGCCGGAGGCCGGTGAGGGAGGCGCCGCGCCCAGATGCGGCGCGGTCAGGCCTTATGCGGAGGAATGCAAGGCTTCGGTGTCTTCGGTGGATTCGACGTCCGCCGGCACGGAGTTGATGTCAGCGTCTTTCTTGGCCTCGGGCGCCTTCCAGTCCAGCGGGGGGATCTCGAAGCGCGATTTCTTGCCGACCAATTGATGAGACATGAGCGTTCTCCCATTCAGAGCGCATGGCTTCCCCCGCACAAGCGCGATACGCAGGATTCAAGCGTGCCTTCGATGCGGTTCCATTGCTGGATACGGGGGGACATACGCGCGGGCGACGCTGGCAAACACGCAGCCGGGAGGTGTGCCCCGGCTGCAGCGAGGCAGCATGATTATGTTGTTTTTGCTGCCAATTGTTGTATTTTAGCATAATTTTGAATGAAATAGCCAGCGGATGCCGTGAATGTGATATCGGCACCCAATTGCCCGCCTGTTTTCTTCCGCTCTTGTCGCGCCACCGCCGTGCTCTGCGCGCGGCTTTTTTGCCTGTCGCAATCGACCCCGCATTGTGTCGCGATCGCCACTGCTGCGGCGGCTGGCGTCCCAATACACTGGTTGCTCCCCCCTACCCCCGGAGACCCATCGTGACTGCGCTACCCATCGAAGGCGGCTGCGACTGCGGCGCCGTCCGCTACCGCCTCTCCAGCCCGCCGATGTTCGTGCATTGCTGCCATTGCACGGTATGCCAGCGGCATTCGGGCACTGCGTTCGCCATGAACGCGCCCATCGAGTCCGACCGTTTGAAGCTGTTGCAAGGCGAGTTGAGCCGGCATCCCGCCGGCAAAACCGCGAACGATGGAGAGACTGTGGTCGTGGTGCGTTGCGCGGCCTGCGTCGGGCTGCTGTGGAGCTACCACCCGGCCTATGGCGAAGCCGTGGCGCTGGTGTATGCGGGCACGCTGGATCGCGCCGCGGACTTCCCGCCCGGCGCGCATTGCTTCGTGCGTTCCAAGCATCCGTGGCTGCGTCTTCCCGACGATGTGCCCGCCGCCGACGAGTTCTATGACATGGATGCCAGTTGGCCCGACGCCAGCAAACAGCGCCTTGAAGCGGCGCTTGCGCATGCCGACCGCAAGCCCTGGATACCGAAGGCCTGAGCCGCCGCCAGGAACCGGTGCGAGGCGCCGCGTGTTCCTAGGGATTTCCCCCGTTTTGTGCAGAAATAATGCGGTCCGGCGTTCCTTCCGAACTGTCTGAAAGCTGAACGGAAGTTTGGATTTCTAGACTCCCGCATTCATTGCACAGTCAGTTTTCGTTCAGACAAACGTCAGTCGAAAGCACAACAACGGGAGGAGAGACCATGCAATCCAAACGCAGCGCCGTGCGGCGCGAGGCGTGGGCCGCGGGCACGATGATCGTGCTGGGCCTGGGCGCTACAGCTGCAGTTCCCGCTGTTCCGCTGGGGTTGAGCCATGGACATACTGAACAATCTGATGCATGGGTTCTCCATTGCCTTCGCGCTGGACAATCTGATGTGGGCTGTTTTCGGCGTCTTCATGGGCAACCTGATCGGCGTGCTGCCCGGCATGGGCGTGCTGGCCGCGATCTCGATCCTGCTGCCGCTCACCTACACCATGCCGCCCACGGCGGCGCTGGTGATGCTTTCGGGCATCTATTACGGCTCGCAGTACGGGGGCGGCATTACGTCCATCATGCTGAACCTGCCCGGCACCGGTCCGACCATCGCCTCGTTCATTTCCTATGCGACGGAAAAGAAGGTGGCGCGCGAGCCGCGCCGGTTCGGCCGCGGCGCGATCGAAGGCATCGCGGGCCCGGAGGCCGCTACCAGCGCTTCTACGCAGACCAGTTTCATCCCGACCATGAGCCTGGGCATCCCCGGCGATCCGGTGATGGCGCTGATGCTGGGCGCGTTGATCATCCACGGCATCCAGCCGGGGCCGTAGATGATGGTGGAGCACGCCGACATGTTCTGGGGGCTGATCGCGAGCTTCTGGGTGGGCAACGTGCTGTTGCTGCTGTTGAACCTGCCGCTGATCGGCATGTGGGTGCGCCTGTTGACCGTGCCGTTCCGCTACCTGTTCCCCGCCGCGCTGTTCTTTGTCTGCGTCGGCGTCTACAGCACGAACAACAACCTGTTCGACGTTGCCATGGTCACGGTGTTCGGCGCGGCCGGCTATGCGCTGATCCGCTTGCGCTTCGAACCGGCGCCGCTGCTATTGGGTTTCGTGCTCGGGCCCATGGTCGAAGAGAACTTCCACCGCGCCCTGCTGCTCTCGCGCGGCGACCTGTCGATCTTCGTGTCGCGGCCGATCAGCCTGGGGTTCATCGCGGCGTGCGCCTGGCTGATCGCCCTGCTGGCGGTATCCGCGGCCAGGCAGCGCAAGGCTCGAGGCGGGCTCAGTTCGGAACCGGCCGCCTGATGATCAGGCGTCGGGATTGAACAATGGGCCGGCGCTGTGGCCGTCGATATGGCCCAGCGGCCGGCCCGGATCGAGCCGGTCGCGCACGCGCTGCTTCAGGATCTTGGCTTCAGGAAAACCGCCGTCGCTCTTGCGGTCCCAGATGAGGTCGCCGTTGTAGGTGATCTGGAACACGCCGCCGGTGCCGGGCTGCAGCACGACTTCGGCCAGGTCGGTCGAAAAGGTGGACAGCAGTTCCTGCGCCATCCAGGCTGCGCGCAGCAACCATTGGCATTGGGTGCAATAGAGGATGACGATGCGGGGTCGGAGGGCGGGCGCGTTCATGCAAGGAATTCTACCTCCCCTTCATGGATAATATCGGGTTTTCCCGGGTTCCCCATGAACCCCGAGCCCTGCCCATGAAGTCTGCATTATCTCCCCGTGGCCAACGCTGGCTGATCGGCCTCCTGATGGGGCTGGTCACGCTCACGCCGATGGGCATCGACATCTACCTCCCCTCGCTTCCCGCCATGGCGGAGGATTTTGGCCGGCCCGTCACCGCGCTCCAGGCCAGCATTACGCTGTTCATCTTCGCCGTGGGCGTGGGCCAGATGCTGATCGGGCCGCTTGCCGACCGCTACGGCCGGCGCCCCGTGGCGCTGGGCGGCGCACTGGCCTATCTGTTGGGCTCGGCGCTCGGCGCGGCCGCCAGCTCGCTGGACGTGTTCTACATCGCACGCGTCATCCAGGGCCTGGGCGCCTGCTCGGCATCGCTCGTTGCCTTCGCCGCGGTGCGCGACTGCTTCAGCCCGGCCGTGGGCGCGCGCGTCTACAGCTATCTGAATGGCGCGTTGTGCACCGTGCCCGCGCTGGCGCCCATGGTGGGCGGCGCGCTGGCGGTGCACGCGGGCTGGCGCAGCACCTTCATCTTCATGGTGGCGTTCGCGCTGGCGCTTGCGGGCCTGCTGGCCGGCCGTTTCGAGGAAACGCGGGCGGCCCCGGCCCGCCCGCAAGGCACGCTGTACAGCCTGCGCCGCTATGCGCCCATCGTGGCGAGCGGACGCTTCCTGTATTTCGCGGCCTTCGGCATGGCCGGCATGGCGATGATCCTCGTCTTCGTGTCGGCGGCCCCGGTGGTGCTGGTGCAGCAGCTGGGCTATTCCGAGCTGGGATTTTCCGCCTGGTTCGGCGGCAACGCGGCCATCAATATCGGCGCCTTCTTCCTCGCGCCCGCCTTCATCGCGCGTTTTGGCCGCCACACCATGGTGCGCGTGGGCATGGCCGCCCTGCTGCTGGCCGCCGCCATGCACCTGGCGGCCTGGCTGTGGCTGCCGCTGTCGGCGTGGATTTTCATGCTGCCGGTCGCCGTGCTGACGGTGGGCTTTTCGCTGGCGCTGGGCTCGGGCCTGAGCCTGGCCCTGGAACCCTTCGCCGAACGCGCGGGTACCGCGGCGGCGGTGTATGGCTTGTTCCAGATGAGCGGATCGGCGCTCATCGCCACGGTCCTGCTCGATAGCGGCATGCCGCCCCAGGCGGCAATGGCGCTGATCGGTGCGGCCGTCGTGGCTCCGCTGCTGTGCCTGTCGGCGGGCATGTCGCGCAAGCTGGCGGCGGGCTGATGCACGCGGCCCGGCCGGTTCCTTTTGATGGGAACAGGCCGTAGTATCCAGGGATACCCCATCCTGGAGGCAATATGAGCATCGAAGAAACGGCGGAACAGCCGATCCTGGCGCGCACCGACGAGGGCGGCGTCGTCACGCTGCGCTTGAACCGGCCCGGCCAATTCAACGCGCTTTCCGAGGCCATGCTGGCTGCCCTGCAGGCCGAGATCGACGCCCTGGCGCGCGACGCCGACGCGCGCTGTGTCGTGCTGGAATCCACGGGCCGGGCATTCTGCGCCGGCCACGACCTACGCGAAATGCGCAGCCAGCCTTCGCTGGATTACTACCGGGAGCTCTTCAGGAAGTGCGGCAGCGTCATGCAGGGATTGCAGGCGCTGCCCGTGCCCGTCATCGCCAAGGTGCGCGGCATCGCCACGGCGGCGGGCTGCCAGCTGGTGGCCAGCTGCGACCTGGCCGTCGCCGCCGACACGGCAACCTTCGCGGTGTCGGGCATCAACGTCGGGCTATTCTGCTCGACGCCCGCGGTGGCCTTGAGCCGCAACGTGTCGGCCAAGCGCGCGTTCGAAATGCTGGTGACGGCAAGGTTCATCGACGCGGCCCAGGCGCAGGACTGGGGCCTGATCAACGACGCCGTGCCGGACACGGCGCTCGACGGACGCGTGCAGGCCCTGGCGGACGACATCCTGGCGAAGAGCCCAAGCGCCATCCGCTACGGCAAGCGTATGTTCTACAAGCAGCGGCAAATGGCGCTGGCCGACGCGTATGACTACGCGGGGGACGTGATGGCCCGCAACATGATGGAGGCCGACGCTTGCGAAGGCATCGATGCTTTCCTGCAGAAGCGCCGGCCGCGCTGGCAGGCGCTAGGCCAGCAGTCCTAGCGCCCATCCGCCTGCGGCGGCGGCCAGCACCACCCACACGGGCGACCAGCGTGCGTAGACCAGCAGCGCGAACAGCAGCAGCGCCAGGGCAAAGTCGGCGCGGCCCAGGATGCCGCTGACCCAGACCGGGTCGTACAGGGCCGACAGCAGGATGCCCACCACGCTGGCGTTTACCCCGGCGATCATGTTGCGCACGGCGGGCCGCAGCCGCAGGCTTTCCCAGAACGGCAGAGCCGCCGCCACCAGCAACGCGCCGGGCAGGAAGATCGCGATCAGCAGCGCCAGCGCGCCCATCCAGCCGGACAAGGGCCCGGACGACATGGCGCCCAGGAACGCGGCGAAGGAAAACAGCGGGCCGGGCATGGCCTGCGCGGCGCCGTAGCCCGCCAGGAAGTCCCCATTGGACACCATGCCGCCGGCCACCGAAGCGGATTCCAGCAGGGGCAGCACTACGTGGCCGCCACCGAATACCAGGGCCCCCGCGCGGTAGAAGCCGGCCAGTTGCGCAGCCAGCGGCTGGCCGCTGAGTGCAGCCCAGGCTGGCAGCACCGCCAGCAGCAGCACGAACAGCGCCAGGGCAAGATAGCCCGCGCGGCGGGACACGCTTTGCTGTTCGGCGGCCAAGGAGGGCCGTGCCGGCACCTGGAGCGCGGCGGCCCCGATGACGGCGCCCAGCAGGATGGCGCCCAGCTGGCCCAGGGCGGTCGGCAGCGCCACGGTGATCAGCGCGGCGGCGATCGCCAGCCCGGCGCGAGGTCGGTCCGGACAGAGCGACCGGCCCATGCCCCATACCGCCTGCGCGATGATGGCGACCGCGGCGACCTTCAGGCCGTGGATGGCGCCGGATCCGGACAGCCAGCCGAATTGCGCCAGCCCCGCCGCGAACAGCACGAGCGCGAACGCGCTGGGCAGCGTGAACGCGATCCAGGCGGTAAGCATGCCCGCCCAGCCGGCGCGCTTGAGCCCGATGGCCATGCCGACCTGGCTGCTGGCCGGTCCGGGCAGGAACTGACAGAGCGCCACCAGATCCGAGTACGCGTAATCGTCGAGCCAACGGCGGCGCTCGACGAATTCATTGCGGAAATAAGCCAGATGCGCCACTGGCCCGCCGAAGGACGTCAGGCCCAGGCGCAGGAAGACCAGGAAAACTTCCAGACAGGAGCCCGGGCCGGACTCGACGCGGGTGGACGCCGCCGACTGGCTGGCGACATGTTCGTCATGGGGAGGAGGCAGCGGCATGGGACTTGGCTTCATCAACAGGCGGGGCATGCAGATCCAGCCCCGCTTCAAAGTTATAGCCGGGCGGCGTTGCAGATTCAACCGTCTGGGCGCCAAACATGGCCCAGATCGAAACACCATTCATGGCACTTCTGCACTAGGCCAACTGCCCGCATCCTGTCGGTTCGCAAGTTCTTGCGGCAACACCGATAGGTAGGAACATGACCCAACGATTGAATTACTTCGACATTTCGCCGGAAATCTCCAAGAAGTACCTGGACTTCAGCATCGCGCTGAAGCAGGCCCCCGCGGTCCGGGAGTTCGGCCATCTGGTCGACATCCGCGCCTCGCAGATCAACGGCTGCGGTTTTTGCCTCGACATGCACGTCAAGCAGGCCAAGATCGCGGGCGAGCGCGAACTGCGCCTGCACCACGTCGCCATTTGGCGCGAATCCACGCTGTTTTCGCCGCGCGAACGCGCCGCCCTCGCCTGGACCGAGGCCGTGACCACTCTGGCCGCGGATGGCGTGCCCGATGATATCTACCGCGCGGTGCGCGAGCAACTGTTGGAGACCGAACTCTCGGACCTGACGCTGCTGATCGTCGGGATCAACGGCTGGAACCGCCTGAACGTGGCATTCCGGACCGTGCCCGGTTCGGCCGATGCCGCCTACGGCCTCGGCAAGGCCGGGCTGCAATAAGCGCGCCCCGCGCGCCGGCCGGCGGCGCTACATCAAGGCCCGGATGCGCAGGCCCAGTTCGCGGGCCTGCGCCTCGGATACGATATTGGTGAAGCTGAGCAGCAGCGCCGATTGCCCGTCCGGCTCCGCGTACCAGCGCGACAGCGCTTCCCCGAACAGCCCCTGCTCCAGCATCCGCGACGCCAGGCGCCGGTCGGCCAGGGGCTCTTCCAGCCGCGCCACCAGGTGCATGCCGCCCGGTTGCGGCTCGATCCGCATGCGCGTCCCGAGCGCGGCCGCCAGGCCCGCGGCGGCGGCGTCGTGCCGCTCCGCGTAGAGCCTGCGCATGCGCTGGATATGGCGGCCGAAATGCCCCTCGGCCATGAACGCGCCCAGGATCGCCTGCGTCAGGCCCGGCGCGCCGCCAGTCAGCCAGCAGATCTGCTCGAAGCGCGCGGCCTGGGCCTCGGGCACCACCAGATAGGCCAGCCGCAGGCCAGGAAACAGCACCTTGCTGAACGTTCCCGCGTACAGCACGCGCCCTTGCGTATCCAGGCTCTTCAAGGCGGGCAAAGGACGGCTGACGTAGCGGTACTCGCCGTCGTAATCGTCCTCCACGATCCAGCTCCCGTTGCGTTCCGCCCAATCCAGCAGCGCCTGCCGCCGCGGCAGCGACAAGGACATACACAGCGGGCTTTGATGGGCGGGCGTCACGACCGCCCCGCGGGCCCGCGGCGCCCGTTCGATGCCTGCGCCCACGACAAGGCCGTCGGAATCCACGGGCACGGGCGCCGGCCGCAGGCGCGCCTGTTCCAGCAGGAACCGCGTCGGCGGATAGCCTGGATCTTCCATCCACACCTGGTCGCCCGGCTGGAACAGGGCCTGCAGGACCAGCCGCATGGTGTGGTTGTAGCCCGATGTGATGAACACCTGCGAAGGCTGGCAATGAATGCCGCGCGCCACTTGCAGGTAGGCCGCCGTCGCGCTGCGCAAGGCCGGCAGCCCGCCGCTGGGCGGATAGGTAAGCGCCGGCGCCTGCAATCCCCGCAATTGCCTGGCCCCGAGCCGAGCCCAGAGCTTGCGCGGAAACGCGTCCAGGGCGGGCAGCCCCATCTGGAAAGGCAGGATGCCCGACGAGCGCGGCCAGGCGAGTTCGTCGCGCACGGGCGCGGTGGACGGCTGCGCGGCCGGCGCGGCAGCCTGCGGCTGCAGGTCGGGCGACACCACCGTGCCGGCCTGCCCGCGCGCCTGGATATAGCCCTCGGAGGCGAGCAGCGAATACGCGACTTCGACCGTGCCCCGCGCCACGCCCAGTTCCTTGGCCAGCGCCCGCGCGGACGGAATGCGGTCGCCCGGCTTGAGGGTGCCGTGGGCGATGGCGCCGCGGAATCGCTCATAGACCTGGCGGTACAAGGGGTCGGCGCCGCCGGCCGGCGGGATCTCGGCAATCGCTTGGATCATGGCATAGTCAAAAATTCATTTTATGGCCCTTCAAATTATGGCATGCGTTGCCTACCATGGCTTCCATGACACACGACAACGACACCCCCCTGCGCCATCTCGAAACACCGGAAGCGCTGCGCGCCTGCCTGCCGCTGATGCGGGAACTGCGGCCCCACCTGACGGACGACGCCGATTTCGTCGAACGCATCGGCCGCATGCGGCATGAACGCTATCGCGTGCTGGCCGCCATGCACGAGGGCCAGGCCGTGGCGCTGGCCGGCTACCGGTTCCAGGAAAACCTGATCTACGGCCGCTTTCTCTACGTGGACGATCTGGTGGTGTCTCCTGCCCGCCGGGGCGAACGCTGGGGCGCGCGGCTGCTGGAGGCCCTGGAGGATCTCGCGCGCGGCGCCGGCTGCACCCAGCTGGTGCTGGACACCGGCCTGGGCAACGCCCTGGCGCAGCGCTTTTATTTCCGGCAAGGTCTGTTGACCCGCGCCATTCGATTCAGCAAGCAACTGGGAACATCCGCAGCATGAGCATCCTACGCATCGTTTGCAGCCCGCGCGGCCGCGCCTCCGAAAGCTATCGCCTGTCGCAATGCATCGTCGACCGGATCGCCGGCGCGGCGCCAGGAAGGCCGCCGGCCGTGATGGACATCGACGCCAACGCCCTGCTCCACGTCGACCCGGACTACGCCGCCGCCTTGAGCTCGCCGCTGGACCCGGCGGCCGCAACGCTCGGCCGCGGCGCGCTGGCCCAGTCGGCGGGCCTGATCCAGTCCCTGCAAGACGCCCGCCACCTTGTCATCGCCACGCCGATGCACAACTTCACCGTGCCTTCTTCCTTGAAGGCCTGGATCGATCACGTCGTGCGGGTGCGCCATACCTTCCGCATCACGCCCGAAGGCAAGATCGGCAACCTCGCCGACCGTCCGGTATATGTCGCGATCTCGTCGGGCGGAGAGTTCTCGGGCGACGGCGCGCAGCGCCAGCCCGACTTCCTGACGCCGTATCTCAGGCACGTGCTGGGCACGATCGGCCTTGCGGACGTGACATTCTTCTCGGTCGAGGGCACTGCGCGCGGCCCCGCCGCGCTCGCAGCGGCGCGCGCGAAGGCCGAGGCCGACATCGCGGCGCACGCGTTCGGCGCACGCGCGATCGCGGCGTAGTACGGGCAGGCCATTGCGCGCTCACCAGGCCGGCCTCATCCCTATGGATACCCCCTTCGTGCAAGCGGATCCGGCCGTTTGCTGGATTTAATCGGGGCGCATTGACACTGCCGAATGGCGGGCACTACGCTTTTTTGCGGAACGCCTTCCTGCTCTGGATTGCGGCCTATTCCGTCATTCCGACTTTCGTGCGGGAGCGTGCCATGACCTTGCATCGACCGGGCCTTTTCGTTGCCGCCGCCCTGGCGCTGTATGCCTTGGCTGCGCCGCGCGCCGACGCCGCTTGCAACGACAAGAAAATAATGGCCATGGCCAAGGACGGGCGTTCGGCGAAAACCATCGCCAAGGCCTGCGGCATGCCCGCCGCCAAGGTGCGCGGCGTGATCGAAGCGCAAGCCGAGGACGACGCGCCGCCGGCCGCTGCCCCGGCTCAGGCCGAGCGAGCGCAACGGACCATCCCCGCGCAACGCCCGGCAAAGACCCAGCAGGCCGAGGCGGCCGACAAGCTGCCGTCCGGCAGCGGCCTCGCGCTCTGCGATTGCCAGGGCTCAGTGCCTTATGGCGACAAGGCGCCGGAACTGCGCTGCCGCAGCGGCACGTCCATCGCGACGCCATGCGCGGGATACTGCCCGCCCAGCGGCATCGCGCCGTGGCGGCGGATATGCAGCTAAGGCCGCGAGCCTGCCGCGCTGCATGGCATTGCACGGCCTCTAGCGGCCGCTGCCGGGCATGAACCACCGGTAATACGCATTGCCGCCGTCGTCGCGCGCGTTCCAGTTCGATATCGGCGCGCAGGCCATCCGCCGCGCCTCGCACTGGCGGCTCGGTCCGCAGGGTTACCCAGGTCGCAAGCAAGGCCCCCGCCGACGGAATGCCCGCGGCCTTGAGCGCCGCGGCGGTATCCGGCTGGCCGTAGCGCGCCTGGATGCGCGCGGCGTCGAGCTCCAGGGGCTGCAGAGATCCGACCAGCAGCATTTCGTGGAGCTCGCTGGTCCACAACTGCGCATGGGGAAAGACGTCGATAAAACTCGCTACCAGCGCGCGCGTGTCCTCTTCGTTCTGGGTGGGCAGCGGCAGCCACTGCGCCACGCTGCCCTGCGGCGCCAGCCGGTTCGCGGCCAGGCGGTAGAAGTCGCGGGAATACAGGTTGACCACGCCCGCGGCGGATGGCGGCGGCGGCTCCAGCGTGATCAGGTCCCAGCGTTCGGCGCTGGCCTGGAGTTCGCGCCGGCCGTCGCGCAGGCGCTTGTCCAGCCCGGGGTCCGTCGCGGCCTGGAACCGCGGGGCGGCGCGCAGCACGGCCGGCAGCATTTCCGCGGGGAAGCGACGCCGAGGGGGCCGCGGTCAGCCTGCCTGGACGGCCCCTTGCTCGATCGGGCTGGCGCGGACCTGGTCAATACGCAAACCCTCGCGGCGGGTCACTTCGAAGCGCCAGTCCCGCCACGCAATCGCATCGCCCGTTTCGGGGATCCGGCCGCCTGCGCGCAACAGGCAGCCAGCCAGGGTGGCGTCCGGGTAGTCGTCGGCCAGCGCGGGCGCTTCCAGCAGGCGCGCGGCTTCACCCACCGCCAGCCGTCCGTCCAGCAGCCACGAACCGTCGGACAGCTGCAAGGCCTCGGAATGGTCTTCCTGATGCTCGGGCAGATCGCCCGCCACCGCGGTCAGCACGTCCATGGGCGTGACCAGGCCTTCGCATACTCCGTGCTCGTCCACCACGATCAGCATGTGATCGCACGAGGCGCGCAGCGCGTCCAGCACCTTGAGCACCGGCATCGTCTCCATGACATAGCGCGGCTCGCGCGCAAGTTCCACCAGGTCGATCGGGCCCGGATTCTGCAGCAGCGGCAGCACGTCCTTGAAATGCAGCACGCCCAGCACGTTGCCCGGCTCGCCCGCGCACAGCGGCAGGCGCGAGTGGCCGGAGCCGAATTTGCGCACGATGGCCTGCGGCGTGTCCGCCACGTCCAGCCAGGTGATGTCGCCGCGCGGCACCATGATGGAACGCACATCCCGTCCGCCGATGGACAGCACCCGCTCGATCATGGTGCTTTCCTCGGGCGCGAACGCGGGTTCGTCGTCCGCGCCGTCGACCAGCGCGACGACTTCGTCCACCTGCCCGCCCGCCTGGCCGGCGGGCTTGGCGCGCAGCAGGCGCAACACGGCCTGCGCCGTGCGCTGCCGGCGTCCCAGGGCATGCGTGCCTTTGGCCCGGTTGCGGCGCGCCAGTTGATTGAACAGTTCGATCAGGATCGAGAAGCCGATGGCGGCATACAGGTAGCCCTTGGGCACATGGAACCCCAGGCCTTCGGCCACCAGGCTGAAACCGATCATCAAGAGCAGGCCCAGGCACAGGATCACGACCGTGGGGTGGCGCGCGACAAACCCCATCAGCGGCCGGCTGGCCAGCATCATGACCGCCATCGCCACCACCACCGCAATCATCATGATGCTCAGGTCCTGCACCATGCCTACCGCGGTAATCACGGAGTCCAGCGAGAACACGGCGTCCAGCACGACGATCTGCAGAATTACCTGCCAGAACACCGCATGCTGCGGCTTATTGCCTGTGTCGTGGGCGGCGCTGCCCTCCACGCGCTCATGCAGTTCCATCGTGCCCTTGAAGAGCAGGAACAGGCCGCCCAGGATCAGGATCAGGTCGCGGCCGGATATCTCCGCGCCCAGCAGCGTGAACAGGGGTTCGGTCAGCGTGACGACCCAGGCGATGCTCGCCAGCAGGCCCAGGCGCATAACCATTGCCAGCGTCAGGCCGATCAAGCGCGCGCGGTTGCGCTGCGCCGGCGGCAGCTTGTCCGCCAGGATGGCGATGAACACCAGGTTGTCGATACCCAGCACAATTTCAAGCACGACCAGCGTCGCCAGGCCGAGCCAGGCGGTGGGGTCGGTCATCCAATCGAAAATCATCAAAGTTCCACGGAAAGCGTGACAGGAGGCGGCGAGACGCCGTCTGGATCCACAGGCAAACGATGCGGCGGGCGCGGCCGCGCAACGGCGGCGGCCCGCGGGGCGGCGAGCGGCGGAGCGCGGCAACCCAGGCGCGGCGTGACCGCCGTGGACAGGAGGGGATCGTTGGACAAGCACGCGGCGCAGGCCGGGGCTTTGCGGGGATGGGGTATTGGGCGCCAGCGGGGTCGCGGCGCCGCCCTAGGTGGGGGGTCTTCGGTCATAGATGGCGGACGGCCCGGGCTGCCGGGGCAGCATTGCGGCGGCGCATCCACCTTGCTCTCTTTCTTACTGGAACCTGAATCTTACCTGAAATCAGTCAGGGACCGCATGAAGGCCCGCCGCAAACCTCATGATTTTGTTGGTATTTACCCTAATGGCCGGTATACTCGCCGCACTTTCAACCCCCTAGAGATCAACGTGGACAACGACGGATGTAGTCGCAACACGACTGCAAGCGCCGCTTGACGCAGGATCCGCGGACCTGATCCGCGCCGGTCCTGCCCAAGCCAGGACCCGGCACCGCGGCCTCGATGCATTCGGCATCCCGGCCGCCAGCCCTTCCCTTACCGCTTACCGACGCGATACGCCGGCATTGCCGCGCGCGTATCCGGCGGGTCCGGCGGCGCATGCATGCGGACCTTCCCCGTGCTCCCCCACCAAGGAGACGATCATGCGCGCCCAGCAATTCCTTTCTTGCCAATTCACCATTGTGAGCCTGTGCCGGCAACACAAGGCCGGCGCCTCCATCGCGGCGCTGGCCGCCTGATCCCCGCCCCGGCAAGGAGAACACAATGAAAAACTTCGAAAGCATCCAGTTCCTGCCGCTGGCCAATACGCTGGTCAGCCTGCTCACCGCCTTCGTCCTGGGCGCCGTCGTCGGATTCGAACGCCAGTTCCGGCAACGCACGGCCGGGCTGCGCACCAACGTGCTGGTCGCGGTGGGCGCGGCGATCTTCGTGGACATGGCGTTTCGGGTGGGCGGCGCGGACGGCGGATCGCGCGTCATCTCCTACGTGGTGTCGGGGGTGGGTTTCCTGGGCGCGGGGGCCATCATGCGCGAAGGCGGCAGCATCCGCGGACTGAACACCGCGGCCACCCTCTGGGGGTCGGCGGCGATCGGCGCCTGCGCCGGCGCGTCGTTGATGCTGGAGGCCGTGGCGGCCACCGCATTCGTGCTTGCGGCCAACACCTTGCTTCGCCCGGTCGTCAGCTACGTCAACCGCCAGCCGGTCGATTCGCAGACGACGGAAGTCACCACGGTCGTACACCTCATCACGAATACGGACCAGCGCCAGGCCGCCATGATGGTGCTGGAGGACGTGCTGGAGTCCGAGCAGCTGCCGCTGTCGGAACTGAAGATCGACCAGTTCGGCGAGAACGAAGTGGAAATCGAGGCGGCCCTCAGCGAGGCCTCCGTGGACGAACTTGACCTGGACCGAGTGGTCGCCAGCATCGCCGCCTCGCCCGCCGTACGCACGGCGTTCTGGGCGGCACGCGCCGTGTGAGTGCATAATAGGCGCCGATCATGCGCCGCCCCTTGAACCCCTACGCCCGGAACACCGCCAGTTTGTGGCTGGTCACGGTGCTGTTCATGCTGAAGGCGCTGGTGCCGCAAGGCTTCATGCCCGCCACCCAGCAAGGCGGCACGTTGATACAGCTGTGCTCGGCCGCTGGCCCGATCTGGGTTGCCGGCCCCGGCAAGCCGGCTGACGCGCCGGACGAGCGCCACGCGGCGCAGGCCGCCAGCTGCCCCACGGGCATGGCGCTGGCGGCGGTCGCTCTGCCGCCTTCTCCGGTCCTGGTGGCCGCGGCCGCGTCCATCATGGCCCATCCGCTGGCGCCGCGCGCGCCGCCGGCCCAGGCCCAGTCTTCCGCCTTCGGCGGGCCCCTGGGGGCCCGCGCCCCGCCCTTCCTCCCGGTATTGCGCTAGGGCCTGTGCAGCGCGCCATGCGGCGCGTGCGGGCCCTGGATCACCGCCGCCTTCCCTGGCGGCAATCCTTGGCTTACCGAGAGCAACCATGTCTTCTACCTTCGCCAGGACGCAACGCGTCCTGAAGCGCCGCGCGGCCGTCTGGACCGCGCTCGCCTTCATGCCCGCGCTGGCTCCCGCGCACGCCCAGAACGCGCCCGTCGCCACGCTGCCCAGCATCTCCGTTTCCGGCGACGCCGATCCCCTTACGCTGCTGGAATCGACCGGTACCGGCACGCTGCTGGGGTTGACGCCCTTCGAAACGCCGGCCAGCATCGACATCATCAGCAATGAACAGCTGCGCGAGCGCGGCGCCGTCACCGTCACCGACGCGATCACCCAGGCCGCCGGGATCAGCGCCATGCGCCACCCGGGCAACGGCGGCTCGTCGCTGTCTTCGCGCGGCTTCACCGATTCCAACTCGGTCGCCCAGCTCTACGACGGGGTGCGCCAGTACGGCGGCGTCGGCCAGACCTTCATCTACGATCCCTGGGCCGTGGACCGCATCGAAGTGCTGCGGGGACCGGCCTCCGTGCTGTACGGCGAAGGCGCCATCGGCGGCGTGGTCAACGTCATTCCGAAGAAGCCCACCCGCGGGCCGATCGAGAACGAGATTCAGGCGACCGTGGGCACGCACGATACCCAGCGCTTCGGCTTCGGCAGCGGCGGCGCGCTGGATGATAAGTGGTCGTACCGGCTGGACGTCAGCGGCAACCACAGCGACGCCGGCATCAGCCTGGGTGGCTCGCGCGACGCCGCCATCACCGCCGCGCTCCGGCTGGACGTGTCGCCCGCGCTGAACTTCACGCTGACGCAGGCCTATGCCTGGCAGGAGCCCACCCGCTATTTCGGCACGCCGCTGGTGGATGGCACGATGGATTACTCGCTGCGCAAGCAGAACTACAACGTGGCCGACAGCAAAATCATCTACCGTGACAGCCGCACGGAGTTGAAAGCGGAGTGGTCGCCCAACCCGGCGGCCCTGGTGCGAAGCCGCGTGTATTACATCGGCAGCGACCGCGACTACCGCGATGTGGAGAACTACGCCTGGGTGCCGGGCGGCATGATCCAGCGCACCGGCTATACCGAGATCGGCCACGACCAGGAACAGGCCGGCGCCATCACCGACGCCACCTTCGACGGCCATCTGCTGGGCCTGGCGAACAAGGTGGCGGTGGGTTTCGAACTGAACCGCGCGTCGCTCAAGCACACCAACAACTCGCCCTATTCCGGGACGTCGCTGGTGGACCCGTATGACGTTGACCACGGACGCTTTATCAACATCGCGGGCACGACGCCGCGTTACCGCAATACCGCCACCCAGTATGCGCTGTTCGCGGAAGACCGGCTGATGCTGACGCCGTCATGGTCGTTGCTGGGCGGCGTGCGCTACGACCACATCGACCTGAAACGGCGCGACCTGGTTGCGGACGAAACCGCCTTCCGCACCACCTTCACCAACGTCGGCTGGCGCATCGGCACGGTCTACGACGTGCTGCCCACCCTGTCCGTCTACGGCCAGTATGCGCAGGCCGCGGACCCTATCGGCAGCCTCCTGCTGCTATCGCCCGCCAACAAGAACTTCGATCTGTCGGAAGGCAAGCAAGTGGAAATCGGCGTCAAGCAGACGTTCTGGGACGACAAGGGGCAATGGACGCTGGCGGCCTACCATATCCGCAAGAACAATCTGGTGACGCGCGACCCGAACGATCCGTCGCTGCGCATCCAGGTCGGCGAGCAGTCCTCGCGGGGCCTGGAAGCCACCCTGGGCGTGGCGCTGTCGCCCGCCTGGCGGCTGGATCTCAACGCCGTGGCGCTGCGGGCGCGCTACGACGATTTCAGCGAATCGGTCAACGGCGTCAGTGTGTCGCGCAACGGGAATGTGCCCACCGACGTGCCCGAACGCGTGGCCAACGCCTGGATCAGCTGGAAGTTCGCGCCCCAGTGGACGGCCAGCGCCGGCCTGCGCTACGTGGGCAAGCGCTACGCGGATGCCGCCAACCGGCTGGAAATGGCGGGCTACACCACCACCAACCTTGCGTTGCTGTGGGAGCCCCGCCGCGATCTGAGCCTGGCCCTGCGCGCGTTCAACGTGTTCGACCGCGAGTACGCGGAAACCGCGTACTACAACCAGACGCAATGGCTGCTGGGCGAAGGCCGGCGCGTAGAGCTGAGCGCGAACTACCGCTTCTGACGCGGGCCGGGGCCGGCCCCAGGATTCAGGCCGCTGCGCGCAGCGCGACAGCGGCCGGATCCCAGCGGCGACCCGGCACGGCGGCCAGCAAGGCCTGCGTATAGGGATGCGCGGGCCGGTTGAACACCTCGGCGCACGGCCCGGCTTCCACCACGCGGCCGTTCTTCATGACGGCGACGTCGTCGCAGACCTGCGCGGCCACCCGAAGGTCGTGGGTGATGAACAGGATGGACAGCCCCAGCTGTTCGCGCAGACGGGCCAACAGGGCCAGCACCTGCGCCTGGACCGAGACGTCCAGCGCGGACACCGGCTCATCCGCGATCAATACTTGCGGCCGCATGGCCAGCGCGCGCGCCAGGCCGATGCGCTGGCGCTGCCCGCCCGAGAACTCATGCGGATAGCGCTGCAAGGCGTCGGGCGACAGGCCGACGAGTTCGAACAATTCCCGCGCGCGCGCCAGCGCCTCGGCGCGCGGCGTCCCATGCACGATCGGCCCGCGCGCCACGATGTCGCCCACGCGCTGGCGGGGATTCAAGGAGCCGTAGGGATCCTGGAACACCATCTGCACGCGCCTGGCATGGGCACGCCGCGCTGCCGCGCCCTTGAACGCCAGGGGTTCCCCGGCCAGCGTGATGCCGCCCGCATCGGGCGGCGCCAGGCCGAGCAAGGCGCGCGCCAGCGTGGACTTGCCCGAGCCGCTTTCCCCGACGATGCCCAGCGTGGCGCCTTGCCGCAAGGCCAGCGTCACGCCGTCCAGCGCCCGGGTCTCGCGGCCCGGGCGGCCCAGCCAGCCGCGCTTCCGGTAGGTCTTGGTCAGGCCTTGCGTGTCCAGGATGATAGGGGTGCCGGCGCCGGGCGCAGGCCTGGCCGTGGCGACGGACAGCGGCGGCACGGCGCCGATCAGGGCGCGCGTGTAGGGATGCCGCGGATGCTCGAGCACCTGCTGCGCGGTTCCGCTTTCCACCAATTCGCCCCGTTGCATCACCGCGACACGATCGGCGATTTCGGCCACCACGCCGAAGTCATGCGTAATGAACAGCACGGCCGTGCCCTTGCGGCGCTGCAGGTCGTGGATGAGGCGCAGGATCTGCGCCTGCGTCGTTACGTCCAGCGCCGTGGTGGGCTCGTCGGCGATCAGCAGCGCCGGTTCCAGCGCCAGCGCCATGGCGATCATGGCCCGCTGGCGCTGCCCGCCGGACAGCTCGTGCGGGTACGCGCCCAGCGCCTGGGCGGGGTCCGGCAGGCGCACCGATTCCAGCAGTTCCAGCGTGCGCCGCCGGATCTCGGCGCGCGGCAGGCGCGCATGGGTGCGGAAAACCTCGCCGATTTGGTCGCCGATCGTACGCAAGGGGTTCAGTGCCGTCATCGGCTCCTGGAAGATCATGCCGATGCGCTTGCCCCGCAGCCGCCGCAGCGCGTCCGGCGGCAGCCGCAGCAGGTCCTGCCCTTCCCACAGCACCTGTCCGGCGCTGGCACGCACGCCTTGCGGCAGCAGCCCGAGAATGGCGCCGGCCGTCAGGGACTTGCCCGACCCGCTTTCACCGACCACGCACAGGATTTCACCGGCGTGCACCGACAGCGATAGCTTGTTGAGCGCGTGGGGCCGGTCCGCGCCGAGCGGCAGGTCCACGGTAAGGTCGTCGATGCGCAGCAATTCGGCCATGAGCGTTCCGCAGGAAAGAGCAGCGGATGATAGGCCCGCGCGCGCGGGCCTGGAAATTCCCATTTCTCATTTGCTCATGCGCTATGCGACGCCCGCGGAAAATCGCCTGGGGCGGCCCGGCGCGTGTTACGCGCGTTTACGTATCGGGCACACGGTTTGCTCCGCTCATTGGAATACGCATTTCCCGGAGCCTCCATGCCCGCCTCGCACTATATAGACGCCACCACGCTGACCGTGCTGACCGTCAATACCCATAAGGGCTTCACCAGCTTCAATCGCCGCTTCATGCTGCATGAACTGCGCGACGCCCTGCGCGCGGCCGGACCGGACATCGTCTTCCTGCAGGAGGTCCTGGGCGAACACCAGGGGCACGCCGAGCGGCATCAATCGTGGCCCGCCCTGTCCCAGTACGAATTCCTGGCCGACACGCTGTGGACGGATTACGCCTACGGCCGCAACGCGGTGTACCCGGCAGGCCACCACGGCAACGCCATCCTGTCGCGCTACCCCATCGAACGCTACGAGAACCACGATGTCAGCGTGAACGGCCATGAACGCCGCGGCCTGTTGCACTGTGTGCTGCGGCCGCCCTCGCTGCGCGCTCCGGTGCACGCCATCTGCGTGCACCTGGGATTGCTGGAACGGCACCGCGGCCGTCAGCTGGCCCGGCTGTGCGAGCTGGTGGTCGATGGCGTGCCGGCCGACGAGCCGCTCCTGATCGCAGGCGACTTCAACGATTGGCGGCTGCGCGCCGACCGCGTGATGCGCGACTGCGGCACGCGCGAGGTCTTTACCTCCAGGCTGGGCCGGCCGGCCCGCACCTTCCCGGCGCGCTGGCCCTTGCTGCGGCTCGACCGCATCTACGTGCGCAGCGTCCGCGACTGGCAGCCGGTGCCGCTGGCCTCTCGCGTCTGGTCGCGCCTGTCCGACCATGTGCCGATCTGCGCGGAGATCGCCCTATGAACCTGCCCTGGCGCGAACACAACCGGTATGCGCTGCTGGAGAACGGCACCGGCTACTTCCCCGCCGTGCTGGAAGCCATCGCCAATGCGCGCAGCGAAGTGCTGGTCGAGACCTTCATCCTGTTCGACGATAGCGTGGGACAGGAGATCCAGCGCGCGTTGATCGAGGCCGCGTGCCGGGGCGTAAGCGTGGACCTGACCGTGGACGGCTATGGTTCCGACGAACTCGGCGAGGCCTTCGTCGGCGCCATGACCGAAAGCGGCATCCGCGTGCATATATTCGATCCGCGCCCGCGGTTCCTGGGCGTGCGGACCAATGTATTCCGCCGCATGCACCGCAAGATCGTCGCCGTGGACCGCCGCTGCGCCTTCGTGGGCGGCATCAACTTCTCGGCGGACCACCTGCCCGATTACGGCCCTGACGCCAAGCAGGACTATGCCGTCCGGATCGAAGGCCCTCTGGCCGCGGACATCGCGGACTACGCCCGCGCCGCGCTGGCGGGCGGCCGCCCGAGGCGCCTGGGCCGGCGGCCCGCGCGTTGGGACCCCATGCCCGCGGGCGACGGCGGCGGCCGCCTGGTCGTGCGCGACAACCAGGAGCACCGGACCGATATCGAGCGCTATTACCGGGCTGGCGTGCGGGCCGCCCGCCACGACGTGCTGATCGCCAACGCCTACTTCTTCCCCGGCTACCAGCTGTTGCATGATCTCGCCAACGCGGCGCGGCGCGGCGTGCGGGTCAGGCTGTTGCTGCAGGGGGAACCCGACGTGCTGGTCGCCCGGCTGGCGGCGACCACGCTGTACGACTATCTCATCGACGCCGGCGTCGAGATCTACGAATACTGCAAACGGCCCCTGCATGGCAAGGTCGCCTGCGCGGACGACGATTGGGCGACGGTGGGCTCCAGCAATCTGGACCCCTTGAGCCTGGCGCTGAACCTGGAAGCGAACGTCGTCGCCCGCGATACGGGGCTCAATGCCGCGCTGCGCCAGAGCCTGGACCGGCTCATCGAACAGGATTGCCAGCGGATCGAACTGCCGGCCGACTCGAATCGGCGACTGCGGCGCCTCTGGATCGGCGTCGTCGTGTTTCACTTCCTGCGCCGCTTTCCGGCGTGGGCCGGCAGCCTGCCCGCCCACAAACCCCGCCTGAGGTCCTTGCCGCCCACGGGAGAAAGGGAGACGGTATGAGAGTATTCCGATCCACGCTGATGCGGACTTTGCGGCATCGCTGGCCCCGGCTCAAACGCGTCTTGCCCGCGCTGGTGCTGATCGTGGTGGCGGGGCTGCTGATCCACTTCGGCCGCGCCGTCGACTGGCCGCAGGTGTGGATCTCCATGCGCGCGATTCCGGCTTCCACCATCGCGCTGGCCGCCGGCCTGGTCGTTGCCGGATACCTGGCCTATGGCGCCATGGACCTGCTCGGTAAACGCTATGCGCGCCATACGCTGCCCTGGCCCAAGGTGCTGGGCGTGGCCATGACGAGCTACGCCTTGAATCTGAATCTTGGGGTGCTGCTCGGCGGCCTGGGCGCGCGCCTGCGCCTGTACGCCCGCCTGGGCTGCCGCAAATCGGTCGCGACCCGGGTCGCGCTGTTTTCGGCCGCATCGAACTGGATCGGCTACGGCTGGCTCGCGGGAGCGTTGTTCGCCTCGGGCGCCGTGCCCGTGCCGGAAAGCTGGGGCGTGGGCTCGGGCGTGCTGCGCCTGGCCGGGGCGGCGCTGCTGGGGCTGGCCGCGGCCTATCTTGCCTTCTGCGCATTGGCGCGCCGCCGGACCTGGACGTGGATGGGCCAGCACGCGGCCCTTCCCAGCGCCCGCATGGCCATCGCGCAAAGCGCCGTGGCGGCAACCTCCTGGGCGCTGATGGGCGCCATCGTCTATGTGCTGCTTCAGGGCAAGGCGAGCTACCCCACCGTACTGGGCGTCTTGCTGTGCACCAGTTTCGCTGCGGTCGTCATCCGCGTGCCCGGCGGCCTGGGCACCACCGAGGCCATCTTCGTCGCGGCGCTGGCGCCGCAGATCCCGGCTCCCGAAGTACTGGGCGCCGCGCTCGTCTACCGCGCGCTCTATGCCTTCGCGCCCCTCTGCCTGGCGCTGTCGGCGTTTCTGCTGGTCGAGTTCCGCCTGCGGCACACACGGCGCCCGGCGCGGGCTCGCGCTGCTCCCGTCAAGCCGGACGATCCGGAAAATCGGAACAATGCCTCGTTCAGGGCGTTGGACTGAGCAGGTCCGACAAAGCGTTTCCCAGCTCTTTCACCGCGCCTGTCACGCCCTCGGCCGCACCCTCCGCGCCCACACCGATCGCATGCGCGAAGCCCTGCGCCACCTGGGCGGAAAAGCCCCGGGTCACCGAGAATTTCGGGTTGTCGAGATTGCCGGACAGCGCGAAATCGAACCGCAGCACGCCTGTGTTGTCCTTCAGGGCCGCCAGCACCGCCTTGCGCGGCAGCGAAAACAGCGAGCCTTCTCCGCCGAACTTGAGGCCGCGCAAGGCCACGGTGCCGGACGCCCGGAGTTCGCGGTCGGCAATGGCGGTGTCCATGTCCAGGTCCATCGCGCCCGCGGCGAGCGATCCCGCGCCATTCTCGGCCAGGTACGGCGCCGCATGCCGGATGCCCATGCCCCGCACCGTGACCTTGATGTCCGCATCCGTGCCGCCCACCACCAGCCAGCCTTGCGCGCGCACCGTGGCCTGGCCGCCGCCCGCGTCGTCGATGCGGCCGCTGAACTCCATATCGCTGCGCGCGCCATCGCCGGGCAAGGCAACCGGCCGCACACTGGCCTGCACGCCGGTGAACGGGATCCGGTGCGCGGGATGGGAGACGGCCCGGTCCACGAATTCCAGGCTGCCATCGCGAAGCACCAGATTCGCGATGCGCAGGGGCGTGCCGCCGCGCGGCCGGCCGTCTTCACGCCCGCCCGTGCGCAATGCGGTCTGCAAGGCGGGCGCGATGCTCAGTTCGCCGCCTTGCTCGCGCACCACCTCGATGTCGAAGCCTTCGACGGCCACGCTCTTGAACACGGCCTCTTGCCGCAGCAGGGCCGACCATTCGGGTTCAAGCACGACGCGGCGCGCGCGCGCGTCCTCCTGGCCCTGCCCGCCGCCCACGATTACGTCCGTCAACACCACGCGGGTGAATCCCACGCTGACGTCGGCCACCTGGCTGCGCGGCCCCAGCATGTTGGCGATGCGCTGCTCCGCAAGGCGGACGGCGGCAAAGGCCAGGACGCCAGCCACCGCCGCCAGCAGCACCAGGACCGCCAGGGCGTTGCCCCAGGGCGACCGGCCGCTCGGCGCGACTGCGTTCATGCTCATCCTGAGCTCCCGAAATGAGAGATGGGGCCGGCCCCTCCGGCCCCGCCCTTGCGTAGCCTTGCGCCCGGCATAACCTGAGCATCGTCCCGGATCCTTCCCGGATCATCAATGGGCAAAAAGGATGAGATGCGTCAGCGGCGCCTATGGTCCGACATCAGGCAGGCGCCGGCCAGCGCACCGATCAGCACTGCACCGGCCACGCTCTTCCAGGCGTTCTCGTGCACGTAGTCGTCGGCGGCGTGGGAGGCGTCCTTGGCGCGGTCCCAGGCAACGCGCTCCCACCCTTTCGCCTGCTCGCGCGCGGCTTCCAGCTGCTGCTGGAGCCGGTCGCGGGCGGATTCGATCTCCGACCCACCATAGCTGGCCGTGCTGCGCAAAAGCGCCTCGGTCCCGGAGATCAGGTCCCGGATCGTGCGCGCGGAACTGTCCGCCGGATGGAACATGTCGCGCAATCTTTCATGCTTGCTCATAGGATCTCCTTGAAAAAATCCGCTTTCCGTTCTGTCCGGCGCGGATGCGCACGGCATCCGCAAGCGGTGTGCCCGCCAGCCGGTCGATGCCGGGAGTCTGTTGCGGGTCCAGGCCGGGCATGGGATTGGGCAGGCTGTCGGGCGGCCAGTGGCCGTGTTTGTCCGTCTTTCTGCCCTCGGGATCGGGCGCTGGATGCTCGGCCGGACTCTGGTCCGGAGCGGGACGGCCGCCCGGCCGGGGTCCGGGCGATGCAGGCGAGGTAGGCTCTGCCATGATGGGCTCCTGAAACAGTACGCAAACCATGGAAATGGCATCGGCGGGCGCTGTCAGCCCGCCCGCCATTGTTTGATCGTAGCGCGCCGCGAGGCGCCGTCGGTGGATCTGCCCTGCCCTGGGCTGCGTCCCCAACAGGCCGATACCGGTGCGGACGGTTCCATGTTCGCGGGGCGGGGTTTCCACCGCCGGCAAATCCTGCACATCGTTTGGAAAAATGACGCTGGCTGGCCTGCTGGCCAACCAGCGCCAACACGCGGGCTGATGGTCCGGCTTGGCGTCGTACAGGCCGTTCAGCAGATGGATCCGTCCGGCCGAAGGCGCCGGTCAGGCCGTTGATCCCCCCGCCGGGACAACCGAAGACCCTTCCGACGCCCCATTGCGACAGCCCAGCAAGCCGCGTGCCCGCTCCCGCATGAGGCCGATACAAAAAGGAACAAAACAGCGCGGCGGTTGGGCACGGCACTTGCGCCTGGAATGGCTTCAGCGGATGCGCCGCTTTTTTCCCGGCGCTTCGCAACCAACCGGGAGCAGGCATGGCGAAGACTAGAACCCTGATAGTGGCGGGCGAGGCATTTCCCCTGGCCAAGACGGGCGGCCTCGGAGACGCCATCACCGGAATGGCCCGGGCGCTTGCGCAGGCCGGCATGCCGCTCACCGTGATGCTGCCGGCCTACCGAGGCGTGCGTGCGCGCCTCGGCCGGGTGCGCGTCGTTGCGTCCTTGCATAACCTTCCCGGCGGCGATGCGCGGTTGCTCGCGGGCCGATGCCCGCAATCCGGCCTGGATTTCCTGCTGCTGGAGAACGACGCGCTTTACGACAGGCCCGGCATCTACCTCGACGAGCAGGGCCGCGAATATGCCGACAGCGCCCTGCGGTATGCGGCGCTGGCCCACGCGGCCGTGCGCGTGGCGGGGGGGCTTCCCGGCATCCTCCGCCCGGACCTGCTGCATGCGCACGATTGGCATGCGGGGCTTGTCCCGCTCTTGCTGCGCGCCCATGGCCTGCGCGACACCCGGAGCATCATGACCATCCATAATCTGGCGTTCCAGGGCCGGTTTCCGATGGCGGTCGCGGCAACCCTGGGCATCCCGGAACGCTACCGCGGCGATGACTGCGCGGCGGCCGGAGGGCAGTTGAACTTCCTGAAGGCCGGCATCCGCTGCGCGGACCGCGTGACGACGGTCAGCCATACCTATGCCCGCGAGATCATGACGCCGGCCTTCGGCTGCGGCCTGGAGGATCTGTTGCGGCGGCGCGCGCAGGATCTGCTGCCCATCCCCAACGGCATCGACACCATGTTGTGGAACCCGGCCAGGGATCCGCACCTGGGCACGCTGCGCTTTTCGTTCCGGGACCTGTCCAACAAGTCGCGCTGCAAGGCCGTCCTGCAGCGCGAGTTCGGCTTGCGCGTGGAGCGCGGCACGACGCTGATGGCCATGGGCAGCCGCCTGACCGAACAGAAAATGGCCGACGTGGCCGTGCAGACGCTGCCCGAGGCGCTGGAACGGTATCCCGACCTGCAGGTCGCGATTCTCGGACAGGGCGACCACCGGCTGGAGCACGACCTGCAAGCGCTGGCGCAGCGCTATCCCGGGCGTTGTGCCGCCCACATCGGCTATGACGAACCGGCGGCCCACCGCCTGCATGCCGGCGCCGACATCCTGCTGCACGCCAGCCGCTTCGAACCCTTCGGCCTGACCCCGCTGTACGCCATGCGTTATGGCGCGCTGCCCATCGGGTCGCGCGTCGGGGGCATGGCCGACACAATAGAAGACCCGGGGCCGGCCGCGCCGCTCTCCGCCATGGCGTCCGCCAATGGCCTGCTGTTCGACGGCGACAGTTCCGACGCCATGGGCGGGGCCATTGCGCGCGCCATGCTGCTGCGCGAACACGCCATGCTGTGGCGGACCATGCAGGGCAATGCGATGCGCGCCGATTTCGGCTGGCGGTCGGCCATCGGCCTGTACGCCCGCCTGTATCGCTCGCTGGCCGTTGCCGGTACCCGGGACGTGGCGCGGGCGCGCGCCGGCCGTGCCATCGGCGCCGCCGCTCTCGGCATCCCGCGGCGGCCGGACACCGCCTTGCCCGCGCCTGTATAAATAAAGAGGACCCGACCGGTGCCGACCACGACTGCCGCCGTCCCCCTCCAGGCGCCGTTGCGCCTGTACCACGCCCGCGGCGGCGCGCAGGGCGTGTCGTCCTCCGGCGCTGCCGAACCGTTGGGCGCCGCCCTCTACGCCCGCCTGCGGCAACGCGGCTTCAACGCCCTGCTGCTGCCCGCGCCCTGGCTGCTGGCGCCGGAAAGCGGCACGCGCGCGCCGCGGGATGCCGACAGCGCGCTGCTCGACGGCGCCACGGCGCCCATCACGCAATGGTTCAGCCGCGTTGCCGCGCAGTTGGCCGAGCAGGGGCTGGCGCTGTATGTAGATATCCTGCTGGACCGGTGCGCGCGCGATGCGGTGGCCGCAACCGCCGGCCCGGACTGGTATCAGACGCCGCCCGGCGACCCCGCCCTCGACCCGCGGCTGCCGGCCGAGGCGCGCCACCTGCGCTATCTGCGCGAAGGGCCGCCGTCCGGATTCCTGGCCGCCTGGACCGGGCGCCTGGAGCGCTGGGCCAGCCACGGCGTGACGGGCTTCGCCTTCCATACCCCGCAATGCCTGCCGGGCGACGATTGGGCGGCGCTGGCAACGAGATTGCGGCGGCACCATCCCGGCTTGCAGCTGCTTGCCTGGGCGGCCGGCCTCACGCCGGCCGCGGTGGACGGCCTGCGCGGCGCCCGCTTCGACGGCCTGTTCTCGTCCCTGCCCTGGTGGAACTTCAAGGCCGAATGGCTTGCCGAAGAGGATGCCCGGCTAAGGGCTGTGGCGCCCGTCATTGCGACTCCGCCTCGATCCGGCACCGCCAGCCCCGCCGAACTGGGCAAGCGCGCCATCTGGACCGCTACGGTATGCGCCGACGGCCTCATGCTGGAAGACGAGGACGAGCGCGTGCTGCCCGATGTCGAGGCCGCCAACCGCTGGTTCGCCGACGCGCGCCCGCAGGGGCCGTTGCGCATGGCCGGCGGACGGGACGGCCGCTGCACCGTCTTGCTGCGCGGCACCGCCGAAGGCGCCACCGCGGCCTTGGCCGTCAATCCCTCCGCCAACGCGGACGCAGAGCTGGATTGGGACGCGCTGGCCCCGATGCTGCCTGCCGCCGACATCGTCCCGCTCGCCCCGCCGGCGGGCGCCACGGCGCCGGGCAATGTCCTGGCGCCAGCCGATTGCGCCTTGTTCCTGCTGGAACCCACGCAGCCGGTGCGTGAACCGTCCCGGCGCCATCGGGCCCGCGCGGACGGAAACGCGAACCCGCGCATCGCGGTCGAGCAGGTCAGCCCCGCCGTGGACGGCGGCGCTTTCGCGGTCAAGTGCATCCCGCATGAACGTGTGTTGGTCAGCGCCGACATCTACACGGACGGCCATGAACAGCTGGCGGCCGAATTGCGTTGGCGCGCGGCCGACGAAATGCGCTGGCACGTTGCGCCGCTCGCGCGCGGCGAGAACGATCGCTGGGAAGCCGCCTTCCGGCCGCGCCGCATCGGCGCCCACGAATTCGTCATCAGCGCGTGGCTGGACGCGTGGCAGACGTTCCGGCACGACCTCGAACTGAAGCATCGGGCCGGCCTGGACGTGCGCCTGGAATTGCAGGAGGGCCAGGACCTGCTGCGCGAGTCGCTGGCGCGGGCGGGCGCCGCGCCGCCGGAGGGCGCAATGCCGGTTCACGACGCGCTGGAGCGGCTGGGCGCGCCGGACCCGGCGCCGCCCGAACCGCCAGCCGCCGAACGGGTCGCCGTCCTGCTGGACGAGAGGCTCGCGCGTTCGATGCGCATGCTGGACGACCGGCCGTTTGAAACCGTCAGCCCCGCCCCTTTTCCGCTCTGGGTCGACCGCTGCCAGGCGCGCTTTGCCAGCTGGTACGAGCTGTTCCCCCGCTCCCAGTCGCCGGAGCCCGGCCGGCATGGCACGTTCGATGACGTCATCACGCGCCTGCCGGACGTGCGCGAGATGGGCTTCGACGTGCTGTACCTGCCGCCTATCCACCCGATCGGCCAGCGCAACCGCAAGGGGCGCAACAACAGCCTGCGCGCCGAGCCGGATGACGTCGGCAGCCCCTATGCCATCGGCGCCGCGGAAGGCGGCCACGAGGCGATCGAACCGCGGCTGGGCTCGCTGGAGGATTTCCTCAGGCTGGTGGACGCCGCCCGCGACCACGGCATGGAAGTGGCGCTGGATTTCGCGATCCAGTGCGCGCCGGACCATCCCTGGCTGTCGCAGCATCCGGACTGGTTCTCGTGGCGGCCGGACGGGTCGCTGCGCTATGCCGAGAATCCGCCCAAGAAATACGAAGACATCGTCAACGTCGCATTCTATGGAGCGCCGCCCCGGCGCGCGCGCAAGCTTGCCCTGTGGCGCGCGCTGCGCGACCTCGTGCTCTTCTGGGCGCGGCACGGCGTGCGCATCTTCCGGGTCGACAACCCCCACACCAAGCCGCTGCCCTTCTGGCAATGGATGATCGCGGACGTCCATGCCGAGCATCCGGACGTGATATTCCTGTCCGAAGCCTTCACGCGGCCGAAGATGATGTACCGGCTTGCCAAGATCGGCTTCAGCCAGTCGTATACCTACTTTACCTGGCGCAACGACAAGGCCGAGCTCGCCGCCTACTTGCAGGAGCTGTCGTCGCCTCCCGTCGCGGACTTCTTCCGCCCGCACTTCTTCGTCAACACGCCCGACATCAATCCCTACTTTCTGCAGACCTCCGGGCGGCCGGGCTTCCTGATCCGCGCCGCCCTCGCTGCGCTGGGATCGGGGCTGTGGGGCGTCTACAGCGGCTTCGAACTGTGCGAGGCAGCGCCGCTGCCGGGCAAGGAGGAATACCTGGACGCCGAGAAGTACGAACTGCGGCAGCGCGACTGGCACGCGCCGGGCAACATCCGCGCAGAGATTGCCCGCCTGAACCAGATCCGGCGCGCCAATCCCGCCCTGCAAGACCACCGCGGCCTGACGGTCGTGGACAGCGGCAATGACCGCGTGCTGGCGTTCTGCAAAAGCACGCCGGGCCACGGCAATGCCGTGCTGGCCGTCATCAGCCTGGACCCGTTCCAGCCCCAGGCGGCGCGCGTCGGCCTGCCCCACCGGCTCTTCGGCCAGCCGGACGAGGGCGAGCTCGTGGCCGAAGACCTGCTGGAGGCCGGCCTAGAGACCTGGCAGGGCAAGGCCCGCGCCATGACGCTGCATCCCGATCAACCCTATCGCGTGTGGCGCCTGTCGCTGCGCGGATGACACGCCACGCTTTGCCATGATCAGTGAAACCCAGCCCCTTCAGGACGACGGCCTCTGGTACAAGGATGCGGTTATCTACCAGCTGCACGTCAAGTCCTTCTTCGATTCCAACGACGATGGCGTCGGCGACCTGCCCGGCCTGGTCTCCAGGCTGGACTACATCGCCAACCTGGGCGTCAACACGATCTGGCTGCTGCCCTTTTACCCTTCGCCGCGCCGCGACGACGGCTACGACATCGCCGACTACCGGGGCGTGCACCCCGACTACGGCACCGTGGCCGACGTGCGCAAGCTGATCCGGGCGGCGCATGCGCGCGGCCTGCGCGTCATTACCGAACTGGTGGTGAACCATACGTCCGACCAGCATCCGTGGTTCCAGCGCGCCCGCGCGGCCAAGCCTGGGTCGGCGGCGCGCAACTTCTATGTCTGGTCCGACAACGACAAGGCCTACGCAGACACCCGCATCATCTTCTGCGATACCGAGAAGTCCAACTGGACCTGGGACCCTGTCGCGAACGCCTACTTCTGGCACCGCTTCTATTCCCACCAGCCTGACCTGAACTACGACAACCCGCAGGTGCTGAAGGAAGTGCTGTCCGTCATGCGGTACTGGCTGGACATGGGCGTGGACGGGCTGCGCCTGGACGCCGTGCCCTACCTGGTGGAACGGGAAGGCACCAACAACGAGAACCTGCCCGAAACACACGAAGTGCTCAAGCAGATACGGGCGGTGATCGATGCGGAGTATCCGCAGTGCCTGCTGCTGGCCGAAGCCAATCAATGGCCTGAAGACGCCCAGGAGTACTTCGGCGCGGGCGACGAATGCCATATGTCGTTCCATTTCCCCCTGATGCCGCGCATGTACATGGCGATCGCGCAGGAAGACCGCTTTCCCATCACCGACATCATCCGGCAAACGCCGGACATTCCCGCGTCGTGCCAATGGGCGATCTTCCTGCGCAACCACGACGAACTGACGCTGGAGATGGTGACCAGCCGCGAACGCGACTACCTGTGGAACGTGTATGCGGCCGATCCGCGCGCCCGCATCAACCTGGGCATCCGCCGGCGGCTGGCGCCGTTGCTGGAGCGCGACCGCCGCCGCGTCGAACTGATGAACAGCTTGCTGCTATCGATGCCCGGCACGCCCGTGCTGTACTACGGCGATGAACTGGGCATGGGCGACAACGTGCATCTTGGCGACCGCGACGGCGTGCGCACGCCGATGCAGTGGTCCCCGGACCGCAACGGCGGGTTCTCGCGCGCGGATCCCGAGCGGCTGCCGCTGCCGGTGCTGATGGGCCCTCTGTACGGCTACGAGGCCGTCAACGTCGAGGCGCAGCAGCGCGACCCGCATTCGCTGTTGAACTGGACCCGCCGCCTGCTGGCCCAGCGGCGCCAGAGCCACGCCTTCGGTCGGGGCGCGCTGCGCTTCATCTTCGCCGGCAACCGCAAGATCCTGGCCTACCTGCGCACCTGGCAGGACACGACCATTCTTTGCGTGGCGAATCTTTCCAGCGCGGCGCAGCCGGTAGAGCTGCCCCTGCAGGAGTTCGCCGGACGCGTGCCCGTCGAGATGCTGGGCGGCACGCCGTTTCCGGCGATCGGCGAACTGCCCTATCTGCTGACCCTGCCGCCCTACGCGTTCTACTGGATGGACCTGAGCGCGAATGCCGCCCCGCCCGATTGGCACGCCACCGCGCCGGCCCAGATGCCCGAACTGATCACGCTGGTGCTGCGGACCCGCGGCGGCGCCGCGCTGACCGATGCTTCGCGCGAAATGCTGGAGCGCGACATCCTGCCGCAGTACCTGGCGCGCCAGCGCTGGTACCCGGCAAGCGAGCCGCCCACCCGCGCGCGCCTGGCATACGCCACGCCGTTCGCCGTGGCTGAGGGTGAATACTACTGGGCCGAAGTCGAACCCCAGGACGGCGTCACCGGCATGCGGGCTCAGGCGCCCTTCGTGCTGGCCTGGGACGAAAGCGCGCCCGTCCAGTACGCCATCGCCCGGGTCCGGCGCGGCGCCGAGGTCGGCGTGCTGGCCGACGCCTTCCTGCAACCCGGCTTCGTCCGCGGCGTTCTCAAGGCGCTGCAGGCCGGCACGGAACTGGACGGCCGCGGCGCCGGCAAGCCCGGCGACAAGCCCGGCAATATCCGCTTCCTGCCTGAACAAGGCCTGGCGGACCTGGACATTGCCGACGATGCCGAGCTGCGCTGGTTGACGGCGGAGCAATCCAACAGTTCGGTCATCGTCGGCGGGCAGCTCATCCTGAAGCTGATCCGCGCGGTGCGGGCCGGCGCTACGCCCGAGGCGGAGATGACCCGCTATCTCACGCGCGCGGGGTACGCCAACGTGCCGCCGCTGCTGGGCGAAGTGCAGCGCGAAGACGCGGACGGCGCGATCCATACCCTGGCGATCGCTCACCGCTACGTCGCCAATGAAGGCGACGCCTGGAACTGGACGCTGGACACTCTGAAGCGCACCCTGGCCAACGCGCTGCTGGTCGGGCAGGATCCGGAGGAATTCGAGCAGGGATTGCAAGGCTACGCGGTGATGGCGGCAACCATCGGCGCGCGCCTGGCGGAGATGCACGCCGTGCTGGCGCAACCCACCGACAATCCGGCCTTCCGGCCCCGCCGCGCGAGCCAGGCGGACGCCGAGGCGCGCGCCCGGCACGTCCAGCGCCTGCTGGACCGGGCGCAACAGGACCTGCGCACGCACTACGATCAGCTGGAAGCGCCCTCGCGCGCTTGCGCGGAATGGTACTTCGAGCATCACGCCCGGCTGGCGGCGCGCGTCGCGGCCATGGCGCAGGCCGAGGCCGGCGTGCTGTGCCTGCGCACGCACGGCGACTTCCACCTGGGACAGGTGCTGGTGGCGCAGGCAGACGCTTACTTCATCGATTTCGAGGGGGAGCCCGCAAGCGGACTGCGCGCGCGCCGGGCGCTGGCCTCCCCCTACCGGGACGTGGCGGGCATGTTGCGCTCATTCGATTACGCCGCCGCATCCATGGCGCGCAGCGATGCCATCGGCGGCGGGCCCACGGATGCCAACGCCGGCGCCAGCGAAGCGCCGGGCGCGCCGGCCGCCGCCGAGCTGCGCGACGCGCTGCTGGCGCGCTTCCGGATGCGCGCGGCCGAGGCCTTTCTGCAAGGCTACCGCGACGCCCGCCCCTCGGCCCTGATTCCCCCCGAGGACCAAGAGGCTTCGCTCTTGGCGCTGGCCCAATTGGAGAAGGCCGCCTACGAAGTGAGCTACGAAGCGGCGCACCGCCCCGGCTGGATCTCGATTCCCCTGTGCGCCCTGACCGAACTGGCGCGCCATCTCCTGCTGTCGGCCGCGATCGACGCGGAAGGAAAATCGCCATGAGCCAGGACGCCCGGACCCATACTGACAATACGCGCGGCTTTCTGGATGCGGCCACCCTGACGGCACTGGCCGCTGGCCTGCATGGGGATCCCTTTGCGGTTCTGGGACCGCATCCGGAAGGGGTGCGCGTATACGCGCCGGGCGCGCTCGGCGTCGAGGCGCTGGACCGCGATGGAACGCGCGCGCCGTTGCGCGAGCAGGCCCAAGGCTTGTTTGTCGGGCAGGTGCCCCACGCGCGCCCCGGGGATGGCGCCTCGTACCGGCTCGCCATCCGCTGGCCCGCCGCGGAGCAGTTGACCGCCGATCCTTATGCCTTCGGCCCCCTGCTGGACGAGGACACGCTAAGCGGGCTCGCCGACGGATCCTGGCGCTGCGCGGGCGAGGCGCTGGGCGCGCGGCTGGCCGAAGCGGACGGCGTGCCCGGCCTGCGCTGCACCGTGTGGGCGCCGAATGCAAAGCGCGTGGCGGTGGTGGGCGATTTCAATGGCTGGGACGGCCGTCGCCATGGCATGCGCCTGCGCCACCGCGCCGGTGTCTGGGAGATCTTCATTCCCGGCGTCCAGCCCGGCGAGCGCTACAAGTTCGCGGTCACCGACGCCGCCGGCCGCCAGCAGTTGAAGGCCGATCCCATGGCGCGCCGCAGCGAAGCGCCGCCGGCCACGGCATCCGTCGTGGATCAATGCGCCCCATACCCCTGGAAGGACAAGGCATGGATGCAGGAACGCCACAAACGCCACTCGCCCGCCGCACCGCTCTCGATCTACGAAGTGCACGCCGGATCCTGGGCCGCGCCCGGCGCAGGCGCCTGCCTTTGGGACCAGCTGGCCGACAAGCTGCCCGCCTACGCGCGCGCCATGGGATTCAGCCATGTGGAACTCATGCCCATCATGGAGCACCCATTCGGCGGCTCCTGGGGCTACCAGCCTTTGGGCATGTTCGCGCCTACCGCCCGCTATGGGCCGCCCGCCGCGTTCGCGCGCTTCGTCGACCGCTGCCACGACGCCGCTATCGGCGTCATCCTGGACTGGGTGCCCGCGCATTTTCCCGACGATCCGCACGGGCTGGCCCGTTTCGACGGGACCGCGCTGTATGAATACGAGGATCCGCGCGAAGGCTATCACCCGGACTGGCATACCCTGGTCTACAACCTGGGCCGCACCGAGGTCAAGGCGTTCATGATCGCCAGCGCCCTGCACTGGCTGCGGCACTTCCATATCGACGGCCTGCGCGTGGATGCCGTGGCCTCCATGTTGTATCGCGACTACAGCCGCCAGCCGGGGCAATGGATCCCCAACCGCTACGGCGGGCGCGAGAACCTGGAAGCCGTGCAATTCCTGCAAGCACTGAACGGCGCCGTGCGCGACGAATTTCCCGACGCCATCATGGTGGCCGAGGAGTCCACCGCGTGGCCGGGCGTGACCACGCCCGTAGCAGATGGCGGGCTCGGCTTCCATTACAAGTGGAACATGGGCTGGATGCACGACACGCTGCGCTATCTGGCGCACGATCCGGTGCATCGCAAGCATCACCATCACGACATGACCTTCGGCATGGTCTACGCTTACAGCGAACGCTTCATCCTGCCGCTCTCGCACGACGAGGTCGTTCATGGCAAAGGCGCGCTGCTATCCAAGATGCCCGGCGACAAGCCCGCGCAACTGGCCACTCTGCGCGCCTACCTGGCCTTCATGTGGGCGCATCCCGGCAAGAAGCTGCTCTTCATGGGCGGGGAACTGGCGCAGCCCGCCGAATGGAACCATGACGCCGCGCTGGACTGGAATCTGCTCGACCACCCTGGGCATCGCGGCGTGCAACGGCTCGTCGCCGATCTGAATGGCTTGTATCAGGCCCTGCCGGCCCTGCACGCGCGGGACTCGGATCCCGCGGGATTCGCCTGGGCGGTCCTCGACGACCGCGACAATAGCGTCGTTGCATTCGTGCGAAGCGACGGGCATGCGCACGTGCTGGCCGTTTCGAACTTCACGCCGGTCGTGCGCCACGGCTACCGCATCGGCGTTCCCCGCCCCGGCTCCTGGGCCGAGAAACTCAACACCGACGCGGCGGACTACGGCGGCGGCGGCCATGGCAACCAGGGCGGCGCCCGCACGCAGGACCTGCCCGCGCACGGCCAGCCCCAGGCCTTGTCCCTGACCCTTCCGCCGCTGGCCACCCTCTTTCTTTTGCACGAAGGCTGACTGCCCATGGACCCGAACCCATCGATGCGCATCCAGGGAGGCCAGCCGTATCCCCTCGGCGCGGCCAGTGACGGGCTGGGCGTGAATTTCGCCGTGTTCTCGGCCAACGCCACGCGGATCGAACTCTGCCTGTTCGACACCAAGGGCCGCAAGGAACTGCGCCGTTTCGACCTGCCCGAATGCACGGACGAGATCTGGCACGGCTACCTGCCGGACGCCTCCCCCGGATTGGTCTACGGGTATCGCGCCCACGGCCCGTACGACCCCCGCAATGGCCACCGCTTCAACCCGCACAAGCTGCTGCTGGACCCCTACGCCCGCCAACTGGCGGGTCCGCTGCGCTGGAGCGACGCGCTCTTCGGCTATCGCATGAACCACGCCCGCGGCGACCTGAGCTTCGACCGGCGCGACAGCGCGCCTGCCATGCCAAAGGCAATCGTGCCTGAGGAAGCGCCTTTCACCTGGGGCAACAGCAGGCCGCCCGCCACGCCTTGGGGCGACACCGTTATCTATGAAGCGCACGTGCGGGGCGCATCCATGCAGCGGGAAGACCTGCGGCCGCCGCTGCGGGGTACTTGCTCGGCGCTGGCCGATCCGCGCTTCATCGAGCACCTCCAGCGCCTGGGGGTGACCACGCTGGAACTGCTGCCCGTCCATGCCTTCCTGCAAGACCGCTTCCTGACGGAGCGCGGATTGCGCAATTATTGGGGCTACAGCACGCTGTCGTACTTCGCGCCCGAGCCCGCCTACCTGCAGCACAACCCGAACGAACTGCGCCAGGCGATCCGCCGGCTGCACGGGGCCGGCATCGAGGTCCTTCTCGACGTGGTCTACAACCACACCTGCGAAGGCAACGAAATGGGGCCGACGCTGTCCTGGCGCGGGCTGGACAACGCCAGCTACTACCGCCTCGTGCCGGGCGACGAACGCCACTACATCAACGACACGGGCTGCGGCAACACGGTCAACCTCTCCCATCCGCGCGTGCTGCAGATGGTCACGGATTCCCTGCGCTATTGGGCGGCATCCTACGGCGTGGATGGCTTCCGCTTCGACCTGGGCGTGACGCTGGGCCGCGAAGGCACCGGCTACGACCCAGGATCGGGGTTCTTCGACGCCCTCCTGCAGGATCCCGCCCTGGCCCGGCTGAAGCTGATTTCCGAACCCTGGGATGTCGGCCCGGACGGCTACCAGCTGGGCAATCATCCGCCCGGCTTCGCGGAATGGAACGACAGATTCCGCGACACCGTACGCCGCTACTGGCGCGGCGACGACGGCATGCGCGGCGACATGGCCGCCCGCCTGTGCGGCTCGCGGGACCTGTTCGACCGCCGCCATCGGCGCCCCTGGGCGACAGTCAACTACATCGCGTCGCATGACGGTTTCACCCTGGCCGACATCGCCGCCTACGACGGCAGCCACAACGAGGCCAACGGCGAAGGCGGCAACGACGGGCATGCTGAGAACTACAGCCACAACTGGGGAGAGGAAGGCCCCACGCAAGACCCCGTCATCTTGGAGACGCGGGCGCGGGTCCGGCGCGCCATGCTTGCCTGCGTATTCCTGTCGGACGGCACCCCCATGCTGTTGGCGGGGGACGAGTTCGGCAACAGCCAGGCAGGCAACAACAACGCCTACTGCCAGGACAATCCGGTGTCATGGCTGGACTGGACGCAGGCCCAGCGTGACGCCGGCCGCGCATTGAGCCATTACGTGGCCCGGCTATCCGCGCTGCGCCGCGCCCATCCCAGCGTGCGCGCGGCCCGTTACGGGGATGCAAGCCACGAACCCAGCCCCGGTGTCGCGGTCATCGCGTGGTTCGACGCGGACGGCGCGCCGCTGGACGAAGCCGCCTGGGCGTCTGAACAGGAACGCGCGCTGACCTTGCGCCGCGCCGCCCTGCGCGAGGACGGCAGCGCCGATGTAACCCTGCTGATGCTGAACCCGGGCCGCGAGCCGGTGGCGTTCCAGTTGCCCGCGCCCGCGGCCGCCTGGATCCGCGAGCTGGATTCCGCCGCCTCGGCGCCCGCGGCCCCGCTGGCCGCACCGTCTGTCACGGTCGCCGCGCACAGCGTAGTGCTGCTGGCCGCCGGGCCCTTGTCCGGAGACGCGCCATGACCCGGCCCTGGTCCGCCGGCGCCGTGCCTCTGGAAAGCGGCGTCACCCGATTTCGCCTTTGGGCCCCGTCCGCGCTCGCCGGCCTGGCGCTGGAGGTCGACGGCCATCCGCCCATCCCGCTGCGCCCCGGACCCGACGGCTACGCCCAGGCCGACGTCGATTGCCCTCCGGGCGCCCGCTACCGCTACCGGCTCGATGCACAAACCACGGTACCCGACCCCGCCTCGCGGCTGCAGGATGACGACGTACACGGCGACAGCATCGTCGTCGCGCCGGACGCCTACCCGTGGCGCCATCCCGATTGGACCGGCCGCCCCTGGGAAGACAGCGTGCTCTATGAAACGCACGCAGGCCTGGAAGGCGGCTTCGCGGGGCTGGAGGCCCGCCTGCCTGAACTCGCGGCGCTGGGCATCACCCTGCTCGAGCTCATGCCGATTGCCGATTTCCCCGGGGCGCGCAATTGGGGTTACGACGGCGTGCTGCCCTATGCGCCGGACACTGCCTACGGCACGCCCGAGGACCTGAAACGGCTGATCGACGCCGCGCACGGCCTGGGCATGGGCGTGATGCTGGACGTGGTCTACAACCATTTCGGCCCCGACGGCAACTACCTGCCGCGCTATGCCGCGCCGTTCTTCCGGCAGGACATCGGCACGCCCTGGGGCGATGCCATCGACTTCCGCCAGGCCGCGGTCAGCCAGTTCTTCAAGGACAACGCGGTGTACTGGCTGACCGAGTACCGCTTCGACGGCCTGCGGCTCGACGCCGTCCATGCAATCGCCGGGCCCGAATGGCTGCACGAGCTGGCGGCCGACGTGCGCGAACGCGTGCCGGCCACGCGCCGCGTGCACCTGGTCCTGGAGAACGACGACAATCGCGCCAGTCTGCTTCGGGGCGACTACGACGCGCAATGGAACGATGATGCCCACCATGTGCTGCACCATCTGCTGACGGGCGAAACGCAGGGCTACTACGCCGACTACCTCGACCGGCCCGCGCAGGCGTTGGCGCGCTGCCTCGCGGAGGGCTGGCTGTATCAGGGACAGGTATCGCGCTATCGCGGCGGACGCCCACGCGGCGAAGCCAGCGCGGGGTTGCCTCCCGCCGCCTTCGTACTCTTTCTGCAGAATCACGACCAGACCGGAAACCGCGCCTCGGGCGAGCGTCTGGCCACCCTGGTGGACGAACCCGCCCGGCTCCGGGCCGCGGTCGCGCTTCAATTGCTGGCGCCGCAGATTCCCCTGATCTTCACGGGCGAGGAATACGGCTCGCGCACGCCCTTCCTCTACTTCACCAGCCACGCCGACCCCGCCTTGGCCCAGGCCGTGCGCGACGGCCGGCGGCGCGAGTTCGCGCGCTTCGCGTCGTTTGCAGGTGATGACGCTGCCGCCCGTCTGCGCGATCCCAACGACCCTGCCACCTACGACGCGAGCCGGCCCCGCGCCGGCCAGGATGCCCAGGCCTGGCTGCGTGACTACACCCTTCTGCTGGGATTGCGCGCCCGCCTGATCGCGCCCAGGCTGGCCGGCGCCGTCAGCCTGGGCGCCACCGCCGTCGGGGAACGCGCCGTCTTCGCGCGCTGGGAGCTGGCCGGCGGCGCGCGGCTTTCCGTCTATGCCAACCTGGGACCGGAACGCCAGCCTGTGCCCCCGTCCGTGCTGGCCGGCGCGGGCAGCCGCGCCGCCCTGTTGTTCGAATCCCGGGCCGGCGGCCACGATGCCCTGGCTCGGCGCGAACTCTGCGGCGACACTACGGTATGGCTGCTGGAGGAGCCGGCATGACCTCGTCCGCCCTGCAAGATCCCGGCCTGTCGCAGCTCGCGGCCAGGGCGGGCATCGCGGAACGCTGGACCGATGCGCGCCGGCGCCCGCAACGCGTCTGCCCCGATACGTTGCGGGCGTTGCTGGCCGGCCTGGGCCTGCCCGCCGCCAACGCGCGCGACATACGCGAGAGCATCCGGCGCATGGCGGAAGACGCCTCGCGCCTTCCGCCGCTGCTCGCCGCCCGCGGCGGCGCGGCGCTGGCCCTGCCGTCTTCCGTGCACGGTGCGTATCAGATCAGTTGCGAGTCCGGCCGTGTCATCGAAGGGGTTGCCGAGCCCGGCGCGCCGGGCGCGCGACCGATACTGGCCATGCCCGAGGAACCCGGCTATCACGCGCTGTCCTTTTCATCCGGCCAGACCGCGGTGCTGGCCGCCGCGCCGCGCCGGGCGCCGAGCCTCGCCGACCTGACGGGACAGGCCGCGCCCCGTTGCTGGGGACTGTGCGCGCAGGTCTACAGCCTGAGGCGAACGGCCAGCCCCGGACGCCTGGGGCCGGACGAGGCATTCGGCGATTTCGGCGCGCTGAGCGAACTGGCCGCGTGCGCCGCCGCGCAGGGCGCGGATGCGCTGGCCATCAGCCCGGTGCACGCGATGTACGCTGCGCAGCCCGGCCGTTGCAGCCCCTACGCGCCGTCCAGCCGGCTGTTCCTGAACACGCTCTATGCGAACCCGGCCGCCGTCCTGGGCGCGGCGGCGCTGAGCCGGGCCCAGGTCGAGGAGCCGGGCGGTGCGGGCGGCGCCGGCTGGATAGACTGGCCTCGCGCGGGCACGCACCGCCAACGCCTGCTGCGCGCGCTGCATCGCCAGTTCCGGACCGTGGCGGCCGCCGACCTGCGCGAACGCTACGCGCGGTTCTGCGCCGAACAGGGCCCGGCCTTGCGGGACCATGCGGTGTTCGAAGCCCTGCATGCCGTGCGCGGCGGGGATGCGTCGCCCTGGACGCAGTGGCCGGTGCAATGGCGGAACCCGGAATCGGCCAGCGTGCGGCGTTTCGCCCGGCAGCATGCCTACGAGGTGGACTTCCATCAATTCGCGCAATGGCTCGCCGCGGAAAGCCTTGCCGCCGCGCACGCGGCCGGCCGCGAGGCCGGGATGCGGATTGGTCTGATCGCCGATCTCGCCGTCGGCGACAGCCCCGACGGCAGCCACGCATGGAGCCGCCAGGCCGACCTGATGCCGCGCGTCGCCATCGGCGCGCCGCCGGACATCCATAATCCGCTGGGGCAGAACTGGAGTCTGACCGCCTTTTCGCCGCGCGCGCTCGCCGCCGGCGGATACGCCGCCTTCATCGACATGCTGCGCGCGGCGCTGGCGCAGGCCGGCGGCTTGCGCATCGACCACATCCTCGGCATGGCGCGGCTGTGGCTGGTGCCGGACGGCGCGCCGCCCTCCGGCGGCGCCTACCTGCGCTATCCGATGGAGGCGCTGCTCGCGTTGACCGCGCTGGAGGCATGGCGCCACCGCGCGCTCGTCATCGGCGAAAACCTGGGCACCGTGCCTGAAGGGTTCAACCAGGCGCTCGCGGACCACGGCATCCTGGGCATGAACGTGCTGTGGTTCATGCGGCAGGCGCGCGGCCCCGCGTCCGGCGAGGCCGCGGCTGCCTTACCCGAAGGGCCCGCCGACTTCGCCGCTCCGGACGCCTGGCCGGCCGATTCCGCCGCGATGACGAGCACCCACGATCTACCCACCCTGCGCGGCTGGTGGGCGGGCCGCGACATCGATTGGCGAGCCAAACTCGGGCTGCTGGGTCCGGATGACAGCGAAGCGGCGCTGCGCCGCGACCGCGCGGCCGATCGCATCCTGCTGTCGCAAGCCCTTGGCGGCGACGCCCGCGCACCCGCCTCGGAACCGCCGCTGGCGGACCTACTTCGCTTTGTGTCCGCCACCCCCTGCCCGCTCCTGCTCGTCCCCATGGAAGACCTGGCCGGCGCGATCGAGCAGCCGAACCTGCCCGGCACGATCGACGCCCATCCGAACTGGCGCCAGCGCCTGCCCCTGGACAATCAGGCCTGTTTCGCCGAGCCGGCCTCGTGCGCGCGGCTGGACGCGATACGGGGCGGCCGGGGCCGGCCATGAACGCACCGCGCGCCACCGCCCGGCTGCAATTGCATGCCGGCTTCACGCTGGACGAAGCGCGCGCCCGCGTGGATTACTACGCGGATCTGGGCATCAGCCATCTCTATCTATCGCCTATTACCCGCGCCCGCGCCGGCTCCACCCACGGCTATGACGTGATCGACCACGGCGCCGTCAATCCGGAACTGGGCGGCGAGCCCGCCCTGGAGCGCCTTGCACGGGCGGCGCGGCGGCGCGGCCTGGGGCTCATCGCCGACATCGTCCCCAACCACATGGCCGCGCATCCGGCGAATGCGTGGTGGCGCGACGTGCTGGCCCTGGGCCAGGCCAGCTCCTATGCCCGCTACTTCGACATCGACTGGTCCGCGCCCGACCCGGCGTTGCGAGGCAAGGTGCTGCTGCCGGTCCTGCCGGATCCATACGGCGATGCGCTGGCGCGCGGCGATATCCGCCTGCGCCAGGATCTTGAAAGCGCTGCGTTCGAGCTGGAGGTGTCCGGCGCGCGCTATCCCATTGCCCCGTCATCGATTCCCCGCGGGTACGGCGGCCAGGCGCTGCTGCGGCTCCATGACCCCTACACGGAAGGCGGCCGCGAACGCCTGCACGGCCTGCTCGAGCGGCAGCACTACCGGCTGGCGTGGTGGCGTACCGCGCCCGACCAGATCAATTGGCGCCGCTTCTTCGAGATCAGCGAACTCGTAGGGGTGCGGGTGGAAGACGAAGCGGTATTCGACGACGTCCATGCCCTGGTCCTGCGGCTATACGCGCAAGGCATACTGGATGGTTTCCGGATCGACCACATCGACGGGCTGGCTGCGCCCGGCGCCTACCTGCGGCGCCTCAACCAGCGCCTGGCGCAGGCGGGCGCCGCCCGGCCGGCCGCCTGCGCGCAGCCTTGCGCCTATGTGGTGGCGGAGAAGATCCTGGCAGCCGGCGAAAAGCCCGACCCGCGCTGGCGGATCGACGGCACGACCGGCTATGACTTCATGGACCAGATCGGCGCGCTGCTGCACGCGCCTGCGGCCGAGGCCCCGCTGCGCGGGTTCTGGCAGGCCTTGACCGGCGATATGCGCACGCCTCGAGAACAGCTGGAAGCCGCCCGCCGCCTGATGCTGTCGCGGCACTTTCCCGCCGACCGGCTGGCCTTGGTGCGCAGCCTGGAGCAGGTCGCGCAGCTGGACGAACGCACCCGGGACTGGAGCGCGGCCGCCATCGACCGGGCGCTGTCCGCCATGCTGACCGCTTTCCCCGCCTACCGGACCTATGCCGAAGACGGCGGCCGGGGCGAAGCCGACCACGATGTATGCCGCAAGGCTTTGCAACGCGCGATGGTCCTGCTCGATGCCCGGCCCGGCACTGCGGACGCCGCGCTGCTCGAACAACTGGATCGATGGCTGGATGGCGTGGACCAGCCCGGACAGCAGGCGCAGGCCCGCGAAGCGCGCTCGCAGGCGTTGCACCGGTTCCAGCAACTGACGCCGCCGCTGGCCGCCAAATCGCTGGAAGACACGCTGCTGTACCGCTATGGGCCGCTGCTGTCCCGCAATGAGGTAGGCGCGTCGCCCGATGGCTTCGCGCTGACCGCCGACGCCTTCCGGGAAAAAACCGACGCGCGCGCCCGTACGCATCCGCGCGCCATGCTGGCCACGGCCACGCACGACCATAAACGCGGCGAAGACGTCCGGGCCCGGCTGGCGGTCCTGAGCGAAATGCCGGAGCTATGGCGGGATACCGCCCTGCGCTGGATCCTGGCGCTGCCTGCCGGCGACGCGCCCACGCTAGCGGACCGCTATCTGCTCGTGCAGACGCTGGCCGGCGCATGGCCGGCCGACTGGGGCGCGGGCCGCGCCGCGCCGCCCGGCGACAGGCTCGCGCAATGGCTCGCGCGCGTCTCGCAATGGCAGCTGAAAGCCCTCCGGGAAGCCAAGCTGCACACGAACTGGACCGATCCCGATCCCGCTTACGAGGCCGCCGCCGAAGGCCTGCTCGGTTTCCTGCTGTCCGATCCGGCCGGCCGCGGACTGCTGGGCGAGATCGCCGCCTTCGCGTCGGCGCTGGCGCCGGCGGGCATGATCAACAGCCTCACGCAGACCCTGCTGCGCAACACGCTGCCCGGCATTCCGGATCTCTATCAAGGCACGGAACTCTGGGATTTCAGCCTGGTCGATCCGGACAACCGCCGTCCCGTCGATTACCGGCTGCGCGAGGCGCTGCTGCGTCAGACGCGCGCTGCCGGGGCCATCGACCTGTCGGACCGCGCCTGGCGCTCCGGGGCGGTAAAGCAGGCGCTGATCCAGCGGCTGCTGGCGGCCCGCTCGCGTCTGCCCGCGCTGTTCGCGCAGGGTGATTGCAAGGCCGTGCCGGCCCTGGGTTCGCAGGCCGGACATGTGCTCGCCTGGTTGCGCCGGCACGCGGGCCAGAGCGCCCTGATCGTCGCGCCCCACCTGTGGGCGCGCGGGTTGGCAGGTTATGCAAGCGGCCGCGCCGGCGAGGCCCGCGCCCAATGGGCCGATACGGCCCTGCGGCTGCCCTCGCCCCTGGCCAGCGGCGCCTGGCACGACGCGACGGACGGGCGGCGGCTGCGCCTGCGGCCGGATGGCAGCCTGCCCCTGGCGGAGATATTGCGCGACATGCCGGTGGCGCTGTGCCTGTCGGTCCGCGATTGACGAACCCGGCCGCCAGCCCTCGTTCCTGCATGCGCAAGCGGCCCTGTCCACGCCCCGGAGCGGACGCGAACAGGACCAGGAAAGCCGCGATCCCGTCACCGGCGGGAACCGCGGTGCGGGGCGTCAGCGCGGCATCTTGCTTTGCTGCCCCGGCGCCTGGCCGGGCGCTTGGCGGTCCTTATCGACCTGCTGGTTGCTCTGGCCGGGTTGTTGGCCCGGCTGCCGGCGATCCCTGGGGTCTTCCTGGGCCTGTTGTTTCTGGGGCTGCTTCTGCTGGTCTGGCTGGTTCTGCGTGGACATTGCTAGTCTCCTGGTAAGCGGAAACATTCCGCTGGACTAGCCAGAGCAACCCTCGTGCCCAAGCCTGCGCGGGGCGCAGCGCAGCCGCAAGGCGCCCAAGGCGTCGGGGATGGCGGGGGGCAAATCGGTAAAGGGCGGATCCGCCCTGTAAATCCTGCGCTGCCGGGCTTACTGGGTGGTGACGTGGCGCGAGCGGCGCGGCGCGGCGGCTTCCTGCTTGACGTCTTCGTACACGTCCAGCCAGGGCGAAGCGTAGGGCGCGGACGCGGCCAGCGGATCGCCCTGGTCGCGCTGCGTGCGCAGGCGCATCATCAGTTCGTCCAGCGGCATCGGGCGGCCCAGCGCGAACCCTTGCCCGTAACGGCAGCCGGCGGCGCGCAGCGCGGGAATGTCCGCCATGTTCTCCACGCCTTCGGCCACCACGCGGCGGCCGAGGCGGTTCGCCAGTTCGGCGGCGGTGCGCAGCACTTCGAACGCCACGGCGCTGCGCCGCATGCGAGTGACGAAATACTGGTCGATCTTCACCTCGGAGAGCGGAATCGCCGACAACAGTTTCAAGGAAGCGTGCCCGGTGCCGAAATCGTCCAGGCTCACTTCGCAGCCGGCATTCTCGAGCTTGAGCAGCGACGCCCTCAGCACGTCGAGCTCGCGGATGGGCTGGTCTTCGGTCAGCTCCACCCGCACCAGCGAGGCCGGCAGTTCCGCGGCAAGAATACGTCCGAGCAGGAAATCCACCGCCCGCTCGTCCGACAGCGTGGACGCGGGCGCGTTGATGGCCACCGGCACCGCGATACCAGCGCGCCGCAGGGTGAGCAGCATGTCGATCACCCGCAGGCTGACGCGTTCGAAAAGAATTTTGTCCAGGCCCAGCCGATTGACCACGGGGATGAACTCGCTGGGCATGATGATGCCCAGCCTGGCGTGCTGCCAGCGTGCCAACGCTTCGGCCGATACGATCCGGCCGGTCAATAGGTCCACCTGCGGCTGCAACAGCATGCGCAGGCCATCCTTGCCTGTAACCATGGCTGCGATCTCGTCGTCGCTCGCCATCGAGCTTCTGGAAGCCTCGTGATTCGACGTCATGTCGACGCTCCTTGGGTACCCCTGGGCGAAGCCTGCGCTGTCCGGGCGCAGAAGAGGCACATTGGACGTGAGCATTCCCAGTTACAAGGATTTTTATGCGATTTCGCGCATTTGTTCCAGGCAAATTTGCACATTTGACGCGGCAAAGTCACAGAGATGTAACCATGCGTGTTCGTGCCTGCCCGAACCCGCGTGGCGGGCACCGTTGCCGATCTCCGGCAAGACGCCTTGTCGACATGGTAGGGTTTGCCTCTACCGCGCTCCGGGCGCTCTTTTCCTGCATTCCTGTTTCGCGTGACGAATCCGATTTCCCGCTGGCGCGCCTCCCTGCGCAACGTCCTGTGGCTGGACGCCCTGCAAGCCGCCGCCATCAGTGCGGCCCCGGTCATCCTGGCGGTGCTGGCCCATGAGCCCCGACTGGGCTGGACCGCCATCGCCGCGTTCTGGGCCTGCTTCGGCGATCCGGGCGGGCCGCTGCGCCAGCGCGCCGGCGCCATGCTCGCGCTGGGCCTGATCGGCGCGCTGTTCGGCTTCCTGGCCAGCGCCAGCGCCAGTCATCTTTGGTTGCTATTGCCCTTGACCTTTGTGTGCTGCACGTTCGGCGGCCTGCTCCGGGTGCTGGGCCCGGCGGCGGCCATCGTCGGCACCCTGCTGTCGGCCGGCTTCGTCGTCGCGGCGGAACTTCCCACCGCCACCCTGGCGGAGAGCCTGTCATATACCCTGTTCTTCCTGGCGGGTGCGGTTTGGGCCATCCTGATGACGGCCCTGGTCTGGCGGCGGCGCCCCTGGAAGGACGCGACGCTGGCCGTCGCGCACTGCTACCGCGGCCTGGCGGACTTTGCCGCGGCGCTGGCCCATTTGTATTCCGGCCTGGCGCCCGCCGCAGGCCCCCAGGACTGGACCGCCGTCACACGGCCGCAGCGCAGCGCCCAGCGCGCCGCGCTGGAGGCCGCGCGGGTGCGCATCCGCGAAGTGCAGGACACGCGCCCTTCCCGCCAGTCTCGCTCGCACCAGCTGCTCTACCTGCTGGACAGCGCGGAGGATAGTTTCATCGCGCTGGTGGCGGCCGCCGACCTGCTGGAATCCAACGCGCCGCGCTGGCTCGGCCGCAGCGCGGGCGCGCATCTTTCGCACGCGCTGCACCGCTATGCCGCCGTGTGCAACGCCATCGCCAGCACGTCAGACGTCAACGACGCCAGGCAGGCGGAATGCCTGCGCGAACGGCTGGCGCACTACACCGCCGGCCTGCACGAACTGCGCGGCAGCGCTCTGGCCCACGCGCCAGATCTCGCCAGCATGGCGCCCGTGCTGGACCGCCTGCAGCAGACCGCGCAAGCCGTCGCGCAATCGATCTTCGACCACGGCCATGCGCCCGCCGCGCCGGCCCGCGAACGCCTGGCGGAACATCCCGCGCGCAACGCCTGGCGCACGCTGCGGCAGAATCTGCGGTTCGAGTCCGACGCCTTCCGCCACGCCTTGCGCGTGGGCATCGGCGCCACCATCGCTGTCGCGCTGTCCAAGACTTTCGCCGTCAACCACGGCTACTGGATGTCCCTGACGCTGGTCTTCATCCTGCAGCCCTACTTCGCGACCACCTGGCAGCGCACCGTCGAGCGCGTCCTGGGCAGTGTGGCCGGCGCCATCGGCGCCTCCCTGCTGGGCCTGCTGCTCAGCACGCCGCTGTCCGTGGCGCTGGCGGTGCTGCCCATCGCCCTGGGCACGTTCGCCGCCCGCACCATCCACTATGCGCTGTTCACCTTCTTCCTGACCTCCCAGTTCGTGCTGGTCACCCACATCCAGCAGCCGGAAATCTACGAGCCCACGCTGGCCGCGCTGCGCGCCTTCAACAGCGTTCTGGGCGGCATCCTGGCGCTGCTGGTGGGCTTTCTGGTCTGGCCCGAAAAAGAGCCTCGCCAGTTGGCCGGCGCCCTGGCGCGCGCACTGGAGCGCCACGCCGCCTACGCCCAGGCCCTAGCCCGGCGCAAGGCCGGCGACAGCGGCGCGCCGGACGTCGTGGGCCTGCGCCGCGAAGCCTGCTTGTCCGCCGACAATGCGCAGGCATCGCTGCAGCGCTTGCAACAAAATCCGGTACATCGTGACCGCAACGTCGATACGGCGGTAAATTTGCTTAACGCCATGCGGCGCATCACGGCGGCGGGCACGGTGCTGGAAATCCAGCCGCCGCTGCCGGCGGATACGCCCGCGGCGGCCGCGCTGCGCGGCTATGGCCAGGCGCTGGCGAGCGCGCTGCATCCGCAGGGGCAGGCGCCGGAGCCGGACGCGCGGCCCTTGGCCTTGCCGGCGTCCATTTCCCGGGCCAGCCCCGACCTGGCCGGGCCGCTGGACCGCATCGCGCAGCAGGCGCGCCAGATACGGCAGCTGCGCGAACGCGTGGAACGCGCGCCACCCGCGCAATAAGGCCGGTATTTGCGCGGCATCCAGGAAACTGGCGGCGGCTTGATACGCATCAAGGGCCGTCTTTGTGGAACGAGCAACGATGTCAGTATCGGACGCCAAACCCAAGGAGGCCTATATGTACCGCCGTATTTCTGTCCACCTGGACCACGGATTCGACTGCAAGCGCCGCATCGACGCCGCGCTTGCCCTGGCCAAGCGCCACAAGGCCGAACTGGTCGGCATCTATGCCAACGCCGCGCCGCCGCAGTACTACTACGGCGAGTCCGTGCTGATGTCGCGCGCAACGGCCGTCATGAAGGAAATCCAGACGCAAAGCCGCGACGCGGTGCAGAACGGCTTCCTGGCCGCCGCCGCCGCTTCCGACGTGCCGGCCGTCGTGCGCACCGGGGAGTCCTCGCCCAGCGCCACCGTCGCGCTGCTGGGCCGCACCAGCGACCTGATCATCGTCAGCCAGGAGAACCGCCAGGACGTCGAGGCTGCCCACGAAATCGAGTTCGTCGAACAGACGCTGCTGACCGCCGGCCGGCCGGTCCTGGCGTTGCCGTCCAGCGGGGAGTTTTCCGTCATCGGCGACCGCGTGCTGTGCTGCTGGGACGGCAGCCGCGAGGCCGCCCGCGCGCTGGCCGACGCCGCGCCCATCCTGCGCCTGGCCTCGCACATGATCGTTCTAACCATGGACGAAGGCGAATCCAACGGCAAGGGCGAGCTGCCGTTCGAGGATCTGGCCAGCTATTGCGTGGCCCAGGGCATGCCGGCCCCCGAGCACGTCCGCCGCGACGTCAAGGGCGTTGGCGTGGGCAGCACCATCCTGAACGCCGTGGCCGACTACAGCGCCGACCTGCTGGTCATGGGCGCCTATGGCCACAGCAAGCTGCGCCAGTGGGCGCTGGGCGGCGCCACCGCGTCCATCCTGAAGAGCATGACCGTGCCGGTCATGTTCTCCCACTAGCGTCCTGAGGCGCCCGGCTAGCCTGCCGCGAGCCGGGCGGCCCCTGCCGCCGCGACCGGCGTCAGGACGGGCTTGCCGGCGAAATGCGCGCTGGCGTTGTCCAGGAACAGCATGACCGTGGCGTCCACGGCTTCCGGCGAACGGCCGGCGCTGTGCGGCGTCAGCACGACGTTGTCGAGCCGCTTGAGCGCGTCCGGGACCGCCGGTTCGCCGTCCACCACATCCAGACCAGCGCCCGCAATGCGGTTGGCGGCCAGCGCCGAGATCAGCGCTGCCGTGTCGACCACGCTGCCGCGCGCGATATTGATCAGATAACCGCCTGGGCCCAATGCCTGCAGCACGTCCGCGTCCACCAGATGCCGCGTGGCCGCGCCGCCGGGCGTGGCCACCACCAGGAAATCCGATTCGGCAGCCAGCGCGCGCGGGTTGTCGAAATAGCGGTATCCGGTTTCGGGCCGCGCGCGCCGGTTGTAATAACCGATCTGCATGCCGAAGCCGTTGGCGCCGCGCTTGGCGATCTCGAGGCCGATCGTGCCCAGGCCCAGGATGCCCAGGCGCTTGCCCGTGATCTGCGGCCCCATGAAGCCGCTCCAATGCCCCTGGCGCACCCAGGCGTCGGCCTGCGGAAGGCGGCGCGCCGCGCCCAGCAGCAGCGCCATCGCGTGGTCGGCCACCGCCACCGCGTTGGCGCCGGGGCCGTTCGTGACCACGATGCCGCGCGCGGCGGCCGCCGCGAGATCGATGTTCTCGTACCCGACGCCCAGCGAACAGATCATTTCAAGTTTGGGAAGCGCCGCGATCTCATTCGCGTAGAGCCCGGTAGCGCCGCGCGTCAGCACGATGCGGATCTCATCCGCGTGATCGCGGATCGCGCGGGCGCGCGATTCGTCGGTGGGTGCATAAATGGGGCGGAAACCGCGCGTTTCGAATACCGGCAGGTAATCCTGCACGCTTTCTATCAGGATAAGCAGAGGGATGGTCATGGTCGGGAATGCCGCGGGCGGCGGAGCTGCGCAAAAACCCGGGCATCTTACGCTGCGCCTTCCCTGCGCGCCACCCGGCCGCTCGCGTACCGGCCGGCAAGCGGCCAGTATGCGGCCCCGGCCTCGACCGCAGCGCTACAGGCGTCCCGTCAGCAACATCACGATCAGAATGATCAGCAGGATGCCCAGGATGCCGCTGGGGTAGTAGCCCCAGCCCCGGCTGTGCGGCCAGGCGGGCACCGCGCCCAAGAGCAGCAGGATAAGGACGATCAGCAGAATGGTCGACATGGCGACTCCTCGTTATTTATCGATTCGAATTCTTCATTGGCAGGCAGGCGTCGCGTCCCGGGGCGGGATGATGTCCTTGCCCGGCGGCGATAGCGGGGGCAGGTCGACGTCCGGTTCGTCGGTGTCGGGATCCACGGGCAGGTCGCCCGGCGGCGAGCCCGGCGGGATCGGATCCGGTTTGGGTGGAACGTGCAGGGAGATGGCAGGTTGCATGGCGGCCTCCGGTTGTGAATCCTGGCCATCTGCAGCAAGTGCCGTTCCCGGCGCCCGGCGGCTCGCTGGCCGCGAGCGGCTTCGTCCTGTATGGAGGGGTCTGGTTTACCCGGCATGCGCGGAACGTCGACGGGACCGCGCGGCGGCAGTATCTTAGCGTTGTCATCCGGCTGCTTGCGCGGGAACCGCAACTCACAAGGAGATGCAATGCGAGACCCAAATTTCCAGCAATGTGTGCAAGCCTGCTATGAATGCGCCATTGCTTGCGATGTATGCGCCGCAATGTGCCTGGAGGACGATCCCGCCCGCATGAAACATTGCATCGGCCTGTGCACCGATTGCGCGGCGGTCTGCAGGCTGTGCGCGGCGATGCTGGCGCGCGACGGCGAGTTTTCTACCGCGCTCTGCACGTTGTGCGCGCTCGTCTGCGAATCCTGCGCGCGCGAATGTTCGGCGCACGGCGCGCAGCATTGCCAGATCTGCGCGGGCGCCTGCCTGAGCTGCACGCTGGCATGCCGCGACATGCTCGAACCGTAATGCACGACTTGCCGCGCGGCCGCCCGGGCCGGCCCGCGCAGGCGCACTTCCAGCCCGACCGTCAGGAGCTTTCGATGGCTACAACGAACACCCCCCTGCCCTCCGACTTCCCCGAGAACGGCCCGGACAACAGCGGCATGCGCCGCCGCGGGCGGCACCCGGAGTCCTGGATCGACGAACTCGAGGCCACGCTCAACGACAAGGACGCCACCGACCTGGAAGCGCTCCGGTCCAGATTGTCGGAGCAGTTGCGGGCCACCCGCCGCAGCCTGCGCGACGCCTCCGACAACGCGAGCGACCTCATGCGCGAAACCATCGACTGCACCGAGGAGTACATCCACGCCCGGCCGTGGCAGGCGATCGGGCTCGTCGCCGGCGCGGCCTTTCTGTTCGGCGTCGTGGTCGGCCGCCAGTAGACGCGCTTGGGGGCTGGCTCCGCCGGGCACGCATCTTGCTGGCCAGTACGTCCCCGACAACTGGAGCCGGCCATGGCGCGAATCATCTGGAAAGGCGCGATCTCGTTCGGCCTGGTGCACGTGCCGATCGTGGTCCATGCCGCCACGCGGCCGCACCGGCTGGATTTCGACTGGATAGACCGCCGCGACAATGCGCCCGTCGGCTACCAGCGCATCAACAAGCGCACCGGCAAGGCCATCGCCTCGGAGGACATCGTCAAGGGGTACGAGTACGAGAAAGGCGAATACGTCTATATGAACGATGAAGACTTCAAGCGCGCCAACGTCGCCGCCACGCAGACCGTGGAGATCCAAGGCTTCGTGGACGCCGCGGAAGTTCCCATCTATTACTACGACACGCCCTATTACCTTGCGCCGGACCGCCGCGGCGAGAAGGGATATGCCCTGCTGCGCGAAGTGCTCAGGCGGGCCGGCAAACTGGGTCTGGCGCGCGTCGTCCTGCATACCCGCCAGTACCTGTGCGCGCTGCTGCCGCAGGGCGACGCCCTGATGCTCATCACCCTGCGCTACGCCGACGAGATGCGCTCCGCGCAAGACCTGGACCTGCCCGGCGGCAAGGCGGACGCTCCCGCCGCGCGCGAACGCGACATGGCGATGCGGCTCGTGGACGATATGACCGTCCCCTGGGACCCGGCGGCCTACCGCGACGACTACCGCGAAGACCTGCTGAAAGCGATCGGCAAGAAGGTCAAGGCAGGCAAAACCCACGAGCTGAGCGAACCCGACGCGAAACGGCCTCGCGAATCCGCCAAGGTGATCGACCTGATGGCCTTGCTTAAACAGAGCGTCGAAGAACGCGGCGCTGCCAGGAAGCCCCCCGCCAGGCAACGGCCGGCCGCCAAGAAAACCTCCGCCCGCAAATCCGCCGCGCCGGCCAAACGCAAGGCCGCATAGGGAGGCGCCATGAGCGGACCGCTATCCCGGTACCGAGAGAAACGCGACTTCACCGGCACCCGCGAACCCGCGGGCAAGGCGCCCAAGGCCCGCGCCGGCACCGCGCTGTCCTTCGTGGTCCAGCGTCACGAGGCCCGTGCCCTGCATTACGATTTCCGGCTGGAGCTCGATGGCGTGCTGGTGAGCTGGGCGGTGCCCAAGGGGCCGAGCCGCGATCCGGATGTGAAGCGCCTGGCGATCAGGGTGGAGGATCATCCGGTCGAATACGGAAAATTCGAAGGCGACATTCCGAAGGGCCACTATGGCGCGGGGCATGTGGACATCTGGGACTGCGGAACCTGGACGCCGGATGGCGACCCCAGGCACGGGCTCGCCCGGGGCCATCTGCGCTTTACCCTGAACGGCGGTACCCTCAAAGGCGCCTGGGCATTGCTGCGGCTGGGCAAGGAAGGCAAGCAATGGCTGCTGCGCAAGCTGGATGACGGCGCCATCGTGGAAGGCGACGACGCCGAGGCCCCCGCGAGCCAGGCGGCGGGCCGTCGCGCGCCGCTGCCGGCGACCCTGGAGCCGCAACTCGCCACCCTGGTCGACGCCCCGCCGCAAGGCCCCGGCTGGTCGTATGAGGTCAAGTACGACGGCTATCGCATTCTGTGCCGCTTCAAGCAGGGACGCGCTCGCCTCGTCAGCCGCAACGGCAAGGACTGGACCGGCCGCATGGCGGTCCTGGCGCAGGCCTTGAGCGCGCTGGACCTGCCCGACGGCTGGATGGACGGCGAAGTGGTTTGCCTGGACGAACGCGGCGTCTCCGATTTCCAGCTGTTGCAGAACGCCCTGGACGGCCGGACCGCCGAGCTGTCCTTCATGGCGTTCGACCTGCCCTACTGGGACGGCGCCGATCTGCGCGCCCTGCCCTTGTCCGAGCGGCAGTCGCGGCTGGAAGCGGTGCTGGCCGCTATGCCCGAAGCCGGCCCCTTGCTGATGACCCAGCGCCTCGAAGTAGCCGACGGCACCGAAGGCCGCGCGGCCTGGTCCGAGGCCTGCCGGCTGAGCCTGGAAGGGCTGATCTGCAAGCGCCTCGATTCGCGCTACACCGCGGGCCGCGGCACCGCCTGGCTGAAACTCAAGTGCCGGCCCCGGCAGGAATACGTGATCGGCGGCTACACCGCGCCCGGCGGTTCGCGCAAGCACTTCGGCGCGCTGCTGGTGGGCCTGCGCAAAGGCAGGAAACTGGAATACGCGGGCCGGGTCGGCACGGGCTTCAGCGCCGCCACCCTGTCATCGCTCCACAAAAAACTGAGCGCGCTGGAAACCGATGCCAGCCCCTTCGACGCCGAACTGCCGGGCCCCGGCCGCGATGGCCGGAGCGCGGGCGGGATCCATTGGGTCAAGCCGCAGCTGGTCGCGGAAATCCACTATGCCAGCCTGACCCGGGACAAGCTGCTGCGCCAGGCATCGTTCGTCGGGCTGCGCGACGACAAGCCCGCCAGCGAAGTCAGCGGCGAGGCGGCCGTGGCGCCGGCCGATTCGGACGCCACCGCGAACGGCAAGGTGGGCAAAACGCGCATCACCCACCCCGCGCGCGTGATCATCCATGACCCCGACACCACCAAGCTCGACCTGGCGCGCTACTACGAATCGGCCGGCCGCCTGATCCTGCCGCACCTGCAAGGCCGGCGCATTGCGCTGCTACGCTGTCCGGATGGCACCGATGCCACGTGCTTTTTCCAGAAGCACATCAGCGGCCAGTTGCCCGAGGGTCTGGAACGCGACGGCGAACACCTGCTGATCCGCTCTGTCGAGGGCGTGCTCGCGCTGGTGCAGCGCGGCGTGATCGAATTCCATACTTGGGGTGGCCGGGCTCCCCATCCCGATGAGCCCGACCGCATCACCATCGACCTCGATCCGGGCCCGGACGTGCCGTGGAAGGCTGTGGCCGAAGGCGCGCAACTGGCGCGCGGGCTGATGCGGGAAATCGGCCTCGCGCCGTTTCTCAAGACCACCGGCGGCAAAGGCCTGCACCTGGTCGCACCGATCCGTCCGACCCAGCCCTGGGAAACCGTCAAGGGCCTGGCGCACGCCCTGGCCGACGAGCTGGCCCGGGTCATTCCGGAACGCTTCACGTCCAATATGTCCAAGGCGCGCCGCCGGGGACGCATCTTCGTCGACTACTTGCGCAACGGCAATGGCGCCACGGCCATTGCGGCGTATTCCGCCCGGGCGCGCGCCGGCGCCCCGGTGTCCATGCCGGTCGGTTGGGATGCCCTGGAATCGGGCCGCGACCTGCGCGGCGCGGCCTACAACATCCGCAACGCGATGGACCTTGCACAGGAGTTGGGCGACCCATGGCGCGGCTACGAGGCCGCGCGCAGGACGGTGGGGCCGCGCATGCTGAAGAAGCTGGGGCGATAAGGCGGCCGCATGGCTGCGCCGTCCACGGCCTGCCCGCCCGCGCTTGCCGCTACTTCTCCGGCACGATCAGGGCGGGCGCCTCGCGGGAGGCCGGCGACACCGCCGGTGCCTCGCCCTTCACGGGGGGCTGTAATTTATCCGGACCGGCCGGCGTGCCGCGCTGGAGCACGCGGCTCATGGCCAGGTGCTCCGCCACGGTCGGCAAGGACCGCACGGCGAAATCCCGCACTTGCGGATCCTCGGATTGCCGGGCCGCCGTCTCGAACAGGCGATTGGCGTTGACGTGCGCATCCACCGCGGCCTTCTTCACATACACGACGTCGAAATCGGGGCCCTTCCTGCCGCGCAGTGCTTCCAACGTGCCGCGGTCCGGCTCGGACGGGCGGTCGGGCAGCGTCACCTGTTTCTGCAAAGCCAGCGTCTTGATGTCGCCGTTCATGGCGCGATGCTGCTCCAGCATCTTCGCCGCGTAGGCCTTGATTTCGCTGCTGTCGGCGCGTTGTTGCGCCAGCTGCGCGGCTTCCATCTCGAACAGCCCGGCGCCGGCCGCCGCCTGCAGAAAGCGCGCGTCCGCTTCGGCCAGGCCCTGCGCGTACGCGGGCCCTGGGGCGGCCGCCAGCGCCAACAACAACACCGCCGCCGCGCCGCGCATCCATAAGGTCTTGCTCATACTGGTCTCCTGGCGCCGTCACTGCGCCGGCGCTGCGTACATCTCACCCCGCCAGCGACGGCGTGTCCGCGCGCCGCGGCGGGGTCAAGGGATCGAAATCCTCCCACTTGCCGTCCAGCCAGCGGCCCTGCGCCCGTTCGATGTCGCGGCCCCCGGCCTGGCTCAGCACCGTTCTCGCCAGCGCATCGCGCTCGGGAGACACATGCAGGGCCAGCATCACGCCGGCCTGGCGCAGATCCGGATGCACGTCCGGGGCTGGCGGCACGCCGGGCTGCGCGCGGCGTCCCCTGCCGATCACCCACAGGGCGCCGGCGAGCGCGCCCAGATAAGCGCCGACGCCGGCGGCGGCGATCACCAGCAGGATGGAAGCCGCCAGGCGCGCCGCGATCAAGCCGCCCAGGAGCGCGAAGAGCAGGCCCAGCGCCGACGCGCCGGCCACGGCGCCGAAGTGTCCGCCTCGCGCGTCGGGATCCGCCGCGCGATCCCCGCCTATCGGGAAGCGCGCGTGTTCGCCCGCCGTGTTGAGGTAGAAAGTATGGATGTCGTCTTCGGTGAATCCTTCCGCGAAAAGCCTGCGCGCGGCCTCGGCGGCTTGGTCGAAGGTGTCGAACCTGGCTGCGACAATCAAGGACATGGGGGATCTCCGGTGCATGGATGGCATACCGGAAGCCGCAGCAATTGCCATACCCGGGATCGGCACGCCGCTTGCCGCGAAGGTCGAAGCCCGCCACCAGGACAGCACCATGGCGATCCCGTCGCGCCCCGCCGGGCTGCCGTGGCTGGACTGGCCGCCCTACTTCCCGCCCGGGCGCTTTCCCGGGTACTGGCCCCCTTCCTCGTACTCCGGCCCTTTTTCGTTGGGCTTCCTGTCCGAGGCGCGCCCGGGAGGCGGCGGCTTGCCGAAGGCTGGCTTGTCCGCCCCGAACTGGCCGCTGCGGCGCGCGGCTTCGGCTTCGTCCTGCGGGGTATTGGCCTGCGATCCCGTGTCGGGTTTCTTGTCGTTGCTCATGCTCGTCTCCCGTTAGTTCCCGCGTGGAGGCCCCGGCCGCGGAGCAGGCTCGCCCGGCAGCACATAGCCAGCCGCGGCGTACTCTTCCAGGCGGTTGTATAGCGTCTTGGGGCTGATGCCCAGCATCGCCGCCGTCTGCTTTTTCACGCCGTTGCAGCGCTCCAGCGTGGCCAGGATGAGCCGCCGGTCGGCTTCCGCCAGGGTTTCGCCTACCGGCACACTCACCTGCCCGTCTTCCGCCGCGCCGGAAGGCGATATCTGCGGCACCAGCATGTCGGCGTCCAGCACGTCTGCGTCCGCCATGATGAAGGCGCGCCGCACGAAGTTCTTCAGTTCCCGCACGTTGCCCGGCCAGTCGTACTGTTTCAGCACCGCCAGCGCCCGCGGCGAAAAATCCTTGCGCTTGCCGGACTCCTGGTTCTGCGCGGCCAGGAAGCGCTGCGCCAGGAGCGCGATGTCGTCGCCGCGTTCGCGCAGCGGCGGCAATTCCACGGGGAAGACGCTCAGCCGGTAGTACAGGTCCTCGCGCAGCTTGCCTTCCCGCACCGCCTGCTCGGGATTGCGGTTGGTGGCGGCAATGATGCGGATATCGCAGGCAATCTCGCGGTTGGTGCCCACCCGCATGAACTGGCCCGTTTCCAGCACGCGCAACAGTTTTACCTGCAGATCCGGCGGCATCTCGGTCACTTCGTCCAGGAACAGGGTGCCGCCATCGGCGCGTTCGAAGTAGCCCTTGTGCTGGCGGTCGGCGCCCGTAAAGCTGCCGCGCTCGTGGCCGAACATCTCGCTTTCGATCAGGTTCGGCGAAATGGCCCCGCAATTGACCGCGATGAACGGCCGCTGCCGCCGCGGGCTGAGTTCATGGATGGCATGCGCCGCCAGTTCCTTGCCCGTGCCGCTTTCGCCGATCACCAGCGCGGTGACGCTGGTGGGCGCGACGCGCCCGATCTGGCGGTAGAGCTCGAGCATGCGCGCGGACGCGCCATACATCCTTCCGAAGCGCCCCGGCTCTTCGAACGGCGCGCCGGGCGTTTCCTCGCCCGCGCTGGCCGCGATGCGCGCAAGGATCTCGTTCAGGCGCTCCATGCAGATGGGTTTGACGAGATAGTCCGTAGCGCCCAGCCGCAATGCCTGCACGGCATTGTCCACGGTCCCGTGGCCGGTCATCACCACGACTTCCGCGCTGGCGGCCGCGGCGTTCTTGAAGATGTCCATGCCGCTGCCTTCCGGCAGGCGGACGTCGGTCAGGACCAGGTCGGGCACCTGCCGTTCGAGCTGGATCAACGCGTCCTTGATGCTTGCCGCCAACGCCACCGAAAAGCCGCGGTCGCGGCCGATCTCGGCCAGGGTCTCCCGTATCGCGGCGTCATCATCGACGATCAGCAGATGAGGCATGCTCTGCTCCTTGTTGGGCCACGGTTCAGCATAGCGGCTCGTGCGGCGGGGTAGGCAACTATTCGATGCTTTCCAACAATGTTTTCGAATACTTGCAACTCGTCGCATGCGATGCCTCGGGGTCCCGTACGATACTTTTACAGCTGCGGCCCGGCCGGGCCAAGGAATCAGCATGGCAAATCGCACCCTCAATACCGGACGCGACGCCGCACCCGCGCCCTTCACCGTCCTCATGGACGCCACCGGCCTGTCACCCGCGATGCAAAAGCTGGGCGCCCAGCTGAAGCTGGCGGCGGCGACGGATGCCAGCGTCTTCATCGTGGGTGAAAGCGGAACCGGCAAGGAAGTCGTCGCGCGCGCGATCCACGAGGCAAGCGAACGCAGCGACCAGCCGTTCGTGGCGGTGAATTGCGGCGCCATCAACGGCACGCTGGCGCACGCGGAACTGTTCGGCCATGAAAAAGGAAGTTTCACCGGCGCGGTTTCGCAGAACGCCGGGTACTTCGAATATGCCAGCGGCGGCACGCTGTTCCTCGACGAAGTGACCGAGATGACGCCGGATATGCAGGTCCATTTCCTGCGGGTGCTGGAAACCGGCACATACCAGCGCGTCGGCGGCTCCGACCTCCTGCGGGCCAACGTCCGCGTCATTTGCGCCAGCAACCGCGATCCGGCCGCGTCGGTTGCGGACGGCCGGCTGCGGCAGGACTTCCTGCATCGGCTTCTCGTCATCCCGCTGCGCGTGCCGCCGCTGCGCGAACGCGAGAACGACGCGCTGGTGCTGGCGCACCAGTTCCTGGATACCCTTAACCGCGAGAACGGCACCGGCAAGACGTTTGCCCCGCGCATGCTGGAGGCCATGGCCCTGCATGATTGGCCGGGCAATGTCCGCGAACTGCGCAATGCTGTGCAGCGCGCGTACATCATGGCGGATGACGAACTGGACGCCGTCATGCTTGCACGGGGACGTAGCGAACGGCGCGCCGAAATGCGCGAGGGCGCGCTGAACCTCCCTATCGGCACGCCATTGCTGCGGGCGCAACGCGAATTCATCCTCGCTACGCTGGCGCACTACGCGGGCGACAAGCGGATGGCCGCCGAAGCCCTGGGCGTGAGCCTGAAAACCCTCTACAACCGGCTGGACGCCTACGACAAAGACGCAACGGACGAGGCAGGCGGCTGAGCAATTCTTACCGCGCGCTTTGTAAGACCGGCGCAGCGCCACGCGCGCGCCTCCTGCCCCTGCCCGGCGGGGCCGATTGGCACGCTTCTTGCATGTATTCCCAGGGAGTGCGCCGCCAGCCGGCGGCCCTGTCCGGAGATTCGCTTGGGCTACCCTACGCAAGAATTGCGCCTGCGCCAGCAGATGACGCTGGCGCCCCGCCTGCAGCAGTCCGTCAAGCTGTTGCAGATGTCCGCGCTTGAATTCACCACCGCGGTCGAGCATGCGCTGGCGACCAATCCGTTCCTCGAAGACGCCGATGAACAGGATGCCGAACAGCCCGCCGCCGTGCTGTCTCCGATTCCCGATGCGCAGGCCCGCCATGAAGCGGCCCGGTCCGAAACGCCCGCGCCCGCCGCGGATAGCGAGGCGCCTCCGCCCGACGCGCCCACCTACTCTGGCGACTATCCCACCCGCGCGCCGGGCGATGGCGGCGCAGACCAGGCCCAATGGGCCTGTGCCTCGCTCTCGATGCGCCAGCTTCTGTCGCAGGAACTGGGCAATTATCCTCTCGGGCCGCGCGACCGCGTTCTGGCGGAATTCATCATCGATGCGCTGGACGACGACGGCTATCTGCGCACGCCGCTCTCCAGCCTGTGCGATGCCGCGCGCCCGGAACTGGACCCGGTCCCTGACGAGTCCGAATGGATGACCGCGCTGCACCTCGTGCAGCAATTGGATGCGCCCGGCCTGGCGGCGCGCGATCTGCCCGAATGCCTGACCTTGCAGCTTTCCGCCGCGGCCGGTGTGCCGCCCGAGATCCGTGCGCTGGCGCTGCGCATTGCGCGCGAACATCTGCAGCGGCTGGCAAAGCACGATTGCGCCGGGCTGCGGCGCGTGCTCGATTGCACGGAGGATGCCCTGCGCGCAGCCTGCGCGCTGATCCGCAGCCTGGACCCCAAGCCCGGCGGGCGCTACAGCGCCGATGCGCCCGTGTATGTGATTCCCGACGTGTTCGTGGACAAGTGGCAGGCGCGCTGGCGCGTGCTGCCCAACCGCAGCGCCATGCCACAGGCCCGGCTGCACCGCACCTATGCCGACCTGTTCCGGCGCGCGCGGCTGGACGACCGCAGCCCCATGGCCCAGGAACTGCAGGAAGCCCGCTGGCTGGTGCGCAACGTCGAGCAGCGCTACACCACCATACAACGCGTGGCCGAGGCGATCGTCAAGCGCCAGCAGACCTTCTTCGAATACGGCGACGTCGCTTTGCGGCCGCTGATGCTGCGCGAGGTGGCGGACGATCTGGATATGCATGAGTCCACCGTGTCCCGCGCCACCGTAGGCAAGTACATGGTGACACCCCGCGGTGTCTTCGAGTTCCGCCATTTCTTTTCGCGCGAACTGGCCACCGAATCGGGCGGTTCCTGCTCGGCGGCGGCGGTGCGCGCCTTGATCAAGGAAATGGTCGACGCCGAGGACCCGTCGATGCCGCTGTCGGATGTGGCGCTGACCCAGCAGCTTGCGGCCACGGGCATTCTGCTGGCGCGCCGCACGGTATCGAAATATCGCGGCCAATTGCGGGTGCCGCCCGCCGAACTGCGGCGGCAGCACTAGGGGGCCGGCCCAGGCTTGCCTTCCGCTTCCAGCATGCGCTGAACGCGCTCCCCCAACACATCGAGCGAGAACGGCTTGACGATCAACTCGATGCCGGGATCCAGGACGTCGCGGCCCCGCGCGGCATTCCCGGCGTAGCCCGTCATCAGCAGCACTTTCAAGCCGGGATAGGCCGCCCTCGCCGCGTCCGCCAGCTGCCGGCCGTTCATGCCGGGCAGGCCCACGTCCGTCACCAGCAAGTCGATGTCGCGCGTGGACAGCGCCAGTTCCAGCCCCGCCTGGCCGTCCGCGGCGGTAAGCACCTGCAGCCCCCGCTCCGCGAGGCATTCGTGCACCATGTCGCGCACGTTCGCGTCGTCTTCCACCACGACCACCACCGCCTGGCGCATCATGCCGCGCACGGGCTCCGCGGGCGGCTGATGCGCCGTCGCCTGTTCCATCGCGCCTTCGTAGCGAGGCAGGTACAACCTTACCTTGGTGCCCGCGTCCGGCGCGCTCTCCAGGGTAGCCACGCCTCCGGCCTGTTTGGCGAAACCGTAGATCATGGACAGCCCGAGACCCGTTCCCTCACCCTGCGGCTTTGTCGTGTAGAACGGATCGAACGCGTGGGCCAGGACGTCGGGCTCCATGCCGCAGCCCACGTCCGACACGCACACTTCGACGAACGCCCCGGGCGGCAAGTCCGTCACCAGGCGCAGGGACGGATCATCCGCCTGCGCGTTGCGCGCCGCGATGGTCAGCACCCCGCCCTCCGGCATGGCGTCGCGCGCGTTGATCACCAAGTTAAGCATCGCGCTTTCGAACTGATTCTTGTCGCAGCACACGGTCCACAGGCCGGACTCCAAGTCGAACGCCAGCCGGACCCGCTCTCCGGTGTAGCGGCGAAACAGGTCGGCCATGGACTGCAGCGCAGACGCTACGCTGAACGGCTTGGGATCGATCGGCTGGCGGCGCGAAAAGGTCAGCAGGCGCTGCGTCAGATGCGCCGCCCGATTCGCCGAATCCATCGCCACCGCGACAAAGCGCAGGGCCTGGCCGGGCGCGCCCGCCGCGAGCTTGCGCTCGATCAGGTAGAGAGCGCCGGAGACCCCCTGGAGCATGTTGTTGAAGTCATGCGCGATGCCGCCGGTCAGGCGCCCTACCGCCTCCATTTTCTGGGACTGCCGCAGGGCGTTCTCGGTTTCGCGCAAGGCCTCGGCCTGCGCCTTCAGATCGGTGTCGTCCCGGCCCGTCATGTACAGATTGTCTTGCGACGAGGACATGCTCCACGTCATCCAGCAATACCCGCCGTCACGCTTGAGCACCCGGTTCTCCAGATGCCGCACAACCTGCTGGGGCTCGTCGCTGGCGCCGCGCGTCCACGCCGCCAGCGTGGCGGCCAGGTCGTCCGGGTGTATCAATTCCGGCAGGCTCATCGTCAGGAACCGTTCCGGGCTCCAGCCCAGGATGGGCCGGACCGCAGGATTGACGCTCACGAAACGCCCCTTCCGGTCGACCACGGCCAGCAGTTCGGGCGACAGCCGCCAAATGCGGTCCCGTTCGGCGATCGCGGCCTCTACGCGCTGTTCCAGAATGCGCGCGTACTGCGAACGTTCGACCGCATTGCACATGTGCTCGGCCACGTCCTCGATGAAGGCGATGTCGCCATGCTTGAGCCGACTGCCTGCCTGCGGCCGCACCAAAATGGCGCCGCCCGGCCTTCCCCAGCGGCGCAACGGAACCACGATCGCCCACGGCCGGACATCGCCCTCGGCCTGGGCCAGGAAGGGTTGCAGATACGCGGTGCGTCCGCTGTCGAGGGCGGCATCGTACTCATCGCCAAGCCGCTCCAGCACCAGGGACGGTTCGCAATCCCGGTCCGCGCCGAAGTTCCAGCACATGGACAGCGCGGGCCGGGCGTCCTCGCTTGCCCTGTCCAGCACGGCGACCATTCCCAGCGCCAGGTGCTGGCCCAGCCCTTCGCAGGCGGCCTGCTCGATCGCCGCCTGCAGGTGCAATTCCCGCATCCGGTCGCCCAGCGCCGACAGGACGTTCTTGCGGTGCTGGCCTTCCCACAACTCGGCTTCCGCGATCTTGCGCGCCGTCACGTCCAGAAAGATCGTCATGATGCGGTCCGGCCCATCCTTGCGCACCCGCGCTTCGTACCAGGCCTCCTTGGGCGCCGGGGCGGTGAATTCGAACCTGGCCGGCTCGCCCGTCTCCACGACCCGAGCGAATGAATCCATGATCTGTCCGCGTACGCCCGGAATCATCTCGCGCAGGGTATGGCCAAGCGTATCCCCTTCCTTCATTCCGGTTTGCTGTTCGAAAGCCGGATTCACCTCCAGGAAGCGGAAGTCGACGATGCGGCCGTCCTCGTCGCGCAAGGCTTCGCTGAGAAAGAGCGCCTCCTGCATCCCTTCGAACATGCCGCGCCACCGCTCGTTGCTCTGGCGCAGCGCGGACTCGGTCAAGTGGCGTTCGATGGCCAGCGCAGCGCTGCGCGTCACCAGCGCAATCGCGTCGATATCGTGCGCCGAGGGGGAGCGGACGGTGCTGTAGTAGTTGGAGAAAACCCCCAGCAGCCTGCCGTCGGGCGCCTTGATCGGCGTGGACCAGCAAGCCCTCAGGCCATGCGCCAGCGCCAGGTCGCGCCATGGCTCCCAGTTGGGGCTGGACGCGATGTCTTCGACGTAGACCGGGCATCCGGTATGGGCCGCGGCTCCCCAGGACGCCACGGCAGGCCCGATAAATGCCCGGTCCACCGCCGCGTTATAGGCCTCCGGCAAGCTGGGCGCCGCGCCGTGCAGCAGGCACACGCCTGCCTCGTCCACCAGGGCGATCGAGGCCCGCAGTTCGACGCTGGACTGCGCTTCGATGGCGTGCAGCACATGCTCCAGGACCTGCGCCAACGGTACGCCGGCGGCAATGCGCTCCAACATGATGCGCTCGTCTTCCAGACGGGCCAGCGTATCCGTCCAGGGAAGCGCGACGCGGTCTCGCTTCGTCAGCATTTCGGCCCCCTTACCAGAACGACTGTATTGCGGGGGCCGGCCTCGTGCCGAAACGCTAGGTAACCTGACGCAACGTTTCCCGCTCCAGCCGCAGCGCGCTCAACGCCTCCGGCTTGTCGACCAGCACGCATTGCTTGCCGGTGCGGGCGCAGTGATCCTTCACGCGCCAGTAGGCGCCGTGGCTGACGCACCCCGTCTGGCAGATCACCAGGTCCGCTTCCACCAGGCTGGCCTCCAGCGCATCGGCATCCGCATCGCCGCCGCCGCTGTGGCCGAGATATCGGCCACCGGCCATTTCGACCATCTTGCGCGTCAGCGCGAGCGCCATGGCGTCCTCGCCCACGCACAACACCGATTTCCGGCGCAGCGCGATCGCCACGGGCGCCGGCGGCCGTCCGGACGGCTCGTTGCCGGGCGGTTCGGCTCCGCGCGCGCCGCCGCTACGCCCTTGCCAGGCCAGCCGTTCGCGCATCAGCGCCTGCACCCGCTCCATCAACTGCGTCACGGTGCGCGCCAGCGCGATGCGCTTGGGCAGCCCCGGAATGGAGACCTCCAGCGCCTTGCGGTCCTCGCGCGCCCAGGCCAGCGCCGTGTCGCGCACGATGACGGCGGCACGCAACTGCATCGCCTCTGTCTCCAGATAACGGATCCGCGCCGCCTGCGCGGCCAGCAGGCGGCTGCAATGTGATTGGGCCTGCCCGTAGGCGGCAAGCAGCGCGGCATGCTCGCGCCTCAGGTCGTGGCTGTCGGAGGAAGAAGGATGCATCGCGGCCCTCGAATCGGGAATGGAAACGGCGCGCCCCGCGCGCCTGGCCAACTGCAATAGTAAATGAGACTTACTATCTTTATTGCGATATCCCTACCCGCCGCATGGCACCGGGAAATCCACTAATGACGTCATCCGATCGCTTAAATATGATCGACAATCGGCACGCTGGCGCGCGCGTCAGGGATATTCCATGCCAAAGTCCACCGAACTCCTCCGCGACATCCACGAAACCAATCTGATGTACCTGCTGCTGTTGCAGCGCCTGGCGCGCGAGGGCAATACCCCGGCCCTGGGTGGTACGCCTGTCTCGGAACAGGCCTGCCGCTGGTTGGCCGGCCAAGGGCGCGAAGCGCTGGTCAAACTGGCGCAATCGAGCGTCCTGCTGGCACGGCTGGACCTGCCTCCGCACCTGCTGCTGTCCGCCTTGAGCCAAGGCCTGGATACCCCCCTCGCCGGCAGCCAGCCGGCCCCAGCCGCAGCCCCGGCCCGGTCTTGAGGCGGGCTCGCCGCCGCCATGCCTGCTGCTTCAATTCATGAAGCGCGCCCCACGGCCGCGGCGGCCGCGACGCGGCCCGTGCGCCAGTACAGCGCGGCGCTGATCGCCAGCGCCAACACCAGCAGCCCGCCCGTCATTTCCGCCACGCCGCGCCAGGCGCCGGCCGTCCAGAATTGGCCCCCCAGCGCGCCCAGGACACTCGATCCCACGTAGTACACCAGCAGGTAGAGCGAGGCCGCCAGCGCCTTGTAGCCGCGCGCCATCTGCCCTACCCAGCCGCTGGCCACCGCGTGGGCGGCGAAGAAGCCGAAAGTGAACACCACGATGCCCGCGATCAGGATGGGCAGCGACTCCGACAGTGTCAGCAGCAGCCCCGCGAGCGCCAGGCCCGTCGCCGCGCAAAGCATCGCGCCGCGGCCATGGCGATCCGCCAGCCGGCCGAAATAGGTCGACGCGAAAATCCCCACCAGATATACGACGAAGATGAAGCCGATGAAGGTCTGGCTCAAGGAAAACGGCGGCAACAGCAGGCGGAAGCCCACGTAGTTGTAGACGGTGACGAACGCGCCCATCAGCAGGCCGCCCAGGGCGAAGAGGCCGCAGAGCGGGCCGTTCTTCAGGTGGGCGCGGGCGCCGGCGCGCACGTCACCCCACACCCCTGCCCATCCCCTGCCCTGTTGCGGGACGAACCGGCGCGACGCGGGCAGCAGCCACACGAACAGCACGGCGGCCGCCATCCCCAGCACGCCCAGCGTGCCCAGCGCGGCGCGCCACCCGAAATGATCCGCCACCAGTCCGGTGATGACCCGCCCGGACAGGCCGCCAAAGGCGCTCCCGCTGATGTACAGCCCCATGGCGAATCCCAGGGTCTCGGGCTCGACCTCTTCCGCCAGGTAGGCCATGGCGACCGCCGGCACTCCGCCCATCGCCACGCCTTGCAGCGCGCGCAGCGCCAGCAGGCTGTGCCAGTCCGGCGCAAAGGCGGCCACCGTGCCCAGCACGGCGGAGGCGAACAGCGACAGCGCCATGACGCGCTTGCGCGGCAAAGATTGCGAAAAAAGGCCCACGAAGAAGATCGCCACCGCCAGCAAACCCGTGCACAGCGACAGGACCAGGCTGCTTTGCGCAGGTGACACGCCGAACGCGCCGGTGAAGAGCGGCATCAGCGGCTGCACGCAATACAACAGCGAAAAGGTGGAAAAGCCGGCCGCGAACAAGGCCCATTGGGCGCGGCGCAACCCGGGCGTGCCGCGGGCAGGGTAATGGGAGGAATCGGGGGAAGACGCAGCCGAAGGCACCGCCGGCGCGGCGGTTTCTGGCGAGGAACTGACTGGAGGGGTAGACATCTGAAATCTCGAAAGGCGCCGGGCAGCAGGCCTGTTCACACCGCAGGAGGCGTGGCAGAGGCCCTGACCCGCCCATTCAAGGTAGACTTTTCCGGTCCATATGTCCAATATATGAAACTGGTATCGACCATATTTAATAACGATAGCCCTCCATCGCCATGGAACTGCGCCACCTGCGTTACTTCACCGCTGTCGCGGAAGAGCTGCATTTCACCCGGGCCGCCACCAGGCTCGGCATCGGCCAGCCGCCCCTGAGCCAGCAGATCCAGCAGCTCGAGCGCGAAATCGGCACGCCGCTCTTCCTGCGGCTGCCGCGCGGCATCGCGTTGACCGAAGCGGGCACGCAATTCCTTGAAGACGCGCGCGCCATCCTGGCCAGCGCCGACCGCGCCGTGGACACTGCGCGCCGTCTGGGGCGCGGCGAACGCGGCGCAATCACCGTGGGTTTCACCGCCTCGGCCGTTTTCCATCCCTATCTGCCGCGCGCCATCCGCGCCTACCGCGACCGGTACCCGGGCGTGCGCGTCACCCTTACCGAAAGCAATACCATTTCCCTGCTGCGCGGCCTGCGGGCCGGCGACGTGGACGTGGCCTTCGTGCGCCCGCCCTACATGCTGGACCCGGAGTTCGAATCCGAACGCGTGCTGGACGAACCCATGCTGGTCGCCCTGCCCCCCGATCATCCCTTGAGCCGCAAGCGCGCCATACCGATGGCTGCGCTTGCGGACGAGGACTTCGTGCTGTATCCGCGGCCCATCGGCGCCGGCCTCTACGACGCCATCCAGTCCGCCTGCCAGCGGGCCGGATTCCTGCCGCGGGTGATTCAGGAAGCGCCGCAAATGGCGTCCATCGTGAGCCTGGTCGCCGCCGGGGTCGGCATATCCGTGGTGCCGGCCGCCATGCGGCACATGGGCGCGCAAGGCATCGAGTACCGGCCCATCAAGGGCGATGCCCCGCACGCGCTGCTGGACATGGCCTACCGCCGCCACGACCGGTCGATCGCCGCAGGCAACGCCGTGGACATGCTGCGCGAACTGGCGCATCCCGAGGCCTGATGCCCGCCGAGCGGCGCCCGGCAACGCCCTCCCGTATCGCCCTGTCGCGTTTGATACCTTCTGTAAACCTGCCGTCCGGACGGCAATGTACATTGGCGCGCTTGGCGAGCCGGCCCCGGTTCCGGCGGCGCCCCGACCCTCCAACCTGCCCTGAAAGGTGACCCTGTGCGACGTACCCTCCTGGCCTTGGCCCTTGCGACGATTCCCGGCCTGGGCGCGGCCGCCGGCCTGGCCTCTTCCATCGGCGCCGTGACCGTCTACCAGGACCGCGCCGTGGTGACCCGCGCCGCCAGCAGCGAATTGCCGGCCGGCGAACACGAGCTGGTGCTGGAAAAACTGCCCGCATCCCTGCAGGAGAACTCCCTGCAGGTGTCCGCCAAGAGCACCGGCCAGGCGACGCTGCTGGATGTGAAGGTGCGCGACGCCTATCAGGCCGACACCCCGAACGAACGCGTCAAGCAGCTGGAAGAACAGCTGCGCGGGCTGGAAGGCCGGCAGGCGCTGCTGGACGATGAAGCCACCGTGCTGGACAACCAGCGCGAGCTGGTGCTGATGATGCAGCGCGGCGCCACCGAACCCGCCAAGGATGGCGCGCGCCTGACGCTGGACGAGTTGAAAGCCATCCAGTCGCTGAGCGCGGACACGCTGTCCAAGACGCTCGCCGGCCTGCGCCGGGTCGCCGAGCAGAAGGCCGCCCTGGATCGCGACATCGCCGCGCTCCAGAACGAGCTGGGCCAGCTGCAGAACGCGCTCGGCCGCCGCACCAAGACAGTGACGCTGCGCGTGAACCTGGCCCGCGCGGGCAAGCTCGACCTGAACCTGTCCTACGCCGTCGCTGGCGCGCGCTGGACGCCCGCCTACGACGCGCGCCTGCGCTTGGCGGACCGCAGCGTGGAGCTGGGCTACTTCGGCGTCATCCGCCAGAACACGGGCGAAGACTGGAACAACGTCAAGCTCACGCTGTCCACCGCCCGGCCCGCGCTGGGCGGCGGCGCGCCCACGCTCCGGCCCTGGATCATCGACGTGGCGGCGCCGCCGCCTCCGCCCCGTCCCGCCGCCGCGCCCGTGGCCAAGATGCAGGCCGAAGTCGCGGCCGAACGCCGCGCGCGAAGCAGCCCGGCTTTCGCGGGCGGGGCGCTCGACGCGGCCCAACCCGAGCCCGAGGCCATCGCGGTGTCCACCGCCCAGGTGCAGAACGAAGCCACCAGCGCCTCGTTCCAGATCAAGAACCCCGCCACCCTGCTATCCGACAATGCCTCGCAGCGCGTGGCCATCACGACCGCCAAGCTGCCGGCCACGCTCCAGTACCAGGCCACGCCCGCGCTGCGCGAAGCGGTCTACCTGACCGCGCAGGCCAGCAACAACACGGACTTCCCTCTGCTGGCCGGCCCGCTGAATACGTTCCTGGACGACGCCTTCGTCGCCTCCAGCAACCTGAAGGCGGTAATGCCGGGCGAGAAGGTCGAACTGGCGATGGGCGCGGACGAGGGAATCTCGATCAAGCGCCAGCTGGTGAACCGCTACACCGAGAGCACGGGCTTTTCGGGCAGCGGCAAGCGCGTGACTTACGAGTACAAGATCACCGTGAAGAACAACAAGGCGACCAAGGAACAAGTGTCCTTCAAGGACCGCCTGCCCGTGTCGCGCAACGAGAAGATCGTGGTCAAGCTGCTGTCGCCCGCCGACCGCGAGATCAAGCGCGAAGACGACGGCAAGCTCGCCTGGGACTGGGAAATGGAGCCGGGCAAGTCCCGCGAAACCGTGTTGAAGTTCTCTGTCGAATATCCCGGCGACATCGAGGTGTCGGGCCTTTGAGGCCCGGCGCCTGGGCAACGCCTAGCTTGAGGCGGGCGCAAGCGCTAGCGCATCTGGAAGGCTTCCTGGTGGAAGAGTTCGCTCACCGGCATGCCGCGCCGGTGCAGCCCGTCCTTGAGCGCGTCCGCGAATCCCATCGGCCCGCAGAACCACACGCTGGGCCAGGGCGCGCCGGGCTTGTGGTCCGCCGCCAGTTCGGCCGCCGTCAGCGGCCGCTCGGTATCGCTATAGCGCACATGCAGCGTCACCTTCGGCACGCGGGCGCACAGCGCTTCGAGCCGCTCGGCGAACGGGGCATCATCGGCGTTGCGGGCGCAGTAGTACAGCGTGGCCAGCGGCGCGCTCTCGGGCTGCGACTGCAGCGATTCCATCCATGAAATGAAGGGCGTGACGCCGATGCCGGCGGCCACCCAGATCTGCGGGCGCCCGTCGCCGCGCTGGAAGTCGAAACAGCCGTAAGGCCCTTCGATCGTCACCGCCTGCCCCACCGCCAGGCTCTTCTGCAGGCGCCGCGTGTAGTCGCCCAGCGCCTTGATGGAAAACTCCACCCGTCCCGTGCCGTCATCCGCGCCCGACACCGTGAACGGATGCGCGCCTTCGCGGCGGTCGGCGGTCAGGAAGGCGAACTGCCCGGCGCGATGATGCCAGTTGCCCTCCACCCTGCAGGTCAGCGACAGGATGTCGTCCGAAAGCGGGTTGATGGACAGCACCTGGCCCTTGTAGCGCCGTCCGCGCCCAATGCTGCCGGTCAGCGCCATCAGGGCGCAGACGCCGCCCAGGGCCGTACAGGCACCCACCAGCCAGCCTGCCGGCTGCGACCACCAGGCCGCCGGCGTCAGCACCACACCGTGGAAGGCGACCACCAGGAAAATGACGGCGGAAATGCGGTGGACCTGGCGCCAGATGTGATACGGGAAGCGGCGCCAGAGCGTCAGTAGCACCAGGGCCGCCAGGATCCACACCGCCCATTCGCCGATGTCCTTGGCCGAGCCCCGGAACGCGTCGAGCAAGGCGGCCGTGCGCGGCGTCTTGGCCACGGGGTCGAACATGGCCAGCAGCACCGGCTTGCCTATCTTGATCAGGTAATGCGCCGCCGCCAGCACGGTGGCCAGGATGCCGCTCCATTTGTGCAGGCGGTACATCTGGTCCAGCCCATCAAGCCGCCTTTCCAGCCACATCGGGCGCACCGCCAGCAGCATGATCAGAGCCATCAGCGCATAGGCGCTCAGGCCCGTCAGCAGGATAAGCTGGTCGCGCGCGGTCCAGATATTGAGTTGCGCCGGCGGCTGGGCCCAGTAGGCGCCGGCCCACGCCAGCAGGGAAATCAATAGAACTGCCACCAGGATGCGTCGCATCGATTCATCACTCCATCTCGAACCGGCGGCCCCGCCAACTGGCCAGGCCGCCATGGATCAATGGTAGTTCCGCCGCGCATGGCGCTTGGCCGCGCCCGGCCGCCCGCTTGATCCGGGTCAATTTCCCGCGGAATCGAAACCGCCTGGAATCGCCCGGCAAGCGCCAGGATACCCGATGCCCCGGGCCCGGGTTCAGTGTTGGCGGCAGAAGTCGATGAAGGCGTCGGGCTCGAGCGGCACGGAAATGCCGTAGCCTTGCGCCACGTCGCAACCCAGCTCGCGCAGCAGCTGCACGTCGCGTTCGTGCTCGACGCCTTCGGCCACCACGCGGCGGCCGAGCACCCGCCCCATCTCGATCGCGGCGGCCACGACCGCGCGCGAAGCGGGCTCGCGGTGCATGTGCACGATGAAGTCGCGGTCTATCTTGAGCTCGGTGAACGGCATGGCCGAGAACAGGCGCATGGAAGCGATGCCCGCCCCGAAATCGTCCATCGCCAGTTCGAAGCCCCGCACCCGCAGCAGGTTCAGGACCGACGACAGGGCCAGCCAGTCGGTAACGGGCTCGTCCTCCGTCAGTTCGACCTTGACCAGCCGGGCCGGAAGCCCCGCCAGCCCGACGCGCTGTTCCAGCAGCCCCGGCAGGTCGCGCGTGCACAAGGTGGAGGCGGAGGCATTGATGGCGATGGGCACGGCGATGTCCTCGCCGTGCATGCGTTTAAGGACGTCGATCACGCGGTCCGTCACGCGGCTGAACAGCATGCGGTCCAGGCCCAGCCGGTGCGCGGCGGGCACGAAGTCCGCCGCCGAGATGATGCCCAGCTCCGGATGCTCCCAGCGCGACAGCGCCTCGGCCGCCAGCACGCGGCCCGTGGACAGGCTCATCTGCGGTTGCAGCACCACGCTCATGCCCGCGCCGGTGATCAGCGCGTGGCCGAGCGCCACCTCCATTACGTCGCGCCGCACGGCGTTCTGCCGCGGCGATGCCGCATCGTCTTCATCGACGCTGCGCAACGCGGCCTTGATCGCCTGCTGCATCGCCGTGCGCGATACCGGCTTGGACAGCGCCTGCGCGGAGGGGCACCCCGCCTGCAGGGCGAGGCGCACGTGCGACTGCAGCAGTTCATCGCTGAGGCTGCTGATCCAGATGATGGGCGGCATGCTCTTCAGCCGGCCGGCGTCCACCAGGCGCCGCAGCTCGTTGGGCAGGCGCGTGCCGTCGCCCTCGCCCATGACGATGTCGCTGACGACCACGTCGTAGAACTGGCGCGCCAGCGCGCTGATGGCCTCGGTGCTGCTGCCCAAGCCCGCGACCCGCCGGTAACCAAGCGCCAAAAGCAGGTTCTGCAGGTAGGCGCGTTCGACGGGATGGTCCTCCACCAGGAGAATCCGTCGGGTCGCGCCGGCGTTGGTCTTAGGCATCGTCTACCGTCCTAGTCATATAGGGCGGGCCCTTGCAGGCGGCCGCGGGAACTCTGTCACCACAATGCTAAGGCATCCGTGCGGCGCCTGTCCTTATCGCTAACGGGTTAATGCAGCAACATCGCCGATAGGCGTAGAAATGGCGTTATCAGCCGGACGGAGGCAACCGGCTGTCGCTGGGCGGCTCCCGCGGTGCGATAATGGCCGTCTTTCCCGCATCCACGGCACGGAGCTTCCCTTGACCCGCATTGACGATCCCCTGCACGACCGCGAGGTCGGCGCGGCCGACTCCACCCAGGACAACACTCGCACGGACGACACCCGCATCAGCGCGGTGCGGCCCCTGATTTCGCCCGCTCTCCTGCAAGACGAACTGCCTGTGTCCACCGAGATCCAGACGCTGGTCGAGTACAGCCGCGCTGAAATCGCCGACGTGCTGCACGGCCGCGACGACCGCCTGGTGCTGGTGGTGGGCCCCTGCTCCATCCACGACCATGGCCAGGCCATGGAATACGCCCGCCAGCTGCGCACCGCCGCCGACCAGCACAAGCAGGACCTGCTGATCGTCATGCGCGTCTACTTCGAGAAGCCCCGCACCACCGTTGGCTGGAAGGGCTACATCAACGACCCGCGGCTGGATGGCAGTTTCCGCATCAACGAAGGCCTGCGCCGCGCGCGCGAACTGCTGCTCGACATCAGCGGCCTGGGCCTGCCCATCGCCACTGAATTCCTGGACCTGCTCAGCCCGCAATACATCGCGGACCTGATCTCCTGGGGCGCTATCGGCGCGCGCACCACCGAAAGCCCCAGCCACCGCCAGCTCAGTTCCGGCCTGAGCTGTCCGCTCGGCTTCAAGAACGGCACCGACGGCGGCGTGCAGATCGCCGCCGACGCCATGGTCGCCGCCAGCGCCAAGCACGCCTTCATGGGCATGACCAAAATGGGCATGGCCGCCATTTTTGAAACCCGCGGCAACCAGGACACCCACGTCATCCTGCGCGGCGGCAAGCAAGGCCCGAACTACGACGCCGCCAGCGTCGACGCCTGCTGCGCCGCGCTGCGCAAGGCGGGCCAGCGCGAACAGGTCATGATCGACTGCTCGCACGCCAATTCGAACAAGTCGCACCTGCGGCAGGTCGACGTGGCCAACGACATCGCGGCCCAGCTCGCCCAGGGCGACGCCCGCATCACCGGCGTCATGATCGAAAGCCATCTCGAGGAAGGCCGCCAGGACCTCAAAGCCGGGGAACCCCTGCGCCACGGCGTGTCCATTACAGACGCCTGCCTGGGCTGGTCGCAGACCGCGCCGGTGCTGGACACGCTGGCGCAGGCCGTGCGCCGCCGCCGCGAAAAAGCGGCATCCGCCGCTCAGGCGTAACGATCCGCGCGGTAAGGCGCCGGATCCATGTCCGGCGCCTCGCCCGTGACCAGGCAGGCCAGCAGCTTGCCCGTCACCGGGCCCAGCGTGAAGCCGTGATGCGCGTGCCCGAACGCTAGCCACAGGCCGGGATGGCGCGGCGCCGGCCCGATCACGGGCCGCATGTCCGGCATGCACGGCCGGCACCCCATCCACGGCTCCCGCTCGACCGCCTCGCCCAGGGGCAGAAGCTGCGCGGCCAGCGCGCGCGTGCGCTGGATCTGGATAGGTGAAGGCGGCGCGTCGCGGGACGCGAACTCCGCGCCGGTCGTGAGGCGCACGCCCAGCGTCATGGGCGTCACGACGAACCCGCTCTCGATATCCGCCACCGGATGCGACAAGCTGGCACCGTCCTCCAGCGCGAAATGCTGGTGATAGCCCCGTTTGACCGCCATCGGGATGCGGTAGCCCAGCGGCCGCAGCACGTCCGGCGACCAGGGCCCGAGCGCCACGACCACGTCGCGGGCCTCGATCGTTGCGCCATCGCCCTGCACCCGCCAGCCCTTGCCCTCGCGCAGCAGGCTGCGCGCGTCGCCTTGCGCCAACACCCCGCCGCGCGCCACGAACAGCGCGGCATAGCCCTTCGTCACCGCGCCCGGGTCCGATACGTTGACCGGATCCAGCCAGTGCACCGCGCCCGCCATGCGCGAAGACAGCGACGGCTCCAGGGCCGCCAGCGCCTGCCGGTCCAGCACGCGGTAGTCCAGGCCATACGGTGCCAGCGCCTGCGCCTCGGCGATAGCCTGCGCCAGGCCGGCTTCGGTGCGGACGCCGTCGATCCAGCCGTTGCGGCGGAACAGATGGGCAATGCCCGCGTCGTCCTTGAGCGCGTCGTGCTCGGCCACGCTGCGTTCGATCAGGGGCAGCATCGCTTCGGCGGCCCGAGCCAGGCGCTCCGGCGCGGAATGCCACCAATACCGCAACAGCCAAGGCGCGATCCGCGGCAGGAAGCGCGGGTGATAACTGACGTCCGGCGTGTTGTTCCTGGCGTAGCGCCACAGGCTGCGCCAGTTGCGCGGAAACGCATAGGGGATCACGCTGGCCCGTTCGATCAGCCCCGCGTTCCCATAACTGGTTTCCTCGCCCGGGGCGCGCCGGTCCAGCAGCACGACCGAACGGCCGCGCCCAACGAGATGGAGCGCCGTGCTGACGCCCACGATGCCCGCTCCGAGAACCACAACGTCTGTTTTCATGCGCGGCATTCTGCGCTCGCCGCCCGGGTTCGGCAAGCCTGCGCGAGGGCGTAGAATCTTCTCCTGCGCGGAGCCAGGCCCAAGCGCGCCGCGCCTCAAAGGAACGCGCCATGACCTTGCCCTCCCTGCAGCCCGTCACGCTCGATGGCGGGATCGTCCGCCTGGAACCGCTGGCCCCGCGCCACGCCGGCGACCTCGCGCAGATCGGCCTGCATCCCGAGCTCTGGCGCCTTCAACCCGAACCCGTCGAGACGCCCGACGACATGCGGCGCTACGTGGACCGCGCCCTGGCCGCGCAACACGACGGAACCTGCCTGCCCTTTGTCATCGTGCGCCAGGACAACGGCCAAGTCATCGGCACCACCCGCTATATGGACATCGCGCTCGCCCATAAGCGGCTGGAGATCGGCGCCACCTGGCTGACGCCTTCCAGCCAGCGCTCGGGCGCCAACACCGAAGCCAAATTCCTGTTATTGCAGCACGCTTTTGAAACAATTGGTATCATACGCGTCGTGTTCAAAACGGAGTTGGGCAATGCGCAGTCCCGGCAGGCCATACTCCGCATCGGCGGCGTGGAGGAAGGCGTGTTTCGCAAGCACCTGATCGCGCAGTCCGGCCGCGCCCGCGACATGGTCTACTTCGCTATCCTCGACGAAGACTGGCCTTCGGTCAAAGCGCGCCTGTTGGCACGCCTGCGCCGTCCCGCCTAGGGCCTGTTCACACTGACCTGAGCCTTGCGCGGGCACCGGCGGCGCCTTTCGTTCTTTTCTCAGCTTGTCCGGGCCGACGCGCCCGCCCCTCGCACTCATTTCGTCAGGTATGGATCGCACACCCCCCGTCTTCGGCGCGCAGGCGCGCCCCACCATTTTCCTCTACACGGAAGAGCAGCGCGGCAACCAGTTGGTCGAGTCTCCGGTGATCGGCATGTTGTCCGACGTTTCCGGCTCGGACAAACTCATCGTCGTGCAGGATCCGCATAGCGGCTTGAAGTTTGTCTATCGCATCGACCACGACAGCAGCAACCTCGATGCCGCCGCGCTCACCGAACAGGAAGCGTCACTGTTCGACGGCAAGCACGCCGTCCAGATCGACGCCACCTCATACCGCCTTGGCACGGCTGAGAACGCCATGAAATTGCTGCGGGGCAAAACCCAGTGGATCCAGGACAAAGGCGCGGTGCTGTCGGTCCTGCTGCAGAACGCTGCGGCCCGCAAGTCGCGGTTCGCCGCGGTGCGCATCGAACGGGACCGCCTGCGCAAGGTGCCGCCCGGCGTTCCGGTGGAGCATCTGCCTACGTAAAAAGCAGGTATCCACAGCGTCGGTGTTTATCCACAATTTCTGTGGATAAACCGGCGTCGTACACACGGCTGATGGCCGTTCGGGCGATGCGGACCGGGCTGCTCATTTTTTGACCACCCCATGATTCTTCCGCGGCCAGATGGGATCCTTGATCCTCGCTGCGGCGCCGCAATGGCGTTGGTGATATTCTCCGCAGGCGCGGGCGACGCAGAGGCGACCAGGCCCAGCCAGCCCTGCGAGCGGCCCCGATAAGAAGCCTCATATGAAAGGAGCGGATAGCGTGTTTGCCCATGGAGCGCGTCGCGCGAAACCGCTGGCGCTGGCGTCGCCGTGACAATCATCATCGTCGATGACCACGGGGATTGGCGCGATACCATCGCCGAATACATCCACGGCCTAGGCGTGGACAGCGCCATTTTCACCGCCGGTTCCCTGGCGGAGCTGGATCGTCTGCTGCTGACCGCCACGCCGGACATCCTCGTGCTGGACGCCATGCTTCCCGATGGCGACGCGCTGACCCGCGTCTCGCACCTGCGCACGTCCTTCCCGTCCATGGGGATCATCATGCTCACCGGCCGCCTGCTGAGCGAAGATAAGGTGTCTGGCCTGAGCCTGGGCGCCGACCACTACCTGACCAAGCCGGTCAACCTGGCCGAACTGGGTGCCACCCTGGTGGCGCTATCGCGCCGTCTGCGCGTCGTTCCGTCCGGCGGCAGCACAGGGGCCAACGCCATCGGCTGGCGCTTCGATCCCTCGCGCCGCATCCTGCTGTCGCCCGAGCAGGTCAGCGTGGACATCACCGATACCGAGAGCCGGCTGATCGGCGCCCTGATCCAGGCGGCGCCCCTGCCGCTGTCGCGCACCCGCCTGATCGAAGCCCTGGGCGCCAGCGCCGAAGCCTACGACACCCACCGGCTCGACGCCCATATGCACCGCCTGCGGCGCAAGCTGCGCGCGCAGACAGGCGGCGACATCGGCATCCGCACCGTATACGGCGTGGGCTACGTGTGCACCGTTCCCGTGCAGATCGTCGGCAACGCCAAGCATTGAGGTCCGTCCCATGAATTCCGTCATCCGCCCCCGCCGCTCCGTCCTTTATATGCCCGGCGCGAACGCGCGTGCGCTGGACAAGGCGCGCAGTTTGAACGCCGACGTCCTGATCCTCGACCTGGAAGACGCCGTCGCGCCCGACGCCAAGGCGCTGGCCCGCGAACAGGTTGCCGCGGCCCTGCGCGCCGGCGGCTATGGGCGCCGCGAATGCGTGGTGCGCATCAATGCGCTGGACACCCCCTGGGGCCGGGACGACATCCAGGCCATCGCCCAGGCGGGCGCCGACGCGGTGCTGCTGCCCAAGGTGCAATCGGCCGCCGAGCTCGACGCGCTGGCGCAGGCGCTGGACGCGGCCGGCGCGCCCGGCAGCCTGCCCTTGTGGGCCATGGCGGAAACGCCTTTGGGATTTCTGCGGCTGGACGCCATCGCCTCTGGCCATCTCAGGCTGGCCGCCATCGTCGTCGGCACGTCGGACCTGGTGAAGGACCTGCATGCGCGCCACACCCCGTCGCGCGACGAAACCCTACTGGCCCGCTCGCTTGCCGTCATGGCGGCGCGGGCCCACGGCCTGGCCGTGCTGGACGGCGTGCACCTGGACCTGCGCGACGACGCGGGCTTGGCCGCGGCCTGCAAACAGGGACGCGACCAGGGCTTCGACGGCAAGACGCTCATCCATCCCAACCAGATCGCGGCGGCCAACGCCGCTTTCGCCCCCACGGAAGAAGAACTCGCCGCCGCGCGCAAGCGCCTGGACGCCTGGCTGGCCGCGCAGGCCGCCGGCCTGGGCGTGGCCGTGGTCGACGGCACATTGGTGGAAAACCTGCACGCGCGCGAGGCCGAACGCGTGCTGGCGCTGGCCGAAGCCATCGCGCGCGCCTAGCGCGCCCGGACGGAAGACGAAATCACCCGCGAAGGCTTCGCCGGCATGCGGGCGGGCAAATACGGCGGCGACAACCGCAGCAGTCGCTGTAATATCAGCTTTCAAATACATATTGCCGGTAACGCGCCGCCAGGCGCGGGCCGGTGAATCGGGGAGCGGTCGTGGCGCTGGTCTTGCGGCAAATGTCGATGTCATTATGCGCGGCGGCGCTATGGGCCGCCGCGGCGGGCTTGCCGGCAACGGCGCAGGCCCAGGCCGCCAATTTCCACCCCTGCAATTCGCAACCCTCCCTGCCGATGTGCCTGCATGGCTACGGTAAGCGCATCGCGGTCCAGCGCTGGGGCGCGCAGCCCGAACCGCAGGACCCGGACGCTGCCGCCAACGCCTCGCTGGTCACGCGCAACCCGGCCAAGGAAATCGAAAAGCTCAAGTCCAGCACGATCCTGGTCCAGGACATGGACACCTCCGAAGTGCTGTTCGCGCGCAACGAGGACGTCGTGCGGCCCATCGCGTCCATTACCAAGCTCATGGCGGCGCTGACGCTCGTCAAGGCCGGCTTGCCCATGGACGAAATCATCACCATCGACGCCAGCGATACCCGCTCCGCCAGTGAGTTGCCCTCGCGCCTGACGGCCGGCACCAAACTGAGCCGGGCCGATTTGCTGCGCCTGGCGCTGGTCCCTTCCGAAAACAGCGCCGCGCAGGCCCTGGGGCGCACCTATACCGGCGGCATGGCCGCCTTCGTCGCGGCGATGAACGCCGAAGCCCGCGCGCTGGGCATGACCGACTCCCGCTTCGCCGAACCGAGCGGCCTGTCCAACGAAAACCTGTCGTCGGCCAGAGATCTCGCCAAGCTGCTCGAGGCGATCTCCGCGCAGCCGCTGATCCGGCAATACACCGGCGAAACCAGCTACCAGGCCGCCGGCCAGACCTTCCGCAACACCAACATCCTGGTGGGCCGTCCGCAATGGGACATTCTTGTGTCCAAAACCGGCACCACCCGCGAAGCCGGCGACTGCCTGGTCATGGCGGTCAAGGTCGGCTCGCGCAACCTGGCCATGGTGCTGCTCAACGCGCAGGGCACCAGCGGCTCGCGCTTCGGCGACGCGGTTCGCCTGCGGCGGGTGCTGGCTAGCCGCCTAACCTTGCCGTCACCGACGGCATCGCGCGCGCCCGGCGCGCCCGGCCCGGTACAATAGCGCCCTTTACGCGGAACGAACGCCCGTCCGTCCGTCCGCCGCGCCACCTGTGCGCGCCCTCTTCCCCAATTATTTTGCGCTGCACCTGGCCGGCGGAAACCCTGCCGCGTCCCCTGTCGCACCATCCATGATCCGCTTCCAACAAGTTTCACTCGCGCGCGGCGTCAAGCCTCTGCTCGACAAAGTCGACCTGCTTCTGAACCCCGGCGACAAGATCGGCCTGATCGGCGCCAACGGCGCCGGCAAATCCAGCCTGTTCGGGCTGCTGCGCGGTACGTTGCACGCGGACCAGGGCGACCTGGACTTCCCAGCCAACTGGCGCATGGCCTACGTTGCGCAAGAAACCCCGGCGCTGGACCGTCCCGCGATCGAGTACGCCATCGACGGCGACGTCACGCTGCGCCGGCTGGAAGCCGAACTGGCGGCGCTGGAGGCCGAACCCGAAAGCGCAGAGAACGGCCTGCGCATGGCCGACATCTACGCCGCGCTCGCCGATGCCGACGCCTACACCGTGCACTCGCGCGCCGAACAGCTGCTGACCGGCCTGGGCTTCACGCAGGCGCAGATGCACCTGCCGCTGACCAGCTTTTCCGGCGGATGGCGGATGCGCTTGAACCTGGCGCAGGCGCTGATGTGCCCGTCCGACCTGCTGTTGCTGGACGAGCCCACCAATCACCTGGACCTCGATGCCATTATCTGGCTCGAAGACTGGCTCAAGCGCTATCCGGGCACGCTCATCGTGATCTCCCACGACCGCGATTTCCTGGATGGCGTAGTGAACGTCATCGTCCACATCGACGAACGCAAGCTCAAGCGTTATTCGGGCAACTATTCGTCGTTCGAGCGCCAGCGCGCCGCGCAGCTGGAGCTGGCGCAGGGCATGATGGAAAAGCAGATGCGCCAGCGCGCGCACCTGCAGTCCTTCATCGACCGCTTCAAGGCGCAGGCCAGCAAGGCGCGCCAGGCGCAAAGCCGCATCAAGGCGCTGGCCCGCATGGAAGAAGTGGCCCCGCTGCGCGCCGCCGCGGAGTTTTCGTTCGAGTTCCGCGAACCGCTGCGCGCGCCCAACCCGCTGCTGACCATGGACCGGGTCAGCGCCGGCTATCGCAACGGCGGCGGCGACGAGGCCCAGGCCGCCTCGGACAAGATCATCATCTCGGGCATCAACTTTTCATTGCAGGCAGGCCAACGCATCGGCTTGCTGGGCATCAACGGCGCGGGCAAGTCCACTTTCATCAAGACCATTGCCGGCGAGCTGGATGGCCTGGCTGGCGAGACCCAATTCAACAAGGGCCTGTCCATCGGCTACTTCGCTCAGCACCAGGTCGAAATGCTGCGCCACGACGAATCGCCGCTGTGGCACATGACCAAGGCGGCTCCTACCGTTCGCGAACAGGAGCTGCGCAACTTCCTGGGCAGCTTCAACTTCAACGGCGCCATGGCCACAAGTTCCATCGCGCCCTTCTCCGGCGGCGAAAAGGCCCGGCTGGCGCTCGCGCTGATCGTCTGGCAGCGCCCCAACCTGTTGCTGCTCGATGAACCCACCAACCACCTGGACCTGGAAACGCGCGAAGCGCTGACCCATGCGCTGGCGCAGTTCGAGGGCACGCTGATGCTGGTATCGCACGACCGCCACCTGCTGCGCGCCACCACCGACCAGTTCATCATCGTGGCCGACGGCAAGGTCAGCCCCTTCGACGGCGACCTGGACGACTACAAAGACTGGCTCTACAAGACCAAGCTGGCGGCGAAGGCGGCCTGAGCGCCCGGCCCGCGCCCTTTTTTCAGGCCGCCCGGTAGCCCAGGAGGAGACTCGCGGCCTCGGCTTCCCGGCGTACGGCTTGGGCGATCGGCCCATCGGGCGTCGCATCGAATCCGCCGGTCGCGCCCAATGCGGTAAGCGCCGCGCACGGCCGGCCGCTATGGTTCAACAAAGGCGCCGACACCGCGCTGATGCCCTTCAGATTGGTATCGCGCACCGTGGCGCAGCCCTGTTCGAGCACCTGCCGGCGCAGATGTCCGATGGGGTCTTCGGAATCGAGCTGCTCGCGCAATTCGGCCGGCGCGCGCGCCAGTTCGGCTTCCGCCAGCGCGCGAACCCGCGCGTCGTCCTGCAGGGCCAGGAACACGCGGCCCGTGGCGGACCACAGCATCGACAGCACCGAACCCATCCGCACGTTCACCGTCACGGGCAGGCCCGGCTCTTCAAAGCGCACGATGGTCGGCCCCTTGTTGCCCATGACAGCGACGAAGCACGTCACCTCCAGGTCTTCGCGCAAGCGGATAAGCCCGCCTTCGGATAACCGGATGGGATCGGCCTGGCGCAAGGCGGCCAGGCCCAGCAGCATCGCTTCCAGCCCCAGGAAGTACTGCTGGCTGGCGGCGTCCTGCGACACCAGCCCTTCTTCCATCAGGCTCGCCAGATAGCGGTGCACCTTGGCCGGGCTTTCGCCCACCTGGGAGGCCAGCAGCGTGAGGCTGGCGCGGCCGCCCAGCCGGCCCAGCCCTTTCAGCACGGCCATGCCGGTTTCCGCGGCCTGCACGCGCTGGCGCCGTTCCCGCGTGCGGGGAGGCTCGGCGGGGACGGCGGCGGAGAACGGGTCGGAAGTCTGGTTCATGTCGGCGATCGGATGGGTCTGCGGCCCGCGGCGGATGCTGCCCGGAGGTTACCCCAATTGATAATTTACGCTATGCGTATATGATTTACGCAATTGTAATGCGGAGTGATCGACATGGCACATTCTTCCCCAACCGAAGTTGCGGTCAACGGCAATGCCGGCGGCTGTCCCATCGACCACGCCGCCCTCGCGCGGGCCCAAGGCTGTCCCGTCAGCGCGCCAGCCGCCGAGTTCGACCCCTTCGGCGACGGCTACCAGCAGGATCCCCCCGAGTATGTGCGCTGGGCGCGGGACAAGGAGCCCGTGTTCTACAGCCCCAAACTGGGTTATTGGGTCGTGACCCGTTACGACGACATCAAGGCGGTGTTTCGCGACAACCATACGTTCAGCCCGTCCATCGCGCTGGAAAAGATCACCCCGACCGGCCCGGAGGCCAACGCGGTGCTGGCCAGCTATGGCTATGCCATGAACCGCACCCTCGTCAACGAAGACGAGCCGGCCCACATGCCGCGCCGCCGCGCGCTGATGGACCCGTTCACGCCGGAAGCCCTGAAGCACCACGAACCCATGGTGCGGCGCCTCACCCGCGAGTACGTGGACCGCTTCATCGACGACGGCCGCGCCGACCTGGTCGACCAGATGCTGTGGGAAGTGCCGCTCACCGTCGCCCTGCATTTTCTGGGCGTGCCCGAAGAAGACATGGACCGCCTGCGCGCCTACTCCATCGCGCACACCGTCAATACCTGGGGCCGGCCCAAGCCGGAAGAACAGGTGGCGGTGGCCCACGCGGTGGGCAACTTCTGGCAACTGGCCGGCAGCATCCTGGACAAGATGCGCCAGGATCCCGACGCCCCCGGCTGGATGCAGTACGGCATCCGCAAGCAGCAGGAGCTGCCCGATGTCGTCACCGACTCCTACCTGCATTCCATGATGATGGCGGGCATCGTCGCGGCACACGAAACCACCGCCAATGCGTCGGCCAACGCGATCAAGCTGCTGCTGCAGCACCCCGACGCCTGGCGCGAACTGTGCGAAGACCCGGGCCTATTGCCCAATGCGGTCGAGGAATGCCTGCGCCACAACGGTTCGGTCGCGGCATGGCGGCGGCTGGCCACGCGCGACACCGAGATCGCCGGCGTGGCGATCCCGGCGGGCGCCAGGCTGCTGATCGTATCGTCGTCGGCCAACCATGACGAACGCCATTTCACCGACGCCGACTTCTTCGACATCCGCCGCGAGAACGCCAGCGACCAGCTGACCTTCGGCTACGGCGCGCACCAATGCATGGGCAAGAACCTGGCGCGCATGGAAATGCAGATCTTCCTTGAAGAGCTGACCCGCCGGCTGCCGCACCTGCGCCTGGCCGAGCAGCAGTTCACCTATGTGCCCAATACCTCGTTCCGCGGGCCCGAGCACCTGTGGGTCGAATGGGACCCGGCGGACAACCCCGAACGCCGCGACTCCGCCCTGCTCTCCCAGCGCCAACCGGTGCGCATCGGCGAACCGTCCACGCACGCCATCAGCCGCAAGCTGCGCGTCGCGTCGGTCACGCGCGCGGCCGACGGCATCGCGCGGATCCGCCTGGAATCGCCCGACGGCAAGCCGTTGCCGCGCTGGACGCCGGGCTCCCACATCGACATCGAATGCGGCGACACGGGGCTCTCGCGCCAGTACTCGCTTTGCGGCGACCCGGCAGCCCCGGGCACGCTGGAGATCGCGGTGCTCCGGGAAGCACAGGGCCGCGGCGGCTCGGCCTGGATCCACGAGCACGTACGGCCCGGCGGCATCCTGCGGGCGCGCGGGCCGCGCAATCATTTCAGGATGGATGAAAGCGCGGCCAGCCTCGTCTTTATCGCCGGCGGCATCGGCATCACGCCCATCAGCGCCATGGCGCGGCGCGCGCGTGAATTGGGCATGGACTACCAACTGCACTACAGCGGCCGCACGCGCGGATGCATGGCGCTGCTGGACGAACTGGCGCAACTGCACGGCGAACGCCTGCATCTGCACATCAGCGACGAAGGCGGACGCAACGATTTCGCCGCCCTGCTGGGCCGGCCCACGCCTGGCGCCCAGGTCTACGCCTGCGGCCCCGAGCGCATGCTCGCCGCGTTGCAGCAGGCCTGCGCCGGCTGGCCCGAGGATTCCCTGCGCGTAGAACATTTCCATTCCACGCTCGCCACGCTGGACCCGTCCAGGGAACACGCGTTCGAGGCGGAGCTCAAGGATTCCGGCATCGTCGTGCAGGTGCCGGCCGGCCAAACCCTGCTCGCCGCATTGCGCGGCGCCAACATCGACGTGCAAAGCGACTGCGAAGAAGGGCTTTGCGGATCCTGCGAAGTGCGCGTGCTGGGCGGCGCGGTCGACCATCGCGACGTGGTCCTGACCCGCAACGAGCGCGCGGCGGGCAACCGCATGATGGCCTGCTGCTCCCGCGCCCAGGGCGGCCGCATCGTGCTGGAGCTATAGCGCGCCGCCGCCCCCGCCCAAAGGCGCAATCCGGCTGCCTGAAGCGCGCCTGAAAGCATTACAATTCACGCTTTGCTCACACGACGTCCCGCAACCAGGCGGGACGCGTTTTTTGTCTCCGGGCCAGTCCACGACAAAAAGCGCCCCGTCAGGGGAAGCAAGTCCGCGCTGCGGGCGCGGCGTGGGGGCATGTTTTGACGCCGCCGTCCCCGATGGAAGGCCTGCTCCACGCGGAGCCGGCTCATGCCGCGGACCAAGCGGGGTATTTTCTTAGCGCTCCTAGATGCCGATCAAAGACCAACTATTTCTCGCCAGCCAGTACCTCGCGCCCCACCACCTGGTGTCGCGCCTTTTCGGATATGCCTCCGACTGCCGGGAACCCGCGGTCAAAAACTGGATGATTTCGCGTTTCGTGCGCCGCTACGGCGTGGACATGCGCGAGGCCTTGCAGGAAGACCCGTTGGCCTACGACTGCTTCAATGATTTCTTTACCCGCGCCTTGAAGGAAGACGCCCGCCCGCTCGACGACGATCCCGGTTCGGTGGTCTGCCCCGCGGACGGCGCCATCAGCCAGATGGGCGCGATCGAACACGGCCGCATCTTCCAGGCCAAGGGGCACTCCTACGGCCTGGCCGACCTGCTGGGCGGCGACGCCGAGCGCGCCGCGCCGTTCCAGGGCGGTGAATTCGCGACCGTCTATCTGTCGCCCAAGGATTACCACCGCGTGCACATGCCGGCCGCCGGCACCCTGCGCGAAATGATCCACGTGCCGGGCCGCCTGTTCTCCGTGAACCCCCTGACCGCGCGCAACGTGCCGCGCCTGTTCGCCCGCAACGAGCGCGTCGTCTGCATTTTCGACACCGAGCACGGCCCGATGGCGGTGGTGCTCGTGGGCGCAATGATCGTGGCCTCCATCGAAACCGTGTGGGCCGGCCTCGTCACGCCGCACAAGCGCCGCGTCAGATCCGTCCGCTACGACGATGCCGCGCGCGCCCCCATCCATCTCGAGAAAGGCGCCGAAATGGGCCGCTTCAAGCTGGGCTCGACCGCCATCGTGCTGTTCGGGCCGGGCAAGATCCGCTGGGCCGACACGCCGTCGGTGCTGGGCCCCGTGCGCATGGGTGAACTGATGGCGCTGCCCGCCTAGGGCCATTTCCTCTTATTCGCAAAAAGCGAAATTGGATGTCGGAATTTATTCGCTTTATGCGATAGAGCTGCGTTGCTAGATTACGGGCTTTTGCGGGCCCGCCATGACATCTATCCTTACCTCCGCTGCCCTCGCGGGCACCGCTGCGGCCACCCGGCCGCTGCCCCGTTCGCTTGCGCGCCTGCTCTCGCTGGACGATTTCGAGGCCGCCGCCCGCCGGCGCCTGCCTCGCCCCATCTTCGGCTATATCGCTGGCGCCGCGGAGGATAACCAGTCGCTGCACAGCAACCGCCAGGCGTTCGCGCGCTACGCCTTCGCCCCGCGCGTGCTGGTGGACGTATCGCGCCGCACGCAGCAGACCGAACTCTTCGGACGCCGCTATGAATCCCCGTTCGGCATCGCGCCCATGGGCATCAGCGCGCTATCGGCCTATCGCGGCGACATCGTGCTGGCGCGCGCGGCGCGCGCGCAAGGCATTCCGGCCATCCTCAGCGGCACCTCGCTGATTCCGCTGGAAGACGTCATCCGCGAAGCGCCCGGGACCTGGTTCCAGGCCTATCTGCCGGGCGATCCGCAGCGCATCGACGCGCTGATCGAACGCGCCCGCCGCGCGGGCTACGAAACCCTGGTGCTGACGGTGGACATCCCCGTGTCGGCCAACCGCGAGAACAATGTGCGCACGGGTTTCTCCACCCCGCTCAAGCCCGGCCTGCGGCTGGCCTGGGACGGCATCACGCGGCCGCGCTGGCTGGCCGGCACCTTCCTGCGCACGCTGCTGGCCCATGGCATGCCGCATTTCGAGAACTCGTTCGCCACGCGCGGCGCGCCCATCGTGTCGGCATCGGTGCTGCGCGACTTCACCGCCCGCGACCACTTGAACTGGGAGCACGTGGCGCGCATCCGCCGGCAATGGCCCGGCACGCTCATCATCAAGGGCATCCTGCATCCGCAGGACGCGGCGCTGGCCAGGCGGCACGGCGCGGATGGCATCATCGTGTCCAATCACGGCGGGCGCCAGCTGGACGGCGCGGTCTCGCCGCTGCGCGCGCTGCCCGGGGTCGTCGCGGCGGCGGGCGGCATGACCGTAATGATGGACAGCGGCATCCGGCGCGGCAGCGATGTGCTCAAGGCCTTGGCGCTGGGCGCGCGGTACGTCTTCGTCGGCCGCCCGTTCAACTATGCGGCGGCGGTCGGCGCAGAGGCCGGCGTCTCGCACGCCATCGGCCTGCTGCGCGCCGAGGTCGACCGCAACATGGCGATGCTGGGCATCAACGATCTCCGCGAAATGAACGCAGACCTGCTGGCGCGGGAAGCGCTGCCGGCGGACTGAAACAGGCGCGGCTCCGGCCCGGCATAGAATGGCGTTTCTCTTGCCACGCGCACCCCGCCCTTACCCGCGGGCGTGCCTCCCGAGCCGCCAGTGTCCCTACGCCAATCTTCATTTTTCCTGCGCTTCCTGACCCTGGGCGCGCTGGCTCACGTTTACGTGGGCGCCCGCCTGATCCCCGACGCCATGCTGGGCGGCGAAGGGACCGCCGCCGCTATCCTCGCCCTGGTGCTGTCCTGCGTCCTGATCCCCCTGGGCATGCTGGGCCGCTCTTCCGTGCACCCGCCGTGGGGCGACCGCATCGCCTGGGTCGGGCTGTTCGCCATGGGCCTGTTTTCGTCCCTGTTCGTGCTGACCGTGCTGCGCGACGCGCTGCTGCTCGCGGCCTGGCTCGCCACGCTGCCGGTGGACGCCGCGCTGCCGTGGCCGCTGTTGCGCCAGGCCAGCGCCTGGACGGTTGCCGCGCTGGCGTTGGCCGGCACGCTGGTCGGCCTGTACAACGCGCGGCGCCGCGCGCGCGTCATCGACGTGGATGTCCCCATCGCCGGGCTGCCCGCGGACCTGGACGGTTTCACCATCGTGCAGATCAGCGACATCCACGTCGGCCCCACCATCAAGAAGCGCTACGTGCAGGCCATCGTCGACGCCGTCAACGAGCAATTGCCCGACATGATCGCGATCACGGGCGACGTGGTCGACGGCAGCGTCGAGCATCTGGCTGCCCAAGCCGGCCCGCTCGGTGAGCTGCGGGCGCCCTACGGCGTTTATCTGGTCACGGGCAACCACGAATATTATTCAGGCGCCACACCCTGGGTCGCGGAGTTCCGCCGCCTGGGCTTGCGTGTCTTGATGAACGAGCACGCCGTGATCCATCCCGCCGGCCTGCCGGTCGTGGTGGCGGGCGTGACCGACTACAGCGCCGGCTCCTTCGATCCGCAGCAGCGCAGCAATCCCCTGGCCGCGCTGTCCGGGGCGCCCGCCGACGCCCTGCCCAAGATCCTCCTGGCGCACCAGCCCCGCAGCGCGGCGGCGGCCGAGCCGCTGGGCTATACCCTGCAGCTTTCCGGCCACACCCATGGCGGCCAGTTCTTTCCGTGGGGATTCTTCGTGCGCTTCCAGCAGCCGTACACGGCCGGACTGCACCGGATGGGCAATATGTGGGTCTATACCAGCCGGGGCACAGGCTACTGGGGCCCTCCCAAACGCCTGGGCGCGCCCTCCGAAATCACGCGCCTGCGGCTGCGCGCGGCGCCGGCCCGCTGAGCGGGGCGCTCCGCGTCAGGCATTGTCCGGCAACGGACCGCGCTCCAGGTAGCTGGTCAGCGCGATATCGCTCGTGGTGTTCGTGATGCCTTCGATCTGGTGGATGCGCGCCAGCAGCAGTTCCAGCGCCTGAGTGTCGCGCACCCGCACCTTCAGCAGCATCGCGCTCTTGCCCGTGATGGTGTGGATCTCTTCCACTTCCGTCAGCTCCGCCAGCCCCAGCACCTGCTGCGTGATGCTCCAGTTGTTGGTGTCCACATGCACGAAAGCCAGCAGCGGCCGGCCGATCCTGGCGCCGTCCAGCTTGGCGGCGATGCCCTTGATCAATCCGTCGCGCTTGAGCCGCTTGACGCGTTCGTGCACCGCCGGGGCGGAAAGGTTCAGCATTTTGCCCAGCTCCGCGTAGCTGGGCGTGGCATCTGCGGCCAGCAGCGTTAACAATTTTCGGTCGCGGTCGTCTAGGTCTGACATTGGAATTGCATTCTGCCGAACGGCATTCGAACTTTTATGGAATAAGGAAATATAAGCGTTAACCCTTATTTTATTCCAATAAAATTCCGGGATGCATAACCGTAGCACCCGCAGCGCCCGCCCCGTTTCTTCCGTTCCCGCCCTGATGTTCGCCGTCAGCGTCGTCGGCTCCAATGGCCTGGCGCTGAGCCCCATCCTGAGCGATGTCGCGGCCTCATTCTCGACGTCCCCGCTGACCATCAGCACCGCCATTTCCGCGTACGGCGCGGCCACGGCGGCCAGCGCCTTCTTCCTCGCCGCGCGCATCGACCGCATCGGCATCCGGCGCGCGCTGCTGGGCGCCATGGCCGCCCTGATCGCCGCCCTGATCCTGTCCGCGGCGGCGCCGCACTGGATCGTGCTGACGTTGGCCCAGGCGCTGGCGGGCGCGGCCGCCGGCGTCATCCTGCCCGCCGCCTATGGTTCGGCCTCGCTGGTCGCGCCGCCCGGGCAGGAAGCGCGCACGCTGGGCCGGGTGATCGCGGGCTGGTCGGTGTCGCTGGTGGCCGGCGTGCCGCTATCCGCGCTGATCGCCGACGCCATGGGCTGGCGCGCGACCTACGCTACGCTGGCGCTGTGCGCCGCGATCGCCGTGCTGGGTTTGCGCAAGCTGCCTGAACGCCGCGCGGCCAATCCCGGCCCGCTGCGCCTGTCGCGCCTGCTGGCGCCCCTCTCGTACCGCGACGTGCCCGCCCTGCTGCTGGGCTGCCTGGCCTTTTCCTCGGCCTTCTACGGTGTCTACGCGTTCCTGGCCGACCACGTGCGCGCCTTGCTCGCGCTGTCCGCCGGACAGGTCGGCTTTATCGCCTTCGTCTACGGCGCGGGATTCCTGCTGGCCGGCGTCGCGGGCACGCCGCTGATCGAGCGCGTGGGTCCGCGCCGCGCCTTGCCGCTGGCCCTGGGCGTCATCGCGCTGGTCTATGCGGGCCTGCTGCCCGCGGCGCATTCGCTGGCCGCGGTGCTCGCGATCGCCACGCTGTGGGGCGCCGCGTCCCAGCTCAGCCTGAACCTGCTGGTGCTGCTGCTCTCCCGCGCCCGGCCGGACGAGCGCGGCGCGGTGCTGGGCCTGAATACCTGCACCACCTACCTGGGCGCCAGCGTCGGCACCGCGGTCGCCGGCACGATCTATACGCACGCCGGCTTCGAAACCCTGGGCCTCGTCGCGGCCGCCGCCCTGGCCGCTGCGGCCGTCGGCCTGCATTGGCGGCTGAACGGCGGGCGCGCCGCCCGCGGCGAAGCCGCCGCCTGAACGGCCGGACCACAGGCCTCAGACCCGATATTCCACCGCGCAGTCGCGTCCGGCCCGCTTGGCCTGGTAGAGCGCGAAATCGGCGCGCCGCAGCACGTCCGACGCGCTCGCGTCGCCGTCCGCAAACCGTGCAATGCCGCCGCTGACCGAAAGCGCCACCGCTTCGCCGTCGATATCCACGGGATGCTGCCGCAGGCTCATGCGCAAGCGGGTGCAGATCGCATGCGCCACGTCCATGTCGGCATCGATGAGCAGCACGAGGAATTCTTCGCCCCCCAGCCGCCCGATCGAATCGCCGTCCCGCACGCAGGCACGCAACTGGTCGCAGAAGTGCCGCAAGGCGGTATCGCCGCCCAGATGCCCGTAGCGGTCATTGACCTGCTTGAAGTAGTCCAGGTCCAACATCAGCGCCGTATTCAGGCCGCCCTCGCCGCGCCGGGCGCCGGCCAGCCGGTCCTCCACGCGTTTGAGGATCTCCGCGCGGTTCCAGCAGCCCGTCAGGCTGTCGACCCGCGCCATGCGCGCCAGCGCCGCTTCCGTGCGCCGGCTTTCCGTCATGTCCATGCCGATGTTGACCACCATGCCGTCAGGCAGGCGGACGTTCGACCACAGCACCGCGAGCCGCTCTCCGGAGCGCGTGCACGGATGCCATTCGCGGAATGCGCGGCTCGGCTGCGGCCCGACGCTATCGATCACTTGCGCCCGGATATGCGGGTCCGGATAGAACAGCGCCAGCGGGTCCTGGTATGCCTTGACCTCGGCCTCCGACCATCCGAAGCGCCGCTCGCAGGCTTCGTTCCACAGCGTGCACTGGCCGCCGGGGCCGAACGCGTTGATCAGCACGGGCGCCGCCTGGAACAGGGCCTCGTATTGGGCCACCACGTCGCGCAGATGCGTCAGTTCGCGCTTGCGCGCCATCGCCGGCAACACGGCGTGCTGGGCGAACGCGCCCAGCATGGCCAAGACATCGGCATAGGCCGATACGCTGGCCGGCGCTTGCTTAAAGGCAAAAGCGATATGGCCGCATACGGCTCCGTTCAGATCGCGAAGATTGCGCGCGACGCATGCGCGCACCCCCGCCTGGGCGATCCAGGGATGGTTCCCGGACATGCCATCCAGGCATTCGAATGACGCGCCGTCCGCCAGCCGGGATTGCAGAGCGGAGGCAGCGCCCTCGGGGCCGGCCGGCGCGCCGGCGCGGCAACTCGTGCTGGCGATCAGGTCCGCGCTGCCATCGCTGTCCAGCCGCACCCAGGCATAGTCCGCTCCCATGTCCTCGACCGCGCGGCGAACCAGCATCTCGAAATACCGGGCATCGGGCTCCACGCCCAGGATGCCGCTGGCAACGCTAAGGATACGGGCGTCTTCCGCAGGCAGCGCCTGGGCGCCGGCCGCATCATTGGACGATGAACTTCGCATGGCTCTGCAATCGATGGAAGGGCGGCGGACCTGCCTGCCCGCCTTGCGCGCCGCACAGCCCATGGCGGCGGCAATGCCGGAGCGTCCGGCTCGGACTCGCGGCCAGTATACGTGCGATGCCGGATCGCAACTGCCAAGAATCGTCAACGTCCGCCAGACGGCGGACCGCCGGCCCTACCAGGGGAAATCGATCAGGTCACCGTACAAACTGCGCAGTTTGGCCTTGACCTCGGGCGACTGCTGGTAGATCGAGATGAACTTCAGCAGGCGCGGATCCTGGGCGCCCGCGGGCGTGGCCACCCAGCGGATGGCGTAGCGGCGCACGTTGACCGGATCGGTGTTGTCGAACGCCAGGCCGTCCTTTTCGTTGATGCCCGCCTGCTTGGCGAACGTCGTATAGGTGACCGACGCTGTCACGTCGTCGAAGGTGCGCGCCGACTGCGAGCCTTCGATCTGCACGAACTTTAGCTTCTTGGGATTCGACACCACGTCTTCCAGCGTAGCCCGGTGGGTCACGCCCGGCTTCAGCTGGATCAGGCCGATGGACTCCAGCAGCAGCAAGGCCCGGCCGGTGTTGACCGGATCGTTGGGCACCGCGATCGTCGCGCCGTCCGGCACCGGATCGCCCTTCTTGAGCTTCTTGGAGAACAGGCCGATCGTGGTGGAATACCCATAGGCGATCGGCACCAGATTGGCGCCGCGGCGCTGGTTGAACAACTGCAGAAAGGGTTCGTGCTGGAAGAAGTTGGCGTCCACCGACCCATCGGCCACCGCGATATTCGGCAGCACCCAGTCGTTGAACTCCACCAGCTCGACATTCAGCCCTTCTTTCTTCGCCTGGGCAATCGCCAGCTCGGTGGCCGCGTTCGCCACACTGGCGATCACGCCGATCCGCAACGGCTTGGCCTGCGCCATCGCGCTCGTTCCGCAGGCCAGTCCCAGCGCGGCAATGGCCGCGCCGCGGATCAATGTCGAAAACAGTCGTCGCAAGAGCATGAAAACCATCCAGGTAGGAAAAACCGGGCGTCGCCCGGCGCAGCCGCTATTGTGCAGCAGGCGGCCTCCGCCGCCGGGAAAGGCCTTTGTCACGCAATGGCAATCCCGCCGCCCGGCCAGCGGCGCTAAGATGGCATCAGTACGTCCTCGGGAGACGCCAATGAGCGCCGTATTGACTTCCCCGTCCGCCGCCAGCCACCGCGACCAGGTGGAAGACCAGCTGGGCGCGCACAATTACCATCCGCTGGACGTGGTGATCGCCCGCGGCAGCGGCGTGTGGCTCTACGACGTGGACGGCCGCAAGTACCTGGACTGCCTGTCGGCATACTCGGCCGTCAATCAGGGGCACTGCCACCCGGCCATCCTGGCCGCCATGGCCGAACAGGCGCAGAAGCTCACGCTGACCTCGCGCGCCTTCCGCCACGACCAGATGGCCCCGTTCTACGAAGACCTGGCCCGCCTGACCGGCGCGCACAAGATCCTCCCCATGAACAGCGGCGCCGAAGCCGTCGAGACCGCCATCAAGGCCGTGCGCAAATGGGGCTACGAGGTGCGCGGCGTGCCCCTCGACCAGGCAGAGATCATCGTCTGCGCCAACAACTTCCATGGGCGCACCCTGGGCATCGTCGGCTTCTCCACCGACCCGGACGCCTATGGCCATTACGGGCCCTTCGCCCCGGGCTTCAAGGTCGTCCCTTTCGGCGACTACGAGGCCTTCGACGCGGCGATCACGCCCAATACCGTCGCCTTCCTGGTCGAGCCCATCCAGGGCGAGGCCGGCGTCGTCCTCCCGCCCGCCGGCTACTTCACCCGCGTGCGGCAGCGCTGCACGGAACGGGGCATTACCTTGATCCTGGACGAAATCCAGACCGGGCTGGGACGCACCGGCAGGTTGCTGGCCGAAGAGCACGAAGGCATCGAAGCCGACGTCACCCTGATCGGCAAGGCGCTCTCCGGCGGCTTCTATCCCGTATCCGCGGTGCTGTCCAACGCCGACGTGCTGGGTGTGTTCCAGCCGGGCCAGCATGGCAGCACATTCGGCGGCAATCCGCTGGCCTGCGCCATCGCCCGCGCCGCGCTGCGCGTGCTAACCGAAGAAGGCATGATCGAAAACGCGGCGGCCATGGGGCAATATTTCCTCGAACGCCTGCGTGCGCTGCCCGGCCCCGTGCGCGAGGTGCGCGGCCGCGGCCTGATGCTGGCCGTGGAACTGGAACCCGACGCGGGCGGCGCCCGCCTGTGGTGCGAACGCCTGCAGACGCGCGGCATGCTGGTCAAAGACACGCATGGCCATACCCTGCGCCTCTCCCCGCCCCTGATCGTGACGCGCGAGCAGATCGATTGGGCCTGCGACCAGCTTGCCGCGGTACTATCCGCCGCTCGATGACGCCCTTCGCCCCGGAGCCCGCAACTTGCAGAACACCGCCAAACTGCCCAACCTCATCACCCTCATCGGCGCGCCCACCGACATCGGCGCCGGCGCCCGCGGCGCCTCCATGGGCCCGGAAGCCCTGCGCGTCGCCGACCTGGGGCCCGTTATCGAAGCCCAGGGCTTCCAGGTGGCCGACCGCGGCAACCTGTACGGCCCCGCCAATCCCTGGCTGCCGCCAGTGGACGGCTACCGCCACCTGGACGAGGTCGCGGCCTGGAATCGCGCGGTGCACGATGCCGTCTACGGCGAACTGCGCCAAGGCAACCTGCCCATCCTGCTCGGCGGCGACCACTGCCTGGGCATCGGGTCCATCAGCGCCGTAGCGCGCCACTGCCGCGAGGCGGGCAAGGCGCTGCGCGTGCTGTGGCTGGACGCCCACGCGGATTTCAATACCAATGCCTTGACGCCCACCGGCAACATCCACGGCATGCCCGTCGCCTGCCTGTGCGGCTATGGGCCGGCGCAGATCACTGGCCTGTCCGGCCAGACGCCCGACATCGAACCGGGCTGGGTGCGGCAGATCGGCATCCGCAGTGTGGACCAGGGCGAGAAGCGGCTGGTCCACGAAGCCGGCCTGGAAGTCTTCGATATGCGCTACCTGGACGAAATGGGCATGCGCGCCACCATGGAGGCCGCGCTGTCGGGCTTGGACGCCGACACGCACCTGCACGTGAGCTTCGACGTGGACTTCCTGGATCCCGAGATCGCGCCGGGCGTGGGCACCACGGTGCCCGGCGGCCCCACCTACCGCGAAGCCCAGCTCTGCATGGAGATGATCGCCGACACGGGCCTCATGCGATCGCTGGACGTCGTGGAACTGAACCCCGCCTTCGACGTGCGCAACAAAACGGCGGAACTGGCCGTGGATCTCATCGAAAGCCTGTTCGGCAAGTCCACCCTGATGCGGCGCGGCGCCTGAACCGGCGCCCATAGGCGGCGCAATCCGGCTAGGTCTCCCGCTCCTGGCGGATCGCCTGCGCCGCCGCCGCCAGGCGGCGCACGTGCTCCTCGCGCCGCGCCTCCATGCGCGGCGTCGGCCCGGCCATGCACAATGCGTACCACTCCCCGCCCAGGTCCAGCGCCACCGCCAGCCCGGTCAGATCGGCGACGCTCTCGCCCACGTTTTCGGCCCATCCTCTTTCCGCCACACGCTCGACCTCGGCCAGCAGCGCCTGGCGGGTCACCAGCGTACGGTCCGTGTAGCGCGTGTATTCGGCCGGCGCCAGCGCGCTCTCGCGTTCGGCCGGCGACAGGCGCGCCAGGATGGCCTTGGCCACGGCGCTCGTGTGCAAGGGCCGGCGGGCGCCGGGCCTTGCGGCATAGCGTACCGGCTGCGTGGCCTCCACCACGTCCAGGTAGAGCACGTCGCCATCCTGGATCTTGGCCAGCATGACCGTCTCGTCGGCCGCGTCGCGCAAGGCGACCAGTTGCGGGCGGACCTGCTCCAGCCTGGGATCGCCCGTGAGGATCTGCGCGCTCAGGGCATGCAGCTTGGCGGTCGGGTAATAGCCGCCGCGGCGGCGCACCTCGTACAGGTAGCCGCGCGCCACCAGCGTGCGCGCCAGCGCCAGGCAGCTGGACATCGGCGCGCCCAGGCCTTGCGCCAGCTCGGTCAGCGGCAGCGGCCGCCGCACCTGGGCGAACAGTTCGATCAGTTCCAGCGTGCGCGCGACGAGCTTCACTTCCATGAGGGCCACCTATGTCCTGGTTCCCGGGCCGGACCGGGGCCTTCCCGCGCCGGCCGGCACTGGGTAATCCACTATGTTGACTTTCCCTGTATGGGAACATAAATTCTTGCACAGGAATTTCTATTCACCAACTAGAAATACCTTTCAGCCGGCTGGAGAACCGGCGGCCAGGCCAGATACCCCGCGTCAAACGACTATCGACAATTCGGCCCGCGCACGGGCTGGGAGACAAGCAGATGCGTATCAAACCCCTGTTGGCGGCGCTGGCTGCCGCCCTGGCCGCCACGGCGGCCCATGCCCAATCCGACGTGGTCCGTCTGGGCGTATCCAACGACCGCTCCGGCATCTACTCGGACCTGGGCGGGCTGGGTTCCGAAATGGCGGTCCGCATGGCCGTCGAGGACTTCGGCGGCAAGGTCGCCGGCAAGACCGTCGAGGTCGTGGGCGCCGACAACCAGAACAAGGCCGATGTGGCGTCCGCGCTGGTGCGCCGCTGGTTCGATACGCAGAATCTCGTGGCGGTGGTGGACGGCGGGGCCAGCTCGGCCGGCCTGGCCGCGCAGGGCGTGGCCCGCGAGAAAGGCGGCACCGCGCTGATCAGCGGCGGCTTCGCCGGCGACTTCAGCGGCAAGCAATGCAGCAACCTCAGCACCCAGTGGGCCCCCGACACCTACGCGCTGGCGAACGCGGTGGTCAAGAGCGTCGTCGAAGGCGGCGGCAAGTCCTGGTACTTCATCACCACCGACTACGTGTTCGGCAAGTCGCTGGAAGGCAACGCCACGCGCTTTGTGCAAAACGCGGGCGGCACCGTGCTGGGCAGCACGCGCCATCCCCTGGGCGCCATGGACTTCGCCTCTTTCCTGGTACAGGCGCAATCGTCCAAGGCCGACGTCGTGGGCCTGGCCAGCGCCGGCGGCGACCTGGTCAATCTCATCAAGCAGGCCCAGGAGTTCGGCCTGACGGGCGGCAAGCAGCGCATGCTGACCTTCCTGACCTTCATCAACGACGTCCAGGCAATGGGCCTGCCCGTCGCCCAGGGGCTGACTTTCCCCACCGGCTTCTACTGGGACGCCGACGACGACACCCGGGCCTGGACGCAGCGCTGGCAGAAGAAAATGGGCGTAACCCGCGCCCCGTCCATCGTGCAGGCGCTGAGCTATGTCGCCACCACCCACTACCTGCAGGCCGCGCAGGCGGTGGGCTCATTCGAGGGCGCCGCCGTCAACCAGAAGATGCGCGAGTTGCCCATCACCACCAAACTGATCAAGAATGCCCGGGTGCGCCCGGAAGACGGCCGCATCATCATGGATCTGTATCTGGTCGAAGTGAAGAAACCCGCCGAATCCAAGTATCCCGGCGACTTCTACCGCATCCTGTCCACGGTGCCTGGCGAAAAGGTCTTCGTTTCCCTGGCGGACAGCGAGTGCCCGACCGTAAAGAAGCAATGAAGTAATGCCCTGCCGGCGCCGCGCGCCGCTATGCGTAGCGGCGGTCCGGCAGGAACGACACGTCAAAAGGAGACAACCCATGAAGTGCTATTGCGTCGTGAACTTCCGCGAGCCCCTGCAGGAAATGAATCAGCCCACGCCCACGCCGCAAGGGTCGCAGGTGCTGCTGAAGGTCCGCGCGGCTGGCGTTTGCCACAGCGATATCCACTTGTGGGAAGGCGGCTACGACCTGGGCCAGGGCCGCACCTTGTCCCTGAAAGACCGCGGGGTTTCGCTGCCGCTGACCATGGGCCACGAAACCGTCGGCGCCGTGGTGTCGGCCGGCCCTGACGCGCAAGGCCTGGCGCCGGACCGCAACTACCTGGTCTATCCCTGGATCGGTTGCGGCAATTGCCCGTCCTGCCTTGCTGGAATGGAAAATCATTGCGCCGCTCCTGCCTGCCTGGGCGTGCACCGCGCCGGCGGCTACGCCGACCACATCCTGGTGCCGCACCCGCGCTACCTGATCGACATCGGCGACCTGGAACCGGCGCAGATCGCGCCGTACGCCTGCTCCGGCCTCACCACCTATTCCGCCCTGAAGAAGATCGGCGCTGACATCTACCGCGAACATCCGGTCGTCATCTTCGGCGCGGGCGGCCTGGGCCTGATGAGCCTCACGCTGATCAAGGCGCTGGGCGGCGCCGGCGCCATCGTCGTCGACATCGACCCGGCCAAGCGCCAGGCCGCGCTGGAAGCCGGCGCGCTGGCCGCGATCGACGGGGCCGCGCCCGATGCCGCCCAGCAGATCATCAAGGCCGCGGGCGGCAAGCCCGTGCAGGCCGCGATCGACCTGGTGGGCGCGCCCGCCACCACCTCGCTGGCCTTCGACTTCCTGACCAAGGGCGGCAAGCTGATCATCGTGGGCCTGTTCGGCGGGGCTTCGTCATGGCCGATCGCGCTGATCCCCATGAAGGCCATGTCCATTATCGGCAGCTACGTGGGCAACCTGGCCGAACTGCAGGAACTGATGGAACTGGTGCGCACCGGCAAGGTGCCGCCCATCCCCGTGCACCGCTACGCCCTCGCCGAGGCCGACAGCGTGCTCGCGTCCCTGCGGGCAGGCAAGGTGGTGGGGCGGGCGGTGTTGACAGCGTAACCCTTCCGGGTGTCTGACAGCGTAACCCTTCCGCGTGTCTGACACCCTTACGAGATAGTCTGTGTGCCGCACTGATGGTCCCGGGTGTCTGACACCGGCCGTATCTTCACGACCGTTCCAAACAGCGTTACCCCTCCCAGTGTCTGACACCCTTACGCGATGACCTGTGCGCTACACCGGTGGTCCCGGGTGTCTGACACCGGCCGTATCTTCACGACCGTTCCAAACAGCGTAACCCTCCTAGTGTCTGACACCCTTACGAGACGACCTGTGCGCTACACCGGTGGTCCCGGGTGTCTGACACCGGCCGTATCTTTACGACCGTTCCAAACGAGATAGCTTTGGAATCTAAGCATTTCTCCCTGGCGTGTCAGACATCGGCTGTATCTTGACGGCCGTTCCAAAGTCAGCCGGTGTCTGACACCCGGGACCACCGGTGCAGCGCACAGGTCATCGCGTACGGGTGTCAGACACGCAGAAGGGTTACGCTGTCAGACACGCAGAAGGGTTACGCTGTCAGACACGCGGCAGGGTTACCCCTAGCCTCGGATCATAGACAAACCGCTCTCGCCGCGCGACGTCAACCCGCTTGGCATCCGGATGCGCCGGATTGAGAAGAAAATTGCAGTCCGGCACTCCGCGGCACGCCACGATCGCGCTGGGCACCTGCAGCAGCGCCGACACGCCCGACGCGACCCAGTAGTCCCCCGCCTCCTGCGCCGCCTCGGCGAACGGCACGGCGTCCCAGAAGGGATAATCTTCCTGCAGCTGGTCCAGGGTCAGGATCTGCCTGCTTTCATAAACAGCGCGGGGCACCGACAGCTCGATCAGATAGCGGTTGGCCTGCTCGGACGCCCGCGCCGCGAAATGCACCACGGTTTCCAGCACCGCGAGGGCCACGCAGGACGAGGCATAGACCACCGCCGTGCCCGGGCTGTTGTAGCGGCCGCCGACGGCCGCCGCGCCCCCGCCGCTCAGGTCGTCCGCCCGGTACTTGCCGGCCGTGGTGCCGATACGCCATAACGAAACGTTGGCAGTCACAGGGCCGCCTTCATGCTGCGCGCCCGAGTCTTTTGCGGGCTCATGCGTAGACGCCGGCGGCCGCGCGGGCCAGCGTGTCTTCGACGATGCGGCTGCTGGCGTCCGACGTCAGCAGCGACAGCGGCTTGACGTTGCCCAGCGCGGGCACGGGCGTATTCAGCCACTGCACCGCTTCTTCTTCGCTGCCCAGCACCTGACGGGCCACCCGGACCACCCGCGCCACGCGGGCAAGGCGGTCGGATTCGCCGAGAGGCAACATATGGCCTTCGCGGGTCCAGCGGGACAGCGATGCCGCCTTGACCTCGGTGATCGCCATGATTTCCGATTTGGGCACCTGGAGATAGTCGGCGGCATCGTCGACCATCTGCGCAGGCAGGCCGCGGCTTACGTCGCGCGCCATTTCCATCAGCGGACTGTCCACCAGCCCGCGGAACAGCTGCTTGGTCCGCACCGCGGCATGGCGAGGCGGCCGCTTGGCGGTCGCGCCGCGCTTGGCGGGGGATTTTTCGGCGATGGCGATGGTCATGGCACGCTCCTGGACGGCCGCGGCCCTGAGGCTGCGAGTATTACCAAATTGAATTCATGATATCCCATTTGGTAATTCGAAGGCAAGGCCATCACGCCTGGCGACGGCCCTCATTGGCGTGCGGGCGTGCGCCGGATTTGGGCCTATCATAGGCGGCTGTAACACGATTAATCAGACTCTTCGACAAGGACAGGCAATGACGGACCGGCAGCTCACGATACTCGCGGCGTTGAACCTCATGGTGGCGGTGGGCGCCGGAGCCTTCGGCGCCCATGGCCTCAAGCGCATGCTGACGCCCGAACTGCTGTCCGTCTGGCAGACTGGCGTGCTCTACCATCTGATCCATGCGCTGGGCCTGCTGGCCGTCGCCCTGCTGGGCGCCCGCTACGGCTCGCCCTTGCTGTCGGCGGCCGGCGTCGTGATGTTCGCGGGGATCGTGCTGTTTTCCGGCAGCCTGTATATCCTGTCCCTGACGGGCACGCACTGGCTCGGCGCCGTAACGCCCTTCGGCGGAGCCGCCTTCCTCGCCTCGTGGGCCATGGTCGCGCTGGCGGCCTATCGCGCCCAGGGCTGACACGGCCCTGGAACGGGCCGCGCTTTTTCCATCCCATTCCCAACGGCGGCAGGAACCGCCGATTTTCCAGGCTGTAGATGTCCACCTCGACCGCATTGCCCGCCACCCAGACTCACTCCGCCGCCGCAGGGATCGCCTGCGTGGTGGGCGGCATTTTCTTTCTGACCCTGAGCGACGCCAACGCCAAATGGCTGGGCTCTGCCTACAACCCGCTGCAGATCCTGTTCCTGCGCGCCCTCATCGCGCTGCCTTTCGTCATGACGCTGGCGCTCTGGCTGGGCGGACGCCGGGTGCTGCGGACCACGCACCCCGGGCTGCACCTCACGCGCGGAGCCATCAACGTGGTGTCCGCCTGTTGTTTCTATCTGGGCCTGCGCGCGCTGCCCCTGGCCGAAGCCACGGCCATCGCCTTCGCCGCACCGCTGTTCGTAACGGCGCTGTCCGTGCTGATCCTGAAAGAACGCGTGGACGGCAAACGCTGGCTTGCGGTGCTGGCAGGCTTCGCCGGCGTGCTGATCGTCGTCCGTCCGGGCACGGCGGCCTTCCAGGCGGCCACCCTGCTGCCGCTCACGACCGCCCTGCTCTACGCGGTCATGATGATCACCGCACGCGGCATCAGCCGCGGCGAAGGCATGCTGACGACGACCTTCTACATCGTGCTGGGCCAGTTGGTATGCAGCGCGGTGGGCCTGCCCTGGGTCTGGCGCACGCCTGCCATGGACGACCTGCCGTACTTCGGCGCCGTGGCGCTGTTCAGCACGCTGGGGCTGGCCTTGATCACGCAGGGCTTCCGCATCGGCCCTGCCTCGGTGGTCGCGCCCTTCGACTACACCGGCCTGATCTGGGCCACGATCCTCGGCTGGCTCTTCTGGCGCGAAGCGCCCGACGCCTATGCCTACCTGGGTGCGCTGTTCATCGCCGGCAGCGGCGTCTACATCGCCGTGCGCGAAGCGCGCGCCAAGGCCAGGACGCGCCGGCCCGCCGCGGGCTGACCCGCCGCTACTCCGTGGGCGGCGGGAAATGCCGGCGCAGCACGCGGGCCACGTTCGGCTCCTGCGCAGCCTCGCGGGCCACCGCGGTCAAGGCCGGGCAGACCGACTCGAACCACGCCTGCCCCGGACGCCAGCGCGTCATCACCGTCACGTACAGGTCCAGCGCCGAAAACCGCCGGCCGAGCATGTGCGGCGCGCCGGCCTGGCGTTCCAGCTCCTGCCACAACTCGGCCCGCCGCATGTGCACGCGCTCGCGCAGCAGGTCGGCGGGCGCGCCGGCGGTGGTCCATTGCGGCGGATTGTCGCCATACGTGAACGTGGGATAGATCGCGCCCACCAGGCGGATCAGCAGGTTCAGGAAACGCGCCCGTTCCGGCTTGTCGGCGGGCGGCGCCAGCCCGGCCTGCGGCGCGACGTCGTGCAGGTGCAGGATCATGGCCGCGCTCTCGGTCATCACATCGCCATCCGGCATGACCAGCGTCGGCACCTGGCCCAGCGGATTCAGCTGCAGCAGGCGGTCGCGCTCCGGCCCGGGCTTCAGGTAGGGAACGTCCGTCAGCGTGTACGGCACGTTGGCCAGCACCAGCGCCATTTCGACGATGGCGGACCCGCAACCCGCGGACCCGATCAGTTCATATGGTTTCATGGCATTCACCCTCCGGAGTCCGCCGGCGCCACCCGCAGCAATTCGCCGGGCGAGGCGTCGGTCAGCACGTACACATAACCGTCCGGCCCCTGCCGCACATCGCGTATGCGGTTCTTGCGGTCGACCAGCAACCGCTCCTGCGACACCACGCGGTCGCCGTCCAGGGTCAGGCGGATCAGGTTCTGGTTGGCCAGCGCACCGATGAACACCGAATTGCGCCACGCCGGAAACCGGTCGGCGTCATAGAAGGCCATCCCGCTGATCGCGGGCGACTTGGGCCACCAGAACAGCGGCGGCTCCATGCCGGGCAGTATGTCGCCCTTGGCTTCGGGTATCGGCAGGCCGGAATAGTTGATGCCATGGGTCGCCAGCGGCCAGCCATAGTTCTTGCCCCGTCGGACGAGATTGATCTCGTCGCCGCCGCGCGGCCCGTGCTCGTTTTCCCAGAGCTCGCCCGACCAGGGATTCAGCGCCATGCCCTGGGGGTTGCGGTGCCCGTAGGACCAGATTTCCGGCCGGGCGCCGGCCTGGCCCACGAAGGGGTTGTCCGGCGGCACGGAGCCGTCGGCCTTCAGCCGCACCACCTTGCCTTGCAGCTTGCCCAGTTCCTGGGCGGTGGGCCGCTGGTTGTTCTCGCCCAGCGAGATATAGAGATAGCCCTGGCGGTCGAACACCAGGCGCGACCCGTAGTGCAGGCCGGACGACAGCTTGGGCTCCTGCCGGAACAGCACGCGGAAATCCTCCAGGGCCGTGCCGTCGTCGGCCAGGCGTCCACGGCCGACGGCGGTGCCGCTGCGGGATCCATCGGCTTCGGCATAGGACAGGTAGACATAGCGGTCCGTGGCGAAATCCGGAGAAAGCACGACATCGAGCAGGCCGCCCTGCCCCTGCGCCGCCACCTTCGGCAGGCCGCCCAGGGGCTTGGACAGCCCGCCCGCCGCGCGCAGCAGGCGCAGGCTGCCGGAACGCTCGGTGATCAGCATGTCGCCGCCGGGCAGGAAGGCCATCGACCAAGGATGGTCAAGCCCACTCGCCACGATAGTGACGCGGGCCACCACGGAAGGCGGTTCGGAAGCCGCCTGCGCTGGCGCCGCGAATGCCGCGGACAGCGTCAGGAGCAGGAAGAAAACGCGCGTGCTCGCGGCGGGGCGTAGCGGCATGGACATCTCCGGCGGGGCAACTGGTTCGAATGCGTCGTGGCGGGGCGCAGCGCATGGCCCGGCACGGCGCGAGGCCCGCGGGCAGACGCGCGGGTGGCGTACCATATCGGCCACGGACGGGAGCTCCCGTCCTTCCTCTCAGGAGACTCCATCACATGAAACTGTACTACATGCCCGGCGCGTGCTCGCTCGCTTCCCACATCGTCCTCGAATGGATCGGCAAGCCCTACGAAGCGCACAAGCTCAGCCGCGATGAACTGAAAGGGCCGGAGTTCCTGAAGGTCAATCCGCTGGGCGCCGTGCCGGCGCTGTCGGACGGCGACTGGACGGTCACGCAGAACGCCGCCATCCTGGAGCACCTTGCCGAACAGGCTCCGCAGTCCAAACTGATGGGCGACGGCTCGTCCCGCGCGCGCGCCGAAGTGCGCCGCTGGCTCGGTTTCATCAATTCCGACGTCCACAAGACCTTCTCGATGATCTTCGGCGCGCCGCGCTTCCTGTCCGAAGAAAGCGCGCAGAAGGAACTGGCCGGTTCCGCCTCGAAACTGCTGACCAAGCTGTTCTCGCAACTGGACGCGCAACTGGCCGGTAAGCCCTACCTGACGGGCGATGCGCCCTCCATCGCCGACGCCTACCTGTACGTGGTGCTGCGCTGGGCGCGCGCCAAGGAAGTGGATCTGTCGGGCCAGGACAACCTGGCCGCCTTCTTCAAGCGCATGGAAGCCGACAAAGCCGTGCAGACCGCGCTGGCGGCCGAAGGCCTGTAATCGGCACGGGGCCGCGGCGATCGCGGGCCCCCTTCAGCCGGCGGCGCCCGGCGCTCCCGCCAGATCGGGGGGCGCGCCTTCCTCCAGCGTCTTCTTCACGGCCGCCAGAAAGCGCCTTGCCAGCAGGGGCGGCGCGCTCAGGTTCGAATGCGTGGCCCAGATGTCCACGCTGGCCGCCGGCGATATCGGCCGCAGTACCATGTGCGCGGCCTGATCGGGCGTGACGCACCAGGCGTCCACCAGGGCCGGCCCCAGCCCCTGCTGCACGAACGAGCAGGCGGTCACCGGCGAATGCACCTCCACCGCGGCCGGACAGGCCCTGCCTTCGTCGAAGAACGGCTTGAGCGCGCGGGCCAGCGGCGTATCGCGCGGATAGCCGATCCACGCCGCCGTCGAAAAATCCTCCGGGCGCACCACCTCGAGGCCGGCCAGCGGATGCGCGGCCGGCAGCACGCAGATCACCGGCACCTGCGCCAGCCGCAGCGACGTCAGGTTGGGATGGTCCGGAGGCTGCATGGAGATGCCGATGTCCGCCTGCCCCGACAGGAAATAGGCGGCCAGTTCATCGAAGGTCACGCTGCGGTAGTCGACCCGCGCGTCGGCATTGCGGTTGCGGAAGCGGTCCAGCGCCGTCGGAATCAGGCGCTGGCCGAAGCTGGCGCTGGCGACGATCTTCAGCATGCCCGCGCCCGATTGCGCCAGGCTGGCGGCCAGGTCGTTCACGCGCTGGATGCCGCCATACACCTGCTCCACCTCCGCGTACAGCCGCCGCGCCTCGGCGGTGGGCGACAGCCGGCTCTTCACCCTTTCGAACAGTCGGTAGCCCAGGCGGCTCTCGGTCAGCGCGAGCACCCGGCTAACCGCCGGCTGCGACACGTGCAGCATCCGCCCCGCGCCGCTGATCGAACCCGACATCATGATGGCCCGGAACACCTCGATCTGCCTCAGGTTCAGCGGGCGTCCGGCAGCCGGCCCCACCTCGTCCTCATAGGCGTACATATCCACTTTTCCCCCGCGCCAGTCATACCGAATCGATAACGGCTGATTATAGGTTTTCGACATTTTTCGATGACGGCCCTGCGCGGCCCCGGGTGTAACCTGCCGGCCTCGACCACAACAGAACCAGGGGAAAACATCATGCGCAACCTATTCTTCCGCGGCCTCTCCGCGCTGGCGCTCGGCGCCGCGCTGTCGGCCACCGCCGCCGGCGCCTATCCCGACAAGCCCGTCACCTTCGTGGTGCCCTCCGCGGCCGGCGGCTCGCCCGACGTGCTGTCGCGCCTGATCACGACCCAGATCGCGCGCGACACCGGCGCCACGATGGTCATCGAGAACCGTCCGGGCGCGGCCGGCAATATCGGCATAGCCCTGGTCAAGCGCGCCGCGGCCGACGGCTACACAGTGGGCTACGGCAACATCAACACGCTGGCGGTGAACCGCTCGCTGTTCAAGCGCCTGCCCTATGACGTGGACCAGGACCTGACGCCCGTCGCCCACCTGTTCGACCTGTACAACGCGCTGATCGTGCCGGCCGACTCGCCCATCAAGAGCGTGCAGGACCTGATCGACCGCGCCCGCAAGGAACCCGGCCGCCTGTCCTACGGCGCCTCCGGCGTGGGCACCACCGGCCACATGGGCGGCGAGCTCTTCAAGAGCATGGCCAAGGTCGACGTGATGTTCATCCCCTACAACGGCGGCCCAGCCGCCATCCAGGATCTCCTGGGCGGCCGCCTGGACTACCTGTTCGTGAACACGTCGGAAGCCGCCCCGCTCGTCAAGAGCGGCAAGGTCCGCGCCATCGGCGTCAGCAGCCTGAAACGCCTGCCGCTCATGCCGGAAGTCCCGACCCTCGACGAAGCCGGCGTAAAGGGCTACGAAACCGTCTCCTGGGGCGGCGTGGTGGCGCCCAAGGGCACGCCGGACGACGTGGTGGCTACGTTGAACGCCGCCATCCAGAAGGCGCTGCAAGCCCCCGAGGTGCGCACCGGCCTGGCCACGCTGGGCGCGGAACCCGCCAGCGGCTCCCCCGCCGAATTCAAGCAATTGATCGACCGAGAAACCGCCAAGTGGCGCCAGATCATCGAATCCGCCGGCATCGAGAAGCTCGACTGAACATGGCCGCTCACCGCTTGCAGGCAGACTTCATCGTGGCGGGCGCCACGCTCATCGACGGCTCGGGTGGCCCCGCGCGCCAGGGCGACCTGGCCGTGCTGGGCACCCGCATCGCCGCCGTGGGCGATTTCGAGTATCCCCCCGGGGTGCCCGTCATCGACGCCCGCGATCGCGTCCTGGCGCCCGGCTTCATCGACTCCCATACCCACGACGACGGCTACCTGCTGGCGCACCCGGACATGCTGCCCAAAGTGTCGCAGGGCATCACCACGGTCGTCACCGGCAATTGCGGGATCAGCCTGGCGCCGCTGGCGCGCACGGAGATTCCACAGCCGCTGGACTTGCTGGGGCCCGCCCCGCTATTTCGCTATGGCACGTTCCGCGCCTGGATGGACGCGCTGCGCGATACGCCCGCGGCCGTGAACGTGGTGCCGCTGGTGGGCCACACCACGCTGCGCGTGGCGGTCATGGAAGACACCTCGCGCGCCGCCGACGGCAACGAACGCGCCGCCATGCGCGAACTGCTGCGGGAAGCGCTGGATGCCGGCGCCTTCGGCGTTTCCACCGGGACGTTCTACCCGCCGGCCAGTGCCGCGCCCACCGAAGAGATCATCGACGTCTGCGCGCCGCTGCGCGGACGCCCCGGCATCTACGCCACCCATTTGCGCGACGAGGCGGACCACATTGCTCCCGCCATGGAGGAAGCCCTGCTGATCGGCCGCAAACTGGGCTGCCGCGTCGTGTTTTCGCACCACAAGCTGGCGGGCGAGCGCAATCACGGCCGCAGCCGCGAAACGCTGGACCTCATCAGCCGCGCCGCCGCCACGCAACCCGTCTGCCTGGACTGCCACCCCTATCCCGCCACCTCCACGATGCTGCGGCTGGACCGGGCCCGGCTGGCCAGCCGCACGATGATCACCTGGTCCAAGGGCTATCCGGAAGCCACCGGGCGCGACTTCAACGAGGTCATGGCCGAACTGGGGCTGGACGACGCAGCCGCCATCGCCCGCCTGGCGCCGGCGGGCGCTATCTATTTCCTGATGGATCCGGCGGACGTCGAACGCATCTTCGCGCATCCCCTGACGATGGTGGGCTCCGACGGCCTGCCCTTCGACCCGCATCCGCACCCCCGCCAATGGGGCACCTTCACCAACGTACTGCGCACGATGGTGCGCGAGCAGCGGCTGCTGTCCCTGGAGGCCGCCATCCACAAGATGACCGGCCTCGCCGCGGACCAATACGGCATCGCCGAGCGCGGCCGGCTGCGCGAGGGGTATCATGCTGACTTGGTGCTGTTCGATCCCGCCACCGTGACAGATGTGGCCACTTTTTCAGCTCCCATTCAGGCAAGCCAGGGTATTCAAGCGGTTTGGGTCAACGGCAAGCGCGTCTGGGACGGGGAACGGACCGGCGCCGAACGCCCGGGCCAGGTTCTGGCGCCCGGCGCGGCATTACCTCGGAGTGAATAACGTGATTACCTATTCCCAGGGTTGTTACCTGGGTGTATTGGGCGGTATGGGGCCCATGGCCGGCGCGGCCTTCGCCCTTCGCCTCGCGGCGCTGACGCCCGCCGATGTCGACCAGCAACACATCCCCACCCTGCTGCGCAACGATCCCCGCATTCCCGACCGGTCCAGCGCCTACATGGCCGGTGGTGAAAATCCCCTGCCTTATATGGTCGAAGGCGTGCGCTTCCTGGAGCAGGCCGGCGCGCAACTCATCGCCATCCCGTGCAATACGGCGCATCTCTGGTTCGACCAGATCGCCGCGTCCACGCGCCTGCCCGTGCTGCACATCATCCAGGCCGTCATCGAAGACCTGCGGCGCCTGGGCCTGCCCAAGGGCCGCATCGGCCTCATGGGCACGGCCGCCACGCTCAAGCTGGGCCTCTACCAGCGGCATCTGGAAGCGCAAGGCTATGAGTGCATCGTGCCAGACGACGACGAAGTCGAACGCTATTGCATGGGCTCGATCCGCGCCGTCAAGGGCAACCAGCTCGAAGACGCCTTCGCCCCGGCCGCCGAATGCATCGCCCGCCTGAAGGCGCGCGGCGCCGACGCGGTCGTGCTGGGCTGCACCGAACTGCCGCTGGCCGTGCCCCACGCCCTGCGCCCGAGCCTGGGCGTCACGCTGACGGACTCCATCGACGCCCTGGCCCGCGCGGCCATCGCCCACTACCTGGAAGAACAGGCGCAGGAACAGGTCGCGGCGTAGATAGCCAGCGCCGCCACGCCAAAAAAAAGGCGCACCTTCCGATGCGCCAGCCTCCCTTCGCGGAGTAGCGGTCAACCGCCCAGGTACGCCTTGCGCACCTGGTCGTTGACCAGCAAATTGGCGCCCGTGTCCTGCAGCACGACGCGGCCGTTTTCCAGCACGTAGCCGCGGTCGGCCACGCCCAGCGCCTTGTTCGCGTTCTGCTCCACCAGGAACACGGTCACGCCCTGTTCGCGGATTTCGCGGATGATGTCGAAGATCTGCGCGATCACCAGCGGCGCCAGGCCCAGCGTGGGCTCGTCCAGCAGCAACAGGCGCGGGCGCGTCATGAGGGCGCGGCCGATCGCCAGCATCTGCTGCTCGCCGCCCGACATCAGCCCGGCCCGCTGGCTGGAGCGCTCCTTCAGGCGCGGGAACAAGCCGTAGACGTGGTCGATGCCCGCCTCGATCTCGTCGCGCTTCGAGAAGAAGCCCCCCATCATCAGGTTCTCGGCCACCGTCAGGTCCTTGAAGACCCGCCGCCCTTCGGGCGAAATGGCGATGCCGCTGCGCATGATGCGGTGCGTGTCCTTGTGGGTGATGTCCTCGCCCTCGAAGGTGATCGTGCCTTGCTTCGCGCGGGGGTTGCCGCAGACCGTCATCAGCAGTGTCGTCTTGCCGGCGCCGTTCGCGCCGATCAGCGTAACGATTTCGCCCTGGTTGACGTCGACCGACACCCCATTCAGCGCCTGGATGGCGCCGTAGTAGGTATGTATGTTTTCCAGCTTAAGCATCATTCCTCCCCCAGGTACGCCTTGATGACGCGCTCGTCGTTGCGCACCTGCTCGGGGGTGCCGGTAGTGATGGGCTTGCCGTGCTCCATGACGAGGATGCGGTCGGAAATGCCCATGATCAGGCTCATGTCGTGCTCGATCAGCAAGACCGCGACGCCGAACTCGCGCCGCAGCTGGTCGATCAGCGATTGCAGGTCGCGCTTCTCCTGGGGGTTCAGGCCCGCCGCCGGTTCGTCCAGCATCAGCAGGCGCGGCTTGGTGATCATGCAGCGCGCGATCTCCAGGCGCCGCTGGTGGCCGTAGGCCAGGTTGCCCGCCTCGCGGTTGGCGAACTCGCGCAGCCCCATGAAGTCCAGCCACTGGGCCGCGCGCGACAGCGCGTCGGCTTCGGACTGGCGATAGGACTTGAGCTTGAGCAGGCCCGGCAACAGCCGGGCCTCCACCTGGGTGTGCTGGGCGACCAGCAGGTTCTCCAGCACGGTCAGCTGCTTGAACAGCCGTACGTTCTGGAACGTGCGCACCAGGCCATGGCGCGCCACCTTGTGGCTCGGCAGGCCGGTAATGGCATTGCCGTCCATGGTGATCTCGCCCGCGGTCGGCGAATAGAAGCCGCCCACGCAGTTGAACACCGTCGTCTTGCCGGCCCCGTTGGGGCCGATGATGGCGAACACCTCGTCGGATTTGACCTCGAACGCCACGCTGTCCACGGCCAAGAGGCCGCCGAACCGCATGGTGAGCCCGGAAACTTTCAGCAATGCCTCGCTCATTTGGCCAGCTCCACATGGGGACGCTTCATGGGCAACAACCCCTGCGGACGCCACATCATCATCAATACCATCACCAGGCCGAACATCAGCATCCGGTACTCGGCGAATTCGCGGGCCACTTCCGGCAGCACCGTCAACAGCACGGCCGCGAGAATCACGCCCACTTGCGAGCCCATGCCGCCCAGCACCACGATGGCCAGGATGAGCGCGGATTCAATGAACGTGAAGGACTCGGGGTTCACCATGCCCTGGCGCGCCGCGAAGAACGCGCCGCCGAAGCCGGCGAACATCGCGCCCAGCGTGAACGCCGACAGTTTGATGCGCGTGGGGTTCAGGCCCAGCGAACGGCATGCGATCTCGTCTTCGCGCAAGGCTTCCCAGGCGCGGCCGACTGGCATGCGGATCAGCCGCGTCGACACGAATAGCGTAGCCAGCGCCAGCAGCAGCGCCATCAGGTACAGATAGACCACCATATGCTGGTTCTGGAACGTCCATCCCATGAATTCATGGAACGTCGTGCCGCCCTCTTCGCTGGCGCGGCGCGTCATCTCCATGCCGAAGACCGTCGGTTTCGGAATGCCGGAAATACCGTCCGGACCGCCGGTCAGCGTATTCAGGTTGATCAGCAGCAGACGGATCATTTCGCCGAAGCCCAGCGTCACGATAGCCAGATAGTCGCCGCGCAGCCGCAACACCGGGAAACCCAGGATGAAGCCGAACAGCGCCGCCATCGCGCCCGAGAACGGCAGCGCTTCCCAGAAGCTCCATCCGCCCCAGTGGTACAGCAAGGCGTAGGTATAGGCGCCCACCGCATAGAAACCAACGAAGCCCAGGTCCAGCAGGCCCGCGAAACCGACCACGATGTTCAGGCCCAGGCCCAGCATCACATAGATCAGCACCAGCGTGGCGATGTCGACCGAGCTGCGGCCGGCGAAGAATGGCCAGATCACGGCCACCGCCAGAAGCAGCAGCGCCAGCGGCTTGTGCGTCTTGGCCGGCGCGGCCGGCAAGGTGGGAAGGCCGGTTTTCAGCTTCTGGAACGGTTTCGCGATCCAGGGCCGCAGCAGCTGGAACACGAACACCACCGCGGCGGCGATCGCCACCAGCGACCAGTGCGTTTCCATGGTGGTGCGCGCGCCCTGCCGGATCAATTGCAGGCCGAATACCGGAGTAACGATGACCGCCGTCAGCACGGCCGCCATCGTGGCGTTTTTCAGGTTGTTGTTCGACATCAGACTTTTTCCACCTCAGGTTTGCCCAACAGCCCGGTGGGACGGAACAGCAGGATCAGGATCAGCAGCGAGAACGCCACGATGTCCTTGTACTGCGAGGAGATGTAGGCGGCCGCGAAGGTCTCGGCCAGGCCCAGCAGCACGCCGCCGAGCATGGCGCCCGGGATGCTGCCGATGCCGCCCAGTACCGCCGCCGTGAACGCCTTGATGCCGGCCAGGAAGCCGATGAAGGGATTGAGCTTGCCGATGGTGATGGCGATCAGCACGCCGCCCACCGCCGCCAGGATCGCGCCCATCACGAACGTGAACGAGATCACGCGGTTGGTGTCGATGCCCAGCAGATTCGCCATGTGCATGTCCTGCGAGCAGGCGCGCGACGCGCGGCCCATGCGGGAGTACTTGATGAAGAGCGTAAGCCCGACCATCAGCGCCACGGTGACCAGGATGATCATGATGCGCGAATACGGGACCGTCACTTCGAAATCGGATCCCATGTGGAACTGCCAGGCTCCGGACACCATCGCGGGCACGGCCATGTCGCGCGCGCCCTGGCCCAGGGCCACCCAGTTCTGCAGGAAAATCGACATCCCGATGGCCGAGATCAGCGCCACCAGGCGTGGGCTGCCCCGCACGGGACGATAAGCGACGCGTTCGACGCTGAAGCCGTAGATGCCGGTAACGACAATGGCCACGAGCAGCATCGCCGCGATCAGGAACGGCATCGGCAAGCCGCTATTGGTGCCGATGGCGGTCAGGGTGACCAGGCCGACATAGGCGCCGATCATATAGATTTCGCCGTGGGCGAAGTTGATCATACCGATGATGCCGTAGACCATTGTGTAGCCGATGGCGATCAACGCATAGATCGCGCCCAGAGACAATCCATTGAAGAATTGCTGGGTAAGTTGGGGTATGAGGTCAGACATTATTTCTCTTGCTCCAAATAGTTCCGGCTCCGGTAGAGAGACCCGGAGCCGGAAACCTGGGCGTATTTTATAAGGGCCTGTCACCGCCCCCTGCCGGCCGCACAGCGCTTTTGGCGCATCGCTACGCGGATTACGGCAGGACGAGGACGACAGGCCCTACACGCCGGCGAGCCGCCGGCGGGATCGCGAGTTTACAGCTGGGTCTTTTTGCCGTTCTTATCCCACTTGTAGACCGCGAACTCGAAGTTCTTCAGGTCGCCCTTGGCGTCGTATTCGACTTTGCCGATCCCGGTGTTGAAGGCCGTCTTGTGCATGTAGTCGGCCACCTTGGCGGGGTCCTCGCCCACCGCGTTGATGCTGTCGGCCAGAATCTGCACGGCAGCGTATGCGGGCATCTGGAAGGCGCCGTCCGGATCGCGCTTGGCGTCCTTGAAGGCCTTCACGATGCTTTCGTTGCCGGGCAGCTTGGTGAAGTCGGCGGGCAGCGTGACCAGCAGGCCTTCGATGGCCGGGCCGGCGATCGCCACCAGATCCTGGTTGGCCGTGCCTTCCGGACCCATGAATTGGACCTTCAGGCCCTGTTCGCGCGACTGGCGCAGCAGCAGGCCCAGTTCGGGGTGATAGCCGCCGAAATAGACCAGGTCCACGCCGGCCGACTTCAGCTTGGTGATGATGGCCGAGTAGTCGCTGTCGCCGACGTTGATGCCTTCGAACATCGCGACGTTCACGCCTGCCTTGCCCAGGCTGTCCTTGACCTGGGTGGCCACGCCCGAACCGTAGGTCTGCTTGTCGTGCAGCACGGCGACCTTCTGGGGCTTCAGCGTCTTGGCGATGTAGTTGGCGGCGTACGGGCCTTGCTGGTCGTCGCGGCCGATGGTGCGGAAGAAGAAGTGCGGCTTGATCGTGTCGGTGACCAGCGGCGAGGTGGCGCCCGGGGTGATGCCGACGATGCCTTCCTCTTCGTAGACCTTCACGGCGGCCACGGTCACGCCCGAGCAGGCATGGGCCACGGCGAACTTGGCGCCGGAGTTGACCACGCGGTTGGCGGCGGGCACGGCCTGCTTGGGCTCGCAGCCATCGTCGATGAGGATGGGCTCGAGCTTCTTGCCCTTGACGCCGCCCTTGGCATTGATGGTCTCGATGGCGGTCAGCGCACCGGCCTGGATCTGATCGCCGTACTGCGTATTGGGACCGGTCATGGGCTGGGGAATGCCGATTTTGATCGTGTCGGCTGCGTGCACGGCGCCGGCCAGGGCAAGCGCCCCAAGCGCGACGGCTACCGGGGTAAGACGATGCAGAAACTTCATGCGGAGTTCTCCAGCGAGGTTTTGAGCGGCTCTGTTCGATGCGGCTTATCGGGTGGGTATCCCGTAATCCGTATCGCGCGTCGCCGGCTTCTTGGGCAAAAATACGGTGTGGCCGGTATTCTGGAAGCAAGGCGCCATACTGTCACTGCGTGTAATCCCCAATATTTTGAAGACCGCCTTTAATCGTGACGGATTGCGCCCGCAAGCCCGTGAAATCACTGGGGAAATCGCAAATAAACCTTAATAAGATACTGGCGTCCCATCAGAACTTGTGCTTGGGTTTTTATATGCGACCGTATTAATACGGCGTTTAAATCGCATTTAAATACAGTACTTACACAGGTCTTACGGATAATGGCCAATCGCGCAGGCCGCGCTTGTGTCTGACACCCGTACGAAAGCGAGCCGCTCTAGTGTCTGACACCCGTACGAGATGTTGCTTCGTACTGAAGTAGGCCTTCCCGGGTGTCTGACACAGTGGGTGTCTGACACAGTTATTGGGTGTCAGACACCCCGACGCATTGCCGTCATTCCTCGGACATCCCGTACGGGTGTCAGACACTGCCAGACATGACTTCCAGCCCGGCGCCCTTGCGGCGCCGGCGTCTTCCTCAGGCGTTGGCCGGTTTGGCCAGGTTCCACATCAGAGCCCGGAACGGCGCCAGCATGCTGACATTGACCGCCAGCTTGATCGCCAGATCGCCCATCATCCAGGTCACCCACGGCATGCCCGTGGCGGCGAAGGCCACACTGAAGAAGACCGCGGTATCCAAGATGGCGCCCAGCGTGCCCGACACCAGCGGCGCGCGCCACCAGCGTTGGTCGCGCAGGCGGTCAAACACCTGGATGTCCACCAGTTGCGCGCAGATGTACGCCAGGCCCGAGGCCAGCGCGATGCGGGGCGACGCCACCCACACCGACACCACCAGGGCGGCGGCGAAGCCGAACCACGCCACGCGGCGCGCGGCCGCCGGCCCGAACCGGCGATTCAGCAGGTCGGTCACCAGGAACGCGACCGGATACGACAGCCCGCCCCAGGTCAGCCAGTCGTTCAGCGGCACCTGGACCAGGATGTTCGAGCCCACCACCACCAGCAGCATGCACAGCACGGCGATACCGAACTGCGTACGGCTCATCGGCGGATAGCGTCTTGCCGCCGCCATCATTTGCCGAACTCCTCCGCCAGCTCGCGGGAACGCCGCGCGGCGGCGGCCATGGCCTCTTCCACGATACCGGCAAAGCCCGCGGCGCCGAAGGCGTCCAGCGCGGCGGCGGTCGTGCCGCCCTTGGACGTGACGCGCTCGCGCAAGGTGGACAGCGGCTCGGAGGACGCCGCCGCCAGGCGGGTGGCGCCGGCCAGCGTGCCCAATGCCAACTGCTTGGACTGCTCTGCCGTCAGGCCAACCTTCTGGCCGCCGGCGACCAGCGCCTCCAGGAACAAGAAGACATACGCCGGGCCGCTGCCGGACAGGGCCGTCACGCCATCGAGCGCCGCGTCGCCGTTCACCCAGACCACCTCGCCCACGCTGGACAGCAGCTGGGTGGCCAGCGCGCGGTCGGCCTCGCTCACGCCGTCCAGCGCGGCCAGGCCCGTGATGCCCGCGCCCACGAGGGCCGGCGTATTGGGCATGCAGCGCACCAGGCGGCTGAACGGCGCCTCGGGCGTGCCCAGCCACGCGGCCAGCGTATCGGCACGGATGCCCGCCGCCACACTTACCACCAAAGTGTCTTCGCGCAACCACTGACGCGTGGAAGCCACAACGTCTTTCATGTTCTGTGGCTTGACAGCGAAAACCCACACCCGGCACCGCGCCAGGGCCTCGTCCGGGGACGTGGAAGTGGTCATGCCGCGGGCCTGCCAGGCGGCGTGCGCATCCTGGTTTATGTCAATGACATGAATGTTCGCCGCGGCGCATACTTTGCCGGCCAGGCCCGAAGCCAGGGCGGCCGCCATATTGCCGCCACCAATGAACGCAATCGAAAGTTCGTTTTTCATAGCCAGCGATTGTAAACGGTAGTCCCCGCGGGGAGAAAAAGGAAAAATGTTCGTTCGCGCCTAAAACGCGCAATTTGACAGGCGTTTGGACTGATGTGAAAGTCACGGTTTTGTCACAAACAATTCATAAGGTGTCGTGTTTTCCGCGCCCGGACACCCCGGCTGCGACACGCCCAACCTGGAGGAACCTCAATATGCGATCCCACCGTATTGCCTTAACTTTTGCCGCCATCATGACGGCTTTCGCAGGCGCCTCCGCGCATGCCGCCACCGAGATCCAGTTCTGGCACTCGATGGAAGGCGCCCTGGGCGACCGCGTGAATGGCCTCGTCGACGAATTCAACAAGAAGAACCCCGACTACCAGGTCAAGGCAGTTTACAAGGGCAACTATGGTGAATCCATGAACGCCGGCATCGCCGCGTTCCGCGCCGGCAACGCGCCCGACATCCTGCAGGTCTTCGAAGTGGGCACCGCCACCATGATGTACGCCAAGGGCGCCATCAAGCCGGTGCAGCAGATGTCCGAAGAAGTCGGCAACCCGATCGACCCGAAGGAATTCATCGGCGCCGTGGCCGGCTACTACTCCTCGGCCGACGGCAAGCTGGTCTCGATGCCGTTCAACAGCTCGACCGTGGTGTTCTACTACAACAAGGACGCCTTCAAGAAGGCCGGCCTGGACGCCGACAATCCCCCCAAGACCTGGGAAGAGCTGGCCGCCGCCGGCCAGAAGCTGAAGGCCGCGGGCCAGGAATGCGGCTACACCACGTCCTGGCCGTCGTGGGTCCAGCTGGAAACGTTCTCGGCCTGGCATAACGTGCCGTACGCCACCAAGGACAACGGTTTCGGCGGCCTGGACGCCCGTATCGCCATCAACACCCCGCTGCACGTGCGCCACCTGGACAACTTGGCCAAGCTGGCCAAGGACGGCATCTTCATGTACGGCGGCCGCGGCGACGAACCGAACTCGCTCTTCATCAGCGGCAAGTGCGCCATGATCACCGGCTCGTCGGGCCTGCGCGCCAACATCGCCAAGAACGCCAAGTTCGAATTCGGCACCTCGACCCTGCCCTACTACGCCGACGTCAAGGGCGCCCCGCAGAACACCATCATCGGCGGCGCCTCGCTGTGGGTGTTCGCCAACAAGAAGCCGGAAACCTACAAGGGCGTGACCGCGTTCTTCAAGTTCCTGGCCAGCCCGGAAATCGCCGCCCGCTGGCACCAGCAGACCGGCTACGTGCCCGTCACCAAGGCGGCCTACGAGCTGACCAAGAAGGAAGGCTTCTACGAGAAGAACCCCGGCACCGAAGTCGGCGTCAAGCAATTGAACGTTGAAACCACCGCGCAGTCGCGTGGCCTGCGCCTGGGCTTCCTGCCGCAGATCCGCGAGATCGAAGACGCCGAAATCGAGCGCATCGTGTCCGGCAAGGTTGCCGCCAAGGACGGCGCCGAGAACATCGTCAAGCGCGGCAACGAGCTGCTGGAAAAGTTCGAGAAGAGTGTAAAGTAGCGCCCTTCCCGCCACGCTGAAGAGCCCTTGTCAATCGGCATTTTCCTTGCCGTAACAAGGGCTTGGCATAGTCGGCACAAGGCTTAAGGCCCTGGTTTTTTTAGGGCTTTAAGCCTATCGTATTTTGTGAAGGCGGCTTCAGGCGGCGGTGATTCCAACCGCCGCTTTTCTGTACCTTGGGTTCCCCCTATGGAAAAACGCGTTGTATTCGGGCACAAGACCTTGCCCTATCTGCTGCTCCTGCCGCAGATCATCATTACCGTGGTCTTCTTCTTCCTGCCCGCCGGACAAGCCATGTGGCAATCCATGCGGCTGGAAGACGCCTTCGGCCTGTCCTCCGAGTTCGTCGGGCTGGACAACTTCATGGACCTGTTCTCGCAACAGGCCTACCTGGATTCCTTCCGCGTCACCGCCGTGTTCTCCATCCTGGTGGCGGTCGTCGGCCTGGGCGTGTCCTTGCTGCTGGCCGTCATGGCCGACCGCGTCATCCGCGGCGCCGGGCTGTACAAGACACTGCTGATCTGGCCCTACGCCGTGGCGCCCGCCGTCGTCGGCGTGCTGTGGCTGTTCCTGTTCTCGCCTTCCGTCGGCATCCTGGCCGTGGCGCTGCGCCATGCCGGCGTCGACTGGAATCCGCGCCTGGACGGCAACCAGGCGATGATGCTGGTGCTGATCGCCGCGGTGTGGAAGCAGATCTCGTACAACTTCCTCTTTTTCCTGGCCGGCCTCCAATCGATCCCGCGCTCGCTCATCGAAGCCGCCGCGATCGACGGCGCCAGCCCCTCGCGCCGGTTCTGGAGCATCGTTTTCCCGCTGCTGTCGCCCACCACGTTCTTCCTGCTGGTGGTCAACATCATCTACGCCTTCTTCGATACTTTCGCCGTGGTGGACACGACGACGCAGGGCGGCCCCGGCACGGCCACGTCGATCCTGGTCTACAAGGTGTACAGCGACGGCTTCCGCGGCCTGGACCTCGGCTCGTCCGCGGCCCAGTCGGTGGTGCTGATGTTCATTGTGATTGCCTTGACGGTCGTGCAGTTCCGCTACGTCGACCGCAAAGTGCAGTATTGATTTTGTCCGAGGCTACAAACAATGGTTGAACGCCGTCCCTGGCTGGATATTCTGGCCCACGTCATTCTGCTCTGCGGCGTGGCGATGGTGGCATTTCCGCTCTACGTCACTTTCGTCGCGTCCACCCAGACCGCGCAGGAAGTGGCGTCCGCGCCGATGTCGCTCATTCCCGGCGAGCATTTCGTCGACAACTACATGCAGGCCCTGTTCGGCGGCTCGTCCGGCGGTTCGTCGGGCGCGCCCGTGGGCCGCATGATGTACGTCAGCCTGATCATGGCGCTGGTGATTTCCATCGGCAAGATCGCCATCTCGCTGCTCTCGGCCTTTGCGGTCGTGTACTTCCGCTTCCCCGGCCGGATGTTCTTCTTCTGGATGATCTTCGTAACGCTCATGCTGCCGGTCGAAGTGCGGATCGCCCCCACCTACAAGGTGGTGGCCGACCTCGGCCTGCTCAATAGCTATGCCGGCCTGACCCTGCCGCTGATCGCCTCGGCCACGGCCACCTTCCTGTTCCGGCAGTTCTTCCTGACCGTGCCGGACGAGCTGATCGAAGCCGCGCGCATCGACGGCGCGGGCCCCCTGCGCTTCTTCCGCGACGTGCTGCTCCCGCTGTCCAAGACCAGCATCGCCGCGCTGTTCGTGATCCAGTTCATCTACGGCTGGAATCAATACCTGTGGCCGCTGCTGATCACCACGCAGGAAGACATGTACCCCGTCGTCATCGGCATCAAGCGGATGATCAGCGGTGGCGACAGCGTGACCGAATGGAACATCACCATGGCCACCGCCATGCTCGCGATGATCCCGCCGGCGCTGGTCGTCATCCTGATGCAGAAATGGTTCGTCAAGGGTCTGGTCGACACCGAAAAATGACGCCCACCCACGCTGCGCCTTAGCGCTGGCAGCCTCCCCCGAACACGACTCCGAACACGAATAACTCATGGCTACTCTCAGCTTCCGCAACGTCAAGAAAACCTACGCCGGCAACGTGCCGGTCATCCATGGCATCGACATGGACGTGAAGGACGGTGAATTCATCGTCATCGTCGGCCCGTCCGGCTGCGGCAAATCCACGCTGATGCGCATGGTCGCCGGCCTGGAAACCGTCACCGGCGGCGAAATCCTCATCGAGGACAAGGTCGTCAACAACCTCGAGCCCGCCGAACGCGACATCGCGATGGTGTTCCAGAACTACGCCCTCTACCCGCACATGACCGTGTTCGAGAACATGGCCTATGGCTTGAAGATCCGCAAATTCTCCAAGGACGAGATCAAGAAGCGCGTGGACGCGGCCGCGCAGATCCTGGAACTCGGCCACCTGCTGGACCGCCGCCCCCGCGCGCTGTCCGGCGGCCAGCGCCAGCGCGTCGCCATGGGCCGCGCCATCGTGCGCGAACCCAAAGTCTTCCTGTTCGACGAACCGCTGTCGAACCTGGACGCCAAGCTGCGCGTGGCGATGCGCCTGGAAATCATGAAGCTGCATCGCCGCCTGGGCACGACCAGCCTGTACGTGACGCACGACCAGGTCGAGGCCATGACGCTGGCCCACCGCATGATCGTCATGTACCAGGGCGTGCCCGAGCAGATCGGCACCCCGATGGAAGTGTTCGAAAAGCCGGCCTCGACCTTCGTCGCCGGCTTCATCGGCTCGCCCCCGATGAACCTGATGGAAGTGAATGTGGCCGGCGACGGCACGGTCCAGAGCCTGGACGGCATTTCGCTGGACATCTCGCCGCTCGAAGTGCCCTCCCAGGTCCGCGGCCACAAGATCATCATGGGCATGCGTCCCGAACACATGCTGCTGAACACGCAAGGCGTTCCGGCGGAAGTGGAAATGGTCGAAACGCTGGGTTCCGAGCAATTGGTTCACTGCCGCTGCGGCAAGGCGACGCTGGTCGTGCGCTGCACCACGCGCCAACTGTCGGAATCCTCGGCCAAGGTGGGCACCCGCGTGAATGTGGGCTCCGACGGCCGCCACCCGCTGCACTGGTTCGAACCCGACACCGGCCGCCGCGTGCAAGGCCTGTAGGAACCTGCCCGCCCGAGGGCGGCGCGGCGCGCGCCCTCAGGCGGTTTTCCACCTGATCACGAAACGCGCGCCGCCCAGCGGGCTCTCGGATGCCTGCACCGACCCGTTGTGCCAGCGCGCCACCCGGCTCACGATGGCCAGCCCCAGGCCGACGCCGCCCGTGCCCCGGTCGCGGCTTTCGTCCAGGCGGATGAAGGGCTCGAAGATGCGCTCGCGGTCCGCGGGCGGGATGCCCGGCCCGTCATCGTCCACGATCAGCACGTATTCGCGCGGCAAAGCGTTGAGCAGGCTGACCTGGACCTGCCCGCCCGCGTGCCGGATCGCATTCTGCAGCAGGTTCAGCAGCGCGCGCGTCATGTAGCGCTGATGCAGATGCACTTCGCGCACGGCGCACAACGCCACCTCGCACCGCACGCCCGATACGCCGGCATCGAAGCCCGCGTGCTGCACCACCGAATCCAGCCAGCCGCGCGCGTCCTGCGGCTGCAGCGCCACGCCGTCTCCCTTGTGCTCGAGGCGGGCGTACATCAGCAGCTCCGAGGCCATGCCGTCCAGCTCGGCCACGTCGCTCTTCATCTCTTCGACCAGGCGCTTGCGCGCCGACGGATCGTCTTCCCGGTCGATCATGTCCAGTTCGAACGACAGGCGCGCGATCGGGGTGCGCAACTCGTGCGACACGGCATTGGTCAGGTCCCGCTGGTTGCCGATCAGCGCGCCGATGCGGTCGGACATCTGGTTGAACGTGTCGCCGAGGTTGCGGATGCTGGAGTGCCTCGACAGCCGGGCCCGCGCCTGCAGGTCGCCCTGCCCCATGCGTTGCGCCGCCGTTTTCAGGGCTTCCAGGTCGCGCCAGATCGGCAACGCCCACACCAGCATGAAGGCGCACAGCAGCAACCCCAGCGCGGAATACACGGCAGCCATCACCCAGGGCCCCACGGGCGGCTCCGGCGGCAGCCTGACTTCCAGCCATTGATCGCCCGGGCCCGGCAGCGCCGCGACGAAGGTCTGCATCTTGTCGCGCACGAAGAACGTGCCCGACGCGATCTCGGCGCGCTCCTCGTCGTTGGCGCCGTAACTGTCGGCCGCGGCCACCTTCAGGCCCAACCCGTAATGCGGCGCCAGTTCGTCGCGGACATACGCGGCGCGCCCGGCCGGGTCGACACGCCCCAGTTCCTGCACCAGGCTATGGATCTGGCCGCGCACGGCTTCACGCGTGTAGGCGTCGCTGACCGGCTCGAAGAAGTAGTTGGCGGACCGGTCCACCACTTCGTTCGAGATGACGAAGCCCACCGCCAGCACCACGAACAGCCGCAGGACGAACCTAAGCATCGCCGCCCTCGTGCGCCTTGGGCGAGAACAGGTAACCCTTGCCCCACACGGTCTTGATGCGCGCGGGATCCCGCGGGTCGTCGTCCAGCTTGCGGCGCAGCTTGCTGACGCAGACATCCACGCTGCGGTCCAGCCCGTTGAATTCGATGCCCCGCACCGCGTTGAGCAGGTCGTCGCGCGTCAGCACCTGCCCTGCCTGGCTGGCCAGCGCCCACAGCATTTCGAATTCCATCGTGGTCAGGTCGACCTCGGATCCGGCATGGACCACCGCGCGCGTGCGCCGGTCTATGGACAGCGGGCCGAACTCCAGGCGCTCCGGCGGTTCGTCCGGCTGGCTGTGCCGGCGCAGCAGCGCCCGGACCCGCGCCAACAGCACGCGCGGCTCGACAGGCTTGATGACGTAATCGTCCGCGCCCGATTCCAGGCCCAGGATCTGGTCCAGGTCGTCCTCGCGGGCGGTGAGCATCAGGATGGGCGCCGACGAAAAGGCGCGCAGGTCCCGGCAGACCTGCAGGCCGTCACGCCCCGGCAGCATCAGGTCCAGGATGGTGATGGCGGGGTCCTGGCGGCGGAACGCCTCCACCGCTTGATCCCCACGATAGGCCTGGGCGACGTTGAACCCGTGCTGCTCCAGGAACTGTGCAATCAGGCGCGATAGTTTCGGATCGTCTTCGACTAGCAAGGCCTTGGTCATGGTGTCCAGACAAAAAGAAGGGTCGATGGCGCGGCATTCTACGCAACTGCCTGGGGCACGCGGCGGGCCGCCGGCGCCGTACCCCGCCCCGTGCGTGCAACGAAAAACCGGGCCGGAAGACGATGGCTTCCGGCCCGGCCTGGCGTCGAAGGGCAGGCGGATCGCGCCGCCGCCACGGGCCCGGAGGCCCGCCTGGGGTTACTTGTAGACGGTCTTGGAACCGTCCTTGTGCCAGGTGAACACGTCGAACTGGAAGTTCGTCAGGTCGCCTTGCTTGTTCCAAGACACCTTGCCGATCGGCGTATCGAAGGAATTGGCGTGCAGGTACTTGGCGACCTTGGTCGGGTCGTCGGTGCCCGCGCCCTTGATGCCGTCCGCGATGACCTGGGTGGCCGTGTAGGCCGTCATCTGGAAGGCGCCGCCGGCGTTGCGCTTCTTGGCTTCGAACGCCTTGACGACATCCGCGTTGGCGGCGTTCTGGGTGAAGTCGGCCGGCAGCGTCAGCAGCATGCCTTCGACCGCATCGCCCGCGATGGCGTTGATGTCCGGATTGCCCACGCCTTCCGGCCCCATCCACTTGGCCTTCACGCCCTGTTCGGCCGCTTGGCGCAGCAGCAGGCCCATTTCAGGGTGATAGCCGCCGTAGTAGACGAAATCCACGCCCTGGCTCTTCAGCTTGGTGATGACGGCCGAATAATCGCTGTCGCCCGCGTTGATGCCTTCGAAGATCGCGACGGGAACGCCGCCCTTCTCCAGGGCGTTCTTGACCGAGGTGGCGATGCCCTGGCCGTACGACTGCTTGTCGTGCAGCACGGCGGCCTTCTTGGGCTTGATCTTTTCCAGGACGAACTTGGCGGCCGCGGGGCCTTGCTGGTCGTCGCGGCCGATGGTGCGGAAGATGAACTCGTAGTTCTTGCCGTCGGTCAGGGCCGGCGACGTGGCCGACGGGGTCACCATGACCACGCCTTCGTTGTTGTAGATATCCGCGGCGGCGATGGTGGCGCCCGAGCACACGTGGCCCACGACGAAACCGATCTTGCTGTTGACGACGCGGTTGGCGGCGACCGGGCCCTGCTTGGGCTCGCAGCCGTCGTCGATCACCACGGTTTCCAGCTTCTTGCCGTTGACGCCGCCGGCGGCATTGATACGTTCGACCGCGGTATCGACACCCTCACGGACCATATCGCCATACTGCGTGACCGCGCCGGTGGTGGGCCCGACGACGCCGATCTTGATGGTCTGCGCCTGCGCTCCCGCGGCAAACGCCAAACCTGCGGCGACGCCCAGTGCGGCAATGACCGGGGTCAGACGAAATACTGGCTTCATGTTGGACTCCTCTAATGATTTGTAATCGTTAGTTCCGCAAGCGGACGCACGCCGGTTGTCCCCGTGTTCACGCCCGGTTACGGTGCATTTGCACGGCAAGCATACACTGAAAAATACCCCGATTTGGAGGGGCTGCCGCCTGCTTTTAGGGCCGCATATGCCCGTGCGGCGCAACAAACCGCGAAGCGTCCGCTTATGCCGGACGCCATATATACAAAAGACAATTTAGTCGTTTGAGTTACTAAAGCGGCGGGGCATGATGCCCCCCATGAGACTCCAACCGATCATCGTCCCGGGCTGGAAAAACTCCGGACCCGAACACTGGCAATCACGCTGGACGGCGTTGCTGCCGCTGGCGGTCCGCATCGAACAGCGGGACTGGGAAAACCCTGTCGCGCCGGAATGGGTGGCCACGCTGGCCGCCGAAGTGGACCGGGCCCGCAACCCGGTGCTGCTGATCGCCCACAGCCTGGGCTGCCTGGTAAGCGCCGCGCTGCCGGTTCCGCTGCGCGCCAAGGTTGCCGGCGCCCTGCTGGTGGCGCCGGCCGACGTGGAACGCGCGGACGCGCCCGGCTGCCTGCGGGGATTCGCGCCCGTGCCGCGCCAATCCCTGCCCTATCAAAGCGTCGTGGTGGCCAGCGACAACGATCCTTATTGCCGCCTGGAACGCGCCCGCGCCTTCGCCAATGACTGGGGAAGCCGCATCGTGATCCTGTCCGACGCGGGGCACATCAATGCGGACAGCGGCCTGGGCGACTGGCCCCAAGGCCTGAAACTGCTGGGGGCATTGCGCCGCCGGGCATCCTGGCGCATTCCCACGCCCGCCAAGCGCATTCCCCCCATCCCGCTCTACGACCCCTCGTAGCGCCACGCCCCTGCAGACCGAACCGGCCCCTTTTGGGGCTGCGGCGGCCCGCCCGCGCCAACGCCCGTCTCCTTCTGGCATCATCCGCCCGAAGAGCTTGCACGCAATTACAGATTAATCATGGCGTTTGCAACAATACCTCTACGTAGAATTGCCACAATTGTTAATTGATTCTCGCGATTTTTTCAGGACGAGACTGACCGGGGCCGTCCTTGGTACGGCGCAGAAGCGTTTTGATTAACTTTGCGCCAGTTAAGTTACAACTGATTGATATCCTAGCGGCCGGGAACATCGGGGACAGGGAAATGACAGCTTTCGAGCGTTCGACACTCGGGGAAAGCCCGTACCGTCGCCCAACCTGGCCTGATTCGGCTGAATTCGATACATACAGTAAAATCTCCCTATATTCATCTAAATGTCACGGCGGCCGGGCCGCAGCACTATCCCGCTTTCTATTCTTATATAAAGCGCGGGCGGCGCAGCCCATGTCCCGGCGAAAGAACGGCATCAAAAAAAATGAGAATGCAGAGCAATACCAATGCGCCCCGGCCATGGCGCAACCGCGGCTCCAGCGGCGTCGCAACCATGCTAGCGATGGCTGGACGGGATCACCCCATCATCCTGGGCGATACCGCCCGCGCCTGAACCTCCGGCCCGGGCTTTCCGCCCTCTCGCTCGTCGCCAGCGCCGGTCATTCCGGCGCCGGGGCCTTAGCTGGCCCCGACTCCCGCTTCGGCTCAATCGCCATCTCTTATTACCCGCCGCCGTTCGGCGGGGCCAGAAGGACTCTGCATGCGTAAGCGCGTTGCCGTCATCGGACTTTCGTTCCGGTTCCCCAGCACCACCAATGACAGCTATTGGCCGGCCCTCCTGGAAGGCCGCGACCTGGTGACCCGAGTCGAGGAAGACCGCTGGTCGGCGGACGCCTACCTGCATCCCGCCAAGGATCATCCGGGCACCGCCTACACCTTCGCCGCCGGCTCCATCGGCGACGTTTCCGGGTTCGATGCCGGGTTCTTCGGCATTTCCCCGCGCGAGGCCGCGCTCATGGACCCGCAGCAGCGCCTGCTGCTGGAAATGAGCTGGGAAGCCCTGGAAGACGCGGGCATTCCGTCGTCTACCCTGCGCGGTTCCAACTGCGGCGTGTATATCGGCATCGCCAGCGCCGACTACGCCTATCGCCTGGCCGAAGACCTGGGCGCCGTCGACGCATCGATGGCCACCGGCAACACCGCCAGCATCGCCGCCAACCGCCTGTCGTACTTCTTCGACCTGCGCGGCCCCAGCATCGCCATGGACACCGCGTGCTCGTCCTCGCTGGTCGCCTTTCACCAGGCCTGCCGCGCCATCCAGTCCGGCGAATGCACCCAGGCGCTGGCGGGCGGCGTCAGCCTGCACCTGCATCCCTACGGTTTCATTACCTTCTCGAAGGCGTCCATGCTGTCGCCGCGCGGCCGCTGCAATGTCTTCGACGCCTCCGGCGACGGCTATGTCCGCTCCGAAGGCGGCGGCATGTTCCTGCTGAAAGACTACGACCAGGCGGTCGCCGACGGCGACAACATCCTGGCGGTAGTGGCGGGCACGGCCGTCAATACCGACGGCCGCAAGTCCGGCCTGACCGTCCCCAGCGTCGACGCGCAAGCCGCCCTGATGCGCCAGGTCTACGAGCAGGCCGGCATTTCGCCGGCCGATATCGACTACCTGGAGGCCCACGGCACCGGCACGGCCGTCGGCGACCCGATCGAAACCCGCGCCATCGGGCTGGCCCTGGCCCAGCAGCGGGGCAAGGAAGCGCCGCTGCCCATTGGCTCGGTGAAGAGCAACCTGGGCCACCTGGAGGCCGCCTCGGGCGTCGCCGGGCTGGTCAAGGCGCTGTACGTGCTGCGGCACCGCGAAGTGCCCGCCACCATCGGCATCAAGACCCTCAATCCCAAGATCGAATTCCAGGACTGGAACCTGGACGTCGTCACGCAGAACCGCAAGCTGCGCCCCGCCGGCAAACTGGTGGTGGGCGTGAACTCGTTCGGCTTCGGCGGCGCCAATGCCCACGTGATCCTGGAAAGCGCCCCGCCGCGCAGCCCCGCCGCCGAAGGCAAGATGGCCAAGACCGCCCCGATCCCGGTCGTGGTGTCGGGCAAGTCCGTTCAGGCGTTGCGGGCCTCGGCCGGCCTGATGGCCCAGGCCTTGCGCGACCAGCCTGCGAAATTCCTGTACAACGCCGCCTACCACGCCGCCATGCGGCGCGATTGGCACGGCGAGCGCGCCGTCGTGTTCGGCACCCAATGCAATGCCGTCGCCGATCTGCTCCAGCAGTTCGCCGACAGCGGCGACGCCAAGTCCGGCGTGGTCGCGGGCAGCGCCCTGCCCGGAGCCTGCGGCCCGGTGCTGGTCTATTCCGGCAACGGCTCGCAATGGGCCAACATGGGACGCCGCCTGCTGGCCGATCCGGTATTCGCCACCGCCGTCGACGAAGTGGATTCACTGTTCTCCCAGTACGCCAACTTCTCGCTGCGCAAGGAACTGGCGGGCGAGAACGGCGACGACCGCTACGAACGCACTGAAGTTGCCCAGCCCGCGCTCTTCGCGCTGCAGGTCGGGATCACGCGCATGCTGGCGCAACGCGGCGTCCTGCCGTCGGCCGTGATCGGCCACAGCGTCGGCGAAGTCGCCGCCGCCTGGGCGTCCGGCGCGCTGACCCTGCCCGATGCGGTCCGCGTCATCTTCCAGCGCAGCCGCCTGCAAGGCCAGACCAAGGGCCAGGGCCGCATGACCGCCGTGGGCATCAGCGGCGAAGAAGCCCTGGCGCTCATCGCCGAACACAACCTGGGCGCGAGCGTGTGCGTCGCGGGCTTCAACAGCAGCCGCGGCGCCACCGTGGCCGGCGCTCCGGAGGCGCTGGCCGTGCTGGAGGCCGCGCTGGCGGAACAATCGCTGTTCTATCGCCGCCTGGACCTGGACTACGCTTTCCACAGCCCGGCGATGGACGCCATCGAGGCCGGCATCCGCGAATCGCTCGCGGACATCCGGCCGCGCACCGGCGACGTGCCCTTCTATTCCACCGTCACCGGCGCGCCGCTGGACGGGGCCGCGCTGGACGCCGGCTACTGGTGGCGCAACGTGCGTGAGGCGGTGCGATTCGAGCAGGCCGCCCATCAACTGGCCGCCGAAGGCAACAATATCTATGTCGAGATCGGCCCGCACCCGGTGCTGCGCTCGTACCTGAACGACACGCTCAAGACGGCCGACATGCAAGGCCGCGTCCTGAGCACCGCCACGCGCGGTGGCGACGATCCGGAGAAGATCTGGAACGCCGCCGGGCAGGTCATCGTCGGCGGCGGCCGCCTCGACATCCAGTCGCTCTTCCCTTGGGTGGCTCCCCCGGTCGACCTGCCGACGTACCCATGGCAGCGCGAGCGCCACTGGCACCCGACCACGCCCGAATCCCTCGGCCTGCTCACGCGCCGCCTGGCGCATCCGCTGCTGGGCTACGCCATGCAGCAGCATGAGCACACCTGGGAAAACCAGCTGGACACGCAATCGCATCCCGCGCTGGCCGACCACGTCGTCGGCGACGCGGTCGTCTTCCCGGGCACCGGCTTCGCCGAGATCGCGCTGGCGGCCGCCCTGCGCTGGCAAGGCGGCGACGGCGGCTGCGCCGAACTCGAAGAACTGGAAATCCACGCGCCGCTGCTGCTCAATGCCGCGCCCAGCAAGGTGCTGCGCTTGCTGCTCGACGACAGCGACGGCCGTTTCCGCATCAACGCCAAAGACACCGGCAGCACCGAACCGTGGGTCAAGCACGCCAGCGGCCGCCTGCTGCGCGAGCCCCGCCTGGCCCGCTTGACGCAAACCACGCTGGCCCTGCCCGAGCGCGCGCCCGACTTCACCGGTGAAAGCCACAACGCGCTGACCCGGTCGGTCGGCCTGGACTACGGCCCCGCTTTCCGCGCCGTGAAACACGGCTGGCTGGAATCCGAAAGCAGCGCGCTCGCGGTGCTCGAAGCCGACGCCTGCCTGGCCGCCGAGCTGGACGCCACACATCTGCATCCCGCCCTGCTGGACTGCGCTTTCCAGCTCATCATCCAACTGCTCAGGAACGATCCGGCCATGGGCCTGGGCATCGCCTACGTGCCGTCCAAGATCGGACGCCTGAGCCTGCGCGCCAACGCCGGCCAGCCCGTCGCCGCGCGCGTGCGGATGGAACGTCGCGCTCCGCATTCGCTCACCGCCAGCTTCGAGCTCTACAACGCCGACGGCGTGCAGATCGCCGCCGTCGAGCAGGCCCGCTTCCGCAGCATCCGCCTGCGCAAGCCCGCGGCGGACCACCTCAGCTTCCTGGACACCGCCGCCGCGCCGCGCCCGCGCGCGCCCTTTGGCCCCAACCCGATCGACGCCGAAGACTTGCGCGCCGCGCTGGCCGGCGCCGTTGCCCAATGCATCGACGGCGGCTCGCATGCACGCTACGCCGACGAAGTCGATCCGCTACTCGAAAGCCTGTGCGACGGCTTCGCGCTCGATGCCTTGCGCACCATCGCCGAACCGGGCGGCAGGCACGTGCCGCAGGCCCTGATCACCGAATTGGGCCGCCACACCCCGGAAGCCGCGCCGCTGCTGCAATACCTCGTCAATCGCCTGGCCGCCGCCGGCGACATCGAAGCGCAAGCCTCGGGCATCGCCCTGCCTGCCGATGCGGGCGAAGGCGGCGCCACCGATATCTGGAACACGCTGCTGCGCGAGTACCCCGACTACGCCCAGATCGTCCATGCCGTTGGCCGCATCGGCCTGCACCTGCCCGCACTGCTGCGCGGCGAAGCGGCCGTGGATGAGATCTGCCCCCGCGCCACCACCCCGGCCGCCATCAACCGCAGCCTGCTCGGCGCCGCCAGCGGCCAGCGCCTGGGCACCGCCCTGCGCGCCGTGCTGGAACAGGCCCAGGCGGCCCGCCTGCCCGGCCAGCGCCTGAGCGTCATGGAGGTCGGCCAGGCCGCGCCGCTATTCAACTTCAATTGCTGCGACGCGCTCGACTTCAACGTGGCCGACTACTGCTACGCGTCGACCGACGCCGACATGCTGGACCACGTCGGCCACCAGCAATCGGAACGCTATCCCAACGCCCGCACCGAACGCATAGGCGAAGAAGGCGACACCGCCGTCCCGCAGTGCGACCTGGTTATCTTCCACTGCGAATTCGACACCCTCGACGCGGCCCGCGGCGCGCTCAAGCACGCCCGCGCCAGCCTCCGGACCGGCGGCGTGCTGCTGTTCTGCGGCGCCCATCCCGCGGCCTGGGCCGACTTCGTCTTCGGCGGCCGCCAGGAATGGTGGCAAAGCGGCGAGCACGGCGAGCAATTGTCCACGCAGCAGCCCGCCGCCTTCTGGCAGGAAGAACTGCAGGCCCAGGGCCTGCAATGCGATGGCCTGCTCGAATTCACGCAGTCGCCCGCAACCGGCGCCTACCTGCTGACCGCCCGGCTGGACGCCAGCCAGGCCGCCGAACCGGCGCCGGCCGAGGCCGCCGCGCCGGCCCGCTGGCTGATCCTCGGCGACAAGAACGGCGAACATGGCGCCGGCCTGGCGCAAGCCCTGAAGGCCAGCCTGAGCGCGGCCGGGCACCTGGTCCGCCTGGAAACCGGCGACGCGCCCGAAGCCCTGGATGCCCTCTTGGCCGGCGACGCGCCGGGCCCGGTGGAGCACATCGTGCACCTCGACGGCCTGGCCTGGGCCGACGCCCACGAAACCCCGGATGAACTGCTGGCCAAGCAGACGCGCCGCTGCGCGATGGCCGCGGCCGTCATCCAGGCTTGCGAACGCGCGCAACTGCCCGCCACCGTGTGGCTCATCACCGCGGACGCCGTGCAATACCTGCGCCACGCGCCGCAGGCCGCCGGCATGCACGCCCTGAACGACGCGTCGCTGTGGGGCTACGGCCGCACGCTGGCCAACGAAGCCTCGAATTTCCGCATCCGGATGGTTGACGTTCCCCTGGCCCATGCCGGCCAGATGGCAGATGCCCTGGCGCGCGAACTGACGGCCATGGACGACGAGGACGAGATCCTCCTCGCCCCGGGCGGCGAGCGCTATGCGCCGCGCATGCGCATCGCCCCGCGCCCGGCCGCGGCCGCGGCGCAGGCCGCCGAAGCGCACGCCGTGCGCCTGGGCTTCGAATTCCCCGGCCAGCTGCGCAACCTGCGCTGGGAATCCTGCCCCGCCCCGGCCCCCGCCGGCGACGAACTGGAAGTGCGCATCGAGGCCACCGGCCTGAACTTCCGCGACGTCATGTACGCCCTGGGCCTGCTGTCCGACGAAGCCATCGAAAACGGCTTCGCCGGCCCCACGCTGGGCCTGGAGTTCTCCGGCACGGTCACCCGGGTTGGTCCGGACACGGCCGGCTACAGCGTCGGCGACGCGGTCGTGGGCTTCGGCCCCGCCAGCTTCGGCGACCGCGTGCTGACCCGCCCCAGCGCCATCTCGCACATTCCCGAAGGCTTCTCGTTCGAGGCCGCCGCCACCATCCCCAGCACCTTCTTCACCGTCTACTACGCGCTGCAACACCTGGCGCGCCTGGAAGAAGGCGAGAAGATCCTGATCCACGGGGCGGCGGGCGGCGTCGGCATCGCCGCCATCCAGTTCGCCCAATGGCTGGGCGCCGAGATCTACGCTACCGCCGGCTCCGACGAAAAACGCGACCTGCTGCGCCTGCTGGGCGTGCGCCACATCTACGACTCGCGCTCGCTGTCCTATGCCGACGACATTCTCGCCGACACCGACGGGCGTGGCGTGGACGTCGTGCTGAACTCGCTGGCCGGCGAAGCCGTCAACCGCAACCTGCGCGTGCTCAAGCCGTTCGGCCGCTTCCTCGAACTGGGCAAGCGCGACTTCTACGAGAACACCCGTATCGGCCTGCGTCCGTTCCGCAACAACATCAGCTACTTCGGCATCGACGCCGACCAGTTGATGAACGAGCGCCCGGACCTGACGCAGCGCCTGTTCGCGGAAATGATGGCCCTGTTCCGCCAAGGCGCCCTGCATCCGCTGCCCTACACCGTCTTCGACGCCAACGACATCGTCGATGCCTTCCGCTACATGCAACAGGCGCGCCAGATCGGCAAGATCGTCGTCACCTACCGCAATGGCATCAGCGGCGTCCACCATCCCGACGCCCAGGCCGCCCATAGTCTGACGCTGCCCGCCGACGCCACCTACCTGGTCACCGGCGGACTGGGCGGTTTCGGCCTGCGCACCGCGCAATGGCTGGCTGACCGCGGCGCGCGCAACCTCATCCTGATCAGCCGCAGCGGCCCCGCCAGTGAAACCGCCCAGGCGGCCATCGCGGCTTTCGAAGCCCAAGGCGTGCGCGTCCACGCGGCCGCCTGCGACGTCACCGACCGCGCCGCGCTGGCCCGCCTGCTGCAAGACACCGCGGCAACGCTGCCGCCCCTGAAGGGCGTGGTCCACGCCGCCGTGGTCATCGACGACGGCCTGGCCCGCAGCACCACGCCCGAACAGATCCAGCGCACTCTGGCCGCCAAGGTCCTGGGCGCCCAGCACCTGCACGAACTCACGCGCGCGCTGCCCCTGGACCTGTTCATCTGCTATTCCTCGGCCACCACCCTGTTCGGCAACCCCGGGCAAAGCAACTACGTCGCCGCCAACGCCTGGCTGGAGCGCCTGGCTGCGCAACGCCGCGCCGAAGGCCTGCCCGCCACCTGCGTGCGCTGGGGCGCCATCGACGACGTCGGCTTCCTGGCCCGCAACGAGAAAATCAAAGACGCCCTCCAAAGCCGCATGGGCGGCGGCGCCCTGGCCTCCCAGGTCGCGCTGGACGCGCTGGAAGCCATGCTGGCGGCCGACGCCTCCGGCCTCGGCGTGCTGGAGCTGGACTGGCGCGCCCTCAGCCGCTTCCTGCCCACCGCCGGCCTGCCCAAGTTCTCCGACATCGCCCGCCAGGCCGGCGACGCTGGTGAAGACGACGGCGGCTCGGACGACATCGCGCACCTGATCGCCACGCTGGACGACGAGGCCCTGCACGAACGCTTCGTCGAGATGCTCAAAGCCGAGATCGGCGAGATCCTGCGCGTCGCGCCCGACAAGATCGAAGCCACCCGCTCGGTCTACGACATGGGCCTGGACTCGCTCATGGGCGTGGAACTGGTCGTGGCGCTGGAGAACCGCTTCGGCATCCGCCTGCCCGTCATGGCGCTCAACGAGAGCCCCACCCCCGCCAAGCTTGCCGAGAAGCTCGTGCTGCTGCTGCGCGACGAGCACGACAGCGCCGCCGGCGACGCCGTCACCGCCAGCGTGCAGCAAGTCGTCGCGCATCACGCCGCGGAGGTCGCGTCCAGCTCGGTCTCGGAGTTCGTCGACGAGATCAAGCTCAACGGCAGCCTCCCCAAGCAACGCATGATCCAGTAGGCAAGAATTGAGCACCGTAAAGAAGCTGCCCGGCCTTGCCGCCGGCATCAAGGACAAACTCATCCAGCAGGCGCTGGAACGCAAACTGCGCCAGGCCGCCGCTCCCGGCAGCCAGGCGCTGGCGCGCCCCGCCGAAAAGAAGGCCGAGATCCCCGAGGAACACTACCGGTTCCATCTGCATCCCGGCTACCAGCAGCTGCGCATCATCAACGACGGCGCCAGCCGCCTGGGCGTCAAAAACCCCTTCTTCAAGCTGCATGAAGGCACGGCCAGCGCCGGCACCCAGATCGGCGGCCACGGCTACATCAACTACGCCAGCTACAACTACCTGAACATGTCCGGCGACCCGGACGTGATCGCCGCGGCCAAGGCCGCCATCGACCGCTACGGCACATCCGTCTCCGCCAGCCGCCTGGTCTCGGGCGAACGCCCGGTGCACCGCGAACTCGAGACCGAGATCGCCGCGCTCTATGGCGTGGACGACGCCGTCACCTTCGTCAGCGGCCACGCCACCAACGTCTCTACCATCGGCTACCTCTTCGGCCCGCGCGATCTGGTCCTGCACGACGAACTGATCCACAACAGCGTCCTGCAAGGCATCCAGCTATCCGGCGCCCGCCGCCTGCCCTTCCCCCACAACGACTGGGAAGCGCTGGACAGCATCCTGCAGGACCAGCGGCGCCAGTTCGAACGCGTCCTGATCGTGCTGGAAGGCATCTACAGCATGGACGGCGACTACCCCGACCTGCCCCGCTTCGTCGAAATCAAGCAGCGCCACCGCGCCTTCCTGATGGTCGACGAAGCCCATTCCCTGGGCGTCATGGGCGCCCGCGGCTACGGCATCAGCGAACATTTCGGCATCGACGGCAAGGACGTCGATATCTGGATGGGCACCCTGAGCAAAACGCTGGCGGGCTGCGGCGGCTACATCGCCGGCGAAACCGCGCTGGTCGAACACCTGAAATTCCTGGCGCCGGGGTTTCTGTATAGCGTCGGCATGCCTCCTAGTGTGGCGGCTGCATCGCTGGAGGCGCTGCGCAAGATGAAGAAATCGCCCGAACGCGTGGCGACGCTGCAGGCGCGGGGGAAGTTCTTTCTTGAGCAGGCGAAAGCGGCGGGGATCGATACGGGGACGAGCACGGGATTCGCCGTTGTGCCGGCGATTACGGGGAGTTCGTTGAAGGCGACTCGGCTATCCACCGAACTGTTCAAGCTCGGAATACATGTGCAGCCGATTCTTTATCCGGCGGTGCCGGAAAAGGCGGCAAGGCTGCGGTTCTTTATCTCTTGCATGCATACGGAAACCGAAATCCAAGAGACAGTGCAAGCAATCGCACGGTCGTATTGATACCAAAAGCGATACAGCGCACCCTTAACCGCCGGATCTATTACTACGCTTGTGGCTATTGGAACCTATTCTCGCCGATTGTCCCGCTTACCTGGAATTGAGACCCTTTTGGGCCAGCCGGTCGTCTATCTGCGCCCGGGACAATCTCCCTCCTCCAAACCCATTGACGCTTTAGCAGGCTGGGGATTCCGGCCATCCACAAAGCGGCCACGGGCGCTCGCCGCCGCCCACGGATTGCCGTTCATTGGTTTGGAAGATGGCTTCCTCCGTTCCTACGGAACAGGGCCTGATTATCCGACGCTGTCGCTGGTCGTGGATGACTGCGGCATCTACTATGCCGCAGACCGAAGTTCCCGACTGGAAACCTTACTGTCATCAGACAAGGACATCCTGCTCGGGTACGGCACGGAGTGTGCGCGTGCACGCGATCTGATCATTGCCAAGGGCCTGAGCAAGTACAACCTTGCGCCCGATCTCCAAGCGCTCCCCGGCCCCGTCAAGGGGCCTCGAATACTCGTTGTCGATCAAACCGTGGGAGACGCCAGCGTCGGATTTGGTCTCGCTAGCAGCGAAAGCTTCGCGCAGATGCTTCAGGCTGCGAGAGAAGAAAACCCCGGTGCGACGATATATGTCAAGACGCACCCGGAAGTCAGCGGTGGCTCGAAACAAGGCTACCTGTCGGACACGATAGAAGACAGCAACACCATTCTGCTGCGAGACCCCATTGCGCCGAGCAGCCTCTTAGCCCAGATGGACCGCGTCTATGCCGTAACGTCGCACATGGGATTCGAAGCGTTGCTGCACGACGTGCCTGTCACCTGCTTCGGCATGCCGTGGTATGCCGGCTGGGGAGCGACGACGGATCGGCTGAAATGTGAACGGCGCAATCGTCAGCGCAACATCGACGAACTGTTTGCGGCAGCTTACCTGCACTACACCCGCTACCTCAATCCCGAGACGCTTCAGCCCGGTTCCATCTTTGATGTCATTGAATGGCTCGATCTTCAACGCCGCATGCAGCGCGCAATGACAGGTCGAAGCATCGCAGTCGGCTATCGGCGGTGGAAAGCGGAAAACGTTCGGCCGTTTCTCGGGCTCAATCCGGACCAAGTGCACTTCGTTCCCCACGCGCAGGCGGCTCAAGACCTGGTGCCCAACTCCAACGACCGATTGATAGTGTGGGGCGCATCGCCATCGGCTGCCACCGCTGATCTCGCCCAAGGTTCCGGAGCAACCCTGCTACGCATGGAGGACGGATTCATCCGTTCTGTGGGCCTGGGGTCGGACTTCGTCCCCCCCCACGCCTTGGTCCTGGATTCACAGGGGCTCTATTTTGACGCGCGGCAGGCCCATGACCTGGAAGCGTTGTTGAATACCAGGACGTTTACGCCCCACGACAATGAAAGAGCGGAAAAGGTACGCCGACTGATCGTCGACAACGCGCTCACCAAATACAACATTGAGCCCACGCAAGAACCCGCCTGGCAGGCCCGAGGCCGCCATATCGTACTGGTCCCCGGTCAGGTGGAAGACGACGCATCCATCCGATACGGGTGTGGCCCCGTCCGTGACAATCTATCCCTTATTCAAGCGGCCAGACAAGCCCATCCCGACGCATACATCGTCTACAAGCCGCACCCTGACGTCGCAGTGCGCAATCGCAAAGGCAGAGTCCATTCTTCCGATGCATTACGGTATGCCGATTATATTGAAACGACGGTTTCAATAATCAGCTGCCTCGACGCTTGCCATGAAGTGCACACGATGACCTCGCTCAGCGGTTTTGATGCCCTACTGCGCAACAAAACCGTGGTCGTCTACGGAATGCCGTTCTATGCCGGCTGGGGGCTGACGCAAGATCGCATGCCCACTCCCCGCAGGGACAGGAAATTGACGCTCAATGAGCTCGTCGCCGGAGTAATGCTTCACTACCCAATCTATTGGGACTGGACGTTGAAGGGGTATACCACTTGCGAAGCGACACTTCACCGGATCATCCAACAACGAACCAAAATAATGGCAGCTGGCGATCTTTCCACCGTACGCAAAACCTATCTTCAGCGGCAATTGCATAAGTTCCGCCTCTGGGCCAAAGCGGGATTTGTGGTGAAGCGATGAGCCCCAAACAGCGTTTTCTGTTCCTGCAAGGCGTTTGTTCGCCGTTCTTTCCTAGCTTGGCAAAGGGTTTACGCCAAGAGGGACGGCACGTTCGAAAAGTCAACTTCACCGTTGGAGACCGAATCTATTGGCGTCAAGGCGATGCAACATCATTTCGCGGCGCCATGGAGAACTTACCTGACTTTTATAAGCTAGAGTTCGAGCGTCATGGAATCACGGACGTTGTCCTTTTTGGTGATTGCCGTCCCGTCCATCGTCCGGCAATCGAACTTGCTAAGCAGGCCGGCATAAGGGTACATGTCTTCGAGGAAGGATACTTCCGTCCGTACTGGGTGACTCTGGAGCGCGGGGGCGTCAATGGCTACTCGGCCTTGCCCCTCGACCCTGAATACTATCGACAGCGGGCCAAAGAAGTGCCGGACTACGACAACGGAACGCCGTTCGTGTCGCCCTTCTGGAAGCGTGCGGCCTATGACGTCGGATATAACTTCTGGGCAGGACTCAACCCCGTCCTTCATCGCGGCGTGAAAAGCCACGTCCCGCACAACCCTGCAACCGAATATGCCAATTACCTGCGGAAAGGCCTGGGCACGCACATAAACCGCCGCCGCGCTAAGGCTATTCAGGCGCGGGTCACGCTCGATGCAAATCTGCCGCCCTACTATCTCTTTCCGCTGCAGCTCACAACCGATTCGCAAATTATCCATCACTCGGACTTCGAAAATATGAGTCAGGCAATGGATAAAGTGATCCGGTCTTTCGCGCGCCATGCTCCTGAACATAGCCTGTTGCTGATCAAGGCCCATCCACTCGATCCCGGTCTCGTCAATTATGCGAGGCATATACGTCGGCTGAGCAAGGAATTGCTGCTGGGGAAACGGGTACTTTACATTGATGGCGGCCATCTCCCGGCACTGATCAACGGCAGCAGTGCGGTGATAACAATAAACAGCACAGTCGGAGCTTCCGCCCTTCTCCACGGCAAACCCACCAAAGCCCTGGGACGAGCGATCTACGACATCCCGGGGCTTACTGATCAACAAGACCTAGATGAATTCTGGTTGCATCAGCAAAAACCCGACGTGCATCTGTTTAGGAAATTCAGAAACGTGGTCATTCACGATACGCAAATCAACGGCGGGTTCTACTGTAAACCGGGTATTGACCTATCCGTGAATAACTCTCTGCAGAAACTACTCTTTTAATCTCAAAGCATCACAACACCATGAACAAAATCGAAGACATTAAAATCGCCATCATTGGGCTGGGATACGTCGGTCTGCCCCTTGCAGTCGAGTTTGGCAAGCTGCGCAACGTGATAGGTTTCGACATCAACAAGTCGCGTGTTGCAGAACTGCAGGCCGGTCATGACAGCACACTTGAAGTCAGCGACGCAGAACTCAAGGAAGCCCAGAAGCTCAGCTTTACCACGGACAAGGCCGCGCTGGCCGAGTGCAATACCTATATAGTCACAGTGCCGACCCCGATCGACGACTTCAAGCGTCCGGATCTTACTCCGCTCATCAAAGCCAGCGAAACGATCGGCGCCGTGCTCAAGCGCGGCGACATCGTCATCTATGAGTCCACCGTCTATCCGGGCGCCACCGAAGAAGACTGCGTGCCGGTGCTGGAGCGCGTGTCGGGCCTGAAGTTCAACGTGGACTT
>NZ_UFQB01000059.1 GCF_900496965.1 Achromobacter agilis
AATGAAGAAACGATTTACGGAAGAACAGATCATCGGGGTGCTGAAGGAGGCCGAGGCAGGGGCCAAGGTGGCCGAACTGTGCCGCAAGCACGGGATCTCGGAGGCCACTTACTACAACTGGAAGGCGAAGTTCGGCGGTATGACCGTCTCGGACGCCCAGCGACTGAAGGAGCTGGAGCAAGAGAACAACAAGCTGAAGAAGCTGTTGGCTGAATCGATGCTGGACAAGGCTGCGCTTCAGGACCTTTTGAGCCGAAAGTAGCAAGCCCGCAGGCCAAACGCGAAGCGGTCAGAACGTTGATGACCGAGCGCGGCATGGGTATCACCCGGGCCTGCGGGCTGGTAGGCATTTCCCGGTCGCTGTTCGCTTATGAAAGTAAGCGTACGGGCGATGTGGCATTGACCGAGCGCATGAAGGAGATGGCAGCGCTCAAGCGACGCTACGGCTATCGGCGCATCCATATTCTGCTTCGCCGTGAAGGCTGGCAGACGAATCACAAGCGGGTCTGGCGGCTTTACAGCCAAGCCGGCTTGAGCGTTCGTAAGCGTCGCCGCAAGCGCATCGCTCCCGCAGAACGGGTAGTTCGTCCCGTTGCGACGGCGGCGAATCAGAGCTGGTCGATGGACTTCGTGTCCGACGGTCTGGCCTATGGCCGCAGGTTCCGGTGCTTGAACATCGTCGATGACTACACGCGCGAGTGTCTTGCCATCGAGGTCGATACATCACTGCCGGGATTGCGGGTGGCGCAAGTGCTGCAACGGCTTGCGGAACTGCGTGGGTTGCCCAAGTCCATCACCGTGGACAACGGCCCGGAGTTTGCCGGAAGGGCCTTGGACGCTTGGGCCTATCAGGTCGGCGTGAAGCTGTCGTTCATCAGACCAGGCAAGCCCGTGGAGAATGCATACATCGAGAGCTTCAACGGAAAATTCCGCGATGAATGCCTGAATGAGCATTGGTTCATGTCGCTGCGCCAAGCCAAATCCTTGATCGAAGACTGGCGCGTCGAGTACAACACCGAACGCCCGCATAGCGCGCTGGGATACTTAACGCCGGAGCAGTTTGCTCAGGCGCATCGGCAACAACGGTTTTTAACCCTGGACTCTATGTCGGTGCCGTACTAAGTCTGGGGGCAGGTCA
>NZ_UFQB01000030.1 GCF_900496965.1 Achromobacter agilis
CGCCCGTAGCTCAGCTGGATAGAGTACCTGGCTACGAACCAGGGGGTCGTAGGTTCGAATCCTGCCGGGCGCACCAACCTTATTCAGGAACCGCGGCATTGCCGTGGTTCCGGCGAAAGAAAAAAGCGGCTTGATGATGACTCATCAAGCCGCTTTTCATTTTGCGCGGCAGTTATTGCCGGCGCCGGTCCACGGCCGTCAATGCCGTGCCGCTTTTCAGCAGTTGATAGGTCTGTCCGCCCAGCCAGGCGACTTTGTCGCCGGCGCTGGTGCGGCATACGCAATGGGCCTTGGGGTCGAAACGGGACGTGCCCAGCGCGGAGTATGCGTCCGGGTCCGAGACGAATCGTTCAATGCGGTACAACGTGCCGTCCGGAGCGGTGGCGAGGACGTCGGTAAGTCGTCTTGCTGTGCCGAGCATATTTACACCTCCATGCGCGGGTCATTATGTATGCGGCGCCAAAGTCATTTGAACATTTTCAGCGCGCCAGGCGGGAAGTTTGATGTTCCGGCGCTGCGCTAGTGAAAATGTCCGCCTAACAATGAATCGTCGAGCTGGTCGGGGGACACGCCCAAGGCTTCCGACACGCGGTCCAGAATGACCTGCCGGGGCCGTGGGCGCGGCCGTTCCAGTTCGATATAGATGGAGTGGTCCACGCCTAGCCGGGCAGCCATGTCAGCAGTGCTGATATTGAGGTGCTCGCGCCATGCGCGTATCAGGCTCCAGTCGTTGCCGGTTTTCAAATTGACGACAGCTAATGGTACGTGGCCTTGGCCCGCGGCAAGTTTCTTGCGCTGGACAGGTTTCCTGCGGGCATCGTGCACGCCGCCTTTTGGGGCGCCGCTCTTGCGGGCTTCGCCGCGAGGCGCGGTGACGACGGATTCGGCGGTGAAAATCGCGCCGCCGTTCAATTGGCGGTATTGGTCATTGCCGATCCAGCAGAGGGTCTCGCCGTTGTCGAGCATGCATTCGCAATCCAGGTGGTAATTGCTGGGCATGCTCTCGAGCTTGGCGATGGTTTCCGTGGTCGTGGCGTGACGCACCACACGGTGTAGAACACCGTCCGGCGAGCGCACGAACACGTCGGGAAGTCTCCAGGAAAACGGAATGATGGTCTCCACGGCCGAAACCTATTTCGCCACTGTATCCCGCGGTGCGCAAGGTGGAATTTGGGGTTTCCCCTGGAACCGTCGGCGGCGTGGATTCAGCGCGACACCGGCGCCGGACATCCTCACGAATCTTCACGCCGCAACACATCCGGACTTGCCTGTGCTAGGGGGGGCGAAGGAGCCGCGGCGCGTGCAGGCAACCGTGCAGGTGCGCGACGTGTGAGCTGCCTGCCCGTTCGTGCGGGCCGTCCACGTTCTGCGTGACGACGGCAAGTTTGGGGAGGTGCCGCGCCAGTGCCGCGATTACCCGGCCGGCGGCAGGGCCATGAATGCGCATTCGTCCCGAATCGTGGATACTGCTTTTTCAATTTGGGATTTCAATACGCCTTGGAGAAACGCAATGCCTGAATCACACGACGGCCTGGAGCGGCTGCGCCGTTTCATTGCCATCGCGACGCGCCTGGCGTCGCCGGCCGCGCTGGCGCAGAGCGCGGAACTCGAGGCCGCGTTCGCGGACCTGGTGCGCCACGACGACTGGCTGCCCGAGGCCTGTACGGTGCCGCATCCGCAGTACTACCAGCAATACCTCTTGCATTGCGATCCGCTGGAGCGGTTCTCGCTGGTGAGTTTCGTGTGGGGGCCAGGGCAGTCCACGCCGGTGCATGACCACGAGGTCTGGGGCTATGTGGGCATGCTGCGCGGCGCCGAGGTCAATCAGCGTTACGTCCGCGATCCGGAAGGCCGCATCGCGCCCGAGGGCGCCGCCACAACCTTGCAGCCGGGCGACGTGGAGCGCCTGTCTCCGGCCGAAGGCGACATCCACCGCGTGTCCAACGCGCACGCGGACCGCGTGTCCATCAGCGTGCACATGTACGGCGGCAATATCGGCGCCGTGTCGCGCCATGTCTACGACCCGGCGACCGGCCAGGCCAAGCCGTTCGTGTCGGGCTATTCCTCGGCAAGCGTGCCGAATCTGTGGGACCGTTCGCAATTCTTGCGGGCATCCCTCGCCTAGGGGATTTGCGCAAGCCTGTTCGGGCGCGGCGTCTCATGCTATGTTTCCGTCCTAAATATTAGGAAAAACCATGGACAAGACGCTGCTCAAGGGCCTGATGGTATTAGAGGCGGTGACCGACGTGGACAATCCGCCGCGCACCATCGATGCGCTGGCCGCCCGGGTGGGGCTGACGCGCAGCAATACCCACCGCACCCTGCAGACGCTGATCCACGCCGGCTACGTGATCAAGGACGACGATGGCGGCGGCTATCGGGGCGCCGTGCGCCTGTTCGAACTGGCGGCCCGCCAGCTGGCCCAACTGGACGTGCGCAAGCTGGCCGCGCCGTTCATGCGCGCGCTGGCGGATCAGACGGGCGAGACCGTGCACCTGTCGGTGCTGGACGGTTTCGACGTGGTCTATATCGACAAGATCGACAGCCCGCAGCCCATACGCGCCTATTCCATGGTGGGCGGGCGCGCGCCTGCCTACGCCGTGGCCACCGGCAAGGCCCTGCTGGCCTACCAGGCCGACGGCTACGTCGAACGCTATGCCGACAAGCTGCTGCGCCACACGCCGTCGACCATCGTGTCCATGCCCCTGCTGAAAGACGAGTTGCGCAAGATCGCCCGCGCCGGCTACGCGGTCAACCGCGGGGAATGGCGCGAAGGGGTGGGCGGGCTGGCCGTGACCTTGTTCAACAGCCTGGACCAGCCCGTGGCCGCGGTGGGCATCTCCGGCCCGTTGGACCGCCTGAGCGCGGCCAGGATGAAGCAGCTGGCTCCGGACGTGTCGGCCTGTGCGCAGTCCATCTCGCAAGGGATGGGCCACCGCCGGGGCTTTCTGGGCTAGGGTCCGTTCACGCCGAAAGGGAGGCTGTGGCGGCCTGCTGCGCGATTTCTTCGGCGATGCGGCGGGCCTGGTCGCGAGCGAGCCGGGCATTGACGTCCATGGAGGTCGTCCAGAAGTACGTGCCACCCGCGAGGCTGCCCAATACCGATATGCCGGGCTGGATCTCGCCGCGCGCATTCTTCAGGCAGCCCGTGCCGTAGTCGAGCGCCAGGCCGCCGTGGGGGTCGGACTGCGCGTGCCCCTCGCGCAGCAGCGCGGCGACCAGCGGATCTTCGGTGCGCAGCGCGTCCACCGAGAAACTGGTGGCGTTGATCAGATAGCGACTGGCATGTGTGACGATCCCGCCCGAGGCATTGCGCAGGCGAGTGTGGAACAGCCCGCTTGCGCCGTCGTGGCGGGTGTCCTGGTAGCCGGCGCCGACTTGCAGCTGGCCCGTCTGGAACAGGCCCTGGAGCTTCAGCGCGTTGCGCATCGGAAAGGTGGCGCGCCGCGCCATCCACAGCGAACGCCATTGCGACTGGAAGCGGCCGCGTTCGGCATCGGGCATCAGGTGCCAGATCTGGTCAACGGCCGCGTTGGTTGCGGCTGCCACGGCCTGCCATGGCCGGGCGGCCCGTGCGGACCGGTTGACTTCTTCGTCCAGCGCGATTCGCGCGTCGCCCGCCAGGCCCAGCAGGTCGTCCGCGTCTACGTTGCCGCCCAGGGCGAGCACCTCGTCCTTGAGCGCGGCGGCGATCACGTCCACGGACAGGGTGCCGCCATGGCGCGCGGCAAGCTGGATGGCGCCGTCGCGGCTGAGTTGCCGTAGGCTGTCCGGCGGCCGGTTGTGGGGGCTGCGCACGGAAGGCAGGCGGCCGTTGCGGGAGACGCACAGGATCGGGCCGCGATGGGCCGCCTGCTGCATAGCGGCCACGGCGTCGACCGCGCTCAGGCTGGTGCCGACGACGCATACGGCGGCATCGGGGGCGATGCCGCCGGCCAGCGCGCGCACGGGATAGGGGCTATTGAAGTAGCCGGGCGCGTCCTGCAGGCCGGGGAACGCCTGCGACGGCAGGTTGCCGTTACACAGCACCGCATAGCGTGCGACGCAGGGCTCGCCCTGCTCGGGCTCGACGCGTACGCGCGCGCCCGGCAGAGGCGCCACGCGCCGCACCCGGCTTTGCGTGTGCGTAAGCGTCACGCCCAGCGCGCGCGCCAGATCCCGGGCCCGCGTATAGACCGCGCGCAGGTAGGCGCCGAAGAGCGGGCGGGGCAGGAAATCCGCGGGTTCGATCGTGTCCGCGCCCTGGGCGCGCAGCCAGGCCGGATCCTGCCCGCGCAGCCATTGCACGAAGTCCTTGCGGTGGTCCGCCAGCGCGGACATGTTGCTGGCCGGAATGTTGAGCAGGTTGCTGGACAGGTCGTCCTGGTAGGCGCCGCCCGGGCCGGGTTCGGCCTGAGGTTCGAACAGGCGGATGACGGGAGGCCGGGGCGCGCCCGAGTCCAGGGAGAGCAGGAACTGGTACAGAAAGCTGATGGCCACCGAGCCGCCGCCGACGATGGCCAGGTCCGCCGCGAGCGGCGAGGGCGTTGCTTGCGGCGCCATCACTTGGCCGCCGAGAGACGCACGACGTCGGCCCAGCGCGAGACTTCCTGCTTGAGCACGCGGCTGGTGTCGGCGGGCGAGGTGGCCACGGCGTCGGCGCCCAGCTTCAGCGCGGCCTGCTGCACCGAGGCCATGGCGGCGGCTTTCTGCATCCCGGCCGACAGCTTGTCCACCACCGCGGACGGCGTGCCGGCAGGGGCGAGCAGCGCGTAGGTGGTGGCGACCGAGTAGTCCTTTACGCCTTGCTCCATCAGGGTAGGCAAGTCGGGCAGCGCGGTGGCGCGCGTGGCGGTGGTGACGCCGAGCAGCCGGATCTTGCCGCTGGCCACCTGCGGCAGCAGCGCGGGCAGCGTTTCGATGACCATGTCGATCTGGCCGCCCAGCAGGTCGGTGATCGCCGGGCCGCTGCCGCGGTAGGGCACGTGCATGAGGCGGGTGCCGGATACCACCTGGAAGAGCTCCGCCGCCATGTGCTGCGACGTGCCGGGCCCCGCCGATCCGTAGGTGATGAACCCGGGCTTGCTCTTGGCCAGGGCGATGAGTTCCTGGACATTCCTGGCGGGAACCCTGCTGGTGTTCACCGCCACGGCCATGGGCATGCTGGTGGCCATGGACACGCCGACAAACGCGGTGCCGAAATCGTAGCCGGGCTTGTCCGGCATGGCGGCATGGATAGCGTGGCTGCCCACGGCGCCCATCAGCAGCGTGTAGCCATCGGCCGGGGACTTGGCCACGAATTCTGCGCCGATCTCGCCGCCCGCGCCGGCCTTGTTCTCCACGACCACGCTTTGTCCCAGATAGTCGCCAAGGTGTTGCGCATAGATGCGCGCGGCGGCGTCGGTCGCGCCGCCGGGCGGAAACGGCACAACCATGCGCACGGGTTTCGCGGGCCAAGTGTCGGCCGCGACAGGGCCGGCCGCCAACGCCAGGACCGCGCTCGCGAGGGCAATACGCCACAACTTTTTCATGCAAGTCTCCTTTGGGTCGATGGTGCCGGCATGCGCGGACGCGGGCCGTGGCCGTGGGCGATCGCCGTCGCTGCCGTCATTTTATAAGTCCTAATTTATGGGACTCATGTTCCAATAAATGGTTTACGTAGAATTCCACACGGTGATATGCTGGTCAAGAATTAAGCGGCGCTCCTAGGGAATGCACTAAGATTTTCCAGCCAGAGCGGGATAATGCCATTCCGGGAAGCGCGCTCTTATAATATTTTTCGAGTCCCAAATATTGAATTTTCATAACGAGAGGTCAGACATGAAACCCAGTTCGGCACTGGCCGGCATCACGGTGCTGGAGATTTGCAACGTCGCGGCGGGCCCGTTTTGCGGCATGTTGTTGGCGGACATGGGCGCGGACGTCATCAAGGTCGAGAACCCCGAAGGCGGCGATACGCTGCGCAGCTGGCCGCCCATCACCGACGGCTACAGCGAGAACTTCGCCTCGCTCAACCGCAACAAGCGGTCGGTGACGCTGAACCTGAAGGACCCGGCTGACCTGGCCCTGGCGCGCGAGCTGGCGGCGGGCGCAGACGTGCTGATCGAAAACAATCGGCCGGGCGTGATGGACCGCCTGGGGTTGGGCTATGCCCAATTGCGCGAAGTGAATCCCAGACTCGTCTATTGTTCGATTTCGGCCTATGGGCAGTCGGGGCCGCGTTCGCAGGAAGGCGGGTTCGACCTGACCATCCAGGCCATGAGCGGGCTGATGAGCGTCACCGGCGAAGCGGGCGGGGAACCCGTCAAGTGCGGGGTGCCGGTGGCGGATTTTTCGGCGGGCCTGTACGGCGCCTTCGCCATCGCCTCCGCCTTGCGCGCGGCGCAGGCCAGCGGGCAGGGCACGCATATCGACGTGCCGATGCTGGGCGCCACGCTGGGCATCGCGGCCCTGCAGACCTCGGAGTTCTTCGGCAGCGGCCGGGACCCGGTCAAGCTGGGCTCGGCGCATCCGCGCAACGCGCCTTATCAGGCGTTCCGCTGCAAGGGCGGCTACTTCGGCATGGCGGCGGGCAACCAGGCCCTATGGAAAAGCGTGTGCGCCACCGTCGGCCGGGAAGATCTGCTGGCCGACGCCCGCTTCACCGACACGACCTCGCGCGCACGGAACCAGACCGCCTTGCGTGAGATCCTCGAGGCTATCTTCGAGGCCGAGGACGCGCAGACCTGGCTCGCGCGCTTCCGCGCCGCGGGCGTGCCGTGCGCGCCGATCAACACCTATTCCGAAGTGCTGGCCGACCCGCAGGTGGAGCACATGGGCTGGGTTCAGCCCGTGGAGCTGCCGAACGGGGTGCGCACGCGTACGTTTGGCCTGCCGGTGCGCTTCGACGGCGAGACGACCGCCTTGCGGCGCCGCCCGCCCGCGCTGGGTGAACACAACGAAGAGGTGCTGGGCGCGCTGCGCGCCGGCAAGAAAGGAGCGGCGGCATGAGCGATGTGCTGCATATCGAGAAGCAGGGCGATCGCCATGTCCTCACGCTGGCCCGGCCCGAAAAGATGAATGCCTTGTCGGCCGACCTGGTGGAGGCGCTGATCGCCGCGCTGAACGAGGCCGAAGCGCAAGGCGCCAGGCTCATCGTGCTGAAGGGCGAAGGCAAGAACTTCAGCGCGGGCTTCGACTTCGGCGATTGGCAGGCGCAGAGCGAGGGCGACCTGCTGCTGCGCTTCGTACGCATCGAGACGCTGTTGCAGCGGCTCGCGGCCTCGCCTTGCCTGACCCTGGCATTGGCGCATGGACGTAACTTCGGCGCGGGCGTGGATCTGTTCGGCGCCTGCAAGTGGCGCGTGAGCGCGCCGGACGCCACGTTCCGCATGCCGGGGCTGAAGTTCGGCCTGGTGCTGGGCACGCGGCGTTTCGCCGCATTGGTGGGCGCGGAACGCGCGCGCGCCATCCTGGAGCAGGCCGCGACGTTCGGCGCGGAAGAGGCGTTGTGCGACGGGTTCGCCAGCCGGCTCGCCGCGGCGCAGGATTGGCCGGACATCGCGCAGCAGGCGCAGGAGACGGCATCCGCCCTGACTTGCGCCAGCCGCGTCCAGCTGTATGCGGCGCTGTCGGCCGAGACGCCGGACACCGACCTCGCACGCCTGGTCCGCTCGGCTGCCGAGCCGGGCCTGAAGGCGCGCGTGGCCGCGTATCTGCAGGCGCGCTAGCCGCACAAGATAAAGCAGGCAAGGAGACAACATGGCATCGGGATTCAACCAAAAGAACAAGCAGTGTTCGCTGGCGGAGCTGGCGGCGCTGGTGCCCAACGGCGCGTCGATCGCCTTGGGCGGCAGTTTTCTACACCGCGGGCCGTTCGCCTTCGTACGCGAACTGATCCGCCAGGGGCGGCGCGACCTGGAACTGATCAAGCAATCGCCGGGCTACGACGTGGACATCCTGTGCCGCGCGGGCGCGCTGCGACGGGTGCGCGCCGGCATCGTCGCCATGGAAGGGAACTTCGGCCTGGCGCCCTGGTACCGCAAGGCGGTGGAGCGCCGCGAGATCGAACTGGAGGAGCATGCCTGCGCCAGCTTGACCGCGGGCTTGCGGGCGGCCGCCTTCGGCGTGCCGTTCCAGCCTTGCGGGGGCCTGCACGGCAGCGGGCTGCCCGAACTCAATGGCTGGAAGTGCCTGGACGATCCCTACGGAAGCGGGCAGAAGACCTGGGTGGTGCCGGCGATCCGCCCCGATTTCGCCGTGATCCAGGCTTCCGAAGTGGACGCGCAGGGCAATGTGCGTGTGTTGGGCACGGCGCACTGGGACCGCATCATGTCGCGCGCCGCGGGCAGCGTGCTGGTGGTGGCCGAGAAGGTCGTCGACAGCGCCGTGTTCGAGGCCAATCCGGAATCCACGCTGATCCCGTTTTTCATGGTGCAGGCGTACGCGGTAGTGCCGCAGGGCGCATGGCCAGGCTCCTGCTGGCCCGATTACGCCATCGACTATCCGGCGGTGGAGGCATACATGGACAAGCAGGGCGATCTGCAGGCGCACATGGCCGCGGCGCCCGAAGCGCGGGAGGTGAATCATGGCTGAGCAATGGTCGGGCTTTTCGTACATCGTGACCAACTTGGCGCGTTTCATCCGGCCGGACGAGATCACGTTCAGCGGCGTGAACTCCACCATGCCGATGCTGGCCTGCCTGCTGGCCAAGCGCGCCTATGAGTGGGATTTTGTCTACATCAACGTGGCCGGGGGCGTGAACCCGCGGCCTTCGCACGTGCCGCTCTCCAGTTCGGATCCGGTGCTGGCCGAACATACCGCGTCGATTTTTTCGAACGAGGACTTCTACGATCTGTGCACCCGCGGCCGCATGGACCTGACCTTCCTGGGCGCGGCGCAGATCGACGGCGAGGGCTGCGCCAACAATTCCTGCATCGGGAACTGGCATGAGCCCAAGGTGCGGCTGCCGGGCGGCGGGGGCGGCGCCGTAATGCTGCCGACCGCCAGGCGCGCCTGCACCTGGCGCACGGAGCATTCGCGCCGCACCTTCGTGCCCAAGCTGGACTTCATGACGTCCTGGGGCGGGTTCCATGGCGTGGTGACGCCCATCGCGGTGTTCATCAAGCGCGACGGGCGGCTCGCCCTGCAATCGTGGCATCCCGAGTCCAGCCTGTCCGAGGTGCGCGAGCGCACGGGTTTCGAGTTCGACGCCACGGGGGCGGCGCCCTCCGAACCGCCCACCGCCGCGGAGGCCCGCGCCTTGCGCGAACTCGACGCGGACGGGCAGTTCGAGCGCGACGCCGCGGTTACGCTCCGCTAGGAGGCCGCCATGACGATTAACGATGCTACCTTGGCGGCGGCGTGGGCGCGCGCGTGGAGCCAGCCGCGATGGGCCGGGCTTCCCGCCATCGTGACCGCGCAAGGCGAGCTGACATACCAGGACCTGCATCGCCGGGTTGGGCAGGTCGCGGGCGGCCTGCGCGCCGCCGGCGTCGCGCGCGGCAGCTACGTCGCGATCGCCATGGAGCGTTCGCTGGAGCAGGTGCTGGCCATACTGGGCGCGATGGCGGCGGGCGCCTGCCCGTGCCCGCTGGAGCCGCGGCTGTCGGTCGAAGAGACCGCGAGGCGCGTGGCGGCGGTCGGCCTGGCGTGGATACTGTATGACGAGGCCAATGCCGGCACCGCCCAGGCCAGCGGCCTGGCGCCCGCGCGCCGGCTGGACGCGGGGCGCATCGCGCAAGGGCCGCTGGACTGGTGCCGCGCAGGCGACGCCGCGGCCCGGGATCCCGGCCTGCTGCTGTTTACGTCTGGCAGCACGGGGAACCCCAAGGGCGTGCTCCTGAGCCATCGGGGCCTGGCGAACAACGCGCGCGGCGTGCTGGCGCATACGGGGCTGACACCGGAAGACCGCCTGCTGCACGTGATGCCGCTGCATCACACCAATGCGCTGAACAACCAGATCTTTGCGCCGCTGCTGGCGGGGGCCAGCGTGGCGCTGGCGGGCCGCTTCCGCGCCGACGACATGCCGGGCCTGCTGCGCGCCTTCCGGCCGACCATCATCACCGGCGTGCCGACCATGTACGCCCGCATGCTGGAGCTGGAATTCGATCCGGACAGCCTGGCGGGCCTGCGTTTCGCGCGCTGCGGCTCGGCCCCGATCACCGAGGCGCTGCACCGGCGCATCGAGGCTTTCCTCGGCTGCCCGCTGGTGGTGTCCTACGGCCTGTCGGAGGCGACCTGCACGTCGACCATGAATCCGCCCGGCGCGCGGCGGGTGGGCTCGGTAGGCACGGTGCTGGCGGGGCAGAGCGTCACCTTGCGGCTGCCCGACGGCAGCGAGGCCGCGCCGGGCAGCGAGGGCGAGATCTGCATCGCGGGCGACAGCCTGATGCTGGGCTACCTGGGCGTGGACAACGCAGGCGAGACCGCATCGACGCTGTTGCGCACGGGTGACTTGGGGCGGTTCGACGAACAGGGCTACCTGAGCATTACCGGCCGCATCAAGGACGTGATCATCCGGGGCGGCGAGAACATTTCGCCCGCGCTGGTCGAAGGCGTCGTCACTGGCCTGGCGGGCGTGGCCGCCTGCTGTGTCGTGGGAGCGCCGGACGACGATTTGGGCGAAGTGCCGGTGATCTTCGTGCAGCGCGCGGGCGATCCGGTGCCGGACGCGGCGGCCATCCAGGCCGAAGTGCTGGCCCGGCTGGGCCGGATCTACGTACCGCGAGAGGTGCTGTGGGTGGAGCACCTGCCCGAGAATGCAGTGGGCAAGGTGGACCGCAAGGCCCTGGCGCGGCAGGTGGCCGCGTAGCGGCCGCCTGCCCGGGGCGCAGGCGGCGGGGCCGCGCTTATTCGACCTTGCCGATCCGCTGCACCGCCACCTCCAGCGATGCGGAATCCTTTTTCCAGTAATCGTCGAACGCCGGCGCATCCAGGTACTGCACGGGGCTGCCGGTGCCGGCGATGCGCGATTGGACGCCAGGATCGTTGGCGATGTCCTTGATGGCCTGGCGCAGTTTGTCGATGACGGCCGAGGGCGTGCCGGCGCGGGCGAACACGCCGGACCATTGCACGAAGCTGATGTCGTAGCCCTGCGATTTGAAGGACGGCACCTGCGGCAGGCTGTCGAGCTTGCCATCGCCCCAATGCGCCAGCGGCTTTACGCGTCCGGCCTGGATCAGCTGCATGACGCTGGACGGTCCGGTGGCCAGCGCATCGACCTGTCCTCCCACCAGCGCCTGCACGGCCGGGCCGGCGCCGGTGAAGGGCACGTGCATCATCTTGATCCCTGCCGCGTTCTGCAGCATCTCCATCGGTACGTGCATCGTGCCGTAGATGCCGGACGTGCCGTAGCTGAGCTTGCCGGCCCGGTTCTTGGCGCCCGCGATGAACTCTTGCAGCGTGTTGTACGGCGAATCCGCGCGCACCACGAGCACGGTAGGGTCGGCCGTGATCCGCGCGATTGGCACGAACTGGTCCAACTGGTAGGCCGGCTTGCGTTCCAGCAGGCGGTCCGCCGCGGGCAGAATGGAAATGGACGACAGGCTCATCAGGAGCGTGTAGCCGTCCGGCTTGGCGCGTCCGGCCTGGCCGATGCCGATGGCGCCGCCCGCGCCGCCCTTGTTCTCGATGACGACGGGCTGGCCCAGCTTGTCGCCCAAGGCCTGGGCCAACGGCCTCGCGATCGTGTCCGCGACCCCGCCGGGCGGGAAGGGCACCACCATGGTCACGGCACGCTCGGGATAGTCCGCAGCCATCGCATTGGACGTGCCCAGCCATACCAGGGCGGCAGCGGCCAGCCGCTTGCAGCGCAGTTTCATGTCTCACTCCTTTGTGTCGTTATGTGCTGCGTCGCGCCGTGTGCATGCCCGGCGCTTTCCCTCAGACGAAGCGGTTTTCGATCCTGCCTATGCCGTCGATCTCCACTCGCACCGTGTCGCCGCTCTTGAGGAACTGCGGCGGATTCAGGCCCTGGCCCACGCCGGCGGGCGTCCCCGTCGCGATGACATCGCCGGGATACAGCGTGATGCCGCGCGAGCAGGTTTCGATCAGGGTGGGAATGTCGAAGATGAGGTCTTCGGTGTTGCCGTCCTGGCGCAGCTCGCCATTCACCCAGCAGCGCACCCGGGTCTTCTGGCCGTCCAGTTCGTCCGCCGTCACCAGCCACGGGCCCATGGGGCAGAAGGTGTCGAACGACTTGCCGAGGTCCCACTGCTGGTGGCGCATCTGCACGTCGCGCGCCGTGACGTCGTTGACCACCGTATAGGCGACCACGTGATTCATGGCTTGCGCGCGCGAAATATTGCTGCCGCCCTTGCCGATCACCACCGCCAGCTCGGCTTCGTAGTCGATCTTGTCGGAAATGCCCGTGGGCAGGCGCACATCGGCCCGTGGGCCCACCACCGTCTGCGGCACCTTGGTGAACACGATGGGCCACGATTCCGGATTGGCGTCGTTGTCCTTGAACACGGAGTCGCGCAATTCTTTGGCGTGCGCGTGATAGTTGCGGCCCACGCAGAAGAGGTTGCGCTGTTGCGCGGGCAAGGGCGCTTCATGCTCCACCTGGTCCCAGCGATAGGACGAACCGGTCCTGGCCGGCAAGGCGCGGCCTTCGGCCAGCCATTGCACCGCCGTCAGCGCGCCGGCCGCGGCGAGTTCCCGCGGAAAGTTCAGGGCGGTCACCGTGCTGCCGTCATCGGACACCACGCCAATCCGGCGCTCGCCGCCGACGCGAAATACTGCAATTTTCATTCTTGCTCCCTGAGCGGCCTTGCCGCCTTTTATTAGAACCAAAACATACCAATTAATGGGCTGATAGGCCCAATTCAACGCGAGGATATACCAAAAGAACCGGAATGATGGGATAAATATGCGGTCGCGTGGGGCTCTTATTGGACTGATTTGGTATTATTCGAACCAGTCTTTCAGAGGGTGTCCATGGATAAAGCTTCCGCCTTGCGGGCGGTCATCATCGAGAACCTGCAGTCCGGCGTCTGGCCGGCTGGGCACCGCCTGCCCACGGAGCGCGCGCTCAGCGAGCAATTCGGCATCAGCCGTTCCACGGTGCGCCGCACGCTGTCCGAATTGAAAACGGAGGGGATGATCTCGCAGCGCGTGGGCAGCGGCACCTATGCGAACCCGCCTTCCACGCTGGCGCAGGCCGAGGCCGCGCTGCGCGGCGAAGTGGTATCGACCAGTCCGGCCGAACTGATGGCCGCGCGCCTGGTCCTGGAGCCGGCCATTGCCGCGCTGGTGGTGCAGCACGGCACGCCCGCCGACTTCGCCGCGATGCAGAATGCCTGCGAGCAGGCCGAGTCCGCGGTCAGCTTCGAAGCTTTCGAGGTCTGGGACGCCAAGCTGCACGAACTGATGGCCACGGCCACGCACAATCTCTTCATCGAAAAGGTGTTTGCGCTGATGACGGCGGCGAGGTCGCAGGCGACGTGGGGCGCTCTCAAGCGCAAGAGCCTGACGCCGGAACGGCGCGAGGCTTATCAGGCCGAGCATCGCGAGATCGTCGACGCGCTGCGCGACCGCGACGCCGCGCGGGCCATGGAGGCGGTGCGGCGGCACCTATTGCATGTCAGGGACAACCTGCTGGGCTAGCGGCCAGCAGGTTCGTGGCGATGCCCCGCGCGAGGCCAGGCAGGGGCCGGGCCGCGGGGCGCGCATGGTTCAAGACTGGCCGCGCAGCCGGGCCAGTTCAGCGGAGAGTTCGGCCACCAGGGCCTGGGCGCGCGCCAGCGGATCGTGTCCGCCGGGGGCGGGATCCGGCTGTGCGGCAGGGGGCTGCAGGCGAGGCTGCACGCTTTCGTGGCCCATGCTGACGTCCACGTCGAACACCAGTTGCTCCGCGCGGTGCCAGGTGGTGAACCATTCCAGCGGCCTGCCGTGCTGGTCCATGCCCCGGCCCTGCAGCATCAGCAGGGGCGTGCCCGCCGGCGCGTCCAGCAGGCCGGCCAGCCGGGCGTCGGCGGCGACTGCCCGGATCTGGTTGCGTCCCGCGCCGGGGCGCAGGCCGAAACGGCGCGTCAGCACGCCGTGCAGCGATGCGTCGGCCAGGTCTTCGGCGCGCAGCCCGGGAACCGCATCCACGGGCAGCCAGGTGCGCACGTAGGCCAGGGGCGCATCGGCCACGTGGCGCAGGCGTTCCAGTAGCAGCAGCCGCGAAGTGCCGAAGAATTCGGCCACTTCGGCGGGCGGCTCGGCGCGGGCGAACGCCAGCACGCGTGTTTGCAGCGCGACGCCCGATTGGGCGAACTGTTCGTACAGGCCGGTGGAGCGCTGCACCAGCCGGCGATGTTCTTGCGGCGCCGCGACGGTGGCGGGGCGTCCGCTTTCGCGCTGGATCAGGCCTTCGGCGGCCAGGGCGCCGAGCGCCTGGCGGACCACGCTGCGCGCCACCCCGAACCGTTCGCACAGGGCGGCCTCGCTGGGTAGCGCGGCGCCGGCCGCGAGCTGGTTCGCGCGGATGTATCCGCGCAGCTGGGCCGCCACCTGGGCGTGCAGCGGCGTATCGCCGGAGCGGTCAAGAACGGGCAATGCGTCGTGCGTGGCGGGCGCCATGGAAATCAACCTCCGGTTTGTGCCCGCGCAGTTTCCCATACATGCGTCCAGCCCGGGGCCAGATGCGCGGCGCGCTCGGCGGCCAGGACCAGGCTGTCTTCGCGGGCGATGCCGCGGCCGGCGATGTCGAAGGCGGTGCCGTGGTCTACCGACACGCGCACGACCGGCAGGCCGACGGTGATGTTCACGCCGTCGTCGCCATAGACCGCCTTGAACGGCGCATGGCCCTGGTCGTGATAACAGGCGATGACGAACTGCCATTTGCCGCGCACGGCCTGCGGGAACAGGGCGTCGGCCGGGATCGGGCCGGCGGCCAGGATGCCGGCGGCATTGGCTTCGGCCACGGCGGGCGCCAGGATCTCGGCGTCTTCCGTGCCGAAGATGCCGTTTTCGCCAGCGTGCGGGTTCAGGCCCGACACCGCTACGGGCTGGTCGCCGCGGCCCAGCGCCTTGGCGAACGAGCCGGCCAGGCGCAGCACCGCGCGCGTGCGCGCCGGGGTCAGGTCCTGGATGGCCTGGCGCAGCGAGACGTGGGTGGTGGCGTGGAAGATGTAGAGGTCGCCGGCCGACAGCACGAGCGAGAAAGTCTTGACGCCGAACTCGTGCGCAAGCAGTTCGGTGTGGCCCGGCCACTTGTGGCCCGCGGCATGCATGGCGGCCTTGTTCAGCGGGGCGGTCACGATGCCGTCGACCTCGCCGGCGCGCGCCAGGGCGCATGCCGTGGTGACGAAGCGCACCGACCCGTCGCCCGCGTCCGCGCTGATATCGCCCAACGGGACATGCGCCAGCGACGGGCCGGCCTGCAGCACTTCGATCGTGCCAGGCGCGTTGCTGCAGTCGGCGGCGCGGTCCAGCTTGCGGACGATGGCGGGATCGCCGCCCAGGCCGCGCACGGCGTTGGCCATCACGTCCACGTCGCCTACCACCAGCAGGCGGGCCTTCTGGCGCAGGTCGTCATGGCCCATCAGCATCTTGGCCGTGATTTCCGGCCCGATGCCCGCCACGTCGCCCAGGGTCACGGCCAGCAGCGGCAGCTTGTTGGGTTGGGGTTGTGTCATCGTTTGAATCTCCTGTCGCGGATCGCGCGGACCGCGCGAACCAATACGTCTTCGGTGCCAAAGCCGCCGGCCTTGGTCACCACGGGCAGGCCAGCGGCCATGCCTCCGGTCAGCGTGCCCAGGGGCACGCCGCCCATGACTTCATCCACCAGCGCGATGCCCCGGGCGCCGAGCGCCAGCAGCACGCTGCGCGCGCCGTCGCCGCCGGTGGCGACGACGCCCGCCGCGCGCGAGGCTGCGATCAACTGCGCCGCCAGGGCGCCCAGGCGCTCGGCGACGGTTTCGGAATCCAGGCCTTCCAGCTGCCCTTCGGGCGCCAGCAGCAGCACCGTGCCGGCATGGGCGGGGGCCAGCGAGTGCGCTTGCACCAGGGGCTGGCTCCAGGCCTGCCAGGCGGCGTCATCGGCCAGCTGGGCCAGCGATGGCGTCCAGGTGTCGGCGCCCGAGGCTTGCAGGGCGGCGGCTTGCGCGCGCGCCGCGCTGTGCTGGGACGTGACGACCACCACGACGGGTGCGGCCTGATCGGCGCCGGCCCAGACCCGGGCGAGCGGTACGGCCAGGCCGCCTGCGCCCACGGGCAGCGCTCGTTCGCCCAGCAGGCCGATGGCGCGGGCCAGCCGTTCCAGGTCCGCGTCGGTCGCGGCGTCGACCACGACGGTGTGGCCGGCCCGCCGGATGCGCTCGGCCAGCGTTTCCGGCGTGTCGCCGTCCTGGCGGGCCACGTGGGCGCAGCCCAGCAGCGTGGGGATGTGGCTTTCCGTGACCGGCGTGACCGGGTCCGTGGCGGCCGAGGTCTCGGTGACCGCCTTGCCGTTCACATAGAGAATGCCTGCTTCAACAGTGCGGCCGGTGGCCGGGAAGGCGGGGCAGATCACCGCCACCGTGTCCGGGCCCCAGGCCTCGCGCGCCGCGTCGATCTCGGCCTTGAAGGCGCCGCGCAAGGTGGAATCCACCTTCTTGTACAGGCGCGATACGCGGGCGGCGCGCAGTCGCTGCACGTTCTGCCGCACGACCTGGGCCGCGTCGGCGGCGGACAGGGCGCGGCTGTTGGTCGTCACCGCCAGCACTTCGACGCCGGCCGTGGCCGGCCCCGACAGCGCTTCGTCGGCGCCGCCGATGGACAGATGGGTGCTCCAGCCGGCGCGGACGAACTGCACCGCCGTGTCGCCCGACCCGGTCAGGTCATCGGCGACGATGGCGATGGCGGGACTCAAAGCGCTTCTCCGCGCGCCTCGCGCAGGGCGGCGGGCGAACCTGCGGCCGTTTCAGCGTCGTCGGACTTGAGTTCACCGGCCCGCTTGAGGAAGTACGAGGCCAGCACCGGAGCCAGGATGGAGCTGATCAGCACGCATGCGGCGACCTGCGCGGTAGCGGTCGACACGTATTGCTGGAAGTTGGGATCGGCCGCGGCCACCACCGCGGGGGTGGCGATGGCGTTGCCGGCGGTGGTGCCGGCCGCGAAGCCCAGGCCGCTCTTGCCGCCGCGGCGCAGGATCAGGCGGTAGCCCAGGTAGACCAGGCCGCCCGTGATGGGGCTGATGATCAGGCCCAGGATCAGGCCGCTGATGCCGCCGCTGACGACGGCGCCCAGGTTGATGCCGGTGCCCAGCGCGAAGGCGAAGAACGGGATGACGATGTTGGGCACGGGCTTGAGCACGTCGCGCCATTTGGGGTCCAGGTTGCCGACGACCACGCCGAGCAGGAAGGGCACCAGCGCGGCCACCAGGGCGATCATGGGGATGTCGGCCAGGCCCGAAGCGCCCAGGAACAGCAGGCTGAAGAAGGGGCCGTCGTTGACCGCGCTGGCCACGTAGGCGCCGCGGTCGCGGGCGTCGCCGTATTGGCCGGTATAGGCCAGCCACAGTCCGCCGTTGCTGTTGTCGAAGGCCGCCAGCATCGCCAGGATCGACACGCCCAGCACGCCGTCCAGGCCGACATAGCTGCCCAGGATGATGATGAGGGTGGCGGGCACCAGAGTCTTCATCAGCAGGATGGTGCCCGCGGTGGCCAGGATCGGGCCGCCCGTGCGGGTGTTGACCTGGGTGCCGGTGGCGAAGATCAGCAGCGCGATCAGGGGCAGGGCGCTGTTCTTGAACAGGGCGGTGGTGAAGCCGCCGATCGCCAGCGCGTCGGGGGCGAAGGTGCCGATCAGGGAACCCAGGATCAGCGGCACAAGCATCAATCCACCGGGGATTTTCTGCATCGTGCCAAAAAAGGGCGAGCGGGAAGTTTCGGTCGACACTGTCGAGTCTCCAGGACGGTTTTTCTGGTTGCAGACGTTCGTGTGCGCGTCTGTCAGACGGTTGAAAAGACCGTAGTGTACACCTGTACGTACAGCATGTACGTACAGGTTTTCCCGCCCAGGAGCGGGCGATCCGTCCCTAGGGCAAACCGGCCCTAAAAGCGGTAGGCGCCGCTCAGCATAACCGTGCGGCGGGCGCCGTAGAAGCAGTCGCCGCGGTCCAGGCAGACCACCTCGTAAGTGCGGTCCGCGATGTTGTTCACGTTGAGGGCGTAGCGCCACGGGCCGTTGTCGTAGCTGACCATGGCGTCGAACAGCGTGACGGCGGGCGTTTCGGGCGCGCCGCCGTCGCGGAAGGCCGACAGGTAGCGCACGCCGGCGCCCACCGCGAAACCGGGTTGGCCGGCCAGCGCGAAGCGATACTTGCCCCACATGGACGCGATGTGCTTGGGCTGCGCCTCCAGCTGCGGGTCCAGGTCGGTATAGATGTAGTTGGCGATCACGTCCAGTTCCTTGGTGACGCGGCCGCGCAATTCCAGCTCCACGCCGCGCGTGCGGGTCTTGCCGGCCTGCAGCTGGTTGTTGGGGTTGTTCGGATCGTTGGTCTGGCGGTTCTTTTCGCGCAGGTCGTAGGCCGCCGCGGTGAACTCGATGTCGGCATCCTTCGGCATGTATTTGATGCCGGCTTCCACTTGCTTGCCGCGCATCGGCTTCCAGCGCTGGTTGTAGAAGTCGGCGCCCGCGATCGGCGTGAACGATTCGCTGTAGCTGAGATAAGGCGACCAGCCGTTGTCCGCGGCGTACATCAGGCCGAAGCGCTTGGTAGTGGCCAGGTCGGTCTCCTTGTCCTGGCCCTCGGTGGTGCTGTCCGCCCGGTCCCGGCGGATGCCCGCCAGGAAGATCCAGTTGTCGAACTTGATCTGGTCCTGCGCGTAGAAGCCCAGCTGTTGCTGGTTCTGCTTGGGCGAATCCGTCAGTTCGTACAGGGGCGTGTTGCCGTATTCGGGATGGAACAGGTTCAGCGGCGAACCGGCGCCGCTGGCCGTCTGGCTGGTTTCGCGGTAGCGCGAGTAGTCCATGCCGAAGATCACCGTGTGCTCGGTGCGGCCCCAGTTCAGCTTGCCTTCGAGGTTCTGGTCGGCCAGCAGCGTGCGCATGCGGGGCTTGTTGACATAGAAGATGCGGTCGACGGTGGTCTGTTCCGGATCGATGTACGAGTCGCCGCGGCGGGCGCCGTACACATTGGGATAGAGGGTCTTGTAGTCGACGCTGCTGACCGTGTTGCGGAAGTTCTGGCGGACTTTCCAGGTGTCGTTGAATTGGTGTTCGAACAGCCAGCCCACGCTGAACTGTTCGGTGTCGTAGGCATCGAAGCCCGGTTCGCTGGCGAAGCGCCGCGTCGGGATGCGGCCATTGGGGTTCTCTTGCACCGAACCGCTCCAGGGCAGGAACGATTGCGTCGTGCCCGCGCGGTCTTTCTGCCAGGTGGCCTGGAACGTCAGCGAGGTGGCGGCGCTGGGGCGCCAGGTCAGGGACGGCGCCAGCAGCAGGCGGTCGTCCGGCGCGTACTGTACCTGGGTGTCGCTGTCGCGTCCCAAGGCGATGACGCGATACAGCCATTGGCCGTCTTCGCTGGCCGGGCCGGTCAGGTCGGCCCGGATCTCGCGGCGGTTGTGGTTGCCCAGCACGACGCCGATTTCGCGCTGCGCTTCTTCCAGCGGGCGCTTGCTGACCAGGTTGACGATGCCGCCGGTGCTGCCCTGTCCGTACAGCATGGAGGAGGGGCCGCGCAGCACCTCGACGCGCTCCATCGCATACACCTCGGTGCGCGGATTGTTGAAGCTGAAGTACTGGCGCAGCCCGTCCAGGTACTGGACCGGTTCGACGCCGCGGATGCGCACATAGTCGGCGCGGTTGTCCACGCCATACGCGTTCGGACGCACCCCGGCGGCATAGTTCATGGTGTCCTGGATGTCCTGCGCGCCCTGGTCCACGATCTGGTCGCGCGGAATCACGGTGATGGCCTGGGGCGTTTCCGACAGCGGCGTGTCGGTCTTGGTGCCGGCGGCGCTGCGCGTGGCCACGTACCCGTCGACCGGGCCGAAGGCGGTTTCGTCCGTGCCGGTGACCTGCACGGCGGGCAGAATCGTGGCGGGCTGGGCGTGCGCCGAGTTGCCGATGCAGGCGGCCAGTGCGGCGGCGATGGGCAATAGCACCTGGCGCCGCGCGTGCCGCGCGACGGGATAAGAATGGCGATTCAAGAGTTCTCCCCTGCGGCCGCGGGTGGCCGTCAGCGATTGAATATAAGAATAACAACGATAATTATTATTAATTAAATGACTGGGAGCTGCCAGGAAACAGGCCGGCCCCATATGTAAAAAAGCCCTGCGGCCTGGTGCGGCCGGCAGGGCTATGCGGGAAAAAAGCCGTGCTATCAGCGGTTTGCGGATCGTTCACATCGCAGCGATATTCGCCGTCGATTGTTGGCGCTGCGCGACACCCGAGCCTCAGGCGTACCGCGCCCGGCGCGTGCCGCCTTCGCGGCGGCTGGCTTTTTCCTCGACGATGTTGTCTTCCGCCATGCGGCGTCCGCGTTGTTCGATGCGGCTGAGGAAATCGCGCAGCAGGGCCACTTCGGCGCTGCTCAGATCCTGCACGAGCAGGTCGTTCAGCCGCGAGACCTCGGGCAGCAGGCCCTGGTAGCGGGCCAGGCCCTCGGCCGTCGCTTGCACGCGCACCACGCGGCGGTCGGCACTGTCGTGCAGGCGGCGCAGCCAGCCTTTTTCGCACAAGGCGCCCAGCGTGCGCGACGTGCGCGGCAGGTCCAGCTTGGCGGCGGCGGCCAGTTCGGCGGAACTCATGATGCCGCCTTCGACGGCGCAGGCCAGGATGCGCCATTCGCGGCGCGTGATGCCGAACCGCCCTTCGCACAAACGCAGGAAGACCGGGTTGGATTGCGACCAGGCCTGGTACAGCCGGTACATCGGCATGTCCGCCAGGCGGCGTTGGCCGGACGGGGGAATGGTCGACATGGCTTCTCCTCCTTGACGCACCGCATATCGTTATGGGTAGTCCTGGATTAGATCAACAAATGTCCCCATTGCTAAATTCAATTTTCCCATTAGGGAACCGGCCGGGCAGTGACAACCATAATCGACAGTGGGCCGCTGTCTCCAGGAGAAGACGATGCGTAAGTGGATGGCAGGGGCCGCGGTCGCGGCAACGCTGGCGGGGGCTGTCCCGCTGGCCTGTGCGCAACAGGCCCCGCTGGACGGGGCGCTGACCATTGTGGTGGGGTATCCCCCGGGCGGCAGTTCCGACCGCATCGCGAGGCTGGTCGCCGATCGGCTGAAGGAGCGGGTCGGCGTGCCCGTGGTGGTCGAGAACAAGACGGGGGCGGGCGGCCGCATCGCGGCCCAGGGCCTGCATGCGGCGCCGGCCGGCCAGAACGTGCTGATGCTGGCAAACCCCGCCGTGATGGTGGTGGCGCCCCTGGTCTATGCCCAGCCCGGCTATGACGCCCAGCGCGACTTCAAACCGGTGTCGCTGGTCAGCCGCTACAAGTTCGCGCTGGCCGTTTCCGCCGGTTCGCCGATCCAGGACCTGGGCGGCCTGCGCCAGTGGCTGCGGGCGCATCCGGGGCAATTCACCGTGGGCGTGCCGGCCACGGGCAGCCTGCCGCACTTTTTCGCGCTGATGCTGGGCCGCGAGATCGGCCAGGATCCGGAAGTGGTCGGCTATCGGGGTTCGGCGCCGCTGATCTCCGAACTGATCGGCGGCATTCTCCCGCAAGGCATCGACACGCTGGACACCCTGCTGCCGCAGCACCGCGCCGGCAAGATCCGGATCCTGGCCGTGTCGGGCGACGCGCGCGACGCCGAACTGAAGGACGTGCCGACGTTCCGGGAAGAGGGGGTGAACCTCGCGGCGGACGGCTGGAACGCGTTCTTCGCGCCGGCGGCGATGCCGGACGCCAAGATCGGGCGCCTGGGCGCGGACATCGCGGCCATTTTGCGCGAACCCGCCATGCAGGAAGCCGTGCGCGCGGCCTATCTGGAGCCAGTGGCCCTGGACGCGGGCGGCACTGCCGACGCGCTGGCCGCCTACCGCAAGCAATGGGAGCCGGTGGTGCGCGCCTCCGGCTTCAAGGCGGAACAATAGGAGCGGAGATGAGCGCGGTACAGAACGTATTGTTCATCATGGCGGATCAGCTGCGCGCCGATCACTTGAGCTGCTACGGCCACCCCTATCTGCAGACCCCCAGCCTGGACGCGCTGGCCGCGCGCGGCGCGCGCTTCGAGCGGGCCTTCGTGAATTCGGGCGTTTGCGGCCCATCGCGGATGAGCTATTACACGGGGCGCTATCCTTCCCGCCACGGCGCGACCTGGAACCGGGTGCCCTTGTCCGTGAACGAAATCACGCTGGGCGAGTACCTGGCGGGGCAGGGGCGCGAACTGGCGCTGGCCGGCAAGACGCACATCATCCCGGACAAGGCCGGCATGGAGCGGCTGGCCATCGACGGCGCTTCCGAGCTGGGCGTGCTGCTCGCCCGCGGCGGCTTCACCGAGCTGGACCGCTACGACGGCCACCACACCCCCGGCGAGGAAAGCGGCTATCCCGCTTTCCTGCGCCGGCATGGCTACGACAGCGCCGACCCCTGGACCGACTATGTCATCGCGGGAGTGGACGCGGACGGCCGTGTCGTCAGCGGATGGAACATGCGCAACGTGCACCTGCCGTCGCGCGTGGCCGAACCGCATTCCGAAACCGCCTATATGACGGACCAGGCGCTGGACTTCATGAAGCGGCGCGGCGGCCAGCCCTGGGTGCTGCACCTGAGCTACGTAAAGCCGCATTGGCCTTACATGGCGCCGGCCCCATACCACCAGCGCTACACGGCCGACCAATGCCTGCCGCTGCGCCGCAACCATGAAGAGCTGGCGGACGCGCATCCGGTCGTGGCGGCCTACCGGCAGCAGGAAGAAAGCGTCAGCTTTTCCTCGGACGAGTGCGTGCGCGTGGTGCGGCCCGCCTATCAAGGGCTGATCCGGCAGCTGGACGATCACCTGGGCCGGCTGTTCGATTACATGGAAAGCGCGGGTCTGATGAAGAACACGCTCATCGTGTTCACCGCCGACCACGGCGACTTCCTGGGCGACCACTGGCTGGGCGAAAAGGAGCTGTTCTACGACACCGTGCAGCGCGTGCCGTTCATCGTGATGGATCCCTCGGTCGAGGCCGACGCCACGCGCGGCAAGGCGCTGGCCGATATGGTCGAAAGCGTGGATCTGGTGCCCACCGTGTTGCGCGCGCTGGGGACGCCGGGCCCTTGCCATCTGCTGGAAGGCCGGGAATTGCAGACGCTGCTGCACGGCAGGGACGGCGCCACTCCGTGGCGGGACTGCGTGTTTTCGGAACTCGATTACAGCTTCCGCCAGGCGCGCATCCTGCGCGGCAAGACGCCGCAGAACGCGCGCGCCTGGTCGGTGCGGACGGACCGCTGGCGGTACGTGTACTGGCTGGACGAGCCCGAGCAGCTGTTCGATCTGCACGCCGACCCCGACGAGTACCAGGACCTCGGGCGCAGCAGCGCGCATGCAAGCACGCGGCTGGCGCTGCGCGAGCGGTTGCTGGACTGGATGCTGCGCGGCAAGCGCCGCACGACGATCAGCGACGAAGCCGTGGAAAAGGCGACGAACGCGCACAAGCGGGCGGGCGTTTTCTTCGGCCAGTGGTAAGGCGGCGCGGGCGTCCTCAGGCCTTGGTCGACGACCGCGCCGCAACGGGCTGGGCCGGCTGCGCGGTAGGCTTGAGCTCGCGCCGCAGGATCTTGCCCACATTGGTGCGCGGCAGGTCGTCGCGGAATTCCACGTAGCGCGGCACCTTGTAGCCGGTCAGCTGCTTGCGGCAATGCGCGATCAGCGTAGCGGCGTCCAGGGCGGGATCCTTGCGGATGACGTACAGCTTGACGGCCTCGCCCGAGCGTTCGTCGGGCACGCCCACCGCGGCCACTTCCTTCACGCCGGGGTGCAGGGCGGCCGCGTCCTCGACCTCGTTGGGATAGACGTTGAAGCCCGAGACCAGGATCATGTCTTTCTTGCGGTCGACCAGGAACACGTAGCCGTTCTCGTCGACATAGCCGACGTCGCCCGTGCGCAGGAAACCGTCCGGGTACAGGACCAGCGCGGTTTCGTCGGGGCGCTTCCAGTAGCCCTGCGTGACCTGCGGGCCGCGCACGCAGATCTCGCCGGTTTCTCCAATGCCCAGTTCCCGGCCGTCGTCGTCGCGGATCGAAATGTCGGTGGACGGCACGGGCAGGCCGATCGACCCGGTGAAGACCTTCACGTCCAGCGGGTTGATCGTGACCGCGGGCGAGGTCTCGGTAAGCCCGTAGGCCTGCGCCAGCGAGCGGCCGGTCACGGCCTGCCAGCGGTCGGCCACCGAGCGCTGCACCGCCATGCCGCCGCCCATTGTGAGGCGCAGCCGGGAAAAATCCAGGCGCGCGAAGTCCGGATGGTTGAGCAGGGCGTTAAAGAGCGTGTTGACGCCGGTGAAGGCCGAAAACGGCACCTTGCGCATTTCGTTGATCAGCCCGGGGATGTCGCGCGGATTGATGATGAGCAGGTTGCTGGCGCCCATTTTCATGAAGGTCAGGCAGTTCGCCGTGAGCGCGAAGATGTGATAGAGCGGTAGCGCCGTCACGATGCACTCTTCGCCTTCCGTCACCAGGGGGCTTACCCAGGCATAGGCCTGACTGAGATTGGCCACCAGGTTGCCGTGGGTCAGCATGGCCGCCTTGGCCACGCCGGTGGTGCCGCCCGTGTATTGCAGGCAGGCCAGGTCGCGCTGGCCCAGTTCGACCTCGACGAAGGGCGCGCCGCGCCCCGCGCGCAGCGCATCGGCCAGTTTCGTGGCGCCGGGCAGAGACCACGCGGGCACCATGCGCTTGACGCGGCGGACGACGAAATCCACCAGGCGGCCCTTGAGCGGCCCCAGCAGTTCCCCGATCGAGGTCACCAGCACGCGTTCAACGGCGGTGCCGGCCAGGGCCTTCTGCACGGTGGCGGCGAAGTTGTCGGCGACCACGATGGCGCGGGCGCCCGAGTCGGCCAACTGGTGCTGGAGTTCGTGCGCGGTATAGAGCGGGTTGCAGTTGACGACCACGCAACCGGCCCGCAGGGCGCCGAACAGGCACACCGGGTATTGCAGCAGGTTGGGCATCATGAGGGCGACGCGGTCGCCGCGGCCCAGGCCGTTGGCGTGCAGCCAGGCCGCGAAGTCGCGGGTGAGCCGGTCGAGTTCCGCATAGCGGAGCGACTTGCCCATACTGATGTAAGCGGTCTTGTCCGCGTAGCGCGCGCAACTGTCCCGGACCACCGAGACCAGCGTCGTCGTGCCATCCATCTCGATTTCCGGCGGCACGCCGGGAGGGTAGCTCTTCTGCCAGATTCGTTCCATCGTCGCTACGTCGCTCAGTTGCCCAACAGGGCTTTCTTCAGGGAGGCCTGCGCGGGCTTGTCGCCCAGCCAGACACGCAATAGGGCACGGGCGAAAGCGGGGCTGTCGATGCGGCCTCGCGGCTGCCTGTTGGCCGTGATTCCGACGCCGCGGGCATCGAAGTCCAGGTCGATCACGTCGCCCTCGCGGACGGCGCCGATTTCCGCCATCAGGGCGGACAGGCGTTCCGCCGGCGCCTTCAGCGCGGCAAGCTCCTGCGCGGGCGTATTGTCGCGCAAGCCGTCCTGCAGGGCGTCGTCCAGGCTCTTGCTGTCCACGTCGCGCAACAGCCGCAACTGGATGCGGCGGGGCTGGTCGCTGCCGATCAGCGCGGCCGCGTCGGCGGATTTTTCGGTGGCGTACAGCGCCGCGACGTAGACCTTGACGATGATCTTCGTGCGCACGCCGGCGCCGTTGAGTACCAGGGCCCGGCCGCCCGACGACAGAGTGGCCGGCACCTTCACGCCGGCGATCTCCACGTCGGCGGCTTGCGCGAAACCGCCGGCCAGGCAGGCCGCCAGCACGAGACTCAGGACGGCGGATCGTCCTCCGGGGATGCTAGGCATTTGTCTCCTCCTGTGTTCTTCTGCTTGTAGAACGTCTTGTCGGCGATGTAGATCGTGCGCTCTACGACGGCGTAAACGACGCCTTCCTTGTCCTTGAGCTCCACCGTGTAGTTCCGGGTGGTTTCGTGGTCCCGCGCCAGGATCCGGCGGATTTCCGGAATTTCACCGGGAGGCAGCCGGAAGTCCGCATACAGGGTCGCGTAGGCGGGCTTGCGGTAGCGGATAGAGGCCGCCTTGTCCCAGACCACGTGGTCCGCGCCCAGCGCGGACATCAGCATCGTGGGGTGCGCCCCGTCGGTCACCGCGAACAGCGAGCCGCCATACATGGACCCGACGATGTTGCGGGTACGGCGCAGCAGCGGCAACTTGATGCGGATGTGCTGGAAATCCGGCGACACGAGCACTACGCGGCCGCCGGTGGCGCGAAACGCCGGATGCAGGTTGAATCCCACCCGCATCAGGCGCGCGCGCCACTGCGGCGACAGGCTTTTGAACCAATAGGGTTTCATGCTGCCGCCGTGCCGCCTACATTGCCTCGAACAGGCCCGCGGCACCCATGCCGGTGCCGATGCACATGGTCACCAGGCCGTACTTTCCGCCAGTCCGGCGCAGGCCATGGGTAATTGTGGCCGTGCGGATCGCACCGGTTGCGCCCAGAGGATGGCCCAGTGCGATGGCGCCGCCCAGCGGGTTCACCTTGGCCGGATCCAGTTTCAATTCGCGTATGACCGCCAGGGACTGGGCCGCGAAGGCTTCGTTCAGTTCGATCCAATCCAGGTCCTGCTGCGCGATGCCGGCGCGCGCCAGCACCTTGGGGATCGCGGCGATCGGGCCGATGCCCATGACCTCGGGCGGCACGCCGGCCACCGCGAAGCCGGCGAAGCGCGCCAGCGGGCTCAGGTTGAATTCGCGCAGGATGCGATCGGACACCAGGACCACGGCGGCGGCGCCGTCCGACATCTGCGAGCTGTTGCCGGCGGTGACGCTGCCGCGCGCGGCGAACACGGGTTTCAGCCGGGCCAGCGCCTCGGCGCTGCTATCCGGACGGGGGCCTTCGTCTACCTCGACCAGCCGGCGCACGACGCGCACCGCGCCGCTGGCGTCGGGCAGGTGCGACACCACTTCGTAGGGCGTGGTCTCGGCGCGGAAATGCCCGGCCGCGATGGCCGCGCAGGCCTTCTGGTGCGAAGCCAGCGCGAAGGCGTCCTGGTCCTCGCGCGAGACCTTCCAGCGCTCGGCGACCTTCTCGCCCGTCAAGCCCATGCCGAACGCCATGCCGAGGTTCTCGTCGTGGGCGAAGATGGCCGGGTTCATCGAGACTTTGTTGCCCATGATCTGCGGCATGGCGCTCATGGATTCGGTGCCGGCGCCGATCATGATGTCGGCCTCGCCCATGCGGATGCGCGCGGCGGCGTCCGCGACGGCCTGCAGCCCGGACGCGCAGAAGCGGTTCACGGTGACGCCGGCCACGCTTTGCGGCAGGCCGGCAAGCAACAGACCGATGCGGGCCACGTTCATGCCTTGCTCGGCCTCGGGCATGGCGCAGCCCGCGATCACGTCTTCGATGCGGGCGTGATCCAGCCCGGGAACCTGCGCCAGCGCGCCGTTCAGCGCCGCGGCCAGCATGTCGTCGGGGCGGGTGGTGGCGTAGGCGCCGTTGCGCTTGCCCACCGGCAGACGCGTTGCGGCGACGATGTAGGCGTCTTGAATTTGCTTGCTCATAGTGGTTCCTTGTGTGTCCATGGCACATGGCCTCCCGCATTCCGCTGCCTTACCTCATCGGGGCCGCGCGGATCCGGCTTTGCCGGTCCGCAGCCGGCGCCCCCTTGCAGGGGGAAGCGCCGAAGGCGCTGCGGGGGTGGGCCTAGTTCCTCAGGGGCTTGCCGGTGTCCAGCGTGTGGCGGATGCGTGCCTGGGTTTCGGGCGTGCGCAGCAGCGCCACGAACTCCTTGCGTTCCACCGCCAGCAGCCATTCCTCGTCCACCTTCGTGCCGGTGTCGACCTCGCCGCCGCACAGGGCGACAGCCGCGCTGCGCGCCACGCGGTAGTCGTGGGCGCTGATCATGCCGCCCTCGCGCATGTTGACCAGGACCATTTCGAAGTTGGCGATGCCGTTGCGCCCCGCCACCGGAACGTCGCGCAGGCGCGGCGGCGGCGCGTACCCGGCGTCCGCCGCCGCGCGCGCCTGGCCGATGGCGACGAACAGCAGCTCGTCGGGATGGAACACCACGACGTCGTGGTCGCGGGCGAAGCCGGCCGCGATGGCTTCCAGGGCGCTCTTGGCGACCTGCGCGGTGGCGATGTTCTGGAAGACCGGCTGCAGGTACGGGAAGACCTCGCCCGGCGTGGCCGTGCGGGCGGCCAGCGCGGCGGCGCGGCCGGCGAATTCCTTGCTGCCGCCGCCCGCCGGGATCAGCCCGACCCCGGCCTCGACCAGGCCTACATAGCTTTCCAGCGCCAGCACCCGGTGCGAGGCGTGCATGAGGAATTCGCAGCCGCCGCCCAGGGCCATGCCCTGCACGGCCGCGACGGTGGGGATCTGCGCATACTTGAACGATTGCGAGGTGCGCTGGAACTTCTCGACCGTGGCCTCCAGCATGTCCCAGTGGCCGGCCGCGCAGGCTTCGGCGACCTGCTGCAGATTGGCGCCGACGGCGAAAGGCGCGTCATGCCAGATCACCAGCCCGTCGAATTCGCGCTCGGCCTGCGCCACCGCCTGCAGAATGCCCTCCAGCACCTCCGCGCCCAGCGTGTGGTTCTTGGAGGTGACCGAGAGAATCGCGATGCCCGCGTCCACCGCGGGCAGGTTCCACAGGCGTACGCCTTCGTTTTCCCAGACGGTGGTGCCCCGGTCGTCCGGGCCTTCGCCGAAGACGCGCTCGGGGAACAGCTGGCGCCGGTACACGGGCAGCGTCGAACGGGGGCGCAACTGGCCCGAACGCGCGGAATAAGAGCCCTCGGGCGTGTGCACGCCCTGGCGGCCGGGTTCCAGTACCCAGGCCGGCAGCGGCGCGTCGCTCATGCTCTTGCCGGCCGCGATATCCTCGGCCACGGCGGCGGCGATCTCTTGCCAGCCGGCGGCCTGCCAGGTTTCGAACGGCCCTTGCGACCAGCCGAAGCCCCAGCGCATGGCCAGGTCCAGGTCGCGGGCGTTGTCGGCCACGTGTTCGAGCTGCACCGCGCTGTAGTGGAAGATGTCGCGGAACAGGCTCCACAGGAATTGCGCCTGCGGATGGTTGCTTGCGCGCAGCGCGGCGAAGCGGCGGGCGGGGTCGCGCTCCTTGAGCACGGCCGCGACTTCGTCGGCCAGCTTGCCCGCGCTGGGCACGTAGTCCTGCGCCTTCAGGTCCAGCACCTGGATTTCCTTGCCCTGCTTGCGGTAGACGCCCGCGCCGCTCTTCTGGCCCAGCGCGCCCTTGCCGATCAGGGCCGACAGCCAGTCGGGCAGGGTGAAGTAACGGTGCCAGGGGTCGTCGGGCAGGTTCTTTTCCATGGTGCCCACGACGTGGGCGAGCGTGTCCAGGCCGACCACGTCGGCGGTGCGGTAGGTGGCGCTCTTGGGGCGGCCGATCTTCGGGCCGGTGAGGGCGTCGACCTCGTCGAAGCCCAGCCCAAGGCGGGCCGTGTGGTGCATGGCGGCCAGGATCGAGAACACGCCGATGCGGTTGGCCACGAAGTTGGGAGTGTCCAGCGCGCGGATCACGCCCTTGCCCAGCTTGGAGGTCAGCCAGGTTTCCAGCTGGTCCAGCACGGAGGCCTGCGTGTACGAGGTGGCGATGATCTCCACCAGCCGCATGTAGCGCGGCGGGTTGAAAAAGTGGATGCCGCAGAAGCGGCCGCGCAGGCTTTCGGGGAGCGCGTGGGCGAGGGCGTCGATCGACAGGCCGGAAGTATTGGACGCGATGATGGCGCCCGGCGCGACGTGCGGCGCGATGCGTTCGTACAGCGCCGTCTTCCAGTCCATGCGCTCGGCGATGGCTTCGATGACCAGATCGCAGCCGCGCAGGCGGTCCAGGTGGTCGTCGTAGTTCGCCGGCGTGATCAGCGCCAGCCGTGCGGCGCCCGCCAGCGGGGCGGGTTCCAGTTTCCTCAGGCCGGCCAGCGCCTTCTTGACGATGCCGTTGCGGTCGCCTTCGGGCGGAGCCAGGTCGAACAGCGTGACGGGCACGCCAGCGTTGGCCAGGTGGGCGGCGATCTGCGCGCCCATGACGCCGGCGCCCAGGACGGCGACATGTTTGACGACGAACTTGCTCAAGGAAGTCTCCTGAAAGAAAGGAGGGCGGGCGGACCCGCCGTCCGAGGCTAGAAGCGGGCCGACAGCTGCACGCCCAGGATGTGGCCGCTGCTGTCGTAGGTGCCCGCGACGCGGCCCTTGGTCAATTGGTTGCCGGACGTGGTGTCGATGTCCGTCTTGCGCAGGTACAGATAGGTATAACCCACGTCCAGCGTCGTGTTCTTGGTGGCCTGCCACTGCACGCCGGTCGAGAACCAGTAGCGGTCATTGTCGGGCAGCGAGGTCGGGCGGTCGGATTCCTTGTAGACGGGCGACTGGTCGTAGGCCACGCCGAACTTCCATTTCCAGTCCGGCGCGAATTTGTAGTTGGCGCCCAGGGCGACACGCCAGGTGTCGCGGAAGTTCAAGGGCAGTTCGTCGTCGCGCGCACCGGCGCCCGAATTGCGGATCTTCAGGCTAGGAATGCTGCTCCAGCCAGTCCACGAGACATCGCCCAGCAGCTCCCAGCGTTCGTTCAACTGGTGCGCCGCGCTCAGGATCAGAGTGTCGGGCAGGGTCACCGAGGCCTTGGCGTCGAACGACACCGAGTTACCGCGCGGATAGATGTTGTCGATGTCGGTATCGCCCTTGGCCGTGTGCTTGATCTTGGAGCGATAGGACAGGCCGATGCGGGTGTCCTCGGTGGGCTGCAGCATGAAGCCCACGTTCCAGCCCCAGGCGTCGCCCTTGAGGTTCAGGTCGGCGTCGCCGGTCGTGCCCAGCGGCATGCCGGGCACGGGGACCACGGTTTTCTTCTTGTAGTTGGCGTCGATGTGCTGCCAGTTCAGGCCGAAGCCCATCGAGAACTTCTCGTTGACCTTGTACGCGATCGAGGGGTTGATGTTGATGGTCTTGATGTCGAACTTGTTCGAGTGGTATTGGCCGACCCAGTCGTCGTCGTAATCGGTCATGAGGCCGAACGGCGCGCCGATGCCCAGGCCCAGGTACCACTGTTCGTTCAGCTGCCAGGACGCATAAAGGTTGGGCACCACGCCCAGGTTGCCGGCGTCGCCGCCGTTGCCGCCTGTGGGCGCCGAGCCGCCCAGGCCCGTGCCGGGCAGGCCGGGAATGCTGGGGTTGCGGCTGTCGCCGTTGTCCTTGAATTTGAAGGACGGCTTGATCAGGTTGACGCCGCCCGACACGTTGAAGCCGGGCAGGTAAGTCATGCCGGCCGGATTGTAGTAGATGATGCTGGCGTTTTCCGGATTTGCCGCCGAGCCCGCGTACGCGTTGCCCAGACCGCTGGCGTTCTGCTCAAGGAGCTGAAAGCCGGCCGAGTGGGCCGCCGTGGCTGCGCCCAGGCCGGCCACGACGACCGACAAGGTGCTCAGGGACAATGAACGTCTGCTCATGGTACTGCCTCCTCGTGTTGGATATATGCCGCTATTGCACTGCGGGTCCAGCCATCCCGGCAGAGGCCGGTCTGTCACTGCCTTGGTAATGCATGGGGCCGCCCGTGAAGGGAGCGAACCCCGTACCGAAAATCACGCCCGCGTCGGCCAGGTCGGCGTCGGCGACGATGCCTGCATCCACGCGCTGGCGCGTGGCGTCGATCAATGGCTGGATCAGGCGCCGCGCCAGTCCGGGCGGCGCGCCGCCCGGGGCGCCGGCGTTCTTGACGGGCTTGCCGTCGCGCCACGCGTAGAAGCCCTGGCCGCTTTTCCTGCCCAGCTCGCCGCGCGCCAGCCGGTCGGCCAGGCAGCGGGGCGGGGCGGCGCCGCCCGCCAGTTCCTCTCCGGCGGCGCGCGCGATGTCCAGGCCGACCGTGTCGGCCAGTTCCAGCGGCCCCATCGGCATGCCGAAGGCGACCATGGCCGCGTCCACGGCCTGCGGCGCGAGGCCTTCGTCCACGCTGCGCATGGCTTCCAGCATGTACGGCGCCAGCACGGCGTTGACCAGGAAGCCGGGAGCGCTCCTGACGGGCAGCGCGAGCTTGTCGATCTGGCCCACGAAGGCGCAGGCGCGGGCCTGCGCATCGCCCGCATCGCCTTGCGCATGCACCACTTCCACCAGCGGCATCTTGGCCACCGGATTGAAGAAGTGGATGCCGACCAGCCGTTCGGGGCGGGCGAGGCCGGCGCGCAGGGTCTCGAGCGACAGGCTGGAGGTGTTGGTGGCGAGCAGGGCGTCCGCCTTCATGCGCGGCTCCAGGGACCGGTACAGCGCGCGCTTGGCGTCGGGCTGCTCGCTGATCGCCTCGATCACCACGTCGGCCAGCGGCACGCCGTTGGCCGCGGGGTCGGGAATCAGGCGGTCGAAGGCGGCCCGCGCCAGGCGCGGATCCTTCAGGCGGCGCGAGAACAGTTCGGCCGCGCGCTTCAGGGCGGGCGCGATGCGGGCCATGTCCTGGTCCTGCAATGTGACGGTCATGCCCTTGAGCGCGCACCAGGCCGCGATGTCTCCGCCCATCACACCGGCGCCGACCACGTGCACGCGGCGCGCGGCAGCGATGCCGGCCTGCTTGCCGTTGGCCTTCAGGCGTTCCTGCAGGCGGAACACGCGCAGCAGGTTGCGGGCGGTGCCGGACGAGGTGATGCGGTCGATCAGGCCGGGCGCCTGCAGCGCATTGCCGCCGTGCTTTTCCCAGATATCCACGATGGCGGGCGCGGCGGGATAGTGGCCTTGCGGATCCTTGGCCGCGATTTGCTTGCGGGCGCGCTGGGCGACCAGCGATTTCAGCGGCCAGCGATTGGCCCAGCCTCCAAGGCCGCGCGCGCGCCGCGCCGGCTTGCCCGACAGCACGGTCTGGCGGGCGGCGGCCAGCAGCAGCCGGGGCGGAACCCGCGCGTCCACGAGGCCCAGCGCCGCGGCGCGGCGCGCGTCGGCGCCGCGGCCCGTCAGCATCATGTCGAGCGCCGCGGGTGCGCCGATCAGCCGCGGCAGGCGCAGCATGCCGCCCCAGCCGGGGAAAATGCCCAGCATGACCTCGGGCAGCGCGAGCGAGGTACCGGGCTGGTCCGCCGCCAGACGGTAGCGGCAGGCGAGCGCCAGTTCCAGGCCGCCGCCCAGGCAATGGCCTTCGATCAGCGCGAGGGTGGGATAGCGCAGCGCGGCCAGGCGGTTGAATAGATTCCAGCCGCGCGCGACCAGCGCGCGCGCCTGTTCGGGCGTGTCCAGGCTGGCGAACTCGCTGACGTCCGCGCCCACGATGAAGCCCGTGGCCTTGCCGGACCGGATGACGAGGCCGGCGGGGGGCGCCGTGTCCAGCGCGTCCAGCACGATGGCGAACTCGGCCAGGGTGTCGGCCGACAGCGCGTTGACGGCGCTGCCGGCGCGATCGAACGTCAACCAGGCCAGGCCATCGGGATCGCGGTCCAGGCGCCAATGGGAAAGCGTATCGATCGTCGTCATGGGCGGTCCTCGTCCAGGGTTTCGACCAGCATCGCGCCGCCTTGGCCGCCGCCAATGCAGATGGCCGCCATGCCGCGCCTGGCGCCGCGGCGTTTCAGGGCATCGAGCAAGTGCAGCACGATGCGGGCGCCGGATGCGCCGACGGGGTGCCCGATCGCGATCGCGCCTCCGTCGACGTTGAGCCGGCGAGGATCGAGGTCGCCCCAGGCCGCGGTGCCGAAGTGTTCCCGGCAATAGGCGTCGTCGCGCCAGGCGGCGAGGCAGCCTAACACCTGGGCGGCGAAGGCCTCGTTGATTTCCCACACGTCCAGGTCATTGAGCCCCAGACCGTGGCGCTGCAGGATCGGCGTGGCGGCGTGCACCGGACCCAGGCCCATTTGCGCCGGGTCCAGGCCGGCCCACTGGCTATCGACGATGCGGCCCAGCGGCCGCAGATTCCATTTGCGGACGGCTTCCTCGGAGGCCAGCGCCAGCATCGCGGCGCCGTCGGTGACCTGCGAACTGTTGCCTGCTGTGATGTTGCCCCAGGGTTTGTCGAACACGGGCTTGAGTTTGGCCAGTTTTTCCGGCGTGGAGTCCGCGCGCACGCCATCGTCTTCAGGGTACAGCCTGCCTTGCGTGTCGATCAAGGGCGCGATCTCGCCCATGGCGCCCGCGGCGCGGGCCGCCAGCGCGCGCCGGTGGCTCTCTGCCGCATAGGCATCCATCGCGGCGCGGTCGATGCCGAAGCGCGTAGCGAGGTTCTCGGCGGTCTGCCCCATGGACAACCCCACTACGGGGTCCGTGAGCCCTTTGAGCAGGCCGATAACGGGCGCCAGGTTGCGCAGCCGGAAGCGGCGCAGCGCCGCCAGTTTGGCGCCCGCGCCGCGGGCCGCGTACCAGCCGGCCAGCCAACGCACCATGTCGTCCGAGAACAACACTGGCGCGCGCGATAGCGCGTCCGTGCCGCCGGCCAGCACCAGTTCCGAGCGGCCGGACTGGATGTTGGCGATGCCGGAATCCAGCGCCTGCATGCCCGATGCGCAATTGCGCATCACGGTCCACCCCGGCACTTTGTTGCCGCAGCCCAGCCGCAGCGCGATCACGCGGCCGATGTTCACCTCGTCGGGGGAAGGGGCGGCGCAGCCCACGATGACCTCGTCGAAGTCCGATGGCGCGAAAGGCTGGCGCAGCAGCAGGGCGCGGCCGGCCTGCACGGCGAGGTCTCCGGCGGAGAAGGGGCCCGGCCCCGTGCGCGCCTTCAGGAAGGGCGTGCGAGCGCCATCGACCACGTAAACCGGTTTGAATGCCATCCGATTCCTCCCTCAGGCGACCTTGCGCTCGGCCGCGGGCTCGATGTGGTCCTGGGCGCCGAAGTCAAAGGCGAAATCATCCACTTTGACCACCGTGTCGCGCAAGCGGTTGCGGCGCTTCACCACGGCATATTCTTCCGCGGTGATTGCGCCGATCGCGAAGGCGGCATCGGCGATGTCGCGCACGTTGGCTTGCGGATTGCCGTCCAGCGCGCCGCGTTTTTCGAGCTCGCGGATCTTGGCTTCGATGGGCTCGGCCTCGAGCGTGGCGGCCAGCGCCTGTTCGATGGCGCCCACGGGTTCCTGCTCGGTGGCGGGCAGATGGCAGCCCGCGGTCAGGCGGTCGCGCGTGGCGCCGGGATGGATGAGCAGCCGCGCCACGTCCTGGCCCAGTTGATCGGACGGCAGGGCCTGGCGGCGGCCCCACGGAAAGATCAGGCGCGCGAGGCTCCAGGCCACCGCCCGGTTGGGCAGGTTTTCCAGCACGCCGTCGAAGGCTTGCTGCAGCTTGAACAGCGCATCCTGGATGGACCAGTGCGCCAGGGGCGCATCGGCAGCCTGGCGGCCTTCGTCCTCGAAGCGCTTGAGCGTGGCGCTCACCAGGTACATCTGCGAAAGAATGTCGCCCAGCCGCGCGGACAGGCGTTCGCGCCGCTTCAGGCTGCCGCCCAATACCAGCATCGCGGTGTCGGCGAGCAGCGCGAAGGCTGCGCTGTAGCGGCTGAGCAGCTGGTAGTAGCGCTTCATGTCCGGCGCGACGTCGGCGTTTACGCCGACATGGCGCGCGCCCGTCAGGGCGGTGCCTGCGGTGCGCAGCGCGTTCTTGACGACGAACGCCGCGTGGCCCCAGAAGGCCTGGTCGAAGTCGGCCAGCCCTTGCCGGCGGTCGGGAGACTGCGCGGCCTGCATTTCCGCCAGCACGTAGGGATGGCAGCGGATCGCGCCCTGGCCGAAGATGATCAGGCTGCGCGTGAGGATATTGGCGCCTTCCACGGTGATGCCGATGGGAATCTGCTGGTAGGCGCGGCCCAGGAAATTCGAGGGGCCCAGGCAGATGCCCTTGCCGCCGATGACGTCCATGCCGTCGTTGACGACCTGGCGGGCGCGTTCGGTCACGTGGTATTTGACGATGGCGGAGACGACCGAGGGCTTTTCGCCGAGGTCTACCGCGCCGGCTGTCATGCTGCGGGCGGCGTCCATCATGTAGGTGTGGCCGCCGATGCGCGCCAGCGCTTCTTCCACGCCCTCGAACTTGCCCACGGGCGTGCGGAACTGGCTGCGCACGCGCGCATAACCGCCGACGGCGCGCGCGGTCAGCTTGGACATGCCGGTGTTGGACGAGGGCAGCGAAATCGAGCGGCCCGCCGCCAGGCATTCCATCAGCATGCGCCAGCCCTGTCCCGCCATGGCGGGGCCGCCGATGATGAAGTCCAGCGGCATGAAGACGTCCGTGCCGCGTGTGGGGCCGTTCATGAACATCGCGTTCAGCGGGAAATGGCGGCGGCCGGTGTCCACGCCGGGATGGTCATGCGGCACGAGCGCGCAAGTGATGCCCAGGTCTTTCTTGCCGCCCAGCAGGCCGTCCGGATCGTACAGGCGGAACGCCAGGCCCAGCAGGGTGCAGACCGGCGCCAGCGTGATGTAGCGCTTGTCCCAGGTGACCTTCATGCCGATCACTTCGCGGCCCTGCCATTCGCCCTTGCAGACGATGCCGCTGTCCGGGATCGCCGCGGCGTCGGAGCCGGCCCAGGGGCTGGTCAGCGCGAAGGCCGGGACTTCCTCGCCGCGCGCTAGGCGCGGCAGATAGTGCTTCTTCTGTTCGTCGGTGCCGTAGTGCAGGAGCAGTTCGGCGGGGCCGAGCGAGTTCGGCACCATGACGGATACCGCCAGCGCGGAGGAGCGCGTGGATAGTTTGGTCACGATCTCGGAATGGGCGTAGGCGGAAAACGCCAGGCCGCCATATTCCTTGGGGATGATCATGCCCAGGAAGCCCTGGGCCTTCAGGTAGTTCCAGACGTCCGCGGGCAGATCGTAGCGTTCCTGCGTGACGTTCCAGTCGTCGACCATGCGGCACGCCTCTTCCGCCTGGTTGTCCAGGAAATGCTGTTCTTCCTCGGTCAGCCGGGGGCGAGGGTAGGCGAGCAGGCGGCTCCAGTCGGGCCGGCCGCGGAACAGTTCACCTTCCCACCACACCGTGCCGGCTTCCAGCGCGTCGCGCTCCGTGTCCGACATCTGCGGCAGCACCTTGCTGTACAGGTTGAAGATCGGGGCGGACAGCAGGGCGCGGCGGATGGGGCGCACACCCACCGCGACGGCGGCCAGCAGCACGATGACGGCCAGGCCGAGGATGACTGCGTTCATGTTCTTGCCTCCATGGATGTTGGGCGCCGCTAGGCGGCGGGCACGTGCGGCAGGGGAGAGCGCAGGCCCCCGAGCAGGAAGCTCATCAGGCGGGGCAGCAGCAGATCCGGGTTGTTGGGTTGTTCGGCTTCGTCGATGGTCCAGCCCGTGACGGAACGCAGCAGGTCGGTGCCGATGATGGCGTACGAGGTGGCGCCCAGCATGAACTGGAAGCGCCACATGATTTCCGCCTTGGGCACGTCGGGCAGCGCCGCGAACAGCGCGTTGCGGTAACGCTCCAGCACGTCCGCGTATTCCTCGGCGAACAGGCCGCGGATGAAATCCGATGGGTCGGTCATGGTGCGTTCCAGCAGCGGCAGGAAGGTGCTGCCGGCCTGCGCGGGGTCGGCGGCCAGGCGCAGCAGCGTGCCGAAGAAGGCGTCCACGATCTGCGACGGCTTCAGGGGCTTGCCTTCGGCTTGCGCCTCTAGTTCGTCCAAAAGCCGCAGGCGCTCGCGGTTCAGCACCGCGAGGCGGCGTTTGAGCACCGCTTGCACGAGTGACTCCTTGGAGCCGAAGTGATAGTTCACCGAAGCAAGGTTCACGCCGGCCGCGCTCGTGATCTGCCGCATCGAGGTCGCGTCGTGCCCCTGCTGCGCAAACAGGGCCTCGGCGGTATCCAGGATCACTTCTTGGGTAGTGGGAGATCTGGTTTCTTGCATAAGGTTGAATTCAAACGTTCGTTTAAAAACAATTATGCGTTAGGGATGGCCGAGATGCGAGCCTCGGCTATCCCCAATAGGGTTTACCACTAGCGTCGACGCACCCAGCAGGTAGCCCCAATCCGTCGCCAGGCCCGCTCAGCCACTCGGATGAGCGTCGCCATGCAAGTGGCGGAGCGGGGCTCTCCACCGTCCGGAGGAGGCTGAGCCTTTCGTCCTCGGGCTCGCGCTCTAGGATAAATGTGGGCTGGAAGATAAGCGAAAAAGCCCGCAGTATCAGCGCGAGGAATCGAATGTTCAGCACCGACAAAACCGGCATGCAATGGCTAGCCCGTTCGCCGTACGGGCAATGAATCCGAACTCGCCCCGACACAGGAGCAGGAGAAATGAAGACCTACAGAGTGGGACTGCTGGTTGATGGGTATGAGCAACCCGGCTGGATGCACGAGATGGTCGAGTGGCTCCGGCACAGCCAGGATTTCGATGTTGCTGCTTTGCTGGTGATGAGTGGGTCGGTCAACGAAAGGTCGCCTCGCCTGGGCGTGCGGGCCCTGTTCGGCACGCTGTCGCGCCTGGAAGCCAGGCTGCTCCCCGCCAAGCAGCGCGACATGCTGGCTTGCCACGATTTGCGCGACAGCCTGCCGCCGGGAGAGGTCGCCGTCCTACTGTTGGCGGCGGATGCGGCGGCGGCCGACGCGCAGGACGAGGTCGCCGCGCTGGAGCTGGACCTGGTGGTCACGTTGGGCGCGTCGCCGGCTTCGCGCGAACAGATGGCGGGATGGGCGCGGCTCGGCGTGTGGCAACTGAGTTATTCCGATATCGCGGTGGCGACCAGCCGGTACGCGGGTTTCTGGGAGGTCTATCAGCGCGAGGACCACACCACGGTGAAGCTCTGGCGCGTCGGCGCCCGCGTGGAGGACGATGAACTGCTGGACCAGCGCAGTTTCAATACCGAAGTGTTCTGGCTGAAGAATCAGGCCCGTGCATTCAGCCTGGGAAACTTCATGGTCTATGACGCGTTGCAGGCGCTGGCCCGCGCCAGGCAAGGCGCGGCGCCGCCAGGTATGCAGATCATGAGCGGCCAGCGCCGGGACAATCCGGCTGAGTGGAATAGCGCCGCCTATATCGCGCGTCAGGCGTGGTTAATGTCCGATTTGATTGTGCGGCGCGTCATGAAGCGCAATGTGCGTTGGCGGATTGGCATGTTTCCGTCCGCGAGGCAACAGGCCGTGGTCTCCGAGGCCATGGTATTGCAGCCGCCGAAGGGAAGATTTTTTGCGGATCCCTTTGTATATACCCAGGACAAGAAACCATATATATTTTTCGAAGACTACGATTTTAATTCCCGCAAAGGGACGATTTCGGTTGCGACCTACTCCGACGGGGCTTTCCGCCTGCTTGGGACGGCCTTGAATCTGCCGTATCACTTGTCGTTTCCCTACATATTCGAGCATGATGGCATCACCTACATGGTGCCGGAAACCTGCGGAAATCGCAGTATAGAATTATGGAAATGCACGGATTTTCCGCTGAAGTGGGAACTGGATGTTAATCTGATGACCAATATATCGGCCGTGGATACGATTATTTTCAAGCACGGAGAATATTGGTGGCTATTAACTAATATCGACCGGACCGATGGGCAGAGCCATTGCGACGAATTATTCGCCTTTTTTGCCGATTCACCGCGTTCGACGGAGTGGACGCCACACGCGTGCAACCCGATCGTGCGCAACCCGATGCGGGCCCGCAACGCCGGAATCGTTGTGTCGCCTGGCGGAGAGGTGATCCGCTGCGCCCAGTACCAAGGTTTCTGCCACTACGGCAAGGGCGTTTCCCTGAATCGGATCGAAGAGCTTTCACCCTCTACATATGTCGAGACGGACGGCGAAATCCACTACGCGAATTTCCTGAGGAAGCGTCATGCTTCAATGCACCATTGGCATCATCAGGGGGGGCATACGGTATTTGATTTCGCCTATATGGAGTAAATGATGCCGGCGGCGCAAAAATTAAAATGTTACCCATATTTCGAATAGGGAACGCACGCAGGGGCTTGATGTGTCCGCGGATACATCTAGACAGCTATCGGACCCGATATCGGAGATTCATGGCCGCGTCCGGCGGATGCCCCGGCGCGGCTTTTTCACGGCTGTAACAGTAGTACTGGAGGCTGCGGTGCGCGTGCCGGTAGGGCCGCCGTCATAGGGAAAATGCGCCTGCTTGCAGAGGAAACCGCTGGTAGAAACCCTAGCGCCAGAAAGAACGAAAGGAACATCTCATCCGGATTTACGATAGTGATTAAGGCTAACGAATGATTTCTGTTTTTGTCGGATTATATCGACCCGAAACGTCTTGATTTTGCCAATTTCGAACCATAAGATGGGTCCATGCCATCCGTTATGTTGGCTACCAAAGTCTCCCAGCCCAAACGCCCCGGTGCGGCTTCATTAGATATTCCGGGATATTGCGGACCACCCCCGCAGGGTTGGATAAAAAATAGTCTTCAGCACAGCGAAGATCCCTTCTAGGCCCGTCGAAAAACCGGGAGGACACCATGGCCAAGATGGTCCTGATTGAAGCCCATCCGCTCCTGCGGCTGGGGTTGTGGCAGATTCTTAGCAAGTTGGATGATGTGTGGGAAATCGAGGGGATGGGCCTGGCGGATGTATCCAAGGCCGATGGCGTGCATGCGGGTGCCGATCTCCTCATCTACGGGTTGCCGGTGGACACCGATGAGGCGTGGAACGCGCTGCATGAAATTCAACGCGTCCTGACGCCCAAGCGGATCCTGCTTCTGACGGACGTCATGCCGTTGCCCATGCCGGTACAGGGGCTGCCCGGCGCAAGCGTCTACGGCTGCCTGATGAAAACGGCTTCGGTCGAAATCCTGGAGGCGGCCATTCGCCTGGTCATGGCTGGCGGGCAGTGCTTCCCCAGCGAACAGGCCCTGCAGGCGTCCAGCCAGGCGGTCTGCGCATTGCCCGTCCGGGATACCGAAGAGGCGGCTGCCAAGGGCGCCATGCCCGTCAGCGCCGGCGCGCAGTTGCTGCAGATCACGCCGCGTCAGTATGAAGTGCTGGTGCTCCTGGCCCGGGGGTATCCGATCAAGACGGTCAGCAGGATGCTCAATATTTCTGTGGCCACGGCAAAGACGCATGCTTGCACGCTGTACCAAAGGTTGCATGTCAAGAACAAGGGCGAAGCCGTATACGCCGCGTTGCAGCGCGGCGCGACCCTGGAATGGCATGAACCGAATGGCAGGGATGTAGACGCCGGCCAGATGTACGGGCGCAAGGTTGGATAGCGGTTGCGGGTTGCGCTGCCTGCCCGGCAGCCAGGAACGCCAGTTCCGTTGCTGCCGGGTCCGCGCATAGCCACCATGGCTACGCCATACATAGCAGTGCGGCGGTTGCAATGCAACCGCATTCCACCACCATTCATCCACCTGAACGAGATTCAGCGAACGTAGCCGCTGATAGCATGGGTTGTGTCCGCAAGCATGGGTTGAAAGGGCGATCCACCACCGCCTCGCCTACGCGATCCGATGCCGTGGACGAGCTTCCCGTGAGGTCGGTGACGCAAATAGCCTGCCGTTGCAGCAACGATGCGCCAGCGTCATGGGAACCGTGTATGGGCCATGTGTCACAAGGTTCCCCCTCGGATGACAACCGTACTGATCGAAGACTACGCTCTGCTTCGTGTCGCGATCCAGCATGTGCTGGAGCGTGTGCGGAACGCCGACGATATCCTGGCCATCTCGCCAGCGCATCTGCTCAATATGTCCAGCTCGATCAACCGCCCAGTGGAACTGCTGGTCGTGGGATGCAGCGGCCTGGCGGAACAGGACGTGGGGCTTCTGTCGCAGTCGATGGCATTTTTCATGCCCCGGCTGGTTCTCGTGCTGTATTCGGTGCTTGATCAGGGCGTCATGGCGGCGTGCGCGCGCGCCGGTGTCGCCGGCTACCTGCCGAAAGCGTCCAACCCGGACGCGCTGGCGGCCGCGGTGAGCCTGGTGCTTGCGGGCGGGGAGTGCTATCCGCAGCCCGTTGCCCGGCCGCAGGGCAACGCGCATGCGCCCACGCAGGAGCTACGCGAACTGACGCAAAGGCAGGAAGAGATCCTGCAGCTGCTGGTGCAGGGGAAGACCATGCGCGAGATCGGCGAGCAGGTCGGCATTTCGGTGGCGACCGTGAAGAGCCACGCGCGCACCCTGTACTGGAAGCTCAATGCGCGCAACCAGGCCGAGGCGGCATACATCGCGGTGCAGATGGGGCTGGTCAGGAGCGGGGGCGGCACGCCGCCGGCCCGACACGAGCCGAACGATACATAGGGGCACGCCCCGCGGGGGCTCCCGCGTGGTATGCGAAGCCTTCAATCCGTGGGGAAATCAGACGCCAGCGCGCCGGGCCGCGGGCTTGCCCTTGGAGGCCGTGACCGCCTGGAACTCGCGTTCGGCTGCCGCCAGCACCGCATCCACGTGCAGATGGGCCAGCGCATACTGGCGCGCAGCGGCGCCCAGCGTTTCGCGGATGTGCGCGTTGTCGCTGAGCGTGCGCACTGCCTCGGCCATGGCCGCGCCATCCTCGGGCGGCGTCACGAGGCCGCAGTCTTCAACGACAGAAGCCAGTTCCGTGCCCGGCGCGGCGCCGCACACGACGGGCCGGCCGCTGGCCAGCATGCCCGTCAGCTTCGAGGGCATCACGAGATCGGCCGCGCCGGCGCGCTGCGGCAGCAGGTGGATGTCCGCGGTATTGAGCAGCTCGCCCAGCCGTTCGGCCGGCTGCAGGTCGAGAAAGCGCACGCGTGGGAGTCCCTGGCACTGGGCCTCGAGCGGCGCGCGCTCCGGGCCCTGGCCGCAGAACACGAACCACAGGCGATGCTCGCGGCGCAGGCGCCGCGCCACGTCCGCCAGTGTCTGCAGGCCTTGCTTGCCGCCCATGTTGCCCGAATACAGGGCAACGATGGCGTGCTCCGGTATGCCCAGTTCGGCGCGATAGCCGCCGCCTTCGCGCGGTGCGATCGCGTCCACATCGATCCAGTTGGGCAGCAGCACCGCGCGGCCGGGCTCCACGCCTTTGGACAGCGCCAGATCCAGCATGCGGTTCGAAATCGTGGAAACGCGGTCGAAGCGGCGCATCAGCCAGCGCTCTGCGCGGCGCACGGCGGCGCGCAGGCCGGCGCCCTTGAGCAGCCCAAGCTCGAACGCGGCATCCACCTCGTAATCCTGGATATGCAGCCACGCCCGCGCGCCGCACAGCCGCGCCGCCAGCCAGGCGGCGGGCGCGCAGAACAGCGCGGGTTCGACGACCAGGATGACGTCGGGCCGCCCGGTGGCGGCGCGCAGCAGCGAGGGCAGGCTGGACAGCGCGAAGCTCGCCAGGTGGACCAGGCGCTTGAGTCCGCCCGGTTTCCCGGGCACCCAGAGCGGTGCCCGCCGCACCGTGACGCCGCCCCGTACTTCCTTGCGGTAGCGGCCCGCCCGGTAGCCCGCGTGCACCACCCACTGGGGGTAGTAGGGCGGCGCGGTCACGACGCTGACGTCATGGCCGCGTGCGGCCAGCCATTCGGCCATCTCGGCGCTGTACTTGCCGATGCCGGTCAGCTCGGGCGCGTAATTGATGCCGTAAATGAGGATCTTCATGCCGGCCCCGCCTTGCGGGGGCGGACCGGGCGGCAGGGGTTGCCATGGCACACCATGGCGGGGGGCATGTTGCGGAACACCGAGCTGCGCGCGCCGACCACGGCCTCCCGCCCGATGGTCACGCCGGGGCCGACGAATACGTCGGTCGCGACCCAGGCGCCTTCCTCGACGCGGACGGCGCGTTCGCGCAAGGGGAACTCAGGCTGCCCGGCATCGTGGTCCGCCGCGCAGAGATAGCTGCGCTGCGAGACCACCGCGTGCGCGCCCACGTAAATGGGGCCCAGGCTGTAGATGACGGCGTCGTCGCCGATCCAGGCGTAGTCGCCGATCTCGACCTTCCAGGGGTAGGTCACCGTGGCGGTGGGCCGGATCAGCACCTTGCGGCCGATCTGCGCGCCGAAGCAGCGCAGCAGCCAACGGCGGAAACCATACGCGACTTGCGGCGACCAGCGGAACAGCGTTCCCTGCACCATCCACCACAGCTGCACCGTCAGCGCGGAGCGGCCGCGCTGGCCGGGCGCCAGCGCAAAGCGGTCAAGACGCTGGAGGGCGCTCATTTCGCGGCTCCTGCCACGGCGTCGTCGCGCGCGGCGGCGGCGCTGGCCAGCCGCGCCTTCTGGATCTCCTCGGTCTTGATCCGGATCTGCCAGTAATACATGGCGCGCGCCACCGCGTAGTCGTAGCCCGCCTTGCCGTCCAGGAAACCCAGCCGGAAAACGTAGGAGTGCAGGAAGGAGATCGGCGCCTTGAACGGCATGGCCTGGAAGATGCGCTTGAGCAGCGCGCGCGCGCCGACGTTGGCCTCGCGCGGATCGTTCATCAGGCCTTTGGTGCGGAGGTTCGCTTCCCAGTCCGAGTAGCGGTTGTGCTTGTCGAAATAGTGATAGAGCGAGTCATGGTCGTTGTGCACCATGCGCTGGCGCAGCGCGAAGGTCTCGCCCTCGACCTGCGGCTGGTAGTGTCCTTCCACTTCCCACATGTGGGCCACGTCCAGGTCGTCGTAGTCCAGGAAGCGGGACCGGTCTCGGGCTAGCAGCGCCAGCTTGTAGACGCGGTGGCCGTGTTCCAGCTTCTTGCCGCAGAACACATAGTCGAAGGGTACGAAGGCGCCGCCCGCGCCGGCGGCAAAGCGCGGCAGGACCTCGCGTATCTCCGCGGCCAGCCTGGGCGTCATTTCCTCGTCGGCGTCGACGTACAGCACGACCGGGTGCGTGAAAGGCAGCTGCTCCAGGCACCACTGTTTCTTCTTCGGGTACTTGCCGTTCCATTGGAAGTTGGACACCTTCGCGCCCAATGCCGTCGCCATCGCGCAAGTGGCGTCGGTGCTGTTGGAATCCACGACGAAGACTTCGTCGAATTCGACCAGCGCCTTCAGGCACTTGGCGATGTTGCGTTCCTCGTTCTTCGTCATGACGACGACCGAAACCGGTATTTTCTGCATGATGCTGTCCTGTTCAGGGCGTGCCGCGCTGCATCAGCGGCTGGAATAGCGCAATGACGTTGCGGCAATGCCGTTCTAGGGAAAAGGCGTCGGCGCGTTCGGGGCCCTGGGCGGCAAGCCGTTCCCGCGTCTCGGCGTCGTAGGCCAGGCGGCGCACCGCGGCCGCCAGGGCCTCGGCGTCGCCCACGGGGACCAGCAAGCCATAGCGGCCGGCGTCCAGGATCTCGGCGGGGCCGTGGGGACAGTCGGTGGAAATGACCGGCACGCCCAGGCAGAGCGCCTCCACGAGCACGTTGCCGAAGCTCTCGCGCACGGAGGTCAGGGCGAACGCGCCGGCGCCCGCGATCACCGGAAACGGATTGTCGATATGGCCGGCCAGCGTGACCTGCGTGCGTGAACCGTGGTCGTCGATCCGCTTCTGCAGGGCGGCGTGTTCGGACCCTTCGCCCAGGATGGTGAAGGCGATGCCGGGATCGTCCAGCAGCGCGGCGGCGTCGATCAGCGTGGCGTAGTCCTTCACCGCCTCCAGCCGGCCGACGGCGACCACATGGTAGGGCGTCTGGTCCGCCGGCTCCGGCGCGCGGTGCGCGCCCTGCTGGCGGACGTTGTCCAGCGGCACGCCGTTGTAGATGGTGTGGACCTTGCCGCGCAGGGGCGGGAACATGCTGACCAGGTCTTCCTTCACGCCGCGCGACACGCCGACCACCGCATCATGCCGCCGGTAGGTCTGGCTGACGAGCCAGAATTTCAGGCGCCGCATGCGCGAGGCGCCGTAGTGGATCGCGGGGCTGCTGTGCTCGAAGGCGACCGTGCTGAATTTCCCGCCCAGCAGTTTCCGGGCCAGCACGACCAGCATATTGCACAGCAGGCCGTGCGAGCAGACGATGGCCGGCTGGTCGCGCCGGATCTGGCGAAGCAGGCGGAAGAAGGCAACGGGCAGCATCATGCGGAGCTTGGCGGGCGATTCGATAATGGGCAGCGCGCGCGTCACCTTGGGGTTGGAAACGGGGTATTCCCGATTGCGTGAACGCAGCAGGAAAAGGGCGGAATCGACTCCTTGTTCCGGCAGGGCATCCACGATGAAGGCGACGCATCTTCCGACGCCGCCGTGCAGGTCCGGCGCGACAAACAAAACATCAGGCATGAGGAATCACTCGTGGTGTCGCCCGGCGCGCGGCGTCCGGACGGGGGCTGGGGGCGGGCGGCGTAGTCGAGGGAACGGGCATGATCTGGGCATTGCGCATCAGCGACAGGCAATAGCACAGCAGGAAACCGGTGAAGGCGGTCTTGGGGGCGTAGGCCAGGCCGCCTGACAGCGAGTCGATGAAGATGTAGATGGGGGCGGTGGCCAGCAGGTAACGCCTGTGCAGTTCCAGGCCTGGATGCGCGTATCGTTTGAGCAGCGTCAGCAACAGGATGAGCAGGGGCGGCAGCATGATCATGATCGTGCCCACCACGCCGAACTTCATCAGGTAGAACGCCCAGGAATTGTGGGCGAAGGTGCTGAGTTCGAAGCCGTTCTCGCCCATGACCCAGCTGCGGAAGCCGGCGCCCTTGCCGAACACCGGATTTTCGGCGAAGAAATCCATCTGCCCCTGCATTTCCTGGATACGCGCGCCGTAGCTGGAATCCTCGTCCAGGCGCTCGACGCTGAAGATACGGTTGGCCAGGACGTCCAGGTAGCCGATGCTGGCGAAGACCAGCACGCCGGCGACTGCGGCGGGTGCGAAGATCAGGACGGCGCGCCGCCGGATCTCGGGGCCGGCTCCCAGCATGACGGCGATCATGACGGAAATCGCCAGCTGGAGGTACTGGCTGCGGTTGAGTGAAAAGACCAGCGCCAGCAGCATATAGACGGTCAGCGCATACGCCTTGGGGCCCGAGACGTTCAGAGTGCGGCGGAAGTGCAGCAGCGACACGACGCCGAACGGAATGGCCCAGACGCCCAGGCGCACATTGCGCAGCGGGTTCGCTACGCTGAAGCCCTGCATCTGTTCCAGCAGCATCAGCGTGGCGACGGCGAGGCAGGCCGCCACGATGTACTTCTGCAGCACCGCGTAGGCGGCCGGACTGTCGATGTCCTTGTAGCAAAGAAACGGCGTGCACAAAAAATAGAACACGATGCGCAGGTCCCGCGCGACGTCGCCCGTCTCGATGCCCGGGTGGTCGACGGAGACCAGGAGCAGGTAGACCACCGACAGGGCCTGCAGGCCCAGCAGCAGTCCCAGCAGTCCGCGGGGCAGAGCGTAGGCCGCCGGATCCGCGAGCCGCAGCGCCTTGACCCCGAGCATGGCGACGAACAGCAGGTCGAAGGGCGACAGCTTGAAGCTGCCTACGCCCAGGATGAAATGGTCGTCGTTCAGGGCGAGCGCCGTGAAGGCGAACAGGCCCAGCAGGTGCAGGGTCGAAAGGCGGCGGTGCGAATTCATTGCGGCTCTTCTCCGTGTGGGCGGATCCTAATGGGCGGACCAGTCGTCGCGGCCGAATATCTTGGTGGTCAGCTTGTCAAACAGGTACGACAGGTCGCCCTGCCGCGCATGCGCGGCCACCTTGGAGGCGCGGCACGAAAGTTCGAACAGCCGTCCCAGTCCCGGCTCGGTGCGCCGGATGCGCGTCACGATCTGTTCGCGCTCTTCCAGCAGCACGTCCTGCATCAGCGCGGTCTTGGTTTCGTCATGGGTGGTATAGACACCCATGGCGTCCGGCACGATCAGGTTCTTGCCTTCGCGCAGCAGGCGGCTCCACAGCTCCAGGTCCATGCAGTAGCGCATGCTTTCCTGCAGGGGGCCGTACTTGCGCAGCAGGTCGCGGCGGAAGATGGCGGATTGGTTGGGGATGGAAGCCTTCACGACCGTCAGCGTGCCCCGGCTGACAGGCGTGTAGTGGATCTTGCGGAATATCCGGTTGTCCGCGTCGGCCACGAACAGATTGCCGCTGACGATCGGCGCCCGGCCCTTCGAGGCGGCCATGCCCAGCTTGCGCAGCGCGCCCGGGAAATACAGGTCGTCCGAATTCTGCCAGCCGACGTAGTCGCCGGTGGCGCGCTCGAAGCCCTTGTTGATGGCGTGCGACTGGCCGCGGTCCGGGGTGCTCTCCCAGTACGTCAGGTAGCGCTCGTACTTGCGGATGATGTCCACGCTGCCGTCGGTTGAGCCCCCGTCGATGATGATGTATTCCAGCCGCGGATAGCCCTGGTTCAGCACGGACAGGATGGTGCGCTCCAGGAAGCGTGCCTGGTTGAACGAGGGGGTCACGATGGTGACTTTCGGCATCAGGCCGCCGGCGATCGGCGCCGGCGGGCGCAGCTCGCGGACGAAGTCGATGAGCTGACGTGAATACTCGTTATGACGCTTGCGCATTTAGGACCTCAGCTTGTTGGTTATCGGGTGGCCGCAGGCAAGACGCCCGGGAAATCGGGGCGGGATTGACGAATGGCGAAGGCCACGCCGGCCAGCGTGATCGCCGCATAGGCCATGCGGCCCCAAGCCGCGGCGTGTTCGCCGGCGACGTGTACCAGTCCCGCCATGACGCACAGCATCGCCAATCCGCCCAAGCCGTTCAGGATGGCGACCGCGCGGGAATTTCCGAGTCCGAGCAGGGAGAAATGGGCCGCCGCGTTCAGGGACAGCAGCCCCGACGCCACGATAAGCAGCTGGAAGGTTCCGAGATGGTCCTGGGCCACGCTTGCGCTGAGCAGCACGTTCAGGAGCGGGCGGCTGACCGCCAGCACCGCAAGCGTCGCGCCGGCCGACAGCGCCAGGTTCCACAGCATCATGCGGCGGATCTCGCGCTCGGCGGCGCCGGGATAGGGGGGCGAGGCGGACAGGCGGCTGACGCGCGGCATGGCCTTCTGGAAGATGGCGACCGCCGCGGTATGGATGATCTGTCCGACCTGGACGCCCACGGTGTAGATCGCCAGCGCCGCCGGGCCCATCAGGCTGCCCACCAGCACGCGGTCCACCGAACCGAAGGCCAGGGCGCTCAGGCTGTTGAGCCAGGACCAGCGGGAGAACCGGAAGGCGTCCATCATGGCGCTGCGATCGCGCACCGGGCGCACGATCAGGTGGCCATAGGCGCGGGAGAACACGCCCATCTTCACGGAACCGGCAAGCAGCAGGCCGAGCGCCTGGGCCAGGCCAGTCCAGGTGGGCGAGGCGGTCAGCCAGGCCGTGGCGCAGGCCAGCGCCATCGTGCCGCTGCGGCTGAACACTTCGCACAGCGCGGTGGCGCGGAAGTCTTCGCGCCCCTTCAGGCAGCCCGAGAAGAGCTGGTCATATTGCTGTGTCAGATAGATGGCCAGCGCGGGCAGCGCCAGCATCGTCACCGCCACGCCGCCGAAGGTCGCGCCGGGCCATCCCAGGCCCACGGCGCCCCAGATCAGCAGAGCGGCCAGGGTCACGACGCCCAGCGCGCAGCCGATGAGCGACATGCTCACGCCCGCCGCGCGATAGGCGCCGCCGGGCTCGTGCAGGCGTTCGGACACCAGCTTGGTCGCGGTGACCGCCGCGCCCAGGTTGGCGGCGTTGCCGAAACCGGCCAGCGCGATGATCATGGAGTACTGCCCGAAGCCCACCGTCCCCAACTGCCGGAACAGGATGGGCAGGGCTACCAGCGCCGCGACGGGGCCGATGCCGTATTCCACGAGCCCCCAGAAAGAGGCGTTGCCCGCGATGTGTTTCCTGAGAAATCCAAGCATGGCTATGGCCTGTAGACGTAGCCATCAGGCTACGGGCAGCGCATGCTGGGTGCGCTCGCGCAGGAAATGTCCGTAGGCCAGCGTGATGCCGTGCGTCAGCGAGATCTCCGGCTTCCAGCCCAGCGCCTGCACCCGGGCCGAGTCCATCAGCTTGCGCGGCGTGCCGTCCGGCTTGCTGGTGTCGTAGACGATGTTGCCGGTGTAGCCGACGACGCGCGCGACCAGCTTGGCCAGGTCGGCAATCGAGATGTCCTGGCCGGCGCCGATGTTGTAGATACCTTCGGCCTCGGGATGCTCCATCAGCATGACGCAGGCCTGGGCCAGGTCGTCCACGTACAGGAACTCGCGCAGCGGCGCTCCGGTGCCCCAGATGGTTACGCTGTCCAGGCCCGATTCGCGTCCTTCGTGGAACTTGCGGATGAGGGCGGGCAGCACGTGGCTGCTGTGCAGGTCATAGTTGTCGTGCTGGCCGTAAAGATTAGTCGGCATGGCGCAGATGAAGCGCGCCCCATACTGGCGCTGGTACGCCTCGCAAAGCTTGAGGCCCGCGATCTTGGCGATGGCATAGGGTTCGTTGGTGGATTCCAGCGGCCCCGTCAGCAGCGCGTCTTCGTGGATCGGCTGGGGGGCTTCCCGGGGGTAGATGCATGACGAACCCAGGAACAGCAGCTTGCGCACCCCCGCCGCGTAAGCGGCGCGGATGACGTTGCACTGGATCATGAGGTTCTTGTAGAGGAACTCCACCGGATGCGTCTGGTTGGCCAGGATGCCGCCCACCTTGGCCGCGGCCAGGTACACCACGTCGACCGGCGTGGTCGAGAAGAAGCGATGCACCTGGTTCTGGTTCTCCAGGTCCAGCTCCTCGCGGCTGCGGGTCACCACGTTGCCATAGCCGCGGCGATGCAGTTCGCGGGTGATCGCGGCGCCCACCATGCCGCGATGGCCGGCGACAAAGACGCGTTGCTCCAGGTTCGTCATGGCCGACTACTCCTTGTAGGCGTAGATTTCGTAGCCGTTCTGCTCGACCAGCGCATCGCGCCGCGCGTCCCGCAGATCGCTTTCGATCATTTCCTTGACCAGTTCGGCGAAGGAAATGCGCGGCGACCAGCCGAGCTTCTCGCGCGCTTTGGTCGGATCGCCCAGCAGGGTCTCCACTTCGGTGGGCCGGAAGTAGCGCGGGTCCACGCGCACGATCACCTGGCCGGGTTTCACGTCGTGCACCGGCGAGAACAGCACGGTCGCCGTTTCTTCCAGGCCTTCGCCTTCCCAGGCAAGCAGGATGCCCAGCTCGCGCGCCGCGGTATTGATGAATTCGCGCACGCTGTACTGCATGCCGGTCGCGATGACATAGTCCTCGGGCGTGTCCTGCTGCAGCATCAGCCACTGCATTTCGACGTAATCCCGGGCGTGGCCCCAATCGCGCAGCGCCGACAGGTTGCCCAGGTACAGGCATTCCTGCAGCCCCAGCACGATGCGCGCCAGGCCGCGAGTGATCTTGCGGGTCACGAAGGTTTCGCCGCGCTTGGGCGATTCGTGGTTGAAAAGAATGCCGTTGCAGGCGTACATGCCATACGCTTCGCGGTAGTTCACGCTGATCCAGTAGGCATACAGCTTGGCGGCCGCGTACGGGCTGCGCGGATAGAACGGCGTGGTTTCCTTCTGCGGAATTTCCTGTACCAGGCCGTAGAGCTCGGACGTGGACGCCTGGTAGAAGCGGGTCTTGTTTTCCAGCTTCAGGATGCGGATGGCTTCCAGCAGGCGCAGCGTGCCCAGGCCGTCGGCATTGGCCGTGTACTCGGGCTCCTCGAACGAGACGCCGACGTGGCTTTGCGCGGCCAGGTTGTAGATCTCGTCGGGCTGTACCGATTGCACGATGCGGATCAGGCTGCAGGAGTCGGTCATGTCGCCGTGATGCAGCACGAAATTGCGGGGCTGATCATGGGGATCCTGGTACAGGTGGTCGATGCGGGCCGTATTGAACAGCGAAGCGCGCCGCTTGATGCCATGGACTTCATAGCCCTTGGCAAGCAGAAACTCCGCCAGGTAGGACCCGTCTTGGCCGGTAACGCCGGTAATCAGTGCCCGTTTTGGCATGGTTGTATCCTTAAGACTTAGTAACTGCACGAAAGGAGCCGAAGGCTGCGGTACCAATGTGCAATGAGATTACTGTTGCACCAGCCGCGGAGATATCGGCCAAAAGGTCTAAGAAATCAGCCTGTCGATAGGGAAAAAGGTATTGGATTGATTCGTCCAACGCGCCCAGCGCCGAGACGGCTAGCAGCGCCACCAGCCCCGGGCGCCGGTTGACCGAGGCATAGATCAGCCCCGTCAGGAAGGCATATGCCGCCAGGTGCAGGCGCTTGTCCCCGAAAGCGTCGGACATCTCCGACGCCAGGCCGGGCAGGTTGCCCACCGTGACCAGCACCAGGAAGAACAGCCCCGCCGCCGGCAGGCACACCCGCGCCATGCCGGGGCGCCAGAAAGGTTCCCTGTCAGGCCGGCGTGGGGGCACCGTTCCGCCGCCGGGCCGCCCCAAGGCGGAATGCGCCCCCTCGGGGGGCAGCAAGCGCGCGGAGCGCGTGCGGCGTGGGGGCACCGTTCCGCCGCCGGGCCGCCCCAAGGCGGAAAGCGCCCCCTCGGGGGGCAGCAAGCGCGCGGAGCGCGTGCGGCGTGGGGGCACCGTTCCGTCGCCGGGCCGCCCCAAGGCGGAATGCGCCCCCTCGGGGGGCAGCAAGCGCGCGGAGCGCGTGCGGCGTGGGGGCTCTTCATACTCGGCCATACATATCCTGGAATCGAACGATGTCGTCCTCCCCAAGGTACGCACCCGATTGCACCTCGATGATCTCCAGCGGGATCTTCCCCGGGTTCTCCAGGCTGTGGATTTCACCCAGCGGAATGTAGGTCGACTGGTTCTCGGTCAGCAGGTACTGTTTGTCGCCGTTGTAGATGCGAGCCGTCCCCGACACCACGATCCAGTGCTCCGCCCGGTGGTGGTGCATCTGGGAGGACAGGCGCGCGCCGGGCTTCACCGTGATGCGCTTGACCTGGTAGCGGGGGCCCTGGCCGACCGAGTCGTAGGATCCCCAGGGCCGCTGCACCTCGCGGTGGTGGTTGAGCTCGGAGCGGTGCTGCGTCTTGAAAATCTCGACGAGGCGCTTGACGTCCTGCGAACGGGACTTGTGGGCCACCAGAACGGCGTCGGCCGTTTCGATCACCACGATGTCGTCCAGCCCCACCGAAGCGACCAGCCTGCTGGTCGAATGGATGAGGCAGTTGCGCGAGTCCTCCACCATGACATCGCCGGTGGTGGAGTTGCCCTCCACCGTCTTTTGAGCGATGCCCCAGACCGCGTCCCAGGCGCCGACGTCGCTCCAGGATGCCGCCAGCGGGATCACCACGGCGCTGTCGGTGCGTTCCATGATGGCGTAGTCCATCGAATCGCTGGGGCAGGCCTCGAAGGAAGGGCCGTCCAGGTGGAAGAGCGCGTTTTCGCCGTGCCCGATGGCCACGGACGCCTGCACCTGTTCCAGGATCTTGGGGGCCAGCCGGGCCATTTCGGAAAGGAAGACGGAGGCCTGGAAGGCGAACATGCCGCTGTTCCAGTAATAGCCGCCGTCGTCGATGAAGCGCTGCGCCACCTCCGGCGAGGGCTTTTCGACGAAGCGGCGCACGCGGCGCGCGGGCTCCATGGCGCCAGGCTCGTCCGCCTGTATGTAGCCGTAGCCGCTGAGCGGGGCGGTCGGCTTGATGCCGAAAGTCACCAGCGCGCCCTGCAGCGCGGCCTGGTAGGCCTCGGCGAAGGCGGCGCGCAGGACCTCGCCGTCCTCCAGCACGTGGTCCGATGGCATGATGAGCATGATGGGGTCCTCGCCGTCCCGCATGGCGCGCAGGGTCGCGGCGGCTATCGCCGGGGCCGTGTTGCGGGCGAATGGCTCCAGGATCACCTCCGCGTCCTTGATGCCCAGCTCAAGCGCCTGCTCGGCCGCGATATAGCGGTGGGCGTCGTTGCACACCAGCGTGGGCCTGGCCTCGGCGCCCGCCGAACCCAGGCGCAGCAGCGTGTTCTGCAGCAGGCTGCGGTCATCGGTCAAACGGATGAACTGCTTCGGCAGCAGTTCCCGCGACAGCGGCCACAGGCGCGAGCCGGAGCCGCCGCAAAGGATGACAGCCCGGTACGGGGGAGGGGGATTGGTCATGGCGCTCACTCCTTGAAGTAGGCCTGGGTGTAGGGGTGCACGCCGGGATCGGCGGCGATCGCCTCCGCGGGCTGCCAGCGGTAGCTGCGGTGCTGGGCCTGGGGCAGGCTGGAGATGTCCAACGGAACTTCCGCCTCATAGGCGAGGACGACGTAATGGGTGGAGCGTCCGGCTTCACCCGCGAAATTGGTGCCATAGAAGTGTTCGTACACGCCCCGCGGCTTCCAGGCCTTTTCGGGGACGCGCAGGCCGAGCTCGTCGCATGCGATGCGGCGCAGCGCGTCGCGCAGCGTTTCGTTCTTGCGGATGCGTCCGCCCGGCACGAACCAGGCGCCCTGGGCGGGTGGATTCGTGCGCAGGCCGGTCAGGTAGCGGCCGGCGGCGTCGCGCAGCAGCAGGTCGATGGAGACCAGGGGCAGCATTTCCACCGCCTGCCGGAAGTCGGAGCCGGCCAGCACGCCGTTTCCGCGCGCGGCCGGTTCCCGGCGCTCGGGCCATCCCAGCGGTTCAGTAGACATTGCGGCCTGTCCATCCGGATATCGCCGTGCGGGCGATGATCAGCAGGTCCATCCGGAACGTCCAGTTCTGGATGTAGTAGATGTCGTGCTCGACCCGGTCGCTCATCTTGCGCAGGGTGTCCGTCTGGCCGCGCAGGCCATTGACCTGGGCCCAGCCGGTAATGCCCGGCTTGACGCGGTGGCGCATCATGTAGCGCTGCACCAGGTCCTTGTACAGTTCGTTGTGCTCGAGCGCGTGCGGCCGTGGGCCCACCACCGACATGTCGCCCATCAGCACGTTGAGGAACTGCGGCAGTTCGTCCAGGCTGGTGCGCCGCAGGAAACCGCCGATCCGCGTGATGCGGGAATCGTTGCGCGTGGCCTGCGTCACCACGCCCTGTTCCTGGTGCACGGTCATGGTGCGGAATTTGTAGACGTGGAATACCTTGCCGTCCACGCCCAGGCGCGGCTGGGTAAAGAAGACGGGGCCGCGCGAGGTGGCCTTGACCAGCAGCGCGACCGTCAGCATCAAGGGGGAAAGCCCGATCAGCGCGCAGAAGGCGAAGCTGCGGTCAAAGACTTCCTTGGCCAGGCCGCGCACGCCGGCGGCCGGCAGGCTGTTCAGCTGGATCGCGGGCAGGCCGAGGAATTCCCCGATCTGGTGGCCGAGCAGCTGGATGGACATCACGTCCGGTATCCAGCGGATATCCACCAGGTCATTGCGCAGGTGATACAGGACTTCGCGCAGCTCCTGGCCCGCCTCCATCGGAAGCACGATCCAGATTTCGCGGACGTTGTTCTCGTTCACGAAGGCGTGCAGGCCGTCCAGATCGTGCAGCCGGCGCACCTGCGGCGGCAGGTTCTCGTGCGGCTCGGCATAGATGCCTGCCACTTCGTAGCCCGTTCCCCGGTAGCGCTCGACGCGACGCCACAGGTCATGCCCCAGCGCGCCGAAGCCCACCAGCAGCGCGCGCTTGCGGTCCAGCCCGCGGTCGCGCGCCGCGCCCAGGGCCGCGTAGACCGCAATGCGTACGCCGGCCAGCGTCAGCGCCGCCATGACGAACCACGTAGCCGCCCATATGCGGGATATCGCCGCGGTCTGGTGCATGAGAAAACTGATGCAGATGCCCAGCGCGAAGACCAGCGCCCATGCCGCCAGGCTGCGTCCCACCAGATCGGCCAGGCGCCGGCCGCGCCACGATACATACAGCCGGAAGGCCGGGAAGATGGCGACGACCCCGAGGCCGCACAGATAGACAAGGAACAGATGGATTTGCGGAGGGTCCGCCAGAGCATCGTCCGAGAATTTCAAGCCGGTGGCAGTCAGGCCGCAGGTGATGACGATCGCGGCGTCGAGCAAGCGATAGAGATAGCTTGCCCCGCTGAATCTTGCCGACGTGTCCGTTTGGGACGGTTCCATCGCGCACTCCTGTTCGTGGGAAGTCACCGTGCGGCGCGCGGAAGCAAAAGCCGTGCATTGCCGCAAAACGTGTGGCTACCGACAAAATCTTATTGAGTGCCAAGCCCACCCGAAACCTCCAAACGATGTAGGAGAAGGCTTAGGGCATCCGTCGAATGTGCGGGGTCTGGAAAAGAGAGTGGAATGTCGCAACCCGTTACGCATCGGGCTCCTTTCCAAGCAACGAAGTCATTCACAAGTGGATTTGCCATGACTACTTTTTTCGGAACGTTGAGCCGAGCCATAGCCGCAATTGCGCTCGTGTCCTCGCTGGGCGCTTGCGCCTTGTCCCCCGGCATGACCTTTGACGCCAATCAGCTCGCAGACCCGCTGGACCCCAATTCGAAAGCGGTGATCAAGGAGATCACGCCCAGCCTGGTTCTCGATGATCAGCGCGCCCGCGAGGCGCTGCTCGACAACGAAGGTGTCGATCGCCTCTACGCCAAATCGGGGCCGTACCTCATCGGGCCAGGAGACATCCTGTCGGTCGTGGTGTGGGACCACCCCGAGCTCGTTCTTCCGACGCAAACCTACGCCATTGGTTCTGGGGTAACCGAACTAGCCATTGGAGATACCGCTTCGGGCATTCCGGGCTATACGGTCTCATCCACTGGATATATCCAATTTCCCTATGCCGGACTGCTGAAAGTGGCGGGGTTGACGGAACTCCAGGCGCGCAATCTCATAGTGAGTAGGTCAAGCAAGTACATCCAGGACCCGCAGATCACCGTACGCGTTCTGGGATATCGCAGCAAGCGCGTTTACGTCGACGGCGAAGTGACGACGCCGGGCACGGTTGCGATCAACGATATCCCGATGACCCTGTTGGAAGCGATCAACAGGGCCGGAGGCATTCTGCCGACGGGCGACCGCAGCGCAGTGTACGTGATTCGCGAGGGGCGCCGTACTCGCGTGAATCTGCCGGCGTTGATCGAACGTGGCCAGGACTTGAACCAAGTGCTGCTGAGGTCGGGCGACATCGTGAGAGTGACGCCGCGCGACGACAGCAAGGTATTCGTGATGGGCGAGGTCACCTTGCCTACCGCGGCAGTGATGCGTGACGGGCGCATGTCGTTGACCGAGGCGCTGGGCTTGGCGGGAGGACCGAACCAGCTCACCTCCAACCCGTCGCAGATATTTGTCGTTCGCAGCACAGAGCAGGCGACGCCGCTGGTGTTCCATCTGAACGCCGGTTCGCCGCAGGCCCTCGCGGTGGCGGAGAAGTTTGAGTTGCAACCCAAAGACGTCGTGTTCGTGGATTCGGCCGGCCTGGTGCGGTGGAACCGCTTCATCAGCAACCTCTTCCCGAGCGCGCAAACGGTACAGACCGTGAAAGCCATTGACTAGTTCTTAACCCACGCCTTTGGGGACGCCGCGACCGCAGCGGCGTCTTCTCTTGGAGAGCTGCATGTCGTTGCCTATCGAATCGTTCGAGCCGTCCGTGCCGGCTCGCCAGCAGGAAACTCCGTTGTCGTCGCACGTGGACGCCATCTTCTCCAACCGGTGGATGATCATCGCGATCACGCTGCTCGCCTTCGTGGGAGCGCTTGCGTACGTGATGGTCACACCCAAGGTATTTTCCGCCGACATCATCGTGCAGGTGGAGGAGGAAATGCCGCAGGGCCAGAGCCGCAGCCTGCTCGGCGACGTCTCGACCATGTTCGACACCAAGGCAGAGACCTCGGGTGAAATGGAAGTGCTGCGGTCGCGCATGGTCGTGGGCCCGGCCGTCGACAAGTTCCTCTTGTACATCCACGCCAAGCCGCGCTATTTCCCGGTGGTGGGCGAATGGCTCGCGCAACGCTATGAAAGCCTGCCGTATCCGTCCAGCCTGCCGCGCGGCGGCTATGCGTGGGGCGGAGAGGCCATCGCGATCTCGCAGCTGGACGTGCCTAACGAGTGGCTGGGAAAACCGTTTCGCGTGACCACGCTGGGAGACGGGCGATACAGCCTGAGCGACAAGTTGACCGGCGCGACCTTCAACGGCACGGTTGGCAAGCCCGAGCACTTCCTGCTGCCGGGCGGCGGCGCCATGGACGTGCACATCGATGCGCTGACGGGGCGGCCGGGCACCGAGTTCACGGTGTCGCGCAGCTCGCGCCTGGCGGCCATAGAGGACGTGCAATCGCGCCTGGGCATCTTCGAACGCGGCCGCACGTCGGGCGTGATCGGCGTAACGCTGGAAGGCAACGATCCCGCGCTGACCACCGCGGTGCTGAACCAGATCGGCCAGGAGTACGTGCAGCAGAACGTCAACCGCAAGTCGGCGCAGGCCGAGAAATCGCTGGTGTTCCTCGAGCAGCAGCTGCCGATCCTCAAGGGCGAGCTCGACGCGGCCGAGACCAAGTACAACTCGCTGCGCAACAAGCGCGGCACGATCGACCTGAGCGAAGAAGCCAAGCTGATCCTGGCGCAATCGGTTGACGCGCAGACCAAGGTGATGGAACTGCGCTCGAAGCGGCAGGAAATGATCACGCGCTTCGCGCCGACCCATCCGAGCATCGTGGCCATCGACCGGCAGATCTCGGCGCTGACCGGAGACGTGAACCGCATCGGCAACAACATCCGCCAGCTGCCCGACCTGGAGCAGGACGTGGTGCGCCTGGTCCGCGACGTGCGCGTCAACACCGACCTCTACACGGCCTTGCTCAACAATGCCCAGCAGCTGCGCCTGATCCGCGCCGGCAAGGTAGGCAACGTGCGCATCCTGGACGCCGCGGTGCAACCCGACAAGCCCGTGCGCCCCAAGGCCGCCATCATCATCGGCGTGGCCACGGCCTTCGGCCTGATCTTCGGCATGCTGTGCGCCTTCGTGCGCAACGCCCTGTTCGGCGGCCTGTCCGAGCCGGACGACGTGGAGCGCCATACCGGCCTGCCGGTGTTGGCCGCCATTCCCTATAGCGATATGCAGGACAAGCTGTGGCGCAGGAGCCGGCGCAAGAACGCGAGCGTGCCCGCGCTGCTCGCGCAGAGCCAGGGCAATGCGCCGCCCATCGAAAGCCTGCGTTCCTTCCGCAACGTGCTGCAGGCGTCGCTGCGCCAGTCGGCCAACAACATGGTCATGTTCACGGGGCCGGTGGCGGGCGTCGGGAAATCCTTCCTGTCTGCCAACTTCGCCTTCATCCAGGGCGGCGTGGGCAAGCGCGTGCTGCTGATCGACGCGGACTTCCGCAAGGGGCAGTTGAACCGCTACTTCGGCGTGCCCAAGGAAGACGGCCTGTTCGAGGTGCTGTCGGGCACGATCCCGCTCAGCCGCGTCAGGAAGCACAGCGTGTCCGAGGGCGTGGACTTCATCGCCACCGGCGCGGTCACATTCGATCCTTCCGAGCTGCTGGCGTCGCCCGTGTTCGGCGAGACCCTGCGCGAGCTGGCGTCGCAGTACGACATGGTGATCCTGGATACGGCGCCCGTGCTGTCGTCTCCGGACGCGGCCGTGGTCGGCACGCATGCGGCGGCTGTCATGGTGGTGGTGCGTTCCGGCATGAACACGGTCGGCGAAATCCGCGAAACGGCCAAGCGGCTGATCCAGGCGGGCTCGCCCGTGGACGGGGTGCTGTTCAACGGTCTCAAGCTCCTGCCGGAACGCTTCGGCTTCCGGTCCAAGTACGGCAGTTACCGCTACTCCCGTGCGGCGTATTACGGCGATTTCAAACAGAACGGCCCTAAGTAAACGCCACCCGGAGAAAATGGCATGCACGGAACATTTGGCTGGGATACCCCGCAAATTCTGGATGCGGTTTTCAAGGCTTATGACATACGCGGCACGGTGCCGGACGAGATCGACGCGCGGTTCGCGCACAGCCTGGGCATGGCGGCGGGGACCCGGGCGCGCGAACTGGGGGCGCGGTCGATGGTGGTGGGGCGGGATGGCCGCCTGAGCAGCGTGGAACTGGCGGCCGCGCTGCAGGCAGGTCTGCGCTCGGCGGGCATGCACGTCATCGATATCGGCATGGCGACGACGCCCATGGTGTATTTCGCCACCCGCCTGATGGACACGGGTTCGGGGATAGCGGTCACGGGGAGCCACAATCCGCCCGCGCACAACGGCTTCAAGATCGTGCTGGACGGCGCCTCGCTGTATGGCGACGGCATCACGGCGCTGCGCGACGCGATGCGCCAGCCGATCGAGTCGGCCGCCGTGGCGGGCGGCCGCACGCAGATGCAGATCCTGCCGTGCTACGCGGCCCGCCTGATGGGCGACATCCGCATGGCGCGCCCCATGAAGATCGCCATCGATTGCGGCAACGGCGTGGCGGGCGCGGTGGCGCCGTCGCTGTTCCGCGCGCTGGGCTGCGAAGTGACCGAGCTGTTCTGCGAGGTCGACGGTACCTTTCCCAGCCATCACCCCGATCCCGCCGATCCGCAGAACCTGCAGGACCTGATCTATTGCCTGCGCTATTCCGACTGCGAGGTCGGCCTGGCGTTCGATGGCGACGGCGACCGGCTCGGCGTGGTGACGAAGTCGGGCCAGATCATCTGGCCCGATCGCCAGTTGATCCTGTTCGCGCGCGATGTGCTGTCGCGCAATCCGGGCGGCGAGATCCTCTACGACGTCAAGTGCAGCCGCCACGTGGCGCGCGCGGTCACCGAGGCCGGCGGCCGGCCCACGATGTGCAGGACCGGGCATTCGCTGATCAAGGCCAGGATGCGCGAAACCGGCGCGTTGCTGGCCGGCGAAATGAGCGGCCACATTTTCTTCAAAGAGCGCTGGTACGGCTTCGACGACGGCATCTACGCCGCCGCACGGCTGTTGGAGATTCTGTCGGCGGCGCCGGATCCGTCCGCGCTGCTGGAGAGCCTCCCGCAATCCTGCGCCACGCCTGAAATCAAGCTGGGAACCGCCGAAGGCGAGCAGTTCGACCTGGTGGAGGCATTGCGCGCGCAGGGGGAATTCCCCGGCGCGGTCTCCATCAGCAATCTGGATGGCGTGCGGGTGGACTATGCCGACGGCTTCGGCCTTGCGCGTCCGTCCAATACCACGCCGACGGTGGTATTGCGTTTCGAAGGGGACACCGTGGCCGCGCTGGCCCGTATCGAGGAGGACTTCCGCAACGCGTTCCGGCGCATTGCCCCTCATGTTCGTTTACCGTTTTAAGGAGCATCACGCGATGGGAAAGGCCAAATATGCGATTGAAGCGTTGAGGGCGAATTCCGGACTGGCGGACAGCCCGGAATGGCTGGCGTTTGCGCAGGCCGCGCAAACCGCCGAGCTGGAAGCCGGCGCGCTGAAAGTCATCGAGGCGGCGGGTTTGTGCGTGGACCTGACCATGCAGCGGCAGTCCCCGGCGCTGGACGCCGCGGCGTTGGCGCTGCTGCAGGCGCGCGGGCTGGCGGATGCCCGCCGCGCGCTGTTCGCGGGCGAGCCGGTCAACTGGACCGAAGGCAAGCCGGCCTGGCACACGGCGCTGCGCGCCGGGCGCACGCGCGAGCAGCCCGACGGCCAGGACGCGGATTCCGTGTGCGAGTATTCGCGCATGACGGACTTCGTCCGCAAGGTGGACCAGACCGCCGATTTCTCGACGGTGCTGCATATCGGCATCGGCGGCAGCGATTGGGGGCCGCGCCTGGCGATCCAGGCGTTTGGCGGGCAGTCGCAGCGGCGGCAGATCCGTTTCGTGTCCAACATCGACGGGCACGCCTTCCATGATGCCGTGGCCGGGCTGGATCCGCGGCGCTGCCTGGTGGTGGTGTCGTCCAAGTCCTTCACCACGGCCGAGACCCTGCACAACGCGCGCGCCGCCATTGCCTGGCTCAAGCAGGGCGGCGTGGCCGACGTGTCGGAGCACCTGGCCGCCGTCACCGCCAATGTGTCGGCCGCGCGCGCGCTGGGCGTGCCGTCCAGCCAGATATTCAAAATGTGCGATTGGGTGGGCGGACGCTATTCCGTCTGGTCGGTCGCGGGCCTGTCCATCGCGCTGACGGTGGGCGCGGACGTGCTGATCGGCATGCGGGCGGGCGCCGAAGCCATGGACCAGCATTTCCAGCAGGCGCCGTTCGCGTCGAACGCGCCGGTGCAGCTGGCGCTGTCGGGGCTGGTCAATTGCAGCGTGCTGGGGCACAACTCGCTGAACATCGCCGCCTACAGCGCGCGCCTGCTGCACCTCGTCACCTACCTGCAGCAGCTGGAGATGGAATCGCTGGGCAAGCGGGTCGCGGGCGACGGGGCCGCCGTCGGCGTGCCGACCGCGCCCATCATCTGGGGCATGCCGGGCACGGACGGCCAGCACACCTTCTTCCAGTGGCTGCACCAGAGCGAAGACGGCGCGCCGGTGGATTTCATCGCCAGCCTGCAGGGCCACGGCGACAGCCCCGATGCGCATCGCATGCTGCTGGCCAACTGCCTGGCGCAGCGGCAGGCCCTGTTGCGCGGCAAGTGCCTGGAGCAGGCGCTGCTGGACGTGGCGCACATCGACGACCAGGAGCGCGCACTGAGCCTGGCGCAGCACATGGTGCACCCGGGCGGGCGGCCGTCCACCCTGATTGTGCTGCGCCAGCTGGATCCGCGAGGGCTGGGCGCGCTGCTGGCGCTGTACGAGCACAAGGTGTTCGTGCAGAGCGTGGTGTGGGGGATCAATCCCTTCGACCAGTGGGGTGTGGAATTGGGCAAGCGCCTGGCCACGGGCATCGAGCGCGAGCTGGCGGTGCCGGTGTCTGCCGGCCTGGTGGATTGGGGGCACGACGCCTCCACCTCCTATTGGATCGACCGCTACCGCAGCCACGCGCAGGCGCCGCGTCCGCGCCATGCCTGGGTGCCCGGCGTGGCCGCGCACCTGTGACCGGGGAGGCCTGCCCATGCCGGATCTGCATGTGTTGGTGACGGGCGGCGCCGGCTACATCGGCACGCATACGCTGGTGGCGATGCTGGCGGCCGGCCAGCGGCCGCTGGTGCTGGACGACTTCAGCAACGGCAGCCGCGAGGCCGTGCGCCGGGTGGAACGTCTGTGCGGCGCGGAGATCCCGCTGATCGAGGGGGATCTCCGCGCGCCGGGCCTGGTGGAGTCGGTGCTGGCCGCCTCGGCGGCCCGCGGCGCGCCGGTGGCGGCGGTCCTGCATCTGGCGGGCAGCAAGGCGGTGGGTGAATCGGTGGCGGATCCGCTCAAGTACTACGACAACAATGTCGGAAGCTCGATGGCCCTGCTGCGAGCGATGCGCGAGACGGGCGTTGCGCGCCTGGTGTTCAGTTCCTCCGCCACCGTCTATGGCGAGCCGCGCTACCTGCCTTTCACCGAGGCGCATCCGCTGGCGCCGACCAATCCCTACGGCCGCACCAAGCTGATGGTGGAGGAAATGCTGCGCGACGTGTGCGCGGCCGATCCGGCCTTCAGCGCCGTCACGCTGCGCTACTTCAATCCTATCGGGGCGCACCAGAGCGGGCAGATCGGCGAAAGCCCGCGCGATACGCCGAACAATCTGTTCCCCTTCATCACGCAGGTGGCGGTGGGCCGCCAGCCTTTCCTGCGCGTGTTCGGCGACGACTACGACACGGCCGACGGCACGGGTGTGCGCGACTATCTGCACGTCATGGACCTGGCGCAGGGCCATGTGCAGGCGCTGTCGTATTCCGGGGGGCACCCGGGCTTCGTGGCGGTCAACCTGGGAACGGGGCAGGGCACCAGTGTGCTCGAACTGGTGCGCGCCTTCGAGCGCGTCAACGGCTGCCGGATCCCGCTGCAGGCGCAGCCCCGGCGTCCGGGCGACATCGAGCGGATGTGGGCCGACCCGGCCCTGGCGGCTTCGCTGCTGGGCTGGCGCAGCACGCACGACGTGGACGCCATGTGCGCGGACGGCTGGCGCTGGCAGCAGGGCAACCCCCAGGGTTACGAGTCCGACGCCGGGACATAAACCCCTCCGCCGTGTCGGAGGGATTCCGTGAAACGGGCGCGAGCGGTTACAGTTGACGGGAATATTGCGAAGCAGCATTGTCCGGCGGCAGGCCCGCCGGACGCTATACCGTCAGCGAGGCACCTCCCATGTTCGACTTCAACCTGCATGCCGGCGCGGCCGGCTCCCGACCGGAGCTCCGGCGATGAGCGGGCCCACCCATATTCCGCCGGCCCACTGGAACCTGGACAGCATCGTGTCCGGCCTGCGCGAGGCGCGCGTCGCCTGGCGCGGCCCGCGCGGCCGCCTGCGCGAAGATGCCGGCCTACGCGAATTCCCGTCCCAGGAAAGCCTGCGCCAGATCATCAAGGACCTCTGCGGCGCCTTGTTCCCGATGCGCCTGGGCCCGATCGATCTGCGCGAGGAGGTCGAGGATTTCTACGTCGGCCACACGATCGGCGCGGCGCTCGACGCGCTTTTGCACCAGGTCTGTCTTGAACTCCAGTACGTGGGCCGGCCCGAACAGGCCGCTACCCCGGGCACGCGCGAGCGCGCCATCGAAATCGTGCGCCAGTTCGGCGCCGAGCTGCCGCGTGTGCGCGCCGCGCTGGACCTGGACGTGACCGCCGCCTACCAGGGCGACCCGGCCGCGCATAGCGTCGATGAAGTCCTGCTGTGCTATCCGGGCGTGTCGGCGATGATCCACCACCGCCTGGCCAACGTCCTGTACCGCCTGGACGTGCCGATGCTGGCGCGCATGGTGGCCGAAATCGCCCACGCCGACACGGGTATCGACATACACCCCGGCGCCACCATCGGCAGCAGCTTCTTCATCGACCACGGCACGGGCGTGGTGATCGGCGAGACCGCCATCATCGGCGACCGCGTCCGTCTCTATCAAATGGTCACGCTGGGCGCCAAGCGCTTCCCGCCGGGCGAGAACGGCGAACTCAAGAAGGGCCTGGCGCGCCACCCCTTGATCGAAGACGATGTGGTGATCTACGCTGGCGCGACGATCCTCGGCCGCGTCACGATCGGCAAGGGCTCGACCATCGGCGGCAACGTCTGGCTCACGCGCAGCGTGCCGCCAGGCAGCAACGTGACCCAGGCCAGCCTGGTCAGCGACATGCCCGACTGCGGCCTGGGCGGTTGAACGCCGTTTTTTCCGCAAGCGCGGCCCCGTTCCACCGGGGCCGCGGCATATTGGAGTCAGGATGGATACACGAGTCTCGGATCTGGCCGCGCTGCGCGGCTTCGTCGACCGCCACCCGCGGCTGTTCGTGCTGACGGGCGCTGGCGTCAGCACCGACTCGGGCATCCCTGACTACCGTGATACCGAAGGCGAATGGAAGCGCAAGCCGCCCATGACGCTGCAGACCTTCATGAGCGGCGACCTGGCCCGCGCGCGCTACTGGGCGCGCAGCATGGTCGGCTGGCGCCGCTTCGGCCGGGTGCAGCCCAATGCCTCGCATCGCTCGCTGGTCCGGCTTGAGTCCCGCGGCCATGTCTCGGTCCTGGTGACGCAGAACGTCGATGGCCTGCACGAGGCCGCCGGCAGCCGCGAGGTCGTCGACCTGCATGGCCGGTTGGATCAGGTGCGCTGCATGGCCTGCGATTGGCGCGGCGGCCGCCACGGCTGGCAGGAGGCGCTGCAGGACGGCAATCCGGACTGGACGCTGCTGGACGCCACCGATGCGCCCGACGGCGATGCGGACCTGGACGGCGAGGATTTCGCGCAGTTCCGCGTGCCGCCCTGTCCGCGCTGCGGCGGCATCGTGAAACCGGACGTGGTGTTCTTCGGCGAGACGGTGCCGCGCGAACGCGTGGACCGCGCCAACGCCGGCCTCATGGGCGCCGACGCGGTGCTGGTGGTGGGGTCGTCCCTGATGGTGTATTCCGGCTACCGCTTCGTGACCGCCGCCTCGCGCAACGGCATGCCCATCGCGGCGATCAACCTGGGCCGGACCCGCGCCGACAGCCTGCTCACCCTGAAAGTGGAACTTCCCTGCGCGGTGGCGCTGGACGCGCTGTAACCGGGTTTCCCGGCGGCCGGTTTTTGACCGGTTTAAGCAAGTACTTGCCCCGCAAGGTTTTTTTTACGCTGTTACAGACCTTTCCAAAGGGTTGTCCACAGGAACTGTGGATAATTCCTAGGGATAACCCCGATTTTTCGACCTGAAACGGGGGCGGTCTGTCAAGTCTCGGCGGCCTCTGCCGCGTCCCCCATTAGCGCCTTGCGCGCCGCGTGCCAGCTGCCGGCGTCCGGCGCATACAGCAGTCCACCGGTGCGATGGGTCGGTTTATAGGGCGATCCGTCGAAGTGCGCCGAGTAGCCGCCGGCTTCCCGGTGCAGCAGCCAGCCGGCCGCGTGATCCCAGGCGGTCAGCTGGTTGTAGAACGCGATGTGGCAGTGGCCTGCGGCCAGGGTGCGGTATTCATGCGCGGCGCAGCGCAGGGAGGCGGTGCTGCCCAGGCGCGAGAGGTTGCTGTTGACGGCGGTGCGCAGCGGCTCGGGCAGGGCGCCCGTGGCGATGAAGCCGTCCATGCTCTCGGGCGGAACGGGGCTGGCCACGGCCAGCGGGGCCTGGCGGCCGTTTTCGAGTTCCATCCAGGCGCCTTCGCCGCGCACGGCCAGCGCGCTGTCGCGATTGAGCGGATCGTAGATCACGCCGGCGATCACGTCGCCCCGATGGCAGGCGGCGATCATCATGCCGAAGAGCGGCAGGCCTGCCACATAGTTGCGGGTGCCGTCGATGGGGTCGATCAGGAAAGCCAGATCGGCGTCGACCAGCATATTGAGCAAGGCGGGATTGCGGGCCGAGGCTTCTTCGCCGATCAGCACGGCGCCCGGATGCAGCCTGGACAGGCGCGTGGCGATGAGGCGTTCGGCGGCTTCGTCCGCGTCGGTTACGAGGTCCCGCGGGGAACTCTTGCCGCGCACCGCGCCTTCCGGCAGGTTGCGAAAGCGCGGCATGACTTCCGTTTGCGCCGTTTCGGCCAGGATGGCCGCAAGCCGGCGGGTGTCCTCGCGGGTAAAGGTTCTGCTCATTCGGGCTGGGCCTGTTCAACTGGGGAACGGGCAAATCTACCATGCGGGGGGGTGAAGGCGTGTAATGGCCTGGTGTGGGGCGCGTAGCGGCCTGGGTAGCAGACGTGCGTAGCGGCCTGGTGTCAGACACCCGTGCAGGCCAGCGCGGGTGCGCAAGCGCGTCTCATAGGGGTGTCAGACACCGGTGAGCAGCCCCCCGCGAGAGACGGCCTTCCAGTGTCTGACACCCTTACGGCACACACGCCCAGGTTGACGCGAATCTTCCCGGGTGTCTGACACCGGCGAGCGACGGCCTTCCAGTGTCTGACACCCTTACGGGACACACGCCCAGGCTGACGCGAATCTTCCCGGGTGTCTGACACCGGCGAGAGACGGCCTTCCAGTGTCTGACACCCTTACGGGACACACGCCCAAGGTTGACGCGAATCTTCCCGGGTGTCTGACACCGGCGAGCGATCTCCCCGTGTCAGACCCCTCAGGGAAATCAGGCCCCCAGGTCCACGCAGAGGTACTTGATCTCCAGGTACTCTTCGATGCCGTACTTCGAGCCTTCGCGGCCCAGGCCGGATTGCTTGACGCCGCCGAACGGGCCGACTTCGTTGGAGATGAGGCCGGTGTTGATGCCGACGATGCCGTATTCCAGCGCTTCGGACACGCGCCAGATGCGGGCGTAGTCGCGGGTGAAGAAGTAGGCGGCCAGGCCGAAGATCGTGTCGTTGGCCATGCCGATGACTTCTTCTTCCGTTTCGAAGCGGAACAGCGGCGCCACCGGGCCGAAGGTTTCTTCGGTCGCGAAGCGCATGGACTGGGTCACGTCGCGCACCACGGTCGGTTCGAAAAACGTGCCGCCCAGCGCATGCGGCTTGCCACCGGCGATGACGCGGGCGCCGTGCGCGGTGGCGTCGGCAATGTGTTCCTGCACCTTTTCCACGGCGCTGCTGTCGATCAGCGGGCCTTGCGTGACGCCGTCGGCGAAGCCGTCGCCGACCTTCATGGCTTCGACCTTGGCCACCAGGCGCTTGGCGATCTCTTCATAGACGCCGGCCTGCACGTAGATGCGGTTGGCGCATACGCAGGTCTGGCCCGCGTTGCGGTACTTCGAGGCCAGGATGCCATCCACGGCGCGATCCAGGTCGGCGTCGTCGAACACGATGAAGGGCGCGTTGCCGCCCAGTTCCAGGGACAGCTTCTTGATGGTGGGCGCGCATTGCTCCATCAGGGTGCGGCCGACTTCGGTCGAACCCGTGAAGCTCAGCTTGCGCACGACGTCGCTTTCGCACAGCGCGGCGCCGATTTCACGCGAGCTGCCGGTGATGACGTGGAACACGCCGGCGGGCACGCCGGCCTCTTCGGCCAGCACGGCCAGCGCCAGCGCGGTCAGCGGCGTTTGCTGGGCGGGCTTGACGACCATGGTGCAGCCGGCGGCCAGCGCGGGACCGACCTTGCGCGTGATCATCGCGGCGGGGAAGTTCCACGGCGTGATGGCGGCGGTGACGCCGATGGGCTGCTTGAGCGCCATCAGGCGCTGGCCGGCCTTGGGGCTTTGCAGGATGTCGCCGTCGATGCGCTTGGCTTCTTCGGCAAACCACTCCAGGAACGAGGCCGCGTAGGCGATTTCGCCGGCGGCTTCGGTCACGGGCTTGCCCTGTTCGGACGTCATGATGGCGGCCAGGTCGCGCTGGTGCTGCATCATGAGTTGCGCCCACTTCAGCAGGATCGCGGCGCGCTCCTTGCCGGTTTTGGCGCTCCAGGCGGGCAGCGCGGCTTCGGCGCTGGCGATGGCCTGTTCGGCTTCCTTGCGGCCGAGCTTGGGCACGGACACGATGGTCTTGCCGGTGGAGGGATTGTCGACGGGGATGGAGGGGCCGTCGCCGGCGCCCACCCACTTGCCGTCGATGTAGCAGGCGTCGCGCAGCAGATCGGGGCGCGCGAGGGATTGGGTCAGTGCAGTCATTGCAGGGATCTCCTTGAATGGAACGCGGCCGGCCAGGAAACGCTTGCGGGCGCCGCGGGTTTTCCGGCTCGATGGCCGAGCCGGAAAACCGCTACGCCCGCAATGGTCGTGCCTGCCGACCGGGAATCGGATGTTCAGGCCTTCAACGTCAGGCGGCCAGCGCCTCGGACAGGATGGCCAGCGCGCGATCGAACTGGGCGTCGGGAATGGTCAAGGGGTACAGGAACCGCAGGACGTTGCCATACACACCGCAGCTTAGCAAAATCAGGCCCTTTTCGATGGCGTGCGCTTGCACGCGCTTGACCGCTTCCGCGTCCGGCTTGCCGGTGGCGGGATCGTTCAGTTCCAGGGCGACCATCGAACCCAGTCCGCGCACGTCGGCGATGCCGGGGACCTTGGCGCGCAGGCCTTCCAGGTGCGTGCGCAGCTTGTCGCCCAGTTGGTTGGCGCGTTCGCACAGCTTTTCCTCGGCGATCACGTCGAGCACGGCATGTGCGGCGGCGACGGCCAGCGGGTTGCCGGCGTAGGTGCCGCCCAGGCCGCCCGCGGCCGGGGCGTCCATGACGTCGGCGCGGCCGACGACGCCCGAGATCGGGAAGCCGCCGCCCAGGCTCTTGGCCATGGTGATCAGGTCAGCCTGGACAGCATGGTGTTCCATGGCGAACAGCTTGCCGGTGCGGCCGAAGCCGGTCTGCACTTCGTCGGCGATCAGCAGGATGCCGTGCTCGTCGCAGACCTTGCGCAGCGCCGTCATCAGTTCGGGCGGGGTGATGTTGAAGCCGCCTTCGCCCTGCACCGGCTCGATGATGATGGCCGCGACCCGCTTGGGGTCGATGTCGCACTTGAACAGCAGGTCCAGCGCCTTGAGCGAATCCGCCACGGTGATGGACTGGGTCGCGTTGGGGAACGGCACGTGGTAGATGTCACCGGGCATCGGGCCGAACGACAGCTTGTACGGGGCGACCTTGCCGGTCAGCGCCATGCCCAGCATGGTGCGGCCGTGGAAGGAGCCGGAGAAGGCGATGACGCCCGAGCGGCCGGTGGCGGAACGCGCGATCTTGACGGCGTTTTCGACGGCTTCCACGCCGGTGGTGAAGAAGGCGCTCTTCTTCAGGCCGTCGATGGGCGCCAGGCGGTTGATGCGCTCGGCCAGCGAGATATAGCCTTCGTACGGCACGATCTGGTAGGCCGTGTGCGTGAAGTTGTCCAGCTGGGCGGCAACGGCGGCCTTGATCTTCGGATGCAGGTGGCCGGTGTTCAGGACGGCGATGCCGCCCGCGAAATCGATGTATTCCTTGCCGTTGGCATCCCACAGCGTGGCGTTTTCGGCGCGCACCGCGTAGAAGTCGCACATGACGCCGACGCCACGGGGCGTGGCCAGGGAACGGCGGGTATTCAGGTCCTGATTCTTCATCTCAGCCTCGCAGAGCGTGATGGGCGGTAAAAACCTTATTTAATGCTACGATGGCTCCATTTGTGGGAACCACTTTGATAAATCAGGTAGAACCAATTGCGTTCCATCGTTGGTGACTTGCTGCTGCTGCGCCTGGCCGACGGCTCCAGCGAGCCGATGAACAAGCGTTTGTACCAGGGTATCCGGGAAGCGATCCTGGACGGGGCCATTGCCGCCGACTCGCGATTGCCGGCCACGCGCGACCTGGCCGCCGAGCTCGGCATCGCCCGCAACACCGTGGTCCACGTCTATAGCCAGCTCCTGGCCGAAGGCTACACCCGCAGCCGCCAGGGCAACGGCACGTTCGTCAATGCCTCCGTTCCGGATTCCTACCTGGCCAGCGGCCGGCGGCGGCGCCTGCCCCCTCCGGCCCAACCGCGCCCGGTGCTATCCCCGCGCGGCGCGGCCATTGTCGACGGCGTGTCGGCGTCGCCTTACCAGTGGGGGGCCTTCATGCCCGGCGTGCCCGACCTGACCGAGTTCCCGCACAAGAAGTTCGGGCGCATCTTCAGCGCCCTGTGGCGCAATCCCTCGCCCGACCTGCTGACCTACGCCTACGGCGGCGGCCTGCCGGCGCTGCGCGAGGCGCTGGCGCAGCATCTGGCGCTGACCCGCTCCATCGATTGCGATCCCGAGCAGATCATCATCACCGAGGGCTCGCACCAGGCCATCGACCTGGCCACCCGCATCCTCGGCGAGGCCGGCGAGACCGCGTGGGTCGAGGATCCGGGCTACTGGGGCGCCCGCACCATCCTACAGGCCAACGGCCTGCATACGGTGCACCTGCCGGTGGACGAAGAGGGCATGCGGCTGCCCGAGACCGTCACCACGCCGCCGCGCTTCATTTTTGTTACCCCCTCGCACCAGTATCCGCTGGGCCCGGTCATGTCGCTGGCCCGCCGGCGGCAACTGCTGGCGGTGGCGCGCCAAAGCGGCAGTTGGATCATCGAGGACGACTACGACAGCGAGTTCCGCTTTTCCGGTCGGCCCATCGCCTCGCTGCTGGGGCTGGAGCCCGACGCGCCCGTCATCTATATGGGTACCTTCAGCAAGACCCTGTACCCGGGCTTGCGCGTCGGCTACCTGGTGCTGCCCAAGACGCTCACGGCCGCGTTCCAGGCCGCGCACGCGGAGCTCTACCGCGAAGGCCACCTGATGACGCACGCCGCGCTGGCCACCTTCATCTCCGAAGGCCATTACGCGGCCCACATCCGCCGCATGCGCATGCTGTACGGGCGCCGCCGCGCCATGCTCGTCAACCTGATCGAACGGCGGCTGGGCCCCGACTGGCTTCATCGCGACGCCAGCATGGCGGGCCTGCACCTGGTGTTGACCCTGCCGCCGGACATGGACGACCTGCGCGTGGTGGACGTGGCGCGCAGCAAGGGCGTGCTGACGCGGGCGCTGTCGCGCTATTACGTCAACGACGAAGGACGCCGCCCCGGCCTGCTGCTGGGCTATGCCTGCGTTCCGGAGAACGAGATCGCGCGCAAGTTCGAGGTGCTGCTGGAAAGCCTGGCCGACGTGGCGCGCGCGCCCGCGCGGGCAGCCGTGGCGCAGTCAGGCCGGCGCTAGCGCCGCCGCGAAGGCCGCGGCGTTGCGCATGCCCTGGTCTTCGAAATTGGTGTTGAACACTGCGTGCGCCTGGGCGCTTTGCGCCGCCAGCCGCGAGAAGCGCTCGGCCAGCTCGGCCAGTTCCTGTTGCGTGTATTCGTACTGGAAGCGTCCTGATGACGCCGTGCCCGATACGTTCCAGGCGGCCGCGTTGCGCCCGTGCAGGCGCAGCAGTGCCAGGTCGGGATGCGTGCATTCCCAGACGGCCGGCACGGTGTTGTCGAACCCCTGAGGGGCATCGACCACCGTATGCGCGACGCCCAGTTCGCGTTCGAACGCCAGGGTGCCGGCGGTGGCCGCCGGCGTGCCGAACCAGCTGCCGTGCCGGAATTCCACCGACACCAGGTGTTCTTCCAGGCGCCGCGCGCAGTCGGCCACCCGCGCCATGCCGCGCGCGTCGCGCCGGATCCAGGGCGGAAACTGGAAATGCACCGCGCCCAGCTTGCCGGGCAGCCGCAGCGGTTCCAGCGCGAGCTGGAACCGGCGCCACAGTTCATCGCGCAGGTCTGGGGGCATGCGGTCATGGTAGATGACGGGATCCGGCCAGCCGGAAAGCTCGCGGCGGATGTCGGCCGGCAGTGCGGAAAGCGGCGTCTGGTGCCCGGTGAACAGCCGGAAGGCCTTGATATTGAAGACGAATCCGTCAGGTGTGCGCTGGTCCCAAAGATAAGCGTTTTCCGCCGTGGGCATGGCGTAGTAGCTGGAATCGATCTCCGCCATGGAAAAGCGCGACGCATAGAAGCGCAGCCGGGCTTCGGCGCTGCGGACCTCGGGCGGGTAGAAGCGTCCGCAAGCCAGCAGGGTCGGGTCGGTCCAGGAAGCGGTGCCGGTCAGGAGGCTCATGGGGGCAGGGCGCGCAGAGGCGGGCGGGGCGCCGCCGGGCGGGCACGGGATCGGACGGAAAGCAAAAAATTCTGTATAAATATACAGTGTCCATCCCAAGCCGGGCAACGCCCTGGCTGCTTATTTGCGAGGCCGCCGCCGGCGGCCCCCGTTCCATGTCCGACCCGACCCGCCTGCCGTCCCCGTCCACCTCCGACCGTCCCGATCCCATGGCCGATCTCAATCCCGCCCAGCGCGAAGCGGCCGAGTTCGGCGTGGCCGGCGCGCCCGGGGACGACGGCCCCTTGCTGGTGATCGCGGGCGCCGGTTCGGGCAAGACCAATACGCTGGCGCACCGCGTTGCGCACCTGATCCTGAACGGCGCCGATCCGCAGCGCATGCTGCTCCTGACGTTCTCCCGTCGCGCGGCGCTGGAAATGGACCGGCGGGTGGGTTCGGTGCTGCAGCGGGTGATGAACCTGCGCGCCACGCAACAGCCGCCATCGCTGCCCTGGGCGGGCACCTTCCACGCGATCGGCGCGCGGCTGCTGCGCGACTGCGCGCAACGGATCGGCCTGTCCGACGTCTTCACCATCCATGACCGTGGCGACGCCGAAGACCTGATGGGCATGGTCCGCCATGAGCTGGGTCTGTCGTCCACCAAATCCCGCTTTCCGCTCAAGGGCACCTGCCTGGCCATCTATTCGCGCGTGGTCAACAGTCAGGCGCCCGTGGCCGACGTACTGAAAACCTCCTTCCCCTGGTGCGCCCAATGGGAGGACGAGCTCAAGAACCTGTTCCGGGCCTATGTGGCGGCCAAGCAGGACCAGCAGGTCCTGGACTACGACGACCTGCTGCTCTATTGGGCCGAGATGATGTCGGATCCGGGGATCGCGGCCGACGTCGGCGCACGCTTCGACCACGTGCTGGTGGACGAATACCAGGACACCAACCGTCTGCAGGCGGCCATCCTGCTGGCGATGAAACCCGACGGGCGCGGCCTGACGGTGGTGGGCGACGATGCGCAATCCATCTATTCGTTCCGCGCGGCCACGGTGCGCAACATCCTGGACTTTCCGGCCCAGTTCCCCAAGCCCGCGCGCGTCATCACGCTGGACCGCAACTACCGTTCCACCCAGCCGATCCTGAACGCGTCCAACGCCGTCATCGGCCAGGCGACGGAACGCTACGCCAAGGACCTCTGGACCGACCGGCAGTCGTCCCAGCTGCCCGAGCTGGTGACGGTCAGCGACGAAGCCGGGCAGGCGCGCTGGGTGGCCGACCAGGTGCTGGCGCAACGCGAAGGCGGGGCCGCGCTCAAGTCGCAGGCCGCGCTGTTTCGCACCGCCAGCCACAGCGCCGCGCTGGAACTCGAACTGACCCGCCGCAACATTCCTTTCGTGAAATTCGGCGGCCTGCGCTTTCTGGAGGCCGCGCACGTGAAGGACCTGCTGTCGCTGCTGCGCTGGGCCGAGAATCCGCGCGGGCGCATGGCCGGTTTTCGCGTGGCGCAATTGCTGCCGGGCGTCGGCCCGGCCACCGCGGGCAAACTGATGGACGCCATGTCCGCGTCGCCGGAACCCCTGCGTGCGCTGCGCGAATTCAAGCCCGGCGCGGCGGCGCAGGAAGCGTGGCGCGGGTTCGCCGATACCTACGCGGCGCTGTGCGATCCTGGACTGAAATGGCCGGCCGATGCGGACCTGGCCTTGCGCTGGTACGCGGGGCAGCTGGAGCGCCTGTACGACGACGCGCGCGTGCGCCGGGCGGATCTCGACCAGCTGCTGCGCATCGCATCGGGCTACCCATCGCGCGAACGCTTCCTGACCGAACTGACGCTGGATCCGCCGGACGCCACCAGCGACGAATCGGGCGCGCCGCTGCGCGACGAGGACTACATGATCCTGTCCACCATCCACTCCGCCAAGGGGCAGGAATGGAAGGCGGTCTACGTGCTGAACGTGGTGGACGGCTGCATCCCGTCCGACATGAGCACCGGCACGGCCGAAGAGATCGAAGAGGAACGGCGCCTGCTGTACGTGGCGATGACGCGCGCCAAGGAACGCTTGCAGCTCATCGTGCCGCAGCGCTTCTATGTGCACCAGCAGACCGGCATGGGCGACCGCCATGTCTACGGGTCGCGCACCCGTTATATCTCGAACGCGATGCTGCCGCTGTTCGATCACCTGCCCAAGCCGCCGGATCTGCCCGCCGGACGCGGCGCGCCGAAGGAACCGCAGGCGCCCAGCGTGGACGTGGCCCGCCGGGTGCGCAATCTGTTCTCGTAGAACGGGCTATCATCGCCCGATACGCATAAGCTGTCCGGCAGGGATCGCATTGTCAGAGGGTGTTTATGTCTACTGAAGAACGCGCCGCCGACGCGCCGAAGGGCGAGGTCGTCGCGTCGATCGCCTACATCAACGGACGGCGGGAACGCGAGGTCCCCATCGACGAGGTCGGGCAGTACGTCGCCCAGGGCCACGGCATGCTCTGGATCGGCCTGCGCAATCCCGGTCCCGAACTGCTGACCAGGGTCGCGAGCGAACTCGGCGCCTGCGACAAGAACCAGGAAGAGATGCTGGAAACCCACCGGCGGCCGAAGATCATCGACTACGGGAATATGGTTCTCATCGTGGCCATCACGGTGGAGGTCGAGGCCGAGCGTCCCATCTTCGGCGAAACCCAGTTCCTCATCGGCGACGGCTTCCTGGTCACGGTGCGTCGCGGCGCCACGGCGGGCCATAGCCCCTTGCGCGAACGGCTGGAAGCCTCGCCCGACCTGCTCAAGCGCGGCAGCGATTACGTGGCGTCCGAACTGCTGGACTGGCTGGTCGACCGCTATGTTGCGGCGGCCGGCAAGATCGAGACGGTGGTGGAGGGCGCCGAGCAGAAGCTGCTGATCCGCGGCGCCAAGGACTCGGATATCCGCAGGCTGTACCGGCAGCGCCGCGACCTGCTGCGCATCCACACGGTGGTGTCGCCGCTGGCAGAGATCTGCCGCCGCCTGGCGCGGGTGGAAATGTCGGCCGTGGACGAGCACGCCCGGCCGTATTTCGGCGAGGTGGCCGACCGCGTGCTGCGCGTGGACGAACTGTTCAACTCCCTGCGCGAATCCCTGGCGTTCGCGTTCGAAGCCAGCCTCATGATCGGCCAGGCGGCGCAGAACGATACCACCCGCAAGCTGGCCTCCTGGGCCGCCATCCTGGCGGTGCCCACCGCCATTGCCGGCATTTACGGCATGAACTTCGAATTCATGCCCGAACTGAAAACCCCCTGGGGCTATCCCGTCACGCTCGGGGTCATCGCCTCGGCCTGTTCCATCCTGTACTGGCGATTCCGCAAATCCGGCTGGCTATAAAGCCGCGCGGCGTGCAGAGGCAAGTGTCTGACACCGGGTTCGGTTCCCGGGCCGCGCAGCGCAGATATCCAAGTGTCTGACACCCGTACGAGACACCCACACGAATTGAGGCCGACGCTCCCGGGTGTCTGGCATCAGCTCCGGTTCCCTGGTCGCCAGCCCGCGCAGCGTAGATATCCAAGTGTCTGACACCCGTACGAGACACCCGCAGGAATTGAGGCCAACGCTCCCCGGGTGTCTGACATCGGGTTCAGTTCCCGGGCCGCCAGCCACGTCGTGTGCCCGGGATGCGCGGGTCCACGATTGCGGTCCGGAGCCTTCGCTCCGGACTTCCCCTGCGTCATCCTCGTTGTCGCCTGCGGCGACTGCCTTCGGATTCCCTCGGGCTTATCGACGCCCCGCGCATCCCAGTCCCCCGCCGCGTCCGGCTCGGGCGGCGTTGATTCCTCGGCCGCCGGGGCGATTGGTGTGCTTGGGTTTTAGCCAACGGCGGTTTTGCCGCGGACGATCTTGCGTCGCCCGCCCCAGGCCGGCCGCGCGGGCGGCCTTTTGGGGCTTGCAGTGTCTTGCGGCTGAGGCCGTGCGCAGCGTGGATATCCAAGTGTCTGACACCCGTACGAGACACCCGCAGGAATTGAGGCCGGCGCTCCCGGGTGTCTGACACCGCGTTCGATTCCCGGGCCGCCAGCCACGTCGGGGGCCCGGGATGCGCGGGTCCACGATTGCGGTCCGGAGCCTTCGCTCCGGACTTCCCCTGCGTCATCCTCGTTGTCGCCTGCGGCGACTGCCTTCGGATTCCCTCGGGCTTATCGACGCCCCGCGCATCCCAGTCCCCCGCCGCG
>NZ_UFQB01000014.1 GCF_900496965.1 Achromobacter agilis
ATCAACAAGGATCCGGAAGCCCCGATCTTCGGCGTGGCCGATTATGGCCTGGTCGGCGATCTGTTCCAGGTCGTGCCTGAACTGACCAACGCACTGTAAGCCCGCAAAGGCTGCTTTGCCGAAGGCCCGCCAGCGTCCGCGCTGGCGGGCCTTTTCGTTTTTGGAGACAGCCAGCGAGACTCATTCGATTTCGATGCAGCAAATCTTTTGATTTCTGCAAAGTTTCTGATAATGTGTTTCGCGCGCAGCTCGTTTCGCGCAAGTGCTCGGCCTGTACATAACGAAGGAGATTCGGGATGGAATGGTTCTTTGACACTCTGCGAAAGTATCCGGAACTCGCGATATTCCTGACCTTGGGCTTAGGATATTGGATAGGCGCCAAGAAGCTATTTGGATTCAACCTGGGAGCGGTCACCGGTACGCTGCTGGTAGGCGTGCTGGTCGGGCAACTGAACATCACGATCGCTCCGATCGTCAAGCAGGTTTTCTTCCTGCTTTTTCTTTTTGGGCTCGGCTACGGCGTCGGCCCTCAATTCTTCCGCGGCATGAAAAGCGATGGCCTTCCCCAGGTCATCTTCGCGGTCATCATTTGCGTCATCTGCCTGCTGGTCACATGGGGCACGGCGGTCGCCTTCGGCTTTGATGCGGGCACCGGCGCGGGGCTGCTGTCCGGTGCGCAGACTATCTCCGCCGTGATGGGCGTGGCGACCGACACGATCAACGGCCTGAACGTCGATGCGGCGACCAAGAAGCAATGGATCGACAGCATCCCGGTGGCCTATGCCGTCTGCTACATCTTCGGCACCGTGGGCAGCGCCTGGATCCTGGCTTCGCTCGGCCCGAAGCTGATGCGCGTGGACATCGTGAAAGAGTGCAAGGATTACGAGGCGAAGATGTCCGGCGGCGCCGACTCGATGGAACTGTCGGGCTACCGCAAGTTCACGGCCCGCGCCTATAAGCTGGACCGCCCGGAGTTCGTGGGCAAGACAGTGAGCGATCTGGAGGCACGCTTCGTCGAGGCCCGGGTCTTCGTCGAACGCATCCGCCGGAGCGACCAGATCCTGGACTGCGATTCCAAGACCGTGCTCCAGGCCGGCGACGTGCTCGGGGTGACCGGCAGGCACGACGCCCTGGTCACGCAGGCGCCAGGTATCATCGGCGGCGAGGTCGAGGATCGCGACGTGATCAATCTGCCCGCCGAGATCGTCGAGGTGGTGCTGACCAACAAGAACATCGCCGGCAAGACGGTGCAGGAAATCGCCGAAAGCGAGGCCGTGCGCGAATTGGGCCGCGGTGTCTTCCTGCGCAAGGTCGTGCGCGGCGGCCATGAAATGCCCGTCAACTGGGGCCTGAAACTGGACCGCGGCGACCGGCTGTTCCTGCTGGGCGCCAAGCGCGACGTGGAACGGGCGGTCGGCAAGGTGGGCTACGTGGATCGCGCCACCGACCAGACCGACATGGTGTTCGTGGGCTTCGGCATCCTGTTGGGCGGGCTGTTCGGCTCCCTGGTGCTGACCGTGGGCGGCGTTCCTATCACGCTGTCTACGTCGGGAGGCTCGCTGATCGCCGGCCTGATCTTCGGCTACCTGCGTTCCGTGCATCCGACCTTCGGACGCGTGCCGGAGCCGGTGCACTGGTTCCTGACATCGGTCGGGCTGACCGCCTTCGTGGCGGTGGTCGGGATTTCGTCGGGGCCGGGCTTCGTCCAGGGCTTCCAGCAACTGGGGGCGAAGCTCTTCGTCGCGGGCGTGATCGCCACCAGCGTGCCCATGATCCTGGGCGTGTACATCGCCCGCTATGTTTTCAAGTTCCACCCCGCCATTGCGCTGGGCGTCTGCGCAGGCGCCCGCACCACGACGGCCGCCATCGGGCAGATCACCGAAACGGCGAAAAGCCAGGTGCCCGCCCTGGGCTACACAGTGCCTTACGCGATCGGCAATACCCTGCTCATCATCTGGGGGATTGTCATCGTCATGCTCATGACCTAGCGGGCCGCCCGCGGGCCCGCAGGCCTGCGGACAGCACAAGAACGACGGCGGGCGCCTGCGTCCGCCGTCTCGGCAAGCGCCTGTCACAACGCAACCAGGAGTACTGAACAATGGCTTCCACCGCGCCTCTCACCGTCAGCCTGGCCTCGGCCCTGAAAACGACCCGGTCGCACCAGCGAGACCTCGAGCAGCTTTCGCCCTTCGAATTGAAGGACTATCTGATCACGCTGGCCAAGGACAACCAGCAAACGTCCGCGTCGACCATGTTGAATGCGGGCCGCGGCAATCCGAACTGGATCGCCACCGAACCGCGCGACGCATTTTTCCTGCTGGGCAGGTTCGCGATGAAAGAGGCGCGCCGGGTGCACGACCAGGTCATCCTGGCAGGCATGCCAGCCAAGAAGGGGTGCGCGGCCCGGCTGCGCAAGTTCCTCTCCAAGCACAAGGGCGAAGAGGGTCATGGCTTCCTCGCGGGCGTGCTGGAGTACGGCGTGAAGGTCAAAGGCTTCGACCCGGACGAATGGATCCACGAACTGACCGACAGCATCATCGGCGATCACTATCCGGTGCCGCCGCGCGCCCTGGTGCACATCGAACAGGTCGTGCATGACTACCTGATCAAGGAAATGTGCGACGGCCGCCCGCCCAAGGGCAAGTTCGACCTGTTTCCGGTCGAGGGCGGCACGGCGGCCATGTGCTACATCTTCGATTCGCTGTTGCAGAACGGCCTGCTGAAGCAGGGCGACACCATCGCGCTGTTCCTGCCCACGTTCACGCCCTACATCGAAATCGCGCACCTCGAGCGCTTCCAATTCAAGATCGTGGCGATCAACGCCAACAGCATGCGGGCCGACGGCACGCACGACTGGCACTATCCGGCTTCGGAAATCGCCAAGCTGGAGAACCCCAAGATCAAGCTGGCGGTCACGGTGAATCCCAGCAACCCGCCGTCCGTGGCGTTCAGCCCGGTGGAAATGAAGCAGATCGTGCGCCTGATCCGCAAGAATCCGGACCTGGTGCTGGTGACCGACGACGTGTACGGCACTTTCGTTCCGAACTTCCGCTCGCTGATGGCGGAGGTGCCGCACAACACGATTTGCGTGTACTCCTTCTCGAAGAATTTCGGCTGCACGGGCTGGCGCCTGGGCGTGATCGCGACCCACGAGACGAACACGATGGACCGCCGCATCGCCGAGCTGCCTGTGTCGTGGAAGAAGCGGCTGAACAAGCGCTACGGCGCCCTGACGATGGAGCCCGAAAAGATCAAGTTCATCGACCGGATGGTCGCTGACAGCCGCAACGTGGCGCTGAACCACACCGCCGGCCTGTCGCTGCCGCAGCAGGTCCAGATGGGCTTTTTCGCGCTGTCGCATCTGCTGGACCTGAAGGACGCCTACAAGCACCTGACCATGGAAATCGTGCGGCGCCGGCGCGACGCCCTGTGGCAGGGCCTGGGCATCCCGATGCCGCCGGAAGATCCGATGCGCGGCTGGTACTACGTGGAGCTGGACTTCATGGTCTGGGCCAAGGTCATGTACGGAGAGGGCTTCTGCAAGTACATGGTCAGCAACTACGAGCCCGTCGACTTCCTGTTCCGCCTGGCCGAGAAATCCGGCGTGGTGCTGATGGATGGCGGCGGCTTCGGCGGTCCGCCCTGGTCGATCCGGATTTCGCTGGCCAACCTGGACGACAGCGACTATGCCAAGATCGGCAAGTACATGGTCGAAGCCGCAACCGAGTACGTCGAGGCCTGGAAGCACTCGGAACTGGTGCGTTCGGGCCCAACGGCGGGCAAGGGCCAGAAGGTCAAGGCCTCGGCCGCCAAGCGCTCGGCGGCCGGCAAGAAGGCCGGCGTCAGCGGGGCCCGGAAGGCGGTGAAGCAGGCGGTCAAGAAGGCAGATTCGGCTGCCAAGTCCGCCAAGAAGGGCGCCGCCGGCAAGTAGCAAACCTCCAGGGCGATATGACGACATGACTTGCAGCGTCGGGTTTTTCAATAGCGTCCCCATCGCAGTGCTGTTCGTGACGGTGGGATTGGGATACCTGATCGGCAAGCTCAAGGCCGGGCCGATCCAGCTGGGCGGGGTGTGTGGAACGCTCATCGTCGCCCTGCTGATCGGCCAGACGGGGTGCCAGATCGGCGGCGACCTGAAGGAGGTTGCGTTCGCCCTGTTCATTTTCGCGATGGGGTATTCAGGCGGCCCGCAGTTCTTCGCCAACCTGAACCGCTCCAGCCTGCGGTACATCCTGCTGCCCATCATCGAGGCCTTGCTGGTGCTCGCGATCGTGCTGACCGCGGTGCCGATGTTCGGCCTGGACGCCGGCACGGCCGCCGGGCTGGCGGCGGGCGCGGCAACCGAGTCCGCCGTGGTGGGCACGGCAGCCGAAGCGCTCAAGCACCTGGGACTGGCCGACGCCGACGTCAAGCGCATGGAGGCCAATATCGCCACGGCCTACACGCTGACCTACCTGGTGGGCCTGATCAGCATCGTGTTCTTCACCAGCCAGATCGCGCCGGCGCTGTTGCGCATCAATTTGCGCCAGGCCTCCAAGGCGCTGGAGGAAAAGCTGGGCGTGACGGCGGGCGAAGGCGACGAGTCCAACATGCCCACGCTACCGCGGCTCGTTGGCCGCGCGCACGTAGTCAAGGACGCCGGCGGCATAAGCGTGGCCGAGGTGGAGTCGCAGCTGGGCGGGCGCACCGTCATCAGCCGCATCCTGCGCAATGGGGAAGCGGTCGACGCAGCACCCGACGACCTGCTGGCCGTGGGCGATATCGTGGTGGTGCTGGGGATGCGGCGGTTCGCGCTGCGCGCCGGGTCCGTGGTCGGCCCTGAAATCCAGCTGCCGGAAGGGCATGCCGACGATCTGCTGCTGAGCGAACTCGCCGTCATCGTCAACAAGAAGGCCGTCAATGGGCATACCGTCGGCGAACTGGCCAAGCGGCCGCGCGCCCAGCGCGCCCGGGGCGTCTTCCTGCAGTCCATCGTGCGCTCGGGCCATTCGCTGCCGATCACGCATTCCACCGTGGTGCAGTATGGCGACCTGGTCACGCTGGTGGGGGCCGAGCCCGAACTTTCGGAGGCCGGCGCGGCCCTGGGCAACGAGCTGCGACGCAGCGGCGTTACGGATCTGGTGTTCCTCTCCTTCGGCATCCTGGCGGGGCTCATGATCGGCAGCCTGAGCGCAAGGCTCTGGGGCATTCCGGTATCGCTGGGCAGCGGCGGCGGGGCGCTAGTCAGCGGGCTGGTCTGCGGCTGGATCAACGCCAAGCGGCCCTCGCTGGGCCACATGCCCGATCATGCCGTGCAACTGCTCAAAGACCTGGGCCTGGCGATTTTCGTGGCTTGCGTCGGCCTGTCGGCGGGGCCGGAGGCCGTGTCGCTGATCCGCGAGCACGGCGCGGTGCTGCCCGTGATCGGCTTGCTCGTGTCGCTCGGGCCTGCCTGCCTGTCGCTCTGGTTGGGCCACAAGATCCTGAAGATAGAAGGCCCCTTGCTGGTGGGGGCGATCGCGGGCCAGCACGTCAGCACGCCCGCTATCAGCGCCATCCTGGGGGCCAGCGGCAGTTCGGTGCCACTGTTGGGCTACACCGTGACGTATGCCATCGCCAACGTGCTGCTGCCGGTCCTGGGGCCGATCATTGTGTCGTTGGCGCATCACCTGAGCTAGCGTCGGCCCGGCTCCAGCAGTGTGCACCCCTGCCACGCCTGATCGTTGATCAGGCGTTTTATTTCGTCTTTGCACATCGCGATGACTTGGCTGACCGCCAGCGACTGTGGCAGGCTCTCGCTGGCGCACAGCACCAGTTCGCGAGACAGGGCGTCGTCAAGCGCGTGCGCCACGATCGATCCTTCCGCGATCTCGGGCTGCGCCGCGGAGCAGGGCAAGATCGTGGCCGCCATCGCGTTGCGCACGGCTGGGATCAGGATCGCCGAGGTGCTGGCCTCGGCAAACAGATTGCAGGTCAGGCCGGCCGTCAGGAAGGCGTGGTCCAGGCGCGCGCGCAGTGTATTGGGCAGGCTGGGCAGGACCAGCGGCAGCGCGGCGAAATCCGCGATGCCCAGGGTGCGGCGCGGCAGCGCGACGCTGGCGTGAGCCAACAGGAACAGGCTTTCCCGCAGGAGCGGCGTGCGCTGCAGGCCCTGCATGGACTGCTGGTCCGGAGAGAGGGAAAAATCGATGCGGCCCTGCAGGACCAGCTTGGTCAGGTCCGCGCTGGGCACGTCGACGATTTCCAGCACGACCGAGGGCAGTTCCGCCTTGGCGCGGCGCATGAGCGGCAACGCCAGCATGCGGGCGGTGCTGGAAGCCAGCCCGATGGATACGGTGCCGGTGACCTGGTCCGCCGTCCTGGACAGCAGGCTGCGGGTGCTGTCGACCTGGCGCAGGATGGTTTGCGCATGCCGGTACAGCAACAGGCCCTCCGCCGTGGGCTGCACGCCCTTGGCGCCGCGCAACAGCAGCGCGACCCCGAGGTTTTCCTCCAGCAGGGACATCTGCTGGCTGAGCGCGGGCTGCGCCACGTGCAGGCTTTCGGCGGCGCGGGTCATGTTCTGCATTTCCACCACGCGCACGAAGTATTTGAGCTGACGCAGATTCATGGAATAAGAAAATCTTATTGAAGGATCGGAAAATAGTATTTTCTACGCCTCTGAGGCGCTGCCTAGAATGGGCTTCAACTCAGAGGAGGACGACGAAATGAGTCTGCCATTGGCCGGGCTGAAGGTGCTGGATCTGACGCGGGCGCTTTCCGGGCCTTTCTGCACAATGATTCTTGGGGACTTGGGCGCGGAGGTCGTCAAGGTGGAACCCATGCCGGCCGGCGAAATGGCGCGGCAGTGGGGGCCGTTCGATGATGATATAAGCGTTTATTATCTTAGCGCCAACCGCAGCAAGCAAGGCATCGGCATCGACTTCCGCAAGCCGGAAGGGCTGGCGCTGCTTCGCAGGATGGCCCTGGCATCCGACATCGTGGTCGAAAACTTCAAAGTGGGCACGATGGACGCGATGGGCCTGGGGTACGCATCGCTGGCGCAGGCGCATCCCGGCCTGATCATGGCGTCGATTTCGGGCTTCGGCAGCAAAGGGCCGGCGCGCGACTGGGCGGGCTTCGACCAGGTCGCGCAGGGCTATTCCGGCTTCATGAGCCTGACGGGCACCGCGGAGTCGGGGCCAACGCGGGTGGGCGTCGCCATTGGCGACCTGACGGCGGGAATGTGGCTGGTCATCGGCATCCTGTCGGCCGTCGCGCAGCGCGCCGCCACCGGGCGCGGGCAGCATGTGGAAACCTCGCTGCTGGCAGGCCTCATGGCGCTGCTCAGCGTGCAGGGCCAGCGCTATCTGAGCAAGCGCGAGGTGCCCGAGCCTTGCGGCAATGTGCATCCCGTCATCGCGCCCTATGGCACGTTCGAAACCGCCGACGGGCCGCTCAACCTGGCGCCGGCCACCCAGGCGATGTGGGTCAAGCTCTGCGGCATTCTCGGGCTCTCCCGCCTGGTGGCCGACGCGCGGTTCCTCACGAATGCCGAGCGCATGCAGCACCGCTATGAATTGAAGCTGGAGCTGGAGCAAGGGCTCAAGCGCAAGACGCGCATGGAATGGACCGCGCTGATGATCGAAGGCGGCATTCCCGCGGGCCCGATCAATACCCTGGAAGACGTGTTCGCCGATCCCCAGGTGCAGGCCTGCGGGCTGGTGCGGTCGTTGAACCATCCGGTGCTGGGCGAATTGCGGCAAGTGGGCCTGCCGCTGGGCTTGGACGGCACGGAAACGGCCAGCCATCGCGCTCCGCCCGTGTTCGGCCAGCATACGCGCGAAGTCTTCGCGCGCTATGGCATGGCGGACGCCGAGATCGACCGCCTGCTGGCCGACGGCGTGGCGCATCAAGCGGAGGCCGCCGCATGACCGCCGACTCCGATACGCCCAGCCTGTCCGTGGACGGCCACGTCGCAACCCTCCGCCTGCGCAGGCCCGGCCAGGCCAACCGGCTCGGTCCGCAGGACCTGGACGTCCTCAGGGAGCATCTGGACGCAGTGAACGCGAACGACGCCGTGCGCGTGCTGCGCATCCTGTCCGAGGGCAAGTATTTCTGCAGCGGCTACGACATTTCGTCGCTGGCGTCGGAGACCGCGCCAAGCTCGCTGTATTTCGGCCAGACGATGGATCTGATCGAGGCGGCGAGGCCGGTGACGATCGCGGTGGTCCAGGGGGGCGCCTATGGCGGCGGCACCGATCTGTGCCTGGCCTGCGATTTCCGCATCGGCACGCCGCAGGCCGACATGTTCATGCCGGCCACGCGCCTCGGCCTGCATTTCTATCCGGGCGGCATGTCGCGCTATGTGACGCGGCTGGGGCTGGCCCAGGCCAAGCGCCTGTTCCTGACCGCGGAGCGCATCCAGGCCGACGAGATGCTGCGCATCGGATTCCTGACCGAACTGGTGCCGGCGGACCGCCTGCAGGACCGGCTGGATGCGCTGAGCGCGCAGATCGTGGCGATGGCGCCGATACCGCTGTTCGGCGTGAAGGCGCAGCTAAACCGCATCGCACGCGGGGAAATCGACCATGCCGGCATCGAGCAGGCGGTGTTGCGATCCGAGCAGTCCGAGGATCTGGCCGAAGGCGCAAGGGCCTGGAAGGAAAAGCGAGCGCCGAATTTCACCGGCCGCTGACGCGGCTGGCGCATGAACGGAGGGCCGCGCCACAAGCGGCTCCGAATCCATTAAAGGAGACCTCGATGAAACCCACTATTGCCGCATGCGGCGCATTGTTCGCCGCTGTTGCCTCGTTGTCCGCGATGCCCGGCGGCGCGCATGCCGCCGCCCCCTATCCGGCCAAACCCCTGACGCTGGTGATCGGATTCCCGCCAGGCGGGGGGGCGGACCAGGTGGGCCGTGTCTATGCCAATGCGCTGGCCAGGCAGCTCAAGCAGCCGGTCGTGATCGAGAACCGGCCCGGCGCCGGCTCGACGATCGGCGCCAGCCTCGCGGCGCGCGCCGCCGCCGACGGCTATACGCTGTACCTGGGTAACTCCAGCGTCATGGGCAGCGACAGCGCCCTGTACAAGGTGGATTACACGCCGGACAACTTCGTGCCCGTGGCGCAGCTCACCACCGGTCCCATGGTCCTGATCGCGAACGCGAAGCTGGGGCTGAAAGGCGTACAGGATCTCATCGACCGGGCCAAGCGCAAGCCGGGAACCATCAATGTGGCGTCATCCGGCAACGGCGTCATCACCCATTTGGCGGCAGTCGAATTCATGACGCTCGCCGGCGTGAAGCTGATGCACATTCCATTCAAGGGGGGCGCGGCTGCGGCGCAATCCGTCGCCGCGGGCGATACCGACGTCTCGTTTGCGACGGCCCCGTCCGCCAAGGCGGTCATCGACACCGGCAAGGTGGTGGCGCTGGCGGTAACGTCCGGCCAGCCCTCGCGGCTGCTGCCGTACCCGCCCATTTCGCAGACGGTGCCCGGCTATGACCTCTCCAACTGGTGGGGCGTCTTCGCACCCAAGGGCACGCCGCCGGAGGTGCTGGATACGCTGTTCAAGGCCAGCAATGAAGTGCTCGCGCTTGCCGATGTGCAGCAAGGCATGGCGGCGGGCTACGAGGAAGTGACGCCGTCCGCGTCGCTGGAAGCGTTTGGCGCATTCGCCCGCAAAGAGGGAGGCAAGGGTTTAAGATTGGCCAAAGAAAGCCTAGATACCGCCAATTGATGGAGACACCATGCCCTACGCAACCCCATTGCAGGACTTCCGCTTCGCCTTGAAGGAACTGGCCGGACTCGATGACGTCCTGAAACTGCCCGGCTTCGAAGAGGTGACGCCAGACCTGGTGGATGCCATCCTGGAAGAAAACGGCCGCTTCGTCGAGCAGGCGGTCGCGCCGCTGAACGTGCCGGGCGATACGCAGCCGCCCGTCTGGAAGGACGGTCAGGTTAGCGCCACGCCGGGGTATGCGCAGGGTTTCAAGGACTACGCGGCAGGCGGCTGGCAAGGCCTGCAGCATCCGGCGGTATGGGGCGGGCAGGGGCTGCCCAAGCTGGTGGCGGCCGCTCCGGGCGAGAACATCCAGGCGGCCAGCCTAGCGTTCTCGCTGTGTCCGATGTTGACCGACGGCGTGATCGAAGCCGTCCTGACGGTCGGCTCGGACGCGCAGCGCAAGCAATACGTGCCCAACCTGATCGGTGGCAAATGGACGGGCACGATGAACCTCACCGAGCCGCAAGCCGGCTCGGATCTGGCGCAGGTGGCGACGCGCGCCGTGAAGCAGGACGACGGCAGCTACCGGCTGACCGGCCAGAAGATCTTCATCACCTACGGCGAGCACGACCTGGCCGAGAACATCATCCACCTGGTGTTGGCGCGCACGCCGGACGCGCCTGCGGGGGTGAAGGGCATCTCGCTCTTCATCGTGCCCAAGTTCCTGGTTCAGGCGGACGGCAGCCTGGGCAAGCGCAACGACGTCTGGTGCGCCTCTCTGGAACACAAGCTGGGCATCCACGGCAGCCCCACGGCGGTGCTGCTGTACGGTTCCGGCAAGGGCGACGTGGGCGAGGGCGCCATCGGCTACCTGGTCGGCGAGCAGAATCGCGGCCTGGAATATATGTTCATCATGATGAACGCCGCCCGCTATTCAGTGGGGCAGCAGGGCATCGGGGTGTCCGAGCGCGCATACCAGCACGCCCTGGCCTACGCGCGCGAGCGCGTGCAGGGCCGGGCCGTGGAAGGTTCCGCGGGGGCCGTGGCCATCGTGCGCCATCCGGACGTGCAGCGCATGCTGATGACGATGAAGGCGTTGACGGAGGCGGCGCGCGCCGTTTCCTATGTGGCCGCGGCCGCCCACGACAAGGGTACGCATCACCCGGACCCGGAACAGCGCGCCCGTAACCGCGCCTTCTACGAATACCTGGTGCCCATCGTCAAGGGTTTCTCGACCGAGAACGCGGTCGAGGTCGCGTCGCTGGGCATCCAGGTGCACGGCGGCATGGGATTCATCGAAGAAGCCGGCGCGGCGCAGTTTTACCGCGACGCGCGCATCCTGCCCATCTATGAGGGCACCACCGCCATCCAGGCCAACGATCTGGTCGGCCGCAAGACGCAGCGCGACGGCGGCGCCACCGCCCATGCCGCCATCGCGGCGATGCGCGAAACGCTGCGCGCCGTCGAGGCCGAGGCGTCGAGCGCGGCGGCGGGCGAGCGCGACGGATTACGCCTGCTGCGCGACAACCTGGACGGCGCCATCCAGGCGTATGAGGCCGGCGTGGCGTTCATCCTGGAGCAATTGGCGGCCAATGTCCGGGCGGCCTATTCCAGCAGCGTTCCCTACTTGATGCTGGCCGGCGTGGTTCATGGCGGATGGCAGATGGCGCGCGCCGTGTTGGCCTGCCGCCGCCATATCGCCGCCGGGTCCACCGATCCATTCCACGCCTCGAAGGTCGCCACCGGGTTGTTCTACGCCGCGCATATCCTGCCGCGCTCGCTGGCCCTGTCGGCCGCTGTCCGGTCCGGCGTCGTGGCGGACGCCTGTGGCGCCAGTCTGGATATTGCATAAGGTTATATGTCTTGCGTATTTCCCCGGCTAAAGGTTTGATGGAAGAATCGTTTCCCAGGCGGTAAATTCCGCCAAGAGACGACTTCCAGCGCTGCCCGCCCCGGTGGGCAGCCGGGCCTTCCCAACCTGAATCCGCACACAGGAGACATCATGAGTCAACTACGCCTGGGCGATACCGCCCCCGATTTCGAACAGGAATCCTCGGCTGGGCCGATACGCTTCCATGAGTATCTGGGTAACAGCTGGGGTGTCCTGTTTTCGCATCCGGCCGATTTCACACCGGTCTGCACCACCGAGCTGGGCTATACCGCCAAACTGGCCGACGAATTCGCCAAGCGCAACGTAAAGGTGCTGGCGCTGTCGGTGGACGACACCGATTCGCACACGCGCTGGATCGACGACATCAACGATACGCAGTCCACCAAGGTGAACTTCCCGATCCTGTCCGACAAAGACCGCAAGGTCTCCGAGCTGTACGACATGATCCACCCGAACGCCAACGCAACGCTGACCGTGCGTTCGGTGTTCATCATCGATCCCAACAAGAAGGTGCGCCTGACCATCACGTATCCGGCCAGCACCGGCCGCAACTTCAACGAGATCCTGCGCGTCATCGATTCGCTGCAGTTGACCGATAGCCACAGCGTGGCCACGCCGGTGAACTGGGAGGACGGCGACGACGTGATCATCGTTCCGTCCCTGCAGGACGAAGCCGTGATCAAGCAGAAGTTCCCGAAGGGCTACAAGGCCGTGCGTCCCTACCTGCGCATTACGCCTCAGCCGAATAAGTAAATTCGGAATTCGCGGGGCAGGCCCCGCATGCCACCCGAACCGCCGCATTCCTCTATGGGATGCGGCGTTTTTTTTCGCATGGGCCGTCCTGGGGCGGAAGATGCCTTGGCGGTAAGGGTGGACTTTCCTATTGCTGGGACAGCAGTCCTATATGCCTGAGAGCGATGAGCAATCAAATAATGATTCGTTCCGTTCAGATCGGGCTGCCCGCAAACTTGCTCCCACATTGCCAAACACAGGGAGCAGGGATGTCTTTCAGGAAAGCCGGTTGGCTGGCCGCCTTGGCCGCAGTCACGATGTCGTTGGCCGCGATCGCGCCCGCGCAGGCCCAGCAGAAGCAGACGCTGCTGAATGTTTCGTACGATCCGACCCGTGAACTCTATCGCGCCATCGACGACGCGTTCGCCAAGCAATACAAGGAAAAGGCGAACGTCGAACTGACCATCCGCCAGTCGCACGGCGGGTCGGGCCGCCAGGCGCGTTCCGTCATCGACGGCCTGGAGGCCGATGTGGTGACCCTGGCCCTGGCGTACGACATCGACGCCATCTCCGACCGGGGGCTGCTGCCCGCGGACTGGCAGGCCCGCCTGCCGCAGAACAGCTCGCCCTATACCTCCACCATCGTGTTCCTGGTGCGCAAGGGCAATCCCAAGCAGATCAAGGACTGGGACGATCTGGTGAAGGATGGCGTGCAGGTCATTACGCCCAATCCGAAGACCTCGGGCGGCGCGCGCTGGAACTACCTGGCCGCCTGGGCCTACGCGCTGGAGAAGAACGGCGGCAGCGAGGACAAGGCCCGCGCCTTCGTGGGCGACCTCCTCAAGCATGTGCCGGTGCTGGACACCGGGGCGCGCGGCGCCACCACCACGTTCGTGGAACGCGGCGTGGGCGACGTGCTGCTGGCCTGGGAAAACGAAGCTTTCCTGGCGCAGGAAGAACTGGGTCCGGACAAGTTCGACATCGTGGTGCCGTCGCTGTCCATCCTGGCCGAACCGCCGGTCGCCGTCGTCGACAAGGTCGTGGACAAGAAGGGGACCCGCGCGGCCGCGCAGGCCTACCTGGAATTCCTCTACACGCCGGTAGCCCAGGAAATCATCGCCAAGAACTACTACCGGCCCATCGACAAGGCCGTGGCCGCCAAGTACGAAAGCAAGTTCCCGAAGGTCAAGCTCGTGACCATCGACGACAAGATTTTCGGCGGCTGGCGCAAGGCGCAGAAGGACCACTTCAGCGACGGCGGCACGTTCGACCAGATCTACCTGCCGCAGAAGAAGTAACTCCATAACAATCGGAACGACGGCCATGACTTCAGCCTCGAACCCCGCGGCAAGCGGCGCGCAAGCGCCTTTTGCCTTTCGCCGCAACAGCCCGGGCGTGCTGCCCGGGTTCGGCATCTCGATGGGCTACGCCGTGCTGTACCTGAGCGTGCTCGTGCTCATCCCGCTGGCCGCCCTGCCTATCAAGAGCGCGGGGCTGGGGTGGCAGGGCTTCTGGGACACGGTGGCCTCGCCGCGCGTCGTGGCCTCGTACCGGCTCACCTTCGGCGCCTCGCTGGCGGCGGCGCTGGTGAACCTGGTGTTCGGCACCATCGTCGCCTGGGTGCTGGTGCGCTACCGCTTCCCCGGCAAGAAGATCCTGGATGCGCTGGTCGACCTGCCGTTCGCGCTGCCCACGGCGGTGGCGGGGATTGCGCTGACCGCGTTGTATTCCGAGAAGGGGTGGCTGGGCGCGCCGCTGGCCGACTGGTTCGGCTGGAAAGTGGCGTTTACGCCGCTGGGCATCGTGATCGCGCTGATCTTCATCGGCGTGCCTTTCGTGGTGCGTACGGTGCAGCCGGTGCTGGAGGACGTGGAGCGCGAGATCGAAGAAGCGGCCGCCAGCCTGGGCGCCAACCGCTGGCAAACCATCCGCCGCGTGCTGCTGCCGATCATCCTGCCCGCCCTGATGACGGGTTTCGCGTTGGCCTTCGCGCGCGCGGTGGGCGAATACGGATCGGTGGTGTTCATCGCGGGCAATATGCCCATGGTGTCCGAGATCACGCCGCTGCTGATCATCGCCAAGCTGGAAGAATTCGACTACGCGGGCGCCGCCGCGATCGCCACGGTCATGCTGTTGCTGTCGTTCGCGCTGCTGCTCGTCATCAACCTGCTGCAGGGCTGGCAGTCGCGCCGCAATCTTGGGAGGCTCGCATGAGCGCGCAGGACCGTCCCGCCCATCTGACCGAGCCGCGCTGGGTGCGCGGCGCGCTGCTTGCCGTTGCGCTGGCATTCCTGGCGCTGTTCCTGCTGGTGCCTCTGGCTGCCGTGTTCGCCGAGGCCTTCAAGAAGGGTTGGCAACTGTACCTGGCCGCCATCGTCGAACCCGACGCGCTGGCCGCGATCCGCCTGACGCTGCTGGTGGCGGCCATCGCGCTGCCGCTGAACCTGGTGTTCGGGGTGGCCGCCGCCTGGGCCGTCACCAAGTTCCAGTTCCGCGGCAAACAATTCCTGATCACCCTGATCGACCTGCCGTTCTCGGTGTCTCCCGTGGTGGCCGGTCTGGTGTTCGTGCTGCTGTTCGGCACGCAGGGCTGGTTCGGCGGTTGGCTCCAGGACCACGACATCAAGATCGTCTATGCCGTGCCCGGCATCGTCCTGGCGTCGCTGTTCGTGACGTTTCCTTTCGTCGCGCGCGAGCTGATTCCCCTGATGCAGGCGCAGGGCAGCGAAGAGGAGCAGGCCGCGCTGACGCTGGGCGCCAGCGGCTGGCAGATCTTCTGGCGCGTGACGCTGCCGAACATCAAGTGGGGTCTGCTGTACGGCGCCATTCTGTGCAACGCGCGGGCCATGGGCGAGTTCGGGGCGGTGTCGGTGGTGTCCGGGCAGATCCGGGGGCTGACCAATACGATGACCCTGCACGTCGAGATTCTCTACAACGAATACCAGTATGCCGCGGCGTTCGCCGTGGCGTCGTTGCTGGCTTTGCTGGCGCTGGTAACGCTGGTGGCCAAGAACGTCGTCGAGTGGCGCAATGCGCGCTTCCAGCAAGCCGCCGACCTGCCGGTCGAATATCCCGGCCAGGCGGCCGCCATCAAGCCGGCCGTCGCCTGACGCGCCCAGTAAAGACGGAGACAAGCATGAGTATCGAAGTCCGCAATCTGTCCAAGCGTTTCGGCGAATTCCGCGCGCTCAATGACGTTTCGCTGCATATCGAGACGGGTGAACTGGTGGCGCTGCTGGGGCCGTCGGGCTGCGGCAAGACCACGCTGCTGCGCATCATCGCCGGCCTGGAGTCGGCCGATTCCGGCAACGTGCTGTTCGCCGGCGAGGACGCCACCGCCGTGGACGTGCGCCAGCGCCAGGTCGGTTTCGTGTTCCAGCACTACGCGCTCTTCAAGCACATGACGGTGTTCGAGAACGTGGCCTTCGGCCTGCGGGTCAAGCATCGTTCGCAGCGGCCGCCCGAAGACCGGATCCAGCGCAAGGTGCATGACCTGCTGGGCCTGGTGCAGCTGGACTGGCTGGCGGACCGCTATCCAGCGCAGCTGTCCGGCGGCCAGCGCCAGCGCATCGCCCTGGCGCGCGCCCTGGCCGTGGAGCCCAGGGTGCTGCTGCTGGACGAGCCGTTCGGCGCGCTGGACGCCAAGGTGCGCAAGGAGCTGCGGCGCTGGCTGCGGCGGCTGCACGACGAACTGCACGTGGCCAGCGTGTTCGTGACGCATGACCAGGAGGAAGCGCTGGAGGTGTCCGACCGCGTGGTGCTGATGAACGCGGGCCGCATCGAGCAGGTGGGCACGCCGCGCGATGTCTGGGAAGGTCCGGCCACGCCTTTCGTCTACGGCTTCCTGGGCGACGTGAACCAGCTGCAGGGCGTGGCCACGCGCGGTGTCTGGAACGGCGCGGGGCTGTCGCTGCCCGCGCCCGAGCTGGCGCAGGCCGACGGCCAGCGGGCCACCGCCTACGTGCGGCCGCATGAATTCGACATTGAACGCTATCGCGCCGGCGCCGACGGCATTCCGGTGCGCCTGGCGCATGCCTACCTGGCCGGCCCTAGCGCATACCTGGAACTCACCCGGGAAGATTCGTCCTCGCTTCTCGAAGCCGAGGTGCCCGAGTCCTTGTACCGGGAGCTGGGCCTGCGCGACGGCGAAATCCTCCTTGCGCGCCCGCGGCGGGCGCGCATCTTTGCGGTGCAAGCATGACGACGACCGAACTTTCCCCCCAACTCGATGCGGCGCTCGCCGTCCGCTGGCACGAACTGAACGAGCGCCTGGCCGACATCCGGCGGCGCTACCCCGATGCCGCGCTGGCGTCGTCGCTGGCCGCCGAGGACATGCTTCTGACGCATGCGCTGTATGCCGGCGGCTCGGACCTGGAGGTGTTCACGCTGGACACGGGCCGGCTGCATGCCGAGACGCTGGGCGTACTGGACGCGGTGCGCGAACGCTACGGGCGCGAGGTGACCGTGTACCGGCCCGATGCCGGGGCGGTCGAGCGCCACGTCGCCGAGCATGGCGCTTATGCCTTCTACGAGAGCGTGGCGCTGCGCCGCGCCTGTTGCCAGATCCGCAAGGTCGCGCCGCTCAAGCGCGCGCTGGCCGGACGCGGTGCCTGGATCACCGGGCAGCGCCGGTCGCAGTCGACGACCCGCGGCGAACTGCCGTTCGAAGAAGACGACGCCGCCTTCGGCCTCTACAAGTTCAATCCCCTGGCCGAATGGGACGAGGAAGAGGTCTGGTCCGTCATTCGCGCGCTGGGCATTCCCTACAACCCGTTGCATGACCAAGGCTATCCCTCCATCGGATGCGAGCCTTGTACGCGCGCCATCCGCCCGGGCGAGGACCTGAGGGCGGGGCGCTGGTGGTGGGAGTCCTCGGACTCCAAGGAGTGCGGCCTGCATGCGGGCAACCGGGTCATCCCCGTCGTGGCGCGCGTCGAATGAGGCCGCCCATGAATTCGAAATCTGTCTTAGTGGAGTAATCATGTCTGCCGTCATCCAACGCAGCCACCTGGATTGGCTGGAATCGGAAGCGATATTCATCCTGCGCGAGGTCGCCGCGGAAAGCGAAAAGCCCGTCCTGCTGTTCTCGGGCGGCAAGGATTCCGTGGTGCTGCTGCGCCTGGCCGAGAAGGCCTTCCGGCCAGGCCGCTTTCCTTTCCCGCTGATGCACATCGATACCGGGCACAACTTCGACGAAGTGATCGCCTTCCGCGACAAGCGCGCGGCCGAGCTGGGCGAAACCCTGATCGTGCGCAGCGTCGAGGACTCGATCGCGCGGGGCAGCGTGGTGTTGCGCCGTGAAACCGATTCGCGCAACGCCGCCCAGGCCGTGACGCTGCTGGAGGCTATCGAGGAGTTCGGTTTCGATGCCTGCATCGGGGGCGCGCGGCGCGACGAGGAAAAGGCGCGCGCCAAGGAACGCATTTTTTCGTTCCGGGACGAATTCGGCCAATGGGATCCCAAGGCTCAGCGCCCCGAACTGTGGAGCCTGTTCAATACCCGCGTGCATCGCGGCGAGAACATGCGCGTCTTCCCGATCTCCAACTGGACGGAGCTGGACGTCTGGCAGTACATCCAGCGTGAGCGGCTGGCGCTGCCCTCGATCTACTTCAGCCATGAGCGCGAGGTAGTGCGCCGCAAGGGGCTCCTGGTGCCCGTCACGCGGCTGACGCCGCCGCAGGACGGCGAGCAGGTCGAACGCCTGCCGGTGCGCTTCCGCACGGTGGGCGACATCTCCTGCACCTGCCCGGTGGCCTCCGACGCCGCCGACACACTGGCCATCATCGCCGAGACCGCGGTGACCGACATTACCGAGCGCGGCGCCACGCGCATGGACGACCAGACTTCCGAGGCCTCGATGGAGCGCCGCAAGAAGGAAGGCTATTTCTGATCGCACAAGACGCCGGCGCCTGCCGGCGGCAAGGGACGCACATGAACGCACTGAACGATTCTTTTCTCTCTGGCGCCGACACGGGCGTGTTGCGCCTGATCACCGCGGGTTCCGTGGACGACGGAAAATCCACCCTGATCGGCCGCCTGCTGTACGACAGCAAGGGCGTGTTCGCCGACCAGCTGGACGCGATCTCGCGCGCCAAGCACAAGCGAGTGGCGGGCGACGGCATCGACTTCTCGCTGCTGACCGACGGCCTGGAGGCCGAGCGCGAGCAGGGCATCACCATCGACGTGGCCTACCGCTACTTTTCCACGCCCACGCGCAAGTTCATCATCGCCGACGCGCCAGGCCATGAACAGTACACGCGCAACATGGTGACGGGCGCCTCGACAGCGGACGTGGCCGTCATCCTGATCGACGCCACACGGGCGGCCGACGGCAAGCTGCTGCCGCAGACCAAGCGCCACAGCACGATCGCGCGCCTGCTGGGCATCCGCCATATCGTGGTGGCGGTCAACAAGATGGACCTGGTGGACTGGGACCGCGCCGTGTTCGAACGCATCCGCGATGCCTATGCCGACCTGGCCGGCAAGCTCGGCATCGATCATTTCGACGCGCTGCCGCTGTCCGCGTTGAACGGCGACAACGTCGTGACGCTGTCGCCGGAAACGCCGTGGTACGGCGGACAGCCGCTGCTGGCCTTGCTGGAATCGCTGGATCTTGCCAGCGATGGCCGCAGCGCGCCGCTGCGTTTTCCGGTGCAGTGGGTGTCGCGCCACGACGGCGATCGCAAGGAGGACTTCCGCGGATACGCCGGACGCGTGGCCAGCGGCGTGCTGCGTCCGGGCGATGGCGTCACGGTGCAGCCTTCCGGCGTGACGGCCATCGTGCGTGAGGTGCGGTCGTTCGATCGCGCGCTGGACGAAGCGCAGGCGGGCGATTCGATCACGCTGGTACTGGATCGCGACGTGGACGTGTCGCGTGGCGATGTCATCGTGCACGCGTCCGCGCCGGCGCAGGTTGCGCGCGAGTTCGAGGCCGAGCTGTGCTGGCTGGATGCGCAGGCGCTCAATCCGGCGCGCAAGTATCTGCTGAAGTCCGGCACGCGATTGACGTCCGCGAAGGTACGCGCGGTGCTGTCGCATCGGGACATCCATGAACTGCAGGAAGTGGAGAACACCGAAGGCACGCTGCGCATGAACGACATCGGACGCGTGACGTTCACGACGCGGGACGCCCTCGCGGTCGATCGCTATGCCGATGTGCCGGCCACCGGATCGTTCATCCTGATCGATGAGGCCACGCACCAGACCGCCGCGGCGGGCATGCTGCGCTAAGCCGCAAGCGGCCGGAAAACAACGGGGTTCCGGCCGTCATTTTTGCTGTTGTATTTATGCTAAACCTAGATTTGGCGCGGGTTTCGGGGCGATATCGCCAGGTGAAATCGATTTGTCCAGACGACGTCCACGTCTTGCGGTAAAGTGGGGTTGTCTTACGAAAAGGCTTTTGGTGCTTGTCAAAACCACTGTGTTTTTGTACAGTAGTTTTCATGGCACGCACCGATCATTCTTTTCCCGCCGGTTCTGGGTCCCCGGCTGCCGCCCCCGCCGCCTTGCGCGGTCGGGGTGCGGTTACTAATGTTCGGCATCGCTTTCAGCGCGATGACCGTGTGCAGGTCGACGACGGCTGGTCCGGCTCCGGATTGCCCGCCGACTTCGTAGATTCCGTCCCCGATAACATTTCCGACGACGCGGCCAAGGTCATCCCGATCCTGCCCGATACGCGCCACGCGCCTCCCGCCCCCAAGACCACGGTCACGGCGGAAGAGGCCCGCAAGATGCTGTCGCGCAATGATTCTCCTGATATCCCCTTCGAGGCCGCGGTCAATCCGTACCGGGGGTGCGAGCACGGCTGCGTGTATTGCTACGCCCGGCCCACGCATTCCTACCTGGGCTATTCCCCCGGGCTGGACTTCGAAACCCGGCTGGTCGCCAAGGCCAATGCCGTCCAGGCCCTGCGGGCCGAGCTCAGCCGCCCCGGATACAAGCCGTCGCCGATCAATATCGGGTCGGCCACGGATCCTTACCAGCCTATCGAGCGCGAATGGCGCCTGACCCGGGGCCTGCTCGAACTCATGCTGGAAACCCGGCATCCGGTCACCATCGTGACGAAAAACGGGCTGGTCGCCCGCGACCTGGACCTGCTGGCGGCGCTGGCCGAGCAAAAGCTGGTGGTGGTGTACATGAGCATCACCACGCTGGACGCCGGCATGGCCCGCACGCTGGAGCCCCGCGCTGCCGCGCCGTGGCGCCGCCTGGAGGCCGTGCGCAGCCTGACCGACGCCGGCGTGCCGGTGGGCGTGCTGGTGGCGCCCATCATCCCGTTCATCAACGACGAATCCATGGAGCACATCCTCCAGGCGTCCAAGGCGGCTGGCGCGCATTACGCCAGCTACACCGTTCTGCGCCTGCCGTGGGAGGTCAAAACCCTGTTCGAGGACTGGCTCAATGTGCATTTCCCCGATCGCGCTCAACGTGTGTTGCATCGCGTCGAAGACCTGCGCAACGGGCGGCGCAACGATTCCAACTTCGGTTCGCGCATGCGCGGAACCGGCATTTGGGCCGATCTGCTGCGCCAGCGTTTCGCCGTGGCCACGCGCAAGCTGGGGCTGAACCGGCATCGCCTGGCCCTGGACTGCACCCGCTTCCTGCGTCCGGCCGCCGTTCCCGGCGCCGCGGCGGGGGAGCCTTCCGATTTCCTATCCCCGGCTGGCGCGCAAGCGTCTTCAGGGGTCCCTTTTCATGGCGCATCGCCCGCAGCCGGCGGTGCGCGCCAACTGCGCGCCGCGGCCGCAGGCCAGTTGTCTTTGTTCGATTGACCGCCGGCTGTCGCCGCGGAGGGGCGCCTGGGCACCGTGTCCTGGCGCTGGATCGTTTTTCCAAGGAGTTCCTATGAACACCGCTGATATTTCCGTCCTGTCGGACGAGCTTGCCGTCTCGCTGAACCCGCTGCGCCGTGGGGCGCACCGAGCCCGCGCCGTTTGTGCCAAGCTGGCGGGGCTGGCCTTGCCCTGGAACCCGTCCACGGCCGGCGCGGAACCGCGCCAGCGCACCCGTCCCGGCTCCACGCCGGCCCGTTGGCCGTTTCCGCCGGCGCCGGCCGAAGCGGGCGCGCTGACGGGGGGAGCGGTTCCGGGGGCCATGCAGGCGCCCGCGATCCGTCCCGTCGCCCCGGCGGCGCCTGCCGCGCCCAGCCTGCCGGCCGCGCCCGCCGTGCGCGATTGCAGCCTGGGCAGCGCCACGGTCGAGCCCGTCACCGCACGGGTTACCCGCAAGGCGATGCTGATCGACGTGGCGATGGTGCTGGCCTGGGGCGCCATCATTCCCGGCTTGATGTGGCTGGGTGCCGCCGCCGGTTTCTGAACGGCCCCTTTACAGGGAATTCAGGCGGATCCCAGCAGAACCACGCCCACCAGAATGGACAGGCACCCGGCCAGGCGGCCCGGCCCCACTTTTTCGCGCAGCAGGAACATGCCCGCCAGGGTACCCAGCATCATGGACATTTCGCGCGCAGGCGCGACCAGGCTCAGCGGCGCGCCGTTGCGCAAGGCGTACAGCACCAGGATGTAGCCCAGCGGCGACAGCAGGCCGACGGCCAGCGCCAAATGCCAATGCCCGCGCATGGATTCCCAGGCCTGGGCCCGGCGGTGCAGCATGTGAGGCGTCATCATGGCGGTGCGGGTTACGCAGGTGAACCAGTCGAACAGTACCGGGCTGATCAGCAGCACCTTCACGCCGTAGGCATCCACCACGGTGTAGGCAGCAATGAAAAGGCCGATCACCATGCCCCAGCGCACGCCGATCCAGGCTTGCGCCTGCTTGAAGATGGCGAGCCGCCCCTGGGTGGCGATGAGCAGCACGCCGATCACGACGCACAGCATGCCCGCGATACCGGTGCCGGTGGCGGGTTCGTGCAGTAGCAGGAAGGCGCCGGTGGTGGAGAGCAGCGGGCCGGTGCCGCGGGCAATGGGATAGACCACCGAAAGATCCGCTACCTGGTAGCCGCGCTGCAGGCACAGGCTGTAGCCCAAATGCAACAGGCTCGAGGTCAGGATGGCGCCGACGACAGGCCAGGTCCAGGTCATGCCGTCATGCATCAGCACCCAGACCACCCACGGCGCATACAGCACCGAGGCGCACAGCCCGTAGGCGAAGACGAACGGAGCGCCCACCATGGCCGCGCGCTTGGCGAGCAGATTCCACGTTGCGTGGGCCATCGCCGCCAGGACGACCAAAATCAGGGACGAGTACGACATGAAGGGAAACGCGCCGTGTGACGTGTTTGTTACAGAAACCGGAAGGGTACCGCAAACTGCTGCGGGCCGGGTGCATGTTACCTGAGGCTCTGAACAATTTTTGGTGTAGAATCATTGGTTTGCCAAATCTCATCCTCTGCTTGCGGCACATGCATCGGGGTCCAGCCTAGCGCCGGGCGGCCATGCACACGCGGGGCAGGCAACGGATAGCAGCTTCATCGCTTATCCGGCGCTTTCCGCGAACAACATCGAACGGCAAAAGTTTCAGCCCGCAACGACATGATGATCTAGGAGTTCTAATGAACCTTATCGCTATCCTGGAACAGGAAGAAATCGCCCGTCTGACCGGCGGTGTGGCCAAGCCTGAATTTGCTCCTGGTGACACCGTCATCGTGAGCGTGAACGTCGTTGAAGGCACCCGCAAGCGCGTGCAGGCTTTCGAAGGCGTTGTCATCGCCAAGCGCAACCGCGGCCTGAACTCCGCGTTCACCGTGCGCAAGATTTCGTCGGGTGAAGCCGTGGAACGTACGTTCCAGCTGTACTCGCCGCAAATCGCCGGCATCGAAGTTAAGCGCCGCGGCGACGTGCGCCGCGCCAAGCTGTACTACCTGCGCAACCGCTCGGGCAAGTCGGCTCGCATCAAGGAAAAGCTGGTCAGCAAGCAAGCCTCGGCGGCTTGATCGCTTATCGGCACACGGCCCTACCAGTGTCGGACGCTTACGCCTTTCCGCGTTTTCGTCCGGCACGGGTTTCCGGGTTAAAAAGGCACCTGCGAGGGTGCCTTTTTCTTTTCAAAAAGCCGTATGTCTGATTCCTCGTCTTCCCCGCGGCCCCGACGGCCGCTGGCGCGTCCCGGCTTCGATCCCGCGACGCAACCGTGGGTGCTGGCCAATGATTCGCTGCCGGCAGTCCCCACCCGCCTGCTGACTCCCGAGTCGCTGCGGGGCACGCTTAGCCAGCCATCCACCTGGACGCTGGAATTGTCGCGCGATACCGACCTGCGCTATCCGGGCCGCGAAGGCGCGCCCGTTCCGGCCGCGGTGCTGATTCCGCTGGTAACGCGAGACAACGGCGTTTCCATCATGTTGACGCAGCGCGCCGCCCACCTGCACGACCACGCGGGCCAGATCAGCTTTCCGGGCGGACGCATCGAACTCAGCGACTCCACGCCGGAAGCCGCTGCCTTGCGCGAAGCGCAGGAAGAAACCGGCCTGCCGTCCAGCTATGTGGAAGTGCTGGGCAGCATGCCGCCGTACCTGACGGCCACGGGCTTTTCGATCATTCCGGTGGTGTCGCTCGTGCGTCCCGGCTTCGATCTCGCACCCGATGCGTTCGAGGTGGCCGAGGTGTTCGAGGTGCCGCTGTCGTTCCTGATGGACCCCGCCAACCACCGCCTGTACGAAGCACGGCTGGAAGACGGGCGGGTGCGCCAGTATTACGGCATGCCCTACGGGAAACATTTCATCTGGGGCGCCACCGCCGGCATGCTGCGCAACCTGTACCACCTGTTGCGCCACGGCTTCGAGCCACGCTGATCGGCGGATTGCATGTAGGTACCTACCAAGTGTCTGACACCAAATCAGACCCAAGTGTCTGACACCAGCGCTACTCCCAACCTACCTGCCACGTCGGCAGCCCACATCAATACCGCTGCTGCCCCGCCAGGTTTTCTTCCAGGATGCGTTCGTACAAGGCGTAGCGCGCCGGATCGATGGCGCCCGCCTGCAAGGCGGCGACCACGCCGCAACCCGGTTCGTGCCGATGGGTGCAGTTATAGAAACGGCATTGCTCGATAGGGTGGGTGAATTCCGGGAAACCGCGGATGATGTCTTCGCGGGTCAGGTGTTGCAGGCCGAAGGCCTGGAAGCCCGGCGAATCGATCAGGTCGCCGCCCGGGGCGGGCAGGTGATAAAGCCGGGTGCTGGTCGTGGTGTGTTTGCCCATGTCCAGGGCGGTGGAGTGTTCGCGGGTGGGGGCGGCGGCGTCCGGCACCAGCGCGTTGAGCAGCGTCGACTTGCCCATGCCGCTTTGCCCCAGCAGCAGGCTCGTATGCCCGGCCAGGCGCGGTGCAAGAAGGCCGTGCACCTTTTCGGGTTCCAGCGCGCTGAGTTCGATCACGTCCACGCCTAACGCCACGATCGGCGCCAGCCGCGCGCGCGCCGCAGGCAGTTCGTCCGCGAGGTCGGTCTTGTTCAGGATGATGAGCGGCGCGATACCGGCGCTCCATGCGCCTGCCAGGGCGCGGCCGGTCAGGTCGTCCGAGAAGGTGGGCTGTACGGCGACGACGATCAGCAACTGGTCAACGTTGGACGCGAACTGCTTGGAGCGCATTTCGTCGGAACGGTAGAGCAGGTTGCGCCGGGGCAGGATGGCGTCGATGGCGCCTTCGTCCTTGCCTTGCGGCGTGATGCGCACACGATCGCCTACGGCGGCCCCGGCCTTCTTGCCGCGCGGAAAGCATTTGCGTAGCGTGCCGTCGGCGAGTTCTACGGTGTAGTGGCGGCCGTGGGCGGCGATGATGCGGCCCTCGTTCGGCCCGGCGGCGGGCGCGCTGGCAAGCTGCCCGTTCTGGTTTGCGCCCTTGGGGCGGCCCGGGCCGCTCATGCGGCGGACGCCATCAGGTGGCGGATGCGCACGGCGGCGGGGGGATGGCTGTCGTAGAAGGCGGAATGCACGGGGTCGGGAGTCAGGGTGGCGGCGTTGTCGTCGTAGAGTTTGACCAGTGCGGAAACCAGACGTTCCGCCGAGCTCTGTTCAGCCGCGTAGCGGTCTGCTTCGAATTCGTCGCGGCGCGAGTACCAACTGGCCAGGGGCGTGAGCATGAAGGTGAATACGGGGATGACCAGGAAGAACAGCAGCAGCGCCATCGCGTCGTTGCGTCCGCCCAGCTGCGGCAGCACGCCCAGCCCCACGTAGAACCAGGGCTGCTGGGAAACCCAGCCCAGGATGGCGAAGAAGGCCAGCGCGGCGGCGAAGCTGAACACGATGCGCTTGACGATGTGGCGCTTGGCGAAATGGCCAAGCTCATGCGCCAGCACCGCTTCGATTTCGTCGCCGTTCAGGCGCGCGAGCAGGGTGTCGAAGAACACGATGCGGCGTGAACGCCCGAAGCCCGTGAAATAGGCGTTGCCGTGGGCAGAGCGGCGCGAGCCGTCCATCACGAACAGCCCGTTCAGCGCAAAGTCGCAGCGCTGCGCCAGGCGCTGGATGCGGCCGGCCAGTTCCGGGTCGGACAGGGGAGTGAACTTGTTGAAGAGCGGGGCGATGAACATCGGGTAGACGATCAGCAGCGCCAGGTTGAATGCCGTCCATAGCGCCCAGGCCCAGATCCACCAGTAGGCGCCGGCGCTGCCCATCAGCCAGAGCACCGCGGCGGCCAGAGGCAGGCCCAGCACGGCGGCCACCGCCAGGCCCTTCAGGGCGTCGGCGACGAACAGCCCCGGCGTCATGCGGTTGAAGCCGAAGCGCGCCTCCAGCTTGAATTGCCGCCACAGGGTGAAGGGCAGGCCCAGGAGGCCCAGCAGCAGCGCCACTGTGACCAGCAGCAGCATCTGCCGCAGAAAGTCGTTGCTGGTAAGCTGGCCTACCATCAGGTCGATGAACTGCAGCCCGCCCATCAGGGTCAGGCACACCAGCAGGATGGCGTCGTAGGTGCGTTCCAGCATGCCCAGCTTGACCCGCGCCACGGTGTAGTCGGCCGCGCGCTGGTGGCTCGCCAGCCCGATACGGTGAGAGAATTCGGACGGCACCTGGTCGCGGTTGCGCGCGACATGGCGGATCTGGCGCGTAGCCAGCCACAGGCGCACGGCGATATCGGTCAGCAGGAAGGCAACGAACAGCAATGTGAACATGGGCGATGCGGCGTGCTCAAGTGTGGGTATGTGCGAAAATCGAACGTTTTATAGGCAAATTATATGGCTGTGAACGAAAACCGCCTGGTTTGGCTGGACATGGAAATGACCGGCCTGGATCCTGAGAAAGAACGCATCATCGAAGTCGCCGTGGTGGTGACGGAACCCGACCTGACCGTCGTCGCCGAGGGCCCCGTGCTGGTGGTGCACCAGCCCGACAGCCTGCTCGACGCCATGGACAGCTGGAACAAGTCCACGCACGGCAAGAGCGGCCTGATCGACAAGGTCAAGGCGTCCACGATTTCCGAAGCGCAGGCTGAGGATACGCTGCTGGCGTTTCTGGCGCAGCACGTGCCGGCGGGCAAGTCGCCGCTTTGCGGCAACACCATCAGCCAGGACCGCCGTTTCATGTTTGCTTACATGCCGCGCCTGGAGCAGTTCTTCCACTACCGCAACCTGGACGTGAGCACACTGAAGGAACTGGCGCGCCGCTGGGCGCCGGCCGTCTACAAGGGATTCGAGAAGAAGAGCCGCCACGAAGCGCTGGCCGACATCTACGAATCGATCGACGAGCTCAAGTATTACCGCGAACACTTCCTGAAGGTATAAGCGGCCCCCGCCCATGCCTGCCGCTCCGTCCGCCTGCGAGCCGCTCATCGGGGATCACCCGTCGATGGCGGCGCTGCGCGATCTGGTCGGCCGGGTCGCCCGCAGCAAGGCCAGCATCGTCCTCATCTACGGCGAAACCGGCACCGGCAAGGGGCTGGTCGCCCGCAACCTGCACGCGCAGTCGGCGCGCGCGGCCAAGGGCTATACCGAGATCAACTGCGCCGCCATCCCGGGCAACCTGCTCGAGTCCGAATTGTTCGGCCATGAACGCGGCGCGTTCACCGGGGCGGTGGCGCGCAAGACCGGCCTGCTCGAAGCCGCCAACGGCGGCAGCGTGTTCCTGGACGAAATCCGCGAGCTGGATCCGGTCATGCAGGCCAAGATCCTGACCTTGCTGGACAGCCGGCGCTTCCGGCGCATCGGTTCAGTCCAGGAAGTTTCGGTCGATGCGCGCTTCATCGCCGCCACCAACAAGATCCTGTTGGGGGAAGTGCAGGCCGGGCGCTTCCGCGACGACCTGTATTACCGCCTGCAGGTGGTGTCGATCAACCTGCCGCCGCTGCGCGAGCGCGGCGACGACGTCATCGTGCTGGCGCAGCGTTTCCTGGAACGCTACAACGCCACCCACGGCAGCCGTTTCACCGCCATCGATCCCGAGGTGCGGCGCATTTTCAAGGCCTACGCCTGGCCGGGCAATGTGCGTGAACTGAGCAATCTGCTGGAGCGCATCTGCATCCTGGAAGACGGCGGCACGGTGCTGGCGCGGCATCTGCCGCAGCGTATCCTGCGCGAAGCGGGCAAGCCTGCGCCCGCGGCCTCGCCTGCCGCCGCCGGCACCTACGCCGAACTGTCCGCGCAGTTCCAGCGCGGCCTGATCCGAGCGGCCTTGCAGGCCCAGGACGGCAACCTGGGGCGCACCGCCGAGTCCCTGGGACTCACGCGGCACGCCCTGCGCCATCAGATGCTCAAGTTGGGGCTGGAAGGCTGAGGCCTATTCCGCGCTGATGTTGTGCTTGCGCGCAATGCCTTGCCACAGGGCCAGTTCCTCGCGCACGCGCGTGCCGAATTCGGCGCTGTCCATGCGCGACGGCACGGTGCCGTCCAGGTCCAGCAATGCCTTCATTTCGGGCGAAGCCGAGATTTCGACCAGCGCAGCGTTGAGCTTGTCGATGTAAGGCTGCGGCGTGCCCGCTGGCGCGAACACGCCCACCCAGATCTGCACGGAGTAGCCCGGCAGCGCCTGGGCGGCCGGCGGCAGGTCGGGGAACGCCGCGGAGGGCGATTGCGCCGTGGTGGCCAGCAGCTTGACCTTCTTGCCCTGCACCACGGGGGCCAGCGTGCTGTAGTTGGACAGCATGACATGGATCAGCCCGCCGGCCAGGTCCGAAGCGGCGTTGGCCGCGCCCTTGTATGGCACATGGGTCATCTCCGTGCCGGCCGCGTCGTCCAGCATGACGGTGGCCAGATGCGCCAGCGAACCGACGCCGGCGCTGCCGTAGTTCAAGGCGCCCGGCTTGCTGCGCGCTGCTTCCAGCAACTGCTTCAACGAGGTGTAGGGCGTCTGCGCCGAGGCGGCGATGACCAGCGGTCCCTGTCCTATCATCGCCACCGGCGCGAACTGCTTGAGCGAGTCGTAGGGCAGGTGAGGCTGGGTGGCGGCGGTGGTAAGGAAGGTCGACGAGGTCAAGAGCAGCACCGAGCCGTCCTTGGCCGAGCGGGCCACGTACTCGGAACCGATAGCGCCGGCCGCGCCGCCGCGGTTTTCCACGATCACCGTGTTGCCGAAGCGGGCCGCAAGCTGCGGCGCGATCGCGCGGGCGATCGCGTCATTGCTGGCGCCGGCGGTGAACGGCACCACGATCTTGACCTGCTTGGGCACATCCGTCTGGGCCGCGGCCGCGCCGGCCAGCAGGGATGCCGCCAGGAACAACGTTGTTTGCATTAGCGCTTTCATGATCGATTCTCTAGGAGAGCGGAGGTTGGAGCGGGCGCCGGACGCGGCGCCCGCGGCGTTCAGTCCGGCATGGGGACAGCGACGTCCAGCAGCGGCGCATACTGCTGCGCGCCGAAGATATCGCCGTCGCCCGCCGAGCCGCTGGGCGCCAGCCGGTAGATCGTGAACTTGATGGCCAGGCCGGGATCGTAATGCACGAAGTCGGAGATCCGGCCGTCGTCGATGCGGTAGAGCGCCGCGACGCTGGCGCGCGTCAGTGCGCCGGAGCGCTTGACCGCCTCGTAGACCGACGGATCCCGGAAGATGATGTCGAAGGTGATCTTGTTCACGCCCGCGTTCTTGCTGCGGATGGTCTTGGCCAGGGAGCTGAGTTTCTGGGTGTTCATGGTCATGCCGGCTCAGGCGCCAGCCTCGGTGAGGTGGGTCGGGAAGAGTTCGCGGGCGTCGGCCACCGGCAAGGTGTGGTTCAGGGTCCAGCGGTAGGCGGCGCTCGTGCGCACCACCTCGTCCAGCGGGAACGACACCGAGCCGGCCGTGCCCTTCACGTCGGGCAGGCGGGCGTAGAACATCTGCCGCAGGCCCGTCAGCGTCAGTTCCTCGGCCATTTCGGCGGTCGGCGCCACGCCCTGGACCATGACGCACAGCTCATGGCCGGGCTGGTCGCGCAGCGGTTCCAGGTCGCCCATGACGCCATCGCGCCCGTAGACCTTGTAGTGCAGCGCATAGCCCGAGTCGCCGAAGCGTTCGCGCACCTTGTCGCGCGCCCAGGCGATGACGCGGTCCACGTTTTCTATGGTGTAGGGATCTCGGATGCCGCAGAGCCCCAGGTAGCGTTCGCCGACTTTGCCGGCGCCTTCCAGCTTCACGCGCACCTGGTCGGCGGGCAGGAAGCGCGATCCTGTGATGCGGGTGGTCTTGTCGGTCAGCTGCTCGTAGTGGCAATGGGTCATGTCCAGCTTGCCGCCCGCGAAGTATTCCTCATAGGGGTTGGACCGTTCGTACATGGCATGGCCGGCCACCGACGCGATGGTGCAGCGCTGGTCGGGGTGCATGGCGGTGACGCGCACGTCTTCCGCCGAGATCTCGCCCATCACGGTTTCCTTGCCGCCGTAGGGCTCGGCGCAGAATGACGCGCATTCCAGCACCTTGCCCAGGTAATAGGCCTTGTCGGCGTCGAAGCCCCGGTGCAGCGCGGGGGCGGCGAACACCGCGGCGTCCGAACTGCGGCCGCCGATGACCACGTCCGCGCCGGCCTCCAGCAGTTCGATATAGGGATGCACGCCGGCCACTGCCACGATGCGGTCCGTGGCGTCGAGCTCGGCTTCCGTCAAATCGGCGTAACCGTCCAGCCCGGCGACCTGGGCGCCGTCGCGCAGCGCGCGGCGCACGCGCTCCTTGTCTACCTCGGAATAGAAGTAGCCGATCTTGAACGGCGCCAGCCCATGTTCGGCCGCGATCTCCTTGATCAGCCGCACGTACAGGTCGACGCGGCTGTTCGCGCCGGTATCGCCGGCCGATCCCACGATCATGGGCACGCCCAGCTTGCGCGCGGCCAGGAGCATCTGCTCCAGGTCGTGGCGCTGCCACGCCTGCGGGCTGGTGGACGTGTCGGACCCCAGCGGCACCGGGCCCACGTCGTCGCTGCCCGAGTCGGCGGCGATGCAATCCGGGCCGGCGGCAACCCCGCGCTGAAAGCTGTCGGTGCGCAGCGGGGCGAATCCTAAGTGCCCGTTCGGGCAGATGATGCTCATGGAACGCATTGGTATAGTCTCTTCGGTTGGGTCGTCCGGTCTCGCTCGTACCGGCCTTGGCTATAACGCAAAATGCGTGCCAGCCCGAAACGCCCGGGCGCCCCGCAAATTCGCTGCGACTGGCACATCGCTGGTCGTGGTTTGTGGGTAAATTTCCACGCATTGCGTGAATTTCACGCGTCACTGCGCGTGCATCCACCGGCCAGGCCGGCCCGTAGGTATCCGCCATGCAAGCCTGTTATTCCGTTGCCCAGATCCGCGATGCCGAACGCCAGGCGCTGGCGGGCGGCAGGCGGCTGATGCCCTTGGCAGGGGCGGCCGCGGCGCGTTTCGTGGCGGCGAGGGTCGCGCCGGGGACGGTAGTGCTGGCGCTGGCCGGGCCCGGCAACAACGGCGGCGACGCCCTGGAAGCGGCGACCCTGCTACGCGCGATGGGCCACGATGTGCGGGTGCTGTTGCCAGCGGGCGCGCAGGGGCTGCCCGCTGACGCCGCCCGGGCGCATGCTGGCTGGACCGCGGCGGGCGGCGCCACGCTGTCTGTGCTCGAGCCGGGATTCGTGCCCGGCGTGGTCATCGACGGCCTGTTCGGCATCGGGCTGAATCGTCCGCTGGGCGCGGATTGGCAGGCGCTGGTGGATATGGTCAATGGCTGGAACGTGCCGGTGCTGGCGCTGGATGTGCCCAGCGGCGTCGACGCGGAGACGGGCAAGCCGCTGGGCCGGCCGATCCGCGCATGCTGGACCCTGTCTTTCATTGCCCGGGCACGCGGACTGGCCCAGCCGGGCGCCGGGGACGGCGCCATCGGCGAATGGCATCTGGAGACGCTAGGCGTTGCGATGCCGGCCGCAGAGGGCGACGGCTGAGCGCGATCCAAAAGCGGGGCCGCCAGGGCCCCGTGTTTCAGGCTGGCCGGCCGCCGAAGCGCGACGCGATGTCGGCCGCCAGCGGCGCATACCGTTCATTGTCGCGGCCGGCCAGGGCGTTCAGGTGTGCTTCCGAGGCATCGAACACCCGCCAGTAGATGCGGCCGCAGATATCGCGGGCCGCATGGCCGGGCCAGTTGTCGGGCAGCATCGGGCCGGGCAACTGCGGATCGTGCAGAACGATCCGGCGCCAGCTGTGCAGCAGCATGACCCGGACGATGAACGCGTCGGGCGGTGAGGGCGGGGCTTCCAGCAGCTTTTCCAGCGGGCCGAAGTTCTTCGTGAACTGCCGGTACTGTTCGGCCACGTCTTCCAGGTTCCAGCACTGCGAGGCCAGGCTGGCTATCGGCAGCCCGCCGGCGCCGGCCAGGTCGCGGGCCGACAGCACCAGCGCCCGGTCCGGGATGCCCAGCTTTTCCAGGATGTCGTGCGCCGCGCGCGCCTCGGTATGAGGATGGGCGAAGAGCCCGGGCGCGATCATGCCGAACCCTTCCCAGACCAGTTCCCGGCGCAGTTCCGCGCGCTCGGCCAGGCCGTTTCCGGTGCGCGGCAGCGCAACCAGCGTCCATTCCCCGTTCCATTCCTGCGGCGCGCCCTCGTAGATGCGCTGGGAGGCGTGCGCGGTGTGGCGCAAGCCCTGGTCGGAGATCTGGTAGAGGCTGCGGCGCCCTTGGCGTTCGGATTGCAGCCAGTTCTGGGCGACCAGCCGGAACACGCTGGTACGCAGCAGGCGTTCGTTGATGCCCAGCGGCGCCAGCAGTTCGATCAGATCGCCCAGCCAGATAGCGCCGCCGTGGGGGGCCAGGGCGTCTCCCAGCAGGCTGACGCAGAGCGATTTCGCGCGCGGCGGATCGTTCTTGATCAGGCGGGACAGGAAGCGGTCCAGGGAGGACTGAGGGTTTGCCATTAGATGGGGCCGCGGGCGGCCGATATCGGGTTCGGCAATATGATACATAAATCTAATGTGATACAGATTTGAGTTTGACAATGAATTTTTTGTATTAAATAATCCGCCTATGACATGACGGCACTGCGGAACGTTTGCTTTGCGTTTTCGCAAACCGTCTCAAGGAGACAGACATGTACGCACAACTCGTCGAAACCGGCGTCAAGCAGGTCAAGACCGCGGACCAGCTCGAAGGCCAGGAACAGGCGTTTCAGCGCCGCATCGACGATGGCATCCGCATCGAGGCCAAGGACTGGATGCCGGAGGCCTACCGCAAGACCCTCGTGCGCCAGATTTCCCAGCACGCGCACTCCGAAATCGTGGGCATGCTGCCCGAAGGCAACTGGATCACCCGCGCGCCTTCGCTCAAGCGCAAGGCCATCCTGCTGGCCAAGGTCCAGGACGAGGCCGGCCACGGGCTCTACCTGTACAGCGCCGCGGAAACCCTGGGCGTGTCGCGCGACGATCTGATCGACGACCTCCACGCCGGCCGCGCCAAGTACTCCAGCATCTTCAATTACCCCACGCTCAGCTGGGCCGACATCGGCATGATCGGCTGGCTGGTCGACGGCTCGGCCATCATCAACCAGATTCCCCTGTGCCGCTGCTCCTACGGTCCGTATGCGCGCGCCATGGTGCGTGTCTGTAAGGAGGAATCCTTCCACCAGCGCCAGGGCTACGACCTGCTGATGCAGATGTGCCTGCACGGCACGCCCGAACAGAAGGCGATGGTGCAGGATTCCCTCAACCGCTGGTGGTGGCCTGCGCTGATGATGTTCGGCCCGTCCGACGCCGATTCCCCCAACAGCGCCCAATCCATGGCCTGGAAGATCAAGCTCTTCTCCAACGACGAGCTGCGCCAGAAGATGGTCGACCAGACCGTGCCGCAAGCCGAGTTCCTGGGCCTGACCGTTCCCGACCCCGACCTGAAGTGGAACGCCGAGCGCGGCCACTACGATTTCGGCGAGATCGATTGGAGCGAGTTCTACGCGGTGCTCAAGGGCAACGGCCCGTGCAACCGCGAGCGCCTGGCGGCGCGCGTCAAGGCCCACGAAGACGGCGCCTGGGTACGCGACGCGCTGGTCGCGCATGCCGACAAGCAGGCCGAGCGCAAAGCCGCCTGAAAGGATGAAGCCCACCCCCGAAGCGCTGCGCGCTTCCCCCTTAGGCGGGCCCCCCTCAAGGGGCGCCGCTGCGGACCGGCAAAGCCGGCTCCGCGCGGCCGCGCTACGGCTCCGGTAGGCGAGCATCCAGACTCACTCTTCTAACCATTGCAGATCAGGGCGCGCCGCGCGCGCCCGGCATTCAAGGACATCCATCATGAGCAAAGACTGGCCCCTGTGGGAAGTATTCATCCGCAGCCAGCACGGCCTGGCGCACAAGCACGTCGGCAGCCTGCATGCCCCCGACGCCGAAATGGCGATCAACCACGCCCGCGACGTCTACACGCGCCGCAACGAAGGCCTGAGCATCTGGGTGGTGCGCGCCTCCGACATCTCGGCCAGCAGCCCGGGCGACAAGGATCCGCTGTTCGAACCGGCCAACAGCAAGGTTTACCGGCATCCCACGTTCTTTCCGATGCCCGAAGAAATCAAGCACATGTAAGGCGGCGGGGGAGACATGGACAAGACTCTGTTTGAATACCTGCTGCGTCTGGGCGATTCCTCGCTCATCCTGTCGCAGCGGCTGGGTGCCTGGACCGGGCATGGCCCCATCCTGGAAGAAGACCTGGCGCTGACCAACACCGCGCTGGATCTGCTGGGCCAGGCCCGCATGTGGCTGACGCTGGCCGGCGAAGTCGAGGGTGCGGACCGGGACGAAGATGCGCTGGCCTACCTGCGCGACACGCACCAGTTCCACAACGTGCTGCTGGTGGAACGTCCCAACGGCAACTACGCCGACACCATGGCGCGCCAGTTCCTGTTCGACGTCTGGCACTACTTCCTGCTGCAGCGCCTGGAACAGTCGTCCGACGAGCGCGTCGCCGCCATCGCGGCCAAGGCCATCAAGGAAGTGACCTACCACGTGCGCCGTTCATCGGATATGGTGGTGCGCCTGGGCGACGGCACGACGGAAAGCCACGCCAAGATGCAGTCGGCCATCGACGACGCCTGGCGCTTCACGGGTGAATTGTTCGCCGACGACGCAGTCGACCAGGACATCGCCGCCCGCGGCATCGGCTGTGAGCTGTCCGCCCTGCGCCAGCCCTGGCTGGCGCACGTGCGGGAAGTGCTGGAAGAAGCCACGCTGGCGGTGCCGGACGAGGCCGCCGCCAACCATCTGGCGTACCGCGGCGGCCGCCAGGGCAGGCACACCGAGGAACTGGGCTACGTTCTGGCCGAAATGCAGTTCCTGCCGCGCGCCTATCCGGGAGCCACGTGGTGAACGCGCTGGCGCCCGTGTCCGCCGACCAGGTGTACGCCTGGCTGCAGGAGGTCCCCGATCCGGAGATCCCCGTGCTGTCCGTGGTGGATCTGGGCGTGGTGCGGGATGTGTCCTGGGAGGACGGCGCCTGTGTCGTCGTCATCACGCCCACGTATTCCGGTTGCCCGGCCATGCGCGAGATCACCCAGGACATCCAGCAGACGCTGGCCCGCCACGGCGTTGCCGATGTGCGCGTGCAGACCCGGCTGGCGCCGGCCTGGACGACCGACTGGATGAGCGAGAAGGGGCGCGAGGCGCTCAAGGGCTACGGCATTGCCGCGCCCGCCGAGCGCGCCGTCGACATCTCCGGCATCAGCCGCCGCGCGGCCGGCCCCGCCATCGCCTGCCCGCGCTGCGGGTCGCGCGATACGCGCCTTGTCAGCAATTTCGGATCCACATCGTGCAAGGCGCTGTATCGCTGCGTGTCCTGCCGCGAGCCCTTCGATTATTTCAAGACTCACTGAGAGCGGTTTCGAAATGAGCCAGAACCAATTTCATTCCTTGACGGTGGCGTCGGTGGCGCGCAATACGCGTGATGCCGTCGTCGTGACCTTCGACCTGCCCGAGGCGCTGGCGCAAGCGTTCGCCTTCCAGCCGGGCCAGTACCTGACGCTGCGCACCCGGCTCAACGGCGAGGAGCTGCGCCGCTCTTATTCCATCTGTTCCGCGCCGCACGACAAGCTGTTGCGCGTGGCGATCAAGAAGGTGGACGAGGGCCAGTTCTCCAGCTGGGCCAATCACGAGCTGCAACCGGGCCAGACGCTGGAAGTCATGGCGCCGGCGGGCAATTTCACCGTCGACTTTTCTCCCGCGAACGAACGCCACTATGTGGCGTTCGCCGTAGGCAGCGGCATCACGCCGGTGTTCTCGCTGGTCAAGACCGCGCTGTCCACCGAGCCGCGCAGCAAGTTCACGCTGTTCTTCGGCAACCGCGCGTCGTCGGCGGTGCTGTTCCGCGAAGAGATCGAAGACCTGAAGAACCTCTACATGGAGCGTTTTTCGCTGGTCTACATCATGAGCCGCGAGACCCAGGACATCGAACTCTTCAACGGCCGTCTGGACGGCGACAAGGTCGACCAGCTGATGTCGGCCTGGATGAGCCCCGAGGATATCGATTACGCTTTTGTCTGTGGTCCGCAGACCATGACCGAAAGCGTGGTCGAGCACCTGCAGGCCCGCGGCATCCCGAAGGCGAACATCAAGTTCGAGCTCTTCGGCGCGCCGAAGGGGCCGCGCGCGCTGCGCACCGGCCAGGACGCCCGCCAGGCGCCCGGCAAGGGGCAGTGCGAGGTCACCGTGGTGCAGGACGGCCACAGCCGTATGTTCGTGATCGACAAGAATAAAGACAGCGTGCTGGATTCGGCGCTGGCGCAAGGGATCGAGCTGCCGTATTCGTGCAAGGGCGGAGTGTGTTCCACCTGCCGCTGCAAGGTGATCGAGGGTGAAGTGGACATGGACGCCAACTTCGCCCTGGAAGACTACGAAGTGGCGCGCGGCTTCATCCTGAGCTGCCAGAGCTTCCCGGTCAGCGACCGCCTGGTCATCGACTTCGACCAGGAAACCTGACCCGGCCCGCGCCAGGCAGAAAAAAACCTAATCATTTGGAGAGACGCAGTGTCCCAAGAATTCTTCGAACGCCACCAGCCCCTACTGGAACAAGCCATGGCCGCCGCCGCCCTGCGCGGCTACTGGAGTCCCTACGCCGAATCGCCCAGCCCCCGCAATTATGGCGAGACCGCCAATGACGACGGGCGCGCCGCGTTCGAAGCCTTGCGCGGCAAGCCCTTTCCGCTGAGCCTGCCGGATGCGGACGGCACCGTGGGCGGCGAGCAGTCGCCCTATGGTTTCGAACTCGGCATCACCTATCCCCACGTGCCGGCCGACAAGCTGGTCGCGGCGTCCAAGCGGGCGCTCGAGGGCTGGCGCCGCGCCGGCCCGCGCGCCTGGGTGGGCGTGTCGCTCGAGATCCTGGCCCGGCTGAACAAGCGCAGCTTCGAAATCGCCTACGCGGTCCAGCACACCACCGGCCAGGGCTTCATGATGGCCTTCCAGGCCGGCGGCCCGCACGCACAAGACCGCGGCTTCGAAGCCGTCACCTACGCCTGGCAGGAAATGTCGCGCATCCCCGGCGTGGCCGTCTGGGAAAAACCGCAGGGCAAGAACGACCCGATCCGCATGGAGAAGCAGTTCACCGTGGTGCCGCGCGGCGTCGCGCTGGTGATCGGCTGCTCCACCTTTCCGACCTGGAACGGCTATCCGGGCCTCTTCGCCAGCCTGGCGACCGGCAACACCGTCATCGTCAAGCCGCACCCCGGCGCGATCCTGCCCCTGGCCCTCACCGTGAAGGTGGCCCGCGAAGTGTTGCAGGAAGCGGGCTTCGATCCCGATGTGGTGACGCTCGCCGCGCACGCCGCCGGCGACGATACCGCGCAGAAGCTGGCGCTGGACCCGGCCGTCAAGATCATCGACTTCACCGGCAGCTCGGCCAACGGCGACTGGCTCGAGAACAACGCCCGCCAGGCGCTGGTCTATACCGAGAAAGCGGGCGTGAACCAGGTCATCATCGATTCGGCGGCCGACCTGAAGGGCGTGGCGCGCAATCTGGCGTTCTCGCTGGCCCTGTATTCGGGCCAGATGTGCACGGCGCCTCAGAATATCTACGTGCCGCGCGACGGCATCCAGACGCCGGAAGGCCGCGTGAGCTTCGACGACGTCGCGGCCGCGCTGGGCACGGCGCTGGAAAAGGTCAGCGCCGATGCCGCCCGTGCCGTCGAACTGACCGGCGCCATCCAGAACGAAGGCGTCGTCGCCCGCATCGAGAAGGCGCGCGCGCTGGGCCTGCCCGTGGTGGCCGACAGCAAGACGCTGGCGCACCCGCAGTTCGAAAACGCCCGCATCCGCACGCCGCTGCTGCTGCGCACCGAGGCCGGCAACGCCGCCATCAGCCAGGAATGGTTCGGCCCGATCGCCTTCGTCGTGGCCACGGACTCCACCGCCCATAGCATCCAGCTGGCGCGCGACAGCGTCATCCAGCACGGCGCGCTGTCCCTGTCCGCCTACACCACGGACGACGCCGTCGCCGAGCAGGTGCAGGACGCCGCCGAGGTCTCGGGCGTGTCTTTGTCGCTCAACCTGACGGGCGCGGTGTTCGTCAACCAGACGGCCGCCTTCAGCGATTTCCACGGCACCGGCGCCAACCCAGCGGCCAACGCCGCGCTGTCCGATTCGGCATTCGTCTCGAACCGCTTCCGCGTGGTGCAAACCCGCCGTCATATTTGAGCCCACCCCCCGAATTGAGCCCACCCCCGAAGCGCTACGCGCTTCCCCCTTAGGCGGGCCCCCCTCGAGGGGGCGCCGCAGCGGACCGGCAGAGCCGGCTCCGCGCGGCCCGGCTAGGGGGGGACTCATGATTTTTGACGTGAGTGGCTTGCCCGCTATGGATAACTGACATGACCTACCAAGACATTCAATTCGACCTGTCCGGCGGCATCGCGCGCCTGACGCTGAACCGCCCCGACAAACTGAACAGCTTCACAGCCAATATGCATGGCGAGGTGGCCGACGCCTTGACCCGCATTGAAACGGAAGGCGCGCGCGTGCTGGTGCTGACCGGCGCGGGCCGCGGCTTCTGCGCCGGCCAGGACCTGAGCGAGCGCAAGCCTGCCGCCGACGGCACGCCGCCCGACCTGGGCGAGACCGTCGACAAGTTCTACGCGCCGCTGGTGCGCCGCCTGAACGCCTTGCCCATGCCCGTCGTGGTGGGTGTGAACGGCGTGGCGGCCGGGGCGGGCGCCAACCTGGCTTTCGCCGGCGATATTGTCATTGCCAAGGCATCGGCCAGCTTCATTCAATCGTTCTGCCGGCTGGGGCTCATCCCCGACACCGGCGGCACGTTCGCGTTGCCGCGCCTGGTCGGCCGCGCCCGCGCCATGGGCCTGGCGATGCTGGGCGACAAGCTCAGCGCCCAGCAGGCGCAGGATTGGGGACTGATCTGGCAGTGCGTGCCGGACGAGGCGTTCGATGCTACGCTGGACCGTCTGGCCCAGCATTTTTCCAAGGCTCCCACCAAGGGGCTGGCGTTCACCAAGCAGGCCATCCAGGCCAGCCTGGGCAACGATCTGTCCACGCAACTGGACCTGGAACGCGACATGATGCGCGAACTGGGCCGCAGCGCGGATTACGCGGAAGGCGTGGACGCCTTCCTGGGCAAACGCGAACCGCAGTTCAAGGGGCAATGATGAACGCACACGTTCCCGCCATCGATGTGCCGACCGATCCCCACGAGCTGGCGCAGGCCGTCGGCACCGTGATGTACGCGGGCGACGCCGCGACGCAGGGCCTGGACATGAAGATCGAGGAAATGGCGCCGGGCTATGCGCGCCTGACGATGCGCGTGCGCCCCGACATGCTGAACGGGCACAAGACCTGCCACGGCGGCTTCATCTTCGCCCTGGCCGACAGCGCCTTCGCGTTTTCCTGCAATTCGCGCAACGTCAGCACCGTGGCTTCGGGCTGCACCATTGATTACCTGGCCCCGGGGTTCGAGGGCGACCTGCTGACCGCGGTGGCCCAGGAGCGCTCGCTCGCCGGACGCACCGGTGTCTACGACGTTACGGTCACCAACCAGGACGGGCGCAACGTGGCGTTGTTCCGCGGCCGCTCGTATCGCATCAAGGGTCAGATCGTCGGAGTTCCCACGGACGCTTGAGCCAACCATCCAACCAAAGACAAGGCCGCCGGCCCGGCCGTACGCGCGCGGATTCGCCAGCGCGCGCGCGGCCGGGTTTGGCGTAGAGAGAATTTCAGGAGAGAGATAACCATGTCCAACACCATGAGCAAGCCGGGGCTGGACCCCATCGAGCATGCCAGCGAGGATGAGCTGCGCGCCCTGCAGCTGGAGCGGCTGAAGTGGTCGCTCAAGCACGCCTACGAGAACGTCCCGCATTACAAGAAGGCGTTCGACGAGGCCGGCGTGCACCCCGACGACCTGAAGCAGCTGTCCGACATTTCGAAGTTCCCCTTCACGACGAAGAAGGAACTGCGCGAGAACTATCCCTTCGGCATGTTTGCCGTGCCGCGTGAGCGCGTTTCGCGCATTCATGCGTCCAGCGGCACGACCGGCAAGCCGACGGTGGTGGGCTACACCAAGGGCGACCTGGACAACTGGGCCAACCTCGTTGCGCGTTCGATCCGGGCCGCGGGCGGCAAACCTGGCGACACGATCCACGTCGCGTACGGCTACGGCCTGTTCACGGGCGGCCTGGGCGCGCATTACGGTGCGGAGCGCCTGGGTTGCACGGTCATCCCGATGTCGGGCGGGCAGACGGAAAAGCAGGTGCAGCTGATCAGCGATTTCCGTCCGGACATCATCATGGTCACGCCCTCCTATTTCTGCAATATTCTGGAGGAACAGCGCCGCCAGGGGATTGATCCGCGTCAAAGTTCGCTGCGCATCGGGATCTTCGGCGCCGAGCCCTGGACCGGCCAGATGCGTGCCGACATCGAGACCGAGGCCGGCATCGACGCCGTGGACATCTACGGCCTGTCCGAAGTGATGGGGCCCGGGGTGGCGAGCGAATGCGTCGAGACCAAGGATGGCCCGGTGGTCTGGGAAGACCACTTCTACGCCGAGATCATTAATCCGGATACGGGCGAACCCGTGGCCGACGGCGAGCCGGGCGAGCTGGTGTTCACGTCGCTGACCAAGGAAGCGATGCCCATCATCCGCTACCGCACTCGCGACCTGACGCGCCTGCTGCCGCCGACGGCGCGCAGCATGCGCCGCATCGGCAAGATCACCGGCCGCAGCGACGACATGCTGATCGTGCGCGGCGTGAACATGTTCCCGACGCAGGTGGAAGAGCTGGTCCTGAAGATCGCCCAACTGGCGCCGCACTACCAGTTGGTGTTGTCGCGCACGGGCAACATGGACGAACTCGAGATCCTGACCGAGCTGCGGGCCGAGTTCTCGGGTCTGTCGGACGCCGAGCGCGCGAACCTGGGCAAGCAGCTGCAGCACGCCGTCAAGACGCACATCGGCGTCAGCGCGCGCATCCAGGTGTCGGACGCGGGCCATGTCGAGCGCACGCTGACGGGCAAGGCCCGCCGCGTGATCGACAAGCGGCCCAAGTGATGGCAAGCCCCTCCGGCCAGCGGGCGGAGGGGCAGGTTGCAGGTGTCTGGGGTGCAAGTGCCTGACACCCCTACGAGATGCTCGTACGGTGCAGGTGTCTGACATCCATCCTTACGAGATGCTCGTACGGTGCAAGTGTCTGACATCCTTACGAGATGCTCTTTCAAGCTGAAACCAGTGCCCCCGGGTGTCTGACACCAGATTCAACGCGTCCCATCCCCCATAAAAAAGCAGCCCCCCAGGCTGCTTTTCTCCATCTGCTACCGTATCGTCCCGCGCACGATGCGCCGATACCAGAAGTGCAGCAGGGCGGCGGACAGCGCCAGGCCGACCATCGCCATCAGCCACATGCTGCCGGCGCCCTGGGGCGAGCCGGGCACTAGTATCGCGCGCAGGCCGTCCAGGCCGCCCTGGCCGGGGCCGAAGCCGAACCACCAGCCGCCGACCAGGCCCACGCCCGCGAGAGCGACCACCTGTAGCAACAGGGGCACCATGGCCACCTTGTAGGCGCGCAGCAGGTACGAATTGATGCATTGCATCGAATCGAACAGGTGGAACAGGGGCAGCACCGCCAGCAGCGTGGTTGCCACGGCGGCCACGCCCGCGTCGTTGGTATAGGCCGCCAGGATGAGCGGGCGGCCGACCAGCAGCACCGCCGCCGTCAGCAAGGCGCCCAGGATGCCGAGCGTCAGTCCGGCCATGCCGGTGCGATGCGCGTGGTCGAGATTGCCGGCGCCGATGGCCTGGGCGGTCAGGGCGGCGGTGGCCACGCCCAGCGCCATGGGCATCATGTAGCACAGGGCGGCCAGGTTCGACATGATCTGGTGGCCGCCGGTCACGAACGTGCCTTCGCGGGCCACCAGCAAGGCCATGAAGGTGAAGGCCGAGACTTCCACCAGGTAGGAGCCGCCCATCGGGATGCCCAGGCGCAGCAGTTCCTTGAGCGTCTTCCAGTCGGGCTTGCCGACCCGCAGGTTGAAGCGCCGGTAGTAGCGGTCGTGCGTGATGACCCACAATCCCAGCCCCAGGCTGATCCACGAGACGATCGCGGTCGCGAGCCCGGCGCCGGTGGCGCCCATGGCCGGCAGGCCCAGTTCGCCGTAGATGAGCAGCCAGTTGAAGAAGGCCTTGAAGCCGATGGCCGTCAGGTTGATCGCCATGACGAGCTTGGGGCGCGATACCGAGGTGCCCAGCGCATAGATGGTGCGGAACACCAGCGCGGCGGGCAGGGCCAGCACCAGGGCTTGCAGATAGGAGCCGATGCGTTCGCGCACGCCCGGGTCGACGTTGCCCGACAGGGACAGCCACACGTCCGGGAACAGCATCAGGACGGCGCCCACGACGGACAGCCCGAGCGCCAGCCAGACGCCCTGGCCCCAACTGCGGCCGACTTCGAGGTTCTGGCCCGCGCCGAAGTGCTGGGCCAGGATGGGGATCAGGGCATGCACCACTCCCATGAGCCCGACGAAGATGGTGATGTAGATGGACGCGGACAAGGCCATGGCGGCCAGGTCATTGGCGCTGGAATGGCCCGTCATGGCGGTGTCCAGCACGCCGAAAGAGATGCCGGCCCATTGGCTGATCAGCACCGGCCAGGCCTGCTTGGCGATGCCTCGCAGGGTGGCGCCGAAGGTGATCGGCGCAGCGGGGGCCGGCGTCATCGGTTGGAACCGATGCGCAGCAGACGGAACACTTCCTGCCGGTCCGCCCGCCGGCCGCCCTGCCACAGCACCTCGGCGCCTTCGCTATAGGCGGCGGTGTTGTCGCGCAGGCTCTGGTTGCTGGTTTGCTGCAGGATCAGCGTGCACTTGGCGTCGAACGTGAACGTCAGGTTATTGAAGATCAGGAACGAGGCGCGCTGGCCGCTGCCCAGGCTCAGGCCGCGCACGCATTCGCCGGGGCGGATGTTCTGCTCCAGCGCCTGCGCCAACTGGCCCGATACGGTGCGGTAGCTGCGGGCGTAGTCGACCGCCGGCTGCCATAGCAGCACCAGCAGGATCCAGGTTACGGTCAGCCCGCCGGCCGACAGCACGGTGCCGCGCCACAGCGCTTGCGGCTTCACGCGCAGCCGCCACACGACCAGCGCGATCCACGCCAGCGTAAACACCACGGCCAGTGCAAAGGCGGTCCAGGAGATCGCCGGCTCGTAGCCCGTGGTCTGGCGGGCGATGTTGCGCGAAATCTGCGCGGGCCAGTGGAAATGCAGGGCGACCCAGCCGAGCCAGACGGTGGCCGCGGTCAGGGAAAAGCACATGACCGCAAACCAGTCCAGCGTGTTGACCACGCCGCGGCGCAGCGTGGGCAGCGAAAACGCGGCCAGCACGGCGCAGGGCGTGGCCAGCAGCACGTACTCGGAATCCGTGGCTTCCTCCAGGCCGAACAGCACCAGCGCGGCGCATGCCAGCAGGGTCAGCGGCAGCCAGATATGGGGCGCATAGATCCAGGAGCGCCAGCGCCAGATGGCCAGCAGGGCCAGCGGCCAGGTCGGCCAGAGGTACCAGGGGAGGTCGCGCAGCGTGCGGCCCAGGTCGTGCCAGGACGGCACCGCGAAGGACGACAGGTTCCAGATCTTCCAGTTGCGGATCCAGTATTCGCTGCCGTGGGTGGCGGGGATCCACCAGGCCAGGATCAGGGCCAGGGTTACCAGGGCCGCCCAGGGCAGCCAGCGCCGGCAGCGCCACAGCTGGGTGCGCGGGTAGAAGGCCAGCAGCGAGCCGACCATGATCGGGATGGCGCCCACCCAGCCGCGCGTCAGGAAGCTGGCGGCCAGGGCGATACCCAGGGTGGTGCAGCCCGTGAACGGACGATCCACGCTGCGCGCCAGCGAATAGAAGGCCAGCGCCTGCCACGCCATGATGGCGGGCACGACGGTGGTTTCGTGGGTGCGCTGCAGGATGCCGACCGTGGCAAGCAGCAGGAGCAGGGCGGCGTCCGCCAGCATGCGGCCGTAGTCGCGCGGCTCGGGTTCGCCACCGAAGGGCAGCGCCAGGGGCTGGGCCTCGGCGCGGCGGCCCAGCAGATAGGTGCCGTACCACACGCTGGTGGTGGTAATGCCGAACCACAGCAGGTTGGGCAGGCGGCCCGCGGTGATGTCGCCGATGAACGGGCCGAACAGCCAGATGCAGATCGCACCCACCCAGGTGATCAGCGGGCCTTCTTCGGCATGAGCCAGCAGCCCGACCTGAGGCAGCAGCCACGTGATGCCGCCTTCGCGGATTGCCGTGATCATGGTCGCCAGTCCGACCGCATCGTCCGTTTTCCAGGGGTCGCGCATGAACAGGCCGGCCACGATGTAGGCCAGCAACAAGCCCAGCAGGATCAGCCTGGGCAGTTTCGCGGTGGCCACGGACGTCAGCCGGGCCGGTGTGGAAAAGGAGAGTGGGGACACGGGCGTTAATGTAACCGAGTGGTCGGGTTGCGCTAGCCCCCAGCACGGCAATAGGCTGCTAGGGAGGAAAAAAAGCAGCCCGAAGGCTGCCTTTTTGCTGTGGCTCCTGCGGGAGCGACAGGATCAGGAAGCGGACTTGACCGTGCCGGCGGTACGGGCGAAGCGGGCGCGGAACTTTTCCACGCGGCCGGTTTCGACGATACGCGTCTGGGCGCCCGTGTAGAACGGGTGCGATTCGGAGGTCACGTCGCACTTGAAGAGCGGGTACGTCTTGCCGTCGAGATCGATGGTTTCGCGCGTTTGCACGGTCGAACGGGTGATGAACTTGTTGCCCGTTTGCAGATCGGCGAAGACGACTTCGCGGTATTCGGGGTGAATGCCTTCTTTCATGGTGCTTTCCTAGGGCTCTTTCGAGCCTTTCTCAGTTGTTAGGGTCGCCAGCTAGGGACGCCAAGCATCCAGTATTGGCTCTAGCCACGTATCCAAAAAGTAACCCTGAATTCTAACATGGGAAATTTCCCGCAGCCAAGGGCCGGGTGGCGGAGCGGGGCCGGGGCCGCCACCCGCCAGAAAACGGGGCCGTAGCGTAGCGGGCCGTCAGAGGTCCGTGCGCAGCTTCCAGATCTCGGGAAACAGTACCACTTCCAGCATGCGCCGCAGGTACGCCACCCCGGACGTGCCGCCCGTGCCGCGCTTGAAGCCGATGACCCGTTCGACCGTCGTGACGTGGCGGAATCGCCACAGCCGGAACGCGTCTTCCAGGTCGGTCAGCTTTTCGCCCAGCTGATACAGGTCCCAGTAGCGGTCCGGCTGCCGGTAGACGGCGAGCCAGGCGGCCTCCACCCCTTCCGAGGATTGGTAGGGTTGTGTCCAGTCGCGCTCGAGATGGTCGGCGGGCACGTCCAGGCCCTTGCGCGCCAGCAGCCGCAGCGCTTCGTCGTACAGGGAGGGCGCCTCGTAGGCGCGCTGCACCTGGGCGAACAGGTCTGCCCGGTGTTCGTGCGGCTTGAGCATCGCCGCGTTCTTGTTGCCCAGCAGGAATTCGATCTGGCGGTACTGGTAGCTCTGGAACCCGCTGGAGCGCGCAAGGTAGGGGCGCAGCGCGGAGTACTCGGGCGGCGTCATGGTCGCCAGGACGTCCCAGGCATGGACCAGTTGTTCCATGATCTTGCTGACCCGGGCCAGCATCTTGAAGGCGGGTTGCAGGCGATCGGCCGCGACGTTGTCGATGGCGCCGCGCAGCTCGTGCAGCATCAGCTTCATCCAGAGCTCGCTGGTCTGGTGCTGGATGATGAAGAGCATCTCATTGTGCTCGGGCGACAGCGGATGCTGCGCGCCGAGCAGAGCGTCCAGGTGCAGGTAATCGCCGTAGGTCATGTCGCGCGTGAAATCCAGCTGCGCTTTTTCCTCGCGGACGATGTCTTCGGGGCGTTCGGTCTGGCTCATGCGCGGCCTCCCTGGCAGGGCGGGGCGGCGCGGCGCGCCGAGGCGGGCAGCGCGCGCCAGCCGGGCGCATGGGGGCGGGCGCGGGCGAGCGCGGCGCGCGGGTCGAAATGGTGTCTCATGGTCGTGCTTCCAGAACGGAGCGGCAGGATTTCGTCCTGCCGCCCACAGGGCGTCGGACCTGCCTACAGTTCGCGCAGGACCGCGCGAACCGGGCTGGCATCAGCCTGGACCAGCGCCAACGGCAGCGCGATCAGTTCGTAATCGCCTTCCGGCACCGCATCGAGCACCAGATTTTCCAGTACCCGCATGTCGTGGCGCAAGATTGTGTGGTGGCTGTCCAGGGTTTTGCTGGATGCGGGGTCGATGCTGGCGGTATCCAGCCCGATCAGCATGACGCCGCGTTCGGCGAGCCATTCGATGGTCTGGGGGGCGTAGGCGGAGAAATCATCGGTCCACCAGTCTTGCGCGGCATGCTTGGCCGTGCGGACCAGCACGCGGGGCGGCAGGTTCAGGGCGGCATGGGCAAGATGGTCGACGGTGATGAGCGGGCCGCAATCGATGGCGTGGATGACGCGGCAGGGGCCGAGGAACGGCTCCAGCGAAACGGCTCCGATGGCGGCGGCGCCATTCTGGTAGTGCAGGGGCGCATCGGCGTGCGCGCCGATATGCGGCGACAGCGTGATTTCGCTGACATTGACCGGGCAGCCGGGCGCAAGCGACCATTTCCATTGCTGGCGGTACGGCGTGTCGCCTGGAAAGACAGGCGAAGCCGTGGAGACGGGCGGGGAAATATCCCACAGGCGCTTCATGTCGGGCGGAAAAAGGTCGCGTGATGCCGGAATTAGGTTAAGCCTAAAGCAATAACGGGCGGTAGTCTAACGAATTCCGGCGCCTGGCGCAGCATTTACAGGCTGCCTCGTTCCGCCATGGAGACCACGGCGTCGCCAGCGATGATCAGGTGGTCCACGAGCTTGATATCCACCAGGGCCAGCGCCTTTTTCAGGTGTTGCGTGAAACCGTGGTCGGCGGCGCTGGGTTCGGCCACGCCGGACGGGTGGTTGTGGGCGACGATGAGGGCGGCCGCATGGTGGCGCAGGGCCTCGCGCACGACCTCCCGGGGGTAGACCGAGGCTTGTGACAGCGTGCCGCGCGCCAGTTCGCCGGTGGCGATCAGGCGCAACTGGTTGTCCAGATAGAGGGCGATGCAGTGTTCCACCCGGCGGTGGCCGAGCGCGAGCTTGCAATATTGTTTTACCTGCAAGGGGTGATCCAGGCTGCTGATCCGCGGCAGTTCCTCCTCGATGGCGCGGCGGGCCAGTTCCAGCAGGCCGGCCAGCATGCAGGCCTTGGCGGCGCCCAGGCCGGGAACCGCCATCAGTTCCTCGGGCGTGGCGCCCAGCAGGCCCCGCAGGCCGCCGAACTGCCTGAGCAGCTGGTTACATAATTCGACGACGTGCAGGCCGGGAATGCCCGTGCGCAGGGCGACGGCGAGCAGTTCCGCATCCTGGAGCGCGGCGGCTCCGTGGCGCAGCAGCCGCTCCCGGGGACGCTCGTGTTTTTGCAGCCGGGCGGACAATTTCATAAGAGGCTCTAAAATCAAGGTTCATTCAATTGCCTATACGGTGGCAGATCTTGAGCACCGCCTCTAATGAAGTGAACGTTTTGGTCCGTCCGGATTCCTACCTGACGCTGCACTACCGGATTACGCTGGCCTCCGGCCCTGGCAAGGATTCGGTGTTCGCCGATACCTTCGACGGCCGTCCCGGCACGCTGCAACTGGGCAGCGGCCAATGGGCGCCCGGCCTGGAGGCGGCGTTGATTGGCCGCGCCGAAGGCGAGCGTTTCAGCGTCACGGTGGCGCCGGCCGACGCCTATGGCGAGCGCAACCCGGAACTCATCCAGCGCGTCACGCGCGCGATGCTCGCCGAGCACGCCGGCGCCGATGCCACGTTCGAGCCGGGCGACCTGGTGGAGTTCACCGCGCCCAACGGCGGACGCTATTCGGGCGTCCTGAAGGAAATCAACGAGGAATCGGCGCTGTTCGATTTCAACCACCCGCTCGCGGGCATCAGCCTGCGGGTCGACGTGGCGCTCCTGGGGGTGCTCTGATGAGCCAGGCCGTAACCGCTTCCGACGCCGAAGTCCTGCTGGCGCAGCCGCGCGGCTTCTGCGCGGGCGTGGATCGCGCCATCGATATCGTCGAGCGCGCGCTCGAACTGCATGGCGCGCCGATCTACGTGCGCCACGAAATCGTCCACAACCGCTATGTCGTGGAAGACCTGCGCGCCAAAGGCGCCGTCTTCATCGACGAACTGGACGACGCGCCCTCGGGCTCGATCGTGGTGTTTTCGGCTCACGGCGTGTCCAAGGCGGTGCGGGCGGAAGCGCAAGCGCGCGGCTTGCAGGTCTTCGACGCTACGTGTCCCCTGGTCACGAAGGTCCATATCGAAGTGGCGCGCATGCGGGCGGCGGGCCGCGAGATCATCATGATCGGCCACAAGGGCCACCCCGAGGTCGAAGGCACGCTGGGCCAGGGCCAGGGCGGCATGTATCTGGTCGAGACCGTGGAAGACGTCGCCGGCCTGCAGGTGACGGACCCGGACAACCTCGCCTACGTCACGCAGACCACGCTGTCCGTGGATGACGCGGCGGCGGTGTCCCAGGCCCTGAAGGCCCGCTTTCCCAGCATCGTCGAACCCAAGAAAAGCGATATCTGCTACGCCACCCAGAATCGCCAGGACGCGGTCAAGGTGATGGCGCCGGACTGCGACCTGGTGCTGGTGGTCGGCAGCCCCAACAGCTCCAACTCGAACCGCCTGCGCGAGGTGGCCGAGCGCAAGGGCGTGGCTTCGTACCTGATCGATGGCGCGCAGTCCATCGACCCGGCCTGGCTGGTCGGCCGCAAGCGCATCGGCGTGACGGCGGGCGCCTCGGCGCCGGAGATCCTGGTGCAGCAGGTGATCGAGCGCGTCAAGGAACTGGGCGCGGTGTCGGTGCGCACCATGCCGGGCCTGGAAGAGAATGTGGCTTTCCCGTTGCCCAAGGGCCTGTCGCGCAAGTCGGCGCAAACGGAATCGCTGGAATAGGCCCGCGGGCGCCGCCGCGGGCGGCCCCGGATCAGAACATCAAGGAGACTCCATGCAGTTGTACAGCTACTTTCGCAGTTCGGCCGCGTACCGGGTGCGCATCGCCCTCAACCTGAAGGGCCTGCCCTACGAATACCTGGCGGTCCATCTGCTGAAAGACGGCGGGCAGCAGTTGTCGGCCGGCTACCGCAAGATGAATCCGACCGGCCTGGTGCCGACGCTGGTCGACGGCGATGCCGTCATCGGGCAGTCGCTGGCCATCATCGAGTACCTGGAAGAAACGCATCCCCAGATCCCCTTGTTGCCGGGCGACGCGATCGGCCGCGCGCGCGTGCGGGACCTGGCGCTGGGCATAGCCTGCGATACGCATCCGCTGAACAACTTGCGCGTGCTGAAGTATCTGAAGCACACCCTGGGTGTGGACGAGGACGCCAAGACCGCCTGGTACCAGCACTGGGTGCATCAGGGGCTGGAGGCCCTGGAGGCGCAGCTGGCGAACTCCGGCGCCACCGGCCGTTTCTGCCACGGCGACACGCCGACGATCGCCGACGTGTGCCTGGTGCCCCAGGTGGCCAACGCGCAGCGTTTCGGCTGCGACCTGTCGGCCATGCCCAATATCGTGCGCATCGACGCCGCCTGCCGCGAATTGCCGGCTTTCGACGCGGCCGCGCCGGGCAAGCAGCCCGACGCGGAATAACTGCCGCCCTCGGTGTAACGGGCGGCCGGACGTCAGCCGATCTGCACCGGCACGAAGATCTTGTCCTCGCCCCGCTGCACCAGCAGGGCGACCGTCTTGCCGGCCTTGGACAAGGCTTCCTTGACTTGCCCGACGTTGTGCACGGGCACCCCGTTCAGGGACAGCAGCACGTCGCCTGGCTCGATCCCGGCCTTGGCGGCCGGTCCGATCGACCGTTCGATCAGCAGGCCTTCGGTGCCCGCCGCCTGCTGTTCCTGCGGGCTCAGCGGCCGCAGCGCCAGGCCCAGCTGGCCGCGCTGCACCTCCTGGTCTCCCGCCGACGCTTGCGTCTTGTCCGCGGGGATGCTGCCCAGGGTGGCGACCAGTTCCTTGTGCGCGCCGTTGCGCCAGATATCCAGCTTGATCTTCTCGCCCGGCGAGGCCAGCGTGATCGTGGACGCCAGGTCGCCCGAGGACACGATGGTTTTGCCGTCGATCTGACGGACCACGTCGCCGGGCTGCAGGCCGGCCTTGGCGGCGGCGCTGCCCTTTTCGACGGCGGACACCAGCGCGCCCGAGGGCGAATCCAGCTTGAAGGAGTCGGCCAGGTCCTGGTTCACTTCCTGCACCGTCACGCCGAGCCTGGCGTGCTGCACCTTGCCGTGCTCGAGTATCTGATCCTTGATCTTGTAGGCCACGTCGATCGGGATCGAGAAGGACAGGCCCTGGAACCCGCCCGTGCGGCTGTAGATCTGCGAATTGATGCCCACGACTTCGCCGCGGTCGTTGAATAGCGGGCCGCCGGAGTTGCCGGGGTTGACCGCCACGTCCGTCTGGATGAAGGGGACCGAGGTGTCGTCGGGCAGCGAGCGGCCCTTGGCGCTGACGATGCCCGCCGTGGCCGTGTTTTCCAGGCCGTAGGGCGAGCCGATGGCCAGCACCCATTCACCCACCTGCAATTGGTTGACGTCGCCCACCTTGACCACGGGCAGGTTCTTGGCGTCGATCTTTATCACGGCCACGTCGGTCTGCGGATCCGAGCCCAGCACCTTGGCCTTGAATTCGCGGCGGTCCGTCAGCTTCACCGTGACTTCCTTGGCGTCCTGCACCACGTGCGCATTGGTCAGGATGATGCCGTCGTTGCTGACGATGAAGCCGGAGCCTTCGCCGCGCATCGGCACCTCGCGAGAAGGCATCTGGCCGCGGCCGCCGGGGAACTGGCCGAAGAACTGGGCGAACGGATCGCCTTCGCTGGCGGATACCTTGCGGGTGCCGCTGACGCTGATGTTCACGACGGCGGGCCCGTAGTCGCGCGTGATCTGCGCGAAGTTGGACGGGGTGGACGGATTGGCCGCCGAGAAGGGGGCGGAGGCGGCCGGCGCGGTGGCCGCCATCGAAACGCCGCCGACGACGGCGGTTGCGCCGGCGCCGCCAATGGCGCCGGCTGCCAGCAGCGCCATCACCAGGCGCGAGGGTTTCATTTGGGAGGTCTTCATGGCGGCTCCTGCGTTCATGTTGAAGGACATGGCGCTATCTTCGGGCCTAACACTTAGGGGAATCTTAAGTGGGAAAAACCACCTTCACGCGCAGGCCCTGGCCGGACGGAGCGTCCTGCAGCGCGATCGTCGCGCCGTGGCGGGCGGCGATGGCGCGCGCGATCGCCAGCCCCAAGCCGCTGCCGTGCTGCGTGTTGCCCTCGATGCGGTAGAAGCGGTCGAACACGCGCTCGCGCTCCTCCGGCGCGATGCCGGGGCCTTCGTCGTCGACCTGCAGCACGGCTTGTCCCGCCGCCTGTTCCAGGTGCAGGCGGATGCGCTTGCCTTCGGGCGTGTACTTGACCGCGTTGTCCAGCAGGTTGCGGGCCAGCAGCGCAAGCGCATCCCGATGGCCTTGCACCCAGGCCTGCGGCGCGCCGTCCAGATCCACGGTGATCGATTTCGCATTGGCTTGCGGCAGCGTTTCGGACACGGCCTGGCGCAGCACGTCCGCCAGGTCCACGGCCTCGGCGGGCGCGTGGCCGGCGGCGCTTTCATGGCGCGCCATGGACAGCAATTGCTCCACCAGGCGGGTCGCGCGGTCGATGCCGGCCGCCAGGCGCTGCTCGGCCAGCTGACGGCCGTCCGCGTCGCCCGCGCGCTGCAAGGCCTGCAATTGCAGGCGCAGGGCCGCCAGCGGAGATCGCAATTCGTGCGCGGCATCGCCCACGAATTGCTTTTGCAGCGCGAAGGCGCCATGCATGCGTTCGAGCAGCAGGTTCAGTTCCTGGACCAGCGGCCGGATTTCGTCGGGCAGCCCCCGCACGCTGATGGGGGAGAGGTCTTCGGGCTGCCGCGCCGCCACCTGGGCGCGTGCCCGTTTCACTGGCCGCAGCGACCAGCTGACCACGCACCAGATGATCAGCATCAGCAGCGGGGCCGCGGCCGCGATCGGCGCGACGGTGCGCAGCGCCAGTGCCCGCGCCATATCTTTGCGGACCGCCATGTCCTGCGCAACCTGGATGACCTGGAAGGGCGTGGCCAACGAGTACACGCGATAGGTGCTGCCCTGCATCTTGGCGTCGGAGAACCCCAGGATGATCTGGTCGGGCAGCGGGCGGCGCGAGCGCGAGTTGAAGACGCGCACGCCGTCGGGCGTCCAGATCTGGATGATGAGGTCGTCAGCCACGGGCGAGCCTGCGCCGAGCGCATGCCGAGGCCCCGTACTGAGCAGCCCATCGCCGGTGCCCAGCGACAGGGCGGTGCGTTGCAGCAGAGAATCGAAGATATCGTCGGCCTGCGCCAGCGTGCTGCGATAGGCGATCGCGCCCTGCACCAGCGCGCCCAGCAAGATGGCGGCCAGCAGGAAGAAAAGCAGCCGGGCCCTCAGCGAATAGCTAAGCGGAATGCTCATGTTTTAGGGATGACATAGCCGACGCCTCTGACATTCTGGATCAGGTCCGGACCCAGTTTTTTGCGCAGGCCATGAATATAAACCTCAACCGCGTTGCTGCTGATGCTGTCTTTCCAGCTATACAGTTTTTCTTCCAGCTGGGCGCGCGAGAAGATCATGCCGGGACGCGCGATCAGCGGTTCGAGCACGGCCCATTCGCGGGCGGTCAGGGTCACGGGCGAGCCATCTACCATCGCGGCATGGGATTGTGGGTCGATGGTGATGCCTTCGTGCTCGAACACCGGTTCGGCGCGGCCCGCGCTGCGGCGGATCAGCGCGCGCATGCGGGCCAGCAGTTCGTCCACGTCGTAGGGCTTGACGATGTAGTCGTCCGCGCCGGCGTCCAGTCCGGCGATCCGGTCGCTGACCGCGTCGCGGGCGGTGGCGATCAGCACGGGCGTGCGGTCTTTGCGGCCGCGCAGATCGCGCAGCAGCGCGAGCCCGTCCCGCTTGGGCAGGCCCAGGTCCAGGAGAACCAGGTCGTAGGCGTCGGTGCGCAGCGCGAGGTCGGCCGCGTTGCCGTCCTTGACCCAATCGACGGCGTAGTGCTCCGCGCGCAGGCAGTCCAGGACGCTTTCGCCGATCATGATGTCGTCTTCGACAAGGAGAATGCGCATGGCAGTGTCCGCTAGGATGGTCCGGAAAGTTGGACGCGCGGCAGCGGGGGGAGTTCCCGCGTCGGGCTGGCGCGGCGGGCGGCGAAGGCAGGGCGCCGGGCGGCCCGGAAATGAAAAAAGCAGCCCGAGAGGGCTGCTTTTTGAATTCTGGTGCCGGCAATAGGAGTCGAACCTACGACCTTCGCATTACGAATGCGCTGCTCTACCAACTGAGCTATGCCGGCAATACCATTTTTGCTGCTTTTTTTCTCAACCGTGCCCTTGTTTATGGGGCCTGATCTGGAAAGACCGAAATCATATCAGAGTTTTTTGCCGATGTGAAACGAGAGGCGGGGAAAAAGCAAAAAAAGTACGGACTTGCATGGGTTGAAAATTTCGTTCATAATCTCACTTCTTAGCAGTTCCCCGATAGCTCAGTCGGTAGAGCGACGGACTGTTAATCCGCAGGTCGCTGGTTCGAGCCCAGCTCGGGGAGCCAAAGAATTCAGGGCCATTCACGCAAGTGAATGGCCCTTTTGGTTTTCGCGGGCCGGCGGCGCCGGCTGGCGCCCAACGCGCCCATCGGACGGTTCATATGGAAGAAGTTCATAGGGAAGAAGTTCATAGGGACGAGGAAGACCGCAAGCGCATCGGCGTAACGGTGATCTCCGGGTTCCTGGGCAGCGGCAAGACCACGCTGCTCAATCGCCTGCTGCGGGATCCGGCATATGCGGATGCCGTCGTGATCGTCAATGAATATGGCGATGTGGGCGTCGATCATCATCTGGTCCGCGAGGCGCGCGACAATGTCGTCCTGGTCGAAGGCGGGTGCCTGTGCTGCGTGGTCAGCGGCGCGGTGGTCGATACCCTGCGCGACCTGTTCATGCAGGCGCTCAGCCGCCGGATCAAGCCGTTTCGCCGCGTGCTGATCGAGACCAGCGGGCTGGCGGACCCCGCGTCCATCCTGTTCACGCTCAAGCACGACCGTTTCCTGTCCGAGCGCTACGAATACCGCGGAGCGATCGTGCTGGTGGATGCGCGGCAGGGGGCGGAGCAACTGGCCGGGCAGCCGGAAGCATCGCGGCAACTGGCCTTGGCGGACGCCGTGGTGTTCAGCAAGGCGGATCTGGCCGACGATGATCAGTTGCGCCGCGCGGAGCAGGCCGTCGTTGCCATCAATCCCGGCGCGCAGCGTTGCGTGCAGCGGCCCGGCGAACCTCTGGCCAGTGTGCTGCGGGAAGGGCCGGACATGCAAGCCCGGCGCGATGGGGTTGCGCTGGCCAATTGGCTGCGGCCCTTTTCGGCGCCGCGGGCGGGCGGGCATGCGCAGGTGGCGAGCTTTTCGATGGTCCTGCAGTCGCCGGTCGGCCGGCCGGCATTTCTCGCCGGGGTGTCGCGGATTCTGGAGCGTTTCGGGCCGGGCTTGCTGCGGATGAAGGGGCTGGTGTGCTTCGAGGGCGAGGCCCTGCCATGCGAGGTGCATGGGGTGCATGGCGAACTCTATCCGGTCAGGCAGCTTGCCCGGTGGCCGGACGGCGATCGCGCGTCGCGGCTCGTCTTTATCTTGCGCGGCCTCGATGGCGATGCGCTGCGGCGCGCCGTCGGCGAGGCGCTGGGCCAGCCGCCCGGCTGATCGCCGCCAGATGGCGGCGCCTTGGGCGCGAGGCTCTCGATTTGTGGTGTCGGTGTTGCACGGAAATACGGTATAACCGATCAGTCTGATGCAGAAATCGAGACAATCATGGATCGTCTGAAAGCCATGCAGGTGTTCGTCGAAGTCGCCGACAGGGGGAGCCTGTCAGCGGCCGCGGTGCATCTGGACATGTCGCGCGCTATGGTGTCGCGCTATCTCGCAGAGATGGAGCAGTGGGTCGGCGTGCGTTTGCTGCACCGCACGACGCGCCGCCTCAGCCTGACCCCCGCCGGCGCCGAGACGTTGCCGCGCTGCCGGCAGATGCTGGACATGGTGGGGGACCTGCGCAGCGCGGTAGCCACGCCGGAAGATACGCCGCGCGGTTTGTTGCGCATCACCACCAGCATGTCGTTCGGTTCCCGCCATCTGGCCGGCGCGATTACCGAGTACGTGAAGCGGCATCCGGGCACGTCGGTGGACTTGATGCTGGTGGACCGCGCCGTCAATCTGGTGGAAGAGCGGGTCGATCTGGCCGTGCGCATCACCAACGACCTGGATCCCAATCTGATCGCCCGCAAGCTGGCGGTCTGCCGTTCGGTGGTCTGCGCCTCGCCGGAGTACCTGGAGCGCGAGGGCGTGCCGGCGCGCATCGAGGATCTGTCCCTGCGCAATTGCCTGACCCATTCGTATTTCGGCAAGAGCCTGTGGCGCTTCGAGCGCGATGGCGAAACCGTGGATGTGCCGGTCAGCGGCAACATCAGCGCGAACGAGGTGTCGGTCCTGACGCGCGCGGCCCTGGAGGGCGCGGGCATTGCCATGCTGCCGACCTACTACGCTTCTGAGTACGTCGCGGCCGGCCGCCTGCGGGCTATCCTGGCGCAGAGCAAACCCCAGGAGCTGGGCATTTACGGCATCTATGCCTCGCGCCGCCAGATGCCGCTGATCCTGCGCTCGATGCTGGATTTCCTGGTCGAGCGGCTGGAATCCACGCCTTGGGACAAGCCCGGGGCGTAACCGTGCGGGACGCGCCGAAAGGTCCGGGCGCTTGAGGGCAGGGTAGTTGACGGTATAATTTGGCGACGGCTTCAGTGGGCCCGGCGAGGTTGGCCGGAACTTCTCCCCGAAGGCCGTTGCGCGGCAGGCTGATGTCCGCCGTCATGTAGTCTTGGAAAACATCTAAGAATCGTAGTTTCGGCTCGGGGAAGAGCCGCAGCATCGCGGAGCCGGTTTCCGGGTGCACGAGGGGAGGCGCATCGGGCTTCCGGATGGTGGCGGTTTGTCCGCCGCGCCGTGGCGCCAGGTGCCTGGCGATTCAGGTCCTTGATATCGATGCCGCGGAAGGTGGCGCCGGGTTGCCGGCGCATTCCGCAGTCTAGTTGGCGATTTGTGCCAGCTTTTCCAGAAATTGCTTAAGGTGTTTGCCGCGCACGGTCGTGGCGGGCATTCCGCTCAGATTCGATTGACGCGGCCGTTCCGGCGCATGACCGAAGCGGGTGGCGGTATACACAGGAATCCAGTGAGAACTTCGCAAACCAACGCTGTCTGTTGCTGGCTCGCCATTGAGGCCGAGTGCCGGGCGGCGGGTTGCGTGGTGCTTGGCGCTCGTTTTGCCTGTGTGCCGGCAGGCGCCGCACAAATGAAAAAGGCCCGGCGAATTCGCCAGGCCTCGATCAATTTGGTTGCGGGGGCAGGATTTGAACCTACGACCTTCGGGTTATGAGCCCGACGAGCTGCCAGACTGCTCCACCCCGCGTCTGAGAAATGAATAGTAGCCTTATTTTCAACCTAGCGCAAGTTAGCCCTTTTGAATTTGAATGTCGATGAACGATAGCGAGGCAATAATCGTGCTGGAAACCGCGCTTCTGTGCGCGGCGCAGCCGATGCAACTGTCCGAAATGCGCAAGCTATTCGGGGACGATGAACTATTCGACAATAGCGCGCTGCGCGCGCTGCTGGAGACGCTCCAGAGCAACTGGGCCGATGGCGGCCTGGAATTGGTGCAGCTGGCGACGGGGTGGCGCTTCCAGAGCCGGCCGCGCATGCAGCGCTACCTTGAAAGGCTCAATCCCGAGAAGCCGCCCAAATACTCCCGCGCTGTGATGGAAACGCTGGCCATTGTGGCCTGGCGCCAGCCGGTGACGCGGGGCGATATCGAAGACATCCGCGGGGTGACCGTGTCGTCGCAGATCGTGAAGGCCCTGGAGGACCGGGGCTGGATCGAGGTCATTGGCCACCGCGACGCGCCGGGGCGCCCCGCCCTGTTCGGCACGACGCGGCAGTTCCTCGATGACCTGGGCCTGCGCGCGCTGGACGAATTGCCCGCGCTGGAGTCCGCGCAGGCCGCTGCCGCGCTGGCCGGCCTGGATCTGGGCGAGGTGCAGCAGGTGATGGGCGAATCCGAGGTGCCCTCGGCCGCTATCCCGGTTGCGGAATTGTCTGTTTCGGAACAGGATATACCCACAGACCCGGTCGATAGCGTAGAATTCCGGCTTTCGCGCACAGAAGAAGGCGCGGATCCCGCAGACGAATCCACCGTCCGGGAGCAAGCCGAAGGCTTGTCCGATACGCCAGCCGCGCCCGGTTTTCCCGACGGCGAGGTTGGCAGCGACATTTCCGATATGGCCGCCGATGCCCCAGAGGCCGGTGCTGCAAAGGAAAGCGTCGAGAACGCAAAACACGCGGAACCGACCGACCCGATTGACGAGACCGATACCGCGGCGCCTGCCGCTGCCGGGCATGAGCCCGCTTCCGGTTTTGCCGATCCTGTTCGGCCTGGCCCGGATGCCGCCTCCCCGGAACCGGACGAGGCAGGCCTCGAGCGGCCCGAGGCCGACCGAGAGTCGGCGTCCCCAGATGATGACGAGCCTGCCCCCGGCAGGCCCACCCAAGTTTGAAATTCGGAGCTGTCCCAGTGACAACGAATACAACAATGCAGGACGACAATCCCCGTTCGGATGATGCCGCTTCGAGCGGCCAGCCCGAATCCTCCGCCGCGCGTGAGCCGGCGGCCGAAGGCGAAGCCGGCGCCCGCGGGCGCGGACGCAAGCTGAGGACGCCTTTCCGCCGCCGTCGCGGCGATGCCGCGGCCGAGCAGGCGCCCGCCAGCGAGGGCCAGCCCGCAGCGGCCGAGTCCGCCGCCGCCCCGGTCGAGTCCCCGGACTCCCGTGGCACGGAGCAGGAAGCCGAGCAGGCTTTGTCGTACCTGGATACCGCAGACCGCATGGAGCAGCGGCTGGGCAAGTACCTGAACAGCGAAGCGGTCATGCCCAAGCTGCACAAGGTGCTGGCAGACGCAGGCATCGGATCGCGCCGCGAAATGGAAGAGCTGATCGTTGCGGGCCGTGTGTCGGTCAACGGCGAACCGGCGCACATCGGCCAGCGTGTTGCGCCCAACGACCAGGTCCGCGTCAATGGCAAGCCCATCATGCGGACGAATACCAAGAAGCCGCCGCGCGTGATCCTGTATCACAAGCCCGCGGGCGAAATCGTCAGCCATGACGACCCGGGCGGCCGAGCAAGCGTCTTCGCGCGTCTGCCCAAGCTGCGCACCGGCAAGTGGCTGTCGGTCGGCCGCCTGGACCTGAACACTGAAGGTCTGCTGATCTTCACGACCTCCGGCGACATGGCCAACCGCATCATGCACCCGCGCTACGGCACGGAGCGCGAGTACGCGGTTCGCGTGCTGGGCGAAATGGACGAGGCGCAGCGCCAGTCCCTGGTCGACGGCATCCAGCTGGACGACGGCCTGGCGGCATTCGGTTCCCTGGATTACCTGGGCGGCGACGGCAGCAATCGCTGGTACCGCGTCACCCTGCAGGAAGGCCGCAACCGCGAAGTCCGTCGCATGTTCGAGGCGGTCGGCGTCACCGTCAGCCGGCTGATTCGTACGCGTTTCGGCGATATCGTCCTGCCGCGCACGTTGCGCCGGGGCCGCTGGGACGAGTTGGATCCGTCGCTGGTCAGCGCGCTGATGGTTCAGCTGGGACTGTTGCGTGAAGACGACGAATCCGGCGGTAACCGCCGCCGGTCCAAGCAGCCTCAATCCCATGACAGCGCTCTGCCGCCGGGCTTCGGCACGATGGATCGCAACGGCATGAACGGCGCCCGCATCGGCCGCCGCGGCAAGCTGCAGGGCGGCCGCCAGGGCAGCGCGGGGCAGGCGCAGGCTTGTCCGTCCGATCCTTTCGGGACCGGGCTGATGATCGCGGGCGGCTATGCCAATGGCCATCCACTGGCTGGCGAAGGGGGCAACCGCAAGGGCGGCAAGCCCGCCGGCGGACGTCCGTCGGCCGCGGGCGGCAAAGCGGGTGGCAAACCCGGCGGCAAGTCGGGCGGGAAGGGGCGAGGTCCCCGCGCCGCGTCGGCGAACGGTCCGTCGGGCAATGCCGCGACCGGCAACGTAGCCGAGGCACCGGCAGGCGCCGGCCGCAAGGCCGCTGGCGGCGGTAAACCGGGCGGCAAGCCGGCAGGCGCGCGCGGCGGCAACGCCGCCGGCCGCACGGGCAAGCCGGCAGCCGGCGGGCGTGGCGGAAACAAGGCCGAGGGTGCGCGTTCTGGCGGCAACAAAGGGCCGGGTGCTGGCGGCAAGCCGCGGGCGCCGCGTAGTGCCGCGCCGCGCGGCGACGACTGGCAGCCCCGGGGCGCGTCGGCGCATGAGTCCCGCCTTGGCGTGATGGGCGGGCGCAGCCATCGGGGTCGTTGACGGCTGCGAAGCGGCGCGCTGGCCGCGCTGCTGGGCCCGATGTGTCCCATATAAACGTAAGCCCGTGACGAATCAGGCGTTTTTCCAGTTTATCTGGTAAAATCAATGGTTTTCATGGCTTCGCGTCTTTCCCTTGCCCGACGCCAGTTGGATGGGTAAGCCCGGCAATACAGGGTAGGCAGGCAGGCAAGATAGGCGGCGATCCGGTTGAGCGGCGCTGTGCGCTTTCTCGTAAAGTGCCGGCGCATGGGGTTACCGATACGGTCGTCAACCCGGTGGCCAGCTGGAAAGCAGCGGGCGCGAGCCGGCGATGCAGACGGCGGGCCGGGCGGCGCAAGCCAAAATTTAGGTCGCAATATAGGGCACTGCCCAGCATTGCTCCTTACGTGTTGTAGGGAAGCGGCTGGGCGCTGTGCAATACGGTGGGCTGGGCGTGCAGCCCATTTTTTTTGAGTATATGGCTGATTTATTCGCATTGACCAAAGAGGCTCTGGCCGGCATGGACGTCGAACTCGTAGACGTCGAGCGTGCCGCCCTGGGCCTTTTGCGCGTCACGATCGATCGGGTCGGCGGTGTGCGCATCGAAGACTGCGAGCAGGTATCCCGCCAGTTGTCGCGGGTGTTTGAAGTCGAGAACATCGACTACAAGCGGCTGGAAGTCGGTTCGCCGGGCGTGGACCGCCCGCTGCGCAACGAGGCCGATTTCCGCCGGTTCGCAGGCGAGCGCATCGAAATCAAGCTGCGCGAGGCATTGGACGGACGCAAGGTCTTTTCCGGCACGTTGACCGTGCCCGAAGACGGCGCCGCGGCCTCCGACGCGGCTGCTGGGGTGCACAAGACCGTGTTCGGTCTCGAATTTGAGGCAAAAAAGAACGAAGTCCAGGTGTTGAATTTCACGGTCGAGGATGTCGAACGTGCAAAACTGGATCCCGTTCTGGATTTCAAGGGCAAAAAGCGATGAGTCGCGAAATTCTTCTGTTGGTCGATGCCTTGGCGCGTGAAAAGAACGTCACGCGCGACGTCGTGTTCGGCGCGCTTGAAAGCGCGCTGGCCTCGGCGATGAAAAAACGCTTCAAAGATGATGCGGACATCCGTGTCGCCATCGATAGGGATACGGGCGATCACGAAGGCTTCCGCCGCTGGCTGGTCGTGCCCGACGAGGCAGGCCTGCAAGAGCCCGACAAGCAGGAAATGCTGTCGGACGCGCTGGAAATCGTTCCTGGCATCAAGGAAGGCGAGTACATCGAAGAGCCGCTCGAACCCATCGAGTTCGGCCGCATCGGCGCGCAGGCGGCCAAGCAGGCCATCCTGCAGAAGATCCGCGACGCGGAACGCGAACAGGTGCTGAACGACTTCCTCGAGCGTGGCGAAACCATCGTGTCCGGCACGATCAAGCGCATGGACAAGGGCGACGCCATCATCGAAACCGGCAAGATCGAAGCGCGCCTGCCGCGCTCCGAAATGATTCCGAAGGAAAACCTCCGGGTGGCCGACCGCGTCCGCGCCTTTGTGTTGCGTGTCGACCACGCCGCGCGCGGCCAGCAGGTGATCTTGTCGCGTACGTCGCCCGAGTTCATCCGCCAGCTGTTCGAGAACGAAGTTCCCGAAATCGAGCAAGGCCTGCTGGAGATCAAGGCCGCCGCCCGCGACGCCGGGGTGCGTGCGAAGATCGCCGTGGTGGCATACGATAAGCGTATCGATCCGATCGGCACGTGTGTGGGCATGCGCGGTTCGCGCGTGACCGCCGTTCGCAATGAGCTGGGCGGCGAGCAGGTCGACATCGTGCTGTGGTCGGAAGATCCCGCGCAGTTTGTCATCGGCGCCCTGGCGCCGGCCAACGTCGAGTCCATCGTCGTTGACGAAGACAAGCACGCGATGGACGTCGTGGTGGACGAGGAAAACCTGCCCAAGGCCATTGGCGCCAAGGGGCAGAACGTGCGCCTGGCTTCCGAGCTGACCGGCTGGCAGATCAACATCATGACGCCGGAAGAAAGCCTGAACCGCCAGGAAGTCGAGCGTTCGGGCCTGCGCGCCACGTTCATGAGCAAGCTGGACGTCGACGAGGAAGTCGCCGACATCCTGATTGACGAGGGTTTCACCGGTATCGAGGAAATCGCTTACGTTCCCATGCAGGAATTGCTGGAAATCGAGGCGTTTGACGAAGACACCATCAATGAGTTGCGCGCCCGTGCCCGCAATGCGCTGCTGACCGAGGCGATCGCCCAGGAAGAGCGCCTTGAGACCGCACAGGATTTGCTTGAACTCGAAGGCATGACGCCCGAACTGGCCGCCAAGCTGGCCGAGCGTCAAGTGCATACGCGTGACGATCTGGCCGAATTGGCGACGGACGAACTGGCGGAAATCGCTGGCTTGACCGAGCAGGACGCCAGCGACCTCATCATGCGTGCCCGCGCCCATTGGTTCGACGAAGAATAACCAAAAGGACACGGGTCTGCGGTGGATGGATGCGTTCCATCCTCCCGCAAGTTCACGTTGTTTGTAATAGCTGCATATAGGGAAGAGAGAGCCTAATGTCGAGTAACACCGTCGCCCAGTTCGCTACCGAGCTGAAAATGCCTGCCAATGTGCTGCTGGATCAGCTGCGCTCGGCCGGCGTTGACCTCAAATCGGTGGACGATGCCGTCACCGACAGCGACAAGGCGAAATTGCTCGAATCGCTGCGCCGCGCTCACGGCGCGACCGAAGGCAAGAAGATCACCCTGACGCGCCGCCAGACGTCCGAGATCCGGCAGGCTGACGCCACCGGCCGCTCGCGTACGATCCAGGTCGAAGTGCGCAAGAAGCGCGTGTTCGTCAAGCGTGATCCCTCCGAAATCGCCCTGGAACAGGCCGCGTCCGCGCGCGCCGAAGATGAAGCCTCCGTCGAAGAGGCGCAGCAGGTGTCCGCGCCGGCTGCTCCCGAGGCGCCTGCCGTGGCCGAGCCTCGCGAGGCCGCGCCCGTCGTCCAGGCGGAGGCCGAGGCCCCCGCCAAGGCGGAAGAGCCCGTTGCTGTAGAAGCGCCCGCGCCGGTAGAAGCGCCCGCGCCCGTTGAATCCGTCGCGGCCGAAGTGCCCGCCCCCGTCGAGGCGAAACCCGCCGAGGTCCAGGCCCAACCTGAACCCGAACCGACGCCGGCGCCTGCTCCTGCCGAGCCCGTGGCCCAAGAGGCCAAGCCCGAAGTCAAGACTGAAACCACCGAGCCCAAGGCTGAAGAAGCCAAGCCGGAACCCGTTGTGCTAGCCAATAAGTCCGAACCATCTACCTCCCAGGCCGCCGCGCCTGCCGCGCAGGCCCAGCCTGCCGCGAAGTCCGAACCCGTCAAGGCCGCCGCGCCCGCCGCGAAGGTCGGCAACCGTGCCGACAACCGCCGCGCCGCGCCGCCGCTTGCCGCCTCCGCCACGCCGACGGCCCGCGATGAGGCCCGCCGTGCCGCCGAGGCCGAAGCCGCTGCCCTGCGCGAGATGCTGAACCGTCCGCGCAAGGTGCTGCGCGCTCCCGAACCGGAGGCGCCTGCCGCCGCGCCGATTTCGGGCACGCTGCACAAGCCGGCCGGCAAGCCCGGCGCCGCTCCTGGCGCGAAGAAAGACGCCAAGCCCGCCGCTCCCGGCAGCAAGAAGACCATCAAGACGGCCGAAGTCGCTTCGACCTGGTCCGACGACGCCTCGCGCAAGAAGCCCGCGGACAAGCCCGCCGCTCCGGCCAGTCGCGACGGCTGGCGCGCCGGCGGCAAGGGCGGCAAGGGCGGCGGCCGTGGTGGCCGCAACCAGCAGAACGACCGCCGCAACGAGCCGGCGCCGCAGGAATTCATCGCACGTGAAGTCCACGTGCCGGAAACCATCAGCGTGGCCGACCTGGCCCACAAAATGTCCGTCAAGGCCGCCGAAGTCATCAAGCAATTGATGAAGCTGGGCCAGATGGTCACCATCAACCAGGTTCTGGACCAGGAAACGGCCATGATCGTGGTCGAGGAACTGGGCCACATCGCCATCGCCGCCAAGCTCGACGATCCGGAAGCCTTCCTGGACGAAACGGCCGCCGGCACCGAAGCCGAAATGCTGCCGCGCGCCCCGGTCGTTACCGTCATGGGCCACGTCGACCACGGCAAGACCTCGCTGCTGGACTACATCCGCCGCGCCAAGGTTGCCGCGGGCGAAGCCGGCGGCATTACGCAGCACATCGGCGCCTACCACGTTCAAACCGAGCGTGGCATGGTGACCTTCCTGGATACCCCGGGCCACGAGGCGTTCACCGCCATGCGTGCCCGCGGCGCCAAGGCCACCGACATCGTTATCCTGGTCTGCGCGGCCGACGACGGCGTGATGCCGCAGACGCGTGAAGCCATCCACCACGCCAAGGCGGCTGGCGTTCCCATGGTCGTGGCCATGACCAAGATCGACAAGCCCAGCGCCAACCCGGACCGCGTCAAGCAGGAACTGGTTGCCGAGGAGGTGGTGCCGGAAGAATACGGCGGCGACGTGCCGTTCGTGCCGGTGTCGGCCAAGACCGGCGAGGGCATCGACGCCCTGCTCGAGAACGTGCTGCTGCAAGCCGAACTGCTGGAACTGAAGGCGCCGGTCGAGGCGCCCGCCAAGGGCCTGGTGATCGAAGCCCGCCTCGACAAGGGCCGCGGCCCGGTCGCGACCATCCTGGTGCAAAGCGGCACGCTGCACCGTGGCGACGTGGTGCTGGCCGGCGCGAGCTTCGGCCGCGTGCGCGCCATGCTCGACGAGAACGGCAAGCCGATCCAGGAAGCCGGTCCGTCGATCCCCGTCGAAATCCAGGGCCTGACCGAAGTGCCGGCGGCCGGCGACGAACTGATGGTGCTGTCCGACGAACGCAAGGCGCGTGAAATCGCCCTGTTCCGCCAAGGCAAGTTCCGCGACGTCAAGCTGGCCCGCCAGCAGGCTGCGAAGCTGGAGTCCATGTTCGACAACCTGGGCGAAGGCACGCAGACCCTGGCATTGATCGTGAAGACGGACGTCCAGGGTTCGCAGGAAGCGCTGGTGCAATCGCTGACCAAGCTGTCGACCGACGAAGTGCGCGTGCAGGTCGTGCACGCCGCCGTGGGCGGCATCTCGGAAAGCGACATCAACCTGGCCATCGCCTCGAACGCCGTCGTGATCGGCTTCAACGTCCGGGCCGAAGCCAGCGCCAAGAAGCTGGCCGAGTCCAACGGCATCGACGTGCGCTACTACAACATCATTTACGACGCCGTGGATGAAGTGAAGGCAGCCATGTCGGGCATGCTGGCGCCCGAGAAGAAGGAAGAGGTCATCGGCCTGGTCGAGATCCGCGAGGTCTACAGCATCTCCCGCATCGGCAACATCGCCGGTTGTATGGTGCTCGACGGCATCGTGCGTCGCGATTCGCAGGTCCGCCTGCTGCGCAACAACGTGGTCCACTGGACCGGCCAGCTCGATTCGCTGCGCCGCTTCAAGGACGACGTCAAGGAAGTCAAGTCGGGTTTCGACTGCGGCCTTACGCTGCGCGGCAACAACGACATCCAGGTGGGCGACCAGCTGGAAGTCTTTGAAATCAAGGAAATCGCGCGTACGCTGTAAAGCGTCCGCCAGGCATTGCTTCCAATGAGCCGTCACAAGTCCAAAGCCATCCCCGGCCGCAATCTGCGGCTGGCCGACCAGATCCAGAAGGATCTGGCCGGGATCATCCAGCGCGAGATCGACACGACCCGCGCTGGCTTGATCACGCTCTCTGGTGTGGAACTGTCGACCGACTACGCGCATGCCAAGGTGTACTTCACGGTTTTGGGCGCCGAGCCCGAAGCCGCGACCGCCTTGCTGAACGAGAAGGCCGGCTGGCTGCACTCCCAGCTCTACAAGCTGTTGCACATTCACACTGTCCCCACTTTGCGTTTCATCCACGACGAGCAGATTGCCCGTGGCATCGAAATGTCGATCCTGATCGACCGCGCAAATCGGCCCGGCCCGCACTCGGGCGTGCCCGACGAACCTGAAGACCAGTCCTGATCGGGCTGTCGTCACTGCTTCATTACCGGATTCCGACGATGGCTAAACGACGCGGGCTTGCGCTCGACGGTGTGCTGTTGCTCGACAAACCTGTAGGTTTGTCGAGCAACCACGCGCTGCAGCGCGCCAAACGTGCCATGGACGCGGCGAAAGCCGGCCATACCGGCACCCTGGATCCCTTCGCCACCGGCCTGCTGGTGTGCTGTATGGGCAAGGCAACGAAAATTTCCGGCGCGATGCTGAACGCCGACAAGGCATATCGCGCTACGCTGCAATTTGGGTCGGAAACCGACTCTGGCGACCTGACCGGCAACGTGGTGTCCACGGCCGAGCCGGGCTTCGCGGTGGACGAGCAGGCCCTGCGCGAAGCGCTGTCACGTTTCTCGGGCACGATTGAGCAGATTCCGCCGATGTATTCGGCGCTCAAGCGCGACGGCAAGCCCTTGTACGAGTACGCGCGCGCCGGCATCGAGCTGGAACGGCCGCCGCGCCAGATCACGATTTACCGCATCGAACTGCTGTCCCTGAACGGGACCGAAGCCGAGATCGATGTGGCATGCAGTAAAGGCACATACATCCGGACACTGGCCCAGGACATCGGGCGCGTGCTGGGCTGTTACGCCCACCTGACGGCGCTGCGGCGCACGCACGTCGGGCCATTTTCCCTGGAACGCGCCGTTGCGCTGGAAGCCTTGCAGGCCATGCCAGACCCGAAGCAGGCATTGCTTGCACTGAACGAATTGCCGGAGGGCTTGCTGCCCTCCACCCTGACCTTAAAGGACTCGCTATGACTCGCGCCTTGCGCAACGTCGCCATCATCGCCCACGTGGACCACGGTAAAACCACCCTGGTCGACCAGCTGCTGCGCCAATCCGGCACCTTCCGCGAAAACCAGGCGCTGACCGAACGGGTCATGGACTCGAACGATCTGGAAAAAGAACGCGGCATTACGATTTTGGCCAAGAACTGTGCCGTCGAATACGAAGGCACGCACATCAACATCATCGACACCCCGGGACACGCGGACTTTGGCGGCGAAGTCGAGCGCGTGCTGTCCATGGTCGACGGCGTGCTGCTGCTGGTGGACGCGGTCGAAGGCCCCATGCCCCAGACTATCTTCGTGACCCGCAAGGCGCTGGCCCTCGGCCTGAAGCCCATCGTCGTGGTCAACAAGGTGGACCGCCCCGGCGCCCGCACCGATTTCGTCATCAACGCTACGTTCGACCTGTTCGACAAGCTGGGCGCCACCGATGAACAGCTGGACTTCCCGGTGGTGTACGCCTCGGGCCTGTCGGGCTACGCCGGCTTGAACCCCGACGTGCGCGAAGGCGATATGCGCCCCCTGTTCGAAGCGATCCTCGAACACGTGCCGCAGCGCGACGACGATCCCAACGGTCCGCTGCAGATGCAGATCATCTCGCTGGACTACAACAGCTACGTCGGCAAGATCGGCGTGGGCCGCGTCAACCGTGGCCGCATGCGCCCCGGCATGGAAGTGGCCTACAAGTTCGGTCCCGACGGCCAGGGCGGCCGCGGCCGTATCAACCAGGTGCTGAAGTTCCACGGCCTGGAGCGCGTGGTGGTGGATGAAGCCGAAGCCGGCGACATCGTGCTGGTCAACGGTATCGAAGAACTGGGCATCGGCTGCACCGTGATGGATCCGGTGACGCAGGAAGCGCTGCCGATGCTGCGCATCGACGAGCCCACCCTGACCATGAACTTCATGGTGAACACGTCGCCGCTGGCCGGCCGCGAAGGCAAGTTCGTGACCAGCCGCCAGCTGCGCGACCGCCTGGACCGCGAGCTGAAGTCCAACGTGGCGCTGCGCGTGCGCGACACGGGCGACGACACGGTGTTCGAAGTGTCGGGCCGTGGCGAACTGCACCTGACCATCCTGCTGGAAACGATGCGCCGCGAAGGCTACGAGCTGGCCGTGTCGCGGCCGCGCGTGGTGTTCAAGGACATCGACGGCGTGAAGTGCGAGCCGTTCGAATCGCTGACCATCGACGTGGAAGACGCCCACCAGGGCGGCGTGATGGAAGAGCTGGGCCGCCGCAAGGGCGACCTGCAGGATATGCAGCCGGACGGCCGCGGCCGTACCCGCCTGGAATACCTGATCCCGGCCCGCGGCCTGATCGGCTTCCAGAACGAATTCCTGACGTTGACGCGCGGCACCGGCCTGATGAGCCACATCTTCCACGAATATGCGCCCATCAAGGAAGGTTCGATCGGCGAGCGCCGCAACGGCGTGCTGATCAGCCAGGATCATGGCGATGCCGTGGCCTACGCCCTGTGGAAGCTGCAGGATCGCGGCCGCATGTTCGTCAGCCCGGGCGACGCGCTGTACGAAGGCATGATCATCGGCATCCACAGCCGTGACAACGACCTGGTCGTGAACCCCATCAAGGGCAAGCAGCTGACCAACGTGCGCGCCTCGGGCACCGACGAAGCCGTGCGCCTGGTTCCGCCGATCCAGATGTCGCTGGAATATGCGGTGGAATTCATCGACGACGACGAACTGGTGGAAATCACCCCCAAGTCGATCCGCCTGCGCAAGCGCTACCTGCTCGAAAACGAGCGCAAGCGCGCCGCGCGCGAAGCCGCCGTCTAAGCACGGCGGGGGGGCTTTGCCCCCTTGATCGCAGGAACAAGGCCGCATCCCTACGGGGGTGCGGTTTTTTTTCGCCCTAGCGGCTTAGCCACTCCAGGAAGTCGCGGCCGGGTCCCCGCTCGGGAACGACCGCGCCTATCGGCTGGAACGCGCCCGGAGAGGCAATCCGCAAGCGTTGGAAGTGCCCGTGCTGCAGGTACCAGTTGGCCAGGGTCTGCGGCACCATCGCCAAGGCCTGCTGGGCCTGCATGACCGCGATGAGCAGCGGCATGGGCGGGGCGGCGCTGGCCAGCCTGCACAGGCGGGGAACGATGCCCGCGCGCTCGAAGAAGGCCTTGAAGACCGCGTGGATGGCCAGTTCCGGCCGAGGCTCGATCCAGAGCTGGCTGGCGATCTGAGCCGGCGTGGGCGCGCTGTCCGGCGCCAGCAGCGGATGGCCCGCCGCCGCCACGATCACGGCTTCGTCCTGTTGCAGCGGCGCGAATTCCAGCCCCGTCGGCACCGCGTCGGGCAGCCGGCACAGCAGCATGTCCAGGTTGCCGTTGGCGGCCTGCGGCAACAGCTGCTCGCGGCTGCCCTCCACGATTTCCACCTGCAGCCCGGGGTGCGCCGTCATGTAGGCCGGCAGGCGTTCGGCCAGCAGGCCGCCGCTGGCGGCCGGAATGGCCCCCAGCCGCAGGTAGCCGGTGGCGCCCTGGCGCAGGGCGGTGACGGAGTCGGTGGAGGCGCGCAGGGTCGTCAGCATGCCCCGGGCGCATTCCGCCATGAGCTGGCCGCTGCGCGTGGGCCGCATGCCGCGCGCATGGCGTTCGAACAGGCGCACGCCCAACAGGTCTTCGATATCGGCCAGGGCGTGCGTGGCGGCGGGCTGGCTCATGCCGATGTGGCTGGCCGCCTGCTGGATGCTGCCGAGGTCGGCAATGCCCGCCAGCAACTGCAGGTGGCGCAAGCGGCCCTTGGCAAGCAGGCGGGCCAGGAGCGTGGCGGGGGCAATGTCCATGAAGGTCGATCCAAGGTATTCAAATTTTGAATATACGAGGCCATAAATGTATTTGAAATAAGGATATGCCCTGGCCACAATGCGGCAATTCCTGTCATTGCTTCCTTCTCCCAAGGAGTGGTTCGTTCATGAAGTACCGCCTGCTGCATGCCCTTGTTTGCGCCGTGATGCTCGGCGCGTCTTCCCTGGCGGCCGCCCAGGGCGGATATCCGTCCCAGCCCGTGCGCCTTATCGTGCCGTTCGCCCCGGGCGGATCCACGGACGTGCTGGCGCGCGCGGTGGCCGACGGCCTGCGCAAGGAGCTGGGCCAGAGCGTGGTGGTGGAAAACCGCGCGGGCGCGGGCGGCCTGATCGGCACCGAGGCTGTGGCGCGGGCCGACGCGGACGGCTACACGCTGGGCATGGCGACCGTCAGCACCATGGCCGTCAACCCGCTGCTGTACGGCACCAAACGGGTCGACCCCGAGACGCAATTGAAGCCGGTGGCATCGGTGGCGACCGTGCCCGTCGTGTGGATGGTGAACCCGGCGTTCCCGGCGCAGGATTTCGCGCAGTTCGTGGCCGAACTGCGGACCCATCCCGGTAAGTATTCCTTCGGCTCGCCGGGCGTGGGTTCGCTGGGGCACCTGAACCTGGCGGCCATGAACGCCGACCTGAAGGTGGACGTGCTGCACGTGCCCTACCGCGGCATGGGGCCGGCGCTGACCGCGGCGGTGGGCGGGGAGGTGCAGGTGCAGCAGGACCAGTACGCGTCGGCGCAATCGCTGATCAAGGCCGGCAAGCTGCGCGCGATCGCGGTGTCCGCGCCCGGACGGCTGGCCGGCATGCCGGCGCTGCCCACCTTGGCGGAACTGGGTTATCCGCAGTTGAACGCGCTGGGCCAGACCTGGTTTGGACTGGTCGCGCCCGCCGGGACGCCCGATGCCGTGGTGCAGCGCTTGAACCAGGCCGTGGATCGTGCGCTGGCCGACCCGGCGCTGGTGCAGCGCCTGGCAACCCTGGGCGCGCAACCTGACGTGGGCTCGCCGCAGGCGTTCGCCGAGCGCATCGCGCAGACGCTGGCCGCCAACCGGAAAATCATTGAAACTGCCGGAATCAAGCTCGACGAGTAAGCGGCGTTTTCCGCCGGGCCGCCCCGAGGGGCCCGGCGCCTTGCGGCGCGGCGCGGGTGCTTGCCTGCGGCGAGCCGGCTCACACGACCCCAGCCACTGGAGAAACCATGGGTGCCATCGACAAACTTGCGCCGTTCATCGACGCGCGCAGCGAGCGTTACGCGGAACTGAGCGACCGCATCTGGAGCCTGGCGGAATTGCGCTACGACGAGCACAAGTCCGCCGAGCTGCATATCGCGATGCTGGAGGAGGCGGGTTTCTGCGTCACGCGGGATGCCGCCGGCATTCCTACGGCGTTCGTGGCCGAAGCCGGCAACGGCGGCCCCGTGATCGGCATCCTGGGCGAGTACGACGCGCTGTCCGGGCTGAGCCAGGAAAGCGGCGCGTACGCTTGCCTGCCTTCGCCGGAAACGCCGAGCGGCAACGGCCACGGCTGCGGCCACCACCTGCTGGGCACGGCCGCGCATTTCGCGGCGGTGGCGGTGAAGGAGTTCCTGGAGGCCAACGGGCTCCCGGGCACCATCCGCTTCTATGGCTGTCCGGCGGAAGAGGGCGGTTCCGGCAAGACGTTCATGGCGCGGGCGGGCCTGTTCGACGACCTGGACGCGGCGCTGACCTGGCATCCCGCCTCGCACACGGGGATTTTCCACCAGTCTTCGCTGGCCAACATCCAGGCCTATTTCCGTTTCCGCGGCATTGCCGCGCATGCGGCGAACTCGCCGCACCTGGGCCGCAGCGCGCTCGACGCGGTCGAACTGATGAACGTGGGCGTGAACTACCTGCGCGAGCACATGGTGCCGGATGCGCGGGTGCACTACGCCGTGACCAACAGCGGCGGCATTTCTCCTAATGTGGTGCAGGCTCGCGCGGAAGTGCTGTATCTGGTGCGCGCGCCCATCAATTCCCAGGCGGCCGAGCTGTACGAGCGCGTGCAGAATGTGGCGCGCGGCGCGGCGCTGATGACGGGCTGCGAACTCGAAATCGTCTTCGACAAGGCCTGCTCGAACTACATCCCGAACGGCGTGCTCAACGAGGTCATGTACGCCAACATGCAGGCCTTGCAGGGCCCCGCCTACTCGGATGGCGAGCAGCAGGCCGCGCGCCGTATGTGGGACGTGATTTCCGGGGACGACATCGACAATGCCGGCAAGAATCTGGGCGCGGTGCTGCGCAACCCCACGCCGCTATTCCAGGGCGTGGCGCCTTACGAGCCGGGCAAGACCGAGATCACCTACGGATCTACCGACGTCGGCGACGTGAGCTGGGTTACGCCCACGGCGCAGTGCTGGGGCGCATGCTATGCCTACGGCACGCCTTTCCATTCCTGGCAGATGGTGGCGCAGGGCAAGATGTCCATGGCGCACAAGGGCATGGTGCATGCGGCCAAGATCATCGCGGCGACCGCCGCCGATCTGTACTCCCGCCCGCAGGAACTGGCACGCGCTAAGGCCGAGCTGATGGAAACCCGGCGCGGGCGGCCGTATGTCTGTCCGATTCCGGCGGACGTGCTGCCGTCGTTCATGCGGAAGGGGTAGGAGAAAGGGGGGGCATAGCACCGAAACCGGTGTCAGACACCCGGGGGCACCGGCGTTAAGCTGGGCGACCCTCGCGTAAGGGTGTCAGACACTGAGGCCTTGTATTGCGTGTCAGGCACCGAGGCCTTGCATGGCGTGTCAGGCACTAAGTCGGGTGTCTCGCACTGCGCCATGCTCTGGATCGTACAAGTGTCTGACACCCTTACGAGACGACCGCCCAAGCTGAAACCGATGCTCCCGGGTGTCTGACACTGAGCAACCACGACCGTGTTGCGGACAGCGCCCCCCGCGTAAGCCCCAACAGGCCGCCGGCGTGGCTGGCGGACCATGAACCGAAGGTGGTGTCAGATACCCGGGAGCGCTAGCCTCAGCTTGAACGAGCGCCTCGTAAGCGTGTCGAGCACGCTCATGCGCAGACACTTCGCTGCGCAGGCACCGCACTCGTTCATGTGAGCGTGACGCGGCCATCCCGGGGGATGGCCGTTGTCCGGTTCAGGCCGGCAGGGACGGCGCGTATTGCGCGTCCGAGTTGACCTTCGCGTGGAATTCCACCACCTTGCGCACCACTTTGATCGGATCGTCTTCGATGATGAAAAGATCCAGGTCGTGCGCGCCGATCATGCCGTTGGCCAGCACCTGGCCGCCCAGCCATTCGACCAGGCCATACCAGTATTCGCTGCCAACCAGTACGATGGGGGCCGGCGGGACCTTGCCCGTCTGGATGAGCGTCAACGCTTCGAAGAGTTCGTCCAGGGTGCCGAAACCGCCCGGCATCGCCACATAGGCGAAGCTGTGCATGAAGAAGGTTGCCTTGCGCGAGAAAAAGTACTCGAAAGAAAGGCTTATGGTCTGGTATTCGTTGTTGTGGGCTTCGTGCGGCAGGCTGATGTTCAGGCCGATGCTGGTGCCGCCTGCTTCGAATGCGCCTTTGTTGGCTGCCTCCATGATGCCGGGACCACCGCCGGCGATCACCGCAAATCCGGCCTCGGCCAGGGCGGCCGAGATCGCGACGGTGGTCTCATAGTGGGGGGAATTGCGACTGACTCGTGCACTGCCGAAGACACTGACCGCAGGCCCGATGTTCGCGAGCTTGTCTGCCGCCGTCCGTATCTCTGACATAATCAGCGGAATTTGTTTGTTGGCGGGTGTTTCCGCGGCTATTGCCATATCTGCCTTTGTAACCATGAAAAAAACCTTATTACTGGTCGACGGTTCAAGTTACTTGTACCGCGCTTTCCACGCTATGCCTGATTTGCGCAACGCGCAAGGCGAACCCACGGGTGCGCTCTACGGCGTGGTCAATATGCTGCGCAAGCTTGTATCTGATCATAAGGCAGAGTATGCCGCATGCATCTTCGACGCTCGCGGCAAGACGTTCCGGGACGATATCTACCCGGAATACAAGTCGCATCGCCCCCCCATGCCGGAAGACCTGGCGGCGCAGATCGAGCCCATCCACCGCGCGGTGCGCGCGCTGGGCTGGCCGGTGCTGGCCATCGAGGGGGTCGAGGCCGACGACGTGATCGGCACCCTGGCCCAGCGGGCCGCCGAGCACGACGTGCACACCATCGTGTCCACGGGCGACAAAGACCTGGCGCAGCTGGTCAACAGCCACGTCACCCTGGTCAACACCATGAGCGGCGAAGTGCTGGACGAGGCCGGCGTGGTGAACAAGTTCGGCGTGCCGCCCGACCGCATCGTCGACTACCTGATGCTGGTGGGCGATACGGTCGACAACGTCCCGGGCGTGACCAAGGTGGGCCCGAAGACGGCCGCCAAATGGATTACGGAATTCGGCTCCATCGATAAGCTGGTCGAAGGCGCGGACGGGATCAAGGGCGTGGCGGGCAGCAACCTGCGCGACGCCATTCCGAAGTTCCCGCTCACGCGCCAGTTGCTGACCGTGAAGTGCGACTGCGACCTGGCGGGCCACGTCGACAGCGTCGACGACCTGGCGCCGCGCCCGCGCGACAACGCGGCGCTGACCGACATCTACGAACGCTATGGCTTTCGCACCTGGCTGCGCGAGCTGACCGGCGACGTCGAGCGCGTGCCCGCGGGCGACGCCCGCATCACCCACGACGCGCCGGCCGCGCCCACGGAACTGGACTACCAGATCCTTTCGGATTGGGCGGGCTTCGACGCCTGGATGGAGAAGCTGGAAGGCGCGTCCCTGGTCGCGCTGGACACCGAGACCACCTCGCTCGATGAAATGCAGGCCCGCCTGGTGGGCATGTCGCTGGCGGTGGCGCCCGGCGTGGCGTGTTACATCCCGGTCGCTCACCGCGGCCCGGACGGCGCTACCCAATTGCCCAAGGACGAGGTGCTGGCGCGCCTGAAGCCCTGGCTGGAGGACGCATCGCGCGCCAAGCTGCTGCATCACGCGAAATACGATACGCACGTTTTCGCCAATGAAGGCATCCGGCTGTCGGGGGTGACCGAAGACACCATGCTCCAGGCCTACGTGCTGGAGTCGCACCGCGGCGTGGGCCTGAACGACCTGGCCCAGCGCTACCTGGGCCGCAGCGGCGTGTCCTACGAGGACCTGTGCGGCAAGGGCGCCAAGCAGATCGGCTTCGACGAAGTGGCGGTCGACAAGGCCGGCCACTATGCCGCCGAGGATGCCGATTTCACGCTGCAACTGCATCAGGTGCTGCGCCCGGTGGTGGCGGCCGACGAAGGGCTGAACCGCATCTACCTTCTGGAGATGCAAGTGTCGGCCGTACTGACCACGATCGAACGCAACGGCGTCAAGGTGGACGCCGCCGAGCTTGGGCGCCAGAGCCACAAGCTGGGCCAGGAAATGCTCCAGCTCGAACAAAAGGCCTATGAACTGGCGGGCCAGCCTTTCAACCTGAATTCTCCCAAGCAGCTGGGCGAAATCCTGTTCGGCCGTATGCAACTGCCGGTGGTGCGCAAGACCGCCGGCGGCGCGCCGTCCACCGACGAGGAGGTGCTGAGCAAGCTGGCGCAAGACTATCCGCTGCCGCAGGTCCTGCTGGAATACCGCGGCCTGGCCAAGCTGAAGTCCACCTACACGGACAAGCTGCCGCGCATGATCAATCCGGACACGGGGCGGGTGCACACGCATTATTCGCAGGCCGCCGTGATCACGGGCCGCCTGGCGTCGTCCGATCCCAACCTGCAGAACATCCCGGTGCGCACCGAGGCGGGCCGGCGCGTGCGCGAGGCCTTTGTGGCCGAACAGGGCATGCTGCTGTCGGCCGACTATTCGCAGATCGAACTGCGCATCATGGCGCACGTCTCCGATGACGCCAACCTGCAGCGCGCCTTCGCCGCGGGCGAGGACATCCACCGCGCCACGGCCTCGGAGGTATTCGGCGTGCCGCTGGCCGACGTGTCCACGGAGCAGCGCCGCGCGGCCAAGGCGATCAACTTCGGCCTGATCTACGGCATGGGGGTGTTCGGCCTGGCGTCCAACCTGGGCATCACGCGCGATGCCGCGCAGGCCTACATCGACCGCTACTTCGCCCGCTATCCCGGCGTGGCGATGTACATGGACGATACCCGCCGGCGCGCGCGCGAGCAGGGCTACGTGGAAACCGTTTTCGGCCGCCGCCTGCAGCTGCCGGAGATCCGTGGCGGTTCCGGCCCGCGCCGCCAGGCGGCCGAGCGGGCGGCCATCAACGCGCCCATGCAGGGTACGGCGGCCGACCTGATCAAGATGGCCATGGTTGCGGTGCAGAACTGGCTGGAGGCCGAAAACCTGCAGACGCGCATGATCATGCAGGTGCACGACGAACTGGTGCTGGAAGCGCCGGACGCCGAGCTGGAGCTGGTCAAGCGCACGCTGCCCAGCCTGATGTGCGACGTGGCGGCTCTGCGCGTGCCGCTTGTCGCCGAGGTGGGCGTGGGCAAGAACTGGGAGCAGGCCCACTAGGGCAGGCCGCTGTTGCGCCCGCGTAACCGATGGGCCGCCCCGGTGGGCGGCCCATTTCCGCTTTTGGGATTGCAACAATATAATGTTGCGCTTCCCTGCCTATAAATACGTCCCCCAAATGTTGCTGCTCTGGGTTCTGCTCGCCACCATCACCGGCGGGCTCATCGCGGTACTTGTCGCCAGCTGGCTGGCCTACAAGGTGTTCGCGCAGTACCTGCACCACATGGTGAGCCTGTCGGTGGGGGTGCTGCTGTCGGTGGCCCTGCTGCATCTCCTGCCTGAAGCCTTCGAGGCGGGCGTGGCCGACGCTCACGTGCTCTTCGGGCTGATGCTGGCGTCCTTGATCGGCTTTTTCGTGCTGGAGAAGATCGCGCTGCTCCGGCACAGCCACCACCACGAAGGCGATGGCCATCACCACCACACGGGGCATGACCGCCACGAGGCGGGCCGGGGCGGCGTCCTGATCCTGATCGGCAGTTCGCTGCACAATCTGTGCGACGGCGTTCTGGTGGCGGCGGCTTTCCTGACCGATCCGCTGCTGGGCGTGCTGACCGCCGCGTCTATCATCATCCATGAAGTGCCGCACAAGCTCGGCGATTTCGTCGTGCTGATCAACGCCGGCCTGCAGCGCAAGCGCGCATTCGCCCTGATCTTGTTCACCAGCTTGTGTTCAGCCTTGGGCGGCATAATAGGGTACTTCGTGCTGCAGCAGGCGCAGGGTTGGGTACCCTATATTCTGGTGGTTGCGGCAAGCAGCTTCCTCTATATCTCGGTGGCCGACCTGATGCCGCAGATGCACGAACGGGTATCCCTTTCCGATGCCGTCCCGCAATTGCTGCTGGTCGGGGTGGGCGTGGTGCTGATCTACAGCGTAACGACGCTCATGCACCACGGGCATGACCATGGCGCCGAAGCCGGCCATGGCGCGCCGCAGGCGGAGCACGTCCACCGGCACTAGGGCGACCCGATATCCCGGTTTTGTCGACCCAACACAGGAGTTCTCCATGAGTTTTTCCGCCGCAGCCGGCAATGTCGCGCCCACCGTTATCCATACGGACACCCAGGGACTCGCCCACGGGGATTTCAAGCTGCCCGTGGCCGACGGCACGATCGACGCCTACTACGCCGCGCCCGAAGGCAAGCGCGACCTGCCCATCGTGTTGGTCGTGCAGGAGATCTTCGGCGTGCACGAGCACATCAAGGACCTGTGCCGCCGGGTCGCCAAGGCCGGCTACCTGGCCGTGTCGGCGAACCTGTACGAACGGCAGGGCGATGCCTCGGCCTATACCGACATTCCCAAGCTCATCTCGGAACTGGTCAGCAAGGTGCCGGACGAACAGGTGTACGCCGACCTGGATGCCAGCGTGGCCTGGGCCGCCGGACAGGGCGGCGATCCCAAGCGGGTGGCGGTGACGGGTTTCTGCTGGGGCGGACGCCTGACCTGGATGTACGCGGCGCACAATCCGGACGTGAAGGCGGCCGTGGCCTGGTACGGCAAGCTCAGCGTGGGCCACGGCCCGCTGATCAAGCGCGTGGCTTTCGACGTGGTGAACGAGCTGCACGCGCCGGTCCTGGGACTGTACGGCGCCAAGGACGCCAGCATTCCGCTGGCCGATGTCGAATCCATGAAAACCAGGCTGGCCGCCGGCAACGACAACGCCAAGCGCTCGGAGTTCGTGGTGTACCCCGAAGCCGACCACGCCTTCCTGGCAGATTACCGGCCCAGCTACAAGGCCGAGGCGGCAAAGGACGGCTGGCAGCGCATGCTGGACTGGTTCAAGCGCTATCTGTAGTGCACGTGTCTCGTGGGGTGTCTGACACCCGGGAACACCGCTCCCAGCCTGGACGAGCATCTCGTACGGGTGTCAGACACTACTCTCGGCTCGCAGCGTGAGGGCCCGCGCCGCCGCCAGGCCGCCCTAAGGCGGCGCAGCCCCCTTGGGGGCAGCAAGCACGCCTAGCGTGCGCGGCATGGGGGGCGCATCCACGCCTCCGCAAGAATGGCCGGCCCGCCGCCGGGCCGCCCCAAGGCGGGCCAGCCCCCTTTGGGGGCAGCAAGCGCGCGCAGCGTGCGCGGCGTGGGGGTCTCAATTCCCCGCTTCGCGCAGGCGGCTGGGAAGCAGCTCTCCGTGACGGGCCAGCAAGGGATACGCCGCGGCGCCTACCAGGTGGGAGTTGATGCCCTTCATGTCGCGCAGGATATCCAGATAGAGGGCGCCGACTTCGGCGGCGTCGACTTCGCCGGCCTTGATCTTCTGCAGGTGCGTGTCCGCTGCGGTGGTCTCGATCGTGCGGAAGCGCGCCTTTTCGCCCGCCAGCGAACGGGCCTGGCGCAGGTCGTCGTTGACGAACAGGGCGGCGGCCGTGCGCTGATTGGCGATCAGTTGGCCCAGTGTTTCGTCCAGGCTCGCGCGCTGTTCCGGCGAGAAGGTCCAACCCTGCTTGCGCAGCTTGGCGACGTGGCTGAGCAGGCCGTGGTGGGCGAGGTCGCCCGCATGGCCGACGTTGCTGATGAAGGCCAGGATGTCGTCCAGGCGCTGCAGGTCTTCGCGCGTCATGTTCTCTTGGTCCAGCGTGGCCAGGTAGGTCGTGATCGCGTTCTCCAGCTTGTCCAGGGCGGTGTCCAGCTGGCGCGCCTGCACCATGCGGTGGCGGTTGTCGCGCTTGAAGCCTGCGCGCGCGTAAAGCAGCAGGGTTTGCAGCATGTCGGCCATGCGCAGGCCTTCCCGCGCGGCGTTGCCCAGGGCCACGGCGGGCACGTCATGGGCCCATTCGTCCAGGTATTGGGGGCGGGACGGATCGTTCGGGTCGGCGCGCTTGGGCAGCCAGCGCGTGAGCAGGGCGGCGTAGGGCGTCAGGATCGGCAGGAACACGAGCGCGATGACGGCGTTGAACAGCGTGTGGAAGTTGGCCACGGCGCGGGCAGGGTCGTTCGCCAGGTCGCTCATCAGCGGCTGCAGGTAGGGCAGCAGGATCAGGCCGGCCAGCACGCCGATCACGCGGGTGAGCAGGTTGCCCAGCGGCAGGCGGCGCGCGGCGGGATCGTCGCCGGTCACGCCCTCGATCATGGGATTGATGGCGGTGCCCAGATTGGCGCCCAGCACCAGCGCGAACGCGACGTGCGGCGCCACCATGTGATGGGTGGCCAGCGACATCACCAGCACGACCACGGCCACGCTGGAGTGCGCCGCCCAGGTGAAGGCGGCCGACAGCAGCACGGCGGCCACCGGCTGCGTGGACAGCGCGTCCAGGATCATGCCCAGCATGGGCGCGGTCTGGAACGGCTGGAACAGTTCCACCAGCTGGTGCAAGGACAGCAGCAGGAGCCCCAGGCCGATGAAGACGCGGCCCAGGTCGCGCGTGCGCCCCGGCGGATAGCGGCGGAACATCCAGACGCCCGCCAGGATCAGGATCGGGGCGAGCGAGGTCAGGTCGAACGACAGCAGTTGGACGATGAGTGTGGTGCCCACGTTGGCGCCCAGCATGGCGGCCAGGGCCGGCACCAGGCTCACGACGCCGCCGGCCGCGAAGCCGGTGATCATCAGCCCCGTGGCGGTGCTGCTCTGCAGCGCAGCGGTGATGCCCAGCCCGGCGGCGAAGGCCCGCAGCCGCGTGCCAAGGGCCCTGCCCAGCGCCGCGCCCAGCGCGGCCCCGAAGGCGCGCTGCACGCCCGTTTGGACCATGTGCACGCCCCAAAGGAGGAGGGCGACGTAGCCCGCAAAGTCAAGCAGCGTGATCAGTCCGGACATCCTGGGGTGTTTCCATTCATTTATGACAAGAAATATTTCTGTAATGATCGCATGCGCGGCCAAGGCTGGGGAACCTGTCCCCGCAATACAGCATACGCCCGCCGGGGCTTTGCTGCGCGCGGCATGGGCAGCGCGTATCATTGCCTGACCATTCGTCAGATGTACTGGAGTTTTGCGTGGCGGTTTCCGTATTCGACCTGTTCAAGATTGGCATAGGCCCGTCTAGCTCCCATACGGTGGGGCCCATGCGGGCGGCCCTGTTGTTCGCCCAGGGCCTGGAGCGCGACGGCCTTATGCCGCGCGTGGCTACCGTGCGCGCCGAGCTTTACGGGTCGCTGGGCGCGACGGGCAAGGGTCACGGTACCGACAAGGGCGTGTTGCTGGGACTGATGGGCGAGGCGCCCGACACCGTGGATCCCGCCGCCATTGCCGGCATGATCGCGTCGGTGCGGGCCAGCCGCCAACTGCCCCTGCTCGGGCGCTACCCCGTCCCGTTCGTGGAAAAGGAACATATGATGTTCTACCGCCGTGAGGCCATGGCGGAGCATCCTAACGGCATGAAGTTTCACGCGTTCGACGCCGAGGGCGAGACGCTGCGCGAGTCCCGCTACCTGTCGGTGGGCGGCGGCTTCGTCGTGACGGCGGGCGCATCGAACAGCCAGGTCATCGCCGCGCATGACCAATTGCCCTATCCGTTCCGGATGGGCCGCGAATTGCTGTCCATGTGCCGCGACAGCGGGCTGTCGGTCGCCCAGCTCATGATGAAGAACGAGCTGACCTGGCGCGACGAGGCCGAGGTGCACGCCGGCCTGGACCGCATCTGGCAGGTTATGCAGGACTGCGTATCGCGCGGCTGCGGCATCAATTACCCGGAAGCTGACGGCGAACTGCCCGGCCCCCTGCGCGTGCGCCGCCGCGCGCCCGAACTCTACCGCAACCTGACGCAGCGCGCCGAGCGCACGCTGTCCGATCCCCTGTCGGTCATGGACTGGGTGAACCTGTACGCGATGGCGGTCAACGAGGAAAACGCGGCCGGCGGCCGGGTAGTCACGGCGCCGACCAACGGCGCGGCCGGCATTATCCCGGCCGTGCTGCACTATTACGACCGCTTCGTGCCCGGCTCCAACCGCGACGGCGTGCGGGATTTCCTGCTGACGGCGGCGGCGGTGGGGCTGCTGTACAAGTACAACGCTTCGCTTTCGGGCGCCGAGGTCGGCTGCCAGGGAGAAGTGGGGGTGGCGTGTTCGATGGCGGCGGGCGGCCTGGCCGCGGCCCTGGGGGGCACGGTGGAACAGGTCGAGAACGCCGCCGAGATCGGCATGGAGCACAACCTGGGCCTGACCTGCGATCCCGTGGGCGGCCTGGTGCAGATTCCCTGTATCGAGCGCAACGCCATGGCGTCCATCAAGGCCGTGAACGCGGCCCGCATGGCGCTGCGCGGCGACGGCCAGCACTACGTGTCCCTGGATTCCGTCATCAAGACCATGCGCGAGACCGGGGCCGACATGAAGACCAAGTATAAGGAAACCGCGCGCGGCGGCCTGGCGGTGAATATCGTCGAGTGCTGAGGGTGTGTTGCCCCCACGCCGCGCGCTTTGCGCGCTTGCTGCCCCCAAAGGGGCTGCGCCGCCTTAGGGCGGCCTGGCGGCGGCGCGGCTATTTTTGCGGAGGGCGTCGGGGCAATCGGCCGCCCCCCCTTGCTACGTGCTTGTTCAGATCACGCGGGCATTCTGCAGGGCGGCGATGCGGGCCGGGATCGGCGGGTGCGACGCGAACATGGCGGCCAGGCCGCCCTTGCCGGTGATGCCCGAGGCCTCGAAGGACTTGGGCAGTTCGCCGGGTTCCAGGCCGCCCAGGCGGGCCAGCGCGCGGATCATGGGTTCACGGGCGCCCATCAGGTGGGCCGAACCGGCGTCGGCGCGGTATTCGCGCTGGCGCGAGAACCAGGCCACGATGATCGAGGCCAGGACGCCGAAGATGATTTCACAGACCAGCACCGTGATGTAGTAGCCTGCGCCCACGCCGCGCTCGTTCTTGAACACCGCGCGGTCGATGAAGTAGCCGACCACCCGCGCCAGGAACACGACGAAGGTGTTCACCACGCCCTGGATCAGGGTCAGCGTGACCATATCGCCATTGGCGATGTGCGCCACTTCGTGGGCGAGCACGGCAGCGACTTCCTCTTCGCTCATGCTTTCCAGCAGGCCCGTCGACACGGCGACCAGCGAGTCGTTTTTGAACGCGCCCGTGGCGAAGGCATTGGGGGCGCCGTCGTAGATGGCGACTTCGGGGCGGCCGATGCCGGCGCGGTCGGCGAGCTGGTGCACGGTGTCGAGCAGCCAGGCCTCGCGCTGGTTGCGGGGCGAGTTCGGATCCAGCACCTGCGCGCCGGTGCTCCATTTGGCCATGGGCTTGCTGATCAGCAGCGAGATGAAGGACCCGGTGAAGCCGACCACCAGCGAGAAGATCAACAGGGCGTTGAGGTTCAGGCCGTTGGCGGTGATGTAGCGGTCTACGCCCAGGATGCGCAGCGTGGCCGACAGCACGAGCATGACGGCCAGGTTGGTGATGACGAAAAGGATGACGCGTTTCATGTTTTTTTGTTCCTCTGCGAGCGGGAATTGCCGAAGTTCGACATGGCGGCGGCCCGCCAGTTCCCCGAGCCGGCGGCACCGCTCCGGTGACGGAGAGTATAGTATCGCTTTCCCTTATTCCTCCTCACTTTCCCTTAGCGCAGATCCCCCATGCAGGCTCTCTGGATGTTATTGGCGTCCGCCATGTTCGCCATTATGGGATCGTTCGTGAAGCTCGGTACCGAGCATGGCGCGTCGTTGCCCCAAGTGGTGCTCTTCCGCGGCTTGCCGTCGGTCATCCTGCTGCTGATCTGGGCCCGCGCCGGCCGCCAGTCCATCATTCCGACCAGCTGGAAGCTGCATCTGTGGCGCAACCTGTCGGGCGTTACCTCGATGTGGCTGGGCTTTTTCGCCATTTCCCATCTGCCCCTGGCCACGGCCACCAGCCTGAATTACACGGCGCCGCTCTTTATCGCCTGCTGGATGCTGGGCTGGGGCGGCGCGCAGCGCGATCCCGTGCGCATCGTGGCCGTGGCACTGGGTTTCCTGGGCGTGATCGCCGTGCTGCGGCCCAGCATCAACGAAGACCAATGGCTGGCCGCCCTGCTGGGCATGGGGGCGGGCGCCATGTCGGCCATCGCGATGATGCAGATCCGCCAGCTGGGCCGCATCGGCGAACCCGAATGGCGCACCGTGCTGTTTTTCTCCGTGGCCGTGTGCGTGTCCAGTTTCGCCGGGCTGGCCTTTGAAGGCTGGGGCCATGCCGACTGGACGGGCTATCTTTCGCTGATCGGCGTGGGCGTGGCGGGCCTGTTCGGCCAGTTGGCCATGACCCGCGCGTTCGGCATGGGCTCCGCGCTGCTGACCGCGGCCCTGCAATACAGCACCATTATTTTCGCGGCCCTGCTCGGCATGGGCTTGTGGGGCGATCATCTCGACACCCTGGCGTGGGCAGGCATGGGCCTGATCATTTCCGCGGGTCTGCTGTCGGTGTGGCGCACCATGCGCGATCCCAAGTCGGCCTGAGCCGCGGCCGCCGCTATTCCCCACAGGAGCACACCGAATGACGATGACACTGATTTCCGCCGCCGATCTGGCCGAGCGTCTCGGCGCGCCTGGCGTCCGAGTTTTCGATGTGCGCCACGACCTGACCAACCACGCGGCGGGCCGTCAGGCATACGAGGCCGGACACATTGCTGGCGCCCGCTACCTGGACCACGAAACCGAGCTGGCCGCGGCGCGCACGGGCACGAACGGCCGCCACCCGCTGCCTTCCCGCGAGGCGTTCGGCGCGCTGATGGCCGCCCACGGCGTGACGCCCGATACCCTGGTTGTGGCCTACGACGCCAGCGGCGGCATGTATGCCGCCCATTTGTGGTGGATGCTGCGCTGGCTGGGGCACGAGCAGGCGGCGGTGCTGGATGGCGGCTGGCAGGCCTGGACCGCCGCCGGGCTGCCGGCCTCGGCCATACCGGCTGCAGCCGTGCCCGCGGGAAATCCGGTCGAGCCGGGGCCCTCGCTGGCCGGTTCGGTGGACGCCCAGGCGGTGCTGGACAACATTGCCCGTCCGGCATTTACCGTGATCGACGCGCGTGCGGCCAACCGGTACCGTGGCGAGGTCGAGCCCATGGATCCCGTCGCCGGGCATATCCCGGGCGCGCTGAACCGCCCCAATGGCGAAAACCTCCAGGCCGACGGCCGTTTCAAGCCGGCCGAGCAGCTGCGCGCCGAATTTTCCAGCCTGCTGGACGGCCGCGACCCCGCATCCATCGTGCATCAGTGCGGCTCGGGCATTACGGCCTGCCATAATCTCCTGTCCATGGAGATCGCCGGCTTGTCCGGTTCGCGCCTGTACCCCGGTTCCTGGAGCGAGTGGTGCAGCGATCCGTCCCGCCCGGTCGCCAAGGGCGCGTAGGTTCGGGAAGCCAGGGCGCAACGCCCTGGCGCGGCGGCAGCGGCCTTGCATGCCGGGGCCGCTCCGAAGCGCGTCGCCCGTTAGCGGCCGGATCGGCGCCCAGGCTTGGGCGCCTTGGCGTCCGCGAATACCCTCGAGCACAGAAAATCGACCAGCGCCCGCACTTTCGGTGAGGCGTGCTTGCTGGCGGGCCAGAGCACATGGAAGACGTTGGTGCGCTCGGCTTGCCCCGCCAGGACCTGGACCAGGCGGCCATCCGCCAAGGGTTCGCGGATGGCGAAGTCCGGCAGGCAGGCGATTCCCAGCCCTTGCAGCGCGAAGCAGGTGCGCGTTTCGATGTTGTTGCAGATCATCGAAACGGGCAGTTGCAGTTCAGGCTCGCCGGCCGCTTGTCGCAGCGCCCAGCCTTCGAGCTTGCCGCTGCTGGGAAAGCGGTAGTGCAGGCAGCTGTGATGCAGCAGGTCGGCCGGCGCCTTGGGCGTGCCCCGGCTCGCCAGGTAGCCGGGCGAGGCGACCAGCAGGATCCGGAAGGTGCCCAGGCGGCGGGCCGACAGCCGGGAGTCGGCCGGCTCGCCCGTGCGCACCACGGCGTCGAACCCTTCCTCGATGACATCGACCATCCGGTCGGTGAAGTCCAGATCGAGTTCGATTTCGGGATATTCGCGCATGAATTCGCCGAGCACCGGCAGCACCAGCCCGCTGACCAGCGGCAGACTGACGCGCAAGCGCCCGCGCGGCGCGGCGGCCGCGTGCGACAGCTCCAGTTCGGCCGCTTCGATCTCGGCCAGGATGCGGCGGCTGCGGTCCAGGAACAGCGAGCCCTCGGCCGTTAGCGTGACGCTGCGCGTGCTGCGGTGGAATAGGCGCACGCCCAGCTTTTCTTCCAGCCGCGCGACGCTCTTGCCGATGGCGGATGCCGACACGCCGAGCAGGCGGCCGGCGGCGACGAAGCTGCGCGTTTCGGCAACCTGCACAAACACGACAAAACCATTCAGGCTGTCCATTCCTGCCCTCTATTGCGGACATTAAAGTCCGTATAAGAAGGAAATGTAGCCTACTTTTTCTTTAATCATGGGGCTTTTATCGTCTGGGCACCTCAGATTCAACAAGGTGCCAACCATGACAGATTCCATGCATTCCCCGCGGCCGGGCACACCTCCCGCGCATGTTCCGGCCGCTGCCGACCGCGACCGCGACCGCCTGCCGCTGGCCTCCTTGCTGGCGCTGGCCATGGCGGCCTTCATCACGATCCTGACCGAGGCGCTGCCGGCCGGGCTGCTGCCGCAGATGGCGCAGGGCCTGGGCGTATCGGAGGCCAGCATCGGCCAGACCGTCACGATCTACGCGATCGGTTCGCTGGTGGCCGCGATCCCGCTGGTCGCCGCCACCCGCAGTATCCGGCGGCGCGCGCTGCTGCTGGCGGCGATCGCGGGGTTTGTGCTGGCCAACACGGTGACGGCGCTGTCATCCGGTTATGCGCTGATCCTGGCCGCGCGCTTTCTGGCGGGCGTGTCGGCGGGGCTGTTGTGGGCACTGCTGGCAGGCTACGCCGCACGCATGGTGCCCGCGCATCTGCAGGGCCGCGCGATTTCGGTGGCGATGGTGGGCACCCCGCTGGCGCTGTCGCTGGGCGTTCCGGCAGGGACCTTTCTGGGCGCGCTGCTGGGCTGGCGCACGGGTTTCGGCATCATGAGCGGGCTGGCGTTGATCCTGATGGCCTGGGTGCGCCTGCGGGTGCCGGACTACGCGGGGCAGGCCAAGGGCCGGCAACTGCCGTTGCGGCGCGTCTTCCTGCTGCCCGGCGTGCGTCCGGTGCTGTTCGCGGTGCTGGCTTTCGTGCTGGCGCACAACATTCTCTACATCTACGTCGCGCCGTTCCTGGCTTCAGTGGGTATGGGCGGACGCACGGATCTGGTGTTGCTGGTGTTCGGCCTGAGCTCCCTGCTCGGCATCTGGGGAGCAGGGGCGCTGATCGACCGCCATCTGCGGGCGCTGACCCTGGCCAGCATCGCCCTGTTCGGCCTGGCCGTGCTGGCGCTGGGCATCGCGGGCCGGATGCCGGCCATGGTCTATCTGGCCATCGGCATCTGGGGCGTGGCATTCGGCGGTTCGCCGACGCTGTTCCAGACCGCGCTGGCCAAGACGGCCGGCGATGCCGCGGATGTGGCGCAATCCATGCTGGTCACCGCCTGGAATACGGCCATTGCCGCGGGCGGCGTCGCCGGAGGCCTGCTGCTCGAACGCCTGGGCGTGGCTGCATTCACGCCGGTCCTGCTGGCCTTGCTGGCGGCGACGCTGGCGGTCGTCTGGGCCGCCAGGAATCACGGTTTTCCCGCCAGCGCCTACCAGACGGCGGCCAGCTTGACCCGTCCCGAGACGCTCTCGGCGATTTCCAGGAAGTGATCCAGGGACGGCGTCGCCAGCCCGGGCACCTTGGCCATGTCGTCCCAGCGCCTCAGCCGTATCGCATCCGGCGCGCCCGGCATGCTCGCGAAATCCACCGCCTGGCCCGCATCGAAACTCCCCCCCTGCAGCGCCAGGCTGCGCTTCGAATCCTCCGATAGCGACGCTTCATATTGCGGTTCCACATAGCAGAGGTAGCGCTTGGCCTCCACGTGCAGCCGGATCGGATCCAGCACCGCCGGGCTGAACAGTCCGCGCAGGAAGGGCAGCACGAAGTATTGGTGCTTGTCGTCGATGCCGCGCAGGGTCGGCGTGCCCGGCCGGTCCGCGATGAGGTGGCCCAGGTCGTGCAGCAGGCACGCCGTGATCAGGTGCGGGCTGGCGCCGTTACGTTCGGCGAGCGCCGCCGTCTGCAACGCGTGCCGCAGGTGGCTGACGGACTCGCCATGATAGGAGCGGTGCCCGCGCTCCAGGAAAATCTGTTCGATATCTTGCAGGGTCAAGGCCATGGTTGTCTCCAGAGTGGCCGCAAAGGGGAGGTGGCGTGCCGGGGCTGCTCGCGGTCAGCCCGCGGCCGGCGCCATCTCCAGAAAGCGCGCGATCAGCTGCACCGGTTGGCGCTCGCGCAGGCAGTACAGGTATTCGTGCATCACGATGTCGGCGCCCTGGATGTCCAGGGCCGCCAGGTCGGGGTGCGAGGGGATTTCGCGCGAGGGGATCAGGCTGATCCCCAGGCCGCACAGGATGGCTTGCCGGATCGATTCGCGGCTGCCGATCTCCAGCGTGCGGCGCACGGCCACGCCGGCCGACTGCAGGGCGTCTTCCGTCAGCTGGCGCGTCATGGAGCCGGGTTCGCGCAGGAGCAGGGCGTGCTCGGCCAGGTCGGCCAGGCGGACCTGGCCGCGGCGGGCCAGCGGGTGGTCGCGGTGTGTCACCACGCGGATGGGGTCGGCGGCGATCCTCCGCCGGTACAGATGCTTGTCATCCATTAGAAAGGATGAGGTGGCAATCTCGATGCGGTAATCGTGCAGGGCCTGCAGCATGCTCTGCGAATTGCCGATCGCGAGGGTCAGGTCGATGCCCGGATAGCGCTGGTTATAGCTGCGCACCGTATCCATGATGTAGTAGGGGCCGGTGGCGCCGATGCGCAGATTGCCCTCGCGCAGGTCGCTGGCGTCGCGCAGGCGGAAGTCGATCTCGGTTTCCTGCTGGACCAGCTTCTCCACCATGGGCATCAGGCTGTGGCCCGCGTCCGACAGCCGCATGCCGCGTCCCTGCCGGTGGAACAGTTCGACGCCATAGCGCGATTCCAGCTGGCGCAGTTGCCCCGTCACGGTGGGCTGGCTGACACCCAACTGGGCGGCGGCCTTGGTGACGGTGCCGCAGCGGGCCACGGCATAGAAGGATTTGAGTTCGGCGACAAGCACGGTGTTCGAGGGGCGGTAAATGGACGCAATGCGCAAGACCGCCAGTACACCAAAATAATTTGATGTTTTTATTACTGCATTTGCGCGAAGTGTCATAAACACTCAATACGCGCCTTTCATACTGCCTGCGTTCCCAAACCGGAGGCCCCATGGCCGAACGCGACAACGCATTTCTCTCCGTCAGGCATCTCGTGAAGCGCTTCGGCAGCCATACCGCGCTGTCGGACGTCTCGCTGGACATCCGCGCCGGAGAGTTGGTCTGCCTGCTGGGCCCCTCGGGCTGCGGCAAGACCACCTTGCTGCGCGCCATCGCCGGCCTGGAGCGCCAGGATAGCGGCACTATCGTGCTGTCGGGCCGCGACATTTCCCATGCCGAGCCGCAAGCGCGTGACTACGGCATCCTGTTCCAGTCCTACGCCTTGTTCCCCAATCTGACCGTGGCCCAGAACGTGGCCTACGGTCTGAGCGGCAAGCGCGCCCATCGCAACCACGTCGCCAACCGTGTCGAGGAAATGCTGACGCTGGTGGGGCTCGCGGGCGCGGCAGGAAAGTACCCGGGACAGATCTCCGGCGGGCAGCAGCAGCGCGTGGCCCTGGCGCGCGCGCTGGCGCCTTCACCGTCCCTGCTGCTGCTGGACGAGCCCATGTCCGCCCTGGATGCCCGGGTGCGCGAACACCTGCGCATCGAATTGCGCGCCCTGCAAAAGCGGCTGTCCATCACCACGCTGATGGTGACGCATGACCAGGAAGAGGCCATGGTGATGGCCGACCGCATCGCCGTCATGAACGGCGGCGTCATCGAACAGTACGGCACCCCCAGGGATCTCTACCGCCAGCCAGGCTCGGCCTTCATCGCCGATTTCGTGGGCGAGGCGAACTGGCTGCCATTCGAGCGCGTGGACGCCCACCGCGCCCGGGTCGGCCGGCAGGAACTGGCCGTGGACGAGGCGCTGGACGCCCGCAGCGGCCGGCTCTTCGTGCGGCCGGAAGCCGTGCGCGTCAGCACGTCGCGCCTGGAGCAGCCCAACGCCATGCTCGCCGATGTGCTGGACGGTGTGTTCCTGGGCCGGGGCTATCGCCTGGCCTTGCGCCTGGAGGGCGTGCCCGGCGCTACCGTGCATTCCATCGTGTCCCCTGAAATCGGAGATGCCCTGCTGGGCCCTCACGCTGCCAGCCGCTGCTGGGTGGAGCTGCCGCGCCATGCGATACGCGCCTACGCTTGATCCCGCCATGATCCAGACATCCAACGCGTCCGCTCCGGCCGCGGCCACGGTGCCAACGCTGGGCCGCCGCCCCTTGCCTGCCTGGGTCGGCGCCGCCGGCCTGGCGGGCGGGCAGGGCGCGCTGGCGCTGTGCCTGCTGGTGTTCCTGGCGCTGCCCCTCGTGGCGATCCTGGCCAAATCCGTCACCGACGGCAACGGCGACTGGGCCGGCTTGTCGGTGGTCGCCGGCATCATCGGCGGCGACGGTTTCCTGGGCATGGTCGCGCGCAGCCTGGCGGTGGGCGTCGTCACGATGCTGCTGGTCGTGCCCTGCGCCTACGGATTCGCCTACGGCCTGACGCGCACGCGCCTGCCGGGCAAGGGGTTGCTGCGCACCATCGCCTTGCTGCCGCTGCTTGCGCCGTCGCTGCTGCCGGGCATCGCCCTGGTCTACCTGCTGGGCAACCAGGGGCTGCTCAAGGGCCTGACCGGCGGTGCAACCATCTACGGTTTCTGGGGCATCGTCGTGGGCGAGGCGTTCTACACCTTCCCGCACGCGCTCATGATCCTGCTGACCGGCCTGGCCCTGGCCGACGGCCGCCTCTACGACGCCGCGCGCGCCATGGGCGCGGGCCCTTTGCGCACGTTCATGACCGTGACCCTGCCCGGCACCCGCTACGCGGTGTTCTCCGCCTGCTGTGTGGTGTTCACGCTGACGGTGACGGACTTCGGCGTGCCCAAGGTCGTGGGCGGCGATTACAACGTGCTGGCGATGGAGGCCTACAAGGCCGTGGTCGGCCAGCAGAACTTTCCCAAGGGCGCGGCCATCGGCCTGTTGCTGCTCTTGCCCGCCATCCTGACCTTCGCGCTGGACCGCCGGCTGCGCGCCCGCCAGGGCGCCCAGATGAGCGGCCGCGCCCAGCCCTATGCCGCGGGGCCCAACGGCCGCCGCGACGCCGCGTTCCTGGCGCTGGCGGGCGTGCTGGCTGCGTTCCTGTTGCTGATCATCGGCGTGGCGGTGTGGGCGTCGTTCGTGAAGATGTGGCCCTACAACCTGTCCATGTCGCTGCGGTCCTACGATTTCGACAATATGGACGGCGGTGGCTGGCTGGCCTGGCGCAACAGCCTGCAGCTGGCGTTCTGCACTGCTGTGGTGGGCACCGCCGTGGTCTTCGCCGGCGCCTGGATGATGGAGAAGGTGCCGGCCCGGAGCGCGCTGGCGCGCGGCCTGCGCGGGGTGGTCGGCATGCTGGCCCTGATGCCCATGGCCGTGCCCGGTCTGGTGCTGGGGCTGGGCTACATCTTCTTCTTCAACAGCCCGATGAATCCGCTGAATGTACTGTACGGAACCATGCCGCTGCTGGTTCTCTGCACGGTCATCCACTTCTACACCAGCGCGCACCTGACGGCCTCCACGGCGCTCAACGCGCTGGATCCCGAATTCGAAGCGGCTTCCGCGTCGCTGAAGGTGCCGCGCCTGACCACGTTCCTGCGCGTGACCCTGCCGATGTGCCTGCCAGCCGCGCTGGACGTCGCCCGCTACCTGTTCGTTTCCGCCATGACGACGGTGTCCGCCGTGGTGTTCCTGTACAGCCCGTCCACCGTGCTGGCCGCGGTCGCGGTGCTGAACATGGACGACGCCGGCTTCATCGGCCCCGCCGCCGCCATGTGCACCGTGATCATGGCCAGTTCGGCCGCTGCGGCGCTGGTCCTGCACTTGGCAAGCCGCGCCCTGGTGGCGCGCAGCCAGGCCTGGCGCCGCCCCTCCGCGCAATGACCGCCTATTTTCTTGAAGGATGACCTCATGACTGTTTCGCCTTTGCCTGTCCGCCTGGAGGCGGTGATCTTCGATTGGGCCGGAACGCTGGTCGATTTCGGTTCCTTCGCGCCCACCAAAGTGTTCGTCGACGCATTCGCGCAGTTCGGCATGGAGGTGTCGCTGACGCAGGCCCGGGGCCCGATGGGCGTGGGCAAGTGGGATCACATCCGCGCGCTGTGCGACGAAGCCGACATCGCCAGCCAGTACCAGGCCCGGTTCGGCCGCCTGCCCACGGACGAGGACGTGACCGCCATCTATGAACGCTTCCTGCCGATGCAGCTGGAGAAGGTCGCCCAGTATTCGGCGGCGATACCGGGCGTGGCCGAGCTGCTGCGCGCGCTGCGCCAGCGCGGCCTGAAGATTGGCTCCTGCTCCGGCTATCCGGACAGCGTCATGCGCCGCGTGATCGAGCGCGCCGCCACGGAGGGCCTGGAACCCGATTGCATCGTCGCCAGCGACGATGTGCCGCGTGCCCGTCCCGCGCCGGCCATGGCGCTGAAGAACGTGGTGGAGCTGGGCCTGTCGGACGTGGCCGCCTGCATCAAGGTCGACGACACCGCGCCGGGCATCGAGGAAGGGCGCCGCGCCGGCATGTGGACCGTGGGGCTGCTGCTTTCCGGCAATGCCGCCGGCCTGACGCTGGACGAATACCTGAGCCTGGACGAGGCGGGCCGCCAGGAGGCGCGCTCGCGTGCCAGCGCCGAACTATCGCCCGCCGCGCCGCACTACCTGATCGACACCGTTGCCGACCTGCCCGCCGTGATCGCCGACGTCGAATCCCGCTTGTCCGCAGGCCGGCGCCCTTAACCGTTCACCGACCCCAACGCACCGCATACGGGACCGGCTCAGGCCGGCCCCGGAGGCCTTTTTCAGCCTTTTTTCCGCTTACCCACGGAGTACTTCATGAATCGCTACAAGCTGCTTGCACTGGCCGCCGCCCTGACGGGCGCGATGGGCGCCGCCTCCGCCGAGACCACCCTGACCGTCTACACGGCGCTCGAAGCCGACCAGATCAAGGCCTACCAGGCCGCGTTCGAGAAGGCCAATCCCGACATCAAGATCCAGTGGGTGCGCGACTCCACCGGCATCATCGCCGCCAAGCTGCTGGCCGAGAAAAACAACCCCAAGGCGGACGTGATCTGGGGCCTGGCCGGCACGGCCCTCGGCCTGATGGACAAGGAAGGCATGCTGCAGCCCTACGCGCCCAAGGGTCTGGACCAGATCGCCGCCAACATGCGCGACGCCAAGGCCGAGCCGGCCTGGGTCGGCATGGACGGCTACGCCGCCGCCATCTGCTTCAACACCATCGAAGCCGAAAAGCAGAAGCTGCCCAAGCCCACTTCGTGGCAGGACCTGACCAAGCCGGTCTACGCCGGCAAGATCGTGATGCCGAACCCGGCGTCCTCGGGCACGGGCTTCCTGGACGTGAGCGCCTGGCTGCAGATCTTCGGCGAAGACAAGGGCTGGGCCTACATGGACGCCCTGCACAAGAACATTGGTTCGTACACGCATTCGGGCTCCAAGCCTTGCAACATGGCCGCCGCGGGCGAGTTCCCGATCGGCGTGTCGTTCGACTACCGCGCGGCGAAGCTGAAGGCCGATGGCGCGCCGGTCGAAGCCGTGTTCCCGTCGGAAGGGCTGGGCTGGGAAGTCGAGGCCACCGCCATCGTCAAGGGCACGAAGAACCTGGAGGCCGCCCGCAAGCTGGCCGACTTCTCGGCCAGCCGCGAAGCGAACGAGCTGTACAAGGCCAACTTCGCCGTGCTGGCGATTCCCTCGGTCGCCACGGTCAACCCCAACCTGCCCGCGGACCTGACTCAGCGCATGATCAAGAACGATTTCACGTGGGCCGCCACGAATCGCGAACGCATCATCGCCGAATGGACCAAGCGTTACGACGGCAAGTCCGAGCCGAAGAAGAAGTAATCGCCGATGCGGCGGCAGCGGCCGCCGTTCGCCGGCGGGGCGCCCGACAGGGCGGCCCCGCCGCAATCCCTATCGCAGTGTTCCAGAGATGAAAAATTTCGACGTAGTCGTGGTGGGCGCAGGCATGCTCGGCATCGCGCACGCCTGGGCGGCCGCCAAGCGCGGCCTGTCCGTGGCCGTGATCGAGCGCAGCCGCCAGGCGCATGGCGCCACGATCCGCAATTTCGGCCAGGTCATCGTAACGGGCCAGGCGCCCGGCACGATGCTGTCGCACGCGCAGCAGGCCCGCGAACTATGGCTGGACCTGGCGGCCAAGGTAGGCTTCCACGTGCGGGCCAATGGCGCCCTGGTGCTGGCGCGCAACGCCGACGAGGCGGACGTACTGCAGGAGTTCGCCGACACGCGCATGCGGCAGGAAGGCTACCGCGCCGAACTGCTGTCGGGCCGCGAGGTCGCCCGCCTGTACGACGGCCGGCTGGCGCACCATTGCGCAGCCCTGCAAGGCCATGACGACCTGCAGATCTACTCGCGCGAGGCGCTGCCGGCGATCACGCGCTACCTGGCCGAGTCGCTGGGCGTCACCTTCATCACCGGCACGCTGGCGCGCGCCGTGGAAGGCGGCCTGGTCTGCTCCTCGGCGGGCGAATTCCAGGGGGGGCATGTGTTCGTCTGCCCGGGCCACGATTACCTGACCCTGCTGCCCGAATTGTTCGCGCCGCTGAACCTGGAGGTCACGCGCCTGCAGATGCTGCGCGCCGCGTTCGAGACGGCTCCCATCGCGCTGGACCGTCCGCTGCTCACGGGGCTGTCCTGCGTGCACTATGGCGCGTTCTCGGACCTGCCTTCGGCGCTGGCGCTGCGCGACGTAATCCGGGCGCGCACACCGATGCTGCTGGAGAACGGCATCCATCTGCTGATCAGCCCCACGCCCTATGGCGAACTGATCATCGGCGACTCGCACCGCTATGGCCAGGATGCGCCGCCGTTCAATGACGAAACGGTGGACGACGCGATGCTGGACCTGGCCTCGCAGGCCCTGGGCGCGCGCCTGCGCGTGCTCGAGCGCTGGCAGGGCGTCTACGGCGCGCACGGGCCGGCGCCGTTTTCGGTAATGCCGGTCGATCCGGCCACGACGGTGGCGGTCATGCATTCGGGCGTGGGCATGACGGTCGGGCTGGCTATCGGCGAGCGCACCGTCGCGGGCGCGCTGGGCCGCTGATCCGGAGTGCTCCGCCGGAAAAAAAAGCCTCGCGTTCGCGAGGCTTTTTTACAGGGGTGGGGCGCCGAAGCCCAGCGCTTCAGAGCTTCTCCTGCATGATGCGGCGATACCATTCGTGGAAGTGCTGCATGCCGTCTTCCATGGGCGACTGGTAGGGGCCGGTTTCGTTCACGCCGCGCTGCATCAGGGCCCTGCGGCCGGCGTCCATGCGTTCGGCGATTTCGTCGTCCTCGATGGCCGTTTCCATGTAGGCGGCGCGCTGCGCCTCGACGAATTCGCGCTCGAAGGCGGCGATTTCCTCGGGGTAGTAGAACTCGACCACGTTCACCGTTTCTTGGGGGCTCTTCGGATACAGCGTCGAGAGTACCAGCACGTGCGGATAGAGCTCGATCATGTGGGTCGGGAAATACGTGACCCAGACCGCGCCGAAATCGGGCGCGTCGCCTTCGCGGAACGCCAGCAGACGGTCATGCCACTGCTTGTAGACGTCCGAGCCCGGCTGCGCCAGCGCATTGTGCACGCCCACCCGCTGCAGGCTGTACCAGTCGTTGAACTCCCAGGTCAGGTCGTCGCACGTGACGAAGCGGCCCAGGCCGGGATGGAACGGACCGACGTGGTAGTCCTCCAGGTAGACCTCGATGAAGGTCTTCCAGTTGTAGTTGCACTGGTGCACTTCGACGTGGTCCAGCACGTAGTCGCCGAAGTCGAACTCGGGCCGCGAGAACAGCGACGCCATGTCGGAGGCCGGGTCGCGCGGGCCTTCGAACAGCAGGCCGTGGCAATCGCGCAGCCGGAACTTCTGCAGATTCATGCAGGGCGTGGTGTCGAACTGAGGCGCGCCCAACAACTCGCCCTGGTTGTTGTACGTCCAACGGTGCAGCGGACACACGATGTTGCCGCCGGTAGCCTTCAGATTGCCCGCCGTGTTGCAGTTGCCGGCCACATTGCCGGTTTCACCGCCAAGCATCAATGCCTGCCGGTGGCGGCAGACATTTGAGATGAGTTCGACGCCTTGCTGGTTGCGGACCAGCACGCGCCCTCCGTTTTCCTGGACCAGCGTACGCCAGTCTCCGGTTTCGGGCACCAATTTCTGGTGGCCGACGTATTGCGAGGATTGCTTGAAAATGAGTTCTTGCTCGCGGGCAAAGAGGGCTTCGTCAAAATATGCGCTGACGGGTAGCTGGGTGCGAGCTGGCACTACATGTGCCATCCGACCGATGTCGGTCATGATTCCCTCCGCTCGGATAAAAAAGCCAGGACGGTTGAGCTTTTAGCCAAGCAGATTGGCGTGGTGGCCTTGCCCAGCGTCAAAGGGGGACCTGTCCGGCCGGGCTTGAAGGCCTGGCCAAATCCGCCGGTTTGAATTCCGCTGGGCAAATCCGCCAAGTGAAATCCGCTGGGTGAATTCCGTTCTGGCGCGAAGAAAAATCGGTGTCTGGCCGATCAAATAAGCCGTGAATTGTACCCCAAGCCCTTCCCCTGCGCCCGTGACGATCCATGAAGCTTGGCGACGCCGTGACGGAGCGGTTTTAGCCGTTGCCGGCGCGAAGCGGGTTCAGTCCGGCAGGGGGCTCGCGGCGGCCCTGGCCAGAGGGCGGGCCGGCGCCGTCAGACGAGCCTGCGGGTGGCCGGGTGCCGCCTCAGCAGCCAGCTGCTTGCGGCCGACATCGCGAAGACCGCCGCGGCCAGCAAAGGCACCATCCAGGCATCGCTGCGGGCGCCCGTCATGGCGCCGGCGCGGCGCGCCACGTCCAGGAACAGCGGATGGATCAGATAGACGCCGAAGGTCAGGGGCGCCAGCGAAGCCAGCCGCGGGACGCGCGGCGAGGAAACGATCCATTGGAACGCGGCCAACGACATGAACGGCACGGTCAGGCTGAAATAATCATAGAAATACGTATCCAACGTCCGGTTGCTGGACATCGTGTAGACGCCCAGCGCGGTCGCGGCCACGCTGGCCGCCAGCATCAGGCCGGGACGCGGCACGCGCATCTGGCCGTCGAAGATCAGGCGGCCGGCCACGAAGTAGCCCAGATACGGCAGGAACCAGGTCAGGAAAAAGCCGGCGGGCGCGCCCAGCGCGCGGCGGTACAGCGCGTCCAGGATCGCCACGCCCAGGATGCCGACGACCCACAGCCCGCGCGCGCGCGGCGTGCTGCGCGCATAGAGCAGGCGGGTCAGCGGGGCGAACAGGTACAGCCCCACGATCATGTACAGGTACCACAGGTGGTAGTAGGGCTCGCCCTGCACGACCTTGCGCGGCCAGAACGAAAAATCGATGCGGCCGTCGTCCCACCAATCCAGCGCGGTGCGCCAGGCCAGGTAGAAAAGCGTCCAGAAGAGCAGCGGCGCGCAGATCCGCGCCATGCGCCGGCTGTAGAACTGACGGGCGTCCTGCGGCTTGTCGGGATCCAGCAGCAGGGCGCCGCTGACCATGACGAAAACGGGCACGCACCAGCGGGCGGCCGAATCGTACAGATTGGCGGCCAGCCAGGCTCCCCCGCCATAGGCGGCGGGGTTGCTGACGATCATGGCCGCGCTGTGCAACAGGACGACGGCCAGGGCCGCCAGCCAGCGCGCCGCGTCCAGGCGCGCATATCTTTCTTCCAGGTACGGCATCGGACTCCCGGTTTGGTGTTTGTTTCACCATAGCAGCCGGGAGCGCGTGGCTGGTGTATCCAGCGGTTAGGGCCTGTTAACGCCGTTTCGCGAACGTCTTGTCACGAAACGGCGCGGCCCGTCATTGCAGGACGATGTTGGCCTGCTTGATTAGCTGCGAGATGATGGGCTGCTCGGTCTTGATCTGTTTGTCCAGTTCGGCCGCCGTGCCGGTCCGTGGATCGATGCCCATGTCCAGCATGCGCTTTTTCACCGTTTCATCCTGGAGCGTTTCGGCCAGCGCCTGCTGCAGCTTCTCCAGCGCCGGGGCGGGCGTGCCCTTGGGCGCGACGAAGCTGAACCACGCGGTCAGGTCGAACGCGGGGTAGCCCTGTTCGGCCAGCGTTTCCAGTTTGGGCTGCGTGGCCAGGCGCGTGGGGCTGGTGATCGCGAACACCTTGACCTTGCCCGCGTCGGCCTGCGGCATGCCGGTAGCCACCATGTCGAAGAACAGGTCCACGTCGCCGCTGATGAGCGCCGGCAGGGCCTGGGTCGCGCCCTTGAAGGGCACGTGCAGGATGTCGATGCCCGCGCGCGCTTTGAAGAGTTCGCCGGCCAGGTGGGACGAGGTGCCGGGGCCGAACGTGGCGAACGTCAGCTTGCCCGGGTTCTGCTTGGCATAGGCGACAACGTCCTGCGTGCTATTGAAGGGCCGCTTGGGGCTGGACAGCAGGACCAGCGGCCCCACGCCCACCATGCCGATCCGGGCGAAGCCGTCCGGATCGTAGGGCAGTTCCTTGTACAGGTAGCGGTTCGTCACCAGGGTGGAGTTGGTGGCCATCAGGATGGTGTAGCCGTCCGGCGCTTCGCGCGAGACGAACGCCGCGCCGATGGAGGTGCCGGCGCCTGCCTTGTTTTCGACGATCATGGGCTGGCCCAGCGTCTTGGCCATGCGCTCGGCCAGGATCCGCGTCAGCACATCGGTGGCGCCGCCGGCCGGGAAGGGCGAGACGACCTTGATCGGGCGGGAGGGATAGGTGTCGGCCTGGGCGCCCAGCGCCGCGGCGCTGAGGAGCAGGGTAGCCAGCAGTTTGAAGCTCGTGCGTATCATGTGTTCCCCTTGATGTCGCGTACAGGAGTGGATCGTCAGGCCTGGCCGTGTTTGCGTTCTTGCCAGTTCCCTTCGGATGATTTAAATTCCGCAAAATGGAATTTAATTTTGTTATTCGAAATAAACTATAAAAACGAAGCGAATAGAAATGCAATCTTTTTCTGACGCCAAGCGCATCGTCCATCCCGCCGCCAAACCGGACGGCAAGGTCGAACTCAGCCTGCCCGCGCGCCGCAAGCGCACGGCCGGCGGCGGAGAGGGCGCCAATTCGCCCGATTTCATTACCGCGCTGGCGCGCGGACTGGACGTGCTGCGCTGCTTCCGCCACGGAGTCACCGCGCTGGGCAACCTGGATCTGGCGCGGCTGACCGGCCTGCCCAAGCCCACGATCAGCCGCATCACCTTCACCCTGACCGAGTTGGGTTATCTGCGCTATCACCCGGACACGGGCAAGTATTCGCCGGGCTACGGGGTCCTGGCGCTGGGCTTCGGCCTGCTGGCCGGCCTGGAAGTGCGCGAACTGGCCAAGGCGTCCATGACCGAACTGGCCCGCGGCACGGGCGGCGCGGTCGCCCTGGGCGCCTTCGACGGCGACGCCATGACCTATGTCGAGGCCATCCACGGGTCTTCGGCGCTCTATCTGCGCCTGCCGGTCGGCTACCGCGCGAGCCTGGACAGCGCCATGGGCCGGGCCTACCTGGCGAGCCTGCCTGTCCCGGCGTGCAACGACGCGCTGGCGCGCCTGGGCGAGACCGCACCGGCGGGCGCCGCCATCGAGCGCGCTCGCGCCGAGCTGAGCGAGTCGGGCTGCTGCTTCGCCATCGGCGAGTGGCAATCGGGCATCAATGCCGTCGCGGTTCCGTTTTCGTCGGTTACGGGCGAAGGCGTGTTCGTCATGAGCTGCGGAGGGCCCGCCGGCCTGCTGCCCGAGGCCGAGCTGCGGACGCGCGTGGCGCCATTGCTGCGGGCCGCGATCGCGGGACTTGCGGGGGCGCCGGCCTGAGACGCGCGGGGCATCGGGGCAGGGCTTGGGTATCTCGTACAATTCACGGATTGATCCACCCCTAGCGTCCTCGGAGACCCGTTTGGCCAAACCCTCACAAGCCGACCCGCAGGTCGATGACCGTCCCTTGCCCCAGGATTTCGAAACGGCGCTGGCCGAACTCGAATCGCTGGTCGCGGCCATGGAAGACGGATCGTTGCCGCTCGAGCAATCGCTGGCTGCCTACCGGCGCGGCGTGGCGCTCACGCGAGTCTGCCAGGATCGCCTGGCGCAGGCTGAGCAGCAGGTGAAGGTCCTGGAAGGCGACTTGCTGCGCCCGCTGGACCCGGCGGCGCTGGATGACGAATAAGAACCCGATGAAGCAAAATCAACTCGCCTTTCCGGAGTGGCTGCAGGGACGCGTGCGGCACGTCGAAGAGGTCCTGGACGATCTCCTGCCCTCCGCGGATGCGCTGCCCGCCCGCCTGCACGAAGCCATGCGGTACGCCGTGCTCGGCGGCGGCAAGCGGGTGCGGGCGGCGCTGGTCTATGCGGCGGGGCAGGCCTGCCCCGTCAGCGGCAGCGTGCTGGCCGTCGAGGCCTCGCTGGACCGCGCCGCCGCCGCGGTGGAGCTGATCCACGCCTATTCGCTGGTGCACGACGACCTGCCCTGCATGGACGACGACACGCTGCGCCGCGGCCGGCCCACGGCGCACGTGCAATTCGACGAAGCCACCGCCATGCTGGCGGGCGATGCGCTGCAGCCACTGGCCTTCGATCTGCTGGCCTCCATGCCGATCGCGCCCGCGCTGATCGTGCAGGCGACCCAGTCGCTGGCACGGGCCGCGGGCAGCCAGGGCATGGCGGGCGGCCAGGCTATCGACCTGTTTAGCGTCGGCCGCGCGCTGTCGCGCGACGAACTCCAGACCATGCACAGCATGAAGACGGGCGCCATGCTCGCGTGCAGCGTGGCCCTGGGCGGAATCGTCGCCGGCGCCAGCTCGGCCACGCGCCAGGCGCTGGACGCCTATGCGCAAGCGGTGGGCCTGGCGTTCCAGGTCGTGGACGACATCCTCGACGTGACCGCCGACAGCGCCAGCCTGGGCAAGACGCCGGGCAAGGACGCGGCCGAGAACAAACCCACCTACGTATCGCTCCTGGGGCTGTCCGAGGCGCGGGCGTTTGCCGGAGAACTGCGCGAGGACGCGCTGGCCGCGCTGGCCCCGCTGGGCGACGCGGGCTCGCGCCTGGCCGAACTGGCGGATTTCATCGTCCTACGAGACCGCTGAGCCGAGACAAGCCCGGGCTGGATGCAGGCCGGGCCAACGAACCATATAAAAGCATGACGACAGATTTATTGGACCGCATTCAATCCCCGGCAGACCTCAAGCGCCTGGATCGCCGCGAGCTCAAGAAGCTTGCCGACGAGCTGCGAGGCTTCGTGCTGGAATCGGTATCCAAAACGGGCGGGCACCTGTCGTCCAACCTGGGCACCGTCGAGCTCACGCTGGCCCTTCACCAGGTATTCGATACGCCCCATGACCGCATCGTCTGGGACGTGGGCCATCAGTCCTATCCCCACAAGATCCTGACCGGCCGCCGCGCCGGCATGGCCCAACTGCGGCAGCAGGGCGGCATCTCGGGTTTCCCGAAGCGCAGCGAATCCGAGTACGACGCTTTCGGCACGGCGCACTCGTCGACCTCCATCTCGGCCGCGCTCGGCATGGCGGTCGCGTCGCGCAACGCCGGCGTGCAGCGCCAGCACATCGCCATCATCGGCGACGGCGCCATGTCCGCCGGCATGGCGTTCGAGGCCATGAACAACGCGGGCGTCACGCCCAACATCAATCTGCTGGTGATCCTGAACGACAACGACATGTCGATCTCGCCGCCGGTGGGGGCGCTGAACCGCTATCTGGCCCGCCTGATGTCGGGCCGTTTCTATGCGGCGGCCAAGAACGTCGGCCGCGCGGTGCTGCAGCACGTGCCGCCGGTGCTGGAATTGGCGCGCCGCTTCGAAGAACACGCCAAGGGCATGGTCACGCCGGCCACGCTGTTCGAGGAATTCGGTTTCAACTACGTCGGCCCCATCGACGGCCACGACCTGGACGCGCTGGTGCCCACCCTGCAGAACCTGAAGGCGCTGCAGGGCCTGCAGTTCCTGCACGTGGTGACGCGGAAAGGGCAGGGCTACAAACTGGCCGAGGCCGACCCAGTCCTGTACCACGGCCCCGGCAAGTTCGACCCCGCCGTCGGCATCCAGCAATCCAAGGCGCCGGGCAAGCGCACGTTCACCCAGGTGTTCGGCCAGTGGCTGTGCGACATGGCCGAGCAGGATACCCGCCTGGTCGGCATCACCCCGGCCATGCGCGAAGGCAGCGGGCTGGTGGAATTCGAAAAGCGCTTCCCGCAACGGTATTTCGATGTGGGCATCGCTGAGCAGCACGCAGTGACCTTCGCCGCCGGCATCGCCTGCGAAGGCCAGAAGCCCGTGGTCGCGATCTATTCCACCTTCCTGCAGCGCGGCTACGACCAGTTCATCCACGATGTCGCGCTGCAGAGCCTGGACGTCACGTTCGCGCTGGACCGCGCCGGCATCGTCGGCGCTGACGGCGCCACCCATGCGGGCAACTACGACATCGCCTTCTTGCGCTGCGTGCCCAACATGGTGGTGGCCACGCCGTCGGACGAAAACGAAACGCGCTTGCTGCTGTCCACCTGTTATCAGCATCCCGGCCCCGCGTCGGTGCGCTATCCGCGTGGCGCGGGTTGCGGCGCGGCGGAAACGCCCGGGCTGGATACGGTGGAACTCGGACGCGGCGTGGTGCGCCGCGAAGGCGCCCGGATCGCCATCCTGGGCTTTGGCACCCTGGTCCAGGCCGCTCTCGGCGCCGCCGAAAAACTGGACGCGACCGTGGCCGATATGCGCTTTGCCAAGCCGATTGACCGCGAACTGGTGCTCGACCTGGCCGCCCGCCACGACGCGCTGGTCACGCTGGAAGATGCGTCCATCATGGGCGGCGCGGGCAGCGCCGTGCTGGAAACGCTGGCCGCCGCCGGCGTGCTGATTCCGGTGCTGCAGCTGGGCCTGCCCGACGAGTTCATCGACCACGGCGAGCAATCGGCCCTGCTGTCCGGCATCGGCCTGGATGCCGCCGGCATCGAGCGTTCGATCCGCGCCCGCTACGCCGGCCTGCTCGGCTGAACGGCTCTCCATGCAGGCCGGGGCGCCGCGCCCGGGCCCGCATGGATGAAACACACTGTTCCGGCCCCGCTAACCTACGAAGAAAAGGGTTTTCCCTGGCGATTGCCGGAGTATGGGCGATAATGCTCCCCTTCTCTAGATTCCTAGGCCCGTGCATATCCACGACTGAACGCCTAGACAGGTAAGCCGAAATGAATTCTCCGATCGACCCCGCCATCGTGATGCCCGACGTCCAGAGTTCGGCGGACACCCGGCACATCCCGATTCAGCGCGTGGGTATCCGTGGCGTGCGCCACCCCATGCTGGTTGAAAGCGGCGACGGTTCGCCCCAAGGCACCGTGGCCAACTGGACGCTGACGGTGGCGCTGCCCCCCGAAGAAAAGGGGACGCATATGTCCCGCTTCGTGGCGCTGCTCGAAAAATACCGCAGCACGCCCATGACGCCGGCCCTGTTCCGCGCCATGGCGGCCGACATGCTGCCACTGCTGCATGCTGAACGCGGCGACATCACGGCGTCGTTCCCGTATTTCATCAACAAGTCCGCCCCGATCTCGGGGGTGCAGAGCCTGCTCGACTACGAAGTCCAGTGGATCGCGCGCGCCCAGGGCGAAGCGGTCGAGTTCGAGCTCATCGTGCAGGTGCCGGTCACCAGCCTCTGTCCGTGTTCCAAGGCCATCTCCGAATACGGCGCGCACAACCAGCGCTCGCATGTCACCGTGTCGGCCATCCTCAATGGCGACATCGGCATGGACAGCGTGATCCGCCTGATCGAAGAGGAAGGTTCCTGCGAACTGTGGGGCCTGCTGAAGCGCCCCGACGAAAAGTACGTCACCGAGCGCGCCTACGACAACCCCAAGTTCGTCGAAGACCTGGTGCGCGACGTGGCGGCCCGCCTGAACGCGCATCCCGGCATCGCCCGCTATCGCGTGGAGGCCGAGAACTTCGAATCGATCCACAACCACTCGGCCTACGCCGTCGTGGAAGGCTGAGCCTTCGGTGCGCCATCCGGCGGCCAATGACTGGCCGCTAATCGCCCGGCTGCAGGATCGGGAATCGCGGCTGGCCAGCAATCTGGCCGGCCGCGGACGTTTGGGCGCCGCGTTCTACGAATTCCTCCGTTTCGGCGCGAAGCAGGCCTGGGCCTGTCTGTTCGGCGGCCTGATGTGCGCGCTGCTCCTGGGCACCCACTGGTGGTATCCCAAGGACGCCGTCCTGGCCCGCTACGACTTCCTGACGCTGGCCGCGCTGGGCATTCAGGCGGCGCTGCTGGCGCTGCGCATGGAAACCTGGAGCGAGGCCCGCGTGATCCTGATGTTCCACGTCGTGGGCACGGGGATGGAGCTGTTCAAGACTGCGGCGGGCTCCTGGATCTACCCGGAAGCCAGCGTGCTGCGGATCGGCGGCGTGCCGCTGTTCACGGGCTTTATGTACGCGGCGGTGGGCAGCTACCTGGCGCGGGTCTGGCGCCTGTTCGACTTCCGTTTCCGGGCGCATCCGCCGCTGGCGGCCACGATATTCCTGTCCGTGCTGATCTACGTGAATTTCTTCGCGCACCACTTCATCACGGACTTCAGGCTGGCGCTTTTTGCGCTGACCGCCGTTCTGTTCGCCCGCACCTGGGTGTATTTCCGGATCTGGCGGGACTACCGCCGCATGCCCCTGTTGCTGGGGTTCGTCCTGGTGGCGCTGTTCATCTGGTTCGCCGAGAACATCGGCACCTTCGCCAACGCCTGGCGCTACCCGAACCAGTCCGGCGGCTGGGAGTGGGTGTCCGCCGCCAAGCTGGGTTCCTGGTTTCTGCTCATGATCATCAGCTACGTGATGGTCAGCGTGGTCAACCGGTCCCGGGAAATCGAGCCGGCCGACGCGGCCCCGGGCCTGGATGCCGGCGGGGAAATGGCGCGTCCCTGATTTTTTCAGGACGGGGCTGCTTGCATCGGGCAGCCCGATCGGCGATAATCGAGAGCTTTCTTGCTCGACCGCCCATGGTTTTTGGGTAGCGGGCTGCCCCTTGCGGGCCGGCGTCACCCCCCCCTGTTGCGTGCCAAAACCGCAGCGAACATCCGTGATGGAAAGCGCGGGTGCAGGACGCCAGGCCAGCGAGACATCCTCAAGGAGTTTTACTCATGCGTCACTACGAAGTGGTGTTTATCGTTCACCCCGACCAAAGCGAGCAAGTGCCCGCCATGGTCGAGCGTTACCAAGCGCTGGTCACGGGCCAAGGCGGCTCGGTTCACCGCCTGGAAGACTGGGGTCGCCGTCAACTGGCCTACCCGATCCAGAAGCTCGTCAAGGCTCACTACGTCTGCCTGAACATCGAGTGCGGCCAAGCCACGCTGGATGAGCTGGAACACTCGTTCCGCTACAACGACGCCGTTCTGCGCCACCTGGTCATCAAGACCAAGAAGGCCCAGACCACGCCCTCGATCATGATGAAGTCGGTCGAGCGCGAAGAAGCCCGCAAGGCTTCGGCGGAAGCGGCCGCGGCTCAGGCCGAGTAAGCAGGGCTCACGCAGAGCTATTCCCATGTGGTCCCCTCGGTGCCTGGCAGGATGAACAAGCTGGAACTCAGCGCCCGCGTTCTCGAATGCGAGCCTTTGCGCCACACTCCCGCCGGACTGCCAGCGCTGGAAATGCTGCTGGCTCACGAGTCCGAAGTCATTGAAGCCGGCCTTCCGCGCCGTGTTGAACTGACGATCACGGCCGTGGCACTGGGTGATCTGGCGTTGCTGTTGAAGAACACCGCGTTAGGGTCCGAATTGCTGGTGCAGGGGTTTTTGGCTCCCGCCCGCAAGGACTCGGTGAAGATCAAGCTGCATTTGCAGCAGGCGCGCAAGATCGGCGGCAGCGCAGGACGCGATCCGCTGGTGGCCTGAAGGGAATGAGCAAGAGGCGCGATGAGCGCCTTCTGAATTCGGATAGGTTATGGGGATTCGGGCCCGATTCGGGTAAAACCCGGCCCCCTCAAACAAAGAGGCACATATCATGGCTTTCTTCGGAAAACGCAAGGAAAAACGCAAATTCACGCAGCAGAACCCGCTCTTCAAGCGTCGTAAGTTCTGCCGCTTTACCGCCGCCGGTGTGGAAGAGATCGACTACAAGGATCTGGACACCCTGCGCGACTTCGTGCAAGAAAACGGCAAGATCATCCCGGCTCGCCTGACCGGCACCAAGGCAATCTACCAGCGCCAGCTGGACACCGCCATCAAGCGCGCGCGCTTCCTGGCCCTGTTGCCTTACACCGACAACCACAACTAATCCGGGGCACTGAAATGCAAGTTATTCTGCTCGAAAAAGTCGTCAACCTGGGTAACCTCGGCGAAGTCGTCCGCGTGCGTGATGGCTACGCCCGCAACTTCCTGATTCCCCAGAAGAAGGCCCGTCGTGCAACCGACGCCGCCATGAAGGAATTCGAAGCCCGCCGCGCTGAACTGGAAAAGGCCCAGGCTGAAAAGCTGGCCGCTGCCCAAGCCCTGGGCGAGCGCCTGTCCGGCTTCCAGCTGAAGATCGTCCAGAAGGCTGGCGTCGACGGCCGTCTGTTCGGCTCGGTCACCAACGCCGACGTCGCCGAAGGCCTGCGCAAGGCTGGTTTCGAAGCCGTCGAGAAGGCCCAGGTGCGTATGCCCAACGGCCAACTGAAGTCGGTCGGCGAGTTCCCGGTCCAGGTCGCCCTGCACGCCGACGTTCTGGTCGACGTCACGGTCCAGGTCGAAGGCGAACTGTCCTAAGCCGGTACCGGCAGTGAGAAAAAGCCGGCCCGCGCGCCGGCTTTTTTTTGCCTTGTATCCGGCGCGGTATTTCCTCAGAGGCCTCCTTGACCCAGCCACCCGTTCATCACAACGCCCCTCCCGGCTTGCGAGCCTGGCTCGACAGCGTGGACGCGTCGCGTGAACCGTCGGTGCGGGATGTGACGATAGATGGCGTGCGCTGCATCATCAAGCGGCGCCGTCCGAGCATCGGCCGCGGCGTCAGCTATGTCATGCGCTATGCGCGCGCCCTGTTCCTGGGCATGGGCTGCAAGCTGTTCCTGGGTGAATTCCCGCGTCCCGGCGTGCTGCTGCGCAACGGCCTTGCGCACGAGTCGCAGCGGCTCGACCAGTTGCTGAAGGCGGGCAGCCGCGTCCCCGAGGTTTGGTGGCAGGAGCAAGGCCTGCTCGTGCTGGAGTACGTGGGCGAGGACCTGGCAGACCTGATCCGCAACGAAGATTCGACCTCGAAGCTGTGGCTGGCCCGCGCGGCCGCGGCCGACCTGGCCGCTTTTCATGCCCGGGGCATGTGGCACGGCGGCGCGCAGATCCGGAACGTCACACTGCAGGACGGCGAGCTGTGGCGCATCGATTTCGAAGAGAACATCGGCTCGACCCTGTCGCGTCCGCTCGCTCAGGCCTATGATCTGTTCCAGATGCTGGCCTCCCTGGCGTCCCTGCGCAAATTGCCGGACGACCAGGCCCGGACGCTGGGTAAACTGGCGCTCGACGTTTACTTCGAGCACAACCCCGATCCCGAGGTCAAGGCCCGCCTCACGCGCCTGGCGCGGCTCCTGTGCAGCACCGCCGCGCCCTTGCGCGCCGTGCTGGGGCGCGTGCCTTCGCGCGATATCCAAGGGTTCTTCCGCGTCGCGGACATCCTGCAGCCGTTACTATTGAAGCCATGAATACACCTGCCGATCCCCAGCTCGAATACCTGCGCGTTCCCCCCCATTCCATCGAGGCGGAACAATCGGTTCTGGGCGGCCTGCTGCTCGATAACGCGGCCTGGGACCGCATCGCCGACGTGCTGGTGGAAGAAGACTTCTACCGCCACGACCACCGGCTGATCTGGCACCATATCGCCCGCCTGATCGGGCTGGCGCGCCCGGCCGACGTCATCACCGTCCACGAATCGCTGGTCAGCGCCGGCAAGGTCGAGGATTCCGGCGGCCTGGCCTATCTGAACGCGCTGGCGCACAACACGCCCTCGGCGGCCAACATCCGCCGCTACGGCGAGATCGTGCGCGAGCGCGCCATGCTGCGCAAGCTGGTGTCGATCGCCGACGAGATCTCCGCGGCGGCCATGAATCCGCAGGGCAAGGAAGCGCGCCAACTGCTGGACGAGGCCGAATCCAAGGTGTTCCAGATCGCCCAGGAGGGCGCGCGCGGCGCCGCGGGCTTCCAGGAGATCCAGCCGCTGCTCACGCAGGTGGTCGAGCGCATCGACGAGCTGTACCACCGCGAAAGCACGTCCGACGTGACGGGCGTGCCCACCGGGTTCACCGACCTGGACAAGATGACGTCCGGCATGCAGGGCGGCGACCTGATCATCGTGGCCGGCCGCCCGTCCATGGGCAAGACCTCTTTTTCCATGAACATCGGCGAGCACGTGGCCATCGAGGAAGGGCTGCCCGTAGCGGTGTTCTCCATGGAAATGGGCGCCGTGCAGCTGGCCATGCGTATGCTGGGCTCGGTCGGCCTGCTGGACCAGCACCGCATGCGTACCGGTAAGCTCATCGCCGAGGACTGGCCGCGCGTGACCCATGCGGTGCAGCTAATGCAGGACGCCCAGGTCTACATCGACGAATCCCCGGCGCTCAGCCCCATGGAAGTGCGCGCCCGCGCGCGCCGCCTGGCGCGACAGTGCGGCCAGCTCGGCCTGATCATCATCGACTACCTGCAGCTCATGTCGGGCAACGGCTCGGGCGAGAACCGGGCCACCGAAGTGTCGGAAATCAGCCGCTCGCTCAAGGGCCTGGCCAAGGAGCTCAACTGCCCGCTGATCGCGCTGTCGCAGCTGAACCGAAGCCTGGAGCAGCGTCCGAACAAGCGGCCCGTGATGAGCGACCTGCGGGAATCCGGCGCCATCGAACAGGACGCGGACGTGATCCTCTTCATCTATCGCGACGAGGTCTACAACCCCGATTCGCCGGACAAGGGCACCGCCGAGATCATCATCGGCAAGCAGCGTAACGGCCCGATCGGTTCGGTGCGCCTGACCTTCCAGGGGTCGAGCACGCGCTTCTTGAATTTCTCGGGCGCGCAGCCGCGGGACATGTACTGACCGACAGGGCTCGGTGCCAGGCACTAATCAGCTATCGCTATCCGGCCGCTTGCCGAAGCGCGCGGCCAGCACGCCGCAGACCATCAGCTGGATCTGGTGGAACAGCATCAGGGGCAGCACGATCGCACCGACGGCGTGGCCGGCGAACAGCACCTGCGCCATCGGGATGCCGCTGGCCAGGCTTTTCTTCGAACCGCAGAAAAGCAGAGTGATGCGGTCTTCGACGTTGAAACCCAGCGCCTTGCCGGCCAGGGCCGACAGGCCCAGCGCCAGGGCCAGGATCACGGCGCAGCACACGACCAGCCCCAGCAGGGCGGGGATGGGCGTGGAGCTCCATAGCCCTTCGTTGATGGCTTCGGAGAAGGCCGTGTAGACCACCAGCAGGATGGAGCCCTGGTCGACGAACTTCAGCATGGCTTTACGCTTGTGGACCCAGGCGCCGATCCAGCGGCGGGCGAACTGGCCCAGCACGAAGGGCAGCAGCAGCTGCAGCATGATCTTGCCGACGGCATCGAATGAGATCGGCGCGCTGCCCGCGTTGGCCACGACCGTGCCCACCAGCAGGGGCGTCAGGAAGATGCCCAGCAGGCTGGAAGCGGAAGCGCTGCACACGGCGGCTGGCACGTTCCCGCGGGCCATCGAGGTGAAGGCGATGGCCGATTGCACGGTGGCCGGCAGGCAGCACAGGAACAGGATGCCCAGGTAGAGCTCGGGCGTGACCAGCGGCTCCAGCACCGGCTTGAGCGCCAGGCCCAGCAGGGGAAACATCAGGAAGGTTGCCGAGAAGATGGTCAGGTGCAGCTTCCAGTGCGTCAGGCCGGCGATGATCGCTTCGCGGGACAGCCGCGCCCCGTGCAGGAAAAACAGCAGGCCGACCGCGATGTTGGTGATCCATCCGAATACGACCACGCCTTGCCCATGGGCGGGCAGGATGCTGGCGATGATGACGGTGCAGATCAGGTAGAGGGTGAAGCGGTCGGGAAGAAGGCGGACAAGGCGTGACATTGGAGGATCAGGGGACGGACGAAAAGCGCCGCGGGGCGCTGGAAACGGGGCGTATTGTAGACCCGGGGCGGCGCGGATTCCTGACGGGCAGGTGTCGGCCCCGCGCAAAGGCCCGGTCACGGGGGCGGATATCGATGTGGATGCGGCGCGGCCGCGTTCAGGGAGTCATTGCCAGCGCGAGGTCGAACGCCGCCACGAGCGAGGCGTGGTCGGCCACGCCCTTGCCGGCGATGTCGAACGCCGTGCCGTGGTCAACGCTGGTGCGCACGAAAGGCAACCCCACCGTTACGTTCACGCCGTGGTCCAACCCCAGGTACTTCACCGGGATGAGGCCTTGGTCGTGGTACTGCGCCACCACGATGTCGAACTCGCCGCGCCGGGCGCGCATGAAGATCGTGTCGCCGGGCCAGGGGCCGCTGGCGTCCATGCCTTGCGCGCGCGCGGCGGCGACGGCGGGTTCGATGATGTCGATGTCCTCGCGGCCGAACTTCCCGCCTTCGCCGGCATGCGGGTTCAGGCCCGCGACCGCGATCCGGGGGTGCGCGATGCCCATCTGCCTGCAGGCCCTGTCGGCCAGCCGCAAGGCCGTCATTTCGGCTTCCGGCGTGATGCGCGCGATCACGTCGGCCAGCGCGACGTGTATGGTCACGAGCAATACGCGCAACTCGTCGTTGGCGAGCATCATTGCGAAGTCGCGCGTGGCCGAACGTTCTGCCAGGATTTCCGTGTGGCCGGGGTAGTCGATGCCGGCGGCGTGCATGGATTTCTTGTTCAGCGGCGCGGTAACGATCGCGCGGATGCGGCCTTCCTGGGCATCGTCGATGGCCGCGCAAACGTAGTCGTAGGCGGCGCGCCCGGCGGCCGCGTTGATCTGCCCAAGCGGCAGGTCGGGGGGCAGGGCGGGGCTGCACGCGATGACGTCGATATGCCCCGCGTCGGCGCTGGCCTGGCCGACGTCGGCGATTTCGTTCACCGTCAGCCTGGCGCCCAGTTGGGCCGCGGCGCGGCGCAGCGCGCCTGCGTCGCCATACACCACGCAAGGCGCGCTCAGGCCCTGCGCGCAGGCTTTGACGACGATTTCGGGGCCGATGCCGGCGGCATCGCCCATGGTGATTCCCACGGGCAGGGAGGTGTTCACGGTGCTTGGTATCGGGGTTGCGATGCCGATAATGCTACACCCGTTCGCGGGCGCCGCCCGGCGTTACTGCTTGTCTTCCTTCGGCGGTTCGATGGCGCCGCATTCGAAGGTGACCGTGGCGCGCTTGGAGCCCAGGCCGGTTGCGTGATTGGAGGTGATCTTCGGCTTCTGCAGCTTGCGTCCGCTGGATTTGCAATATTGTTCGGCGCGCTGCAGCGTCTGATTCTTGATCTCGACCCAGGTCAGCAGCTGCGTGCCTGAACTGTAGGTGACGCTGTAGGTGTCCTTGCCGACGGAGGTGACCTCGCTCATGCTGGAACAGGCGGCCAGAAGGGTGAGCACGGCGGCGGCGGGGGCAAGACGAGCAAGCATGGAGGGTCCTGGAATCGCGATAACCATCATTACACCATCATTTCACGGCGCGCCGACGGCGCTGCGGCGGTCCACCTTGCGGCTGAGGACGATGGAGGTCTGGGTCTGCTTGACGCCATCGATGAGGCCGATGCGGTCGAGCAGCTCGTCGAGCTGCTCATGGGTTTCGCACCGCAGGAAGATCAGGTAGTCGTAGGGGCCGCTGACGGACGACACTTCCTCGACTTCGGGCATTTTCTCGAGTTCGCGGATCACGGCGGCCGGCGTCTTGGGCAGCACGCTGATGAAGCAATAGGCGCGCACCGCGGCTTCTTCCAGCAGGCGCCCCAGGCGCACGCCGTAGCCGGCCACGATGTGTTCGCGTTCCAGCCGGGCGATGCGCGCCACCACCGTGGTGCGGGCCAGCCCGAGCTTGCGCGCCAGGATGGCGGCGGGCTCGCGCGCATTGGCTTGCAGCAGGCTGAGCAGTTGCCGGTCGATGGCGTCGAGTCTTTCGTTCATGCGTTGGGCGGCGCAGGGCGCAAGGAGGGCGATTGCCGACGGTACAGGCCCCGGCCCGCCCGCGTCAACACGCCTTAACCATCCGATTCGGGCGGAATGCCGCCCTGGTAGATGCGTCCGTCGAACTCGAAGCGGGTGATGGTCTTGCGCGCGGCATCGAAGATGCGGTCGCGGCTCGCGGCGTCCAGGCCGTCGTGGTCGGCGAAGCTGAAGCGGCAGAGATCGATATCACTGTCGTAGAAGGCCGAGTGCACGAAACGGCTGACGTCGAGCTCATGCGCGAAATGCGCGAATTCGCGCAGTTGTTCCATTTCGTGGAATGAGCCATTGCGGCTGACCAGCAGCATGCCGAACTTGCGCTCTTCGTCCGCGGTGGGTTCCGGGGCGGGCGGCGTGTCGGCGGCTTGCGGTTCCGCGTAGTCGAAGCGGGCGCCGAACTCGTGCATGGCGGCCAGCACGCGCTGCCATGCGTCTTCGTCCAGGGCGAGGCGGGCCGCCACGAAGAACAGGCGCTGCCGGCCCAGCGAGCGCGGCTCGGGGCCGCCGATATAGCTGGACCAGGGCGCGGCCGCGTCCAGCCCGGCCAGCTCCGTCATGCGCGCGTCGCTGTATCCCAGCCTGTCCTGCAGGCGTCGCAGGGACTGGGCATCCGGGGGAACATAGTTCTGGATCGTCTTCATGAGCGCGCTCCGTTGTGTTCCGGGCGCCGCGGAACAGGGGCGGCGGCGTGCGCCGGAGCACCCTTGCGGCTACGCTTTCATGCTAGCGCGCCACGCCGGGCTTGCCTAGCGCCGGCCAGCGGGGAGGGCGTGCTAGGATTTGCGCCGACTTTCATTGCCAGGAGGCTTACCCATGGACATCCAGGAACAAATTGCCGTCATCGTGCACACCATTTCGCACCAGGGCGGCCGTATCGACGCGCTGAATTCGACCCTGCTGTCGATGCTGCATCTGGTCAAGGCGTCGCCCGGCCTGCGCGAGGCGATCGAGGCCCAGCTGGAACAGAACTACTCCAGCCTGCTGGCTCGCTCCGAGAATCCGCAGTACGTGGCGGGGTTCGAGAGTGTGCGCGACATGATCACCGCGGCCTTGAAGTAGGCGCGAGTAGGCGCGGCAACGCGGGGAAGTTACCCACAACTTCTGTGGACAAGCCTTGGGATAGCGCGGGCATAGCTGCGTAAATTCCTTTGAATACAAAGGCTTGCCCGGGGCGCTCAAAGGCGGCTCCCTGCGCGCATTGCCGCAGCACGAGACAGCGATCGTCAAGAGGCGCCCAAGCCGGGTAATATGCGCCCCCATGCGGAATCAGTATTCATTGGAATGCCGGGACGGATCGATGGCGGTACGCGTTTCGGAAGCAGCAAAGCTGGCGGCATTCGACCCCGGCAAACTTTCGCCCGCGGCGCGCGAAAGCTGGGAGCGCATGGGCCATGGCTTTAAGGCCTGGCACGACTTCGACCAGCGCCATCCCATCCTGCGCCGCCTGGCGCGCTTGCCGTTGATAGGCACCTGGTACCGCAAGGCTCGGCGCCGCCATGTGCTGCGGGCCAACGGCGAACTGGTGTTCTGACGCGGCCCGCGCAGGCGGCCCGCGTTTACTTCCTGCGCCTGGCGTACAGGTGGTACGCCAGCCAGATGGCCGCGCCGATTGCAGCCGCCGCCCCCAGCTTGGTTTCGACCCCATGCAGGCGGCCGAGCATGGATTCGATCGTCTGCCCGAACGCATAGCCCAGCGCGCTGAAACACACCGCCCAGATGGCGGCCGCGATGGCATTGAGCACGAGGAACCGCAACGGCGATACGCGCGATACGCCCAGCGCTACCGGACCGACCGTGCGCAGCCCGTAGAGAAAGCGCAAGGCCAGGATGAAACTGTGAGGATAGCGGTCGACCAGCGCCAGCGCCTTGCCGAAGGCGGGCTGCTCGCGGATCCGCCTGACGTAGCGGCGGTCGCGATAGCGCCGCCCCAGATAGAACAGCAACTGGTCGGCCGCGAATGAACCGGCGAACGCGCACAGCATGACGTCGGGTAGGTGCAGCAGACGCTGGTGCGCCAGGAACCCCGCAAGCACCACCACGCTTTCGCCTTCCAGGAAGGTGCCGGCCAGCACCGCCCACAGGCCGTAGTCGACAATGAACTGATGCAGCGCCGGGTTCATTTCTTCGGCCGTTCGGCCACGATGCGCGCCAGCGTCTGCAGGGCCTGGGTGATGTCGGGCGTGGTGCGCTGGCCGCAGCTGATGCGCAGGAAGTGGTCGTAGCGGGTGCCGTTCGAGAACATGGAGCCCGGCGCCACCCGGATGCCTTCGCGCAGGGCGGTCTCGAAGACGTCCATGCCCGAGCGGCCGCCGGGCATTTCGACCCATAGCAGCATGCCTCCCTGCGGCACGCTCAAGCGGGTGCCCGGCGGGAAATGCGCGGCGATGGTTTCGGCGGTCTGGTCGCGCTGGGCCTTCAGGTGCCGGCGCAGCCGCGACAGGTGCCGGTCGTAGGCGCGGGATCCCATGAATTCCGCCACGGCGATCTGCGCGAGCGGTTCGTTGGGCCGGCTCTGGGCGAATTTCAGCATGGCGATGCGGGCCTTCCAGCGACCGCCGATCAACCAGCCCAGGCGCATGCCCGGGGCCAGCGTCTTGTGCATGGATGAACAGTAGATGACGTTGCCGGTCGCGTCCCAGGACTTGGCGGCGGGCAGCGGCGTGTCGTCATCGGTCAGCGCGCCATAGGTGTCGTCCTCGATCAGCGGCACTTGCTGGCGTTCGCACAGCGCTACCAGGCGGGCCTTCTCCGCCTCGGGCATGACGCAGCCCAGGGGATTCTGGAAATTGGGCACCACGACCACGGCGCGGATGTTGCCGTGCGTCTGGAAGGCCAGGTCCAGCGCCTCGATCGACAAGCCGTGCTGAGGGCTGGTCGGGATCTCCAGTGCCCGCATGCCCAGGCTTTCCAGGACTTGCAGCAGGCCGAAGTAGGCGGGGGACTCGACGGCGATGGTGTCTCCCGGGCGGGCCACGGCGCGCAACGCCAGGTTCAGGGCCTCGATGCAGCCGTGCGTGACGATGACGTCGTCGGGCGTTGCATTGATACCGTTGGCCAGCGCCCGGCGCGCGAGCACGGTACGCAGTTCCGGATGGCCCTGCGGGGGGACGGAGCTGACCAGCACCTGCGGCGACTGGCGCAGGGCGCGCGTCATCGCCTGCTTGAGCGCTTCCATGGGATAGGCCTCGGGCACCGCCGCGGCCAGCGCGAAGTTGGCGCTGACCGGATGCGCCTCGCACTTGGCCACGAAGTCCGACACCCGGTCGTGGATGCCCACGTACTGCGCGGCGCCCAGTGTCTGCCGGATGTCGGGCTCGCCGACGGGCGGAATGCTGCTGCGCCGCGGCTTCAGGACGAAGTATCCGGAGCGGGGGCGGGCTTCGATCAGCCCGTCGTCTTCCAGCTGGCGGCAGGCCTGCAGCGCGGTGGAGAGACTGACGTGATGGGTGCGCACCAGCGTGCGCACGGAGGGCATGCGCTGCGCCGGCGCCAGGACACCCGCCTGGATGGCGCGCCGGTAGTGGTTGGCCAGGCGTAGGTAGAGCGGTTGCGGATCCATGTGCCGATCATGCTCCCCGAGGTTGGAATGTAGGTAGGCACAGATCAGGGCAAAGTACACCATAACAGCCAGGAAATCGAGGATCTGCATCGGTACAGAAATCGAAATTGTGTGGCTGTTGCGCATAGCAGGGCGCGCGTAGCCTGTGGTTGTCCGACAGGAGATGACCATGAATCCGAATTTCGCCCCCGATGCCCAGACGCGCCGCCTGGTGCTGGCCGCCGGCGCCAGCCGCCAACTCGTCCTGCGCGCCGGCGCTACCGTCGTCTGCGTCGATGGCAGCGTGCGTATCGACGAACCGGTGACCGGCCCGGAAGCCGCGGGCGGCCTGCCTGGCCCGGTATCGGTGCGCGTCAATGCGGGCGAGGGGCACGGCCTGGCCTACGGAGGCGTGGCGCGGGTCACGGCTATCGGGCACGCGGAGGTGCTCTGCCTGGAGCGGCCGGGCCTGGCAGGCCGGTTATTGCGCCGGGCGACCGCATTTTTCGGCCTTGCAGATGCCGGAAACCGAAAAAATTCCCTGGGTGCGCTGCACAAGATTTCAAAATGATGTATGATTCACACATCAGACGCGGGGTGGAGCAGTCTGGCAGCTCGTCGGGCTCATAACCCGAAGGTCGTAGGTTCAAATCCTGCCCCCGCAACCAGTTTCAAGCAGGACCCGGATATCCGGGCGGCGCACCAAAACGCGCCACTCCTCGAAAGAAGCCGCGATCATGTCGCGGCTTTTTTTTTACCTTTTGCCGCCGGGGGCCCCAAGGCAAAAAAAGCGCCCTCTCGGGGGGGGGGGGCAGCAAGCCGAAGGCGCGGCGTGGGGGCACCTTTTTGCCGCCGGGCCGCCCCAAGGCAAAAAAGCGCCCCCTTGGGGGGCAGCAAGCCGAAGGCGCGGCGTGGGGGCACCTTTTCTCCACCTTTCCCTTGCCTTGGGTCAAATCTTTGTTCCAGCCCGGGCTTTCCCGGGTGCGCCGTGGCCGCACAGGGGGTCGGCCCTGCGCTACGATGGGTCACGCGCGCTAGGTTGCCGCATTCGAGGAGGGTCCATGGGAACAGCAAAATACGATCATCCCGGTTACGTTGCCGACACCGGCGCTGAAGGCAGGTACCACGTCGGCATCTGGTGCCCCCACGGCTATCCCGCCCATATCCATATCGGCCGCCCCGCCGAGAGCGGCGATCCCCAGGCGCTGCTGCGGCTGCGCATCCCGGACGGTGTTTTCCAGTCCCTGCCTGATGATCCCGAGACTCTGTGCCGCCGCGCGCTTGGCCAGGCGCTGGATGCGGGGCTGCTGCGTTCGGTCTCGGTAGATGGCGAGTACCAGGAGCTGCGTTTCCAGCTTGACGCCGAACCTTGGTCGGGGCCGATGCAGGCAGCGATCCGCGCCTAGGGCTGATCCCAGGCAGATGCAAAAAGGGGCATGCTGTGGGCCTTCCAAGGCGAAGTTGCCCACAGGGATTGTGGACAAGCCTTGGGATAGTCCTTGTGCATGTCCGCTTTCTCCCGAGATAACAAGGACTTGGCGGAAACGCTCAATAAACGCCCTGCGGGGCGTTTGTTGCGTCCAGGCTCTGCATGGCCGTGCTGTGCGACAATTCTTGCCCGCGCCGCGTCCTCTCCAGCTTTCCCTCCCGATTCTTCTTCCATGCACCGTGCTTCGCCTGTCCCTCCCGTCAGCCTGAAGGCGCCGGCGCCATGAGCCCGACCGTCAAGCGCGTCGCCGTCATCGGCGGCGGTCCGGCCGGCCTGATGGCCGCGGAATGGCTGAGCGGACACGCCGTGCAGGTGGACGTGTTCGACGCGATGCCCTCGGTCGGCCGCAAATTCCTGATGGCTGGGCGGGGCGGCTTGAACCTGACCCACAGCGAGCCCGCCGGGCCGTTCCTGGCCCGCTATGGCACCCGAGCGGCGCAGGTGGCGCGGTGGCTGGAGGCGCTGGACGCCGGCGGCCTGAGAGACTGGGCGCACGGGCTCGGCATTCAGACGTTCGTGGGCTCGTCCGGACGCGTGTTCCCCGAGGAAATGAAAGCGGCGCCGCTGCTGCGGGCCTGGCTTGCCCGGCTGCGCGCCCGCGGCGTTCGGCTGCACATGCGGCACCGCTGGCTGGGATGGCCGGCCGATGCCAGGCCTTGCGCCGCCGCGCTGCGGTTCGATTCGCCCGAGGGCGAGCAGGCGTATGCCGCCGCCGATGCCGTGATCCTGGCGCTGGGCGGCGGAAGCTGGGCCAAGCTGGGATCGGACGGCGCCTGGATGGCGAGCCTGCGGGCGCATGGCATCGAGGTGGCGCCGTTGCGTCCGGCCAATTGCGGCTTCGACGTGGCCTGGTCGGATCATTTTCGCGAGCGCAACGCGGGGCTGCCCGTAAAGTCCGTGGCCATGGCCTGCGAAACGGCCGCGGGCCAAAGACTGGCCCGGCAGGGCGAGTTCGTCATTTCAGAGTCCGGCGTCGAAGGCAGCCTGGTCTATGCGCTGTCGGCGCCCTTGCGCGACCAGATCGAAGCCAGCGGCGAGGCGACTGCCGTGCTGGATCTGCTGCCGGACTGGCCCCAGGAAAAGGTAATGGCGGCGGTGACGCATCCGCGCGGCGCGCGTTCGATGTCCAGCCATCTACAGAGCCGCCTTGGGCTGAAGGGCGTCAAGGCGGGGCTGCTGCGCGAATGCGCGGCGGTGGAGGATTTCCGCGATCCGGCCCGTCTCGGTTTGCGGATCAAGGCCCTGCCGTTGAAGCTGGTGCGGCCCCGTCCGATCGACGAGGCAATCAGCACCGCGGGCGGGGTGCATTTCGATGCCTTGTCGCCCGGACTGATGTTGCGCGCGGCGCCCGGTGTCTTTTGCGCGGGCGAGATGCTGGATTGGGAGGCGCCGACCGGCGGCTACCTATTGACGGCGTGCATGGCGAGCGGGGCCGTCGCGGCCTTGGGTATCATGGATTTCCTGGCCGCGGGCCAGGCCCGGGATCAGGAGCTCGACGGGTAGGGCGTCAGGCCCGCAGGCGCGCGCGGCGCCAGGTCGCCGACCACGTGGCCCACCACCGGTGGGCCGCCCTCGGGCTGCGTGATGATGCCGATCACCCGGGTAATGGCGCTGGCCGGGATGCTGGTGCCCTGGGCCGGATCCTGTACCAATTGCCAGATGGCGGCCTCTTCCGTGCCGGATTCCTCGTCGGCCGCGTGTGTCGCGTCCAGGCAGCTGCGGGCAAAAGAAGACCAGTCCGCCGCGCTGCAGGGCAGGCCATGCGTGGTGGCCAGGCGCGCCAACGCCTGGGGCGCGTCAGCTTGGCTAGCGGCGTGCTGGGCGGCGGCGCCCAGCGTGACATCCAGCGACAGCAATCGGAGAAACTCTACGACATTGTCGGTATTCATTATGGGTCTCCTGCTATAGCTATTCTGGTCTTGATCCTGCTGCTGGGCACGGTATGCGGCGCTTCAGCCGGCCTGGCCCAGCATCGACACTAATGCCTGTTTCAGGCGCGCCGAAAAAATCGGTACCGTATGGGATACGCCATTGCGGTCCACGCCCTCTTTGAGTTCGACAGACTGCCCAAGGAAAATATCCGGCGCGGCGCCGATTTCGTTATATCGGGCGAGCAGTTCGTTCACCTCGCGCTGGGCGTCGGCCAGCGTGCTGCTGTCCGCGAGCTTGCCGGCAGCGTGGGCCTGCAGAATTCGGTGCAGATCGTCGATGAACAGCGCCAAAGCCGCTTGTCCGCGGCATTGAGGCTGTTCCCAGCCCCAGCCTTGAGGAGAGGAAGCGGCGCCCTGCGATACATGTTTCTTGATCATTTGCGCATCCTAATCCATTGCCGGCAATTTCGCGACAGGCGCGGATGGAGGGTGATGCTCAAACTGGGGCCTTTGCGTTATGCTGGATTCCGCCCTTTCCGGCCAGACAGGAGATGTTCATGAAAAATAAGGTCTTTCTCGTCATGCTGCTTTCGATCGCCGCGCTATCGGCGGGCTGCAACACTGTTGCGGGCGCCGGCAAGGACATCCAGCGAGGCGGGGAAAAGATAGAAGGCGCCGCCACCAAGTAGGCGCGCCCCGTCAGCCGCGACCCCGGCCAAAGGCCGCACGTGAAATGCTCCAGCATTTCCCGCGCGGCTTTTTTTTGCCGCCGGGCCGCCCCAAGGCCAAAACGCCCCCTTTGGGGGCAGCAAGCCGAAGGCGCGGCTGCCGCCTGCCCGTGTTGCGCGGTGCGCGAAGCGAGGGCGCGTTTTAGGCTGGGGCATAATCTCGGAAATCCGAATCTTGAAGCGGGAAGTGTCATGCGCAAGTCTGTGTGGGTGGGAATGGCGGTCGTGACTTTGTTGGTCGGCTGCGCGAGCAGAGGGGTCTACGAGTCCGATGCCGTCGTGAAGGAGACCTTCAGCGTCAATACCAACTACGAGGCCGCGTTCCGCCGCGCGGGCGAGTACGTGCGCGTCTGCCATGTCCAGGTGCAGCACGCCTACAACGTGGCCTATGCCTGGCGCCACGTGAAGGGCGAAAAGGGCGCGCCGGACGAGGTGCAACTCTATAAAGTGACGGAGCCGGCCAAGGTGCTGGAGCTGATCTCCGCCGAAACCGATACCCCATCCACCTCCAAGGTAACCGTCACGGTGCTGGGCGAGGGCCAGTGGGACGCGGCCGAGATCGCCGCCGCCAAGGCGTCCATCCAGAGCGCCACGCCCATGTGCCGCAAGGGTGCCGAAGGCTGATCCATGGATGCCCGCTCCCAGCAGATCCGCGCCAGCGCCATGTCGTTTTCGCTGCTGGTCGGGGCGTTCCGCTTCCTGGGCTGGCTGAACGGCGGGGCCGCGCTGGTCCTGACGGGGTTTTCACTCGGCATCGTGGGCGGGGACATCGCCGCGCCCGATCTGCAACTACCGCTGGAGCTGCTGCTTGCCGGTCTGCTGGCGAGCTGCGTGGGGGCGCTGTTTGCCTACCTGGCCCAGGTCAGCCTGTTGCGCCAAGGCTACAGCGGACACCTGACGCGCGCCCATTGGCCGGCGCAGTTGCTGGCCATGCTTTGCTACCTGCTGAGCGCGCTGGCCTTCTGCGCGGCCTGCTGGCTGGCCGCTGGGCAGGCGCTGGCGGATCCTCCCCAGATGACGGCCTATGTGGGCCGTTATTTTTGAGGGTAAACCCGTGTGCGCAAAAATGTTGGACTTGCATTTGTGTTGGGAATAATATGCGCACTGCGTATATAAATCCTCCTCTTTTTGGGGCCCGTCATGACCATCTCCCAGCAAGCCTTCCTGCGCGACGCCATGCGGCGCCTGAACCTGACGCGTGACGTTTTCGCCACCCGCATCGGCGTCAAGCGCCGGGCATTGGATACCTGGCTGCTGCCCGAGGGGTCGCAGGAGTTCCGGGCGATGCCGGAAGTGGTGCAGCGCTTCGTCAGCGAAATCGTGCAGAACGGCGTTTTGCTGGAAAAATATACGCAAAGCGTACAAGAAGGCCCGCTGCGTGACCGCATTGCCGTAGAAGGCAAGCATCAACTGCTGTCGGTGGACCAGTTCACCCGCGAGTCCGTCGAGGACCTGTTCCGCGTGGCCGACATGATGCAGCCGATCGCGCGCCGCCAGAAAGTCTCGCGTGTGCTGGAAGGCGCCGTGCTGGGCAACCTGTTTTTCGAGGCCAGCACGCGTACCCGAGTGAGCTTCGGTTCTGCATTCTGCCGCCTGGGCGGCTCGGTGTGCGACACCACGGGCTTCACGTTTTCGTCCATGGCCAAGGGCGAATCCATCTACGACACCAGCCGCGTCATGAGTGGCTACGTGGATGCCATGGTCATCCGCCATCCGGACCAGGGCTCGGTTGCCGAGTTCGCCCGCGCCACCAACATCCCTGTGGTCAACGGTGGAGACGGCCCTGGCGAACACCCCAGCCAGGCCTTGCTGGACCTGTACACGATCCTCACCGAGTTCTCGCGCCTGGGCAAGCTGCTGGATGGCGCCCACATCGCCATGGTCGGCGACCTGAAGTACGGCCGCACGGTGCATTCGCTCATCAAGCTGATGGCGCTGTACAAGAACGTGAAGTTCTCGTTGGTGTCGCCCAAGGGCCTGGAGATGCCGTCCTACATCATCGAGCAGGCCAGCCGCAACGGTAACGTGATCGAGCAGAAGAGTTCGCTGGCCGAAGGGCTGGCCGGCGCGGACGTGATCTACGCGACGCGCGTGCAGAAAGAGCGCTTCGCCAACGAAGAGAACGAGGGCTACACGCCGGACTTTCAGATCAATCGCGCCATCATCGACGCCTACTGCAGCCCCGAGACCATCGTGATGCATCCGCTGCCGCGCGACAGCCGCCCCGGCGCGAACGACCTGAGCGTCGACCTGAACCACGATCCGCGTCTGGCGATCTTCCGCCAGACGGACAATGGCATTCCCATCCGCATGGCGATCTTCGCGGTGCTGCTGGGCGTGGAAGGGTTGGTCCAGCATTCGTTGCGCGACGTGACGTGGCAGCATCCGTCCCATGTCGGACCGGACGATTCGACCTTCCACGGCCTGGATTGAACGCTGCATCGGGCCGAATACCCCCTGCCGCGGCGCCGCCTGGCCCGCCTGGGCAGGGGTTTTCAAGCATAATCCGCGCTAGCTTTTCCTGTCGCTTGTCGCGTGTCGTTTTCTCGACGCGCCCTGGAGCCTTCGGGCGGATTATCTATGTCTTCAAGCAGTCTTGGCATCCCGTCTTCTCCTGACCGGTCCGATGATGCGCCCGGCCTGGCGTGCTACCTGAGCGCGTCCAACGAGCAGGCCTGGGAAGCGGTCTACCAGTCTGTCGACGCCTATACCCGCGGCCAGGTCGCGGCGGTGGTGGCCGATAGCGTGTCGCAATTGGTGGATATGTTCTATTCCGTCTTGCTGGCCGATGCCGAGGCGGGGCCGCGCCTGTCGCACGAAATCGTGGCCACCCGGCTGCACAGCGGCATGACCCGCTGGCTCAAGGGGCTGCTGTGCGTGCGCGATCAGGGCGACATCAGCGCTCTGATGTCCACCCAGAAAAAAGTGGGCGAGGTACATGCCCGCGTCCATATCCCCATGCACCTGGTGATGGCCGGCGCCCGCATCCTGAAGAACGAGATCGCCCAGCGCCTGCGCGCCAGCGACCTGGACGGCATGGCCGCCTCCGTCGCCACGCAGTACGTATGCAATCTGTTCGATCTGGCCGTCGAGCAGATGAGCCGCGCGTTCATGCGCGACATCAGCCGCGGCGCCCGCAACGACGAAGCCTACCGGCTCTTTGCCCTTGGGCAGAACATTTCCACCGAACGCGAGCGGCAGCGCGCGGCGTTGCTGGAATGGAGCCAGGCCGTGCTGATCGGCCTGCATTACCGCGCGCCAGGGCAGGCCTTGCCGCGCCTGGCGGCGTCCGAGTTCGGCCTGTGGCTGCAGCACAAGGGCGGCGCGATGTTCGAAAGCGCGCCGGCCCTGCAGCAGATCACCGAAGCGGTCGCGCGGCTGGACCAGGATGTGTTGCCCCGGCTGATGCGGGACGAAACGCCGGGCCAGGCGTCCTCCATGCCCGACCACGTGCGCGAATTGCAGGAGCTGGTGGCGCGCATCAAGCATCTGCTCAATGGCCTGTTCGACATGGTGGCCGAGATCGAGAGCGGCAGCGACCCGCTGACCAACGTGCTGAACCGCCGGTTCCTGCCGTCGGTGATCGGCCGCGAGATTTCCATTGCGCGCCGGCAGCGCAGCGAGTTTTCCGTGGTGCTGCTGGACATCGACCATTTCAAGGCCGTCAACGACGAACACGGCCACGCCGGCGGCGACCAGGTGCTGCGCCAGTTCGCGGAGGTGCTGCACCAGTCGTGCCGGTCGAGCGATTTCGTGTTCCGTTATGGCGGAGAGGAGTTCCTGGTGGTGCTGGTGGACGCCGGGCGGGAAGCGGCGCTGGCCGCGGCGGAGAAGCTGGGCGCCGAGATCCGCCGCCACCTGTTCACCGTTGCCGAGGCCGGCCCGCTGCACATCACGGCCAGCATCGGTGTCGCGACGTTCGACGGCCACCCGGACTACGCCTATCTCATCGACCGTGCCGACAAGGCGCTCTACCGGGCCAAGCAAGCGGGCCGGGACCGCTGCGAGACCGCATAGAAAACGCCCCCGAGGGGGCGTTTTCATTGGGCTGGACGGGGCAGGGCGCATGCCTTGCCGCCAGGGCCTTACACCTTCTTTTCGCCGCCCAGCGCGTCGACCAGCTCGGCCATCATTTTGGCCACTTCGCCCGTCATCAGCATCATGTCGGAATCGAACTTCTCGTCGTCGTTGGCTGCCACGCCTTCGTTGCCTTCCTTCAGCACGTCCAGGGGCGCCACGCGCTTGATGTCCAGGCCTTCGGTCAGCACGAACGAAATGCGGTCGGCCCAGGTCATGGCCAGGCGGGTGCACTGCTTGCCGGACTGGATGTGGCGGCGCACGTCGTCGGCGTCGATGGAATGCTTGACGTAGCGGATGGCCGCGCCGCTTTCTCCCGAGGAACGCAGTTCGGTGTCCTGGTCGATGGAAAAGTTGACGGGGGCTTCGTCTTCGGCCAGCCAGCCGGTCATCGCCGACGCGGGCGATTGCGCCACGTACAGGTTCTCGAGGGGGAAGGGGTCGATGCACTTGGCCAGCAGACCGATGACTTCGTCGGCCTTGGCCGAGGCGGCGGCATCGACGACGAGCCAGTGGTTCTGCGTGTCGATCCACACCCGGGTGTCGCGGTACACGCTGAAGGCGCGCGGCAGGAGCTCGTCCGTGACGCGTTCCTTGATTTCCTTCATCTGCTTGCGGCCCGGCTTGTAGCCTTGCTGCTCTTCGATCTCCTGGGCGCGCGCCTTGGCGACCTGGTTCACGACGGTGCCCGGCAGGAGCTTCTTTTCAGCGCGCAGGCTGAGCAGGATCTGGCCATTGATCACATGGGCCAGTCCGCCGTTTTCACGCGGCGGAACCCAGCCCAGGCTTTGCATTTCCAGGTTGTTGCCGGCTTGGTAGGCATGCCGCGCCAGCGTTTCTTCAAGCTGGTCGCCGATCAGCGTCCACGGCGAGGAGAGGCGATAAATCTTGAGATTCTTGAACCACATGAGCGTCGGCCAAAAGGGGAGATTCTATACGACGCGGGCACATTGCCGAAGTGCGGCAATACGACAGCGGGCTGCGACACCTTCTGTCACTGACATCGGCCGGCCTATGCGCTAATGTCCGCGGCAGCAATGTCGAATTGGAGATAACAAATGAAGATCATTGGCGTCATCCTGATCGTCCTGGGCATCGCCGCCCTGGCCTACAAAGGCTTCAACTACAAATCCGAGGAGACCGTGCTGCAGATCGGATCGGTGAAGGCCACCGCCGAAACCGAGAAGTCGGTGGCGATCCCGGCCTGGGCCGGCATCGCGGCCATCGTGGCGGGCGTGGTTGCGATCGGCGTGGGCATGCGCCGCTGATTGCAGCGAAGCGCCGGGGCCGCTGGCCGGCCGATGAATGGCGACTGCGTTGCGGTCGCCATTTTGCGTCCGGGGTCCGAAAAAAAAAAGCGGCCCGGCTCAATAAAGGCCGGGCCGGTACGGGAGCACACAATACCGCGTCATAAAAGGCTCGCGGGGAACGCGGTATCGGTGTCAGAACACTGGCCCTGCAATCTTCCGACAGGGGGATCAATCGTCGGCTGATCTGGCGCAAGACCGTAATCTGAGCGCTCAGTCTAATGTCGGCGGTCTGACATGGTCCTGAATCGGCGAAATACGTCGAATCTGCCATCCGCGCACCGTCAATCTCCTCGGCCGCCAAGGCGGGACAGCCGCCCTTGGGGGGGCAGCAAGCGTGCGCAGCACGCGCAGCGTGGGGGGCTCACATAAAAAAAAAGCTCCATAAGGAGCTTTGAAGGGCCGGGCGGGCGCAGCAGTCCCGTCCGGCGGGGGATGGACGTTCAGGCGTTGATGTCGTTGTCCTTGGTTTCACGCACGAACAGCGTGCCGATGACGAGAGTCATGACCGCGATGATGATCGGATACCACAAGCCGTCGTAGATGTTGCCGGTTGCGGCAACCACCGCGAAGGCCACCGGGGGCAGGAAGCCGCCGAACCAACCGTTGCCGATGTGGTAGGGCAGGCTCATCGACGTGTAGCGGATGCGCGTCGGGAACATTTCCACCAGCATGGCGGCGATCGGGCCGTACACCATGGTGACGTAGATGACCAGGATGGTCAGCAGCGCGACGACCATGACGTTGTTGGTCTGCGCCGGATCGGCCTTGGCGGGATAGCCGTGGCTGCGGATCGCGCTGGTCAGCGACTTGTCCAGTTCCGCGACCTTGGCCTTGAAATCGGCCGCCGGCATCGTCTTGCCGTCGAACGAGGCGAACTCGTCATTGCCGATCTTGACCTTGGCGACCGAGCCTGCCGGCGCGGCTTCGTTCTTGTAGTTCACCGAGTTGCGGGCCATGAACGACTTGACCACGTCGCAGGAGCTGGTGAACGACGAAGTGCCCACGGGGTTGAACTGGAACGAGCAGGTGGCCGGATCGGCGATCACGGTGACCGGCGCCGAGGCCTGCGCCTTTTCCAGCGCGGGGTTGGCAAAGTGCGTGAGACCTTGGAAGATCGGGAAGTAGGTGACCGCGGCGATCAGGCAGCCCGCCATAATGATGGGCTTGCGGCCGATCCTGTCCGACAGCGCGCCGAAGATCACGAAGAACGGCGTGCCGATCAGCAGCGCGACCGCGATCATGATGTTGGCGGTGTTCGCGTCGACCTTCAGGGTCTGCGTCAGGAAGAACAGGGCGTAGAACTGGCCGGTGTACCAGACCACGGCCTGGCCGGCAGTCAGGCCCAGCAAGGCCAGGATCACGACCTTCAGGTTTTTCCATTGGCCGAAGGATTCGGTGATCGGCGCCTTGGAGCCCTTGCCTTCTTCCTTCATGCGCTTGAAGGTCGGCGATTCGCTCAGTTGCAGGCGGATCCACACCGAGATGCCCAGCAGGACGACCGAGATCAGGAACGGAATGCGCCAGCCCCAGGCCTTGAAGTCGTCTTCGCCCATGAACGTGCGGATGCCGAGGATGACCAGCAGCGACAGGAACAGGCCCAGCGTTGCGGTGGTCTGGATCCAGGACGTGTAGAAACCGCGGCGGCCATGCGGCGCGTGCTCGGCGACGTAGGTCGCGGCGCCGCCGTATTCGCCGCCCAGCGCCAGCCCTTGCAGCAGGCGCAGGCCGATCAGGATGGCCGGCGCCGCCAGGCCGATGCTGGCATAGCTGGGCAAGACCCCGACGAGGAAGGTCGACAGGCCCATGATCACGATCGTGACCAGGAAGGTGTACTTGCGTCCGACGAGGTCGCCCAGGCGGCCGAACACCAGCGCGCCGAAGGGCCGCACCGCGAAACCGGCCGCGAAGGCCAGCAGCGCGAAGATGAAGCCCGCGGTGGGGTTCACGCCCGAGAAAAAGTGTTGCGCGATGATGGCTGCGAGCGAGCCGTAGAGATAGAAGTCGTACCACTCGAAAACCGTGCCCAGGGACGACGCAAAGATGACGCGGCGCTCATCCTTGGTCATCGGGCGCGGACCCGCGGAGGGGCCGCGGCCTGCCATGGTTGTTGTGCTCATGATGTCTCCTCGTTTTTGTTGCCGGCGGTGGTCCGCCGTGCACCGCCCTCCGCCGGCGACACCGACATCGAGAGCTATACGCAACATTGGGGGGCGAGGCTGACGAGGTTCTGACGGGATCCTTACTTGAATCTTAAAATTGAAACTATATGTTTCATTCCCTAGGGGGCGCTAGGGATAGTCCTAGCTGTCCTGCAAGGAAGCTGATTCCGTGTAGAGAGGAAAAACAACACGGACGCGCATGCCGGGCAAGGACGAATGCGCGGTGGGGTGGTCGTGGATTTCGACGCTGGCCTGGTGCTTCTGCGCTATCTCGCGCACGATGGCCAGCCCCAGGCCGCTGCCATCGGACATCGTGCCCAGCACGCGGTAGAAGCGGTCGAACACGCGTTCGCGCTCATCGGGCGGGATGCCGGGGCCGGAGTCTTCCACCTCGAGTACGGCGTGCCCGCGCAGGGCCTGCACGCGCACCGTGATGTGGCCGCCGCGCGGCGTGTACCGCAGCGCGTTGTCGACCAGGTTGTTGAGGAGCTCGGCCAGCAGCAGGGGATTGCCATTGATCTCCACCGGGGCGTCCGCGCCTTCGAAGCCCAGGTCGGTGCTGAGCGACAGCGCTTGCGGCACCCAGTGCATGGCCTGCTCGTAGGCGATGGCGTTGAGGTCCGTGCGGGCCAGTCCGATGGCGCTGGGGTTCTCGGCGCGGGCCAGCAGGAGCAGTTGGTTCACGAGGCGCGTGGCGCGTTCCGAGCCGGTCACGAGCTGGCGCAGGCTGGACTGCATTTCCTCGGGGCTGGCGTCCCGCAAGGCCAGCTCGGCCTGGGTCCGCAGGCCGGCCAGCGGCGTTTTCAGCTGGTGCGCCGCGTCCGCGACGAAGCGGCGCTGCGCCTGCACGTTGGAAGAAAGCCGGTCCAGCAGATCGTTCATCGCGGCCACCAGCGGCGCGATCTCGGACGGCGCGGCGCGCTCGTCGATGGGGGAGAGGTCGTCGGGCCGGCGCGCGCGCAGGCGCTGCTGCAGCGCGTTCAGGGGGGCGACCCCGCGCGACAGCCCGAACCACACCAGCAGCACGGCGACGGGCAGCACCACGAACTGCGGAATGATCACGCCCTTGATGATGTCGTTGGCCAGCTGGGTGCGTTTTTCGACCGTTTCGGCGGCGATCAGCAAGGCGGGTTGGGTGTTCGGCAGGTGCAGGTCGACCCAGGTGAATGCCAGCCGGACGCCGAAACCGCGCAGGGTAGCGTCCTCGTACTGCACTTCGCCGGGCTGGGGCTGGCCCACGGAGGAAGGCAGGGGCAGGGCCCGGTCGCCGCCCAGGTATTCGCCGCGGCTGCCCAGCGCCAGCCAGAAGACGCTGTCGGTTTCATCGGCGTGCAGCACGTCGCGCGCCGCGTCGGACATTTTCAGCACGGCGCGCCCGTCCTGCGCGTGGACCTGGCGGGTGAGCACGTGGAGATTGTTGGCCAGCGCGCGGTCGTAGGGCACGTTGGCGATGTTCTGCGCGACCACGTAGGTGATGGCGACGCTCATGGGCCACAGGAGGAACAGCGGCGCCAGCATCCAGTCCAGGATCTCGCCCAGCAGAGAACGCTGCGGCGGCGCGAAGCTCGGTCCCTTGGAACCAGCTTGCATGACATCCAGTGCTTCCTGATTGAGCGCTTCCGGATGCGCGGGGTCAGCTTGCGAGGTACGCCGCACCCTGGTCCCGCTCAAGACAGTAGCCCAGGCCGCGCACGGTCACGATCTTCACGCCGCTGGGCTCGAGCTTCTTGCGAAGGCGGTGCACATAGACCTCGATGGCGTTGGTGCTGACTTCCTCGCCCCATTCGCAGAGGTGGTCGACGAGCTGGGTCTTGCTGACCATGCGGCCGCTGCGGGTCAGGAGGATTTCGAGCAGGCTGACTTCGCGGGCCGACAGGTCCAGCGTCTGGTCGTCCACCATGGCCACGCGGCCCGTCTGGTCGAACAGGAGCCGGCCGTGCTTGAGCAGGGTCGCGCCGCCGCCGGCGCCGCGCCGCGTCAGCGCCCGCACGCGGGCTTCGAGCTCCGACAGGGCGAAGGGCTTGGCCATGTAGTCGTCCGCGCCCAGATCCAGGCCCTTGACGCGCTGTTCGATGCTGTCGGCGGCCGTCAGGATGAGGACGGGCAGGGCGGAATTGCGGGCGCGCAGGCGGCGCAGCACTTCCAGGCCGGCCAGCTGCGGCAGGCCGAGGTCCAGGATGAGCAGGTCGAAGGCCTGGGCCGCCAGGGCCGAATCGGCCGCAAGCCCGTCGCGCACGGCATCCACGGCGTAGCCATTGTGGCGCAACGAGCGGGACAGGCCGTCGGCCAGGATGCTGTCGTCTTCGGCGATCAGGATACGCATGGGCTACAGTAGGAGAAAATCCCGCGCCGCGCGCGCCATGCGCGCTTGCCGCCCCTGAGGGACGCGCTACGGCTGGGGACGGTCCGGCGGCGGTACGGGGACGAAACGCCGGGCTCGCCTGGGATTCTGGCATATGGCGCCCGGCTTGCCACTCAGGGTATACGTGCAAAACATTGGCACACTGGGTTTTTGTACAGTACAATCCGATGCCATAATCTGATCCGTAGCTCAAAGCACCCGCCAGAACGGCCTGCCAGACCCGCAACTCCCTTCGACACCAGATACGTTACAGACAGGACTCTACATGGACGACAAAACCACCAAGGCCGCCGCATCGGAAAAGGCCAAGGCGCTTGCCGCCGCGCTTTCGCAGATCGAAAAGCAGTTCGGCAAGGGCTCGATCATGCGCTACGGCGACAACGAGGTCTCGCACGACATCCAGGTGGTTTCCACGGGGTCGCTCGGGCTGGACATCGCGCTGGGCGTCGGCGGCCTGCCCCGCGGCCGCGTGGTCGAGATCTATGGTCCGGAATCCTCGGGCAAGACCACGCTCACGCTGCAGGTCATCGCCGAAATGCAGAAAATCGGCGGCACCTGCGCGTTCGTCGACGCCGAACACGCCCTGGATGTGCAATACGCCTCCAAGCTGGGGGTCAACCTCACCGATCTGCTGATCTCGCAACCGGATACGGGCGAGCAGGCGCTGGAAATCACCGACGCGCTGGTGCGCTCGGGTTCCGTTGACCTCATCGTCGTCGACTCGGTGGCCGCCCTGGTGCCCAAGGCCGAAATCGAAGGCGAGATGGGCGATTCGCTGCCCGGCCTGCAAGCCCGCCTGATGAGCCAGGCGCTGCGCAAGCTGACCGCCACCATCAAGAAGACCAACTGCATGGTCATCTTCATCAACCAGATCCGCATGAAGATCGGCGTGATGTTCGGCAACCCCGAAACCACCACCGGCGGCAATGCGCTCAAGTTCTACGCGTCCGTGCGTCTGGACATCCGCCGCATCGGCTCGATCAAGAAGGGCGACGAAGTCGTCGGCAACGAAACCCGCGTCAAGGTCGTGAAGAACAAGGTTGCGCCGCCGTTCAAGCAGGCCGAGTTCGACATCATGTACGGCGCCGGCATTTCGCGCGAAGGCGAGATCATCGACCTGGGCGTGGCCGCCAATGTGGTGGACAAGTCCGGCGCGTGGTACAGCTACAACGGCAATCGCATCGGCCAGGGCAAGGACAATGTCCGCGAGTACCTGAAAGAGCACAAGGAAATGGCCATCGAGATCGAGAACCGCGTGCGCGAGAACCAGGGCATCGTCAGCCGTGCGGCCGAATTCGTGCCCACGGCGGAAGATACCGCCGAATAATCCCTTCGGCTGGCGGGCCCGCGGCGCAACGGCGCAGCTGGCCCGCGCAGCGCTTCCGGGCCAGGCCAGGAAACTTGCGGCAGGCGCCAGGACGGGCCTGCCGTTATGCATAGCAAAGCAGGAAACGCATGAGCTGGAAACCGCCCCTCGCGTCAGCTGACCGTCTTCGCGCCAAGCTCGATGACGAGTTCGAAACCGTCGCCAGGCCCCAGGGCCTGCGACGCACGTCGGACGCCCGGCGCGAGCAGGACGAGCCCGCCTCCGATCCGCAGGGAGCGTGGCGGCGCAGCTCCGAGGAGCGTGCCGCCGGCCGTGGCCGCCGGGCCGCCGCCGAAGCCGCGCAGGGTCCAGAGGGCAGCGAGGGCGCCGAAGCCGGCAAGCCCGCCCGCAAGGGCCCGTCGCTGAAGATGCGCGCCGTGGGCTATCTGTCGCGGCGCGAGCACGCCCGCGGCGAACTGGCCCGCAAGCTGGCCGCCCATGCCGAGGATCCGTCTGAGGTCGAAGCCGTGCTCGACGCCCTCGAAAAAGAAGGCTGGTTGTCCAACGAGCGTTTCGCGCAGGGCCTGGTGCATCGGCGTGCATCGCGCCAGGGCACGGCGCGCATTGTCCAGGAGCTGCGCCAGCATGGTGTGGACGACAACCAGGTCGCCGAACTGCGCGACCAGTTGCGGGCCACCGAATACGACCGCGCGCTGGAGGTCTGGAAGAAGCGCTTCCACGCCAGGCCGGAAGACCGCGCGGCCTATGCCAAGCAAGCCCGTTTCCTGGCCAGCCGCGGCTTCGCGCACGACGTGATCCGCCGCATCCTGGGCGAAGGCGACGAAGACTGAGCGCGCCTGCCAGGCCGGCGCGCGTGGCCGCCGCGGCTACTTCGCCGACTTGATCCCGGTTAGCGTCTTGAAGCAAACGTCGCGGGTAATGCTCAGGAACTCATCGATATACGACGCGTCCGTGTCTTCGCTGCGCACGGTGGCGTATAGCGTGCGCCACACGCCTTGCGGGCCCAGCCGGCACAGGCGCAGCCATCCCTGGTTCATGTATTCCGTCAGCGCCCAGTTGGGCAGCGCGGCCACGCCGCGATTGCTGGCCACCAGTTGCGCGATGATCGGCGTCAGTTCCGCCTTGCGGACGGCGGCGGGCTCCACGTCGGCCGGGTCCAGGAAGGCTGTGAAGATGTCCAGGCGCTGCTTGTCCACCGGGTAGGTGATGAGCGTCTGATCGGCCAACTGCTCTGGCAGGATGAATTTGCTGCCGGACAGCGGATTGGAGTCCGACACTGCCAGCACCAGCTCGTACTTGAACAGCGGCAGGTATTCCACGGCCTCCAGCGGCTGCGGATCCGAGGTGATGACGAGGTCGAGGTCGCCGCGCACCAGCGCTGGCAGGGGGGCGAACGAGAATGCGGCCGACAGGTCCAGCGCCACGTCTGGCCACTGGATGCGGAAGGCGTCCAGGGCCGGCATCAGCCATTGGAAGCAGGAATGGCAATCGATGGCCAGGTGCAGCCGCCCCGTGCGGCCAGCCGCCAGCCGCTGGAGTTCCCGTTCGGTCGCGCGGATGCGAGGCAGCACTTCGTCCGCCAGCGCCAGCACGCGCAGGCCCGCGGTGGTCAGCCGGGCCGGCCGGGTGCGGCGGTTCAACAGGGTCGTGCCCAGCCGGGTTTCGAGGTCGCGCAACTGGTGCGACAGGGCGGATTGGGTTAGGTGCAGGCGTTCGGCGGCCTCTTGCAGGCTGCCGCCTTCGCGGATCGCCGTCAGCGTTTCTAGATGGCGGATTTCGAGCATGGGAATCCAGGTATTTGGAATGAGCTTATATTTTATGAGATTTTCTCATGTTATGAATGTAGACATTGATTTTGATTCATGTTGATTTGGCCTCAGAATAACCGTCACTTGAACAAATTTTGTCTTACGGCGGTAATGTCATGACTATTATTCATAATTTGGGGTTCCCCCGCATCGGCGCCCAGCGCGAACTGAAACGCGCCGTCGAGGCCTATTGGGCGGGCAAGCAGACCGCCGAAGCGCTGGAGCAGATTGGCCGCGAACTGCGCGCCCGGCATTGGAAGCTGCAGGCCGACGCCGGCCTGAAGTTCGTGCCCGCCGGCGATTTCGCCTGGTACGACCAGATCCTGGAATGGACCACGCTGCTGGGCGCCGTGCCGGCGCGCTTCGGCCAGAAGGACAACGAACCCGTCACGCTCGACACGCTGTTCCGCATGGGCCGGGGCCGCGCGCCGTCCGGCAAGCCCGCCGCCGCCTGCGAAATGACCAAGTGGTTCGATACCAACTATCACTACATCGTGCCGGAACTGGTTCCGGGCCAGACCTTCCGCATCGCCCGCGAATCGTTGTTCGAGCAGATCCAGGAAGCGCAGGCGCTGGGCTATGCCGTCAAGCCCGTCATCCCGGGCCCCTTGACCTGGCTGTACCTGGGCAAGGGCGACGCGTTCGCCGCAGGCGCTGCCGACGAAGGCAAGCTGCAGCTGCTCGCCGCGCTGCTGCCCGTCTACCAGGAAGTGCTGGCGCGCTTGGCCAAGCTGGGCGTGCAGTGGGTGCAGATCGACGAACCGATCCTGGCGCTGGACCTGCCCAAGGCCTGGCGCGACGCTTTCCGCGAGGCTTATGCCACGCTGTCGGCCGGCCCGGTCAAGCTGCTCGCGGCCACCTACTTCGACGGCCTGAAGGACAACCTGCCGACGGCGCTGGGTCTGCCCGTGGCCGGCCTGCACGTGGACCTGGTCCGCGCGCCGGAGCAATTGGCTGAAGTGGTCTCCGGCCTGCGCGCCGACCAGGTGTTCTCGGCCGGCGTCATCAATGGCCGCAACATCTGGCGCACCGACCTGGATGCCGCCATCGCCACGCTGGCGCCGATCAAGCAACAACTCGGCGACCGCCTGTGGCTGGCGCCGTCGTGCTCGTTGTTGCACGTTCCGGTGGACCTGGCGCACGAAACCGAACTCGACGCCGAACTCAAGAGCTGGCTGTCCTTCGCCGCTCAGAAACTGGACGAACTGAGCCTGCTGGGCCGCGCGCTGGACAGCGCCACGGACCCTACGGTGCAGGACGGCCTGATCAAGCAGCGCGCCGCGCTGGCTGCCCGCCGCTCGTCCGCCCGCATCCACAACCCGGTGGTCGGCCAGCGGATGGCCGGCGCGACGGGCGTGTCGCGCGACCGCGCGCCGTTCGCCGGCCGCATCGCCCGCCAGCAGGAGCAGCTGGGCCTGCCCGCCTACCCGACCACCACGATCGGCTCGTTCCCGCAGACCGCGGAAATCCGCGCCTTGCGCCGTGACTGGAAGGCCGGCGCGCTGACCGATTCGGCCTACGAAACCGCCATCCGCAAGGAAATCGAGGAAGTCATCCGCTTCCAGGAAAAGGTAGGGCTGGACGTGCTGGTGCACGGAGAACCCGAGCGCAACGACATGGTGGAATACTTCGGCGAACTGCTGGCCGGTTTCGCCTTCACCAAGAACGGCTGGGTGCAGAGCTACGGCTCGCGCTGCGTCAAGCCGCCGATCATTTTCGGCGACGTGGCCCGCCCGGCGCCGATGACCGTGGGCTGGTCTTCGTACGCGCAATCGCTGACGGACAAACCCGTCAAGGGCATGCTGACCGGTCCGGTCACCATCCTGCAATGGTCCTTCGTGCGCGACGACCAGCCGCGCGAACAGACCTGCCGCCAACTGGCGCTGGCGCTGCGCGACGAAGTCGTGGACCTGGAGGCCGCCGGCATCAGCGTCATCCAGATCGACGAACCCGCCATCCGCGAAGGGCTGCCGCTACGCCGGGCCGACTGGCAGGCATACCTGGACTGGGCCGTGGATTGCTTCCGCCTGTCCACCGCCGGCGTACGCGAGGAAACGCAGATCCACACCCATATGTGCTATTCGGAGTTCAACGACATCATCGAGTCCATCGCCGCCATGGACGCGGACGTGATCACCATCGAAACCTCGCGCTCCAACATGGAGCTGCTCAAGGCATTCGAGGATTTCCACTACCCGAACGACATCGGCCCCGGCGTGTACGACATCCATTCGCCGAACGTGCCCGAGGTGGACTGGATGGTCGGCCTGATGGAGAAGGCGGCCGCCCGCCTGCCGAAGGAACGCCTGTGGGTAAATCCTGACTGCGGCCTGAAGACGCGCGCCTGGCCCGAAACCGAAGCCGCGCTGATCGGCATGGTGCAAGCGGCCCGCGCGCTGCGCCAGGCGGCATAAGCCGATGCGCCCGGAGCTTCGGCTCCGGGCCGTCCTCAGACAAAAAACGCTTCTTCGCGGAGCAAGCCCACACCATGCGGGCTTTTTTCGTTTTTTGCCTGAACGAAATGGCGCGGCGCAGGTCCATAGGCAAAAATCCCCTTAGCCGGATCGTTGCCGCTCCCATGATTCTCCACGGCCCTTATCGGGCAGACCTGCTGCGTGCCGAAACGCTGCCCGATATTCTTGAAGCCACGATCCGCCGGCATCCCGCCGCCATCGCCATTCATTGGCAGGATCAAACACTTACCTACGACATGCTCGGCCAGCGCGCCGACCTGGCCGCGCATCACCTGATCGAGGCCGGCGTCAGGCCCGGGCAGGTCGTGGGTTTGTGCCTGCCACGCGGAGCGGAACTGCTGGTCATGCAGGCGGCGATCGCCAAGGCCGGCGCGGCCTGGCTGCCGTTTGAATCCGATACGCCGCCCGACCGCATGCAGGCCTGCCTGCTGGACGCCGGCGCCGATGGCCTTATCGCCGGGGCCGACGTGCGCCTGGAAGGCCTGGAAACCTGGCCCCCCTGGCTGTTGGCCGACCCCGTGGACGGGCCATTGCGCATGCGCGACGGGCTGCTGCCCGGGCACCCCGCCTATGTTATCTATACCTCCGGCTCCACCGGCAAGCCCAAGGGCGTGCCCATCAGCCACGCCAGCATCTGCCATTTCCTGCGCAGCGAAAACGCGGTGCTGGGCGTACGCCATGGCGACAAGGTCTACCAGGGTTTTTCCGTGGCTTTCGACATGTCGTTCGAGGAAATCTGGATCAGCTATCTGGCGGGCGCCTCGCTATGGGTTGCGCCGAAGCTGCTGACGACGGACCCGGAAGCGCTGCCGCTGGCGTTGGCGCGCGAAGGCGTCAGCGTGCTGCATGCCGTGCCGACGCTGCTGGCGCTGTTTGCGCATGACGTGCCCGGCCTGCGCATCGTGAACCTGGGCGGTGAAGCCTGCCCCGACTTCCTGGCGCGGCGTTGGGCGACGCCGGGGCGCCGGCTGTTCAATACGTATGGCCCCACGGAAACCACGGTGTCCGCGAGCGTGGCCGAACTGTTTCCCGGCCAGCCGGTGACGATCGGCGCGCCCTTGCCCAACTACGGCATGCTGATCCGCGGCGAAGACGGTTCGGTGCTGCCTCAGGGGCAGGTGGGCGAGCTGTGCATTACCGGCCCCGGGGTGGCGGACGGCTATCTGGGCCGGCCCGAGCTGACGGCCGAAAAATTCCTGGCCAACCCGCGTCCTGGGGGGGAGCACGACACGCGGATGTACCGCAGCGGCGACCTGGCCCGCATCGACGCGTCCGGCCAGATCGTCTGCCTGGGCCGCAGCGACGATCAGGTCAAGGTGCGGGGTTTTCGCGTCGAACTCGGCGAGATCGAGGCGGCGCTGTACCGCCAGCCCGGCGTGGGCGCGGCGGCGGTGGTGCTGCGCGACCTGGCCGGGATCGAGCAACTGGTCGCTTTCGTGGCGCCGGAAGGGGATGTGCGGCTGGACGCGCATGCGCTGCGCGCGGCGCTGGCGGCGGACTTGCCTGCCTATATGATTCCGGCCCGCTTCGAATCGGCGGCCGAGGTGCCGCGCCTGACCTCGGGCAAGATCGACCGCAAGGCGCTCAAGGCGCGCGAACTGGAAGCGGCCGCCGGACCCGCCGGCGAAGACGATGTGCCGGCCACGCCGGGCGCGGCGGCGCTCTTCGATGCGCTACGCCCCTTGTTCCCCGGCCAGCCCCTGCGCCTGGCCAGCGATTTCTTTCGCGACCTGGGCGGCCATTCGCTGCTGGCCGCGCGGCTGGTGTCGTCGCTGCGCAAGCATCCGCGCTACGCCTTGCTGACGATGCACGAGCTCTACCAGCACCCGGCGCTGGGGGCGCTGGCGGAGCGGATGGATGCGCTGGCGATCCCGCAGGACGCGCAGGCCCCGGCCGAGGCGCCGCCGGCGCAAGCGCCGCAATGGCGGCGCTGGTCCTGCGGCCTGGCGCAGCTGGCCGCCTTGCCGCTGCTGATCGGCGTGCGCATGCTGATCTGGCTGACGCCGTTCTTCACTTACCACTATTGGACGGGTGACGAAGGGGATTCCGTCTGGCGCGCGGTAGCCCTGTCCATCGCCAGCTACCTGGCCTGCAATTTGCTGAGCTTCGGCGTGGCGGTGGCCTGCAAGTGGGCCATCCTCGGGCGTCTCAAGGCGGGCCGCTATCCGCTTTACGGGTGGAAGTTCTATCGCTGGTGGCTGGTGGACCGGATCCTGGACATCCCGCCGGCGCATTTGCTGGCCGGTTCGCCGCTCCAGGCCTGGTACCTGCGCGCGCTGGGCGCGCGGATCGGCCGCGATGCCGCCATCAACCGCATCTCCGTGCGCGCGCCGGACCTGCTGTCGGTGGGCGACGGCGTCAGCATCGGCGCCTCCGTGAACCTGGAGAATTTCTCGGTTCAGGGTGGCGTATGGGAGGTGGCGCCGATCACGCTGGCGGACGACACCTACGTCGGTTCCTACGCGGTGATCCAGGGCGGCGTGACGATGGCGCAGGGCGCCCGCCTCGAAGGGCTGTCTTCGCTGCCCGGCGGGACGCGCGTCCCGGCCGGGCAGATCTGGACGGGGGCGCCGGCCCGCCACGACCCGCAGGCGCGTCCGTCCGAACTGCCTGCCCGTCCCGCCCGCCACGCCACCTGGCGCCGGCTCGACGGACTGGCCTACGCGGTGGGCGGCGCGCTGATCGCGGCCTTGTTCTTCATGCCCGTCTTCCCGAGTTTCGTGCTGATCGACTGGATCGATGCGCGCTGGCTGGACCTGATGGGCTCCCGCGTGCCCTGGCCCGAGGCCTTCCTGGCCTACCTGCTGCTGGCGTTGCCCGCCAGCGCCTTGCTGCTGCTCCTGACCGTGATCGTCTCCGCGATGCTGCGCTGGGCGCTGCTGCCGCGCCTGGCCAGCGGCCGCTGGCCCGTCTACGGACAGATCTACCTGCGGCGCTGGCTGACCAACCAGATCCAGGAGTCCAGCCTCAGCGTGCTGCACGGCCTGTATGCGTCGATATACGCGGGCACCTGGTACCGCCTGCTCGGCGCGAAGGTCGGGCGGGGCACAGAGATCTCCACCGCCATGGGTATCGTGCCTGACATGCTGACGCTCGGCCGCGACAGCTTCATCGCCGACGGCGTCATGCTGGGCGATGAGGAAATCGACCGCGGCTGGATGACGATGCGTCCTACCGTCATCGGCAACCGCAGTTTCGTGGGCAACGGCGCCTACGTGCCCGATGGCTCGGCGCTGCCCGATGATGTGCTGATCGGCGTGCAGAGCCGCGCGCCCGCCAACGCCCGCATGGCCAGCGGCCAGACCTGGCTGGGCAATCCGCCGATCTCGCTGCCCGCGCGCGAACAGACTGCCGGCTTCCCCGAGCACCTGACCTTCCGGCCCGGCCTGGGCCGCAAGATCGCGCGCGGGGCCGTTGAAGGCATGCGCATGATCCTGCCGCTGGCCGTGGTGATCGCGGCGGGGTATCTCACTGTGATGAAGGTCATCCCCATCGCCGCGCGGGAAGGGTTCCTGGCCGCCTTCGACGAGCTGATGCTGGCGGGCGTGCTGTACGGCGTGGGCGCCTTCCTGTTCCTGGCGGTGCTGAAGTGGGCCCTGATCGGACGCTACCGGCCCCGCGCAGAGCCAATGTGGACGCCCTTCGTCTGGAAGAGCGAGGCCGTCACCAGCCTGTACGAGTCCATCGCGGTGCCGAACTTCTTCAACTTCCTGCGCGCCACGCCCTGGCTGCCGCTGGCCCTGCGCTGCATGGGCGCCCGGATCGGCAGGCGCGTCTTCATGGATACCACCGACGTCACCGAGTACGACTGTGTGTCGATCGGCGACGACGCCGTGCTGCACGCCTGGTCGGGCCCCCAGACCCACCTGTTCGAAGACCGGGTCATGAAAATCGGCATGGTGCGGATCGGCAAGGCGGTCAACGTCGGGCCGCGCAGCACCATTCTTTACGACACCCGGGTCGAGGCGGGCGCGCGCCTCGGGCCGCTGACGCTGGTGCTCAAGGGCGAAACCATCCCGGCTGGACAGGCCTGGATCGGCAGTCCGGCCACACCGTGGACGCCGCGGTGAGCCCGGCGCTGCGCCTGAACGGGGAGGGCGCCCCGGTCGAGTTGTGGTTGCTGCGGCGGGCCGCCGCCCGCGCCCGCCAGCGGCAGGCGGCCCGGGATTGGCTGGCCGGGGAACTGGCGCGGCGCGGCCAGGAGGCCTGCTGGACGGAATCGCCCAAGGGGCCGTGGATGACGGCCGGCGCGCGCTGGCGCAGTTCGTTCTCCTATTGCGGCCCCTATATTCTTTGCGGGCTGTCGCGCTTGGGCGTGCCCGGCGTGGACCTGGCCGGCGGGGCGGACGGGCCGGGCGACGCGGATGTCGTCCATCTGTATTGCGGCCCCGAGGCGGCGGCCGGGTTGGCGGCCTGTCCGGCGCCGGATCGGGCGGACGTCTTTGCCCGCGCGTGGAGCGGGCTGGAAGCGCGCCTGAAGGCATGCCGGCGCGGGCTGGAGGAATATTCCCCGGAACGGGAGCGGTTTCTGGCCGCAGCCAGGATCACCTGCCAGGTGCGCCATGACGGCCTGTGGGCCTCGGCGGCGCTGCGGCCGGACCCGGCGGAGCCCGGGCGGGGCGGTTCATGAAGGGCTGCCTGCGCTATACTTTGAAGGTTTTGTTGCCGCGCACCATGCGCAGGCCATCTTCGCCCCGCAGGCCCTCAGCATGCCCTTGCCCCCGCCGGACTATCCTCGCCAGCCACTGCATACGCGTTCCATACGCGTGCAATCGTATGCGCGCGATGACGGGCTATGGGACCTGGAAGCCGAACTGATCGACGTCAAGGCGTACGATTTCCCCAAGCGCGACGGCGAGATGTTCAAGGCCGGCCAGCCCATCCACCATATGCACCTGCGCATCACCATCGACGAGAATTTCTCGATCGTGGCGGCGCAGGCCGTCTATGATGCCGCGCCCTACGGCGGGCATTGCATGGCCATCGAGCCGGCTTACACTGATCTCATCGGCATGAATCTGCTCAAGGGGTTCCGCCGGCAGGTCAAAGAGCGGTTCGGGCATGTGGAGGGCTGTACGCACATGACCGAACTGTCGCAGGTGCTTCCCACCGCGGCAGTCCAGACCATGGCCAACCGCCGGCGGCAGGAAAACAACCCGAACCGGCGTCCATTCCAACTGGACGGCTGCCATGCGCTCAGCACCAGCGGCCCGGTGGTGGCTGAGCACTATCCCAAGTGGTACACCGGGGGTAGCGCTGAGGCATCGGCCGATTCGTCTACCGATTCACCTTCTCTTACTCATACGTCCTGACAGGTAACACATGAAAATCCACGAGTATCAAGGCAAGGAACTGCTGAAGCAATTTGGCGTCCCCGTGCCGCGCGGGATCCCCGCTCTTTCCGTCGACGAGGCCGTGGCTGCCGCTGAAAAGCTGGGTGGACCGGTTTGGGTCGTCAAGGCGCAAATCCACGCGGGCGGCCGCGGCAAGGGCGGCGGCGTGAAGCTGGCGCGCTCGCTGGACGACGTCCGCAAGCTGGCCTCGGAAATCCTGGGCATGCAACTGATCACGCATCAGACCGGCCCGGAAGGCCAGAAGGTCCGCCGCCTGTACATCGAAGACGGCGCCGACATCCAGAAGGAATACTACGTGTCGCTGGTCACCGACCGCGCCACCCAGAAGGTTGCGTTCATCGCCTCCAGCGAAGGCGGCATGGACATCGAGGAAGTGGCCCACTCCACCCCCGAGAAAATCATCACCGAATACATCGATCCGCTGACCGGCCTGTCGGCCGAGCAAGCCACCAAGATCGCCAATGCGATCGGCCTGCCCGCTGATTCCACCGCCCAGGCCGTGGACGTGTTCCAGAAGCTCTACAAGTGCTACATGGACACCGACGCTTCCCTGGTCGAAATCAACCCGCTGAACCGCGACAGCAAGGGCAACATCATCGCCCTGGACGCCAAGTTCAACTTCGACTCCAACGCCCTGTTCCGTCATCCGGAAATCGTCGCCTACCGCGACCTGGACGAAGAAGACCCCGCCGAAATCGAAGCCAGCAAGTTCGACCTGGCCTACATCCAGCTCGACGGCAACATCGGCTGCCTGGTGAACGGCGCCGGCCTGGCCATGGCCACCATGGACACCATCAAGCTGTTCGGCGGCGAGCCGGCCAACTTCCTGGACGTCGGCGGCGGCGCTACGGCCGAGAAGGTCACCGAAGCGTTCAAGATCATGCTCGGCAACAAGAGCGTGAAGGCCATCCTGGTCAACATCTTCGGCGGCATCATGCGCTGCGACGTCATCGCCGAAGGCGTGATCGCCGCGTGCAAGGCCGTCAACCTGAACGTGCCGCTGGTCGTCCGCATGAAGGGCACCAACGAAGAACTCGGCAAGCAGATGCTGGCCGACTCGGGCCTGCCGATCATCAGCGCCGACACGATGGCCGAAGCCGCCACCCGCGTCGTAGCCGCCGTCAAGTAAAGAAAAATCCAAGGATTCACAAATGTCGATTCTGATCAACAAGGACACCAAAGTCATCACCCAGGGCATCACGGGCAAGACGGGTCAGTTCCACACCCGCATGTGCCGTGAGTATGCCAATGGCAAAGCTGCCTTCGTGGCCGGCGTGAACCCCAAGAAGGCCGGCGAGGACTTCGAAGGCGTGCCGATCTTTGCTTCGGTGAAGGACGCCAAGGCTGACACCGGCGCGACCGTGTCCGTCATCTACGTGCCGCCGGCAGGCGCTGCCGCCGCCATCTGGGAAGCCGTCGAAGCCGAGCTGGACCTGGTGATCTGCATCACCGAAGGCATCCCCGTGCGCGACATGCTGGAAGTCAAGAACCGCATGAAGGCCAAGGGCAGCAAGACGCTGCTGCTGGGCCCGAACTGCCCGGGCCTGATCACGCCGGACGAAATCAAGATCGGCATCATGCCCGGCCACATCCACCGCAAGGGCCGCATCGGCATCGTCAGCCGTTCGGGCACCCTGACGTACGAAGCCGTGGCGCAAGTCACCGAGCTGGGCCTGGGTCAATCCAGCGCTGTCGGCATTGGCGGCGATCCGATCAACGGCCTGAAGCACGTCGACGTGCTGAAGATGTTCAATGACGATCCCGACACCGACGCCGTCATCATGATCGGCGAAATCGGCGGCCCGGACGAAGTCAACGCCGCGCAATGGGCGAAGGACAACATGAAGAAGCCGGTCGTCGGCTTCATCGCTGGTGTCACCGCTCCTCCCGGAAAGCGCATGGGCCACGCCGGCGCGCTGATCTCCGGCGGCGCCGACACGGCCGACGCCAAGCTGGAAGTCATGGAAGCTTGCGGCATTCGCACCACGCGCAACCCCTCCGAAATGGGCAAGCTGCTCAAGTCGGTGCTGTAAACCACGGTTTCGCGCAAGAAAAAGCCCGCTTCGGCGGGCTTTTTTTTTCGGCTTTTTTTGCGCGATCCTAGGGAAATCCCGTGTCCATGTCGCGGCCGGGAAAACATACGGAAAGCTGAACGAAACTATAATGAAAGAAAATCCAGCGCGTACCCAGCAAGAATGCCGTCGAGCTCGCACCAAGACGGTCAGTACGTTTTCATCTTAATTCACCCATTCATTTGGTTCGTCCTAGGGGGATCACACCTAGGAAAGAGAGGCATGGAACTTAGTTCAGCGGCATTCTGGATAGCGTTGCTCCAGATCATTTGGGTCAACATCCTGCTATCGGGCGACAACGCCGTGGTTATTGCGCTGGCGGCGCGTTCGCTGCCCCCGGCGCAACAGAAGAAAGCGATCGTGATCGGTTCCGCCGCCGCGATCATCATGCGTATCGTGCTGACGCTCGTCGCCGCCAAGCTGCTGTTGCTGCCGTGGCTCAAGCTTATCGGCGCGCTGCTCCTGGTCTACATCGGCGTGACGCTGCTGTTGCCGGAAGGCGACGAAGACGGCGCGGGCAAGACGCAGGGCAATCTGTTGACGGCGATCCGCACGATCATGATCGCCGACCTGGTCATGAGCCTGGACAACGTGGTGGCGGTCGCCGCCGCCGCGATGGGCGACACGACCTTGCTGGTCGTAGGCTTGGCCATTAGTATTCCGCTGGTCATTTTCGGCAGCACGCTGCTTCTGAAAGTCATCGAGCGCTTCCCGGTCATCGTCTGGGTGGGTGCCGCGCTGTTGGGTTTCATCGCTGGCGAACTGCTGGTGGGTGATCCGGCGCTGCAGGAACCGGTGGCGCGCATCGATGCGGCCCTGGGCGTGACACAGCACAGCTTCGCACTGATGACGGGCGTGCTGGGAGCAGTGCTGGTGCTGACGATCGGCAAAGTTTTGCTGATGCGCCAGAAAGCTGACTGAAAGCTGAATTATACTAATACGTTGTACTGAATGATCCCGCCGCGCGGTGCGCGGCGGGCTGGCCGGCTCGGGACCGGCCATTCTTTTCATAATGCTCTTCGGGGGTTCATAGTGCTTGAGTTTTTCCAGACGCTGAGTTGGGCAGCGGTATTCCAGATCATCCTCATCGATATCCTGCTCGGCGGCGACAACGCTGTCGTGATCGCACTGGCTTGTCGCAACCTTGCGCCCAAGCAGCGCATGCAGGGCATCCTGTGGGGCACCGCTGGCGCCATCCTGTTGCGCGTCGTGCTGATCGCCTTCGCCCTGACGCTCCTCTCGATTCCCTTCCTGAAGGTCGTGGGCGGCGCGCTGCTGCTGTGGATCGGCGTCAAACTCCTGATTCCCGAAGATGACGCCCACGGCAATGTGAAGGGCGGCACGTCCATCGTCGCCGCCATCAAGACCATCATCATCGCCGACTTCGTGATGAGCCTGGACAACGTGATCGCCATTGCCGGCGCGGCCCAGAACGCCCACGCCGACCACCAGATCGGCCTGGTCGCCTTCGGCCTGATCGTCAGTGTGCCGATCATCATCTGGGGCAGCACCCTGGTCCTGAAGCTGATCGATCGCTATCCGCTGGTCGTTACTTTCGGCGCGGCGCTGCTCGGCTGGATCGCTGGCGGCATGCTGGTTACCGACGTGGTTGTCGAGCGTCAATTCGGCGTTCAGCCGGCTGCGGTTAAAATCGGCGCAGAAATCATTGGCGCCTTGCTCGTTGTTGTCCTTGGACGGTGGCTGGCAAGCCGCAAAACCGCTTCCAAGGAATCAGCACATGAGTCTGCGTAGATCCACCGATCCCCAGCAATCCGAATCGGGCCTGAGCCTGCTTCAAGGCCTGTTCGTGCTGGCCATTCTCGGGGTAGTCGCGACGATCATCGTCTCCAACTTCGTTTGATGACGTCTCGTGTCTCTACCGCAACGCCTGGTCATCGCGACCCGCGCCAGCCGGCTTGCCCTGTGGCAAGCCGAGCATGTGCGCGACCGGCTGCGCACGCTGTACCCGGCGTGCGCGGTTGAACTTCTTACCCTGACGACCCGAGGCGACCAGATCCTCGACCGCACCCTGTCCAAGGTGGGCGGCAAAGGGCTGTTCGTCAAGGAGCTCGAAAACGCGCTGCTCGACGGGCGCGCCGATCTCGCCGTGCACTCCCTGAAGGACGTGCCGGTGGATCTGCAGGCCCCGTTCGAGCTTTGCGCCGTCCTCGATCGCGCAGACCCGCGCGATGCCTTCGTGTCCAACAACTACGGCTCGCTGGCCGACCTGCCCGCCGGGGCGGTCGTCGGCACGTCCAGCCTGCGCCGCGAATCGCAGATCCGTGCGCGCTACCCGGAGCTGGCGGTCAAGCCGTTGCGCGGCAACCTCGACACGCGCCTGGGCAAGCTGGACAAGGGCGAATACGACGCCATCGTGCTCGCTGCCGCCGGCCTGGCGCGCCTGGGGCTGGGCGCGCGCATCCGCAGCCTGCTCGATCCGGCCGACAGCCTGCCAGCCGCCGGGCAGGGCGCCCTGGGCATCGAGATCCGCGACGACCGCGACGACATGCGCGCCTGGCTGGCTCCGCTGGCCAGCGCGGATACCACGTCCTGTGTGGTGGCCGAGCGCGCTGTGTCCCGCAAGCTGGGTGGATCCTGCCAGGTGCCCCTGGCGGCGTATGCCGAGATCGTGGCAGACACGTTGTCGCTGCGCGCACTGGTGGCGTCGCCCGATGGCGCGCGCATGGTCCGCACGATGCGCAGCGGCCCGGTGGCCGATGCGCTGGCCATCGGCGAGGCCGCGGCGCAGGAACTGCTGGACGCAGGCGCGCAGGCCATTCTCCGCGAGCTGTTGCAAGACGACGCCCGGCCGGACTGATGGCCATGGCGTCCGCAGCCGCCGAATCGCCTCGGGTCGCCATCCTGACACGGCCCGCGGGGCGCAACGAGGCGCTTGCCGCCCGCCTGCGCGAGGCCGGCTGGCTGCCTTGCATCCTGCCCGCGCTGGAAATCCGGGCGCTGCCGGCCGCATCGCAGATGCTTCCCCGTCCGGCCGACTACGACATGGTGGTATTCGTCAGCGGCAACGCCGCCAGGCAATACCTGGACCAATGGACCCAGGCGGACGGCCCGTCGGCCTGGCCGGCGGGCGTCATCGCCGCCACCGTCGGCCCGGCCAGCGCCCAGGCGCTGCGCGAATCCGATAGTTTTGGCGCGAATACAACAGTCCTGCATCCTTCCGAAAGCGCGCCCAGCCACGATTCCGAGGCCTTGTGGGACGTGCTGCAGGGGCTGCCGCGCCTGCCTGCCCGCGTGCTGCTCGTGCGCGGGACGCAGGGCAGGGACTGGCTCGGCGACAAGCTCGAGGCGCACGGCGCCGCCGTCACGCGCCATGCGGCCTATCAGCGCCATCCCGCCGCCTGGGACGCCGGCCAGCTGGAGCGCCTGCGGCGGTGGGCCGACGCCGGGCTGCGCGCCACCTGGCTGATCACCAGCGGGGAGGGCGCGGACGCCGTGCGGGCCCGCCTGGACGAGGCCGGCCTGGCGGCCTGGTGGGCGGGCTGCGGCTTCGTGCTCACGCATCCTTCCCTGGCGCGGCGCGTGCCGGCCGCCTGTCATGACGCCGGCGCCCCGGCAATGGTAAAAATCTGCTTGCCCAACGACGAGTCGATATTCCAGGCCTTTGTTGCTGCTTGATTCGTTGCTTCGGACCGACACCGAATACAATCGCGTCATGACAGATAAGACTCCCGCTACCGATCCGGTCGTTCCGACGGCCGCCCCGGGCGCAAGCGCGCCCGCATCGGCCCCGACCGATCCCGTCAAGGCCCGTCCGGCCAAACGCGGCAGTGGCCCCCTGGTCACCGCCCTGATCATCGTCATCCTGCTGGCCGCCGGCCTGGGTTATGCGCTGTGGAAACAGCGCACGCAGTTCGTGTCCGCCGGCCGCGAAGTCGCGACGCGGCTCGATACGCTGTCATCCGACGTGGCGCAGGCCCGCAAGGACACGCGCGAAGCGCTGGCCCTGGCGCAGGCCCAGGCGGGCCGCGTGGCCGAGCTCGAAGACACCGTGCGCGAGACGCAAAGCCAGTACAACGCACTGCAACTGGCCTGGCAGAACTTCAACGACAGCGCCAGCGACGAACTGCTGGCCAACGATATCGAGCGCCTGCTGACCATCGCCAGCCAGCAACTGCGCCTGGCCGGCAACGTTTCCAACGCCATCGTCGCGCTCGAGACCGCGCAATCGCGCCTGGCGCGCGCCGACCGGCCGCGCTTCTCCAGCCTGCAGCAATCCATCAACGGCGACCTGGACCGCCTGCGCGCGGTGTCCACGGTGGACATCCCCGCGCAATCGGGCCGTATCGAGCGTCTCGTCGCGCTGGTCGGCAAGGCGCCGTTGCTGGTGCCTGACGCCGCCGCTCCGGGAGTCACGCCCGCCGGCGAGGCCCAGCCCGCTACCGCATTGGCGCCCCAGATCGACCCGCAGGCCAGCCTGCCCGCCGACGCGCCCTGGTGGCAGCGCTGGCGCGCCGAGATGGCCTCGTGGCCCGGCCGTGCCGGTTCCGCCCTGGCGCATGAGCTGGGCGGCCTGATCACCATCCAGCGCGTGGACGAGCCGGCGGCCTTGCTGCTGTCGCCCGACCAGGCCGATCTGGTGCGCGGCGCGCTGCGCCAGCGCCTGCTGACCGCCCAGTTGGCCATGCTGATGCGCCAGCCCGCCGTCTGGAAGAGCGAACTCGAAAACGTCGGCACGACGCTGTCCAAGTACTTCGACAGCCGTTCCCCTGACACCGTCGCCGCCCAGGGGCTGGCGCGCGAACTGGCCCAGACCGACATCGCCGTGCGCCTGCCGGACGTGGCCGACAGCCTGAACGCCGTGGCCGCCCTGCGGGCCGCCGGTTTCAAGACTAGCGAGCAGGACTGAGGCCTATGCGTACCTGGTTCTGGACTCTGCTGCTGGCTGTTGTCGCCGTCGCCCTGGCGGTGGTTCTGCGCTCGCATTCCGGCAACGTGCTGTTGCTGGTCTGGCCGTGGCGCATCGGGATGTCGCTGACGCTGGCCGTCCTGCTGATCGTCGCGGCCTTCATCGTGCTGTATGTGGGCCTGCGCCTGCTGGCGTGGCTGCTGGCCATCCCCGACCGCGTGCGGGCCTGGCGCGGCAAGCGCGCGCAGGCGCGCGACCATGAATTGCTGGAACGCGGCTGGATCGGCCTGCTGGAAGGCCGCTACACGACCGCCGAAAAGGACCTGACCAAGCTGCTCGAGCAGACCAAGGTCCAGACCCGGCGCGTGCTGGCGGCGCTGTCCGCTGCCCGCGCCGCGCACGGCCTGGGCGAATTCGACCGCCGCGACCGCCTGTTGGCGACCGCGCAGGAGCAGGCGGGCACCGAGCCTGGCCTGGTCGAAGCCACCGCCACGGTCTCCGCCGACATGCTGCTGGACCAAGGCCGCGCCGAGCGCGCGCTGGCGGTGCTGGAGCCCCTGGCTGACGGCGGCGCGCGCCATCTGCACACCATGCGCCTGTTGTTGCGCGCGCACACCGCGCTGCATCACGACGATCAGGTTTTCACGCTGGCTCGCGGCCTCGTGCGCCGCAACGCCCTGGCACGCGCCGAAGCCGACGCGTTGATCGACGCTTCGGGCGCGGCGCGCCTGCGCGCCGTCGCCGGCAGCGAATCCTGGCGCGCCATCTGGAAAGACCTGAAGGCCGAAGAACGGCTTCTGCCCGAAATCGCGCTGGCGGGCGCGGCGGCTTTCGAAGCCGCCGGAGAGGCCAATGAAGCGGCCCGCGTGCTCGAAGCCGCGATCGCCGTGAAGTTCAACCCGGCCCTCGTGGCGGCGTACGCCCGCTGCGAGGCCGAGCAGGTCTCGCGCCGGCTGGCCCGCGCCGAAACCTGGCTGCAGCAGCGTCCCACCGATCCCGATCTGCTCACGGCATTGGGCATGCTGTGCCTGAACGGCCAGCTCTGGGGCCAGGCCGAGCGCTACCTGCTGCGCGCGCTCAGCCGCCGCAGTGACGCGCAGACGCATGCCTTGCTGGGCAGCCTGTACGACCGCCTGGACCGTCCCGCCGACGCCGTGCGCCACTGGCGCCTCGCGACGGCGGCCAGCATGGCGCTGCCGGTCCTGGCATCGGACGCCGCGCTGCCGGCCGCGGACACGGGCTCGGATCCCTATCGCGTGGACGCCGAAGGCGGCTACGCAGTGGGCCTGTCCGACAACGACACGGAAGTCGGCGGCGATTATCCCGCGCTGCCGCCGGCCGTGGCGGCCTCCGCGTCCGACTACGTGCTGGACCCGGACGCGCGCGTCAGCAAAGAGCAGCGCGAGCGCGCGCTTGCGCCCGAGGACGCGCCGCTGGCGGGTGGCAGCACCTCGGACATCGACGAGTACTTCGACAGCGCCCCGATCCCGGCGGCGGCTTTCGATGAGCCCGTGCCCACATACGCGCCGGCCTCGCCCGCAGGGCCCAAGCCCGCGCCTGCCGCCGCGCCCGTGCCGGCAACGAAGCCGCCGTTCAAGGACGACGGCTCGATTTGAATATTCCTTCAGACAAACAACAAGGTTGAATCATGAGTCTCGATCGCGTCTCCCCAGGCAAGAAGCTGCCGGAAGACTTCAACGTCATTATCGAAATCCCCATGAACGCCGACCCGGTGAAGTACGAGGTCGACAAGGACTCGGGCGCGATTTTCGTTGACCGCTTCATGCTGACCGCCATGCACTACCCGTGCAACTATGGCTACATCCCGCAAACCCTGTCCGAAGACGGCGACCCCGCCGACGTGCTGGTGCTGACGCCGTTCCCGATCCAGATCGGCGCCGTCGTGCGCTGCCGCGCCATCGGTGTGCTGGAAATGGACGACGAATCGGGCGGCGACGCCAAGCTGTTGGCCGTGCCGATCGAAAAGCTGTACCCCCCGTACCGCAACATCAAGACCTACGAAGACCTGCCGACGGAAGACATCGCCCGCATCCAGCATTTCTTCGAGCACTACAAAGACCTGGAAAAGGGCAAGTGGGTCAAGGTCAAGGGCTGGAAGGGCCTGGACGCTGCGCACGAGGAAATCGTCCGCAGCGCCGAGCGCTACACCAAGGGCTGATCGGGCTTTTTGCCGCCGGCTGCCCGTAGGTAAGCCCCCTTTTTTTGGGGGGGCTGCGTGCCGAACTTGCAGCGTGGGGGTTATTTCTTCTGCCGTGCCGGCGTTACGCCGGCCGGCGCCTTGAGGCGGCGCGGCCGCGACGGCATGATGCCGATCGCCGCCGCGCCGTTGCTTTGCGGGGCCTGAAGGTTCTGCGACACCTGCGCGGCCGCGACCTGGATGCGCGCCTGCAGGATCTCCAGCCGCTCTTCCGTGGTGCGCGCTTCGGCGGCGATGAACACCAGGCTGCCGACTACCTTCTGTTCGGGGCTGAAAATGGCTGAGCCGATGCCGATCAGCCCGGGGTCGATCTCGCCGTGCGAAACATACACGCCGGCGGTGCGCAGCCGCTTCAGGTTGGCGCGGAATTCATCCCAGTCCTCGCCCAGCCCGGCTTCGCGGATTTCCGCGCTGTGCCAGAGCATCAGGTTGCGCAGCTGGTACGGGGGCAGGTTGGCCAGGATGGGCTTGGCCGTGGCTCCGTGGAACATGGTGTAGGGGCGGCCGCGGGCGTAGCTGGATTCGATAGAGTCGTCCGTCCAGTAGCGGTCCACGCACATGACCTTGTCGCCGTAATAGCTGCACAGCATCAGGTTGGCGTGCAGCTCGTCGCCCGTGGCCCGCATGACGTCGCGCGCGGCGCGCATCAAGGGATCGTGCTGGCGCAGATGGCGGTCCAGCTCGATGATGCGCGATCCAAGCACGTAGGCGCCGCCCGAGGTGGGCGCCAGCAGGCCGCTTTCGGTCAGGGACTTCAGATAGCGGTACGCCGTGGCGCGCGAACACTCCAGATGCGCCATGACGTCTTCCTGGAACGCGGCGGTGGTGTCGTCGCGAAAGAGGTCGAGGATGGACAGCATGCGGTCTGGAGTGCTCATTGCGGGAGGGCGCGACTAGTGAATGTGGAAGCCGCCGTTGACGTCGACCACGATGCCGGTTGAGTAGGAGGACAGGTCCGAGGCCAGGAAAAGAATGGCTTGGGCGACTTCGGCGGGCGAGCCGAAACGCTGCAGCGGAATGCCCTGTTTGAGTTCTTGCTCCCAATTTTCGCCGAATTTTCCCAGCGTCATGTCGGTTTCGATGATGCCCGGCGCCACGCAATTGGCACGGACGCCGCGCGGCCCCAGTTCGCGGGCCAGCGCCTTCGTGAAACTGATTACGCCGCCCTTGGACGCGGCGTAGTGCGAGCCGCCGAGCAGGCCGCCGCCGCGCAGCGCGGCGGTGGAGCCCAGGTTGACGATGGCGGGCTGCCGCGGGCTGTCCAGCAGCGCCGGCAGCGCCGCGTGCGTGACGTTGTACGTGCCCGTCAGGTTCACTTCGATCATGCGGCGGAATTCGTCTTCGGGCAGGTCCCAGATGCGCGTGGCGGCGACGATGCCGGCGTTGTTGACCAGCACGTCGATTCCGCCGAGCGCGGCTTTGGCCTGCTCGATCGCGGCCTCGCAGGAGGCCGTGCGCGACACGTCGCAATGCAGGTTGCAGCGGCCCGCCGCAAGCGCCGCGGCGGCGCCTTCGGGATAGGCCTGGTCCAGCACGGCGACGGTAGCGCCCTGGGCGATGAACAGTTCTACGATGGCGGCGCCGATGCCCCGGGGGTTGGCGCCCCCCGTGACAATGGCGCGCTTGCCGGCCAGCAGTCCAGGCGTGCCGTCCATCACGGCTTCACCAGCGAGCAGCCGCCGTCCTTGAGCGGGCGGAAGGCCTGTTCGGCGGGAATCTTGCGGACCAGGTTGTAATAATCCCAATCGCGCTTGGATTCCGAGGGTTTCTTGACCTGGAACAGATAGAGGTCGCGCATGACGCGGCCGTCCTCGCGGATTCGGCCGTTCTCGGTCATGAAGTCATTGATGGGCGTTTCATGCATCTTCTTCAGCACGGCTTCGGAGCCATCGGTGCCGGCCGCCTTGATCGCATTCAGGTAATGCATGGCCGCGCTGTAGTTGCTGGCTTGCACCATCGACGGCATGCGGCCGGTGCGCTTGAAGTAGCGTTCGGACCACTGGCGGGCCTTGTCGTCCTGGTCCCAGTAGAAGGGTTCCACCAGGTTCAGGCCTTGCGCGTACTCCAATCCCACGCTGCGCACGTCCACGATGCTCATGAAGAGCGCCGCCACGCGCTGCTTGCTGCCCATGATGCCGAACTCGAATGCCTGCTTGATGCTGTTGATGGTGTCGCCGCTGCCGTTGGCCAGGCCGATGACCTGGGCCTTGGAGGCCTGCGCCTGCAGCAGGAACGAGGAGAAGTCCGCGCTGGCGATCGGGTGGCGCACGCTGCCGACCACCTGTCCGCCCTTGGACTTGACCACCGCCATCGCGTCGCGCTCCAGCGAATGGCCGAAAGCGTAGTCGGAGGTAATGAAGTACCAGCTCTTGCCGCCGTCCTCCATGATGCCGTTGGCCACGCCGGTGGCGTAGGCGTAGGTGTCGTAGGTCCAGTGCATGCCGTTGGGCGAGCAGGCCTTGCCGGTCAGGTCGGCCGAGCCGGCGCTGGTGAAGATCACCACGCGCTTCATCTGGCGGGTCAGGTCCTGCACGGCCAGCGCGATCGCCGAGTTGGGCACGTCGAGGATCAGGTCGACCTTGTCGTTTTCGTACCAGCGGCGCGCGGTCGCCACGCCGATGTCCACCTTGTTCTGGTGATCCGCCGAGATCACTTCGATCGGTTTGCCGAGCACGGTGCCGCCGAAATCCTCGACGGCCATTTTCACGGCTTCGACGCCGAACTTGCCGGACAGGTCGGCCATCATGCCGGACTGGTCGCCCAACACGCCGATCTTCACGACGTCATCCGACACCTGAGCCTGGGCGGACACGGATAGGGCGCCCAGCACGCAGGCGGCAAGGCTGTTCTTCAAACGGGTTTTCATGGGGTATGTCTCCTCGGGGGCTTCAATTCCAGCGCGCCGCCCTGTGCCGGAAGGTCGCGCGAAAAAGTGCCTTCACGCCGCGCCTTCGGCTTGCTGCCCCCGAGGGGGCGCTTTTTACCTTAGAGCGGCCTGACGGCAAAAAAGGGCTTATTCCAGCGTCTGGCCGGCGTAGCCTTCGATGAACAGGTTGGGTTTCAGGAAAAAGCTGAGCACCAGCGCGCCGTTGGGCGCGCGCGCCACGTGCTGGTTGCCGCGCGGGCGCCATACGTAGTCGCCCGCGCATACCTCGCCTTCGGCATCGACGATCGAGCCTTCCAGCACATAGGTCTGTTCGACTTCGACGTGCTCGTGCAGTGGGAGCTCGGTGCCGGGCTGCCAGCGGAACAGGGCGGTGAGCAGGCCGGACTCCTTGTCCTGCATCAGGATCTTCATATCGATGCCTTCCACCTGCGTGGGCTTCCACGGCAGGTCGGCGACTTTCAGGAAGCGCGAGGCCAAGGGCGGCAGCGCGTTGGCTGCGGGGCAGCCGGGGGTTTCGAGGGCCATGATTGTCTCCTAGCCAGAACTCTTTATAAGAGATAAAGAAAAAATCTTGTTATTGAGTGTTTAAAAATAGTCGCGTATATTGAGATTTATGTCAATCAAGTTTTCGCACGACGAGAGCCGGATTCGACGCAGGCCGGGCCCAGAGATCCGGTCGCATACAAGATCTAGGAGACAAGCTTGAAACACGACTATCTGGACCGGACGTTCGGTCTGGCGGGGCGCGTCGCGCTGGTGACCGGCTCGGCACGGGGATTGGGCTATGCCATTGCGCAGGCATTGGGCAGGGCGGGGGCGCAGGTGGTGGTCAACGACCTTTCCCCGGAGGCCTGCGCGGCGGCCTGCGAACGACTGGCGCAGGAGGGCATCAAGGCCCACGGCGCGCCGTTCGACGTGGCCGACGGCGAGGCGGTGGCCGAGGCCGTGGCCGGTCTGGAGGCCGCCGGCCTGGCAATCGACGTGCTGGTCAGCAACGCGGGCAACCAGAACCGCAAGCCCGTGGTGGAAATGAGCCCCGCCGAATGGCAGGCGCTGCAGAACGTCCACGTCAATGGCGCGTTTCATTGCGCGCGGGCGGTGCTGCCCGCCATGGGCAAGCGCGGTTTCGGCCGTATCGTGCTGATGTCGTCCGTGGCGGGGCAGGCAACCATGCCGAATATCGCGGCCTACGCGACGGCCAAGGGCGCGGTCGCGGCCTTTACCCGCGCGCTGGCGGTGGAGTATGGCGCCAGCGGCATCACCTGCAATGCGCTGGCTCCGGGCTTCGTGCGCACCGATTTCACCCAGGGTCTGCAAGACAACCCACAGTTCCAGTCCTTCCTGTCCACGGCGGTGCCGGTCGGCCGCTGGGCCGCGCCGGAAGACATCGCGCCGGCGGTGGTCTATCTGGCGTCGCCGGGCGCGTCGTTCGTCAACGGGCACGTCCTGGCGATCGACGGCGGCCTGCTGGCCCGCATGTAGGAGCGCTTCCATGAATACCCAAGCGGTCCTGTCCGCCCGGGGGCTGGTCAAGCGGTTCGGCGGCTTCAATGCCGTCGACGACGTGACCCTGTCCCTGCGCGAAGGCTCCATCCATGCCCTCATCGGCCCCAATGGCGCAGGCAAAACCACCTGTTTCAACCTGCTGACCAAATTCCTGGCGCCGGATGCGGGCGTCATCCACTACCGCGGCCGCGACATCACGTCGCTGGCGCCGGAACAGATCGCGCGGCTGGGGATCGTCCGCTCCTTCCAGATCTCCGCGGTGTTCCTGGGGCTTACGGTCCTGCAGAACATGCGCGTGGCGCTGATGCGCCAGCATGGCGACGGCTGGCGCTTCTGGCGCAGCCGCCGCAGCATCGACCGCCTGAATGGGCGCGCGATGGAATTGCTGGATGCGGTCGGCCTGGCCGCGCTGGCGGACACCACCGCCGCCTTGCTGCCCTATGGCCGCAAGCGCGCGCTGGAAATCGCCATGACCCTGGCGCTGGAACCGGAAATCATGCTGCTGGACGAACCGATGGCGGGGCTGGGCCAGGAGGATGTGACCCGCATCGCCGCCTTGATCCGCAGCGTGTCGGTCAACCGCAGCATCCTGATGGTCGAGCACAATCTCTCGGTGGTGGCGGACCTGTCCGACACGATCACGGTGCTGGCGCGCGGCGCGGTGCTGGCCCAGGGCGACTACGCCACCGTGTCGCGCGACGAGCGCGTCATCACGGCCTACATGGGTTCGGACGAGGAGGCGCACTGAGATGCTGGCGATCAAAGACCTCAATGCCTGGTACGGCGAATCGCATGTGCTGCACGGCGTGAACCTGGAAGTGACGCGCGGCGAACTGGTCACCATCCTGGGTCGCAACGGCGCGGGCAAGACGACGACGCTGCGCGCGATCATGGGCATCCTCGACAGGCGCCGCGGCTCGATCCTCCTGAACGGACGGGAAACGGTGAATATGGCGCCGCACCGCATTCCACGGCTGGGCGTCGTGTATTGCCCCGAGGAGCGGGCGGTGTTCCGCAGCCTGAGCGTGACCGAAAACCTGATGCTGCCGCCGCGTCTGGCCGACGGCGGCATGTCCCTGGACGAGATCTACACCCTGTTTCCCAACCTGCGCGAACGCAGCGCCAGTTCCGGCGGCAACCTGTCCGGCGGCGAGCAGCAGATGCTGGCGATCGCGCGCATCCTGCGCACAGGCGCCCAGCTCATCCTGCTGGACGAACCTACCGAGGGCCTGGCCCCGGTCATCGTGCAGCAGATCGGACATGCCATCCGTACCTTGAAAGAGCGGGGCTTCACCATCGTGCTGGTCGAACAGAACTTCCGGTTCGCGAGCAAAGTGGCCGACCGCCATTATGTGATGGAGCACGGCTGCGTGGTCGACCAGCTGTCGGCGGAAGAGGCGCGCAACGATCCCGAGCGGATCATGCGCCGCCTGGGTGTCTGAGGGAGAATCCACGTGTTCGAAATTTTCGGCGTGCCGTCCACGGCACTATTCGGCCAGCTGCTGCTCGGCCTGATCAACGGTTCGTTCTACGCCTTGCTCTCGATCGGGCTGGCGGTGATCTTCGGCTTGTTGAACATCATCAATTTCGCCCATGGCGCGCAGTACACGGCGGGCGCATTCCTGGCCTGGATGCTGCTGAACTACCTGGGCGTGAATTATTGGGCGGCGCTGGTGCTGGTGCCGCTCATCATGGCGGTGTTCGCCATCGTGGTCGAGCGTACGTTGATCTCGCGCACCTACCGCATGGACCACCTGTACGGGTTGCTGCTGACCTTTGGCATCGCCCTGTTGATCGAAGGGGGCCTGCGCCAGGCGTACGGCGTGTCGGGGCTGCCCTACACCATACCCAAGGCGCTGATGGGCGGCGTCAACCTGGGTTTCATGTTCCTGCCGTGGTATCGCGGCTGGGCCGTGGCCGTGTCGCTGGTGCTGTGCCTGGCCGTCTGGGTGCTGATCGAGAAGACCCGCGTGGGCGCAATGCTGCGCGCCGCCACGGAAAACCCGACGGTGGTGCGTTCGTTCGGCATCAACGTGCCGCTGCTCATCACGCTGACCTATGCGCTCGGCGTGGCCCTGGCTTCCGTGGCGGGCGTGATCGCCGCGCCCATCTACCAGGTCAGTCCGATGATGGGCTCCAACCTGGTGGTGGTCGTGTTCGCGGTGGTGGTGATCGGCGGCATGGGGTCCATCATGGGCGCCATCGTCAGCGGCTTCGGCCTGGGCATCATCGAAGGCCTGACCAAGGTGTTCTACCCCGAGGCCGCCAACCTGGCGATCTTCGTCATCATGGTGCTGGTGCTGTTGTGCAAGCCGGCGGGGCTGTTCGGCAAGCCCCTGCAGGTGCAGAACGTGCTGGCCGCCGAGGCGACCCGCGAGCCCGTTCAACTGGGCCGCCGCGGCATGCGCGTGGCGATGGCGGCGCTGGCGGTCGCGGCGCTCGTCGCGCCCTGGTTCATCTATCCGACCTTCCTGATGAAGGTGCTGTGCTTCGCGTTGTTCGCGGCGGCTTTCAACCTGCTGGTGGGCTACGTGGGCTTGCTGTCGTTCGGCCATGCCGCGTTCTTCGGCGCGGCCGCCTACGCGACCGGCATCGTGATGAAGCTGTTGAGCGCCACGCCCGAGCTCGGCCTGTTGGCGGGGGTGTTGACCGGCGGCCTGCTGGGCCTGGCGTTCGGCGCCATCGCCATCCGGCGCCAGGGCATTTACTTCGCGATGATCACGCTGGCGTTGTCGCAACTGGTGTACTTCATCGCGGTCCAGGCCGGCTTCACCGGCGGGGAAGATGGCCTGCAGAGCGTGCCGCGCGGCAAGCTGTTCGGCATTTTCGACCTGCAAGGTGTGATGCCCATGTATTACTTCACGCTGCTGGTCTTCGCGCTGGGCTATGCCTTCGTGCTGCGCGTGCTGAATTCGCCTTTCGGGGAAGTGATCCGTTCGGTGCGCGACAACGAGCAGCGCGCCCGGTCCCTGGGCTACTCCACGTCGCGGTACAAGCTGATGGCGTTTACCCTGTCGGCCTCGGTGGCGGGGCTGGCCGGGGGCCTGAAGGTGCTTGTGTTCGGCGTGGCGTCGCTGACGGACGTGCACTGGCACGCCAACGGCGAGGTGGTGCTGATGGCGCTGCTGGGCGGCATCGGCACGGTGTTCGGCCCGCTGGCCGGCGCCTTCACCTTCGTGTCGCTGCAGAATTACCTGGCGCCGCTGGGATCCTGGGTGCTCATCGTCCAGGGGGCGATTTTCGTTCTGTGCGTGCTGCTGTTCCGCGACGGCATCATGGGACTGATCGCGCGAGCCTGGCTGGCCCTTACCCGAGCAAAAAAGGAATCCTGATGTTCTTGCATGTCGTAATGCTGCAACTCTCCGACGCCGCCGACGCGCGTTTCCACGGCCGCGTCCAGGCCTATTGCCAGCGGATCCTGGCGGAGTGCGACGGCGTCGCGGGGTATGCCTTCCGGCAAAACGCAGCCAGCCGCTCGGACGGCCTGACCCACGCCGTGGTGGCGGCATTCGCCGATAGCCCCGCGCACGACCGCTACCAGGTGTCTGCGGCGCACCAGGAAATGAAGGCCTACATGGCCGGCTTCATCGAGCGCCTGGTGGTGTTCGACGGCGAAATCCCTACGTTCGCCTGAACGCCCGGCGATCGCGCCTGGCCGCGCGGAAAGGGATAAACTCGCGAATGGTTTTTATCTCCTGGCCGCTCCAGGACGAAACTGCCCCCTCGGCGGGGGCAGCCAGCTCTTTTGCCGGTTTCCGGTCACGTATTCGTCATAGGTTGATTCAACATGGACTACGTATTGCCCCCCCAGCCGCCCGTTGCGGTTCCCGTTGCCGGCAGCGCCGCGCTGTTCCCGGTGCGCCGCGTCTATTGCGTCGGCCGCAACTACGCCGAACACGCCAAGGAAATGGGCTTCACCGGCCGTGAAGACCCGTTCTTCTTCTGCAAGCCCGCCGACGCGGTGCTTCATGTGGCCGACGGCGAAACCGGCAAGATGCCGTATCCGCCCAAGACCTCCAACCTGCACTACGAGATGGAACTCGTCGTGGTGCTGGGCAAGGGCGGCCGCGACATTCCGGTCGAAGAGGCCAACGAATGCGTGTGGGGCTATGCGCTGGGCCTGGACATGACCCGCCGCGACCTGCAGGGCGAAATGAAGAAGCAGGGGCGTCCCTGGGAAATCGGCAAGGCGTTCGACCTGTCCGCGCCGCTGGGTCCGATCCACCCGCGCAGCGTGGTCGGCACCCTGGACAAGGGCGCCATCTGGCTGGACGTGAACGGCCAACGCAAGCAGTCCAGTGACATTTCGCAAATGCTGTGGAATGTGCCGGAGAGCATTTCCTACCTGTCCGGCCTGTTCGAACTGCAGCCCGGCGACATCATCTTCACCGGCACGCCCGAAGGCGTGGGCGCGGTGTTGCAGGGGGACGTCATCACCGGCGGCGTCGAAGGGCTGGGCGAACTTCGCGTCGAAATCGTCTAAAGTACGGGCCGGATCCGTTTTTATCACTACAGGAGCGCCAGCATGCGCAGCAAGATCGTGCTGACCGCCTTCGTCGTGTTCGGCTTTGTCCTCGCCGGTTGCAACACCGTCGCGGGCATGGGCAAGGACATGTCCAAGGCCGGTAACGCCATCACCAACGCCGCCGACAAGTAACCGTCGCCGGCGAGCGTTCTGATGGAAAAAAGCCCCTTGATCGCTCAAGGGGCTTTTTCTTTGCGGACCAGGCATTAAAGCGTTTCCCCGCCGGGCCGCCCCAAGGGGAAACCGCCCCTTCGGGGGGCAGCTAGCCCACGGTAGTGGGCGCGGCGTGGGGGCTCACCGTTTCCCCGCCGGGCCGCCCCAAGGGGAAACCGCCCCTTCGGGGGGCAGCTAGCCCACGGTAGTGGGCGCGGCGTG
>NZ_UFQB01000037.1 GCF_900496965.1 Achromobacter agilis
GGTTCGCTTGATCCTTGATTCCAATTGACTCTCCTTTTTTCTCTCAAAAAGGTGTCAACCAAATTCAGGACGGGTCAGCGAAGTAAAAAAAGCCCCCCACGCTGAGCGAGCTTCGCTTGCTTGCTGCCCCCCTCCCCCCGCCGAAGGGGCGCTTTTTTGTCTTGGGTGACCCGGCGACAAAAAAAGCCCCCGCGCAGCGCCTGTTGCGGCGGCGCCGTGGAGGCGCGCGCGGCTCGATGCCGCCCTTCACTTCACGTTTTCATCCAGAAACGCCCGAATGGCCGCCCCGATTTCTACGCCGTGCGTCTCCAGCGCCAGGTGGCCGGTGTCGTAGAAGCGCACGTCGGCGCCTGGGATGTCGCGCTTCCAGGCCTCGGCGCCAGCGGGCAGGAAGAACGGATCGTTCTTGCCCCAGACCGCCAGCAGAGGCGGCTGGTGCTTGCGGAAGTAGGCTTGAAATTCCGGATACTTTTCCACGTTGGACGCGTAGTCCAGGAGCAGATCGAGCTGAACCTCGGCATTGCCCGGCCGGGTCACCAGAAAGCTTTCCAGCTCGATGGCATCGGGCGCGACCAGGCTTGCATCCGGAACGCCTTCGAGATACTGCCACTTGATGGAGGCGGGAGCGGAAAAATCGCGCAGCGCGTCGCGGTTCGCTTGCGACGGCTCCTTCCAATACCTTTGGATCGGCGCCCAGCCCGGCCCCAATCCTTCCTCGTAGGCGTTCCCATTCTGCGAAACAATGGCACTCACGCGGGACGGATTCGCGATCGCAAGGCGCCAGCCCACCGGAGCGCCGTAGTCGAAGACTTGCAGCGCGTAGCGCTCCAGCCGCAACTGCTCGGTGAACTGGCCGATGGTCCTGGCAAGCTGATCGAACGTGTAGGCATACTGTCCGCGAGCGGGCGCCTCGGTAAATCCGAAGCCCGGCAGGTCCGGCGCGATGACGTAGTACCTGTCCGCAAGAAGCGGAATGAGGTTGCGGTACATGAACGACGAAGCCGCGTACCCGTGCAGCAACAGCACCGCCGGCGCCTCGCGGTCGCCCGCCACACGATAGAACACCTTCACGTCCCCCACCTGCTCGAAGCGATGGTGGACCTGGCGGCCGGGCGCCAGCGCTCCGCCCGTCAGCGAACCCGCAGCCGCGCCGGCTGCTCCCTTCAATTCATTCGTAGCCATAGCCAAATCTCCGCGTAACCTAATAAATTGGCTTTAAAGGTTACATGACACATGGGTAACTGGTAAACCTTTTTTTTTGGGTTACATTAACGAAATGGCAGAGAATGCAACGACCCAGAAATCGCCTCTGTTCGTGGGGGACGACCTCGCGCTCGACTTCATCAATAGCGAATTCGGCGTAGGGGCGGCGCATCACGAATGTTTCACCGACGACGACGCCGTGCTGGCATGGTTGAACCTGGCCGGCGTGCTTCCCGACGGCATCGAGGCGCCTCCCGAAGGCCTGATGACGCTCGCCCTTCAATTGCGTGAAGCCGCAAAATCCTTGCTGAACGCGGCCAGGCTGGGAAGAGAGGCTGACGCCAGCGTCGTTAACCACGTTCTCGAGGCCGGCCGTCGATCCAAGGAATTGAAGTGGGACACTGCGAACAACGCTTTCAAGGTGGTGAGGCGGCGTCTCCAGGAAAGCGCGGCCAGCCTGCTTGAACCTCTTGCTCAAGCCGTCGTCACGCTGCTGACCGACGCGCAGCTGGACCTTGTCCGGCAATGCGAAGCGCATGACTGCACGCTCATGTTTCATGACAAGACGAAGGCGCATCGGCGCCGCTGGTGCAGCATGGCGGTGTGCGGCAACCGGATGAAAGTGGCGGCGTTCCGGTCGCGCAAGAAGGGATAGCAGCACGCACTGGCGCAATGTGCCTAGGGCTCGACTGCGATCGCGATTTTTCCCTGGATACCGTTGTTGGAGCGCTCCAGCCGAGCATGGGCAAGCGGAATGTCGGCAAGCGAATAGACTGCGCCAACATGTGGCCGCAACTGGCCGCGCGCCACCAATGCGCTCAACTCATCGAGCTTGCCGCGGTTCTGTCTTGTGAACACGAAGTGATAACTCGCGTTCTTGCCCCAGGCCTGAAGCACGTTTTGTGGCTGTGCGATATCCACGATCGTAACGACGCGGCCTAGCTGCGCAAGCGCGTCCGGGCTGCGCGACAAGGCGTTGCCGCCAATGGTGTCGAACACGACATCCACTCCGTGGCCCCCGGTTTCCCGCAGGATGGCGTCGACATAATCTTCCTTTTCATAGTCGATGACGACATCGGCACCCACACTCCGGGCGAATTCGATGTTTGCCTCGCGCACGGTGGTGAACACCCTTGCTCCCATGGCTTTTGCGAGCTGGATCGCCACGTGGCCGACGCCTCCCGCGCCGCCGTGCACCAGAATGCGCTCCCCTACCCTCAGCGCCGCGCGCACGACAAGCGCTTCCCACGCCGTCCCGCCGACCAGGGTCAGGCTCGCCGCCTCAAGATGGCTCAGCGCGGGAGGCTTCTTCCCGACGATGCTTTCGGCAGCGATGTGGTACTCGGCATAACTTCCCGGCCCGTCGAATATTTGCGGGGTGTACCAGACTTCGTCTCCTGGCGAGAAGGCCGTAACACCCGGCCCGACCGCCTCGACAACGCCGGATACGTCGTGGCCGGTAATGGCCGGCAGCGGCACCAGGTCGGGATAATCGCCACGCCGGACCTGGTAATCCAAGGGATTGATGGAAGTGGCATGCACCCGGACCAGAACTTGTCCCGGCTGCGGCACGGGCTTGGGCACGTCGCAAAGCTCGAACGAATCCGGGCCGCCAAATGATTTCAGTACGATCGCTTTCATTGCACATCCTAATTTCGATAAAAAGGGATATCGGGAATTCTAGATATATAAGAACAAAAAATTTACAGCTCTTTCCCGATGATCTCGGCAAGAGCGCTGATGGTCGCCTCGTTCCGCTTGTAGTAGGTCCACTGGCCGATGCGTCTGGCCTCGACCAGGCCCGCCCGTTGCAGCGTTGCAAGGTAATCAGACACCGTCGACTGTGATAGCCCGACGCCTTCCTGGATGCTGCTGACACACACGCCCACCGTCAGCACGTCACCTTCGTCCTGCGGTGGGAAACTGTTCACGGGATCCTTCAACCCTTTCAGGATTTCAAGGCGCGTGCGGTTCGAGAGGGCTTTGAATATGTCGAGCAATTCCATGGCGTGATGATATCGAAATTTCCCGATATGTCAATTTTCCTTGGCTCCATCGGGTTTTTTCGCTCTGGGCCGGCCCAACAGCAAAAAAAAAGGGCGGGCCGCATGCGGTGACCGCCCTTCAAAGCACAGGAGAAAACCGGGCTGCCATGGCGGCAACCCCCTACCAACATCGGTACGCACCAGGCCGCTGTCGGCGGCCCAGCCATTCGCTGAATGGCATGAACTGTTCTCGATTCTTCTTCACCCGCTCTTGCGCAACAAGCTTATGCGTGTAAACCCTCGTATCAGACGCGGGGGCTTGCCCGCAGAGTCCGGCAGCCTGCCGACACACCGCCGAGCGCCCTGCGTTTTGATGCAAGAGCCGCATACCACAAGGCTGAGCGGCCTGTTCCCGATTTACCTGGGTCATGAAAATTAGGGGCATATGCAGATATGAATCGCAATACTGGCAGCATCAATTCGCAACACATGCCGAGCTTGAAACATATTTGGTTTCATCTAATGAACACTCGGCGGACGCACCACATTGAGCAACTCCCTGGTGCATGACGCACCGAATTGGTGCTGGCAGGCACAACTTGTGGGCCTTTCGTCTTTCCTTCCGGCGCTGCGCAACATGGCATGGAATTTGCTTGATACCGAGTGCCAACGTGCAACCATGAGAGGAAATGCCATGAAACTCATCATCGCCATCATCAAGCCCTTCAAGCTCGACGAAGTGCGGGTGGCTCTATCCGGGATCGGCGTCCAGGGCCTGACCGTTACCGAAGTCAAGGGGTTCGGCCGCCAGAAAGGCCACACCGAGCTGTATCGCGGCGCGGAATACGCCGTCGACTTCCTGCCCAAGCTGCGTGTCGAGGCCGCGGTGCCCGACCACCTCGTCGACCAAGTCATCGAGGCGATCGAAATGGCCGCGCGCACCGGCAAGATCGGCGACGGCAAGATCTTCGCCGCGCCGTTGGAACAAGTGATCCGGATCAGAACAGGCGAAGCCGGCGAAGCGGCGCTCTGAACAAATAAATAAAGACTCAATGGAGCCTGAAAATGGATAAAGCGGATATCTCCTGGTTGCTCGTCTCTACCCTGCTTGTATTGATGATGGCCGTACCCGGTCTGGCGATGTTCTATGGCGGCCTGGTACGCAGCAAGAACGTGCTGTCCGTACTGCTGCAAGTGCTGTGCACGTTCGTGCTGGGCCTGGTTCTCTGGTTCATCTACGGATATTCCCTCGCATTCACCGAGGGCAACGCCTTCTTCGGCGGCCTGTCCCGCGCCTTCTTCTCGGGCATCTTCAACCCGGCCGACGGCGCCTACGCCATGTCGAACACCCTGACGGAGCTGCTCTTCGCCTCGTTCCAGGCCACCTTCGCCGGCATCACCTGCGCGCTGATCGTCGGCAGCTTCGCCGAACGCGCACGCTTCTCGGCGGTGCTGGTGTTCACCGTGATCTGGTTCACGTTCGCCTACGTGCCTATCGCCCACATGGTGTGGTTTGCGTCCGAAACGGCGCCCGGGCTGCTCAACGCCAAGGGCGCGCTGGACTTCGCCGGCGGCACCGTGGTGCACATCAACGCGGGCGTGGCCGGCCTGGTGGGCGCCTATGTGGTGGGCAAGCGCGTGGGCTACGGCCGCGAAGCGATGCAGCCGCACAACCTGCCCATGACCTTCGTCGGCGCCGCCCTGCTGTGGGTGGGCTGGTTCGGATTCAACGCGGGTTCGGCGCTGGCCGCGAACGAAAACGCCACCCTGGCCTTCTTCAACACCATGATCGCCACCGCTGGCGCCGTGCTGGCCTGGCTGTTCACGGAATGGGCCGTCAAGGGCAAGCCCTCCATGCTGGGCGCCGCTTCCGGCGCGGTTGCCGGCCTGGTCGGCATCACCCCTGGAGCCGGCCTGGTCGGTCCGGTCGGCGCGCTGGTCATCGGCGTGGTCGCGGGTGCGATCTGCGTCTGGGGCGTGAACGGCTTGAAGCGCCTGCTGCGTGCCGACGATGCGCTGGACGTGTTCGGCGTGCACGGTGTGGGCGGCATCGTCGGCGCCCTGCTGACTGGCGTGTTCAACGCGCAGGTCCTCGGCGGGCCCGGCCTGGCCGAGCCCGGCATGATCGGCCATCAGCTGTGGGTCCAGCTGGAAGGCGTGCTGCTGACCATCGTCTGGTCCGGCGTCGTTGCCTGGATCGCCTACAAGATCGCCAACGCCCTATGCGGCATGCGCGTGCCGGAAGATCAGGAACGCGAAGGCCTGGACGTCACGAGCCACGGCGAATCGGCCTACCATAGTTAGGCCCGCCCCCGAGGCGCTTTGCGCCTCCCCCTCAAGGGGGCGCGGCGGATGGACCGGCGGAGCCGGATCCATCGCCGCCTCGATCGGGTCGGCAGCACTTGCTTGATTGCGGAATGGCAAAAGCCCGGACCTTGCGGTTCCGGGCTTTTCTTCGAGTGGGGCGAAGCCGTTCTTAGCCCGGGCCCAGGGCGTCCAGATCGACCGGCAAGGCGCGGTTCAGGGCCGTGGCCACCTTGACCCTCAGGGCATTGGAATGGGCCCGCCGCACCTCGCGTTTTACGTCCAGCAATTGCTGCGGGTGCATGGAGAACTCCGTCAGCCCCAAGCCCAGCAACAGCCGCGTCATGCGCGAGTCGCCCGCCATTTCGCCGCAGACGGCAACGGGCTTGCCTGCCCGTTCGCCGGCGTTGATGGTGTGCGCGACCAGGCGCAGTACGGCCGGATGCAGCGGGTCGTACAGGGCCGCCACGTCGTGGTCGCCCCGGTCGATCGCCAGCGTGTACTGGATCAGGTCGTTAGTGCCGATGGAAAGGAAATCCAGCGCCTGCGCGAACGGCTCGATGGCGATGGCGATGGCGGGTACCTCGACCATCGCGCCCACCTCCATGTGCGGCGCATAGGCCTGGCCGCGGGCGTCGAGCTCGCGGCGGGCCGATTCGATGGCAGCCTTGGTGGCCACGACCTCGTGCATGTGGGCGATCATGGGAATCAGCAGGCGCACCGGCCCATGGGCCGACGCCCGCAAGATGGCGCGCAGCTGGGTCGCGAACATTTCCGGGCGCGCCAGGCAATAGCGGATGGCACGCTGCCCCAACGCGGGGTTGGTGGCCACGGTGGCTTCGCCGTCCAGCGTCTTGTCCGAGCCGATGTCCAGCGTCCGGATCGTCACGGGACGGCCGGCCATCACTTTCACGACGGACGAATAGGCCTCGTACTGCTCTTCCTCGCCCGGCAAGTCCGGACGCCCCATGAACAGGAATTCGCTGCGGAACAACCCGATGCCGTGCGCGCCCGAGGCCAGCGCCAGGGCGGCCTCTTCCGGAAGTTCGATATTCGCGTGCAGGACGATGTCGATGCCGTCCAGCGTGACCGACGGTTCATCGCGCAGCAGGCTGAGCTCGGCGCGCTCGTCCGCGTAGGCGGCCTGGCGGCGGCGGTATTCCTGCAGAATGCGGTCGGACGGGTTCACGATCACCGCGCCGGCCGCGCCGTCGATGATCAGCATGTCGCCGTCACGGACCAGTTCGCGCACGTTGCCCATGGCCACGACGGCGGGCACGCCCATGCTGCGCGCCACGATCGCGGTATGCGAGGTGGGGCCGCCCAGGTCGGTCACGAAGGCCGCGAAACGCCCCCCACGCAGGCGCAGCATGTCGGCGGGCGAGATATCGTGCGCCACGACCACCAGCGCATCGTCTCCGCCCATATGGGACATGTCGGGCAGGATCGCTGAAGAGCCCGCCAGCACGTGCAGCACCCGTTCGATGACCTGGCGCACGTCGGCCCCGCGCTCGCGCAGGTACTCGTCCTCCATCGCATCGAACTGCTGCCCCAGGATCTGGCCCTGGGTCGTCAGCGCCCATTCGGCGTTGTAGTGGCGTTCGGCGATCAGGGCCAGCGTCTGCTCCGCCAGCAGCGGATCGCCCAACAGCAGGCCGTGCACGTTCAGCATGGCGCCCAGCTCGCGCGGCGCGTCGGCCGGCAAGGTGTCGGCCAGCTGCAGCAGTTCCCGTTGCGCCGAAGCCAGGGCGTCGGTCAGCCGGCTGCTTTCGGCCGGCACGTCCTCGGGCGAAATGCGGTAATGCGCCACCTCCAGCGCCGCGGCGCCCATGACGACGGCGCGCCCGATGGCATATCCCTTGGCGACACCTTTGCCATATAGACACACGACGGGGCTGGCAGAGCCAGCCCCGTCGTGTGTGGTGTCCATCAGGGTCGTAGACGAGCCGGCCTGGGCTGCGCTCAGGCCGGCCGATTCAGAAGAAGTTCTATTCCTGCTCACCGAATTTGCTGTCGAACAGTGTTTCAATTTCGGAAAGGGCTTGCTCGGCATCGTTGCCCGAAGCCTCCAGCCTGACCGTCACGCCCAGCCCGGCCGCCAGCATCATGACGCCCATGATGCTCTTGGCGTTCACGCGCTGCGCACCGCGCGAGATGAAGATCTCGCTTGAGAATTTGCTGGCCAGTTGCGTCAGTTTGGCGGCCGCCCGGGCGTGCAGGCCCAGTTTATTGCTGATGACGATGTCTGTATTAGGCATAGGAAATATTATGACCGCGGCTGGGCGCCCCGGTGTGGATTGCAGCAAAACGTCGAACCGGTCATCGGCCTGAAAAATATTAGCCGACATAATAGGGCAAATTTCCGCCCGTCAGTCTACACGCAAGACGCCCTGCACTCCCCCGGCCAGCGCCTTTTCGCGCGTTTCCGCCAAAGGCAGGCTGCGATAGGTCAAGGCCCGCAGCAGCATCGGGGTATTCAGCCCGGCCAGCACGCAGCACTGGATTCCCTGCGCCTGGGCGTCGGCGACGGCCCGCTTGGCGATGTTCGCGGGGGTGGCGCCGATCAGGTCGGTCAGCACCAGCACCCCGGCGCCGTGCTCTTGTTCCAGGATGTCCTTCAGGACGTCCGGCGCCAGATCGTCCGGCCGGTCTTCCGGCTGGATATCGTGAATGGCCAGCATGCCGTCGAGGTTGCCCATGACATGGCTGGCGCATTCGCGCATCGCCGCGCCCAGAGGCGCGTGCACGACGATGACAATACCCGTGGTCATGGCGGAGCGTCCTGGAGCTCAGGCCGCGGCGTTGGCCGCCACGGCTTTTTCCAGCGCCGAGACGAACATGCCCGCGACATCGAAGCCGGTCTGTTCTGCGATTTCCACGAAACAGGTGGGGCTAGTGACGTTGACTTCGGTGACGTAGTCGCCGATGACGTCCAGGCCGACCAGCAGCAAGCCGCGCGCGGCAAGCTTGGGCGCCACGGCCTCGGCGATTTCCCGGTCGCGCGGCGACAGTTCCTGGGCCACCCCGCGCCCGCCGGCTGCCAGGTTGCCGCGGGTTTCGCCGGCCAGCGGAATGCGGGCCAGCGAATACGGCACCGGCTCGCCGCCGATCAGCAGGATGCGCTTATCGCCCTTGACGATGTCGGGGATATAGCGCTGCGCCATGATGGTGCGCGTGCCGTTGTCGGTCAGCGTTTCCAGGATGGCGTTCAGGTTCGGGTCCTTGGGTTGGAGCCGGAACACGCCCGTGCCGCCCATGCCGTCCAGCGGCTTCACGATGACGTCGTGATGCGCGTCGTGGAACGCCTTGAGGCGGGCCATGTTGCGGGTCACGAGCGTGGGCGCCGTGAACTCGCTGATTTCGGTGATGGCCAGCTTTTCCGGATGATTGCGGATCGCCGCCCCGCCGTTGAACACCCGGGCGCCCTGCGCCTCGGCGTATTCGAGCAGATGCGTGGAATACACGTATTCCATGTCAAACGGCGGATCCTTGCGCATGACCACTGCGCCGAAATCGGCCAGCGGCAGATCCCGGGCGGCAGATTCGCGCCACCAGTCGTGGCCATGCAGATCGGCATCCGCGACCAGTTCGATGGGCGTGGTGACGGCCTTGACCGTGCCGGCCTCGATATAGAGATCGCCCTGCATGGCCACGCTAAGCGTATGGCCGCGCGCCACAAAGGCACGCATCATGGCGACTGAGCTGTCCTTGTACGCCTTCAGCAGCGGCAAGGGATCCAAAACGAACAAAACGTGCATCGCGACACCCTGAACGGACGCCGCCTTCCCTCGCGGGAAGGCGGCTTTATGACATCGTAGCGCAGAGCCGCCCAATAAGCGAACCCGCCGGTCCACGGAGCGGACGGCGGGTTGAATGAGCGGCTTGGCCTCGCGGGAGGCCAAGGCTGGAGCTCAGGCCGCCGATTCAGGCTTGCCCGCAGGCACGGCCTTCTTCTTGGGCGCCAGCACCATGACCATCTGACGGCCTTCGAGCTTCGGCATGGCTTCGACCTGGGCAAGTTCCAGCAGATCGTCGCGCACACGTTCAAGCACCCGCATGCCGAGTTCCTGGTGAGCCATTTCACGGCCACGGAAACGCAGCGTCACCTTGGCCTTGTCGCCTTCCTCGAGGAAGCGACGCAGGTTGCGCAGCTTGACCTGGTAGTCGCCCTCGTCGGTGGCCGGACGGAATTTGACTTCCTTGACCTGGATGACCTTCTGCTTGGAACGAGCTTCGGCTTGGCGCTTCTGCTCTTGGTACTTGAATTTGCCGTAGTCCATCAAACGGCAGACCGGCGGCTCGGCGTTCGGCGCGATTTCCACCAGATCCACGTCGTTTTGCTCGGAAAGACGGAAGGCGTCGGCGATCTTGACGATGCCAAGCTGTTCTCCGTCCAGACCTATCAGGCGCACCTCGGGGACGCGGATTTCACCGTTGATGCGATTGGCTTTTTCAGTGGCGATGTTGAAAGCTCCTAGAAATGTTAAGCAGCGCTGCTATCGGGTTGATTGACGTCGCGACGGGTGGAGACGTCCTCGGCCAATCGCGCGACGAACTCGTCGTATGCGATGGCGCCGAGGTCCAGGCCACCCAGTCCGCGTACGGCTACGGTGCCGTTTTGCTTCTCTTTGTCGCCGACGACAAGGATGTACGGCACCTTTTGCAGGCTGTGCTCCCGAATTTTACGAGTGATTTTTTCACCACGCAAATCGGACTCTACTCTAAAGCCTTGTTTTTTCAGGCTTTGCGTGATTTCAGCCGCATAATCGGCCGAAGGTTCGGAAATGCAGCATACGACGGCCTGCACCGGGGCGAGCCAGGGAGGCATCGCGCCGGCGTGGTTTTCGATCAACATGCCGATAAAACGCTCCAGCGAACCGAGGATCGCGCGGTGCAGCATGACCGGCGGACGGCGCTGGTCGTTCTGGTCCACGTACTCGGCGCCCAGGCGCACGGGCATGGAAAAATCGACCTGGATCGTGCCGCACTGCCAGTGGCGGCCAATGGCGTCCTTCAGGGTGTATTCCACCTTGGGGCCGTAGAAAGCGCCCTCGCCCGGCGAGATTTCGAATTCGCAACCGGTGCGGCGCAGGCTTTCCATCAGGGCGGCTTCGGCCGTATCCCAGACTTCGTCCGAGCCGATGCGTTTTTCGGGACGCGTCGCGACCTTGTACAGCACCTCGGTGAAGCCGAAAGCGCGGTAGACCTTCTGCAGCAGCGCCGTGAAGTCGGCGCATTCGTCCTGGAGCTGGTCTTCGGTACAGAAAATGTGGCCGTCGTCCTGCGTAAAGCCGCGCACGCGCATCATGCCGTGCAGCGACCCCGAGGGCTCGTTGCGGTGGCATTGGCCGAATTCGCCGTAACGCAGCGGCAGTTCGCGGTAGGAATGCAGGCCGGCGTTGAAGATCTGCACGTGGCCTGGGCAGTTCATCGGCTTCAGGCCGTAGACACGGTTCTCGGACTCGGTCGTGAACATGTTTTCACGGTAGTTGTCCCAGTGGCCGGTCTTCTTCCAGAGCGAAATGTCGAGGATCTGCGGCGCCTTTACTTCCTGGTAGCCGTTGTCGCGGTAGATGGAGCGCATGTACTGCTCCACCTGCTGCCACAGGGCCCAGCCCTTGGGGTGCCAGAAAATCAGGCCCGGGGCCTCGTCCTGGAAATGGAACAGGTCGAGTTCGCGGCCGATCTTGCGGTGGTCGCGGCGCTCGGCCTCTTCCAGCATGTGCAGATAGGCTTCCTGCTCTTCCTTGGTCGCCCAGGCGGTGCCGTAAATGCGCTGGAGCATCTCGTTCTTGCTGTCGCCGCGCCAGTAGGCGCCAGCCACCTTCATCAGCTTGAAGACCTTCAGCTTGCCCGTGGACGGCACGTGGGGGCCGCGGCAGAGGTCGATGAAATCGCCTTCGCGGTACAGGCTGAGGGTTTCGTTCGACGGGATCGAGGCGATGATCTCGGCCTTGTACTTTTCGCCGATGCCCTTGAAGAATTCGACGGCGTCGTCGCGCGACCACTCCTCGCGCGTGACGGCTTCGTCCTTCTTGGCCAGTTCGGCCATTTTCTTTTCGATGGCGGCCAGGTCTTCGGGCGTGAACGGGCGCTTGTACGAGAAGTCGTAGTAGAAGCCGTTATCGATCACCGGGCCGATGGTTACCTGGGCGTCCGGAAACAGCTCCTTGACGGCATAGGCCAGCAAGTGGGCCGTAGAGTGGCGGATCAGGTCCAGGCCGTCGGCGTCCTTGGCGGTCACGATCGCCAGACGCGCATCGCCTTCGATGCGGAAGCTGGTGTCGACCAGCCGGGATGCCGCGCCTTCAAACGTGACGCGCCCGCCCAGGGCGGCCTTGGCCAAGCCCGTGCCGATCGACTGCGCCACTTCGGCGACCGTTACCGGCCCCGGGAATTGGCGCTGCGAACCATCGGGCAATGTGATCTGTACCATCGGGAGTATTTCCTGGGAGGTTCTTGGAACTGAAAATCAAAAAACGAAAACGAAAAACGCGGCTTTGAAGCCGCGTTCTTTTGATTGTCTTGCTGAGTTCTGCCGCTGACCTGACACGGAGAAACCCGACGCACGAAAAAACTAACGCGACATAGGGCGAAAGTTCCGGGTCGTAGTTCGTGCCAGCGGGAAAAACATGGTGTGGGGCCTGTCCGGGACGCGCCTTGGGCGGCGCGAATCAAAATGGCGATATGCGCGGCTTGAGCGCGCAACAAAAGTTGCGTTTATCGTCTGCGATTGTAGCACTATTTACGTCTTGCTGTGGCGAAAGCGCGACAGTCCGGCGCAGCTACCTTATCCCGGGCTGCGGCTGCCGGCAAGGGCCGCCAGCGCATGGGCGACACCGTCTTGCCAGGGCGGCGCGTGGATGCCGAACACGCGGGCGAGCCGCCGGGTATCCAGACAGGAATTCAGGGGCCGGCGCGCCGCCGCCGGGTATTGGCCCGAGGACACCGCCTGGATGTCCTCCGGCCTCAGGTTGACCGGCAGCCCTGCGCGCCTGGCCTGCCCCGCGATGAAACAGGCGTATTCATGCCAGCTGGCCACCCCCGCCGCCGCCAGATGATAGAGGCCGAACGGAAAGCCGTCCCTGCCGTTCGCCAGGTAACGCGCCACCACCAGCGCCGTCGCATCGGCAATGAAAGACGCGCCCGTCGGCGCGCCGCGCTGGTCGTCCACGACGCGCAATGCCTCGGCCCGGCGCAGCGCCATCAGCACCGTCTTCAGGAAGTTGTCGCCGAACACCCCGTAGATCCATGAGGTCCGGAACACCAGGTGGGCGGGATTCATGGCCACGACCGCCCGCTCTCCCGCCAGCTTGCTGCGGCCGTACGCATTCAGCGGCGCGGGCGCGTCGGCCTCAGTGTAGGGGCCGGGCTTGTCGCCGTCGAATACGTAGTCGGACGAATAATGCACGATCAGCGCGCCGCGGCAGGCGGCAAGCGCGGAAAGCTCGCCTGCCGCCTCGCCATTGATCCGCATGGCGCGCACTGGATCCTCTTCGGCGCGTTCGACGGCGGTGAACCCCGCCGCATTGACGACGACGTCCGGTTTTTCCCGGCGGATCAGCCGCGCCAGTTGCAAAGGCTGGGTCAGATCTCCGTCGCGCCTGCCTGCGGCCATGACCACGCCCAGGGGCGCAAGGCTGCGCCGCAGCTCGAAACCCAGCTGGCCCTCCCTGCCCAACAGCAGAATCTTCCTGGTCATATGTCCCGCTCGCTTGCCGGCCAAGGGTGCAACAGTCTGATTTTGGCGCATTTCCTGTGCAGATCGTCCGATGAAAACGTAATCTGCCCACTCGATTCTAGGACCGATGGCGAATCTCAGCGCGGCGCCCGCCACCGGCACTCCGCCCAACCCGATCATGGAAGCACCGATGAAACCTGTCTCAGCGCCCTACACCGAGGCGCTTCCCTCTTCGACCACCGCGCGCTCCGAAGCAGGCGGCTATCCTGGCGTACGCCAGCACCTGCTCCTGTCGCGCACGCAACCCATCGTCAATGTCGCCATCCTGGACGACCACCCGGTGATCACCGTGGGCGTGGGCGCCTATCTGGAAAGCCGGTCCGGCTTCCGGGTTCTGCACCGGGAAACCTCCTCGCGAGGATTTATCGAGAAGCTGTCGCAGTCGCCCTGCGACGTTGCGCTGGTCGATTTCTACCTGCCGCAGGATCCCTGGGACGGCGTGAGCTACCTGCGGCGCCTGCGCCGCCATTACCCCCACATGCCCATCATCACGTTCTCGGCCGGCAACCGCCAGGAAACCCAGTACGCTGCCTATCGCGCAGGCGCGAACGGCTATCTGGCCAAGCAATGGGGCATGGGCCTGCTGCCGGAAATGATCCGGGGCGTGCTGAGCGGCAAGCACAGGTTCCTGTCGGTGCGCGACGGCAAGGTCATCGCCCAGGAGCCCACCGCCCCGCAGGCGGCGCTCACGGCGTCGGAAGTGGAAATACTGCGCCACATCAGCCTGGGCTTTTCGGTGACGCAGATCGCGGCGCGGCTGGTGCGCAGCAAGAAGACCATCAGCACGCACAAGCGCTGCGCCATGCAGAAGCTGCAGCTTTCCGACGACCTCTCACTGGCACTGTACCTGCGCGAGAAATTCGCGAACGAATGAAGGCGTGCGCCGGCCCGCGCCGCCGCGCGCGCCTAGATAATGCGCGAGTAGCTGGCTGCGCTGGCCGCCGATTGCAGATAACCGTCGAACGCCATGGCGACGGCGCGCACGAAGTACCAGCCCAGGCCGGTCACGTGCAGCTCGCCCGGCCGCAACTCGACCAGGCCCAGTTCGGCCAGGTTGGTCATCTGCTGCAGTTCCCGGCTGAAGTATTCGCCGAACCGCAGCTTGTGGCGCGCCTCGATCCGCGCAAAATCCACCCGCCCCTGGCACATGACGTCCATGATGACCTCGCGCCGCACCAGGTCGTCCGCGCTCAGCGCCAACCCTCTCTCGACGGCGAAGCGGCCCGCTTCGACGGCGGCGTAGTACTCGTCCAGCCCCTTGGCGTTCTGGCTGTAGGTGTCGCCGATGCGTCCGATGGCCGATACGCCCAGGGCGACCAGATCGCGGTCGGGCTGGGTGCTGTAGCCCTGGAAGTTGCGATGCAATTCACCGCGCTGCTTGGCGATCGCCAGCGTATCGGTGTCCAGGGCGAAGTGGTCCATGCCGATATAGGTGTACCCCTGCTTCAGGAAACCCTCGATCGCGGCGCCCAGCAGGCCGACCCGCGTGGCGCGCTCCGGCAGATCCGCCTCGTTGATGCGGCGCTGCGGCTTGAAGCGCGAAGGTAGATGGGCATAGGCGTAAAGCGCGATGCGGTCGGGGCGCAGCTCGATGACCTGCGCGATGGTGCGGGCAAAGGATTCCATGGTCTGCAAGGGCAGGCCGTAGATCAAGTCCACGTTGACCGAGGCGTAGTCCAGTTCCCTGGCGCTGCGCACCAGCGCCTGCACGTCCTCGAAGGACTGCACGCGATGCACGGCCACCTGCACGCGCGCGTCGAAATCCTGGACCCCGAAACTCAGGCGGTTGAAGCCCAGCCGGCGCAGGTAGGCCAGCCGTTCGGGCGTGGCCGTACGCGGATCCACCTCGATCGACAATTCCGCGTCGGGCTGGAACCGGAATGCGCGGCGCAGATCCCCCATCAGGCGATCGAGCTCGGCGTCGGATAGGAACGTGGGCGTGCCGCCGCCGAAATGCAGTTGCGAGACCGGCACGCCGTCGCCCAGTTCCTGCACGTGCAGGCCGATCTCGGCAGCGAGCGCGTCCAGGTAGCGGGCGGCGCGGTCATGGTGACGGGTCACCACCTTGTTACAGGCGCAGTAATAACAGACCGATTCGCAGAACGGGATGTGCACGTAGAGCGACAGCGGCTCGTCGGGACTGGCCGCTCGCCGTTGCCTCAGGGCCAGCCGGTAGTCCAGTTCGCCGAAGCCGGCGTGATACCGGTCCGCGGTGGGATAGGAGGTATACCGGGGCCCGTTCTTGTCCAGCCTTGCCAGCAGCTGGGGCGGGAAAAAGGGCTTGGCGACCGCGGGCGCCTGGGCTTCTGACGGTAAAGGACGTAGAGCGGCTTGCATACCCCGAATTATTCGCCTGTGCCGGCCTCCCCCATTTGATCTTGCGCAAACCTTGGCCCGTAAAATAAGGCCATTCAAGCCACACGACGAGGAAACCACAATGGGCACAGAACTGGATGGCCGCCTCCTGGCCATGCGCCAGGCCGTGGCGATCGCCATCGCCCTGTCCACCCGCAGCAGTCCCCAGGCCACCGGCATGGCGCTGGAGCTGCTCAACGACCTGAAGGCCGGCCTGGACGACGCCCCGTCGGACAGCCCCTTCGAGACACCCGAATGGGTGGTTGGCGCGCACGACGAACTCGACGGCATTGCCCGCCTGGTCCGCGCCTTCACCCAGACTCCCGAGCCGGACGGCGAAGCGCAGTAGGCCGCAACCGGGCGTAGCCGGCCTGGCCGGCGCGCCCATCCTCCCATTTCCCCTGCCGGATCACCCTGGCCCTAGCTGGCCTGACCACCCCTGCGAAAGAGGTGGAATCCCTGTGATCGTTTTCCCTCGAAGCGCGAAATTTCCCTTCTTATTCAATGAGGGGATGCCTATATTGGTGGCCTGACCACTGGCATGCGTTCTCGCTACCCCGACAGATGAGCACCTTCCAAGCCGTTGCCATCACCCGCCTCTATCGCGTGATTGCCGACCAGATCGCCGGCCGCATCCGGGCGGGCGAATTCCCTCGCGGCGGCAGGCTACCGTCCGAACGGGAATTGGCCGAGCAGCTCCAGGTGAGCCGTGCATCCATCCGGGAAGCCCTGATCGCGCTCGAAATCGAAGGCTACGTCGAAGTGCGGGTCGGCACGGGGGTTTTCGTCACCCGTGACGGCGCCGGATTTCCGGCCGCGCCCGGCGCCCCGGGCCCCGGACATGCCGCGCAGGAACACGACGACATCGGCCCGTTCGACCCGCTGGAAGCGCGCATGCTGATCGAACCCGAATGCGCCGGCATGGCCGCGCAGCAGGCCTCCCCAGCCCAGATCGCGGCCATCCGCGACGCCCATGAAGGCATGTCGCTGACCGACTCCCCCGGCCGCCACGATCGCGACTTCCACAACGCCATCGCGGCCGGCTGCGGCAATGCCGCGGTCGCGGCCGCCGTGGCCCGGCTGTGGGAACTGACACAGGCCAGCTCCGTGTACAGCCGCATGCAGGATTACTTCGTCAACACCAAAGTCTGGGCGGCGGCCCATGCCGAGCACCAGCGGATCCTGATCGCCATCCAGGCGCGCGACCCGATCCGCGCGCGCCACGCCATGCATGCGCACCTGCTCGGCATCCTGGCGCGCCTGCGGGAAGACTTCGGCGACGACAACCCCCACCGGTAACGCCCTTTCCACCCCCACGAGGTCATCGCCATGCCGCAGCGGATCCTTGACATTGTTGTAGCGGCTCCACCCGAAGTACCCCTGAAAACGCAGGTGGCATGAGGTTTGCTTGCCGGACATGGCATCCGCCGCGCACCGGCAGACACCTGTCACACCCTTTCCAGCCCGGAGGCTCGCAGTGAAATCACAAAAATGGTTCTCCCTGAAACTCGGCGCACTGGTCCTTGCGGCCGCGCTGCCCGCCACGCAGGCCCTGGCCCAGACCAAAGGCGGCACGCTGAACATGATCGTGCAGCCCGAACCGCCCGTGATCGTCACGGCCATCAACCAGCAGGGCCCGACGCAATTCGTCGCGGGCAAAATCTACGAAAGCCTGCTGACCTATTCAACCGAGCTGAAGCCGCAGCCCGGCCTCGCCAAATCCTGGGAGGCCTCGGCGGACGGCCTGACCTACACCTTCCACCTGCAAGAAAACGTCAAGTGGCACGACGGCAAGCCGTTCACCTCCGAAGACGTCGTGTTTTCGCTGGCGGACATGCTGCCCAAGACCCATGCCCGCGCCCGCGTGATCCTGAACAAGTTCGTGGATTCGGTGCAGGCGCCGGACGCGAAGACCGTCGTCGTCAAGCTGAAGTCGCCCTTCCCCGCCTTCATGCTGATGTTCGAACCGGGCTTTGCCCCCATCATGCCCAAGCATCTCTACGCGGGCACCGACTACATGACCAACCCCGCCAACCAGAAGCCGGTCGGCACGGGCCCCTTCATGTTCAAGGAGTGGAAGCGCGGCGAATACATCAAGCTGACCCGCAACCCCGACTACTGGAAGCCGGGCAAGCCCTATCTGGATGAACTGGTGTTCAACGTCATCCCCGATTCGGCCTCTCGCGCCGTGGCGTTCGAGCGCGGCAGCGTGGACGTGCTGCGCGGCGGCGACGTGGACAACGTCGACATCAAGCGCCTGCGCGCCTTGCCCAAGGTGGAATACACCACGGCCGGCTGGGAGATGTTTTCGCCGCAGGCCTACCTGATCTTCAACATGCGCAAGCCGCCCTTCGACAATCTGAAGGTACGCCAGGCCGTCATGGCGGCGATCAACCGCAAGATGATCGTCAACAACATCTTCTTCGGCCTGGGCAAGGTCTCCACCAGCCCCTTCGTCACCACCGAGATGTTCTACGACAAGAACATGCCGGCCCTGCCCTTCGACATGAAGAAGGCGCGCGCGTTGATCAAGGAATCCGGCATCAAGCCCGAGGACTACACGATCCGCCAGTTGAGCTTCCCCTATGGCTCCACCTGGGACCGGCTGGGCGAGTACACCAAGCAGGCCCTCGAGCAGCTGGGCTTCAAGGTGAACGTGGAGTCCACCGACGCGGGCGGCTGGGCCAGCCGCACCGGCAACTGGGACTTCGACATGACGACCACCTACACGTACCAGTACGGCGACCCCGCGCTGGGCGTGCAGCGGCTCTACATCACGTCGAACATCGTCAAGGGTTCGCCCTTCGCCAACGTGCAGGGCTACAGCAACCCCGAGACCGACAAGCTCTGGGAAGCAGCGGCCTCGGAAGTAGATCCCGCCAAGCGCCAGGAGATCTACACCACGCTGCAGACCACGCTGGTCAATGAGATCGCCAACGGCTTCCTGGTCGACATGGAGTTCCCCACGCTGTACCGCAACAACGTGAAGAATCTCGTCAAGACCGCGATCGGCCTGAACGAGACCTTCGACGACGTGTACATCGAGAAGTAAGCGCCGCGGGGAGCCGCCGTGGCGGCTCCCCATCGGCTGCGCGACGGACGCACGCCCCCCGCCCGTTCACGGAGGAGCCCAAGCATGAAATTCCTGTCTTTCCTCTTGTCCCGCGTCGGCAAGGCCCTGGTGGTCGTGCTGGGCGTGGTGATCATCAATTTCTTCCTGATCCGCCTGGCGCCCGGCGACCCCGCCGCCGTGCTGGCGGGCCAGGCCGGGGCCGGCGACGCCGCCTACGTCGAACAGTTGCGCGTCGCCTTCGGGCTGGACAAGCCCGTCCTGACCCAGCTGCTGCTGTACCTGAAAGGCGTGGCCCAACTGGACCTGGGCTTCTCGTACCGGAACCACGTCCCGGTGCTGGACCTGATCGTCGAGCGCCTGCCCGCCACGTTCCTGCTGATGTCCTGCGCCTTCGTGTTTTCCATCGTGCTGGGCGTCTTCCTGGGCGTCGTGGCGGCCAAGGCCCGCTACCGCAACAAGCGCCGCTGGATCGACAGCTCGGTCATGACGGGCGCCCTGCTGCTCTATGCCACGCCGCTCTTCTGGCTGTCGCTGATGGGTATCCTGCTGTTCTCTGTGGTGCTGGGCTGGCTGCCGGCCTTCGGCATGGAAACCGTGGGCGCCGGGCTGTCCGGATGGGCCCGCGCCGGCGACATCGCCCAGCACCTCATCCTGCCGACGGTGACGCTGGGCTGCTTCTTCATGGCCGTTTACGTGCGGCTGACCCGCGCCTCCATGCTGGAAGTGATCGGCATGGACTTCGTCAAGACGGCCCGCGCCAAGGGCGTGAGCCCCGGCCGCGTGATCCGCGCCCACGTGCTGCGCAACGCACTGCTGCCCGTCATTACGTTCGCCGGCATCCAGCTGGGCCAGATGGCCGGCGGAGCGGTGCTGACCGAGACCGTCTTCGCGTGGCCCGGCATCGGCCGGCTGATGTTCGACGCGCTGCTGCAGCGCGACTACCAGCTGCTGCTGGGCATTTTCCTGGTCACGTCGATCATGGTGGTGGTGTTCAACCTGCTGACCGACGTGCTTTACCGCCTCATCGATCCGCGCATCGCCGCGGGCGCGCAGCAAGGAGCCGCCGCATGAAGGCATTCGCCCAACGATATATGCGCAACTACGGCGCGGTGGCCGGCCTGGCCATCGTGCTGCTCGTGATCATCATGGCTCTGGCCGCGCCGCTGCTGTATGAAGAGTCGTCATGGATGATGGTGGCCGATCCGCTGATCCCGCCCTTCACCAACGCCGACTACCCCTTTGGCACCGACATGCTGGGCCGCGACATCACGGCCGGCCTGGTCTGGGGTGCCCGCGTATCGCTGATGGTGGGCTTGCTGTCGACCGCCGTGGCCCTGGTCTTCGGCATCCTGGTGGGCGCGGTCGCGGGCTACTGCGGCGGCCGGGTGGACGATGCGCTGATGCGCTTCACCGAATTCTTCCAGACCATCCCGCAGCTCGCCATGGCCGTCGTGCTGGTCGCCATTCTTAGCCCGTCCGTCTATTCGATCATGGGCGCCATCGCGATCGTATCGTGGCCGCCCGCGGCGCGCCTGGTGCGGTCGGAATTCATGACGCTCAAGCAGCGCGAATTCGTGCAGGCGGCCATCGTGATCGGACAGACGCCGGCGCGTATCGTCAGCACTCAGATCCTGCCCAACGCCATGTCGCCCATCATCGTATCCGCGTCCTTCATGGTGGCGACCGCCATCCTGACCGAATCGGCGCTGTCGTTCCTCGGCCTGGGCGACCGCAACCTGATGAGCTGGGGCTTCATGATCGGCGCGGCGCGCACCATGATCCGCGAAGCCTGGTGGATGAGCGTCTGGCCGGGCGTGGCGATCCTGCTGACGGTGCTGGCCATCAACCTGATCGGCGAGGGCCTGAACGATGCGCTCAATCCGCAGCTGCGCAAGCGCGGCGACTAGAGCCCGTGCGAGGCTCCTTTCAGTGCGAACCCGCCTTAGGATGACGACATGACCCAACCCACGCCTTTGCTGTCCGTCCAGAATCTCAGCATCGCGCTGCCCCGCGGCGGCGACCGCGCCTACGCCGTGCAGGACGTTTCCTATGACATCCGGGCCGGCGAAATCCTGTGCATCGTCGGCGAATCGGGCTCGGGCAAATCCATGAGCGCCAACGCCATCATGGGTCTACTGCCCGACTACCTGACGCCGCAGCAGGGCCGCATTCTGTTCCGCGGCCAGGATCTGCTGCGGCAGGACGAAACGGCCCTGCAAGCCATGCGCGGCAAGGACATGGCCATGATCTTCCAGGAACCCCTCTCGGCGCTGAACCCGCTGATGACGGTGGGCGAGCAGATCAGCGAGGTCATGCGCGTGCACAACGCCTATCCCGGCGCCCAGCGCATGGCGCGCACGCTGGAAATGCTTGCCTTCGTCGGCCTGCCCGATCCCGCCACGCTTTACCACGTCTATCCTTTCCGGCTGTCCGGAGGACAGCGCCAGCGCGTGATGATCGCCATGGCCCTGGCGCTGGAGCCCGCGCTGCTGATCGCCGACGAACCCACGACCGCGCTCGACGTCACCACGCAGGCGCAGATCTTGGCGCTCATCGCCCGCATCCAGAAAGAGAAAGGCATGGGCGTGATGTTCGTCACCCACGACTTCGGGGTGGTGGCCGAGATCGCCCATCGGGTCGCCGTCATGGAAAAAGGCATCCTGGTCGAACAGGGGCCGGCGGAGGAAGTGCTGAACCGGCCCCGCCACCCCTACACGCAGCGCCTGATCGCGGCGGTGCCGCACCGCCGTGGCGACGCGCGCGCCGCCACGGCGGACGAGCAGCCCGTGCTGGACGTCAGGGACCTGAAAAAAACCTACGTCGTCGGGCGGGGCTGGCTGGGCAACAAACGGGAAGTGCATGCGGTGGACGGCGTCAGCTTCAGCGTGAGGCGCGGCGAAACACTGGGCATCGTGGGCGAATCCGGCTCCGGCAAATCCACCATCGGCAAGTGCCTGCTCAAGCTGGTGAGCATCGACGGCGGCCAGCTCGTCTTCAACGGCCAGGACATCGCCGCCATGCCGGAAGCGCGCTTCCGGCCCCTGCGCCACGACATCCAGATGATCTTCCAGGATCCCTACGCCTCGCTCAACCCGCGCCATACGGTAGGCCGCATCATCAGCGACGGCCCGGCGGCCAATGGCGTGCCGCGGGCCCAGGCCGAAGCGCGGGCACGCGAATTGCTATCGCTGGTGGGACTGGACCCGTCCGCCTTCGACCGCTACCCCAACCAGTTCTCGGGCGGACAGCGCCAGCGCATCGGCATCGCCCGCGCGCTGGCGCTGGAGCCCAAGGTGCTGGTTGCCGACGAATCGGTATCGGCGCTGGACGTTTCCGTGCAGGCGCAGGTGCTGCAGCTGTTGCACGATCTGCAGCAACGGCTGAAGATCGCACTGGTGTTCATTACCCATGACTTGCGCGTGGCCGCTCAAATCTGCAATGCCGTACTGGTCATGCACCGGGGCAAGGTGGTCGAGCATGGGTCGCCCGCGCAGATCTTCGACAACCCGCAACATACCTACACGCGGCAGCTCATCGCCGCCGTGCCCGGCCAGCACTGGGATCCGTCCCATGCGCAAGCGGCCTGACCCGGACCTCGGCTTCCGTTTTTTCCCATCCCCATCCTGGAGAATCATCCATGCAACGTCCCGCAGCCAAACCGACCGTGCAGATCGACAATGAACAGGTCACCGTCACCGAATGGCGCTTCCCGCCCGGCGGAGAAACGGGATGGCACCGCCACGGCATGAACTACGTCGTCGTCCCGCAGACCACCGGCCCACTGCTGCTGGAAACGCCCGACGGCCAGGTCACCAGCCAGCTCACCACCGGCGTGGCCTATTACCGTCCCGTGGGTGTGGAGCACAATGTGATCAACCCCGGCGAATCCGAATTCGTGTTCGTCGAAATCGAACTCAAGCGCGCGTAGTGGAAGCGGCCGGGCCGCCACGCAACGGGTGCAACGGAGGTTCCCATGCCACAGACACCACGCAGGCTGCGCAGCCAGAAATGGTTCGACGACCCGGCCCACGCCGACATGACTGCCATCTATGTCGAGCGCTACCTCAACTACGGCCTGACCCGGCAGGAGCTGCAATCGGGGCGGCCCATCATCGGCATCGCCCAGACGGGCAGCGACCTGGCTCCCTGTAACCGCCATCACATCGCGCTGGCCGAACGGGTCCGAGCCGGCATCCGGGATGCGGGCGGCATCCCGATGGAGTTCCCCGTGCATCCGCTGGCCGAACAGGGACGGCGACCCACCGCCGCGCTGGACCGCAATCTGGCCTACCTGGGCCTGGTCGAGATCCTGCACGGCTATCCCCTGGACGGGGTGGTGCTGACCACGGGATGCGACAAGACCACGCCTGCCTGCCTAATGGCCGCGGCCACCGTAGACATCCCCGCCATCGTGCTCTCCGGCGGGCCGATGCTCGACGGCTGGCACGAGGGCCGGCGCGTCGGCTCGGGCACGGTCATCTGGCATGCCCGCAACCTGATGGCGGCCGGCAAACTGGACTACGAAGGATTCATGACCCTGGCCACCGCATCGTCCCCATCGATCGGGCATTGCAACACCATGGGTACCGCGCTATCGATGAATTCGCTGGCCGAGGCGCTGGGCATGTCGCTGCCCACCTGCGCAAGCATTCCGGCCCCTTACCGGGAGCGCGGCCAGATGGCTTACGCCACCGGCATGCGCATCTGCGACATGGTCCGCGCGGATTTGCGGCCCAGCCACATCCTGACCCGGCGCGCCTTCGAAAACGCCATCGTCGTAGCCTCCGCGCTGGGCGCCTCGACCAACTGCCCTCCCCATCTCATCGCCATCGCGCGGCACGCGGGTATCGACCTCGGCCTGGACGACTGGCAGCGGCTGGGCGAAGACGTGCCTCTGCTGGTCAACTGCGTCCCCGCGGGCGAATACCTGGGCGAAGGATTCCACCGCGCGGGCGGCGTTCCCGCCGTGCTCCATGAGCTCGCCGTCGCCGGCCGACTGCATGCCGACTGCCCCACGGTATCCGGACAGACCATCGGCGACATCGCCGCCGTGGCCCGGACCCGCGACACGGAAGTCATCCGCAGTTGCGACGCGCCGCTGAAGCATCGCGCGGGGTTCATCGTCCTGTCGGGCAATTTCTTCGACAGCGCGATCATCAAGATGTCGGTCGTGGGCGACACCTTCCGCCGCGCTTACCTTTCCGAACCGGGCTCGGAGAACGCCTTCGAAGCGCGCGCCATCGTGTTCGAGGGCCCGGAGGACTACCACGCGCGCATCGAAGACCCGGCCCTGCACATCGACGAACACTGCATCCTGGTCATCCGCGGCGCGGGCAATGTGGGCTACCCGGGCAGCGCGGAAGTCGTGAACATGGCTCCGCCGTCCTATCTGCTCAAGCGCGGCATCGATTCCCTGCCTTGCCTGGGCGACGGCCGGCAGAGCGGCACGTCGGCCAGCCCGTCCATCCTGAACATGTCGCCGGAGGCCGCGGTGGGCGGCGGCCTTGCGCTGCTGCGCACGGGCGACCGCATCCGTGTCGACCTGAACCAGCGCACGATCACCGCGCTGGTGGACGAAACGGAAATGGAGAGCCGCAGGCAGGCGCCCCCCTATCAGCCGCCCGAATCGCAGACACCCTGGCAGGAACTGTACCGGCAGCTGGTCGGCCAGTTATCGACCGGCGGCTGCCTGGAGCCCGCCACGCTCTACCTGAGGGTGGTGGAAACGCGGGGTGACCCGAGGCATTCGCATTGAGGCCGCGGGGGCCTATTGCCCGGGCTTGCGGTCCGGACCGGGTTCGCGTGGCGCCGGCCGGGTGAGCACGTAGGCGGCGCTGGCCAGAAAGAACACCCCGACGGCGGAAGCGAGCGGCCACGATGGATGCGCGCCCCACCAGAACAGGATGTACCCGACCGCCATGCCCAGGCAGGCGTAGGTCTTGCCCTTGCCCGACACCGCCCCCTGATCCCGCCAGGCGCGCAGCGCGGGGCCGTAGGTCGGGCTATCCAGCAGCCATTTTTCCAGCCGGGGCGACGAGCGCGAAAAGCAGGCCACCGCCAAGATCAGGAAAATCGTCGTAGGCATGACGGGCAGAAATGCGCCGATGACGCCCAACGCCAGCATCAGGCAGCCCAGGCATAGCCATAGCACTCTCATCATGATGGGCGGCGGGGTATCGCGGAGATGATGGACATTCCAAAGATGGCGCGCCCATTCAGGGCCGCGCGGGCTCCGGCATTTTCACGCGCAGCATTTCCACGAATTCCGGGCTGGGCTGGCCGCCGGCGGCGCGCGACTTGAAGATCATGGACCAGGCGTCCGCGTACTGGCCGCGCCGGTAGAACGCGGTCGCCCAGGAGGCGTAAAGATAGCCTTTGTCGTGTTCCACTGCTTCGCCCTTCCGGTACAGCGCGTCGGAGCGCAAGGTCGCCGCCACGCGCGCTTCGGGAGGCAAGGTTTTGTCCTCGGCGGCGCAGCGCGCGGCGGTCCGCCCCGCGTCCGCGTAAAGCCCCTGGAACGACGGCGGATCCAGGCTGAGCGCCCGGTCCATCATGTTCATGGCCTCGCAGAACTTGCCCTGATCGTGCAATACCGCGGCAAAGCCGGTGTAGACCTCGGGATTTTTGGAATTCAGCAGCCATGCCTGGTTGAACCGGCGCATGGCCATGCCCAGCTGGTCCTCCTGGTAGAAGCGGTAGCCCTGCTCCACCCAGGCCCGGGACGCGTTCTCGCGGGATCCGTAGGCCTGCGTCGCGTCGGCGATCAGCGTGTCGTCGGCGGCCCGCAGGTCGGCGGCGGCGGACCTGTCAGCGCCCCCGTACATCGGCGCCTCGTCGAGCTGGGCCTTGGGCACGGCCGTCCCTCCGCCCGCCGCGCAGCCGGCCAGCCACAGGACGGAGAGAAGGAAAATGGACCTGGCGGCCTGACCCATGGATTGCGAATCCGTATCTGAAGGAACACCGCAATATACCGTAGCCGGCCCCTCCGGCCCGGCGGATGGCCCGCAGCAATGCAATAGGTCAGGCTGAAGCCGGAAGCCTTCGCCCTCGCCCCACTTGCCGACCTTTCCCATCCAGCACGTGCCGCATTCGGAGCACCCGAAAAGCTTGTACTCGTGTCCGGCGCCCGTTCGAACGCGGCTGCGGAACACCAAATCGCCGTGCGGCTCTTTTTGCGTGACACCATCCAGGAGGCCCAGGCAGGCGTCGCAGAACGGGGATGGCCGGGTTTCATGACACCTCATCTCGCGACCTGCTTCCTCTGTCTTCATCAGCGGTCCAGAACCATCAGGACAGCAACAGCGGGCATCGTACGTTTTCCATCGGACGCCTCCCATCGGACTGATCCGAGAAAGCAGTGGAACGCGCGCGGTGCGCGCTTCGCCCCCTGCCCCGGGAACCCCGGCGATGAATGGCGGATGAACGGCGCCTTCAGACTGAGTTCATGGCCAGGCATCCAGAATGGTCCGCGACGTCCGGCTGACGGCCGGCGCCGCAACCCTCACAGGAAGAACATCATGCGTATCAGAATGGCGCTCGGCATCTGGCTGCTGGGCATTACCTTGGCATGGTTGGCGGTCGCGCCCTTCGATCCCGGCGTGCTGCCCCTCGTCGACCCGCAGGGCGCCGCGTCGGGCGGGTGGCGATTGCGCCAGCATGCCTTGTACCTTTCCGGACTGTGGAGCATTGGCCTGATGTGCCTGGCAATGCTGCTGTCGCTGCGCCTGCCTTGGCTGGAGCGTCCGCTGGGCGGCATGGACCAGGTGTATCGACTGCACAAGTGGGCCGGCATCGGCGCGGCCGTCACCGCCCTCCTGCACTGGGGCGCCAAGGAATCCAGCGGCGCGATCAAGGCATTGTGGGGAACCGCCGGCAGGTCCGGCCGCGATGCCGTGCTGCCTTGGCTTGCCGACTTCCGCGGCCTGGCCAAGGACCTGGGCGAATGGGCTTTTTACCTCCTGCTGGCCATGATGGCGCTGACGCTGCTGACCCGGCTGTTGTCCTACAGGCCCTGGCGGCTCCTGCACCGTGCCATGCCGCTTCTGTTCCTGGCGCTGGCGTTTCATACGGTGGCGCTGATGCCCCTGGACTTCTGGTCCTTGCCCCTGGGCCTGCTCATGGGCGCCCTGCTGTTGCTGGGCAGCGCCGCAGCATTGTGGTCGCTGGCGGGCTGGATCGGCCGGTCTCGCCGCCATGCGGGCCGCATCCAGTCGGTGCGCGTCCTGGGCGACGGCAGCGAGCGCGCGCCGGTCGAAGTGATCTGCGCCCTGTCTTCCCGCTGGCCGGGGCATCGCGCCGGGCAATTCGCGTTCGTGCGCTTTGACCGCAGCGAAGGCGCGCATCCCTTCACCATCGCCAGCGCGCCCGGCAGCCTGGGCACCAGCGAACAGGGCGAGCCCCTGCTGCGTCTGATCATCAAGCCGCTGGGCGACTACACCCGCAGTCTGGGCCAACGCCTGCGGGCAGGCCAGCATGTGGATATCGAAGGCCCCTATGGCCGCTTCGACGGCCAGGGCGGCCGCGGCCGCCGGCAGGTATGGGTCGCGGGCGGCGCAGGCGTGACGCCGTTCCTCTCGCTGCTCGAAGCGCGCCAGCCCGGCGTCGAACCCTCCCGCAGCCGTGCGTTGCCAGCGCACTTGCATTACTGCACCCGCGACGCCGCCGACGATCCGCTGTTGCCGCGCGTGCGCAGCCTGTGCGAACGCGCCCGGCCGCCGGTGGCGCTCACCGTGCACGACGACGCGCAGGGCCAGCGCCTGACGCCCCAGGCGCTGGAGGCCGGCGCGGCCGGGCCGCTGGACATCTGGTTCTGCGGCCCCCGGGGCCTGGGCGACGCGCTGCATGCCCACGCGCGCGGGCCGCGTCCCTGGCGGCTGCACCGCGAATCGTTCGCGATGCGTTGAACCGGAAATATCGCACACGGCATAAGCCGGCTTCGCGCTGCCTCCTCCCACGGCCCATCGGGCGCAGCGTTGCGCCCGGCGGGCCGGTGTCACGTCCATGCAATACCCCGGTGCGCTAATACGGCGCCAATGGCCGGACAGCGGCGCCCGCGCCGCTGCCGGTCCATCCCTACATTCCGGCAATCCGCAGCGATGCCGTCTCACCGGGCGACTCTCGACATGGACCGCAGAAAATTCCTCAAATGGGGTAGCTTCCTTACCGTCTCCACCGCCACCGCCGGCCTGGCGGGCTGCGGCGGCAGCGACGATGACGATGACGGCAACGCAGGCCCGAGCCCCGGCCCGGTCGACCCGGCGCGCTATCAGTACCCACAGGGCGTCGCGTCGGGCGACCCCAGGCCCGACAGCATCGTGCTCTGGACCCGCGTCATCGGCGAAAGCGCCGCGGCGGTGCCCGTGCGGGTGCAATTGGCACGCGACGAGGGCTTCTCGCAGCTGCTGGTCGATGCCGCCGTCAGCGCGGAACCCGAGTGGGACCACACGGTGCGCCACAAAGTCACCGGCCTGGACGCCGGCGCCAACTACTACTACCGCTTCGTGGCCGGCGCCAGCGCCAGCCCGGTGGGCCGCACCCGCACCGCGCCGGCCGAGAATGCCGCCGTCGAGCAATTGAAGTTCGCCTTCATCTCGTGCCAGGACTGGAGCGTGAACCACTGGGCGGCATTTGAAGAACTGGCGGCCCAGGACCTGGATTTCGTGGTGCATCTTGGCGACTACGTCTACGAAACCGTCAAGGCCGGATTCCAGAACGGCGCGGTGGAAAGCGCGCATGCGCCGCTGGCCCTGCCTGACGGCACGGCGCGCGCCGACGGGGCGGTCTACGCAACCACGCTGGCCGACTACCGGACCCTCTATCGCAGCTATCGCTCCGACCCGCGGCTGCAGGCCTTGCACGCACGCTTCCCCATCATCGCCATCTGGGACGACCACGAGTTCTCGGACGACTGCTGGCAGGACCGCCAGACCTATGCCGCCGCGGAAGACGAAATACACAATACCTCGCGCCGCCGCAGCGCCAGCCAGGCCTGGTTCGAATTCATGCCCGCCGACGTCGCGCTGGACATTGCGAACCCGTCTTTCGAGAACATCCGGATCTACCGGGACTTCCGCTTCGGCAGCCTGGCCACGCTGTTGATGACCGACGAGCGGCTGTATCGCGCCGACCACGTCATTCCCGAACAGCAGATAGGCAGCGAGATCGGCAGCCGCTACTTCGTGCCCAAGCGTGCGCTGTCGCAGGTGGAGGCGCAGAAGATGGCCGCCGCGGGCGGCCTGTTGAGCCCCGTCTCCATATTGGGGGATTCACAGCGCGACTGGTGGAAAACCCAGCTGCGCGCCAGTACCACGGCCTGGAATCTGTGGGGCAACGAAGTGTCGCTGTTGCGCATGCAATTCGATGGCGCGCAAGCGGTGGCCGGGCTGCTCGCCCAGGGCCTGGCGACAGCCCAGCCCGTGCTCGCTCCGCTGGTTCCCTCCATGGCGCAAGCGCTGGCGCAGGACCTGAAGGGCGCCGACCACGCGAGCGGCAAGCCCGTAACCGCCTACCCCACGCTCTCTGCCCTGTTGTCCGCCCAGGCCTCGATTCCTCCCGCCGCGTTCGCGGCCCAGATCAAGCCTGCCCTGGATGCGCAGTTGCCGCCATCGCTGCTGCTGGACGAATACCTGCTCAATGCCGACCAGTGGGATGGCTACAACGCGGAACGCAAAGACCTGATGGCTTTCGTGCGCGATACGGGGGTGCGCAACCTGGTGGCGCTGACCGGAGACATCCATGCCTTCTTCGCCGGCAGCGTGATGGACGACTACGATGCTGCGGCGCCAGAGCCGGTGATGGTCGACCTTGTGACGGCCGGCATTTCCAGCAATTCGTTCTTCAGCTACTTCAAGAACGTGGTCGACACGGATCCCAGCTTCGCGCCTGCCCGGCCGCTTGTCTATACCGAGCCCGATGGCGCCGTCCTGAACACCTTCAACAACACCTTGAAGCAGTTCAACGGCGATTGGCTGCGCTATGCCGATACGGATGCGCAGGGATTCGCGGTGGTGACGCTGACCCCGGGCGAATTGCGCTGTGTCTTCAACAAGCTCAAGCCGCTGGCGGGCAACCAAGCGCCGGCCTTGCCTGCCGTGGCCACGCAAACGGTACTGACCGTGGCGTCGGGCTCGCCCGCGGTGACCGTCGCAGGGTAAGCACGCCCGGTCCTGGCCGGCCCGCCGTCTGCTGCCGCTCAGGCGCGCTTGAGCGGCAGCAGACGGCGGTATCCCTCGGGCAGCGAATGCTGTGCGTGGTCTTGCGCGGCGCCGGCCAGCCGCGCCGCGACCTCGGCTGGAAACGGCTTGGCGCGGCGCGTTTCCAGGTCGACGTGCAGGGACAATTGCTCCATGGTGGAGGCCAGATAGCCGTCGCGCGCCTGTATCAATTCCATCAGGCAGAGCAGCCTCTTGTCGTCCGCTTCCAGCAGGCGAAGGCGCAGCTCCAGCGGGTCGCCCGCCAGCACCTCGCGCAGATAGGCGACGTGAATGTTCATCGTGTAGATACCGCAGCGCGTCTGGCGGGTATAGTCCGCGCCGACGCCGTAGCGGCCCAGCAGCTCGAAGCCGTGGCGGTCGAACACACCCACGTAGTGGGCGGCATTCATGTGGCCGTACTCGTCGATCCAGTCGGGTTTGACGGCCAGGGACATCGCTGGAAGTGCGGGCATGATGGTCAGCTTGGGTTGCGGACCTGCAAGCATACCTTTGTGGCGCGGTTGACGCCTGCCTAGCGCAGCTTTTGCTCGTAAAGATCCTGCGCCGCCCCGAGCGAGGCGCGCATGCCGTAAATCGTGCCGCCGCTGCCGCGGCTGAACCAGAGCTCGTACTGCCACATGCCCTCCACGAAGACACGGCAAATCGTCCAGCCAGGCGGCCCCTGCCAGTAGTACTCGTCCCGCTGCGTCCATTCCACGTCAGCCATGCTCCGTCCCCTATCGGCTGAAATCAGACCGAATCGCGTTGTATTGAGGGATGAAATATACTGTGTTTTTATACAGTATATTAGGCTGGCCGTGAACACCCGATGTACCGCCGGCGCAGCAGGCGCACAAGCGGCCTGCCCCGCGCCAGGCCGTCGGGCAGGACACAAACATCGGACCTGCTTACATCTTTATCAGTGTGGCCTATACACCAAAGGATTAGGCCACTCTAGAATCGGCTCACTATGCTTTCGACTGAGCAGGAGCCATCATGGATCACCCCACCGCCAAGCAATTTCTCACTGCCGCGATCTGCTGTCTGTTCCTGGCCGGCAACGCCCTGGCCGCCCCTCCTGAAGGAAAAGGCAAGCCCGACAATGCGGGCCAGGGCCAAGGCAACGGTAAGGGCAACAGCGGCGGCAATGGCTCGGGCAAAGGCAACAGTTCCGGCAAGGGCAATAGCGGCAACGGCGGTTCGTCCAAAGGCGGCGGAAACGATGCCGGCGACGTCAATGTGACGCTTCGCTACGCCGGCATCACCATCACCACCGCCAGGGGCTACGCGCAGGAATATGGGTTGTCGGGCTACGGTTCGCTGCCGCCGGGAATCCGCAAGAACCTTGCTCGCGGCAAGCCCCTGCCTCCGGGGATCGCCAAAAAGATGGTCCCGGGCCCCATGCTGGCACGCCTTCCTGTCTATCCTGGCTACGAATGGAGAGTTGCCGGTTCCGATCTCATTCTCGTAGCGGTCGCTACGGCGATCGTCGCCGACGTGCTTTTTGACGTTTTTGATTAACGCGCGGGTTCGGCGTCCCGGCGCTTTTAAAACACACGCCGGGCGATATTGGCCGCGACGCGGCAATAAAATGGATTAACACGTGGCAAGCGGCGCGTCCTGCCGTTTCAGTTCGGCATTTTCATCCCAGAACATGCCAATATTCCGGCTCGCTTGCGAACCTGGCACGCGCCTATCGACTGGGCCTCGGCTTCTACTGCCGTCAGTTTGCAGCGAAAACAAAAAAGCCGCTAAGTCAGTAACTTAGCGGCTTTCTTTTTGCCGTGCTTGACAGCACTTTGCAGGAATTTGGTAGGCGGTATTGGAATCGAACCAACGACCTCCACGATGTCAACGTGGCGCTCTAACCAGCTGAGCTAACCGCCTGCAAAGAAGAAGAATTATATAGTGCTTTTTTGAACTGTGCAAATCGTCTTGGAAGACTTTTTGCAGATTTCATTTCGTTCAAAGCGCCTTGGCCAACGTGCTTTATTTGCCGCCTGGCTGCGCCAAATGGCTTTCGCCGATGGCCGCTCCGAATCGCTTCTGCACTACTCAGTGCTGCTTATTCATCAGCACCGCTTCGCTCTTCAGTTTCGCGTCTGCGGCTTGCACCGCAGCAACGAAGAACGAGATTCTATCAGAACTTTTTATTCCTTGCTCGACTTCGACCCCACTACTGACATCGACGCCCCAAGGCTGCAGCAATTGCACGGCCTGGCCGACGTTTTCGGCGTTCAGGCCGCCGGACAAAATCAACGGGCGCGACATAGAATCGGCCTTCACGTCATCGAGCAGCGCGTAATCAAAACCGTGTCCGCTGCCGCCATAACCCGCGCTGTAACTGTCGAACAGCCAGCCCGCCGCTTCACCGTAGGCACGGCAGGTCGACGCCAGGTTTTCCGCGGTTTCCAGGCCAGGCGCGCCGGCCCGGAAGGCGCGCAGGAAGCGATGGCCGTAATGGGCGCAATCCTGCGGCGTCTCGTCGCCGTGGAACTGCAGCAGCTCCGGCCCGACCTGATCCAGCACGGTCTGCACTTCGTCCTGCGCCGGGTTCACGAACAACGCCACGACGTCGACGAAAGCCGGCACCATGCGGCGCAACTGCGCGGCGCGCAGCGGCGTCAGGCACCGCTTGCTCTTGGCGTAAAAAACAAAACCGATCGCATCGACGCCCGCCGCGACGGCGGCGTCGATATCCTGTTCGCGGGTCAATCCGCAGATCTTGATGCGTGTGCGCATGGAACTCATCACTTGCTTCGTCGCTCGACGCGACGGGTTGAATCAGTATATCCGGGGCGCGCGGCGCGCCTAGGCGGCCGGCTGCCCCAGGGTCGCCACGAGGTTGTCGAAGCTGCCCTCGGCCAGGCGGAACCACGGAACTTCCTTGTCGCGAAACGCCACCATGCTCTCGTAGAGTTTCTTGAACATTGGATCCTTCGCGCTCATCTCTTTATAGGCGGCGAGTGACGCTTCGTAGCTTGCCTGCAGGACCGGCTTTGGGAACGCCTTCAGTTGCGCGCCGCGCGACACCAGGCGACGCAGCGCGTCCGGATTGCCGGCGTCGTACTTGGCGATCATATTGCTCGTCGCCATGCGGCACGCGAGCGCAAGCGCGGACTGGTACGGCTTGGGCAGCTCGTCGTAGGCGTCCTGGTTCACGTAGAGCGACAACTGCAGGGTGCCCGCCCACCAGCCCGGGAAGTAGTAGTTCTTGGCCACCTTGTAGAGGGCCAGGCTTTCGTCGTCATACGGGCCGATCCAGGCCACCGCGTCCACGATGCCTTGTTCGAGCGCGGCGTAGGTTTCCGCAACCGGCACCGGGACGGGCGTCGCGCCCAGCCGCGCCAGCACGTGGCTGGCGAATCCGCCCGCCTTCACTTTCAGGCCGCGCAAATCGTCGACGGTCTTGATTTCGCCGCGGAACCAGCCGCCCATCTGGGCGCCGGTATAGCCGCAGGGAAAGTTCAGGATGTTGTACTTGTCGAACAGTACGCGTGTAAGCGCCTGGCCTTCGCCCTGCGTCATCCATGCGTTCATCTGCCGCGTATTCAGGCCGAACGGCACGCCGGCATCGAAGCAAAGCGCCGGGTCGGTATCGAAGTATCGGGTGGACGCCGTGTGGCCGCAGTCGACGACGCGGTACTGCACGGCCTCGAGCACCTGCCCCGGCTGCACCAGGTCGCCGGCGGGGTATATCTCGATACTGAAACGTCCATCGGTGACTTCGGCCACATAGCGGGCGACGTCCTCCGCGCCGGCAAACAGCGTGGGAGATTCATTGGGAAAACTGGAGGCCAATCTCCATGCGACCGTGGGGGCTTCCTGCGCGAAAACCGGGGCCGCCAGGGTGGCGCCGCCGGCGGCGGCGCCCAGGGCGGTCTGCTTCAAAAACGCGCGGCGTCGCATGGCAAAGGCCCTCCATCGTGCGCGGAAAGGTGTCGCCGTTGCCGGCGGCTTCCCTAGTATGTTTGAGTAAACGGCGACAGCAACTGCGATCCGCCGTCGAGTTCGTGCAGTCCGAACGCCTCGGGGTAATCAATGGCGGACAGGTAAAGCCCGTCGGGCGCGAACGTCGGCGCGCCAAGTTTGCGGTCGCGCCACGACAGGAGTTGCGCCATCCAGTCGACGGATTCCCTGCCCTGCCCGACCTGCAGTAGCGCTCCCATGATATTGCGTACCATGTGATGCAGGAAGGCATTCGCCTTCAGCGTAAACACCAGGAACGGACCGCGCTCTTCGATATCCAGCCGGTGCAGGTGGCGCACCGGATGCTTGGCCTGGCATTGCGACGAACGGAAGCTGGAAAAATCATGCTCGCCCAGCAAGGCGCTGGCCGCGGCGCGCATGGCATCCACGTCCAGCGGCTGGAAACACCAGCCCGCGCGGCCCGCCCACAGCGCCGGCCGCACCCGGCCGCGCCACAGCAGATAGACATAGGTACGGGCGCGCGCCGAAAACCGCGCGTGAAAATCATCCGATACCTGCTGCGCCCACTGAACGGAAATACTGGACGGCAGGAAAGCGTTCACACCCCGCACCCAGGACTCCATGCGCCGGTCCAACTCGGTATCCAGGTGGATCACCTGCATGGCGCCATGCACGCCGGTATCCGTGCGGCCCGCGCAAATCGTGGGCACGGAATCCGCTACGCCGCAAAAACGTCCCAGAGCGGCCTCCAGCGTATCCTGCACCGTCTGCCGATGCGGCTGCGTCTGCCAACCCTGCCAAGCGGAGCCGTCATACGCCAGCCCCAATGCAACTCTAGACATGTATCAAACCCGTGGACCGCCGACCCGGCGCGGTTCGTCCGTGGGCGGTTCGTCCAGGTCGAGATTGATGCTATTGAGCTTGCGGTTCAGCGCTGCCGTGTCCAACGCTGGCTCGTTAAATTCGTAGGTCTCCTCGTCGTCGTCTCCGCGCCTGGCGCCGGCCCTGCGCAACAGCCAGGCGATGGCAAACGCGATCAGCGCCAGCACGGCGGTGACGATAACGAGCAGATTGTCGGCCAGCCAGGCTGGCATGTTCGATTCGATGCCTTTGTTCGGCGGCGTGCCGGCGGGCTTGTCCGGCGAGTCGGCGCCCGGTGTGCCTGTTGCGCCCGGTGTGCCTGCCGCGCCCGGTGTGCCTGCTGTGCCCGGCGTACCTGCTGCACCCGGCGTGCCTGCTGCGCCCGGCGTGCCGGTTGCGCCCGGCGTGCCTGTTGCGCCCGGAGTGCCTGTTGCACCCGGCGTGCCTGCTGCGCCCGGCGTGCCTGCTGCGCCCGGTGTGCCTGTTGCGCCCGAGGTGCCCGCTGCTCCGGGCGTGCCTGCTGCGCCCGGCGTGCCTGCTGCGCCCGGCGTGCCTGCTGCGCCCGGCGTGCCTGCTGCGCCCGGTGTACCTGTTGCGCCCGGCGTGCCTGTTGCGCCCGGCGTGCCTGTTGCGCCCGGTGTGCCTGCTGCGCCCGGCGTGCCTGTTGCGCCCGGCGTGCCTGTTGCGCCCGGTGTGCCTGCTGCGCCCGGCGTGCCTGCTGCGCCCGGCGTGCCTGCTGCGCCCGGTGTGCCTGTTGCGCCCGGTGTGCCTGTTGCGCCCGAGGTGCCCGCTGCTCCGGGCGTGCCCGTTGCTCCTTGAGCGCCCGATGCGCCAGCGGCGCCCTGCTGCCCGACCGCCTTGTTCAAATCATCGACGTTGCTCTGCAACTGATCGACCCGCCCCTGGACGTCGGCCATGGCGCGCTCGTTGGAGGTCCGGGCGTCGGCCTGCGCTTCGGCCTGGGCCGCCGCGCTGCCCTGCGCCAGGCCGGCGGAAAGGCGTACACGGTCCTGAGGCGGCGTTGCCGTGGCGACGCCGCCATTGTCGTCGGGGCGGGCAACGCTACCCGACGCTCCGCCCTGCCCCTGGACCACGGAGGGATTCGCGGCGGACGCCGCGCCGATCCGCGAGCGGTATTTGGCGAAGGCCTCGGCGTGCTCGTTGAAGATTCGGCGCGCCTCGGCCGGATCCACGGCGCGCACGGTGGCCGCGTCCGGAATCGACAGCTTCTTTCCTGCGCGCACCAGATTCATGTTGTTCTGGATGAACGCTTCGGGATTGGCGCGCCACAGCGCCACCAGCATCTGGTAGACGGATGCATTGGGCACGGCATTGCGTTGCGCGATGGAGAAGAGATTGTCGCCAGACTTCACATTGACCGACCGGCCGCTGGCGGCACGGGACGGCGCGCCGACCGAGGCGGGCGCCACTTCGGCGCTGGTGCCGCGCAACGGCACCAGGATGCTGACCTGCACCTGCCGCTGCCCGGCGCTGGAGCTGATGTCCAGCAGCAGGTCCACCGCGCCGCTGGCGGGCGGTTGCGCGGCCCGCACGCGCAAGTTCTTGCGCGTGGCGTCCATGCCGTCCTCGATACGCACCACCATGCTGGCCAGGGGCACCGGCGGCTTCAGGCCCGCGCGCTGCCACGCGGCTTCGTCCGCCACCGATACCTTCAGCGACGACACTTCGTCAGGGGTCAGTTCCTGCAATCCCACCACCGCCTGCAGCGGCGCGCCCGGCACGGAAACCACCCGCGAATGCCCCACGCGCATGGCCATCGCCGAACCGCACACGCTTGAGCCAATCGCCAACGCAATCGCCCACTGCAGGGCTTTCAAACGGCGGGCATGCTTCACTTGGCGCGAACGCTGGGTCATAAGCTGGAATTCCGTTCTTGTAGTCGAATTACGGGCTGGCGCCCATTCACGCCAAACGGGCGTGAACCGGCACCAATTCACGGGAAAAGTGTAATGGATCAAGCGCATTTCACAAACCTGAAAGGCGCGCCGGCGTTCGCTGGCATGCGTATCCGCCACACATCGCCGGACTCTCGCAAACGGCAAGGGCACCCGAAGGTGCCCCTGCTTGCCTTGCCAGCATGACCGGACTGCGCCCCGCGCCGCCCGTCAGGGCATCAGGCTTCGGCCAGCGCGATGCGCAGCATGCGGCGCAGCGGCTCCGCGGCGCCCCACAGCAATTGGTCGCCCACGGTGAAAGCGCCTAGGTACTGCGAACCCATCGACAGCTTGCGCAGACGGCCCACCGGAATGTCGAGCGTGCCGGTCACGGCAACAGGGGTCAGCGCGGCAACGGTGGCTTCCTTGGTGTTCGGCACCACCTTGGCCCATTGCGTGCCCTGGGCGATCAGCGCCTCGATCTCGTCCAGCGGCAGATCGCGTTTGAGCTTGATGGTCAGCGCCTGGCTGTGGCAGCGCATGGCGCCGATGCGCACGCACAGGCCGTCGATCGGCGTGGCGGGCGTGCCGAAGGCGGCGCCGCGGCCGAGAATCTTGTTGGTCTCGACTTCGCCCTTCCATTCTTCCTTGGACATCCCGTCGCCCAGGTCCTTGTCGATCCAGGGAATCAGGTTGCCGCCCAGCGGCACGCCGAAATGCTCGTGGGGCAGCGCCGGATCCTTTTGCTTGGCCAGCACACCGCGGTCGATTTCGAGGATGGCCGACGCGGGGTCGTCCAGCAGCGGCTTGACCGACTGGTTGATCTCGCCGAACTGGGTCAGCAGCTCGCGCATGTGCTGAGCGCCACCGCCCGAGGCTGCCTGGTACGTCATGGTCGTCATCCATTCGACCAGATCGTTGTTGAACAGGCCGGCCAGGCCCATCAGCATGCAGCTGACCGTGCAGTTACCGCCGACGAAGTTGCGCACGCCACGCTTGAGCGCCGCGTCGATGACCGGGCGGTTGACCGGGTCCAGCACGATGATGGCGTCGTCGGCCATGCGCAGCGTGCTCGCCGCGTCGATCCAGATGCCGTTCCAGCCCGCGCCGCGCAGCTTCGGATAGATCTCGGACGTGTAGTCGCCACCTTGCGCCGTCACGATGATCGGCAGTTTTTTCAGAGCATCAATATCGTAGGCGTCCTGCAGCGGGCCCGCGCCGTCCGCCCAAGTGGGCGCAGCGCCGCCAGCATTGCTGGTGGAGAAGAAAACCGGTTCGATCAGTGCGAAGTCGTTCTCGTCGCGCATGCGTTGCATGAGCACCGAGCCGACCATACCGCGCCAGCCGACAAGGCCTACTGCTTGATTCATTTCAATCGCTCTTTAAAGGTGGAGACAAGGTCCGGGGGAAGAAAAAGCCGTGCAATTCAACAATTTATCAGAATGCACGGAGAGATGTTGCGGCGCAGCTAGAAAAAATAGGGGCCACAATGGGCGCGAGCGGCTTTCGCGGCGCCTCGACAACAGGAAAAACAAAGGGCCGTCCGCTGGACGGCCCTTGCCGGAAGCGGACTGGATCAGGCCAGGGCTTTCAGGACCGCGTCGCCCATTTCAGCCGTGCCGACCTTGGTCGTGCCCGGCTCGAATATGTCGGCGGTGCGCAGCCCATCGGCCAGCACGCGGCGCACGGCGGCTTCGATGCGGTCGGCCTGGGGCGCCAGGTTCAGCGAATAGCGCAGCAGCATGGCGGCGGACAGAATCGTGGCCAGGGGGTTGGCGATGCCCTTGCCCGCGATGTCGGGCGCCGAACCGTGGCTGGGCTCGTACAGGCCCTGGCCGCCGGCGTTCAGCGAGGCCGACGGCAGCATGCCGATCGAGCCGGTCAACATGGCCGCTTCGTCCGACAGGATGTCGCCGAAGAGGTTGCCGGTCACGATGACGTCGAACTGGCGCGGGTTGCGCACCAGCTGCATGGCGGCGTTGTCCACGTACATGTGCGACAGCTCCACGTCGGGATAGTCGCGCGCGACTTCAATGACGACGTCCCGCCAGAACTGCGAGGTTTCCAGCACGTTCGCCTTGTCCACGCTGCACAGCTTCTTGTTGCGCTTGCGGGCCGATTCGAAGCCAATGCGCGCGATGCGGCGTACTTCCGATTCGGCATAGCGCATGGTGTCGTAGCCTTCGCGCTCGCCCTCGAAGGCGCCATCGGGCGACGAGCGCACGCCGCGCGGCGTGCCGAAATAGATGTCGCCAGTCAGTTCGCGGATGATCAGGATATCCAGGCCGGACACGATCTCGGGCTTCAGCGACGACGCGCTGGCCAGCTCGGGATACAAGATGGCCGGACGCAGGTTGGCGAACAGGCCCAGCGCCTTGCGCAGGCCCAGGATGGCCTGTTCCGGGCGGAATTCGCGCGGCAGGCTGTCGTACTTCCAGTCGCCCACGGCGCCGAACAGCACGGCGTGCGATTCCTTGGCAAGCTTCAGCGTGGCCGGCGGCAGCGGGTGCTCGAAGGCGTCGAACGCCGCGCCGCCCACGGGCGCTTCCTTGATGTCGACGGAGACGTCCAGCGCCTTCAGGACGCGCACGGCCTGTTCGACGATTTCCGGGCCGATGCCGTCACCCGGCAAGACTGCGATGTTGTGAGTCATACGAAAACGATCCTGTAATCGAAAAAATAAAGGCGTCAGACGATCGGACGGCTTTCCAGCCACGGATGGCGGGCCAGGCGCTCGGCCTCGAACGCGCGGATCTTGTCGGATTGGCGCAGGGTCAGGCCGATATCGTCGAATCCGTTGAGCAGGCAGTACTTGCGGAACGGTTCGATATCGAAGCCCATCGCGCGGCCGTCCGCCGCCACCACGACCTGCTGATCAAGGTCGATGCGCAGCTTGTAGCCGGGGAAGGCCTTCACTTCGTCGAACAGGCGCGACACTTCCAGCTCGGACAGCACGATGGGCAGCAGGCCGTTCTTGAAGCTGTTGTTGAAGAAGATGTCCGCGTAGGACGGCGCGATGATGGCGCGGAAGCCGAACTGCGTCAGCGCCCACGGCGCGTGCTCACGGCTGGAGCCGCAGCCGAAGTTCTTGCGCGCCAACAGCACCGAAGCGCCCTGGTAGCGGGACTGGTTCAGCACGAAGTCCGGGTTCAGCGGACGCTTGCTGTTGTCCATGCCCGGTTCGCCGTGGTCCAGGTAGCGCAATTCGTCGAAAAGATTCGGCCCGAAGCCGGTGCGCTTGATGGACTTGAGGAACTGCTTGGGAATGATGAGGTCCGTGTCGACGTTTTCGCGATCGAGCGGGGCCACCAGGCCTTCGTGAGTGGTGAATGCTTGCATGATGTCGGTACTCGGTGCTTAACGCTTAACGGAACGTGCGGACGTCGACGAAGTGGCCGGCGACCGCGGCGGCGGCGGCCATGGCCGGGCTCACCAGGTGCGTGCGCCCGCCCTGCCCCTGGCGGCCTTCGAAGTTGCGGTTCGAGGTGGAAGCGCAACGCTCGCCGGGTTCGAGGCGGTCGGCATTCATGGCCAGGCACATGGAACAGCCCGGCTCGCGCCATTCGAAGCCGGCCTCGATGAAGATCTTGTCCAGCCCTTCGCGCTCGGCCTGCTGCTTGACCAGGCCCGAGCCCGGCACCACCATGGCCTGGCGCACGTTGGACGCCACGTGCTTGCCGCGCGCCACGGCGGCGGCGGCGCGCAGGTCTTCGATGCGGGAATTGGTGCAGGAGCCGATGAACACCCGGTCCACCCGGATATCGGTCAGCGGCGTATTGGGCTTCAGGCCCATATATTGCAGGGCGCGCTCCATGCCGCTGCGGCGCACGTCGTCTTTTTCGCGATCGGGGTCCGGCACGCGGGAATCCACCGGCAGCACCATTTCCGGGGACGTTCCCCAGGTGACTTGCGGCTTGATATCGCGGGCGTTGACTTCCACGACCGAGTCGAACTTGGCGCCCTCGTCGGTATGCAGCGTGCGCCAGTAGCCGACCGCCTGGTCCCAGAGCACGCCCGCGGGCGAGAAGGGACGGCCGCGGAAGTATTCGATGGTCTTGTCGTCCACCGCCACCATGCCGGAACGGGCGCCGGCCTCGATGGCCATGTTGCAGACCGTCATGCGGCCTTCCACCGACAGGCCGCGGATCGTGCTGCCGGCGAACTCGATGGCGTGGCCCGTGCCGCCGGCCGTGCCGATGATGCCGATGATGTGCAGGACCACGTCCTTGGCCGTACAGCCGAAGGGCAGTTCGCCTTCGACCTTGATCAGCATGCTCTTGGCTTTCTTCATGAGCAGCGTCTGGGTGGCCAGCACGTGCTCGACTTCGGACGTGCCGATGCCGAAGGCCAGCGCGCCCAGCGCACCGTGCGTGCTGGTATGCGAATCGCCGCAAACCACGGTCATGCCGGGCAGGGTCGCGCCCTGCTCCGGGCCGATCACGTGCACGATGCCCTGGCGCAGGTCATTCATGCGGAATTCGGTAATGCCGTACTTGTCGCAGTTGGCGTCCAGCGTATCCACTTGCAGGCGCGAGATCGGATCGTCGATACCCTGTGCACGGTTCAGCGTGGGCACGTTGTGATCAGCCACCGCCAGATTGGCGCCAGTGCGCCACGGCTTGCGGCCGGCGATCGCCAGGCCTTCGAACGCCTGCGGGCTGGTGACTTCATGCACCAGGTGGCGATCTATATAGAGCAGACAGGTGCCGTCTGATTCCTGGTGGACGACGTGGGCGTCCCAGAGTTTGTCGTAAAGGGTTTGGGCCATGGATGCGCTCTGCAAATAGACAATCCGGCTCGTGCCTCGCGCGGTTGAAAGCAAAACGCTCCCGCGCCGGCCACTGCGGCATGAAGGAATTATGCACAGGGTCTGAACCTAGTACAACCACACCACATATACCAGTACCACCACTACCATGCTAGGCCGCGGACGCGGCCCCGAACGATCCTGTTTCAAGCCCGCGCCGCAAGCCTGCAGCGAATGTATTCACAGATACAAATTGGGGCCTGAAATTAGATACAAAATTATCAAAACGATATAATCACGCAACGCTGTAGCAATGCTATTTACGAAATAAAACGAAATAAATGGCATAAAAGCCGCATTAAATCAGCATATTAAAGCGAATCAGAGCGAAGTTCGTGCAAATTCAATTGAATTAAGAGATGATGCGCGACGAAATTCAAATAATGGCCTCGGAAATCTCATCAAGAATTAACAAATATTGACTCGTCAAAACTGACATTTCCACACAATATTCGGCCATTCATTCTCAACTCGACTCGCGAATAATCACTATGGCTTCGTTTTTGCTCAAAAGCACGACTTCGGTCCTTGCCCTGGCATTCGTTCCAGCGGCATTTGCTCAGTCTTCCGCTCCGGCTGCGACACAGCCCGCAGTCACGATGAACCAGATCGTCGAACAGACGTTACTCGGCAATCCGGAAATCCAGGCCAAGTACCATGATTTCCAGGCGTCGCTGGAAGGCCAGAACGTCGCGCGCGCTGCATTCTTCCCGCAGATCAACGCGCAAGGCTATGTGGGTCGCGAGTACCGCCGCAATGTGCCTGGCGTGGGTTCGCAGGACTGGAGCCGCCCTGGTTACAGCGTCGAGTTGCGTCAGTTGATTTTTGACGGCTTCCGCACGAGCAATGACGTCAAGCAGACCGGCTTCGACAAGCTGGCGAAGTTCTACGACCTGCTGGCCACGAGCGACACCACGGCGCTGGCTGCCGCGCAGGCCTACATCGACCTGCAGCGCTACCGCGACATGGAATTGCTGGCGCGCCAGAACTATTCCCTGCACGAGGAAACGCTCAAGCAGATCAATGAGCGCGCCGAATCGGGCGTGGGCCGCCGGGTCGACCTGGAACAGGCGGGCGGACGCCTGGCCCTGGCCCAGACCAACCTGATGACCGAGACCGCCAACCTGCTGGACGTGCAACAGCGCTTCCAGCGCGTGACCGGCGCCCTGCCCCCCGAATCGATGCAACCGCCGCCCGACATCAGCGGCAAGCTGCCGGTCAAGCCGGGTGACTTCAATCAGTCGCTGCGCCGCAACCCCAGCTTCCTGTCCAAGCAGGCCGGCCTGCAGGCGGCGGAAGCCGGCGTGGCATCGTCCAAGGGCGCGTTCTCTCCGAAATTCGAGTTCGTGGCCTCGACGGGCCGCGACCAGAACGACCCGACGCCTCAGAACCGCGACATCCAGAGCTCCAGCGTTCAGCTCGTCATGAGCTACAACCTGTACCGCGGCGGCGCCGATTCCGCCCGGGTGCGCCAGACCGCCGCGCAGTCCTATGCCGCGCGCGATATCCGCGACTACACCTGCCGCAATGTGCAGCAGGACCTGGCCGTCGCCTGGAACAACGTTGTCAGCCTGAACCAGAAGCTGCCTTTCCTGCGCGACCACGAAGTGGCCACCACGAAGGTGCGCGAAGCCTACCGCCAGCAATTCCAGATCGGCCAGCGGTCGCTGCTGGACTTGCTCGACACCGAAAACGAACTGTTCGAATCGCGCCGCGCCCTGACCAACGCGCTGTATGACCTGCAGATCGCGCAGTACCGCTGGCTGGCCCTGTCGCACGCCCTGCTGCCCGCCCTGGCGCTGCAGCCCGCGCGCAACGAAATGCCCGAGGAAAACGGCAAGCTGGTGGTATCCGACGACGTGATCAAGCTCTGCAACTCGACGGTTCCCGACACGGCCCGCCTGGCCCCCGTGCGCGTGCAATACAACGAAGGCGCGCTGCCCCCCACGCTCATCCCCATGAACGCGCCCAGCGCCAAGCCCTGAGCGCCCTCAAGCGCAAGGAGACCCCATGCCGAAACAGGGCAAAGACTTCTCGCAGTTGGACGCGGACTTCGTCCGCGTTCTGGAAGACCTGATCGACGCACTGATCGCCAATGGCACCTTGCGCATGACAGACCTGCCGATACAGGCGCAACAGAAACTCACCCAGCGCAAGCAACAGCGCGCGCGGCTCTCGGAACACCTGGACCTGCTGGATGACGAAGATGGACAAGTTATCTGAATTGGCCGCCCGGGAGTGGCGCGCGGATGCGCGCGCCGCGCACGATGATCCGCTGCTGGATTGCCTGGTTGAAATCACCCGGCTGCATGGTGTCACGGCCACGGCCCAGGCCTTGTCCTCGGGCCTGCCGTTGGAAGAACACCGGCTGACTCCCGCCCTGCTGCCGCGCGCGGCAGCGCGCGCGCAATTATCCGCGCGCGTGGTCAAACGCGCGCTGGACAGCATCTCGCAGGACCTCCTGCCCGCCATCCTGCTGCTGCACGGCGAACGCGCCTGCCTGCTGCTGAAGAAAGACGGCGGCAAGTATGTCGTCAGCCACCCCGAGCTGGGCGGCAGCTCGATCGAAATGTCCCCCGAGGAGCTCGCCGCGCAGTACACCGGGCTGGTGTGCTTCGTGCGCCCGCAGTTCCGCTTCGACGCGCGCGCGCCCGAAGTCGCCAAGGTGCGCCAGCGCCACTGGTTCTGGGCCGCGATCATGGAAAACCGGCGGCTGTACCGAGACGCGCTGATCGCCGCCCTGCTGATCAACGTCTTCGCGATGGCGATGCCGCTATTCACGATGAACGTCTATGACCGCGTCGTGCCCAACAATGCCATCGAAACGCTCTGGGTGCTGGCCATCGGCATCACTCTGGTCGTGATCTTCAACATGATCCTCGGCACGGCTCGCGCGCATGTGGTGGACAGCGCCAGCAAGCGGGTCGACGTGCGCCTGTCGGCGCAGATCATGGAACGGGTGCTGGACCTGCGGCTGGAGGGCCGGCCGGTCTCGGTCGGCTCCTTCGCCGCCAATCTCCGTTCTTTCGAATCCATCCGAGATTTCATCGCCTCGGCCACGATCACCACGCTGGTCGACCTGCCGTTCATCCTGTTGTTCCTGCTCGCGCTGGCCTGGATATCTCCGTGGATGATCCTGCCGCCGCTGGTCGCCATCGTGCTGATCCTGCTGGTATCGCTTGCGGCGCAGGCGCGCATGGAATCGCTGACGATGGCGACGTTCCAGGCCTCGTCGCAGCGCAACGCGACCCTGGTGGAGGCGCTGACCGGCCTGGAAGCCGTCAAGACTCTCAACGCCCAGGGCTCCATCCAGCGCAACTGGGAACGCGCCACTGAATTCATCGCCCTGACAGGCGGCAAGCTCAAGCTGATCTCGTCCTCCACCGTCGGTTTCGTCCAGGCCATCCAGCAGATGGTCTCGATCTCCGTGGTGATCATCGGCGTGTACCAGGCGCAGGAATCCGCCATTTCCATGGGCGGCATCATTGCCGCGTCCATGATCGCGGGCCGCTGCCTAGCGCCCCTGGGCCAGGTGGCTGGCTTGCTGATGCAGTACCAGAACGCCCGCACCTCGCTAGGCTCGATCGACAACTATATGAAGCTGCCGGTGGAGCGCCCCGCCGAGGCCGAGTTCCTGCATCGCCCCGTCTTTCACGGCGGGATCGAATTCCGCGACGTGAGCTTCACCTATCCGGGCGCCGCGCAGCCGGCGCTGAAGAAGGTATCGTTCAAGCTCAAGCCCGGTGAAAAGGTCGGGGTCATCGGCCGCATCGGGTCGGGCAAGACCACCCTGGAAAAGCTGGCGCTGGCGCTCTACCAGCCCACCGAAGGCGCGGTCCTGCTGGACGGCATCGACGTGCGCCAGATCGATCCGGCCGATGTGCGCCGGGCCATCGGCCACGTGCCGCAGGATCCGCTGCTCTTCTACGGCAGCCTGAAGCACAACCTGGCCATGGGCGCGCCCTACGCCGACGACGCCAGCATCCTGGCGGCGGCCAACCTGGCCGGCGTCTCCGATTTCGCCAATCTGCACCCCAACGGGTTCGACATGGTGATCGGCGAGCGCGGCGAGTCCCTGTCGGGCGGCCAGCGCCAGTCGGTGGCCGTGGCGCGGGCCCTGATCAACGATCCGCCCATCCTGCTGCTGGACGAGCCCAGCAGCAACATGGACCACCAGAGCGAAGCCCAGCTGCGCAAGCGCCTGGGCGAGGCCAGCGAGACCAAGACGATCCTGCTGGTCACGCACCGCACCGCGCTGCTGGATCTGGTCGACCGGCTGATCGTGATCGATAACGGCCATATCGTGGCCGACGGCCCCAAGGAACAAGTCGTCGAAGCCCTGCGTCAGGGACGCGTTGGACGCGGAGGCTGAGGTCGCCATGCTGAACAACCCAGCCGAAACCAGGCACGGCCTGTTTGGAACCCTGTGGCGCAAGCTGCGCGGCGTCTTCGTGTTCTTTTTCGATCGCCTGCTCGACGGCACCGAAAAGGGCAAGCCCCAGCACCGCTCCGACTACGTCGGCAACGCGGAATGGGTCATTCATGAATCGCAGGCCAGGGGCTCGCGCATCCTGCTGTGGGTGAGCCTGCTGGCCACCGGCGGGCTGCTGGTCTGGGCCGGCACCGGCAGCATCGACGAAGTCGTCCGGGGCGAAGGCAAGGTCGTGCCGTCGCGCCAGGTCCAGGTCATCCAGAGCCTGGACGGCGGCATCGTCGAGGAAATCCTGGTCCGACCCGGGCAGGAAGTCGAGGCCGGCGAGATCCTGCTGAAGATCGACTCTACCCGCTTCGCGTCGTCGCTGGGCGAGAACAATGCCGAATACCTGTCCCTGCTCGCCCGCGCGGCCCGCCTGAAGGCGCTGGCCACGGGCGACCCCTTCGTCGCGCCCGAAGAGGCGCTCGCGCAGGCGCCCGGCATGGTGGAAATGGAACGCAACGCGTGGCAGGCGCGCACCACCGAATTGAACGCCACCGTCAACGTTGCCCGCGAGCAGCTCAAGCAACGCCAGGAAGACCTGCGCGAAACCATCGCCAAGCGCGATCAGGCCGCCACCAGCTGCGGCCTGACGTCGCGCGAATTGCAAGTGACCCGCCCGCTGCTCAAGAGCGGCGCAGTCTCCGAAGTGGACCTGCTGCGCCTGCAGCGCGACGTGGCCCGCTATTGCGGCGAACAGAAAGGCGCGGAAGCCCAGATCGACCGCTTCCAGGCGTCCATCAAGGAAGCGGAAAGCAAGATCCAGGAAGCCGAGCTCAACATCCGCAACCAGGCCCGCAACGAGCTGTCCGAAACCAACACCAAGCTGTCGACCCTGCGCCAAGGCAAGCTGGCGCTGGTCGATCGCGTCAAGCTGGCCGAAGTCCGCGCGCCGGTGCGCGGCACCGTCAAGACGCTGTTCAACAACACCGTCGGCGGCGTGGTGCAGCCGGGCAAGGACATCATCGAGATCGTGCCCAAGGACGACACCCTGCTGCTCGAGGTGCGCATCCTACCGCGCGACATCGGCTTCCTGCACGCCGACCAGGAGGCGGAAGTGAAATTCACCGCCTACGACTTCGCCATCTACGGCGGCCTGAAAGGCAAGGTGGAACAGATCGGCGCGGACACCGTGACCGACGAGAAAGGCAATTCCTACTATGTGGTGCGCGTCCGCACGGACCGCAGCACGGTAGGCGACAAACTGTTGCCCATCATCCCCGGGATGGTGGCGGAGGTTCATATCCTGACTGGCAAGCGCACGGTATTGCAGTACCTGCTCAAGCCGATACTGCGCGCCAAGGCGAATGCCTTTACCGAACGTTAAAGGAGGGCTGCAAGGCTTTATGAAACCCGTTCCCGTCCTGTTGATTACGCACGACGACCTGTTGTGGCAGCATTGGCGCGCGCTGGACCCGGCGCGCTGGCTGGCAGCCCGCGGCCGCGGATTGGCCGACCTGCAGCGCTGGCGCGAACAGGGCCGTGCGCTGGCGGTGCTGGACACCGGCCTGCCTCGGCTGCCCTCCTGGCAGGATCCCATCTGGGCCACTACCCTGGCGGACATGCACGTGGTCGTCGCCAGCCCCAGCCCGAACGACGAAGAAGGCACCCGGGCGCTGGGCGCCGGCGCCCATGGCTATTGCCACGGCTATGCGCCCGCCGCGTCGCTGTCGCAAACGCTGGAAGTCGTGGCGTCGGGCGGCATCTGGATGGGCAGGTCCCTGGTGTCGCGGCTGCTCAAACTGGTTGCCGAACGCGCCCAGGACACGCAGTCCTGGGATGGCGGCCTGCTGACCGACCGCGAGATCACGGTCGCGCGCTATGCGGCCAACGGCCAGGCCAACGCGCCGATCGCGGAGGCGCTAGGCATTACCGAGCGCACGGTCAAGGCCCATCTATCGGCCGTTTTCGAGAAGCTGGGCGTCACGGACCGCCTGCAGCTCGCCTTGCTCGTCCACGGCATTTCTGCCCCCGCCGACAACCGGATGAAAATTACCTCCTGATACTGTCCTTGAGGACAATATCCCGCGCCGGCGGCGCCATCTAGTATCTGGCCATCTTGGATAACTCCCTGAAACGGAACCAACATGGCCAACACCACACCTGCAGTCGTCAACGAAATCACGGGTCGCGCGTGGATACGCAATAGCGACGGCTCTTTGACCGAACTGCATCAGGGCAGCAAAGTCCCCGCAGGCAGCGACGTCGTCACTGCCTCGGGCGGCACGGTGTCCCTCCAGGTGGGTGACGGCATGCCGATCGTCATCGGCGAAGGCCGCGAAGTCGCGGTGAATGGCGACATCGGCGGCCCTCTGGCCGATCCGTCCGAAGCCGCGGTGGCGCCTCCCAGCAGCACCGACTCCGACCGCCTCCTGGCCGCCCTGCGCGACGGCCGCGACCCGTTCGACGAATTGGACCCCACCGCCGCCATCGTGGCCGGCGGCGGCGATGCCGGCGGCAGCAGCTTCGTGCGCCTTGCCCGCATCCTTGAAACCACCAGCCCGCTGGACCTGGCCTACCCGAACCCGGCCCGCGCCAACGACGACCTGCCCCGCATGTCCGCCACCGGCGCCGGCGACGACGACGACGATGCGGCCGTCACCCCGACCACCGTCAACAATGCGCCCAATGCGCTGGACGACGCGGGCCGCGGCGACCAGAACAGCCTGGTGCGCGGCAACCTGCTGCTCAACGACTCGGACCCCGACGGCGACCCGCTGGCGATCACCTCGATCAGCGGCCGCCCGATGACGCCTGGCGGCGTTACGGTCACCGGCAGCAACGGCGGCACCTTCACCGTCCAGCCGGACGGCAGCTACGTCTTCAACCCGGGCGGAAACTACACTCACCTGGCCGAAGGCGAGACGACGACCACCACCATTTCGTACACGATCACGGATCCCAGTGGCGCCACCTCGACCGCGACCGCGGTCGTGACGGTTACCGGCACCAATGACGGCCCCGTGTCGACCTCCATCTCGGACACGAGCGGTATCGACGCCGAAGCGGGCGTGAGCTACGACGTCTCCGGCCACTTCTCGGATCCGGACACCAGCGACAAGCTCACCTATACCGCCACCGGCCTGCCGCCCGGCCTGAGCATCGACCCGAACACGGGCCTCATTACCGGCACCATCGACCACTCGGCCTCGCAAGGCGGAAACAACGGCGTCTACACCGTCACCGTCACGGCCACGGACCCCTCCGGCGCAACCACCTCCCAGAACTTCGACTGGGACGTGACCAACCCGGCCCCCACCGCCGCCGACGACGCCGGCACCACCGACGAAAACACCACCCTGACTGTCGACGCCCAGAACGGCGTGCTGTCCAACGACAACGATCCGGACGGCGATACGCTCTCCGTCTCGCAGGTCAACGGCAATCCGGCCGGCGTGGGTTCGGCCGTGACCGGCTCCAACGGCGGCACCTTCACCCTGAACGCCGACGGTTCCTACACCTTCAATCCGGGTTCGACCTTCCAGAACCTGGCCGCCGGCCAGACGGCGACCACTTCCATCACCTACGTCGTCTCCGACGGCGAAGGCGGCACCAGCACGGCCACCCTGACCGTTGAAATCACCGGCACCAACGACACGCCCATCCTGACCCCGGACGTGACGCTGGACAACCAGAACAGCAACGACGGCCAGACCATCGCCCCGATCGACATTTCCGGTCAGTTCAGCGACGTGGACGACGGCGACGTACTGACGTACTCGGCCAACGGCCTGCCGCCGGGCCTGACCCTCGACCCGGCCACCGGCATCATTTCGGGCACGCTGGACCGCTCCGCCTCGCAAGGCGGCGCCGACGGCGTCTACACCGTTACCATCACCGCCACCGACAAGAGCGGCGCCACCGTTACGCAGGACTTCTCCTGGGACGTCAAGAACCCGGTGCCGACCGCCGTCGCCGACAACGGCGCGACCGACGAAGACACCTCGCTCAACGTCAGCGCCCAGAACGGCGTGCTGGCCAATGACACCGATCCGGACGGCGACACGCTGTCGGTCTCCCAGGTCAACGGCAACGCGGCCAACGTGGGCAATGCCATCGCCGGCTCCAACGGCGGCACGTTCACGCTGAACGCCGACGGCTCCTACACCTTTAACCCGGGCTCGGACTACCAGAGCCTGGCGGCGGGCGAGAAGACCACCAGCTCGGTCACCTACACCGTCTCCGACGGCGAAGGCGGCACCAGCACGACCACGCTGACGGTCGAGATCACCGGCACCAACGATACGCCCACGGCCATCGCGCTGGACAACCAGAACAACATGGATGGCGACGTCGTCGACTACAACCTGTCCACGTTCTTCAGCGACGTAGACAACGGCGACGTACTGACCTATTCCGTCGACCACGTGCCGGGCGGCCTGTCGTTCGACCCGGCCACGGGCACCTTCACCGGCCAGTTCGCCAACTGGGCGTCCGACCATACCAATACGGGCGTGAAGGGCGAATACCTGATCACCGTGACGGCCACCGACAAGTCCGGCGCCTCCGTCTCGCAGACCTTCCTGTGGAAGGTGGGCAACCCCGAACCGGTCGCCGCCAACGACACCGGCAACACGGGCGAAGACAATATCCTGATCGTCGATCACCGCACCGAAGGCGTGCTGGGCAACGACAACGATCCGGACGGCGACGCGATCTCCGTCTCGCACGTCAATGGCAACGCAGCCGGCGTAGGCACGGCCGTGACCGGCTCCAACGGCGGCACTTTCACGTTGAGCGCCGACGGCACCTACACCTTCAACCCGGGCTCGGCCTTCCAGTACCTGGCCGCCGGCCAGACCGCGACCACCTCCATCACGTACACGGTGTCCGACGCCCAAGGCGCAACGGATACGGCCACGCTGGTCATTACGGTCACCGGCAGCAACGACGGCCCGATCCTCACGCCGGACGTCATCCTCAGCGATCTGAGCAGCAATGACAGCGACGTCATTACCTCCGTCGACATCGCCAAGCAGTTCCAGGACGTCGACGCGGGCGATACCCTGACCTACAGCGCCACCGGCCTGCCGCCGGGACTGACGCTCGATCCCGTCACCGGCCTCATCTCCGGCAAGATCGACTCTTCGGCCTCCCAGGGCGGCCACAACGGCATCTACGACGTCGTCGTCACCGCCACCGACTCGTCGGGCGCCAAGGTCAGCCAGACCTTCGAATGGGACGTCAAGAACCCCGCGCCGAAGGCCGTCGACGACAATGGCGCCACGGACGAGGAAACCTCCCTTACGGTCGACGCCCAGAACGGCGTGCTGAACAACGATAGCGACCCCGACGGCGACACCATCAAGGTTTCGCAGGTCAACGGCAACGACGCGGACGTCGGCAAGCCGATAGCCGGTTCGCACGGCGGCACGTTCACCCTGAACGCCGATGGGTCCTACTCGTTCAACCCGGGCAGCGACTTCCAGTATCTGAACGACAACCAGTCCGCCACCACCTCGATCACTTATACGGTCACCGACGCGGACGGCGCCAAGACCACCGCCACGCTGACCGTGACCGTGACCGGCCAGACGGATGCCCCGCCGGTCATCACCCCGGAAGACAGCGACGGCAACGTCACCGGCGCGCACAACAGCGTGGTCGAAGGCACCGGCGACACCGTGACGGGTTCCATCACTGTCTCCGCGGAAGCCGGCATCGCCGGCGTCACCGTGGGCGGCCTGGACATCACCGGCGCCACGGCCGCCGATCCGGTCGTCATCACCACCGGCAAGGGGGTGCTCAGCATCACCGGCTACGATGCCGCCACCGGCACCATCACCTACGCCTACCAGGAGACCGGCGGCGCCGACGACCACAGCGCGGGCGATGACTCCGTGCGTGACCTCTTCCAGGTCTCGGTCAAGGACCTGGCCGGCCAGACCCACAGCGATGACCTGGTCATCCAGATCATCGACACCGTCCCCGAAGCCAAGGACGACAACGGCGGTACGGTCACCGAAGATGCAGCTGTGGATACCCTCAGCGGCAACGTCGTGGACAA
>NZ_UFQB01000005.1 GCF_900496965.1 Achromobacter agilis
AAGTCCACGTTGAACTTCAGGCCCGACACGCGCTCCAGCACCGGCACGCAGTCTTCTTCGGTGGCGCCCGGATAGACTGTGGACTCATAGATGACGATGTCGCCGCGCTTGAGCACGGCGCCGATCGTTTCGCTGGCCTTGACCAGCGGCGTCAGGTCGGGCTGCTTGTATTCGTCGATGGGGGTCGGCACGGTCACGATGAACACGTTGGCCTTGCCCAGTTCTGCGCGGTCTGCGGTGTACGTCAGTTCGGCGGCTTCGGCCAGCTCGGCGTCGCTGACTTCCAGCGTATGGTCGTGGCCGGACTTCAGGGCCTCGATGCGGCGCGTATTGATATCGAAACCGATAACCGGACGCTTCTTGCCGAACTCGACTGCAAGCGGCAGACCGACATAGCCCAGGCCGACGACGGCGAGTTTCACATCCTGGATTCGCAACATAACTCTCCCTTCACCGTAGAACGATTACGGCATTTTAAATTTGATCGGGTGATGGATAACCGAGCCCCCGGCGGCGGTCGCTGGGGCGCTCAACACTAATCGGTGGTCCGCAAGACGGAGGGCAGCAGCAGCCAGCCAGGGCGGCGCCAGGACACAAGGCGCGCATAGAGCCAGATATACACGCTGGCGAACACCACCAGGCTGGCGCTCAGCGCCCAGGCGTTGTCCCACCAGATGGTGGCCGGCACCAGGCCGATCAGGGCCAGCACCCACATGTAAGGCGACGCCAGCGCATTGCACAGCGCCGGCACGGCATGGCGGCGGCCGCGGCTGAACGTGACGCGCACCAGGCGGCGGAACACCAGCTGATGCAGGTGCAGCGCGTCCGGCTGGTCGACGGGCACGCCGCGCTTGAAGCGGCGGCGCCAAATCGAAAAGCCGGTTTCGAATACCGGGTAGAACAGCACGGCCAGGGCGTAGAACGGCGACACCGACGGATTGCGCACCACCAGCAGCACGGCCAGTTCAGCCAGCATGAAGCCCAGGAAGTACGCGCCGCCATCGCCCAGGAACACGCGCCCGAACGGGAAATTCCAGACCAGGAAACCCAGCGTGGCCGATGCCAGCGCCGCAGCCACCAGGAAGATCGGCACGTCGCCCACTTGCAGCGCCACCAGGCTGATCGAGACCGCCATCAAGGTGGCGACCATGCCGGCCAGGCCGTTCATGCCGTCCACGATGTTTAGCGCATGCGTACAGCCGCCCACCGCGAACATGGTGAACAGCAGCGACACCGGCCAGAAGGACAGCACGTAATCCACCGGGGCCATGCCGACACGGCTGACGCCGCCCAGCAGCCACCAGGCGATCGCGGCCGACAGGAATGCGGCCAGCAGGCGCTTGCTGGCGCCGATATCCTTGGTAATGTCCTCAAGCAGGCCGGCCACGAAAACGGGCAGCGCCGCGACGAACAGCGCGGGCCACAGCCAGGTCAGCGTCATGTTGCTGGGGCCGAGCACCAGCAGGCCGGCGAGCGTGCCGGCAAGCACAGCCAGGCCCCCGACCCGAGGCGTTGCCCGGGAATGGTTGGCTTGAGGCTTATTGAGGTCGCTGTCGCCAGTAAAAGCGCCATGCCAGCGCTCCGACGCCACGATGAGTCCCCCCACCATGAATGCGACCACGCAAATGTACAGCCAGGTCACAGAATCACCTCTGGTTGGTCTATCGAGACAGGCCCGCCATTATCGGGGGCAGGTGTAACGCCCATATATGGGAGGAATAAGGAAGTGCAATTCCACGGCACAGAACGTAACGCCCCGCGCCAGGCTGGTCGTCCGCAACCCGGCCGCCGGCCGGGACGGACCGCAGCGGCTGAACCGCAGACGCGCGGATATACAGGTTTCATAGAGCGATTGTAGAACTTTCCGCCCTGGCGCACTCGAAATATCCAAGGGAAAACGCGAAGGTCGGCCCAGGGCGAAAACGGCGCCCGGCCCTGGCGGGCCGGCCATCTCCTCAATTAAATAGGGACGCATCTTACTCAGACAAAAAAAAGCCCGAGATCGTGAGATCTCGGGCTAAATCCACCAAAGGAGGAGGGTGGAGGAGACAACCTTGGCATGCTGGGAGCTGGCCTTCCGCTCGCTACGCTTTCGGGGTTTTGCACCGCGCCGACTGCGTTTCAACATCCGATGAGTGAATAGTACAGAGGTTTTTTGTGCGATGCAAGATTTTTTTTGATCGGTGCTCCAGGCGTTTTTTTTCGTTGCGTTTTTGCCGCAGCGCCTGCCCCCTCCCCCTGGAAACCCGCGCCAATCATTGGCCTGTCCAAAAAAAGGGTTTTTGCCGAATGGGTAAACCCGTTTCGGACTAACCCTAGATCGTATCGGGTAATCCCGCTCTTTCTTTTGCACCAAAGCAGTGCATCAAGCACCGTTCTGCAGCTTTTTTGCGCATTGCAACATTTCGACGCCGGCGGCCTCAGATCCAGTAAGCCGTGGTCGTCATCACCTTCGACATGGCCTTCATGGCCGTCCTCACGGGCAGCGACAGGGGCACGCCCCCCGCCTGCTCCGCGCTGGCGCGGTGCTGGGCTTCATCTTCCTTCATCTTTTCGACGATCTGGCGGGAGCGCTCATCCTGCACCGGCAAGGTGCGCAGATGGCTCTCGAGGTGGGCCTCCACCTGCTTTTCGGTTTCGGCCATGAAACCCAGGTTGCGGGGCACGCCTGCATAGCTGGCCAGCACGCCGAGCGCAAACGATCCGGCGTACCAGACGGGATTCAGGAGGCTGGCGCGGCTGCCGAGCTCGGCCAGGCGCTGGTTGCACCAGACCAGGTGATCGACCTCTTCGGCCGCGGCGTTCAGCAGCAGCGCCCGGGGCGCGGGCTCGCGGCACACGGAAGCCTGGCCGCGGTAGAGCGCCTGCGCGCAAATCTCTCCGACATGGTTCACGCGCATCAGCCCGGCCGCGTGGCGCTTCTCCTGCGCCGACAGGGTCTGCGGCGCTTCGTCGGCCGTGGCCGGATAGGGCCGCCCGGCGGTGGCGCTGCCGCTCAGCACCCGCAGCGCGCGGTCCGCTTCGGCCAGCAAGGCGTCCAGCGGATTGGCGCGACGCAGGAAAGAAACAGGGCCGGATCTAGACAGGGCGGTGGACATAAACGACTCCTCGGCAAGGCAGGCGCCCACACCCCTGATGCGGGGCGGGGTTCTCATGCCTGGAATTGTACGCAACAGGTATCATCAACCATTGACTGCGCTCAAGCTCAAGGACACGACAAAATGGAATGCACGATCGACTGGGGCGGCCCGAACGGCATGCTCTTTACCGCCAGCACCGGCAGCGGCCACGTGGCCGTGATGGACGGCGCCGTTGACGGCGGCGGCCACAACCTGGCCCCCCGTCCGATGGAAATGCTGCTGGCCGGCACCGGCGGCTGCACCGCGTACGACGTGGTGCTGATCCTCAAGCGCGGCCACCACGCGATCAACGGCTGCAGCGTCAAGCTGCAGGCCGAGCGCGCCGACAGCGACCCCAAGGTCTTCACGCGCATCCATTTCGCCTTCACCGTCACCGGCCGCGACCTGCCGCGCGCCGCGGTCGAACGCGCGGTGCAGCTCTCGCACGAGAAATACTGCTCCGCCTCGGCCATGCTGGAAAAGACGGCCGCGCTGACGTTTTCGGTCGATATCGTCGACACGCAGGAACCCCCCGCAGCAGCCTGAACCACCATGAAACAATACCTGGACCTCGTTCAAACCATCCTGGACACCGGCGCGTGGCAGGAAAACCGCACCGGAATACGCACCCTGAGCATGCCGGGCGCATCGCTGCGCTTCGACCTGCAGAAAGGGTTTCCCGCGGTGACCACCAAGAAGCTGGCGTTCAAGTCCGCCGTCGGCGAAATGGTCGGATTCCTGCGCGCATCCCGCAGCGCCGCGGAATTCCGCGACCTGGGCTGCAAGGTCTGGGACCAGAACGCCAACGAGAACAGCCAGTGGCTGGCCAACCCGTACCGCGAAGGCGCCGACGACCTGGGCCCGGTGTACGGCGTGCAATGGCGCCAATGGCCGGCCTACAAGATGCTGGACGCCGGCCGCGGCGACCAGGTCGCCGATGCCCTCTCGCGCGGATACGCCAAGGTGGCCGACCTGGAAGAAGGCGGCCGGCCGAAGGTGCTGCTGTACAAGGCGGTGGACCAGCTGCGGCAATGCCTGGACACCATTCACGAGCGTCCCGGCGACCGCCGCATCCTGTTCCACGGCTGGAACTGGGCGCAGATCGAGGAAATGGCGCTGCCGCCCTGCCATCTGCTGTACCAATTCCTGCCGAACGCGACGACCCGCGAAATCTCCCTGTGCCTGTACATCCGCTCCAACGATGTCGGCCTGGGCACGCCGTTCAACCTGACCGAAGGCGCAGCCCTGCTGCACCTGGTCGGCCGGCTGACGGGCTACACGCCGCGCTGGTTCTCCTACTTCATCGGCGACGCCCACATCTATGAAAACCATCTGCCGATGCTGCGCGAGCAACTGACGCGCGAGCCGTACGAGGCGCCCCGGCTGGTGCTGTCGGACCGCATCCCCGACTTCGCGGTCACCGGGCGCTACGAGCCCGAATGGCTGGAAAAGGTGGAACCCAGCGACTTCTCGCTGTCCGGCTACCGGCACCACGCGCCGCTGACCGCGGCCATGGCCGTCTAGGATCTCGTCGGGCCGCGGTTCCGCGGCCTTCGGAATGGATGCGGCGGCGCTGGCCTCGGGCATCAGCCCGGGGCAGCCCCCGTTGCGCTCCCGCCTGGCCGCAAGTGAAGATTGGTGAGCATCTGGAAGCGCGATTTCGGTATAACCCATCCCTTAGCCACGGGCGCGCGTCCAGCATGCCGCGCGCTGTTGGCTCCGACCGGCCCATGCCGCGCCCTGCCCGTCGCTCGCCGCGAACCGGGCACTCCGCCTGGCAGCGCCGACCGCCGGCGTCGCCCAGCCGCCTCCCCTTCCCGACCAGAGAGTACGTAAATCGCCAAACTCGGCAGCAGGACTTGCCCTGCGTTCGAATTGCAACCGTTGAATACCAATTGATTTGAGTTGAAGCCCGCGCGGCGGCTGTATGCGCTAAGGACAGGACCCTATAAATGCTCGTTGGAACTTATAACCCTTCGCTCGTCCTCGTATCCCTAGGGGTCGCCATCCTGGCGTCATATACAGCGTTGGGCATGGCCAACCGCGTCAGGGCCGCGACCGGGCTGCCCGCCGCGCGCTATTGGCTGGCAGGCGGCGCCTTCGCCATGGGCATCGGCATCTGGGCCATGCATTTCATCGGCATGCTGGCGTTCAGCCTTCCCATTCCCATGGGCTACGACCTGCCCCTGACCCTGCTGTCGCTGGCCATCGCGATCGGCTGCTCCGCATACGCGCTGTGGACCGTGAGCAAGGACGAACTGCCGCGCCGGCGGCTCGCGGCCGGCGCTCTCTTGATGGGCATCGGCATCGCGTCGATGCACTACATCGGCATGGCCGCAATGCGCATGGCGCCCGGCATCGTGTACGACGCGGCATGGTTCGCGCTGTCCATTCTCATCGCCGCGGCGGCCTCCGGCGCGGCGCTCTGGATCACCTACCGGCTGCGCCAGGACGGGCCCCGGGTGGCCTTGTCGCGCCCGCTTGCCGCTGTCGTCATGGGCCTCGCCATCGTGGGCATGCACTACACCGGCATGGAAGCCGCCGGCTTCCCGGAGGGCAGCATCTGCATGGCGGCGGACGGCGGCATCTCGGCCGGCTGGCTGGCCATCGCCGTCACCGCGGTGACGCTGAGCGTGCTCGCGATCGCCCTGCTGGTCGCGGTGCTGGACAACCGGCTGGAGGCACGTACCTCGGCCCTCGCCTCTTCGCTGGCCGAGGCCAACGAAGAACTGGTACAGCTGGCGCTGCACGACACGCTGACCAAGCTGCCCAACCGCATCCTGCTGGAAGACCGGCTGGAGCAGGCCATCGAAAGCGCCAGCCGGCGCAAGGGCTATTTCGCGGTCCTGTTTTTCGACCTGGACGGATTCAAGGCGGTCAACGATGCCTACGGGCACCACACGGGCGACGCCCTGCTGATCGACCTGGCGCAACGCATCCGCCAGACGCTGCGCACCCAGGACACCGTGGCGCGCCTGGGCGGCGATGAATTCATCGTGCTCAGCGAAGTGGTCGAGCCCACCGACGCCGCCAACGTGGCCGACCGCCTGATCGACGCCATCGCCCGTCCGGTCACGGTCTACGGGCACGAAGTGCTGGTGACCTCCAGTGTCGGCATCGCCATCTACCCGAACGACGGCGAAGACACCCATGCCCTGCTCACCAATGCCGACGCCGCGATGTACCACGCCAAGCGCCTGGGCGGCACCGGCTACAGCTTCTTCGAGCCGTCCATGAACGCGGATGCGCACGAGCAGATCGAATTGCTGCACGATCTGCGCCTGGCCCAGGAGCGCAACCAGTTCATCCTGCACTACCAGCCCAAATACGAAGCGCCCTCGGGCCCCATCGTCGGCGCCGAGGCCCTGCTGCGCTGGAACCATCCCACGCGCGGCCTCGTCGGCCCGGACCAGTTCATTCCCACCGCGGAAAAAACCGGACTGATCCTGCCCATCGGGGAATGGGTCATCAACGAAGCCTGCCGCCAGATGCGGGAATGGATAGACGCCGGCCAGGGCCACTGGACTGTCGCCGTGAATATTTCGTCGCTGCAGTTCGCCCATGCCAGCCTGGTGGAAACGGTGCGCTCCGCCCTGCTGCGGCACGACGTGCCGCCGGCCTGCCTGACGCTGGAGGTAACCGAATCCACCGCGATGCGCGACGCCGAGGCCAGCCTGGCCGTGCTCAAGCGCCTGTCGACCCTGGGCGTGACGATTTCCATCGACGACTTCGGCACCGGCTATTCCAGCCTGCTTTACCTGAAGCGCCTGCCCGCCACCGAACTGAAGATCGACCGGGGCTTCGTGAACCAGCTGGAAAACGACAACGAAGACGCCGCCATCGTGTCGGCCATCGTCGCGCTGGCGCAGCAACTCAACCTGCGCATCGTGGCCGAAGGTGTGGAAACGGCGGCGCAGCAGAAGTTCCTGACCGGCCTGGGCTGCGACTCCCTGCAAGGCTTCCTGCTGGGCAAGCCCATGCCCGCCACCGAATTCCTGGAACACGCCGCGGACTGAACCGCCCGCGCGGCCCCGCCGCCGCGCTAATTTGCTACGCTAGGCGCGTCCAACCGAACCCTCAACGCAGCCTATCCGCATGTCCGCCAGCCTCACCCTGATCGTTGCCTATTCCACCAACCGCGCCATCGGCCGCGACAATGCCCTGCCCTGGAAGCTCCCGGGCGACCTGGCGCACTTCAAGCGCAGCACGCTGGGCCGCCCCATCATCATGGGCCGCAAGACCTGGGACTCTCTGGGCCGGCCCTTGCCCGGCCGCAGCAACATCGTGATCAGCCGCAATCCGGACTTCCACGCCGAAGGCGCCACCCTGGTTCCCACGCTGCAGGCCGCCATCGACGCTTGCGGCAGCGTCGAGGAAGCCTTCGTGATCGGCGGCGCGCAGATCTACGCGCAGGCCCTGCCGCTGGCGCAGCGCGTGCTGGCCACCGAAGTCCATGCGCAGGCCGAAGGCGACGCCTTCTTCCCGCTGCTGCCCGCCTTCCTGTGGAAAGAGGTGGCGCGCGCGTCGCAGCCGGCCGAAAACGGCTACGCCTACGACTTCGTTACGTACGAACGCGCCTGAGCCTCAGGCCGCGCCCGCGTTGCGCATGAAGCGCCATAGCGCGGGCGCTTCCGAATAGGCCACATTGAACCGCACCCACGGCGTATCGGCCTCGTCCGCCTCGAAGTAGGAGCCGGGCGCCAGCCAAATGCCGTCCTTGAGCGCCAGTTCCGCCAAGCCGTTGGCGCCGCGCTCGCGCCACTGCCCGCCCACCTTGGCCCACAGGAACAGGCCGCCCTGCGGCCGTCCGTAGATCTCGAAACCGTGCTGCGCCATCTGCTGGGCCACGCCGGCATGGGCCGCCGCCAGCCGCTCGCGGGTGCGCGCGATGTGGGCGCGGTAGCGCCCTTCCCGGATGACCTGGTGCACGATGCGCTCCATGATCTCCGGCGACGTCAGGCCCACCGCCATCTTGGTGCGCGCGATGTCGCGGGTGAGATCCCGGTGCGCCACCACGTAGCCCACCCGCACCGACGGGCTGATGACTTTGGAATAGCCGCCCAGGTAAACCACCCGCCGGGTGCCGTCCAGGGCGGCCAGCATCGGGGTGACCCCGGGCGCCAGCTCGCGGGAGATGTCGTCCTCGATCACCCACAGGCCGTGGCGTTCCGCCGCCTGCAGGATGCGGAAGGCATTGGCCATGCCGATGCTGGCGCCCGACGGATTCTGCAGGGCAGTATTGACGAACAGGGCGCGGGGCCGGTGCCGGGCCACGGCGACGTCCAGCGCGTCGCAATCCAGCCCCTCCAGCGTGCGCGGCACGGCCACGGCGCGCAAGCCCGCCAGCCGCAGCATCTGCAGCAGATTGGCGTAGGCCGGCTGCTCCACCACCACGGTATCGCCCGGCCGCAGCAGCGTGCGGATCACCATGTCCAACCCGTGCGTCACGCCCTGGGTCAGCAGGACCTGCGACGCCTCGACCTCCATGCCCTGCGCGCTGAGGCTGGCCGCGATGGTTTCGCGCAGCGGCGCATAGCCGTAGGGATGACCGTAATTCGCGATGCGCATGGCCGGCACCCGCCCCATGTGGCGCAGGGCCATGTGCAGCCCTTCCTCGTTCAGCCATTCGCCCGGCAGCCAGCCACAGCCCGATTTGATGGGGATGGAGTGGTCCGCGAAGATGTCCGACAGCAGCCACCCGGCATTCAGGCGCGGCGGCTCCCAGGACAGCGGCTGGCGGGGACGCGCGGGCGCGTCCGGCGTGGCGACCCGGTAGCCCGCGCCCGGCCGCGCCGCCAGCCATCCCAGCGACACGAGCCGGCTGTAGGCGCTGGCCACGGTGAAGGTGCTGACGCCGTACTGGCGCGCGAACTCGCGCACCGACGGCAGGGACATGCCCGGGCGGAGCGTCTGCGCCTCGATGGCCTGCAGGATGGCGGCAACCAGCTGTTCGACCAGGGTCGGCGCGTGGCCGCGGGCACGGTTGGGCTGGAAATCGATCACGGACATATCTGTACAGTTGTGTTGCCTGCAACTATACAGTTAGCGGCATTTGCGCGGATCGTATATTTGCATTCCCCTCCGGACGCACCAGAATCGTTTGCATGCCGCTGGCTGCGCGATTGTCGCGCCGGCCCGGCGCCTGCCCTACCCTGGAGCCGCCATGAACGCCCCCGCCGCCTTGCCCGATCTGTCCCACCTCTGGATGCCTTTCACTGCCAACAAGCAGTTCAAGGCCCAGCCGCGCATGCTGGCCACGGCCAAAGGCATGTACTACACCTCGACCGACGGGCGCCAGGTCCTGGACGGCACCGCCGGCCTGTGGTGCGTCAACGCCGGCCACGGCCGCGAGGAAATCGTCGCCGCGATCGCCAATCAGGCGGGCACCCTGGATTACGCCCCCGGCTTCCAGCTGGGCCACCCGCTGGCCTTCGAAGCCGCCACGGCCGTCGCGGGCATGATGCCCCAGGGGCTGGACCGCGTCTTCTTCACGAATTCGGGCTCCGAGTCCGTCGATACGTCCCTGAAAATCGCCCTGGCCTATCACCGCGCCCGCGGCGAAGGCCAGCGCACCCGCCTGATCGGCCGCGAGCGCGGCTACCACGGCGTGGGCTTCGGCGGCATCTCGGTCGGCGGCATCTCGACCAACCGCAAGACCTTCTCCGGCGCGCTGCTGCCCGCCGTGGACCACCTGCCGCACACGCACAATATCGAGCAGAACGCCTATTCCAAGGGCCAGCCCGCCTGGGGCGCCCACCTGGCCGACGAGCTCGAGCGCATCATCGCCCTGCACGACGCGTCCACCATTGCCGCGGTGATCGTCGAGCCCATGGCGGGCTCCACCGGCGTGCTGATCCCGCCCAAGGGCTACCTGGAAAAGCTGCGCGAAATCACCTCCAAGCACGGCATCCTGCTGATTTTCGACGAAGTCATCACCGCCTACGGCCGCCTGGGCGCCGCCACGGCCTCCGAATTCTTCGGCGTGACGCCGGACATCATCGCCATGGCCAAGGGCGTCAGCAACGCCGCCGTGCCGGCCGGCGCGGTCGCCGTCAAGCGCGAGGTGCATGACGCCATCGTCAACGGCCCGGCCGGCGGCATCGAGTTCTTCCACGGCTACACCTATTCGGCGCACCCGCTCGCGGCCGCCGCCATCCTGGCCACGCTGGACATCTACCGCCGCGAAGACCTGTTCGGCCGCGCCCGCAAGCTGTCTGGCGCCTTCCAGGACGCCGCCCACTCCCTGAAGGGCGCCCCGCACGTGATCGACGTGCGCAACCTGGGCCTGGTCAGCGGCATCGAACTGGCGCCGCGCGCCGGCGCGCCCGGCGCCCGCGCCGCCGAGGTCTTCCAGAAGTGCTTCGACAGCGGCCTGATGGTGCGCTACACCGGCGACATCATCGCCGTCTCGCCCCCGCTGATCATCGACGAAGCCCAGATCGGGCAGATCTTCGAACAGATCGGCAAGGTCCTGAAGGAAGTGGCATGAAGACGATCCCGCATTTCATCAACGGCCAGCGTTACGACGGTAGCAGCAGCCGCTACGCCGATGGCTTCAACCCCGCCACCGGCGAAGTCACCGCGTCGATCCCGCTGGCGTCCAATGACGATGTGGCGCTTGCCGTGGCCGCCGCCAAGGCCGCCTTTCCTGCCTGGTCCGAAACCCCCGCGCTCAAGCGCGCCCGCATCCTGTTCAACTTCAAGGCGCTGCTCGACAAGCACCAGGACGAACTGGCCGAGCTGATCACCCGCGAACACGGCAAGGTCTTCTCCGACGCCAAGGGCGAAGTCACGCGCGGCATCGAGATCGTCGAATTCGCCTGCGGCATCCCCCAGTTGCTCAAGGGCCAATACACCGACCAGATCGGCGGCGGCATCGACAACTGGAGCATGCGCCAGGCCCTGGGCGTCGTGGCCGGCATCACGCCGTTCAACTTCCCCATGATGGTGCCGTGCTGGATGTTCCCCGTGGCAATCGCCTGCGGCAACACCTTCGTGCTCAAACCCTCCGAACGCGACCCGTCGGCATCGCTGCGCCTGGCCGAACTGCTGACCGAGGCAGGCCTTCCCCCCGGGGTCTTCAACGTCGTGCACGGCGATAAGCAGGCCGTGGACGCGCTCATTGCGCACCAGGACGTGGAAGCCCTGTCGTTCGTCGGCTCCACGCCCATCGCCGAATACATCTACGCGGAAGGCACCCGCCGCGGCAAGCGCGTGCAAGCGCTGGGCGGTGCCAAGAACCACCTCGTCGTCATGCCCGACGCCGACCTGGACCAGGTCACCGACGCGCTGATGGGCGCGGCCTACGGCTCTGCCGGCGAGCGCTGCATGGCCATCTCGGTCGCCGTGGCGGTGGGCGACGTGGCCGACCAGCTGATCGAACGCCTGACGCCGCGCGTGAAGTCGCTGATCGTGAAGGACGGCATGCAATCGGACGCCGAAATGGGCCCGCTGGTGACCGCGCAGCATCGCACCAAGGTCATGGGTTACATCGAGGACGGCATCGCCGCCGGCGCCGATCTGGTGGTGGACGGCCGCGGCCTGAGCGTGGCCGGCAACGAACGCGGCTTCTTCCTGGGCGGCACGTTGTTCGACAACGTGAAGCCGTCCATGAACATCTACCGCGAAGAAATCTTCGGGCCGGTGCTGTGCATCGTGCGCGTGCCGGATTTCGCCACCGCGGTGGATCTGATCAACGCCCACGAATTCGGCAACGGCGTGGCCTGCTTCACGTCCGACGGCGGCGTGGCGCGTGCCTTCGCCCGCCAGATCAAGGTGGGCATGGTCGGCATCAACGTGCCGATCCCCGTGCCCATGGCCTGGCACTCCTTCGGCGGCTGGAAGCGTTCGCTGTTCGGCGACCACCACGCCTACGGCGAAGAAGGCATCCGCTTCTATTCGCGCTACAAGAGCGTGATGCAGCGCTGGCCGGACAGCATCGCCAAGGGCGCCGAATTCACGATGCCTGTGGCTAAATGAGGCCCCCCCCGAAGCGCTGCGCGCCTCCCCCCAGGGGGCGTCGCTGCGGACCGGCGGAGCCGGATCCGCGCGACCCGGCTTGGGGGAGGTTTTGCCGGTTTGGGGCGATCTGCTTGTAGTAGTGCGATGGGCGCGGGGTGATACCCGCGCCTTTTTACATTGGGACGACTGGGAAAATCTGATGCGCATCGGAATAGGCGGGTTTCAGCATGAGACCAATACGTTCGCGCCGTCGCGCGCCGCTTGGGAGGATTTCGCCGAGAAAGGCGGGGGCTGGCCCAGGCTGGTCAGCGGACCCGCGATGTTCCAGGCGGTGGCGGGCGCCAACATCCCGGTAGCGGGATTCATTGAGGCGATGGGCCGGCATACGCTGCTGCCGACCACCTGGGCCGCGGCCAGCCCCTCGGGCCACGTTACGCGCGACGCATTCGAACGCATCAGCGCCATGATTCTGCAGGGCCTGTCCCTGGCCGCTCCGCTGGACGGTGTCTATCTGGATTTGCACGGCGCGATGGTGACCGAGCATCTGGACGACGGCGAAGGCGAGCTGCTGCGCCGCGTGCGCGAGCTGGTGGGCCCGGACGTGCCCATCGTGGCCAGCCTGGACCTGCATGCCAATGTTACTCGCGCCATGGTGCGCTATGCCGACGCGCTGGTCTGCTATCGCACCTATCCTCATATCGACATGGCCGAGACCGGCCAGCGCGCCGCCGAATTGCTGTCGCAACGGCTGGCGGGGATGCCCCGCCCCCACGTAGCGCTACGCTCGCTGCCCTACCTAATTTCGCTGTGCTGGCAGTCCACTGACATTGAGCCCTCGCGCAGCCTGTACGCGCTGGTAGGTGAAATCGAAGCGCGCGGCGCCACCAGCCTGTCTTTTGCCACGGGGTTCCCCGCGGCCGACTTCCCCGAATGCGCGCCGACGGTGTGGGCCTACGGCGCCAGCCAGGCCGATGCCGACGCCGCGGCCGACGAAATGACGCGCGCCGTATTGGATGTGGAACGCGACTTCGGCGGCAAACTCTATACGCCGGACGAAGCGGTTGAAGAAGCCATGCGGCTTGCGCGAGACGCCAGCAAACCCGTGGTTATCGCGGACGCGCAGGACAACCCGGGAGCGGGCGGCAGTTCCGACACCACCGGCGTGTTGCGCGCGCTGATCCGCCACGATGCGCGCGATGCGTCTATTGGTCTGATTGTGGATCCGGAGGCCGCTCTGGCCGCCCATCGCGCGGGCGTTGGCAAGAAGGTCCGGATTGCACTGGGTGGACATTCGGGTATTCCCGACGATGAACCGCTGGACACCGAATTCATTGTCGAGAAAACTTCAGATGGGCGTTTCGATACGCACGGCGCGTTCTACCGCGGATTCCACATGGACCTGGGCCCCAGCGCCTGCCTGCGCATCGGCGGCGTACGCATCATCGTCGCCTCCAACAAGGTGCAGATGGCGGACCAGGAAATGTTCCGTTTCGCGGGCGTGGAGCCGCGGCGCGCGGCCATCCTGGTGGTCAAGAGTTCCGCGCACTTCCGCGCGGACTTCTCCCCGATCGCGCAGACGATCCTGGTGTGCGCGGCCCCTGGTTCCATGCTGATGGATGCGGCAAAACAACCATGGACACGGTTGCGTCCGGGCATCAGAATGGCGCCTTGCGGACCGGTCTTTACCGGCCGGTCGGCTACTGCCTGAACCTCGCACGCCGCCTCGCGCGGCGGGTTAACGACGCAGCGACGCATTGCGCCGCTCATTACGCATCAAGGGGAAGATTCATGCTGAAGTTCGTCCGAGCCGCCGCCTTGGCGGGCGCGACCCTCATGATGGCTCACGGCGCCTACGCCGAGACCGTCATAAAAACGGTGATGCACTCGCCTTTGCGCCTGACCGATCCGCATGCCACCACTGCGTACATCACGACGTGGCACGGCTACATGATCTACGACACCCTGCTGGCCACCGACGCCGACAACAAGATCCAGCCGCAGATGCTGGAAAAATGGGAAGTCTCGCCCGACGGCAAGACCTACACCATGACGTTGCGCGACGGCCAGAAATGGCATGACGGCAAACCGGTCACCTCGGAAGACTGCGTGGCCTCGATCAAGCGCTGGGCCGCCGGCGACGGCATGGGCCGCACGCTGATGAAGTTCACCGACAAGATCGAAGTCATCGACGACAAGAATTTCCGCATCGTCATGAAGGAGCCCACCGACCTGGCGCTGCGCGCCTTGTCCAAGCCCACCGGCACCGCGCCCTTCATGATGCCCAAGCGCATCGCCGACCTGGCCATCGGCCAACCCATCACCGACATGACGGGCTCGGGTCCGTTCAAGGTCATCGAATTCAAACCGGGCGTGAAGACGGTGTACGCCAAGAACGCCGACTACGTGCCGCGCAAGGAACCCGCCAGCGGCCTGGCCGGCGGCAAGGTCGTCAACGTCGACAAGGTCGAATGGGACGTCATGCCCGACGCCCTGACCACCGCCAACGCGCTGCTGGGCGGCGAAATCGACTTCGTCGAGCAGTTCCCGTACGACCTGCTGCCCATGATCGAAGGCAATAAAGACCTGAAGGAAGAGTCGCTCAGCCCGGTCGGCTACTTCACGATGTACCGCTTCAACTTCAAGTACCCGCCCTTCAACAACAAGAAGATCCGCCAGGCCGCGATGTACGCGATCGGCCAGGAAGACGTGATGAAGGCGCTGGTCGGCAATCCCAAGTACTGGAAGACCTGCGCGTCGCTGTGGGGCTGCGGCACGCCGCTGGAAAGCGACATCGGCAAGGATATGATCGTGCCGTCCAACATCGAGAAGGCGAAGGCCCTTCTGAAGGAAGCGGGTTACGACAACACCCCCATCCTGGTCATGCATGCGACCGACGTGGGCACCTTGTCGGCCCAGCCGGTCGTGATGGCCCAGGCGCTGCGCAAGGCCGGCTTCAACGTCAACCTGGCGGCGATGGACTGGCAGAGCGTGGCCACCCGCCGCGCCTCGAAGGCCGCGCCCGCGGAAGGCGGCTGGAACGTCCACAACACCAACTGGTACGCCACGGACGTGATGGATCCGGTCCGCTCCGCGCCCGCTGCCGCCAACGGCGACAACGCCTGGTTCGGCTGGCCCGACTTCCCGCAGATCGAGGAATTGCGCACGAAGATGGCGCTGACCTCCGACCCCGCGGAACAGAAGAAAATCGCCGAAGAAGTGCAGCGCATCGGCATCGACGAAGGCCTGTACGTGCCGCTGGGCCAGATGTCCGTGCCCACGGTGTATTCGGCCAAGCTCTCGGGCCTGGTGCATGCGCCGGTCTTTGCATTCTGGAACGTCAAGAAAGCCCCTTGACGGGCACGTAGTACAGGGGGAATTACATGCTGGCATTTGTCTCACGCCGGCTCCTCGCGACCATCCCCGTTCTGGTGATGGTCGCGGTGGTGGTCTTCGCGATATTGCGTTTCAGCCCGGGAGATCCGGCCATCATCATGGCGGGCGACGGCGCCACGCCTGACCGTATCGAACAAATACGGCAGACGATGGGCCTGGACCAGCCGGTCATCAAACAATTCTTCATCTGGGGCACCCGGCTCCTGCAGGGCGACCTGGGCACTTCGCTGATGTCCGGCGTGCCCGTCACGAAACTCATCGGGCAGCGCCTGGAACCCTCATTGGGCCTGGCGGTCCTGACCCTGGTCTTCACCCTGCTCGTCGCCATTCCGCTGGGCGTGCTGGCGGCATGGCGCCAGGGCAAGCTGCTGGACCGCGCGGTGATGGGCTTTTCGGTGCTGGGCTTCTCCGTGCCGGTGTTCGTCACGGGCTATCTGCTCATCTGGCTCTTCGCGATCAAGCTGGGCTGGTTCAACGTGCAGGGCTACACGCCGCTGGCGAACGGCTTCTGGCCGTTCCTGCACCGGCTCATCCTGCCGTCGCTGGCCCTGTCCACGGTCTATGTGGCGCTGATCGCGCGCATCACGCGCACCAGCGTGATCGAAGTCATGGGAGAGGATTTCATCCGGACCGCCCGCTCCAAGGGCCTGGGCGAAACCGGCGTGCTGCTGGGGCATGCCCTGCGCAACGCCGCCGTGCCCATCGCCACCGTCGTGGGCCTGGGCATCGCGCTGCTGATCAGCGGCGTCGTCGTGACCGAATCGGTCTTCAACATCCCCGGCCTGGGCCGGCTGGTGGTGGAAGCCGTCCTCGCCCGCGATTATCCGGTCATCCAGGGCCTGACGCTCTTCTTCGCGTTCGTCTACGTGTTCATCAATCTGGTTGTCGATTGCGCCTACACGGTGTTCGACCCGAGGATCAGGTACTAGGGGCCCACCATGCAAACGCCAACCGATGTCGCCGATCTTCCCGGAGGCGGCAATCCCCAAGTCACGGCCTGGCGGCAGGTCCGCCAGGGGCTCAAGAGCTGGCCGGTCATGCTGGCGCTGGTGGTGCTGGCGGCGATCGTCGTCACCGCCCTGTTCGCGCCCCTGCTGGGCACCGTCGACCCGACGCTCATCAACCCCGGCTCCCGCCTGAAGCCGCCCTTCTCCGATTACCTGTTCGGCACCGATGCCTTCGGCCGCGACGTCTGGTCGCGCGTGGCCTACGGCGCCCGCGTCTCGCTCATCGCGGGCCTGGGCGCGGCGGTCGTCAGCGTGGTCATCGGGCTGGTCATCGGCGTGATCGCGGGCTGGTTCCGCTCGCTGGACGGGCTGATCATGCGCACCATGGACGCCATCATGGCGATCCCCGGCATCCTGCTGGCGATCGCCCTGGTGTCCGTCACGGGCGCCAGCCTCATGACCGTGCTGGTCGCCATCACCATCCCGGAAATCCCCCGGGTGGTGCGGCTGGTGCGAGGTCAGATCCTGACCGTGCGCGGCGAACCCTACGTCGAAGCCGCGCTGGCGCTGGGCACGCCGCTGCCGCTGCTGCTGTGGCGCCACATGGTGCCCAGCACGATCGCGCCGCTGACCGTGCAGGGCACCTATGTCTTCGCGTCCGCGATGCTGACCGAGGCCATCCTGAGCTTCCTGGGCGCGGGCATCCCGCCCGAGATCGCCTCCTGGGGCAACATCATGTCCGAAGGACGCATGTATTTCCGCATGCTGCCCGGGCTGATTCTCTTTCCCGGCCTGTTCCTGTCGCTGACCGTGCTCAGCGTGAACATTCTGGGAGACGCCCTGCGCGATGCGCTGGACCCGAAAATGGTGCGCAGGATCTGATGCCCATGACCACCTACTCCCCCATTCCCCCCGCGGGCGACACGTCGTCCGCCATTCTCGCCATCCGCAACCTGTCGGTGGAAGTCGCCGGCGCGGGCAATCGCGTGGTGCGCAACCTCAGCCTGGACGTGCATGCGGGCGAAACGGTATGCGTCGTCGGAGAATCCGGTTCGGGCAAGTCCGTCACGTCCCTGGCCGTCATGGGCCTGCTGCCGCCCGGCGTGCTGACCGTCAACGCCGGCTCGATCCGCGTGGAAGGCGAAGACGTGGTCACCGCCACGCAGCGCCGCCTGCGCGAAATGCGGGCCACCCGCATGGCCATGGTGTTCCAGGAGCCCATGACCGCGCTGAACCCCGTGCACACGGTGGGCAAGCAGGTCGACGAAGTCTTGCGCCTGCACCGCAAGAAGATGTCGGCCGCGGAGCGCCGCGCCAAGGTGCTGGACATGTTCCGGTCCGTGCACCTGCCCGACGTCGAGCGCATCTTCGATTCGTATCCCCACCAGTTGTCCGGCGGCCAGCGCCAGCGCATCGTCATCGCGATGGCGCTGATCCTGGAGCCCAAGCTGCTCATTGCCGACGAGCCCACCACCGCATTGGACGTCACCACTCAGAAGCAGATCCTGGCGCTCATCAAGGAACTCCAGGTCAAGCACCAGACCGCCGTGCTGTTCATCACCCACGACTTCGGCGTCGTGGCCGAGATCTCCGACCGCATCGTCGTGATGAACCGCGGCGACCTGGTCGAAAGCGGGACCCGCAACGAGATCCTGGCCGAGCCCAAGCAGTCCTACACCCGCCGCCTGGTGTCGTCGGTGCCCAGCCTGGTCCCGTCGCGCCGGGAAGCGCCCTCCGGCATGCCGGTGCTGCACGTCAAGGGGCTGGGCCGCACCTATGGCGGCAAGCGCTCGGTGCTGTCGCGCAAGGCGGCGCACAACATCATCGCAGCCGCCGACGTCAACCTGACTCTGCGCAAGGGCGAGATCCTGGGCATCGTGGGCGAATCCGGGTCGGGCAAGTCCACGGTAGCGCGCTGCATCGTGCGGCTGATCGAACCCACCGCCGGCCACATGATGATGGGCGGCGAAGACCTGAGCACCCTGTCCGGCTCAGCGCTGCGCCCCGTGCGCCGGCGGATCCAGATCGTGTTCCAGGATCCCTACCGCTCGCTGAACCCGCGCCGCACCGTCGGCGAATCCATCATCGAAGGCCTGCTCAACTTCGGCGTGCCGCGGGAAGACGCCTTGAAGCGCGCCGGCGAGACCCTCTCCGTGGTGGGCCTGAGCCCGGACGCGATGCGTCGCTACCCCCACCAGTTCTCCGGCGGCCAGCGCCAGCGCATCTGCATCGCGCGCGCGCTGGTCATGGATCCGGAGATCCTGGTGGCCGACGAAGCCGTGTCCGCGCTGGACGTATCGGTGCAGGCGCAGGTGCTGGAATTGCTGGAACAGGTGCGCCAGCGCACCGGCGTGGGGGTGCTGTTCATCACGCACGACCTGCGCGTGGCCGCCCAGATCTGCGACACCATCATGGTCATGCAGCGCGGCAAGGTCGTCGAGACCGGCTCCGCCGAAACCGTGCTGACCGAACCGCGCCACGAGTACACCCGGGCCCTGATCGACGCGGCGCCCGGACGGGACTGGGACTTCCGCAACTTCCGGCCCATCTCGGCCGGCTTGGCGCCGGCCTCCGCGCCGTGACGCAACGATCCGCACACAGGAACCGAAATGTCGCAACCGCATGAACTGTCCGCAGTGGAGCTTCTTCAGGCATACCGCGACAAGACGCTGTCGCCCGTCGAGGTGACTCGCTCCGTGCTGGAGCACATCGCGCACTGGGAGCCGCAACTGAAGGCCACCTACGCGCTGGATCCCGAAGGCGCGCTGGCGATGGCCCGCGCCTCCGAGGCCCGCTGGATGAAAGGCGAGCCCCAAACGGCCGGCGGCCATACGCTGGACGGCGTGCCGTCCACCATCAAGGAAAACATCGCCACGCGCGGCGTGCCCGTGCCGCTGGGCACCGCGGCGACCGACCTGACGCCTGCCGCGGCCGATGCCCCACCCGCCGCCCGCATGCGGGAAGCCGGCGCGGTGCTGCTTGGCAAGACCACCATGCCCGACTACGGCATGCTGTCGTCGGGCCTGTCCAGCTTCCATGAATTGACGCGCAACCCCTGGGACCTGTCCAAGAATCCGGGCGGCTCCAGCGCCGGCGCGGGCGCCGCGGCGGCCGCGGGCTACGGCCCCCTGCATATCGGCACCGACATCGGCGGCTCCTTGCGCCTGCCCGCGGCGTGGTGCGGCATCGCGACGCTCAAGCCCAGCCTCGGCCGCATTCCCATCGACCCGCCGTTCATGGGCCGCTGCGCCGGCCCCATGACCCGCACGGTCACCGACGCCGCCCTCATGATGGGCGTGCTGTCGCAGCCCGACGCGCGCGACCACATGAGCCTCCCGTTCCAGGATTTCGACTGGCTGAACCTGGAGCGCGAAGTGCGCGGCCTGCGCATCGGCCTGTTGCTGGACGCGGGCTGCGGCTTGCCGGTGGATCCCGAGATCATCGAGGCAGTGGAAGCCGCGGCCCGCGCCTTCGAGGCCGCGGGCGCCATCGTGACGCCCGTGCAGCCCTGGATGACCCCGGACATGCTGGACGGCGTGGACCGTTTCTGGCGCACCCGCTCGGCGCTCGACCTGGCCGCCCTGCCGGAAGCGCGCCGCGCCAGGATCCTGCCCTTCATCCGCGCCTGGGCGGAAAGCGGCGGCGGCCAGTCCGGCGAGGCCGTGTTCCGCAGCTACCACGAAACCGTGAACGTGCGCGCCAAGACCGTCGCGGCCTGCGCGCCGTACGACTACGTGCTGTCGCCCGTGGCGCCCGTGGTCGCCTACAACGCGGAATGGCCCTCGCCCACCAACGAGCTCGCCACCACGATGCACCACATCGGCTTCACGTTGCCCTTTAACATGAGCGAGCAGCCCGCGGCTTCCGTCAATTGCGGCTACACCAAGGCGGGCCTGCCCATCGGCCTGCAGATCGCCGGCCCGCGCTTCGACGACCTGGGCGTGCTGCGGCTCGCGCGCGCCTGGGAACGGATGCGCCCCGCCCAACATCCCTGGCCCCAGCCCCCCCCAGGCAGCCTGATTCTTCCACAGCAACCCACAGGAATTCCCATGCGTTGGCTTTTGGCAATGATCAAGCACGAAACGAATACGTTTTCGCCCGTGCCGACCCCGCTCGACCGCTTCTTCCGCGGCAATCCCGAAGTCCTGGCCGGCGAACGCGCCATCAAGGCCTACGAGAACACCGACAGCGGCCTGGGCGGCTACATCGAGGTGGCGCGCCGCGAAGGCGCCGACATGGTCGTGCCCGTGGCGGCAGAGTCCTGGCCCAGCGGACCGGCCAGCGCGGAAACGCACGAGCGGCTGTGCAAGCTGATCCTGGACGAGGTCAAGCGCGGCGGCTTCGACGCCATCCTGCTGGATCTGCACGGCGCCATGGTGGCGCAGGGCGTGGACGACGCCGAAGGCGACCTGCTGCGCCGCCTGCGCGAGATCGACCCCACGACGCCCGTGGCGGTCACGCTGGACATGCACGCCAACATCTACGACGACATCGTCAAGAACGCCACGGTCATCAGCGGCTTCCATACCTATCCCCACGTCGACATCCGCGAATCGGGCGTGCGCGCCGCGAACGTGATCGTCCGCACTTTGAAGGGCGAGATCAAGCCCGTCATGGCCTGGGCCAACAAGCCCATGCTGCCTCACATCATGTGCCAGGGCACCCATGCCGCGCCCAACAAGCCCCTGCAGGAACGCTGCAAGGAACTGGAGGCCGGCGGTGTGCTGGCCGCCTCGGTCTTCGTAGGGTTTCCCCACGCCGACATCCGCGAAGCGGGCCTGAGCGCCGTGGTCTGTACGAACGGCAAGCTGGAAGAAGCGCAACAGTACCGAGACGAACTGCTGGACCGCGCCTGGGCCGGCCGCGCCGACTGGGTGTTTCACCCGCAACCGCTCGCGCCGACCATCGCGCGCGCCAAAACCATCGAGCAAGGCCCCGTGGTGCTGCTGGATCACTACGACAACACCGGCTCGGGCGGCACGATGGACACCACCGCCGTCCTGGCCGAGGTGCTGAGCCAGGAACTGGAAAATGTCGTCTTCTACGCCATCTGCGACCCGCAGGCCGCGCAGGAAGCGGCCGCGGCCGGCGTGGGCCGGACCATCACCCTCAAGCTGGGCGGCAAAGTGGCCATGCCCGCCATTCAAGCGCCCAATGAGCCGCTGGAAGTCACCGGCCGCGTCAAACTGGTGTTTGACGGCGTCTACCTGAACCGCGGCCCGATGTACCGCGGGGTGCGCAACGATACCGGCCTGACCGTCGTGATCGACACGGGCCGCGTCGAGATCGTGGTGGTGTCGCGCCACCAAGAGCCCTTCGACGTGAACTGCCTGCTGTCGGCCGGTATCGACCCGCTGCAAAAACGCTATGTGGTGCTGAAGAGCCGCGTGCATTGGCGCGCGGGCTTCTCCGACATGGCCACGGAAGTCATTGAATGCACCGGCGTGGGAGTCACCACCTCCGACTACGGCCAGTTGGAGTTCAAGAACGTGCGCCGCCCGATTTACCCGCTGGATCCGCTGTAACTTCCCCGTCTTTCCGCAGAAAAAGCCGGCGCCAACGCGCCGGCTTTCATTTTGAAATCTTCTGTAACCGTGAGCACGGTCAGGTGACCTACTGCCTCGGTATACTCGCCGCGGGCCTTACAGGCCGATGAATACGTGTATTCCGATGAAGGGCTCCTCAAGGGCGCCCCGCGGCTGAAGCCGCCGCGGCTATCGGATATGACTCGATAATCAACGACACAAGCAGAACGATGAAAAAGAGCGTAGCGATCACCCTCGGCGTGGTCATAGTGGGAGCAGGAAGCTGGGTAGGCGCCACGTGGTACACCGGCAAGCGCATCGAAGAAAGCTCGCAGCGCCATTTGGCCGAGGCCAATGAAAAACTGGCCAAGATCACGCCGCTGTTCGGCCTGCGCATCGATCAACTGAAGTACGAACGCGGCCTGTTCTCGACGCAGGCGCGCTACGGCCTGTCCTTCGTCAAGAGCGACAACACTCCCGACGGCATGCCCGCCGGCATGGTCGAGTTCGACGCCACCATCGAACATGGCCCCTTCCCCAAGAGCGCCCTGGCGCGCGGCGCGATCGCGCCCAAGCTGGCTTTCGTCCACTCCGAGATCGCCAAGACCGACAACATCAAGGAACTGTTCGAACTGACCAAGGACGTCTCGCCGCTGACCGGCGACGCCATGATCAACTTCGGCGGCGTCACGACCTCGACCGCCCGGATCGCCCCGGTGAAGATCGCGCATGCCGGCAATGCGGTCGACTTCAGCGGCATGACGGTCAATGGCTCGTTCGACCGCAGCCTGCAGGCCGTCACGGCGCATGCCCTGATGGAAACCCTGTCGGTGGACGGCGAGAAAGCGGACGACCCCATCAAGATGACGATGTCGGGCCTGACGATGGACGTGAACAGCCGCATGGGCAAGTTCGGCCTGTCCATCGGCGACTCGAACATCAAGGTCAAGCGCATCGACGTCGTCAAGCCCGACGAGGACATCAAGCTCTCGCTGGACAACCTGGGCTATGGCGTCAAGCTGGCTGAAGACGACAAGACCATCAACGCCGAGGCCACCTACCAGACCGGCGACATCGTCCTGAACGATGTAGCGCTGGGCAATGGCCAGGCCGTCATCAAGCTGGCCAAGCTGGACGGCAGCGCCGTCAAGCAACTGTCGGACACCTATAACCAGATCGTGCGCCAGTACATGATGGGCGCCAGCGACGAAGGCCTGAAGGACGAACAGTTCGACGTGCTGCTGGATAACGCCGGCAAGCTGCTCAACGGCAACCCGTCGTTCAGCATCGATCCGATCAGCTGGAAAACCGCCAAGGGCGAAAGCAAGCTGACGTTCGCGCTGGACCTGGCCAATCCGCCCAACGTGAAGGACCTGACGCCGCAGGAAATCGTGGTCAAGGCCATCAAGCAGATCGACGCCACGCTGATCATCTCCAAGCCCATGGTCCGCGACCTGATGGTGCAGTACGCCATCAAGAAGGAAGGCCTGGACGCCACGGCAGCGGGCGCCGAAGCCGACGAGCAGATGCGCTCGGTATCGGGCATGGCCGAAATGTTCAACGTCGGCAAGAACGACGGCGACAACATCGTCGGCAAGTTCCACTTCGCCGACGGCATGGGCGACCTGAACGGCACGAAGATCCCGGCTGACGAACTGTTCGCGGGCCTGTTGGGCGCGGCGGGCATGGATGACGAAGGCGAGCCGGAAGACATGGACATGGACATGGATCCGGAAGAGCCCGCCGCGGCGGCCGCTCCCGCCGACCTGATGCAGGACTTCGACCTCGACACCGTCAACGCCATGCTGACCGACATGTCGTACTCCCCCCGCAAGGAAGACGGCGACGAGGGCCCCGTGCTGATCCTGGCCCCCGCCAATACGGGCGCCACCGAACTGCGCGTCGAACTCCTGTGCAACGACTTCACGGAAAAGTGCCATGACCTCGTGGTGACCGCGACCTACAGCAGCAAGAAGCCGGTTTCGCTCAAGGCCATCAACGCCTGGAACCAGGAGTACCGCTGGACGCGCGCCTACCTGGACGACAAGAACCAGGCCGTGCTGCAGATGGACGTGAACTCGGAAGGCGGAATCGGCAAGGAAAACCTGCAGATCCTGTTGAACACGTTCTTCAGCATCGCGGAAGACTTCAACGTCACCGCCAAGGCCGCGCCGGCGAAGTAAGCACCAAGCCGACGCAGGATAAAAAAATCCCCCGTCTTCCTGACGGGGGATTTTTTTTGCCCAGGCCCGGCTCGCGCCGGGCCTTGCCGCCCGCGCTTACGCGTAGGCCTCGATCGGCAGGCAGGCGCACACCAGGTTGCGATCGCCATAGGCATTGTCCACGCGGGCAACCGGCGGCCAGTACTTCGCATCGCGCAGCGACGCCACCGGGTAGGCGGCCTGCTGGCGCGGATAGTCGTGCAGCCACTCTTCGGCCAGCAGCATCTGCGCCGTGTGCGGCGCGTTCTTCAGGACGTTGTCCTCGCGATCGCGCTCGCCGCGCTCGACCTGGGCGATTTCCTCGCGGATCGAGATCATCGCGTCGATGAAACGGTCCAGCTCGGCGATGCCTTCCGATTCCGTCGGCTCGACCATCAGCGTGCCGGCCACGGGGAAGCTCATCGTGGGCGCATGGAAACCGTAGTCCATCAGGCGCTTGGCGATGTCTTCGGCGCTGATGCCGCTGGTTTCCTTCAGCGGACGCACGTCCAGGATGCATTCGTGCGCCACACGGCCGTGACGGCCGGCGTACAGCACCGGATAGTGGCCGCGCAGGCGCGTCGCGATGTAGTTGGCGTTCAGGATGGCCACTTCGGTGGCGCGGCGCAGGCCGTCGGCGCCCATCAGCGCGATATACACGTACGGGATCGGCAGGATGCCGGCGGAGCCGAACGGCGCGGCCGAGACGGGACCGACCTTGGCATCGCCCGACAGCTTGCCCTGTTCGTTCACCACGCCGGGCAGGTACGGCGCCAGGTGCGCGCGCACCGCTACGGGGCCCACGCCGGGGCCGCCGCCGCCGTGCGGGATGCAGAAGGTCTTGTGCAGGTTCAGGTGGGACACGTCCGAGCCGAATTTGCCCGGCTGGGCCACGCCGACCATCGCGTTCATGTTGGCGCCGTCCAGGTAAACCTGGCCGCCGGCCTGGTGCACCAGATCGCAGATTTCGGTCACGGCTTCTTCGAACACGCCGTGCGTGGAGGGGTACGTGATCATCAGGGCGGCCAGCTTGTCGCCGACCTGTTCGATCTTGGCGCGCAGGTCGGTCAGATCGACGTTGCCGTTGGAGTCAGAGGCCACCACCACCACGTCCATGCCGGCCAGCTGGGCCGAGGCGGGGTTGGTGCCGTGCGCCGACGACGGGATCAGGCAGATGTTGCGCTGGTGCTGGCCATTGGCCTGGTGGTAGCCGCGGATCGCCAGCAGGCCGGCGTACTCGCCCTGCGCGCCCGAGTTGGGCTGCAGGCTGATGTTGTCGTAGCCGGTGATTTCGCACAGCGCGGCCGACAGGCGGTCGATCAGCTCGTTGTAGCCCTGGCTTTGCGCGGCGGGCGCGAACGGGTGGATCAGCGCGAACTCGGGCCAGGTGATGGGAATCATCTCGGCGGTGGCGTTGAGCTTCATGGTGCACGACCCCAGCGGGATCATCGTGCGGTCCAGGGCCAGGTCCTTGTCGGCCAGCTTGCGGAGATAGCGCAGCATGTCGGTTTCGGACTGCACGCTGGAGAACACCGGGTGCGCCAGGATCGCGCTTTCGCGCGCCACGCTGGCGGGGATGCCGCCGGCGGCGGCCGCGTCCAGCGCGTCGAGGTCGAGTTCGACGTCATCGCGCTCCAGGCCGGCGGCGAAGACGTTGACCAGCGCCTGCAGGTCAGCCGCGGTTACGGTTTCGTCCAGCGAGACCGCCAGGCGGGCGCCGTCGACGCGGCGCAGGTTGATGCGCGCGCAATCGGCGGCCGTCAGGATGGCGGGGGTGGCAGCGCCCGTTTCCAGCAGCAGCGTATCGAAGAAGGTGTCGTTGGCGACCTTGACGCCCAGCTTGACCAGCTCGGCGCGCAGGATGGCCGTGCTGCGCTGCACGCGCTCGGCGATGCGGCGGATACCGGCCGGGCCGTGCCACACGGCGTACATGCCGGCCATCACGGCCAGCAGCACTTGCGCCGTGCAGATGTTGGAAGTGGCCTTTTCGCGGCGGATGTGCTGTTCGCGCGTCTGCAGCGCCAGGCGCATCGCCGGGTTGCCCTGCGCGTCCTTGGACACGCCGACCAGGCGGCCGGCCATGTTGCGCTTGAAGGCGTCCTTGCAGGCCATGAAGCCGGCATGCGGGCCGCCGAAACCGAACGGCACGCCGAAGCGCTGGGCCGAACCGATGGCGATGTCCGCGCCCCATTCGCCCGGCGCGGCCAGCAGGGCCAGTGCCAGCAGGTCGGTGGCGACGGCCACGACGGCGCCTTGCGCATGCGCGGCGTCGGCCAGTTGGCGGTAGTCGGACACGGAGCCCGTGCTGTGCGGGTACTGGAGCAGCACGCCGAAGCATTCGGGCAGGCCTTCGGCCTCGTCGCCCACGGCGATCTCGATATCCAGGCCTTCGGCGCGCGTTCGCACGACTTCGAGGGTCTGGGGATGCACGTGGCGCGAGACGAAGAACACCGAGCTCTTCGACTTGGCGCTGCGGCGCGCCAGCGTCATGGCTTCGGCCGCGGCGGTGCCTTCATCCAGCAGCGAGGCGTTGGAGATGTCCAGCCCGGTGATGTCGGCGACCATGGTCTGGTAGTTCAGCAGGGCCTCGAGGCGACCCTGCGAGATCTCGGGCTGGTACGGCGTGTAGGCCGTGTACCAGGCGGGATTCTCGAGGATGTTGCGCAACACTACGTTGGGCGTCTGCGTGCCGTAGTACCCTTGGCCGATGTAGCTGCGGTAGACCTGGTTGCGGCCCGCGATCTGCTTCAGCTCATCCAGCACGTCGGTTTCGCTGCGCGATTGCGGCAGCGCCAGCGGGGCCTGGCTGCGGATCTTGGGCGGCACGACTTCCTCGATCAGGGCGTCCAGGCTGGCGCTGCCGATGACGGCAAGCATGGCGGCCTGGTCGGCGTCGGAGGGGCCGATGTGGCGGGGAATGAAGTCGGTATGGGTGTCTAGGGCGCGCGACATGGGGAGATCTCGGGGTAGCGGATGCCGTCGGAAGACGGACGGTATTGCATCTTGCGGGGCGGGCGCCAGGCCGTTGCGGCCACGCCCGCCCCGGCGGACCGGCTCAGCCGTTGGCGACGGCTTCGTAGCCGGCGGCGTCCAGCAGCTTGTCGGCGTCGGCGGCGTTGACCGGCTTGATCTTGAAGATCCAGGCGGTGAAGGCCGATTCGTTGATCAGGTTGGGGTTGTTTTCCAGTTCTTCGTTGAACGCGACGATCTCGCCGGCCACCGGCGCATAGATGTCGGAGGCGGCCTTGACCGACTCGACCACGCCAGCGGTCTCGCCGGCGTTCAGCTTGGCGCCGACCTTCACGTCGCCGACGAAAACCAGGTCGCCCAACTGGTCCTGGGCGGTATCGGTGATGCCGACGACGAACACGTCGCCTTCGGCTTTGACCCATTCATGGGACTCGGTGTACTTGCGATCGGTGGGCAGACTCATGGGAACTCCTGAGGGAATGCGGGTAGATGAATGGTGTTGCGCGCCTCGCGCGGGCGGACCTGTCGCCCCATAGGGGCGGCCGCCCGCGCGAAGCTTCGAGTTTACGAGTGTTCGACCGCTTTGCCGTTACGGACGAACGGCAATTTGCATGCCAGGGCGGGCACCCATTTGCCGCGGATATCGACTTCGACCGTATCGCCGGGACGCACGCCTTGCGGCAGGCGGGCGAAGCCGATCGACACGCCGAGCGTGGGGGACATGGTGCCGCTGGTGAGTTCGCCCACGCCTTCCTTGGTGCGCACGGCCATGTGCGCGCGCATCACGCCACGCTCTTGCAGCTTCAGGCCGATGAAGGCCGCCGGCGTGGCGAATTGCTCCAGCGCCTCGCGGCCGATGAAGCGGCGCTCGGCGTCCTTCAGGGACACCGTCCAGGTCAGGCCGGCCTGGCCGGGCTGGATCAGCTCGTCCATGTCCTGGCCGTACAGATTCATGCCGGCTTCCAGGCGCAGCGTATCGCGCGCGCCCAGGCCGCAGGGACGCACGCCCTGGGCGACCAGATCGCGCCACAGCTGCACGACCTCGGTGGCGGGCAGCACGATTTCGAAGCCGTCTTCGCCGGTGTAGCCGGTGCGGGCCACGAGCGTGTCGTCGCCGACCACCGCCGCCACGAAGGGGGTCAGGGGTTCAGTGGCGGCCTGCCATGCCGGGCGCGCGGCCCAGACCTTGGCGCGGGCGTTGGGGCCCTGCACGGCCACCATGGCCAGGTCGCGGCGCGGCGTGATGGCGACGTCGAAACCGCCGGCCTGCTTCACGCGCAGCATCCAGGCGATGTCCTTGTCGGCCGTGCCGGCGTTGACGACCATGCGCCATTCGTCGGACGCGAAGAAATAGATGATCAGGTCGTCGATCACGCCGCCCTGCGGATTCAGCATGCAGCTGTACAGCGCCTTGCCAGGCACGGTCAGCTTGGCCACGTCGTTGGCGACCAGGCGCTGCAGGAAGGCGAAGGCGTCCGGACCCGCCACGTCGACGTTCAGCATGTGCGAGACGTCGAACATGCCCGCGTCCTGGCGCACGGCGTGATGCTCTTCCAGTTGCGAACCGTAGGCCAGGGGCATGTCCCAGCCGCCGAAGTCGACCATTCGGGCGCCAGAGGCGATGTGTTCTTCGGCCAGCGGGGTGCGTTTGAGGGGTGCGGACATGCGCGGGAACTCCGGGACGGCATTGTTGCCAGGGTTACGGAATGCCGGTGGTGCGTAGCGGGCTGCGCCTGCACAACGGCTGAATCTTCCGCCCCTCTGTCCTTTTGCCTGAGAGTTGCCCCGCTGCGCGGGTTTGCACCTTCGGCGCCTGGGCTGCTCGCTATGTCCCTATTTCAGGGGCGGCGCCAGGTCTCTCCAGAGTGCTGTTTTGCCACGTCCGCGCGGTAAAAAAAACCGGGACAGGGCAAGCATGGGCGGTATGGGTTACCTGAGCGATTCCGGGCGAATTGCGCCTTCGGCGGCGGCCGGGCATACAGGCCGCTCTCTCCCGCAACATGCGTGACAGCGGCGAAAGCATACAACGAAAGCCGCCGCCAGGGAATGCCCGGCTAGCCCAGCGCCGTGTCCAGCAACATCATCAGCACGAAGCCCAGCATCAGCCCGCAGGTGGCGTAGACCTCGTGCCCCTTGCGGTGCGACTCCGGAATGATCTCGTGGCTGATCACGAACAGCATCGCACCCGCGGCGAAGCCCAGCCCCCACGGCAGCAGCGGCGCCGACCAGCCGACCACGGCCGCGCCCAGCAGCGCCCCCAGCGGCTCGACCAGGCCGGACAGCATCCCCAGCGCCACCGCGAACGCGCGCTGGTAGCCCGCGGCCAGCAGCGCTACCGCCACGACCAGCCCTTCGGGAATGTCCTGGATCGCAATTCCTGTGGCCAGCGCGGTGCCGCGTAGGGGGTCGTTGCCCGCGTAGCCCACGCCGATGGCCAGGCCCTCCGGCAGGTTATGCAGGGTGATGGCGAACACGAACAGCCACGTGCGGCGCAGCCGGTGCGCCTCGATCCCTTCCCTGCCCTTGATGAAATGCTCGTGCGGCAGCGTGCGGTCCATGAGCAGCAGGACGGCCGCCCCCAGCAGCACCGCGGCCCCCACCGTCAGGCCCGCGCCCCACGGGCCGTAGCCCAGGTCGCGGCCCGCGGCGATGCCGGGCGCCACCAGCGAAAAGGCGCTGGCCGCCAGCATCACGCCGGCGCCGAAGCCGAACATGCTGTCCTGCACCTTCTGCGCAATGCTGCGGGCGAACAGGATGGGCACGGTCCCCACCGCGGTCGCGCCGGCGGCGACCAGCCCGCCCAGCAGCGCGTTCGCCACGTGCGGCGCCCGCACGTCCAGGTATGCCCACAACTGGTGCAATCCCAGGCAAGCCACCAGGACGGCCAGGGTCCAGACGCTAATGCTGGTAGCCGCCGGCCGCACGCGATGACGGCTGAAGGTATTCATTGCCGCTGCCCTCCTTGCGAAAGACGCGCTCAGCGCTTCGCCGCGGCGTAGCGGCGCGCGACTTCGGGCCAGTTCACGACATTGTAGAAGGCGGCAATGTATTCCGGCCGGCGGTTCTGGTACTTCAGGTAATAGGCGTGCTCCCACACATCCAGCCCCAGGACCGGCGTATTGCCGAGCATCAGCGGACTGTCCTGGTTGGCGCTGCTTTCCACCGCGAGCTTGCCGGCCGGCGTCACCGACAGCCAGGCCCAGCCGCTGCCGAAGCGGGTCAGCGCGGCCTTGGTGAAGGCATCGCGGAAGGCGGCCATGCCGCCCAGCTCGGACTCGAGGGCGGCGGCCAGGGTTCCCGAGGGCTCGCCGCCGCCCTCGGGGGACATGACCGACCAGAACAGGCTGTGGTTCGCATGCCCGCCGCCATGGTTGCGCACCGCGCCGCGGACGGCCTCGGGCAGCTGGTCCAGGCGCGACACCAGCGCCTCGACGGGCTCATCGGTGCAAAGCCCCGCCCCTTCCAGCGCGGCATTCAGGCTGTTGACGTAGGTCTGATGGTGCTTGCTGTAGTGGATCTCCATCGTCATCGCGTCGATGTGGGGCTCCAGGGCGTCATAGGCGTACGGCAGGGTGGGAAGGGTGTAGGGCATGCAGACTCTCCATTCAGGCTCCCGCGGGAGCGGTTTATGTGCCAGCGCGCATCCGGGCTCCCGGACGGCGGATCCGAGCGGGACGGAAACTTGAAACCGTTTTGCGCCAAACCCAAATACATAATGATAATTTTAATGATATTAATTTTTATTCAATATCGCAATTGACCATCTCATCCCCCACTGCCGAATACCGGACTTCACGGGGTTGAAACCGCCGCGAACCCCGGCCGGCGGCAACCCCGCCCATAAGGTTTCCTAATCGATCTATTGGGTCACTTGCATTGTTCCCCGTCCCTTCGGACCGTAGATTGTCGACCGTACGAGATGCTGGCAAACAGCTGCGCCCAACACGAGAGACAACCAAGGAGACTCAATGTTGCGTTTCGATCCCAACCTGCGCTGGATGTTTACCGAACTGCCTATGCTGCAACGGTATGGTGCGGCCGCGCGCGCCGGGTTCAAAGGCGTGGAGGTGGCGTTCCCTTACGAATACCCCGCCCGCCAGATCGCGGACCTGCTGGGTGAGCACGGCTTGACCTTGGTCCAGGTGCTCACCCCGTGCGATTGGGCGGCGGGTGAACGCGGCATCGCTGCCCTGCCGGGGCGCGAGGCCGACTTCCGGCGCAGCGTGGAAAGCGCCGTGCAATACGCCGTCCAGGTCGGCGGCCCCATGATTCATGCCATGGCCGGAAACATCCCCACGGGCATGGACCGGGCCCAGTGCCGCGACGTATTCCTGGAGAACATTGCCTACGCGGCCGCGCTGACCGGCAGCGAAGGCTTGACCCTGATCCTCGAGCCCTGTTGCCGGGCGCGCTTTCCCGACTATTTCTACAACCGCATCGACGAAGGCCTGTCGTGCATCGAAGCCATCGGCAAGCCCAACGTAAAGCTGTGCTTCGACACCTATCACGTACAGATGGAAGAAGGCAATCTCACCGAGACGCTGCGCCGCGCCTATCCGCACGTGGGCCACGTACAGATCGGCAATGTGCCGGGCCGGCATGAGCCGGGCACCGGTGAAATCCACTTCCCCTGGTTTTTCGAGCAACTCGAGGCCCTGGGGTGGGACCGCTGGATCGGCTGCGAGTACGAGCCCTCCGGACTCACCACCGACACGCTGCAATGGGGAACTCCTTACGGCATCGGCACAGCGCGCTAATACACAGACAAGCTACTGCGAGGAACAAGCATGCTGAACGCAGCTGACAATGAACTCTTGACCCGCACCGATGGGGATCAGCCCATGGGGCAGTACTTCCGGCGCTTCTGGCAGCCCGTGGCGCTATCGGCGCAGTTGCCTGAACCCGACGGCACACCGCTACGCTTGCAGGTCCTGGGCGAAAAGCTCTTGGCCTTTCGGGATACGCAAGGACGTGTGGGACTGGTCGACCCAGTCTGTCCGCATCGCGGCGCCGATCTCTATTACGGCCGCAATGAAGACTGCGGATTGCGCTGCGTGTTCCACGGCTGGAAATTCGACGTGAACGGCAAGGCCATGGACCTGCCAAACGTGTCCCCGGACTCCAATTACCACGGCGAGATGGCAATCAAGGCCTACCCCACGCGCGAGTACGGCGGCATTGTATGGGCCTACCTGGGTCCACAGACCGAGGCCAGCGAACTACCCGAAGTGCCAAGACTGGAATTCGGCGAACTGCCCGAGACGCATCGCTATGTGACGAAGAAGCGCCAGGAATGCAATTGGGCGCAGGCGATCGAAGGCGCCCTGGATACCTCGCATTTCTCGTTCCTGCATATGCCGGCGCCGTCCGTGCCGTCCAACGCGAATCCGGATGCGCCAGCCGATGAACAACGCCTGGCCTGGATTCGCCGCGACCCCATGCCGAGCTTCTCGATTCTGTCCCACGACGTCGGCTTCGTGGTGGGCGGCGCGCGGCGCGCCGGCGGCAATAGCATCTATTGGCGCATGGCGCACTTCGCGCTGCCGTCGCACAGCACGACCCCATCGACGCTGCCCGGCGAGAATTATTTCGGCTATACCTTCGTACCCATTACCGATACGGCATGCTGGATATATACCTACGTCTGGAACCCCGACCGCCCCCTCTCCGATGAAGAACGGACACAACTCCAAGGGGGGCACGGCGTCGTGGCCGAGGTCGGCCCCGACTATCTTCCCCTGCGCAACAAGTCCAACGAATATCTGCTCAACCGCATGGATCAAAAGCACAGAACATTCACGGGTGTGCATGGCGTGGCCGAGCAGGACGCAATGATCCAGGAAAGCCAAGGCGCGATAGCCGATCGCACGCGCGAACATCTAACCGCGACCGATGCCGCGATCGTGCGGTTTCGCCGCACCGTATTGGCCGGCGCCAAAGCACTTGCCAACGGCGATCCGCCGCAGGCGCCCTTGCTCCACGAAAGCTACCGGCTGCGCTCAGGCAGTTGGGTCGCCAACGAAGGCACTCCCTTCGAAGAGATCATGAAGGAACGCTTCGGCGATCCGACAGGCCGGATGCCGGCCGCCAGAACCTGACCCGCCGGTCTGGAACCAACCGTCGATACAGGCGGACCGCTATCAACCAAAGGAGAGAGCATGAACATATCCCTACGCAAGCTGTGCGCCACGACTTCGCTGCTGTTCTTCGCCTGTTGCGGTGCGGCCCAGGCCGACTACCCCGACAAGCCGGTGCGCCTGATTGTTCCGTATGCAGCGGGCGGCTCGACCGACAGTACCGCGCGGTTGGTTGCCAAATCGCTGGCCCAGCGGCTGGGCCAGCCCTTTGTCGTGGAAAACCGGGCCGGCGCGGGCGGCATGATCGGGCAGGACATGGTCGCCAAAGCGCCCGCCGACGGCTACACGCTGCTTTTCAGCGCCGCCGGTCCCCTGACCGTAACTCCGCACGCCTATCCCAAACTGCCTTACGAGGCCATCGATTCGTTCACACCGGTCAAACTGATTGCCCAATCGCCCCTGGTGCTCGTCGCCAACCCCGATACCGGCCTCAAGACCGTGCGGGATCTGGTCCGGGCCGCCCGCGCTCAACCGGGGAAGCTGACGTATGCGTCGTTCGGTAACGGCAGCGCGGCGCACCTTGCCGGCGAATTGTTCAAATCGATCGAACAGGTGGACATCGTCCACATTCCCTACAAGGGCAGTTCGCCTGGCCTGGTTGACGTTATCAGCGGGCAGGTCGACGTCATGTTCGACGTACTGGTATCGGCCTTACCCCATGTGCAGAGCGGCAAGCTCGTGCCGCTGGCCATCACGCTAAGCAATCGTTCCCCCCTGATGCCAGACGTACCCACAATGCAAGAGTCCGGCGTGGACGGCTTCGAGGCAGGCACCTGGTTCGCCGTACTCGGTCCCAGGGAGATGCCTGCCGGCATCGTGACACGCCTGTCCCAGGCGCTGGACGAAACGTTGAAAACACCCGATTTTCAGCAGGCGATGGCCGCGCAAGGCGCCGAAGTCGCTACCGGAACGCCAGACTCATTTGCCCGTTTCTTCCGCGCCCAGTACGACAAATGGGGCAAGATTGCCCACATGGCCGGCATCAAGGTCGAATGACCAAACGCTGCAGCCGCCCGCCATCTCCAGACCCAGCCTCGCATCATGAGCAATGAGTTCCTCCTTTCCTTGCGGGTTCGCGCCATTTCCGAAGAGGCGCGCGGCATCCTCGCTTACGAGTTCGTCTCGAACGATGGATGCCCGCTGCCGGCCTTCACCGCCGGCGCGCACATCTCCTTGGTGCTGCCGGACAGCATGCGGCGCAGCTATTCGCTGACGAACTCACAACGCGAACGCCACCGCTACGTGGTCGCGGTCAACCTCGATCCACGCAGCCGTGGCGGCTCGCGCTACCTGCACGAACGCGTTCGCGTCGGCGACATACTGCCGGCGGTCGCGCCCAGCAATGCGTTCGCGCTGGTCGAAAATGCCCGGCAGTCGGTATTCATTGCCGGCGGTATCGGAATCACGCCCATACGCGCCATGATCCGGCGCCTGAACGACCTGGGAAAACACTGGTCGTTGCACTACTGCGCCAGGACGCCCAGCGCGGCGGCTTTCACGGCCGAGTTTGAGGGCGACGAGCGGGTGCGCTTCTACTTCGACCAGGCCGAACCGGCCGACCGTCTGGATATCGAAGGCCTGGTGGGCAACCTGCCGCCGCATGCGCATATCTATTGCTGCGGCCCGGCTTCCATGCTGGACGCGTTTCTTGCGGCCGCGTCCCGGCTGCCCGCCGAGCGCGTGCACTACGAGCGCTTCGCCGCCACCGAGGCGCCCTCGCGCGCTGGCGGCTATACCGTCACGCTGGCCCGCAGCGGACGCTCCCTGCAGGTACCGGCGGGCCGGACGATCTTGCAGGTGCTGCAGGAAGCCGGCCTGGACCCCGCCTTTTCCTGCGGCCAGGGGGTATGCGGCAGTTGCGAGACCGGCGTGCTGGCCGGCCGCCCCGACCACCGCGACCAGGTGCTCAGCGAAAACGAACGCGCCGCCGGCCGCAGCATGATGATCTGCTGCTCGGGCTGCCTGGACGACAACCTGGTGCTCGACCTGTGATAGCCAGCGTATTGCCGCAGCGCCAGCAAGTATTGCGAGCGGCGGCCGAACCGCGCCGGGCCCGCAAAACCTGCGCACATCACTTCCGGTCGGCCATGAAGTCGGACAGGAACTGTTTAAGGCTTTGCGCCGCAGGCGACAGGCTGCGTCCTTTCTTGGTAAAGATAGATATCTGCCGATGAATCACCGGATCCTGCACCGCAATGCCGGTGACGCCATACGACGACAACAACGGTGTCGAATACGACGGCAGCGCGGTCAGACCGTGCCCCCACTTCACCATGCCGATGGCCGTGGTGAGATACGAAACGGAATGCGCAGGCTCAAGCACCAGCGATTCGGACCATGCGCGCAAATCTGCCTGCAGACGCACGGTGAAGTCCAGCGGCAGGCTGATGAACGGGTAATCGAGCGCCTGCTTCCAAGTGACCCTTTTCTTGCGCGCAAGCGGATGGGTACTCGGGCAGATAAGCTGGATGCGGTCCTGGAACAGCCGTTCTTGGCGCATCCCGGCAGGCGTCGGACGTTGCGGCGCGATGCCGAAATCGGCCTCGTCGTTCAGCACCCGCACCAGAACCTGCTCATTGGGCATATCGAGCATGCGCACGTCAATGCCCGGATACCGCTGACCGAACATCGCCAGGATTTCAGGCATGAGCGCCTGGCTGTAAAGCAGCGTACAAGCGACGCGCACGCCGCCGCGCTGGCGATCATGCAGCTGCAGCGTGCTGTGCACGGCGTTATCGAGGTCGTCGAGGACTTTGACGGCAAGCGGATAGAACTCGGCCCCCATGACCGACAGTTGCGTATTGCGGCTATTCCGATCGAGCAGGCGGAAATCCAGTTCGCTTTCCAATTCGCGCAGCAGCAGGCTCAGGGCCGATTGCGTCACATGCATGCGCTTGGCAGCTTCGGTGAAGCTGCCGGCGTTGGCCACGTTCACGAAAGCGCGCAACTGCTTGATGGTTATGTTCATGGAGAAACCGGTTCTGGCGTCGGCTTGCCATTCTAAGGGAACCGTGGGCTTTTTAACGATAGCGAAACCTATAGGAGATCATCATGAAACTACTCAGCTTTGAACGGCAGGGCCTTGCCTCCTGGGGCCTGCTCGCGGAAGACGGGCGCATCATCGACGGACAGCCGCTAACGCAAGGACGCTACCGCTCGCTGCGGGCGGCACTGCAGGCGCAGGCCCTGCCCGACATCGCGCGCGCGGCGCGGGGCCGCGCTGCCGATGTCAGTCTTGAAGACGTGCAACTGCTGCCGGTCATCCCCGATCCGGGAAAGATTCTGTGCGTAGGCTTGAACTACGAGGACCACCGTCGGGAAACCAATCGCGAACCCACCGGCGAGCCGACCCTGTTCCTGCGCGTCGCCACCTCGCAGGTCGGACACGGCCTGGCCATTCGATGCCCCGCCGAATCGCACAAGTTGGACTATGAAGGCGAGATCGCCGTGGTGATCGGCAAGGGAGGCCGCCGCATCAGCCAGGAAGATGCCTACGCGCACATCGCCGGCTACGCGCCCTACAACGACGCGTCGGTGCGTGATTGGCAGCAGCACACGAGCCAGTGGACGCCTGGCAAGAACTTCGACGCCACCGGCGCATTCGGGCCGTGGATGGCCACCCGCGACGAGGTTCCCGACGGTGCCGACCTTTCGCTAAGCACCCGGCTGAACGGCGAGGTAGTGCAGCATGCCACCACCGCGCAACTGATCTTCAGCATCCCACGGCTCATCCAGTACATCTCTCGCTTCGCAACGCTGGAGCCAGGCGATGTCATCGTAACGGGCACGCCCGGCGGCGTCGGCTTCAAGCGCAATCCTCCCCTGTTCATGAAGGATGGCGACATCGTCGAGGTGGAAGTGGGAAGTGTCGGCTGCCTCTCGAACCGCGTGCTGGCCGGCTAGCAGGCGCCCTACAGCGCCTTGCCGCAAGCCATGCCCGAGGCCCAGGCCCACTGGAAGTTGTAGCCGCCCAGCCAACCCGTGACGTCCACGGTTTCGCCGATGAAGTAAAGGCCGGGCGTGGTCTTGGCCTGCATGGACTTCTGGTCCAGGCCGCGCGTGTCCACGCCGCCGCGCATCACCTCGGCCTTCTTGTAGCCCGCCGTGCCGCTGGGCACCAGCGTCCATTGGTGGATGTCCTGCGCCAGCCCGCGCAGGGTCTTGTCCGGCGCATCGGCCAGGCGCAACGCCGCCAGCCCGGGCTTGCCCTTCTGCTCCGCCAGGTGCAGCCAGCGGTCGGCCAGGCGCTTGGGCCAGAGGCCCGCCAGCACGGTGTGCAGCTGCTGCCGGTTGCCGGATTTCGACGCCAGCAGCTCCTCGGCCAGGTTACGGCCGGGCGCCAGATCCACCACGATGGGCTCGCCCGGCTTCCAGAAACTGGATATCTGCAGGATCGCCGGCCCCGACAGGCCGCGGTGCGTGAACAGCAGGTCTTCCAGGAATTCGCCGCGGGCCTTGCCCTGCCCTGTGTGCAGGCTGACTTCCAGCGCCACGCCGGACAATTCGGACAGGGCCTGCCACTGCGCGGGGTCGAAAGTCAGCGGCACCAGGGCGGGCCGGGGCTCCACGACCTTCAGGCCGAACTGCCGCGCGACCTTCAGGCCGAAGTCGGTGGCGCCCAGCTGCGGGATCGCCATGCCGCCGGTGGCGATCACCAGCTTGGCCGCGCGGATCGGCCCCTGGCCGGTGCGCAATTCGAAGCCCTGCTCGCCCTGCCCGATCTCGGCCACCGCGCAATTCATGCGCCACTGCACGCCGCCCGCGTCGCATTCGGCGCGCAGCATCTCGATGATGGATTCGCTGGAGTCGTCGCAGAACAGCTGGCCGCGATGCTTCTCGTGCCAGGCGATATGGTGGCGCTTCAGCAACGCCAGGAAATCCTGCGGCGTATACCCCGACAGGGCCGAACGGCAGAAATGCGGATTGTCGGAAAGAAAGTTGGCGGGCCCGGCGCCGATGTTGGTGAAATTGCAGCGGCCGCCGCCGGAAATGCGGATCTTCTCGGCCAGGCGGCTGGCGTGGTCGACCAGCACCACGCGCAGGCCGCGCTGGCCGGCCACCGCGGCGCACATCATGCCAGCGGCGCCGGCGCCGAGTACGGCTACATCGAACATCAGGACTCCAGGCCCGCCGGGCCTCACTCTTCGATCAGGCAATCAACGTAATAGCGCTTTTCGCCGTCGGGACCCACTTCATCGGCCAGGCCGTGGATATAGGTTTCGAAACCGGGGAAGCGCTGGTTGAACTCGCGCGCGAACTGCAGATACTGGACGATGGTGCGGTTGAAGCGTTCGCCCGGAATCAACAGCGGGATGCCCGGAGGATACGGCGTCAGCAGCACGCCGGTCACGCGGCCTTCCAGCTTGTCGATATCGACGCGCTCGACCTCGCGGTGCGCCATGCGGGCAAAGGCGTCCGACGGCTTCAGGGCCGGGACCATGTCGCTCAGGTACATCTCGGTCGTCAGGCGCGCCACGTCGCGTTCGCGGTAAGCCTCGTGGATCTGCTGGCACAGGTCGCGCAGGCCCATGCGCTCGTAGCGGCGATGGTCGCGACAGAACTCCGGCAGGATGCGCCACAGTGGCTGATTGCGGTCGTAGTCGTCCTTGAACTGCTGCAGGGCGGTCAGCAGCGTGTTCCAGCGGCCCTTGGTAATGCCGATGGTGAACAGGATGAAGAACGAATACAGGCCGGTCTTCTCGACCACCACGCCGTGCTCGGTCAGGTACTTGGAGACCAGGGCGGCGGGGATGCCCGTTTCGCCGAAGCTGCCGGACATGTCCAGGCCCGGGGTGATGACCGTGGCCTTGATCGGATCCAACATGTTGAAGCCTTCGGCCAGGTCGCCGAAGCCATGCCAATGGTCGTCGGATTCCAGGATCCATTCGTCGCGGTTGCCGATGCCTTCCGGCACCAGGCGGTTCGGACCCCAGACCTTGAACCACCAGTCGTTCTTGCCGAATTCCGACTCCACCTTGCGCATGGCGCGGCGGAAGTCCATGGCTTCGCGGATGCTTTCCTCGACCAGCGCGGTGCCGCCCGGCGGCTCCATCATGGCGGCGGCCACGTCGCAGGACGCGATGATCGCGTACTGGGGCGAGGTGGACGTGTGCATCAGGTAGGCTTCGTTGAAAACGTTGCGGTCCAGCTTGCGGGTCTCGGACTCCTGCACGATGATCTGCGAGGCCTGCGAAATGCCGGCCAGCAGCTTGTGCGTGGAGTGCGTGGCGAACACCATCGCGTCCTGGCTGCGCGGGCGGTCCTGGCCGATGGCGTGCATGTCCTGGTAGAACTCGTGGAACGATGCGTGCGGCAGCCACGCTTCGTCGAAGTGCAGCGTATCGACGTAGCTGCCCAGCTCCCGCTTGATCATTTCCACGTTGTAGATGACGCCGTCATACGTGCTCTGCGTCAGCGTCAGGATGCGCGGATTCTTGTTGACCGCCTCGCGCGCGAAGGGGTTGGCCTCGATCTTCTTGCGGATGTTGTCGGGGTGGAATTCTTCCAGCGGGATCGGGCCGATGATGCCCAGGTGGTTGCGCGTGGGGCGCAGGAACACCGGAATCGCGCCTGTCATCGTGATGGCGTGCAGAATGGACTTGTGGCAGTTGCGGTCCACCACGACCACGTCGCCGGCGGCGACGTTGGCGTGCCACACCACCTTGTTCGAAGTGGAGGTGCCGTTGGTCACGAAGAAGCAGTGGTCGGCGTGGAAGATGCGCGCCGCATTCAGTTCCGACTCGGCCACGGGGCCGGTGTGGTCCAGCAGCTGGCCCAGTTCGTCGACGGCATTGCAGACGTCGGCGCGCAGCATGTTCTCGCCGAAGAACTGGTGGAACATCCGGCCCACCGGGCTCTTCAGGAACGCCACGCCGCCCGAGTGGCCGGGACAGTGCCAGGAGTACGAACCGTCCTGCGCGTACTTGACCAGTTCACGGAAAAACGGCGGCGGCAGGCTGTCGACGTAGCTGCGGGCTTCGCGAATGATATGGCGCGCCACGAATTCGGGGGTGTCCTCGAACATGTGGATGAAGCCGTGCAGTTCGCGCAGGATGTCGTTCGGGATGTGTTCCGAGGTGCGCGTCTCGCCGTACAGGTAGATGGGGATGTCGGCGTTGCGAAAGCGCAGTTCGCCGATGAAGGCGCGCAGGTTCTTGATCGCGCTAGCCACGTCCTCGGGCGAATCCACGTCGAACTCTTCATCGTCGATCGACAGGATGAAGGCGCTGGCACGGCTTTGCTGCTGGGCAAACGAACTCAGGTCGCCATAACTGGTCACCCCGATCACCTCGACGCCCTCGGCCTCGATCGCGGCAGAGAGGGCGCGGATGCCCAAACCGGACGCGTTCTCGGAACGGTAGTCCTCGTCGATGATGAAAATGGGGAAGCGGAATTTCATGCGGGCGCTCCTGGGGGCAAGGCGGAATCGGACGCGTAACGCGGCGCGAGTGTACAGCGAGTAAAAATCCGCCTGATGACAGACGGCGCGAGCACCCGCCGGGGAGGCGGGAATGGCGGAATTGTAGGGCTGTTTTTCTTACAGTCCTAAGGGAAATCCCCAGAAGGGATGCGCGGCCGTTGTCATCGCGCCAAAAGCGCGGCTTTTCAACCCGGACGGGGCTACCGGATGGTCCGGGCCTCGCGCGCCTCCAACGCCGCCGTGAACTGCTCGAAATAAGGCGGAATCGCCTCCGTGGCCCCGTACCGGATCCGGCGTTCGATCTTTGCGATCGCGCCGAAGCAGACTTCGGTTCCCGGTTCGCCGCAGACCAGCACGACCGGGTCCTCGTCGTCGCACACTTCGTAAAGGCCGCCATGCGCGCGGCGGCCGACCTCGTAGAGGTAGGCGGCGGCGCCGACAGTCTGCATGGGGGTCAGAGGGAGGGTCCCGAGGTGGGCGGCCTCCAGCGCTTCATCCAGCGCGTGGACGCTGGACGGCGAATAGTCCAGCACGGCGCCGGTCTGGCCGGCTGCCTGGACAAAGTCCTGCGCGGCACCCGCCACGCGCGCTACGAACTCTTCCTGGACTTCGTTGCGCTTGGCGTCCTGGTTTATCTTGAGGAAACCGAACATCAGTGGCTCCTTTGTGAAAACCGCAAGCGGCATTGGAACCATTATAGGCAAGCCACCCTTCTATACTGGCCAAACCGCCTCCAAAACGTTACCTATTCCCAACACTTTTCTCCCATGCCCTCACCCCTGGTCCGACGCCTCGTTCCCGCAGACGCCGCCGCCCTGCGCCAATTGCGCCTGGACGCGCTCGTTGAAACCCCCGAATCGTTCGGATCGAGTTACGAAGAGGAACATACCCTGACATTGGAGGACATCCGCGCCTGGATCGCGCCGGTGGACGACGGGGCGATGTTCGGCGTCTTCGACGGCGAGGCGCTGGCCGGTATCGTCGGCGTGGCCCGGCAGCGCAAGCTGAAGACACGGCACAAGGCCCACATCTGGAGCATGTACGTAGCGCCCGCCCAGCGGGGCCGGGGCCTGGCCAGGCTGCTGATGCAGGCGGCCATCGCGCACGCCGGGGCCATGCGCGGGATCCGCTACGTGCAGTTGAGCGTAACGTCGAACAACGCCGCGGCCACCGCCCTGTACGCCGGCCTGGGTTTCGCCGAATACGGGTGCGAACGCGAAGCGCTGTGCGTGAACGGCAGGTTCTACGACGAAACGCTGATGTCGCTGGCCCTGCCCGGCCAGTAGCGCGGCAGCCTACGCCTGGCCGGGCCGCCGCCGCAAGCTGTACAGGCACACCTGGTTGCGGCCGCCATCCTTGGCCCGGTAGAGCGCCTGGTCGGCCGCCTTGATCACCGCTTCGGGCACGCGCAGCGCGTCGCCGCGTTCGGCCACGCCCATGCTGACGGTCACGCGCAGCGGCCGCGCGTTGCGCCCATCGCGCCCGCCCCGCCGGCGCATGCCCAGCTGGTCGGCCTTGGGACGCGCGGGCTTGTCGCGCAGGCGCATCTGGTAGGCCTCGATGGCGCGCCGGACGCTTTCCAGGTGCGGCTTGCATTCCGCCGCGGTCTTGCCCGGGAACACCAGCGTGAACTCTTCGCCGCCGAAACGGTAGGCGTGCCCGCCGCCCGGCACCCGCCGCAGCTGGGCCGCCACCATGCGCAGGACCTGATCGCCCACATCATGGCCGTGGGTATCGTTGAACGCCTTGAAATGATCCACGTCGGCCATCGCCAGCGCGTAGACGCGTCCGCCCATGCGCTGCAGCCGCTCGTTCAGCGCGCGCCTGCCGGGCAGGCCGGTCAGTTCGTCGAGGAACGCCATGTGAAAGCCTTCGTGCGCCAGCGACACGCACAGCGCGGTCAGCGCGGCGGTGGACATCAGCGCCAGTTCGACGGGATGCTGCGCGCCGCGCGGCAAAGCCCAGGCCATGCACACGAAACCCAGCCATTGCCCGGCCTGCTGCGGCCGGCCATAGCGCAGGAGCAGCAGCGTCAGCGCCAGGCCGGTGGCCAGCAATGCGATCAGCCCCTCGATCGGCACGCTCAGGTGGCCGAGTTTGCCTTGCACGGACAGCACGCCGAGGGCGCCGGCCACGCCGTCCTTGCCCGCCAGCGCAATCGCGGCTGCGCCCAGCGCCATCAGGCCGGTGCGCGCCGCCGTGTCCACCAGCATGCTGGACCGCTCGGACCACAAGGCATTGATCGCGTAGACCAGGGCCCACCACGCCATGGCGTGCCCCAGCGCCCAGGGCGCTTCCCGCCCCAGCGCGGGCCAGGCCGCCGTGGCGGCCAGCACGCAGAGCATCAGCGCCAGCGTCTGCGAACGCTGGTACATGAAGCAGGTGGCCGCGCAGATCAAGGCCATCGCCCATGGCATGAACGGGACGATCAGCGTCAGCGCGGGCGGCCATTCCCGCCACAGCAACAGCGCCACCGCCGCGGCCACCGGCAGCGCGGGATAGAACAATAGGGGCAGCCAGGGGACATGGGGGTAACGCACGGATCGGGGCTCACGCTTGCAGAAATGACGTCGCCAAATCGGCAAACACATATATAGTCATTTACGGTCGCGACGTGAGGTTCTTTAGCACTTGCGGCGCAACAACGGACCTGGCGGCCATGCTATGTTTTGCGCCATCTCCGACGGAAGAACTCCCATGCGTATCCTGGTCAACATCGATGTGCCGGATCTGGAACATGCCATCGATTTCTATCGCCGAGCCTTCGGGCTGAGGCTGCAGCGCAGGCTCGGGCCCAAGGCCGCCGAAATGCGCGGCGCCGAAGCGCCCATCTATCTGCTGGAAAAAGCGGCCGGCACACCCGCCGCGGGCGCTACGCGGCAGCCGCGCGACTATGCCCGGCACTGGACGCCGATCCATCTGGACGTGGTGGTCGACGACGCGGACCGCGCGGTCGAATGGGCCGTGGCGGCGGGCGCGCGGCTGGAAGACCCGGCCGTCTCGCACGAATGGGGCCGGATCGCGCACCTGAGCGATCCCTACGGGCACGGCATCTGCATCCTGCAGTTCCTGGGACGGGGCTACGACGCGCTGGCGGCACCGGACATCCGGTACGAGCCCGTCGGCGAAGCGGATTTCGAAGCCCTGCTGGCGCTGCGCATCGAAGCCATGCGCGAAAGCCTGGAACGCCTGGGGCGCTTCGATCCAGAGCGCGCGCGATCACGGCTGCGCAGCACGTTCCGGCCGGAACATACCTGGTCCATCGAACTGGACGGGCAGCGGCTGGGCTTCTATGCGCTGCGCCCGGACGGCGACGGCCTGCGTCTGGATCACCTGTATCTGCGGCCCGGCTCCCAGGGCGCAGGCCTGGGCAGCCAAGTTTTGCGGCGGATCCTGGAAGACGCCGACCGGCTCGGGTTGCCGGTGCGCGTGGGCGCACTGCGCGGCAGCGATTCGAATCGCTTCTACCAGCGGCATGGATTCGTCCAGACCGCCGAAAGCGAATGGGATATCGATTACCTGCGGCCGGCGCCCCCGCCGGCCGGCTGACGCATCAGGTGCGCGGCAGCGTGACGCCGCGCTGGCCCTGGTACTTGCCGCCGCGGTCGCGGTAGGAAGTCTCGCAGACCTCGTCGCTTTCCAGGAACAGCATCTGCGCGCAGCCTTCGCCCGCGTAGATCTTGGCCGGCAACGGCGTGGTGTTCGAGAATTCCAGCGTTACGTGGCCTTCCCATTCGGGTTCCAGCGGCGTGACGTTGACGATGATGCCGCAGCGCGCGTAGGTGCTCTTGCCCAGGCAGACCGTCAGGACGCTGCGCGGGATGCGGAAGTATTCGACCGTGCGGGCCAGCGCGAACGAGTTGGGCGGGATGATGCAGACATCGCCCTTGAAATCCACGAATGACCCTTCGTCGAAATTCTTGGGATCGACGATGGTGGAATTGATGTTCGTGAAGATCTTGAACTCATCGGCGCAGCGCACGTCGTAGCCGTAGCTGCTGGTGCCGTAGCTGACGATGCGCCCGCCATTGGCCGTGCGGACCTGCCCCGGTTCAAAGGGTTCGATCATGCCGGCTTCGGCCTGGCGGCGGATCCAGCGGTCGCTTTTGATGCTCATGGTGGGAAGGGTGCTAAGGGGTTGAATGGCCGTCATTTTATCCCGAGCGCGCGCATGCCGCCCGGAGCGGGGGGAGGCAACCGCCCCGCCCCGTCCGCGAATCAGTTGCCGAAGAAGGTCCGGTACACCAATTCGATCCCGTTGACCGCGCCCCCCTTCACGTCCAGGGACAGACCCCGCGCCAGGCGGTAGCTGGCCCGGCCGACGGTATCGCTGCCCGCCAGCGCCTGCTCCACGCTGAGCGTGATGCCGTTGGCGAACGACTTGCTGGCCACCAGGAATTGCGTGGCCAGCTGGCTGTCGCTGTCCCGGTTCACGTCGCCGGCCACCGTGCGGTCGGGCAGGATGCTGCCCGAGCTGCCGATGTTGCCCGTGCGGATACTGACGTCGTCCAGCCCGAACTGCTTGTAGAACGGCTGCCCGCCGCCCAGCAGCGCCGTGCCCACCGACATCAGCAGCGCGGCGTCGCCCCCGCTTTCGTCCGGCCCTCGGCCCAGCAGCAGCCAGGACAGTTTTTCCACGTCGCTGACGTCCGGGTAGGACACCAGGTCGATGCGCGGGCGCTGCGCCGTGCCGACCACCTTCACGCCGGCCTCGACCTGCTCGCCGGTGCGCAGGGCTTCGATATCCAGCAGCGGATTGTCCAGCCGGCCCTGGAAAGTCAGGGTGCCCCGGCTCAGGCGCAGTTTCTGGCCATAGGCCTCGATGCCGCCGCCTCGCGTCCGCAATTGCCCCCAGCCCGTCAGGCGGCCCTCGTTGAGCTGAATCTGGATGGAGCCCAACAGGCCCGCGTCCAGCCCCATCCCGGTGATGTAGAAGCGCGGCCCCATGTCGAACTTGAGGTTCATGCTGGTCTGCAACGGCGTCGAAACGGCCGTGGCGTCGTCGCCCGCCCGGCGCACTTTCACGTCGTCGTCCAGCGACGGCACCCCTTGCAGGATTTCCAGGCTGAACCAGCCGGCGTCGGCCTTCAGGTCGCCGACGATCTCGAGGCGCGGCATGGCCGCCTTCAGGTCGATGACGCCCGAAACCATCGCGTAGCGGTCCGACCGCTGCAGCGCCGGGAACCGGTGCAGCGTCAGGCGCACGTTGCCGCCGCCGTCGATCAGGTTCCACTGCCCCTTGGCCTCGGCGTAGCCGCCCTTGGCTTCGGGGTTGGTGGTGATCCATTCCTTGGTCCGCCATTCCGCCGGCATGACCCGCAGCGACGCGGGGAAGCGCAGGCTGTCGAGCACCAGCGTGTCCCCGTCCAGGCGGGCAGACAGTGTGCCCTCGATCAGGCGCACGCCATCGTCGATCCGCACCAGCCGCAGCTTGTCGCCGCGGATGTTGCCGCTGGCGCTCCATTTGCCGGCAAGCGAGCCCTGCGCTTCCAGGTTGGCCTTGAGCGTGCCGCCGATTTCCATCGTGTCGCCCACGAACAGGCCGACCCACCCCAGGTCGGCGATGTCGGCGTCCAGCTTGGCGCGCAAGGGCTGGCGGGCGTCCAGCGCCATGCCGCCCTTGGCGTCGACCAGCAGCACCGCGGAGCCGGAGCCAACCACCGAGCCCATTTTCTCCGTGACCAGGTTCACCTTGGCGTCCAGCCGGCTGGCGTTGGCCGAAACGGGCGTGGCGATTACGTCCAGGACCAGCGTGCGCAGGCCGAGCGGCGTCGGCGGGTCGCCCGGGATCAGCAGATCCCCTTCGCGCCGCGAGAGACGGGCCGTGCCGGCCAGCCGGCCATCGAATTTCAGGTCCCACAGCGCGTCGAGCGCGATGCGGCGCTGGCCTTCCGGAACCATGGCGTTCACGCGCGCGGGGCGCTTGCCCAGCCGGGCCGCGGCCTCGGGATCTACCGCGCCGATCACCTGCCGCGCCATGGCGGCGGTAATGACCAGGTTGTCGGCCTGCCCCGCCGTTTCCCAGCGCTTGCCGCCGCCGCGCGACCCCTTGTGCGCCAGCGTCAGGCGCTCCTTGCCGGGCAGGGTCACGCTCAGCACGGTCTGGCCGACCTGCCATTGCCACTGCGGCGCCACGGCCGACGGTAGGAAAGCCAGCGAAACCGGCCGGTCTGCCGTGACCGCAAAACCGGCCGTATCGGCCGCCAGGCGCGAAAACTGGCCTCGCCAGCCCGTCAGCGCGGCGTCGGGCTCGCCCTGGCGTCCCTTGCCCCAGCCGCCCGCGAACGCGATGCCAGCCTGAGCCTTGGATTGACCCAACATGCCCGGACGCGGCTTCGCGGGGGTATAGCTGGCGGTGAAATCGCCGCGGTGCGCGGCCGCCGATCCGGTCAGCTTGCCCTTCAGCTCCGCCCCGCCCGGCACGTCGGGCCAGAACGCGTCCAGCTGGGGCGCCTGGGCGTCCAGCGTCAGGGCGCCATCCGAGGCGCCGAGTTCGCCGCTGGCCCGGACGCGGTTGCGTCCCAGCTTCACGTCTAGATCCAACCCGTGGATGCGCAGCCCCGCCAGCGGATCGCCGGCGGCGCCGGCCGCTTCGGAAGACGGGCCGGCCGCCGGCGCGGCGATGTCGACCTGGGCCTTCAGCGCGCCGGTCAGCGGTTGCCGGTTCCAGCGGGTGCCGTCTTCGAAACGCAGCTCCACGCCGGCATGGCGCAGCTGGCTCAGGTTCTCGATCTCGGCCTGCAGGTCGGCCCGCACGGTCAGCACCGCGGGCGGAATGGCCTGGCCGAGCCAGGGCGCCAGGTCCAGGCGCTGGGCGCTCAGCGAGCCGACCACGCGGTCGCGCCCCGCGCCCTGCTCCTGCGCCGTCTGCAGGTCGAACTGCGCCGCCAGCGAGGATTTGTCCGGCAGCTCCGCGCGTGCCCGGGCGCTGCGCAACACCAGCGCCGTGCGCGGCGCCAGGTCGGCGACCACGTCGAGCGCCAGGCCGGAGCCCGAGCCGTCCAGCTTGGCCTGGATGCCGTCGAGCGAGCCGGCGGCATCGGCGCGCAGCACGACCTGGCAGGCCGGCGCCGCCGGCCCGGCTATCTCGGGAGGGGCCGCAGGGGCGTCGGCCCGGGGCTTCTCGGCGCCGCGCTTCGCCGCGGCAGGCTTGGGCGCGGAGGGCTTCGGTTCGTAGATACCGCGCAGCCTGTCGGGCTGGCACAGCGGGGAATCAGGGCCGGCGCCGCGTGCCATCACGTCCAGGCGCGCCGTGAAGGGCCAGGGATCGGCCATGCCCTGGAGATCGGCCTGGCCGCTGAGTTCCGCCGTGCCGACGTCGTGGCCGACGCGCAGGCTCGCGATCCGCAACTGCGCGCCTTCGCGCCCCGCGGCCAGCGTGGCCTCTAGGCCGCCCAGCGTTACCGGCAGAGGCTCGCCGTCCTGCAGCAGCTCGAACTGCCCCAGCGCCACGCGGTCCACGGCGATGTCCACCGGCAGGGCCGGAAGCGTGAACGGCGTACCGTCGTCCTCTTCCGGCGGCGCCTCGGGCGACGACACGAGCGCCACGTGGACCGACCCCGCCGAAACTTCCCGCACATGCAGCAAGCGGTCGCCCAGCGCGCGCCAGTGCACGTTCAGGCGCAGATCGCTGATGCCGATACGCGTGCCGTCCATGTCCAGGTCCAGCCTGCCGACCGTCACGCCGCGCAGCAGCGAGCCGTTCACGTCCAGCGCCTGCCCGTTCAGCTGCTGCGCGGCCGTGGTCAGCAGCAGGCGCGTGCCGTTCTGGGATCCCGCCAGCCAGACCAGGAAGCCGCCCGCCAGCACGGCCAGCATCGCCAGGCCGGGCAGCCACCACACCAGCACGTGGCGCAGGAATTTGCGCAGCCGCTTCAAAACGCGATCCCCAGCGAAAAGTGCAGGCGCAGGTCGCGGTCGCGCTGGCCATAGGCCACGTCCAGGAACAACGGGCCCGCAGGGGTGCGCACGCGCGCGCCGACGCCATAGCCCAGCGCCAGCGACATATCGCCAAAGGATTCGGCGGCGTCGCCCGCATCCACGAACACGCCCATGCCCCAGCGTTCGTTGAAATAGTGGTCGTACTCGATACTGCCGACCAGCAACGTGGGCGCGCCGACGACCGCGTTGTCGCGCTGCACGCCGATGCTCTGGTACTTGTAGCCTCGGATGGAACGCGCGCCGCCCGTGCGGAAGCCGAAATCGTCGGGCACCTGCACGTCGCCGTTGGCCCACAGGCGGCCGACCTCGCCGCGCACCGTCAGCACGTCCAGCTTGCCTATCGGCCACCACTTCTGCGCCCGCAACCGCAGGCGCGTGTAGGGTTGCCCCGTGTCCAGCGTGACGCCGACGCCGCCGCCCACCGCGATCAGATTGCCTTCGCGCGGGTCGTACTTGTTGTCCACGTCGCGGCGCAGCCACTCGGCCGTCGCGGTCAGCGTGGGCAGGGTGTATTCGTCGCCGCCGTCGATCTTGACATGGTCGTGCGCCAGCAGCATGCCCCAGCGGGTTTCATATTCGACCCGGCTGTCGCCCGCGCCCTTGCGCTCCTGTGTGCGGGTCGCGCCCAGCGCGTAGCGCGTCACGTCCAGGCCCTGGATGTCGGAGTGGTCCGCAAGCAGGCCGATGGAATCCTTGTAGCCGCGTTCGGTCGGCGGCATGAAAATGTCGAGGTAGGCGCGCTGGCGCAGGCGGTCCACGCCAAAGCCGGTTTCCATGGTGACGGGCTGGCCGAACACCACGTTCTGGCGGTACAGGGACTCCAGCCGCGCCCCCGCCTCGTCGTCTACCCCCACCGAGACGGACAGCCGCTTGGGCGGGGCCTCGACCACGCGCACCTGCACCGGCAAAGTGACTTCGCCGTCGGAATCGTATTTGGCGGGCGGCGGCGGCATGGCGCCGGACACGGCCGGATCGCCCGCCGGCGCCGAAGCCGCCGCATCGGCCGCCCCCGGCGCGCGGGCGCGATCGGAGACGGGCGCGGCGGGCTGCTCGCCCCCGCCCGGCTGCTCCAGGGACACGAACGCCCCCCGGAAAAAAGCCGTGGACTGCAGGTCCTGCTGCCATTCATCCAGCCGGTTCTGGTCGTAGGCGGCGCCCACGGAATAGCGCACGTAGCGGTCGACCAGCTTGTCCGGCACGCGTTTGAGCCCCAGGATGGTGAGTTCGCCCATGCGGACCTGCGGCCCGCTGTCGATCGTGACGCGCAGCGCGGCCGTGGCCGCGTCGGCCTGGATCTCGGCCTCGGAGGCGGTCATGCGCGCCAGCAGGAAATCGCGCGTGGACACGTTGTCCAGCAGGGTCGATTTGGCCTTGTTCCAGTCGCTGTTGATGAAAGGCTGTCCCACCTTCAGCAGCCAGTCGTCGCGCAGCTTGCGCACGCGCTCGGCGTACTCGGGCCGCGTGATCCGGCCGGTGAAGGTCAGGTCGACCGAACCGACGGTCGTGCGCTTGCCGGAGACGATGCCGATGTCCCAGGTTTCGCCGCCGATGTCGGTGCCGGCCTCGAGCGTTACCGTGGGCGAGAAGTAGCCCTGGGTGGCCAGGGCCGCCAGCGTCGCGTCGCGTGCGCGCCGGCGCAGGCGGTTGATTTCACCGCCGTCCTGGTCCTCGGCCAGCCGCGCGATCGCGTCTACCGCCTCGGTGATCGCCTGCAGCGCGGCCGGCGGCACGCCGCCCGGGTCCACGATGATCTCCGGGCGCTTGGCCAACGCCTCGCCCGCCATCACACAACATCCAGCCAAGAAGGCGTGGGCTGCCCACCGCATGCTTCAGGTCGGTTGCTGCACAACGATGGACGGGAACTTGCCAGCCATATCGCGCGGGAGCGCGGCAACGCCGGCAGCCAGTTTCCTGGCGATTCCACGGTACAGCGCCGCAGCCTCGCTGGCCGGGTCCGACACCACGGTCGGCGTGCCGGCGTCCGTCTGCTCACGGATGGCCAGGGTCAGCGGCAGGCTGCCCAGCCACGGCGCGTGGTACTGCTCGGCCATGCGCTGGCCGCCGCCTTCGCCGAAAATGTGTTCCGCGCGCCCGCAACCCGGGCAGATATGGATGGCCATGTTTTCGACCACGCCCAGGATCGGCACCTCGACCTTCTGGAACATGCGCAAGCCCTTGCGCGCGTCCAGCAAGGCCACGTCCTGTGGCGTGGTGACGATGACGGCGCCCACGACCGGCACCTTCTGCGCCAGGGTCAGGGCCACGTCGCCGGTGCCCGGCGGCATGTCGACGATCAGGTAATCGAGATCCTGCCAGTTGGTCTGGCGCAGCAACTGCTCCAGGGCCTGCGTCACCATCGGGCCGCGCCAGATGGCTGGCGAATCGGCGTCGATCAGGAAGCCGATGGAATTGGCCTGCAGGCCGTGGCCCGTCAGCGGCTCCATGGTTTTGTTGTCGCGGCTCTCGGGACGGCCCGAGATGCCCAGCATGGTCGGCACGCTGGGACCGTAGATGTCGGCGTCCAGCAGGCCGACCCGGGCCCCTTCCGCCACCAGGGCCAGGGCCAGGTTCACCGCCGTGGTGCTCTTGCCCACGCCGCCCTTGCCCGACGCCACCGCAATAATATTGCGCACGTTGGGCAGAGGCTTCAGCCCCTTCTGCACCGCGTGGGCGGCCACTTTCCAGGTGACGGAGACCTGCGCGCCCGGCACGCCGGCGCCGGCAAGCGCCGCCTCGGCGATTTCGCGCACCTGGTCCTTGACGCCGTCGGCGGGATAGCCCAGTTCCAGCGCCACCGCGACACGGCCGCCGCCCAGTTGAATGTCACGATCTTTTACAGAAACACCCAAATCCAAACCGGTATTCGGGTCTTGCGCAGCGCGCAACGCGGCGCGGATGTGTTCTATCGTTATACTCATATCACTGTGGTTCCGTAGGCAGCGCGGCTTCTGCGCGCCGCCATCCCCTAAAGGATAGCGGATACCCGGGAACCTTTCGCTGCGTTTTGCATCCCATCTTCATGACCAACACACTTATCCGCTTCTTTCGTGCCGTCCTATTCGCCGCCCTGGCCCTGATCGGCATGGCGATGGCGCTGGTGTTCATGCTTTCCACGGCAATCGCCGTGGCGATCCTGTACGTGGTCGCCAAAGTGCGCGGCAAGCCGTTCGGCGTGCGCGCCTACTGGAGCCAGCGCCAAGGCGCCCGCCCGGGTCCGTTCCAGTCCGCCGCCGGCCCGTTCGCCACGCAGCCGCGCGGCGATGTGATCGACGTCGAAGCCCGCGAAATCCGCTGACGGCGGCTTTCCCGATGCCCGCAATGCCAGCGGGCCGCTGCTTCGTGCATCCGCAAGGCGGCATCGCCGCCTTTTTTGCTGCCTTCCCCAGCCGGCCCCGCCGGCCCTGAATCCCGCCTGATCCGCCATTCGCGGCGGGCGGGTCGCGCCATGGATGGGCCGTCTCCGGCGCACCTGCCAGGCAAGTCTCCGCCATTGCCCTAAAATGGCCGGCCAACCCCTTTTTCCCTCAACCTCTATCGACAACCATGTCTCGCACCCTTTTTGTCACCACTGCGCTGCCCTACGCCAACGGATCTTTCCACATCGGCCACATCATGGAGTACATCCAGGCCGATATCTGGGTTCGTTCGATGCGAATGGCGGGCCACACGGTGCACTTCGTGGGTGCGGATGACGCGCACGGCGCGCCGATCATGCTGAAGGCGGAAAAAGAAGGCATCACGCCGCAGGCGCTGGTCGCCCGCTACGCCGCGGAACGCCCGCAATACCTGAACGGCTTCCACATCCGTTTCGACCACTGGCATTCCACCGACTCCGCCGAGAACGTCGCGCTGTCGCACGACATTTACCGCGCGCTGAAGGCCCAGGGCCTGATCGAGACCCGCTCCATCGAGCAGTTCTACGACCCGGTCAAGGGCATGTTCCTGGCCGACCGCTACATCAAGGGCGAATGCCCCAAGTGCCACGCCAAGGACCAGTACGGGGACTCCTGCGAAGTGTGCGGCGCGGTCTACGCGCCCACGGACCTGATCAACCCGTATTCGGCGCTGACCGGCGCCACGCCCGTGCTGAAGTCGTCGGACCACTTCTTCTTCAAGCTGTCCGATCCGCGCTGCGTGGAGTTCCTGCAGCAATGGACGACCGGCTCGAACGCCGCCGGCGGCAAGCACCTGCAGCCCGAAATGCTGGCCAAGACGCGCGAATGGCTGGGCGCCGACGACGGCGAAGCCAAACTCGGCGACTGGGACATCTCCCGCGATGCCCCCTATTTCGGCATCGAGATTCCGGACGCGCCGGGCAAGTACTTCTACGTGTGGCTGGACGCGCCGGTGGGCTACCTTGCCTCGCTGAAGTCGTACTGCGCCGTCAAGGGCCTGGATTTCGACGCCCTGCTCGACCCCGCCGGCAGCACGGAACAAGTCCACTTCATCGGCAAGGACATCGTGTATTTCCACGCGCTGTTCTGGCCCGCGATGCTGAAGTTCGCCGGCCGCAAGACGCCGGACGCCGTGAACGTGCACGGCTTCATCACCGTCAGCGGCGAAAAGATGTCCAAGAGCCGCGGCACCGGGATTTCGCCGCTGCGCTACCTCGAGCTCGGCATGAACGCCGAGTGGATGCGCTACTACATCGCCGCCAAGCTGAACGCGCGGGTCGAAGACATGGACTTCAACCCCGATGACTTCATCGCCCGGGTCAACAGCGACCTGGTCGGCAAGTACGTCAACATCGCCAGCCGCGCAGCCAGCTTCATCACCAAGCATTTCGACGGCGTCCTGGGCTATGCCGGCGACACCGCCGCGCTGGCCGCGGAATACGCCGAACAGGCGGAATCGATCCGTGCCGCGTTCGAAGCCCGCGAGTACAACCGCGCCATCCGCGAAATCATGGCCTACGCCGACCGCATCAACCAGGCGTTCGACACCGCGCAGCCGTGGATCCTGGCCAAGGGCATCGCCACGGCCGGCGAGGAGCAAAAGGCCGCGCTGCAAGACATCTGCTCGCGCTCGCTGGCGGGTTTCAAGGCCTTGTCCGTCATGCTGGCGCCGGTGCTGCCGGCCCTGGCCGAACGCGTGGCGCTGGAGCTCTTCGGCGCGCAGGCCCCGTTCACCTGGGCCGACGCCTCGGTACTGCCGCAGCGCGTGGCGCCGTTCAAGCACCTGATGCAGCGCGTCGAGCCGCAAATGCTGGAAGACCTGTTCGAACCGCCCGCCGCTCCGGCGGTGGTGCCCGGCGGCGAACCCGTTGCCGATACCATCTCCATCGACGACTTCGCCCGCGTCGACCTGCGTATCGCGCAGATCGTCAATTGCGAGCACGTGGAAGGTTCGACCAAGCTGCTGCGCCTGACGCTGGACGTGGGCGAAGGTCGCCACCGCAACGTGTTCTCCGGCATCAAGTCGGCCTACCGGCCCGAAGACCTGATCGGCAAGCTGACCGTCATGGTGGCCAACCTGGCCCCGCGCAAGATGAAGTTCGGAATCTCCGAAGGTATGGTGCTGGCCGCCAGCCACGCCGACGAATCGGTCGACGCCGGCATCTACGTGCTGGAACCGTTCCCCGGCGCCAAGCCGGGCATGCGCGTGCGCTAAGCTTTTTCGTCCGTGTCAGACACCCGGCTAGGCCGTCTCGTATCGGTGAGAATTTCTCGTACGGGTGTCAGACACTACACATCCGGCTGTGTCAGGCACCCGTGGGGGCTATCTCAAGCCTGGAAGCCATCTCGCAGGGGTGTCTGACACTCGGGCTGTCCGGAAGGCGCCAGCGCCGGGTCCAGGGATATCCGTTCGTCGAAGACGAAGCACTTGCCGTCATAGCCCGGACCGCCGGTTTCCTCGAAATACTTGAGGATGCCGCCGTCTAGCTGGTAGACGTTCTGGATGCCGGCTTCGTTCATGTAGATGGCCGCCTTTTCGCAGCGAATGCCGCCGGTGCAGAAGCTGACCACGGTCTTGCCTTCGAGTTCGGCGCGGTGCGCCTGCACCGCCTCGGGAAACTGCGTGAAGCGGTCGATGCGCCAATCGATGGCGTTCTTGAAGGTGCCCTCGTCCACCTCGAAGGCGTTGCGGGTGTCGAGCATGACCACGGGCCGCCCCGCGTCGTCCACGCCCTGTGCCAGCCAACGGGCCAGCGTATGCGCGTCCACGCCGGGCGCTCTCCCCGCCTCGGGGCGGATGGCCGGGTGATTCATGCGGATGATCTCGCGCTTGATCTTTACCAGCAACTTGCGGAACGGCACCCCGTCGCTGTGGCTGAACTTCACTTCAAGATCCGCGAAGCGCGCATCGGCGCGCAGGCCTTGCAGAAAAGCATCGATGCCCTGCGCCGAACCGGCCAGGAACAGGTTGATGCCCTCTTCGGCCAGCAGGATCGTGCCCTTGAGCCCGGCCTGGGCCGCCTCATCCAGCAGGCGCAGGCGCAGCGCCGGCAGGTCAGCGAGGGACACGAATTTGTAAGCGGCGATATTGACGACGGAAGTCATGGAAAAGCGGGAAAAGACGGGCGGCGAAACCCGTAATAGTAATCGCTGGGCGGCATCCGCCGCCCCCGCCGCGCCTTGACCGCGCTCAACGCGAGACGATTTCCTGCTCGACCACCGCGTCCAGCACCCAGCGCAACGACGAGGCGTCGGCTGGCGGATTCGGGTCCTGGACCTCGACCACGCGCAGCCGGTAACGGATACCCGGCTGGAAATGAAAGCCGGTGATTTCCCCGTACCAGAACTGCCAGGGCTGCGCGGCGCTGTCCCGCACCTGGTAACACATCGCGCGGCCCGCCCCGGCGCTGCACGGCACCCGTTCCGAGTTCACGTAGACCAGCTTGGTCGGCCCCTGCTGGCCGCCGACGATGGGATCGGTCCGCCGGCCGAAGTCCAGCGTGTCGCCCGAACTGAGGACCCAGGTCATGCGTTGCGGGTTATTGGTGTTGTCCACCGAACTCGCGGTAATGCGCGTCATGCCCGCCAGGAAATCCTGCTCGAGCTTCATGCTGCCGGGCGCGCAGGCCATCATGGTCGCCACGGGATGATCGCGCACGATCAGCAGGCCATTGGCGACCGTATAGGAAGCGCTGTACTGGTTACAGCCCGCGAAACCCGCCATGCGCGGCGCGCCCTGCTCATGGATGAAGCTGACCGTGAGGGGACGCGAGCGCGTGGAAGGATGCGGCACTGGCCGCAGGGCGCCGTCGGGTTTTGTCCAGCGCGCCAGGTCCCAACTGGTCTGGGCCAGGATGTCCGACGCGGAGGCCGGCTGGAAGCGGGGATCCTGCCCGTCTGCGGCGCGCTGGGGCGGCGATGAGCAGGCGGCGAGGCCGACGGACAGCAGGCAGGGCGCCAGCCAGCGCAGGGAAACCGAAATAGGCATGGTGATCTCCGGGCGGCTTGCTTACGGCGTCGGCGGATCCTGGCGCCGCGCGAATTCCAGCACGTCGCCACCGCGCAGATTGAAGGTCAGGTGCCGCGGCGCGCCGCCGTTGTCCAGCGTGAACGTGTCGATGGCGGCGAGGCCGCGCAGGTAATCGGTTTCGAGACGGGCGCGTTCGGGCGGCACGCAGGCCATGCGCGTCGTGGCGGGCGCGTCGATGTAAAGCTTGCCGCCTTGCAGCTTGTACGAGCCCATGTAGCGGTTGCACCCCGAAAATCCGTTGACGCGGTATTGCTTGCCCTGCGCCAGGAAGGTCAGGCGCACGGGCTCGCCGTTGTCGCCATGGGGAATGTCGCGCAGCGCGCCGCCGGGCTGCGTCCAGCGCACCAGCTCCCAACTGGTCTGCGCCAGCGAGTCCGCGCTGCTGGCGGCGTTGGCCGCGGCCGCGCCTTGCGGCCGGGCGCCGCCGGGGGATCCGGCGCAGCCCGCCAATGCCGCAGCCAGTAGGCCCAGGCAAAGCAGCCGGCAACGCGTAGACATCAGGATAGGCATGAACGGGACTCCAAAGAATTGCATCCCCCAACTGTAACCGCCCTTGGGGCAGGACGGCCGTCTTCTACGCCCAACAGCCGTATCCAAAAGCAGCACACCCGGTCTTGCCGCCTCGCTCCGATGGAAGGGCTTGCTGCATCGTAAGCCGCATGGCGGCGGCCGCAAGCGGCGCGCAGAATCAGTACGGGTCCCCCTCCGGCAGGACCTGGCAGCTCCAGGAAATGGGGAGCCGGCCGCAAGTACCGCAGGGCCCAAAAAAAACTACTCCTGGAGACACGGCGATGGGCTTCTTGAGAACCTTGTTGGCATTATCGGTGGTGCTGGACCATCTGGGCGGCGGCAATGCCGATCACCTGGTCGGCGGCAGGCTGGCTGTGCAACTGTTCTATGTCATTTCAGGCTTCCTGATTTCCTATGTGCTGACCGCCACCGACCGCTATCAGGGCGCCACGGGCAAGTTCTACGCCAACCGCTTCCTGCGCCTGTTCCCGATCTACCTGGCCGTGGCCTCGATGACCCTGCTGGCCCATGCACTGAGCGGCGGCGCGTTCTTCCGCTTCTACGACGCCCTGCCCTTCAGCGCGGAACTCTTCCTGGTCCTTTCCAATATTTTCATCATGGGCCAGGATTGGCTGATGTTCTTCGGCATCGAACATTCCCAGCTGGCGTTCACGGGGAGCTTCGCCCGCAGCGAGGTGCCGCTCTACCAAGGCCTGCTGGTGCCCCAGGCCTGGACCCTGGGGGTCGAAATGAGCTTCTACCTGGTGGCGCCGTTCGTGCTGGGATCGCCGCGCCGGCTGCTGACGCTGCTGGTCATGTCGCTGGCCCTGCGCGGGGTGCTGATCGCGAGCGGCATCGGCCAGAGCGACCCCTGGACCTACCGCTTCTTTCCGACGGAACTGGCGCTGTTCCTGATCGGTTCGCTGTCGCACCAGGTGCTGCTGCCGCGCTACAAGGCCTGGGCCCGGAAGGCGAAACTCCTGCCCGAAGCGGGCACCGCCCTGCTGTTTGGCTACTGTCTGCTGCATTTTTCGATCGGCATCAATCCTACCGTGCGCGACGGCCTGGCGGTGCTGCTCTTCGCCGCGCTGCTGCCGCTGGCCTTCCTGTTCCAGTCGCGCCATCGGCTGGACAGGGCGATCGGCGAATTGAGCTATCCCATCTACATCTGCCATTCGCTCGTGATCATGTTCTTCAGCTGGCTGCTCGATGAGCTCAGCCTGCATCAGCCCATGCTGTTCGCGGCGTTGGTCATCACGGGCTGCATCGGCTTCTCGGCGCTGCTCAACGGCCTGATCGCCGACCCGGTGGAGCGTCTGCGCAGCCGCCTGCGCACGGATGCCGATGGTGCGGACGGCAGTTCGCCGGTGCCTGTGGCGGGCGCGCGGCTGCGCCCCCCGGCGGCGGCCCAGCCCCTCGGGTCTATTCGCCGCGTGCCTTGATGTAGGCAGCCAGCACCAGCTCGATCTGGCGCTTTTCCTGCGAGCTCAAGCGGGCATAGGTCGCATAAGAGACCGTCTCGAAGGGCCAAGCGGCCGGCATGGGCACCTCGCCCACGCCGCCGTCGGGGCCCGGGTTCAGCATCGGCCCCTCGCCGATGCTGAGCCACATGGGATTGACGCGCAGCGCGCGGGTCAGCTTGATGAGAGCGTTGCTGGATGGCTGCTGGCGCTGCCCGCTCTCGTAGTTGCCGATAGCGCTTTGCGACAGGTTGCTCGCGACCGCCAAGTCTTTTTGCGTCCATCCCTGAAGCATTCTTGCGTTGCGCAGACGATGGCTAAACGTGTTCAATCGATCAACCTGAGACATTATTAATATGGATTTATGTTTTTGATTAAAGCATCCCGATACTGGCGCCAAATAACCGGATTGCGCCCCAAATTCCAGGCTAATCCGCAAATCGCGGCAGCGGGCTGCCGCGCGGCGCTTTTGCCCGCGCGGACATCAGGCCGCGAACCCGAGTTGCCCTAAAAAAACCATATCTATCATCGGCTTAATAAGGCCATATCCATACCGCGGCGCGGCCGCAGCCACGTGCGCCGGCTGGCGTAGAGGCGAAAAAGCTGCGCAAGTTTAGGCCGCCGATGTATCCGAAATAGAAAATAATGTATCGGCGATACTTAATACGTTGTTATCCTTCATTTCAAAACAAACACTATTTCAAGCAGTTCCCCTTCATTTGATCTAGCGCGACAGTTACCATCAGAAACTACAGAAACGTATCTTCACAAAAAAACACGCCCGTGTTTAAATGAAACACGGGCGTGAATCCCCTGCGGCATCGACGCGCGGATCCGCCGCGAGCCGGCTGCAATGGCCCGGACCTGGGCCCAGGCTGGTCGCGCGCCCATTCGAACAACACCGCCGGACGGCTTCGTCCTGGAAGCATCAATGAACAACACGCTGGATGTCATTTTTCTTGGCTACGACGACGCCAGACATGCCAGACTCGCCGAAGCCCTGTCCCACCTGGGTTTCAACGTCCGCCACTGCCACGACCTCGCCAAGGTCTACGAACGGTATTCCCGCAGCCCCAGCCCGCTGATCGTCCTGGAAGCCCCGCTGCCCGACATCCACAACGCCGCGGTGCGGCTGCGCGCGGCGGACCGCGGCGTGGGCATCGTCGCCATCTCGGCGTTCCCCGATGCCGAAAGCCGTATCCGTACGTTGCTTTGCGGCGCGGACGCCTGCCTGCCCCCAGAGGTCACGGGGCTGGAACTGGCGGCGGCGCTGCAGGCGCTGGTGCGCCGGGCCGCCGTCCAGGAAAGCACGGACGCCTTGCCCGAGACGCCCCCGCCGGGAGAACCCGCCCAGGAAACCTGGCGCCTGGCGAACAAGGGCTGGACATTGGTCAGCCCGGGCGGCCGCAGCCTCGGCCTGACGACAGGAGAACGCGACTTCCTGTCGCGGCTCGTAGACGCGCCGGATCGCAAGGTCAGCCGCGAAGCCTTCCACACGGACGGCGTGGACGAAACGGAGCACAGCATCACGCGCCGCCGCTTCGTGGACGTCATGATCAGCCGCCTGCGCCGCAAAGCCGCCGCCAAACAGATGGCGCTGCCGATCCGCGCCGTGCATGGATGGGGCTATATGTTCGCCGCGGATATCGCGTTCGACCTGGAGGTTCGGGGGATGGGGGATGAAAGCCGGCCGGAGGCGCCGGACGACCGGCGCCGCGAAATGGCGGACGCGTCCTCATGACGGCGGGCGGGTCCGGCGCGCTGCGCGCCGGGCGAAAAAAACGCGGCGCTGCCTCGAAAGGCTAAGACGCCGCGCTAAAACAACACGTGAACCTGGAGTCATCAGCCGGCACTGATGCCTTCTACCTGGCCCACGCGATTCCAACATTCGTGCCTCATACTGCTCACGCACGGCCAAGCCGTGAACCCGTGCGGGGTCTCTAGTCCCCGCGCAAGCTGCAACGTGATCAACGCCAGCGATCGGTCCGCCTCTGCAAACCGGCGGGCAGTTCGCCCTTATCAGCGGCGATCCTTGCGGATAGCCGCGTGATGCACGAAGTTTAGGACCTTGGATCGGTTTCCAGTAATTCTTTGTTGATAGCCTTCTATACCTATTAGGCATAGGCAGCCCTGCCCATGCGCAGCGCCTAAAATGCCGCCAAAGGACCCGCCCCCATGCCGATCATGCCCGTTCCCCCCATGCACCGCATCCGGAAGCTGCTGGCGCTGTTTCCGCCGAACTGGTGCCTGGCCATCCTGGTGGCACTGGACGGCTATGCCTTCATGCATCCCGTGCTGCGGGAAGTGCGCGCGCGGGAGTATTCGTTCTGGCTCGCCATCGACAACTGGCACGAGGTCGTGCGGGTCGTCGGCCTGCTGGAAATTCCGCGCCTGGTCCTGGGCATGGGGTTGCAGGTCATCGCCCTGGGCCTGATCCTCAAGGCCCGCATCGCCTGGGCGTTTTCGCTGGTGCTGCTGATCGGCATCGGCACGTTCGCCATCCTGGACGATCATGGCCGCGCCGGCCTGGGCATCTATACGCTGGTGCTCGTGATCGCGCTGATCGCCTATTGGCGGCGCTTTGACCGGGCCAGCGTCACCGCCGGCTCGCTGTTCGCGGTGGTCAGCATGCTGTCACTGCTGATCTACGCGATCTTCGGCACGCTCTACCTGGGCACGGAATTCAACCCGCCGATCGAAGACGCCGCGACGGCCTTCTATTTCTCCATCGTGTCCATGTCCACGGTGGGCTATGGCGATATCACCCCGCACACCAGCACCGCCCGGCTGTTCACCGCGTCGATTATCATCCTGGGCATCACCATATTCGCCACCTCCATCAGCGCGATCGCCGGTCCGGTGATCGGCGGCAATCTGAAACGGCTGGTCAAAGGCAGATTTTCCACCGCCATGCGCAAGAACCACATCATCATCGCGGGCGCGACGCCCCTGGCGCTGAGCGTCTACGACGGCCTGCGCCGCCGCGGCGACGAAGTCACCGTCATCGTGCCGTCCGGCGCGGCGTCCGAATACCCTGCCGCGGCCGACCTGATCGAGGGCGACGCGTCCAGCGTGGAGGTGCTGCGCAACGCGGGCGTCGCGCGGGCGCGCTACGTGCTGGCGCTGCGCGACGACGATGCCGAAAACGCATTCATCGTGCTGGCCGCCAAGGAAGCGACGGGCGACGCGGGCGCCAAGACGGTAGCGCTGGTCAATACCAGCAAGCACCTTGAAAAAATCCGCCGGGTACAGCCCGACCTGGTGTTCTCGGTGCAATTGCTGGGCGCGGAATTGCTGGCGCGCACGATCAGCGGCGAGCCCATGGACAGCCAGACCATCACCGACCTGTTCTTCACCAAGGCGGCGCCCGGGGGCAAGGCGGCCTAGGCGGTTGCCGGCTTCGCGCCCGCGGCATGCCAGCGCGCGAACTCGGCGGACGGCATGGGCCGCGCAAAGAAGTACCCCTGAAAGAAGGCGACCCCGCGCGCCTCCAGGTAGTCGAACTGGTACCGCGCCTCCACGCCTTCGGCCACCACCGCCAGCCCCAGCCGGCTCGCCAGCGTGATGATCGCGTCCAGTACCGGCGCTTCCTCGCCCGCGGGTCCGATGGCCTGCACGAAGCCCTTGTCGACCTTTAGATAGTCCACCGGGAATTTCTGCAGATACGACAGCGAGCAGTGCCCGGTGCCGAAATCGTCGATGGCCACTCGCAGGCCCTCGGCGCGCAAGGTATCGATATTGCGCCGCGCCTGGCCGTTGTCCGAGATCAGGCTGCGCTCCGTGATCTCGAGCACGACCAGCGGGCGGCGCGCCACGATGGCCGCGGCGAAAGCCTGGATGTCGGGCACCAGCCCGGGGCTGGACAGGTGTTCCGCCGCGATATTCACGCCGACGTGGAAGTCCGGCGGCGTGGCCCAGGTCAGCACGTCGCGCTCGATCAGGGTCAGCAGGTGGCGCGTCAGCTCGATGATCATGCCGTCCGCCTCTGCCGCCGCGATGAAGACGTCCGGACGCACCGGGCCCACGCCGGGCCGCTCCCACCGCATCAGCGCCTCGACGCCTTCGCACCGGCCCGTGGCCCGGCCGTATACCGGCTGGTAATGCACCTGGAACTCGTTGGCCCGCATGGCGCGGCGCAATTGCTCCTTGAACGATTGCCGGTTGGCCTGCAGGCGGTATGCGCCCAGCGCAAGACCCGCGCCGATCAGCAACGCCACCGGCAGATACGTCAGCATGGACTGCGACCACGCGTGCACGAGCGCTTCGGCGGGCGCCATGACGTTGACGGTCAGGGCAGCCCCGCCCGGCCCGCGGACGGTTTCGTGGAACAGCGGCACGGTGTGCGCCGCCGAACGGCCCCAGGAGTCGCTGCGGATCGGAACGCCCTTGCCCACGATGAGCTCAAGCTGCAGGTCGCCCATGGTGGCGACGGCATTCAGCAGGTCCTGCACATAGCGGCCGTCCACCTCGACGATGCCGCCGTAGCCGTCCCGTCGGGATTTGCCGAGCAGGATGGCGGGCCGGTCCGGCGCCAGGGGCGTGCCGGCCACCGTGAGCGGCCAGCTGTCAGGCGCAAAACGGACGGGCCATCTGCTGAAGTCGTCGATCGAGGCGTCCACCCCGCCCAATGCCGACGAACAATAGACGCGGCCATGGCCGGCGAGGACCAGGGACCGGAAGTAGGGGTTCAGCGCGCCCCAGCGTTGCAGGTCGGGCAGCAGTTCGGCGCAGGGCCGCGACGCCAGCGCCGCCACGCGCTCCAGCATGTCGCCGGACTGGACCAGGATTCTTTCGGCCTGGACGCGCACGATGCGCGCCGCGACGCCGGCCTCCTGGCGCTGCGCATTGTTCGCATGCAGCCAGGTCCACCCCACGCAGACGAGGATGGGAAGCATCAGGGCCAGCGCCACTGGCAGATAGCGCCAGGACGGCGCGCCGACCGTCATTCCCGAAATAGGCAAATCGCCTTGCCGCATAGGTTGTCCGTGGCTGTCGCAGGCTCAGCCTGGATAGGACACTATGGCGGACCCGGCGTCAAGAAGGGCCGTCCGCCTGCGGCACAGCGGACGCGCGCAGCAATTCGCAGATCAGCGCCACATGCGCCTGCCGGCGTTCCGGCAGGTCGATGCGCTCGCCCGGGCCGAGCAGCGCGGACATGACGAGGGTATGGACGATGGGCGACAGCAACAGCCACGGATGATCCCGCGCCACGCAATCGCTGCACAGGCCGCGGGCCCGCGCGCGCTCCAGCAGCCTGGCGATGTCGGCCTGGTGCGTTTCCGCGGTATCGCTGCGCCAGCGCGCGGCCAGGTGGGGGACTCGACCGCTCTCGGCCAGCAGCAGGCGCAGGGTGCTAACCATGGCGGGATTGGCCAGGCTCACGTAGAGATGATTGACGATGCGCTCGGCCAGATGGCGCGGCGTCGCGGCGCCGTCCACCACGGCGTCGACGTCCAGCCGCGATGGGCTCAGGTGGCGCGCCAGCAGGGCCTCGAAAACAGCCTCCTTGCTGTCGAAGTGCGCATACAGCCCCCCCTTGGACAGCCCTGCGCGCAAGGCGATGTCGTCCATCCGGGCGCCTGCATAGCCGGCTTGCGAGAATTCCTGCAGCGCGGCGTCGAGGATCTGCCCGACCCGCACGGCCTGCGGAAGACGACGACGCGGCGTGTTCATCCTGCTCCCTCCATGCATGCGATTCATTAAAAACCGACCAGTCAGTCTTTAACTTGACCTAGGTCAAGGAATGCGCAGGCGCGGCTCGGCACAATACAGGCATGACCTCGGTGTCGGGTCCGTCCCGGAGGCGGCGCCACAAGCCTGCCAGACCGGAACGGTCCCCGGCGCCCCCCCCGCGCTGGAGAGACCTCGCATGACACGCCGCCCGTTTCCGGCCACGATCGCCGCGCGCCTCGCCCCCGCAGCCTTGCTGATGCTGCTGACCAGCGGCTGCGTTTCGCTGGCGCCCGACTACAACCGCCCCGCCCTGCCCGTGCCCGCCACGTATGCGCCCGACGATTCCGGCGCCGCGACGGCCACGGCCGCGGCCGATATCGCGTGGCAGGCCTATTTCCCGGATCCGGTGCTGCAAGGCCTCATCGCCACCGCCCTCGACAACAACCGCGACCTGCGCAACGCGCTGCTGCGCGTCGAGGAAGCGCGCGCGCTGTACGGCATCCAGCGCGCGGACCAGTTCCCCACCGTCGGCGTGCAAGCCGAGGGAGCCCGCTCCCGCGTGCCGGGCGACCTGAACCTCACCGGGCAGCCGCAGGTCTCGAGCCAATACCAGGTGGGGCTCGGCATGGCCAGCTGGGAGCTGGACTTCTGGGGCCGCGTGCGCAACCTGAAGGACGCCGCGCTGCAGAACTACCTGGCCTCCGACGCCGCCGCCCGCGCGGCCACGCTGAGCCTGATCGCGGAGGTGGCGGACAGCTACCTGTCGCTGCGCGAACTGGACGAACGCCTGGCGCTGACCCGCGAGACCATCGCCTCGCGCGAAGCGTCGCTGCGCATTTTCCGCCGCCGCTACGAAGTCGGCGCCATCTCGAAGCTGGATCTCACCCAGGTCGAAACGCTGTGGCAGCAGGCCAAGGCCCTGGGCGCGGACCTGGAACAGTCCCGCGCGGCGCAGGCCCATGCGCTGGAACTGCTGCTTGGCGCGCCGCTGGATCTGCCCAAGCTGCCGCCGCGGCTGGACGACAACGCCGTCATGCGCGACCTGCCGCCCGGCCTGCCTTCGGCGCTGTTGGTCAACCGCCCCGACATCGTCGCGGCCGAACACCGCCTGAAGGCCTCGAACGCCAACATCGGCGCGGCCCGCGCCGCTTTCCTACCCAGTATCACGCTGACCGGCGCCTTCGGCACCGCCAGCGCCGAGCTGGACGGCCTGTTTTCCGGCGGCAGCCGCGCCTGGAATTTCGCGCCCAGCATCAGCCTGCCGATCTTCGATGCCGGGCGGCGGGGCGCCACGGTGGACCTGGCAGAAGCGCGCCGCGATCAGGCCGTGGCCACCTACGAACAGACCATACAGACGGCGTTCAAGGACGTGTCCGACGCCCTGTCCGCCCGCCGCTGGCTGGCGGAGCAAGTGGAGGTGCTGCGCGCTACCGTGGCGGCGCAGAGCGAACGCGCCCGCCTGGCCCAGTTGCGCTACGACCATGGCGCATCCCCTTACCTGGAAGTGCTGGACGCCCAGCGCGACCTGCTTGCGGCCCAGCAGAAGCTCGCGCAGACGCGCCGCGCGCTGCTGTCCAGCCGTGTGAGGCTGTATGCGGCGCTGGGCGGCGGCACGCAAGCCGCCGCCCAGGCCCGCGCCGCCGCCGGCCCGCAAGACGCCAGCCCCCGATAACAGAGAACCGAGGATTCTTCCGATGCGCCTGCCCACCCGAAAACTGGCCCCTGTCCTGGTTGTCCTGGCCGTTGCCGCCGCCGGCTTTTACGGCTGGCGGATGTTTTCCGACACCGGCCCGGGCGCCGGTTTCATCAGCGGCAACGGCCGCATCGAGGCCACGGAAATCGACGTCGCCGCCAAACTGGCGGGCCGCGTGCAGGAAGTGCTTGCCGCAGAAGGCGATTTCGTCGCCGCGGGCCGGCCGCTGGCGCGCATGCAGATCGACACGCTGCAGGCGCAGCGCGAAGAAGCCCGCGCGCAGCACCAGCAGACCGTCAATGCCGCGGCCAGCGCCCGCGCGCAGGTCGCGCAGCGCGAAAGCGACAAGCTGGCCGCCGAAGCCGTGGTGGTGCAGCGGGAAAGCGAGCTGGACGCCGCCCGGCGCCGCCTGGCGCGTTCGGAAGCCCTGTCCAAGGAGGGCGCCTCGTCCATCCAGGAACTGGACGACGACCGCGCCCGCGTGCGCAGCGCGCAGGCGGCCGTGCATGCCTCGCGCGCCCAGGTGAATGCGGCGCAGGCCGCGATCGACGCCGCGCGCGCGGCCCAGGTCGGCGCGGAATCCGCCATCACGGCGGCGCAAGCCACCATCGCGCGTATCGAAGCCGACATCGCCGACAGCGAACTGCGCGCCCCGCGCGATGGCCGCGTGCAGTATCGCGTCGCGCAGCCGGGCGAAGTCCTGCCCGCGGGCGGCAAGGTGCTGAACATGGTGGACCTGTCCGACGTATACATGACATTCTTCCTGCCCGAGCAGGCGGCGGGCCGCGTGGCCATGGGGCAGGACGTGCGCATCATCCTGGACGCCGCGCCCCAGTACGTCATTCCCGCCAAGGTGTCCTTCGTGGCCAGCACCGCGCAATTCACGCCCAAGACGGTGGAAACCGCCAGCGAGCGGCAAAAGCTGATGTTCCGCGTCAAGGCCCAGATCAGCCCCGAGCTGCTGCAGCGGCACCTGAAACAGGTCAAGACCGGCCTGCCGGGCGTGGCCTGGCTCAAGCTTGACGCCGACGCCCAATGGCCCGCCGGCCTGGAAGTCAAGGTGCCGTGATGGCTCCCGCGGAAACCGCCCCTGTCGTCAGGCTGTCCGGCGTCAGCCTGCGCTATGGCGAGACGGTCGCGCTGGACGGCATCGCGCTCGACATCCCCGCCGGCCGCATGGTGGGGCTGATCGGCCCCGACGGCGTCGGCAAGTCCAGCCTGCTGGCCCTGGTGGCCGGCGCCCGCAAGGTGCAGGAAGGCAAGGTCGAGGTGCTGGGCGGCGACATGGCCGGCAGCCGGCACCGCGATGCCGTCTGTCCGCGCATCGCCTACATGCCGCAGGGCCTGGGCAAGAACCTCTATCCCACCTTGTCCGTCGAGGAAAACCTGCAATTCTTCGGACGCCTGTTCGGCCATGACGAGGCCGAGCGCCGCCGGCGCATCGACAGCCTGACCCGCAGCACCGGCCTGTCGGCGTTCCTGTCGCGCCCGGCCGGCAAGCTTTCCGGCGGCATGAAGCAGAAGCTCGGCCTGTGCTGCGCCCTGATCCACGATCCCGATCTGCTGATCCTCGACGAACCCACCACCGGCGTGGACCCGCTGGCGCGCGCGCAGTTCTGGGACCTGATCAACCAGATCCGCCGGGAGCGCAGCGGCATGAGCGTCATCGTCGCCACGGCCTACATGGACGAGGCGGAGCGCTTCGATTGGCTGATCGCCATGGACGAAGGCCGGGTGCTCGCCACCGGCACGCCGGCCGAACTGGAACGGCGCACCGGCGCGGACTCCCTGGAAGCGGCCTTCATCGCGCTGCTGCCCGAGGCCAAGCGGCGCGGCCACAAACCCGTGGAAATCGTGCCGCTGGCGGTCGGCGACGACGCCGAGATCGCCATCGAGGCGCGCGACCTCACCATGAAGTTCGGCGATTTCGTCGCGGTAGACCACGTCAATTTCCGCATCCGGAAAGGCGAGATATTCGGCTTCCTGGGCTCCAACGGCTGCGGCAAGTCCACCACCATGAAAATGCTGACGGGCCTGTTGCCCGCCAGCGAAGGCCAGGCCTGGCTGTTCGGCGCGGAAGTCGACCCCAGGAACATCGATACCCGCCGCCGCGTGGGCTACATGTCGCAGGCGTTCTCGCTGTACGGAGAACTGACCGTCCGGCAGAACCTGGTGCTGCACGCGCGCCTGTTCCACGTGCCCGAACCCGAGATCCCCGCGCGCGTGGACGAGATGGTGGCCCGCTTCGACCTGGGCGACGTGCTGGACACCCTGCCCGAGAACCTGCCTATGGGCGTGCGCCAGCGCCTATCGCTGGCGGTGGCCATGGTGCACCGCCCTGAACTGCTGATCCTGGACGAGCCGACCTCGGGCGTGGACCCGGTCGCGCGCGACGGCTTCTGGCGGCTGCTCATCGCGCTGGCGCGGCAGGACCAGGTCACCATCTTCATTTCAACGCACTTCATGAACGAGGCGCAGCGCTGCGACCGCATGTCGCTGATGCACGCCGGCAAGGTGCTGGTCAGCGCCTCGCCCGACGAGATTACCCGCATGCGCGGCGCCAAGACGCTGGAAGAAGCGTTCATCGCCTACCTGATCGATGCCGGCGCGGGCACCCAGGCGGAAGCGGCAACGCCCGAAGACACCACGGCGCCCGAACCCGCCCCCGAGCCCAGGCGCCGCGGCTTCAGCCTGCAGCGCATGCTGAGCTACATGTGGCGCGAATCGCTGGAGCTGCGGCGCGATCCCGTGCGCGCGACGCTGGCGCTGGCCGGATCGCTGCTGCTGATGTTCGTGATGGGCTTTGGCATCAGCATGGATGTGGAAGACCTGCGCTATGCTGTCATGGACCGCGACCAGACCGGGCTGAGCCAGAACTACAGCCTGAACCTCGCCGGATCGCGCTACTTCATCGAACGCCCGCTCATCCAGGATTACGCCGACATGGACGCGCGCATGCGCAGCGGCGAACTGTCGCTCGCCATCGAGATCCCGCAAGGTTTCGCCCGCGACGTGCAGCGGGGAGCCAGCGCACAGATCGGCGTCTGGATCGACGGCGCGATGCCCCAGCGCGCCGAAACCATCCGCGGCTACGTCATGGGCATGCACCAGGGCTGGCTGATGCAGCAGGCGCGCGAACGGCTGGGCGCCAGCGCCACGCTGCCGGTCAGCATCGAAACCCGCTTCCGCTACAACCCCGACGTGCGCAGCCTGCCCGCCATGGTGCCCGCCGTGATCCCCCTGCTCCTGCTCATGATGCCCGCGATGCTGACCGCGCTGGCGGTGGTGCGCGAAAAGGAACTGGGCTCCATCATCAACCTGTACGTCACCCCCGTGACGCGGTTGGAGTTCCTGCTGGGCAAGCAGGCCCCCTACGTGGCGCTGGCGATGCTGAACTTCCTGCTGATGACCCTGCTGGCGGTGACACTGTTCGGCGTCCCGATCACCGGGAGCTTCCCCACGCTGCTGCTGGCCGCGCTGATCTACAACGTGGTGGCCACCGCCATCGGCCTGCTGGCCTCCACCTTTACCCGCAGCCAGATCGCCGCGCTGTTCTTCACCATGATCGGAACGCTGGTGCCGGCGGTGCAGTTCGCGGGGCTGCTCAACCCGGTGTCGTCGCTGGAAGGCGCGGGACGGCTGATCGGCCAGGTCTACCCCGCCACACACATGCTCACCATCAGCCGAGGCGTGTTCAGCAAGGCCCTGGATTTCTCCGATCTGCAGGGCGCGTTCTGGCCCTTGCTGGCCGCGATCCCCATCGTCCTCGGCGCCTCGGCGCTCCTGCTGAAGAAACAGGAGACCTGAGATGCGGCACCTGGCCAATATCTACCGCCTGGGCGTGAAGGAACTGTGGAGCCTCGCGCGCGACCCGATGATGCTGATCCTGATCTTCGTGTCGTTCACGCTGATGATCTATACGGCTGCCACCGCCGTGCCCGAGACGCTGCACAACGCCCCCATCGCCGTGGTGGACGAAGACGTCTCGCCCCTGTCGGCGCGCATCGTCTCGGCCTTCTATCCGCCGCATTTCACGCCGCCGGCGCTGATCACCTCGGCCGAGGCCGACGCCGGCATGGACGCGGGCCGCTATACCTTCTCCGTTGGCATTCCGCCCAATTTCCAGCGCGACGTGCTGGCGGGCAGGCCGGCGGAAATCCAGCTGAACGTAGACGCGACACGGATGAGCCAGGCCTTCACGGGCAGCAGCTACATCCAGCAGATCATTACCGACGAGATCAACGAATTCGCCAGGCGGTACCGCGCGCCCACCGAGCTGCCGGTCGACCTGGCCGTGCGCATGCGCTTCAACCCCAACCTGACGCAGGCCTGGTTCGGCGCGCTGATGGAGATCATCAACAACGTCACGATGCTGTCCATCATCCTGACGGGCGCCGCGCTGATCCGCGAACGCGAGCACGGCACGATCGAACACCTGTTGGTCATGCCGGTGACGCCGACCGAAATCATGGTCGCCAAGGTCTGGTCGATGGGGCTGGTGGTGCTGGCGTCCGCCGGGCTATCGTTGATATTCGTGGTGCGTGGCCTGTTGCACGTCCCGATCGAAGGGTCGGTGGCGCTTTTCCTTGCCGGCGCGGCGTTGCACCTGTTCGCAACGACCTCCATGGGCATCTTCATGGCCACGCTCGCGCGCAGCATGCCCCAGTTCGGCATGCTGCTGGTGCTCGTGCTGCTGCCCCTGCAGATGCTGTCGGGCGGCACCACGCCGCGCGAAAGCATGCCGCAGTTCGTGCAGGACATCATGCTGGCCGCCCCCACCACGCACTTCGTGGAGCTCGGCCAGGCCATTCTCTACCGCGGCGCGGGAATCGGTGTCGTATGGCAGCCGTTCCTGGCGCTGGCGCTGATAGGCACGATCCTGTTCGCGTTCTCTCTCGCGCGCTTTCGCAAGACCCTCAGCCAGATGGCATGAGGCCGAGTATTCGTTGCCCCTTACCACTCTTTTAAAAGGACGGATGATGAAGAAAGCAACTGCCTCCATGCCCCTGGGCCTCGCCAGCGCCAATGCCGCCTATTGCCAGCGCATGGCCCAGCTTGCCCAGGAAAGCCAGCAGCGCTGGATCGAGCTGGGCCGGCGCCTGGCCAGCGGCAACGCCGAGCAATACCTGGCCACGCTGGCGCCGCTGCAACAGTCCGGCGACTGGCAACAGATCGCGCCCGCGCTGGGCGAAATCACGCGCAAGCAATGGCAAGGCCAGCTCGAAGCCAGCCAGGCCATCACGCACGCGCTGCTGGAAGAACAGGCCACGCTGGCCGCCGGCATCAGCGAAGCCATGACCGGTTGGCTGAAGCAGGCCGCCGGCGGCGGCATCGGGCTTGACGCCACGCCCATGGCGCAGATCTGGACCACCCTGTCCCAGCAGATGGCGTCCGCCTGCTCGGCCATGCGCGAGGCCAGCCAACCCGGCGCCCGCCACGACGGCTGACCCGGCGGCGTCCCGCGGCGGGTTCACGCCCGCCGCGGGCCCAGTTCCTCCAGTAGGGAAATCCACGAAAGCCCGGACCTTCGCCACCATGTGGCGCGGCGAGGGATACACCACGTACACATAGGTTGCCACCGGGGTCCAGTCCGCCAGCGCGGCTTGCAGGGCCCCGCTGTCCAGATCGCGCTGCACGTAGAGCCGGGGCACCAGGCTGATGCCGCAGGGCTATCCGCTCACGGTGGCAATGCTGCGTGCGCGGCCTGTCGGTGGCCGCAGCGGTCGCCGGCATCGCGGGGGGCTCGCTGCTGGTGCTGACGCCCGTCTCCGCGCTGGCGTTCACCTCCTGGCAACTGACGGCGGGCGGGCTGCTTCTGCTGCCCGCCCGCCGGCCGCTGTAGCCACGCCATCGAAGCAGACAGATCAGCCCTCTGCCTGTGCTGCTTTTTTTGTAACTTAACCGTCAGCTGGGCATCCGGAAAACAGCCGCTTTCGCCTATGAAAATCGCAGGGAAGGCGGATCAGCCCTCCAAACTGATCCGCTTTTTTTAATCATCTCTGAATCTGTACTGATAACGGCGGAAACCCTACTGTCATGGCGTAGGACAAACTCCGCCAGCGCAGGCCGTCTTGTGGCGATTCCAGCGCGCTGGCTCCCGAAGTCAGGAATACCGCCATGGATAGCGACGCGCTATTGCTTGCCCGAATACAGTTCGGCTTCACCATTTCGTTTCACATCATCTTTCCCGCGATCACCATCGGGCTGGCCAGCTATCTCGCGGTGCTGGAAGGCCTGTGGCTGCGCACGCGGAAAACGGTCTACCGCGACCTCTACCATTTCTGGACCAAGATATTCGCCGTCAACTTCGGCATGGGCGTCGTGTCCGGCCTGGTAATGGCATACCAGTTCGGCACCAACTGGAGCTTCTTCTCCGATTTCGCCGGCAGCGTGACGGGCCCCTTGCTGGCCTACGAGGTGCTGACCGCCTTCTTCCTGGAAGCCGGCTTTCTGGGCGTGATGCTGTTCGGCTGGTCGCGCGTGGGTCCCGGGCTGCATTTCTTTTCGACCGTCATGGTGGCGCTCGGCACGCTGGTGTCGGCCACCTGGATCCTGGCCTCCAACAGCTGGATGCAGACGCCCGCCGGCTACGAGATCCTGGACGGCCGCGTCGTGCCCACCGACTGGCTGGCGGTGATCTTCAACCCCTCGTTCCCGTATCGCCTGGCGCACATGGGCCTGGCCGCCTTCCTGGCCACCGCGCTCATGGTCGGCGCGTCCGGCGCCTGGCACCTGCTGCGCGGCGACCGCAGCCCCGCCGTGAAGAAAATGTTCGCCATGGCGATGGGCATGCTGCTGCTGGTGGCGCCGCTGCAAGCGGTGGTGGGCGACTTCCATGGACTGAACACGCTTGAGCACCAGCCCGCCAAGATCGCGGCCATCGAGGGCCACTGGGAAAACGAGCCTGGCGCCGGCGTGCCGCTGACGCTGTTCGGCATTCCCGACATGGAGCGCGAGCAAACGCGCTACGCGCTGAATGTGCCGCGCCTGGGCAGCCTGATCCTCACGCACAGCTGGGACGGCCAGTTCCCGGGGCTCAAATCGTATCCGCCGGAAGACCGTCCCAACGCGACGGCCGTATTCTGGTCGTTCCGCATCATGGCCGGGCTGGGCATGCTGATGATCGCCCTGGCCGCCTGCGCCCTGTGGGCGCGGTGGCACAACCGGCTGTACGAGGCGCGCTGGCTGCATCGCTACGCCCTGTGGATGGGGCCGTCCGGCCTGATCGCGATCCTGGCCGGATGGTACGTCACCGAGATCGGCCGCCAGCCCTGGGTGGTGTACGGCGTCATGCGCACCGCCGACGCGGCCACGCCGCACGGACTAGGCGAACTAACGCTGACGCTGGCGCTCTTCGTGGCGGTGTACCTGCTGGTGTTCGGCGCTGGCGTGTCGTACATGCTCCGGCTGATCCGCATGGGCCCGAGCCCCGCCCCCGGCCGCTCGCCGCTCTCGGACGGCCCCGGCGAACCGCGCCAACCGTCGCGGCCGCTGTCGGCCGCTTCCACCCTGGCGGGCATCGAGCCCGCGCAACGCAAGCATTCGGGAGTCTGACGCCATGGGCATCGACCTTGCACTGGCATGGGCCGTCATCATCCTTTTCGGCGTGATGATGTACGTGATCATGGATGGCTTCGATCTGGGCATCGGCATCCTCTTCCCGCTGGTCTCCGACCGCGGCGAGCGCGACGTGATGGTCAACACGGTGGCGCCCGTGTGGGACGGCAACGAAACCTGGCTGGTGCTGGGCGGGGCCGGCCTGATGGCGGCCTTTCCGCTGGCCTACTCGGTGATCCTGCATGCGCTGCATCTGCCGCTCGTCTTCATGCTGCTGGGCCTGATCTTCCGCGGCGTGGCGTTCGAATTCCGCTTCAAGGCGGACGAGCGCCATCGCCCCCTGTGGGACCGCGCCTTCGTCGCCGGTTCCGTCTGCGCCACCTTCTTCCAGGGCGTCACGCTGGGCGCGTATATCGAAGGCATCCCGGTGGTGAACCGCGCCTACCACGGCGGCCCCTGGGACTGGATCAGCCCCTTCTCCCTGTTCACCGGCGCCGGGCTGCTCGTGGCCTACGCCCTGCTGGGCTGCACCTGGCTCATCATGAAGACCGAAGGGCGGCTGCACCGCCAGATGTGCGCCATCGCGCGTCCGCTCACGCTGGCGCTGCTGGCGGTGATCGCCGCGCTCAGCCTCTGGACGCCGCTGGCACAGCCGCAGATCGCGCAGCGCTGGTTCAGCCTGCCCAATATGTTCTGGTTCCTTCCCGTGCCAGTGCTGGTGGCGGCCGCCGGCTTCGACCTGATCCGCCGCGTGCGCGGCATGGCGGGCGCCGGCCCCTTCGTCCTGTCGCTGGCCCTGGTGTTCCTGGGCTACAGCGGGCTGGGAATCAGCATCTGGCCCGCCATCATTCCGCCCGACGTGTCCATCTGGACCGCATCGGCGCCGCCGCAAAGCCAGGGCTTCGCGCTCGTGGGCGCCCTGGCGATCATTCCGATTATTCTCATGTACACCGCCTGGTCATACTACGTGTTCCGGGGCAAGGTGCGCACGGGCGAGGAGTTCCACTGATGAACGGTTCCGCTTCCCCCCTGCCCACGTGGCGCAGCCGCCTGCTCTGGCTGGCGATAATCTGGGCATGCAGCGTGGCGGCGCTGGGCGCGGCCGCCTATGCGCTGCGCCTGGTCATGAGATCCATCGGCATGTCCTCCTGAACCGCCCACGCGAACGGACCCTTCCCATGAAGCGCTATGAACGGCTGACAGAAGAAATCACCGCCTCGATCCGCTCGGGCCTGCTGCAGGCGGGCGACCGCCTGCCGTCGGTCCGGCAGACCAGCGCCAGCCGCGGCGTGAGTCCATCGACGGTATTCAAGGCCTATTACCTGCTGGAAGCGCGCGGGCTGATCCGCGCCCGCGACCGCTCCGGCTATTACGTGTTGCGCTCGCCGCACGCCTCGCTGCCGGAATTGGACGGCCTGTCGAACGCCAGCGCCGGCCGCCACCCGGTGGACGTCACCGACAACGTGCTGCAGGTGCTCAACGCCACCTTGCGGCGCGACATGCTGCCGTTCGGGTCCGCGTTTCCCAGCCCTTCGCTGCTGCCTTACGGCCGGCTGGCGAAGTTCATGGCGGCCACGGTCCAGCGCCTGGACCCCTGGGGCTCCATCGACGACCTGAGCCCCGGCGACGCGGCGCTGCGCCGCGCCATCGCGCTGCGCTACCTGGCCGACGGACTCTCCGTGCCGGTCGACGACATCATCATCACCAACGGCGCGCTGGACGCGCTGAACCTGAGCCTGGCGGCCGTGACGCAGCCCGGCGACGCGGTGATCGTCGAGTCCCCCACGTTCTACGCCGCGCTGCAATCGCTGGAGCGCAACCACCTGCACGCGATCGAAGTGGCCACGCACCCGCGCGAAGGCATCGATCTGCAGGCGCTGGAAGCCGCCATCCTGCGGCACCGGCCGAGCGCCTGCTGGCTCATGACCACCTTCCAGAATCCCTTGGGCAGCCTAATGCCGGACGAGAAAAAGGACGCGCTCGTGCAGCTCCTGACGCGGCATGGCGTGGCGCTGATCGAGGACGATGTCTACGGCGAGCTCTATTTCGGCGAAAACCGGCCACGGCCCGCCAAGGCATACGACCGCGAAGGCATCGTGATGCACTGCTCGTCGTTCTCCAAGACCCTCGCGCCTGGGTATCGCGTGGGGTGGGTGGCGGCGGGCCGCTACACGCGCCAGGTCATGCGCAACAAGCTCACCACCAGCCTGGCCACTGCGGCGCCCACGCAGGCCGCCATCGCCGCCTATCTGGAGAAAGGCGGCTTCGACCGGCACCTGCGGCAATTCCGCCAGGCCCTGGCCTTGCAGCAAGGCGAACTGCTCCAGGCCGTGGCCCGCTATTTTCCGAAGGGCACCCGGGCCACTCGGCCCATGGGAGGCTACTTCGTGTGGGTGGAACTGCCTGCGCATATCGACACGCTGAAGGTGCACCGCGCCGCGCTCGGGCACGGCATCAGCATCGCGCCGGGCCCGCTCTTTTCGGCCTCGGGAGCATTCGGCAACTTCCTGCGGCTGAACGGCGGGCATCCATGGAGCGCGGAGATGGAACAGGGCATGGCGACCCTGGGCAAGCTGCTGGCCGGCGGCTGAGCGGCAGGCGGCGCTCAGCGCGCTCTGGCGGCCTTGAGCTCGCGGCGCAGGGAATCCGCATCCGGCCGCAGGGGCAGCACCAGGCGGCCCTGGCGGTCGATCGCGCCCCAGTCGCCGCCCACCACCATCGAATGCTCGCCGCCCGGCTCCGGCACGATGACGCAATGGCTGCAGACCGCGGCCAGCCCGCCGCTGAAAGGCTCCGCCCACGCGTACGAGGTGGCCAGGGCCAGGTTCAGCTGCTTGTCGTAGTACGCCATGCCTTCCGGCCGGCGCCCGCGCGACAGCCCTTCCTCGAACTCGTCCGGGCTATTGTCGTAGGTCAGCACCGCCACCGACCGGCCATCCTGGCGTACCCAGCGCCAGTTGCCGGCGACGCCCGCGGGCGCGAGGCCATCGTCGCCGAATTGCATCCGGCGCAGGTACTCGGGATTGAAGACGATGCCGCCGTTTTCCTCGCGGGCGCAATGTTCCGCGTTATTGAACACGCCTTCGTCGGTCTTGTCCGAGTACTCGCAGGAAAGCTCGAAGGCGGCGGGGTTACCAGACGCCAGGGCCAGTGTCGTGAGCAGGGCAGTCATCAGCATGCCCCATTCTAAGGCACTGCCCCCCCCGCGTGCCATCAGCCTCAGTTCGCGGTGGCGCCCGAATCCTTGACGGCCTTGGCCCAGGCCGCGATCTCGGCCTGGATGAAGTCGCCGAACGCCGCGGTGTTGAGGCTGGAGGCCTGCGCGCCCTCTTCCATCAGCCGCTGCTTGACGGCCGGCGCCGCCAGCGCGCCGCTCAGGGCCTCGTTCAGCCTGGCCACGACCGCGTCCGGCGTGCCCGCAGGCGCGACGATCCCATGCCACGACACCGCCTGGAAGCCCGGCAGGCCGGATTCGGCCATGGTCGGCGTGTCGGGCATGGCCGGCGAGCGCTGCGGCGAGGTCACCGCCAGCGCCCGCAGCGTGCCCGCTTTCACGTGCGGCAGCACGCCGGGAATCGTGGTGAACATGAAGTCGATCTGGCCGCCGATCAGGTCGGTGATCGCGGGGCTGCCGCCCTTGTACGGCACGTGCGTGAACTGCAGCTTGGCCGCGCTCTTGAACATTTCGCCCGCCAGATGGCCGGGCGTGCCCGCGCCCGCCGAGCCCATGTTGGTCCGGTCGCCCTGCGATCGGATGTACGCGATCAGTTCCTGAACGCTCGCGGCCTGCACCTGCTTGCCGATCACCAGCACGTTGGGAACCGTAGCCAGCAGCGTGACCGGGGTGAAATCCTTCTGCGCGTCGTACGAAATGCGCGAGTACAGCGAAGGATTGATGCCGTGCGTGCTGGCGGTGGCCAGCAGCAGCGTGTAGCCGTCGGGCGCGGAAGTGGCCACCTGCTTGGCCGCTATGGTGCCATTGGCGCCGCCCTTGTTGTCGATGACGATGGTCTGCCCGAGGGTCTTGGCGGCTTCGGCCGCGACCGTGCGCGCCAGAATGTCCGACGTGCCGCCGGCCGAGTGCGGCACGACCAGCGTAATGGGCCTCACGGGGAAGGACTGCGCCTGGGCCGCCGGCAATGCCGGCAACAGACAGGCGGCCAGCGCGATGCGCGCCAGCGAAGGGGTACGGAACATGAATGTCTCCTGGTTTGTTATCGGTTGCGGCGCCGCCCCGCGGCGGCTCCCGCTTTATGCCGGCGCCCGGCCGTTCAATCCGAGCCCAGCTGCAGCTTGTTGGGCTGGCGCTTTTCGATGGCCCACTTCAGCAGCGCGGCGGACCGGTAGATTCCATGCGCGAACTTGCCGTAGGGCAGGGTCAGGAACAGCGCCATGACCACGCCCAGGTGAATCGCCAGCAGCAGCGCCATCGCGCCGCCGTCGCGTCCGGCCAGCAGCGCCAGGCCGGTGGCGCTGGTCAGGAACAGCAGCACGATGAAGCCGCGGTCCATCGGCTTCTGCGCGGCGTCCCCCTGCAGCGGGTGGCGCCGCAGGTTCAGCCACAGCAGTCCGGCCGGGCCGATCAGCAGCCCGATGCCGCCCGCGGTGCCCAACAGCACCGGCGCGCTCAGGAAGGGATACGGCGCCTGCTGTCCCAGCAGGTAGTGGTACAGCGTGGCCACGCTGGTGGCCGCGAAGCACAGCATGAAGCCGTAGAAGGTGAAATGGTGGAAACGGCGGCGCCAGAGCGTGAACGCGTCGTCCGCGTTATTGCAGCCCTTGCCGTGCCCGCCATCCAGATAGCGCAGGCGCAGCGCGTCGTGCGCGGCCTCGGCCACCGCCGCGCCGGACGCCGCGCCCGGGCTGACGTTGCGCCAGAAGCGCGCCACGCCGACGCCCAGCGCCAGCACGGCAAAGCCGAACACCGCGCCGAACATCAGCGCCAGGGTGTTGTGCGGAAACACCGCATAGAAGTTGCCGCCCATCGGCTCATGGAGCAGCCCGCCGGCCATCAGCACCGCCAGGACCAGGAACAGCGCCAGGCCCGCCGCGGTGGCCAGGGAAAGGGCCAGGCCATTGCGCTTGTACAGCGAACCCAGAGCGGCAGGCCAGGCATAGTCGGTATAGGTCTGCACCCGCACCCGGGCCATGGCCTGCGGCACGTTCACCGCGAACTCGTGCGGCGGCGCGTACTGGCAGGCATGCAGACAGGCGCCGCAGTTGTGGCAGAGGTTGGCCAAGTAATTGATGTCGGCCTTGCCGAATTCCAGCCGCCGGGTCATGGCGGGGAAGACCGCGCAGAACCCTTCGCAATAGCGGCAGGCATTGCAGATCTGCATGACGCGCGCGACTTCGGTTTCGTCGTCCGTCAGCGCGCCGGCCTGCGGCTTGGCGTTCCTGCCGTGCCATTGGATGGTCTGCTCGGCCATGGCCGGCTTCGATTCGGAAAAGGACTGCGCCTCGCGGGCCAGGGCTTCAAGCTGCTTCATGGAATGCTCCCGCGGAGTGCTGGCGGCGCGCGGCGGCAGCCGCCCGGGTGCCGGCGATGCGGCCGAACGCCGTGCCGATGGACATGCCCACCCCGGCCGTATAGCCCTTGCCCAGCACGTTGCCGGCCATCATTTCGCCGGCAACGAACAGGTTGTCGCTGGGCACGTCGTTGAAACGGACCGCGGCGGTGTCGTCCACCTTCAGGCCCAGATAGGTAAAGGTGATCCCGGGCCGCAGGGCGTAGCCGTAGAAGGGCGCGGTGTCGATAGGGCGCGCCCAGTGCGTCTTGGCGGGCGTCAGTCCTTCGGTATGGCAATCGTCCAACGCGGTGTGGTCGAACTTGCCCACGCGACAGGACGCGTTGTACTGGCGGACGGTCTGCTCGAACGTGGCCGGATCCAGACCCAGCTTCTCCGCCAGTTCCGGCAGGGTATCGGCCGTCACGCCCGGGAACACCGGCGGCATGAAGCGGCCGATCGCCTTGGCGTCGATGATGGAATAGGCGATCTGGCCCGGCTGCATCGCGGTCAGGCGCCCCCAGATGGCGTAACGCTTGGGCCAGAAGTCCTCGCCTTCGTCATAGAAACGCTCGGCATCGCGGTTGACCACCACGCCCAGCGACACGCAGTCGATGCGCGTGCAGATGCCGCCGTCGTACAGCGGAGCACGGGCGTCGATGGCCACGCAGTGGGATTGGGACGGGTCGCCGATGCCGTCCGCGCCGGCGTCGAGCATGAACTTCAGAAGCACGCCCATGTTGAAGCGCGTGCCCCGGATCAGGAAGTTGTCGGCCGGCCATTCGCCGCGCTCGTTCTGGCCCCAGGCCTCTCTCAGCCATTCACGGTTGGACTCGAAGCCCCCCGCGGCCAGCACACAGGCGCGCGCCTCGATACGCTCGCCGCCGATGCGGGCCGCCACGAAGCGCCCGCCGTCCAGCTCCAGCGAATCGACCGGGGCGTTGTAGCGGACCTGCACGCCCAGCGCCTCGGCGCTGCGGTAATAGGCATTGACCAGCGCCTTGCCTCCCCCCATGAAGAAGGCGTTGGTGCGGGCCACGTGCAATGCGCCGGACAGCGGCGGCTGGAAATTCACGCCGTGGCGGCGCATCCAGTCCCTACAGGTGGAGGATTCGCGAATGACCAGGCGCGCCAGGTGCTCGTTGGTCAGCCCGCCCGTCACCTTCAGCAGGTCCTGCCAGTATTCCTCTTCGGGGTAGGCGTCGACCAGCACGTCCTGCGGCGCGTCGTGCATGCAGCGCAGATTGCGCGTGTGCTGAGAATTCCCGCCGCGCCATTCGCGCGGCGCCGCTTCCAGCAGCAGCACGCTGGCGCCGGCTTCGCGCGCCATCAGGGCCGCGCAAAGCGCCGCGTTGCCCCCACCTATCACCAAGACGTCGACCATGCCATTGTTCCCAATTCAAGGAACGGACTGTATCGGGTGGGCCGTCTTCCCGATATCAGCCAGGCGTCAACAGGTCTTCATGAATCGTGAAGGGTCACGACCGCCCACTTGCCGTCCCGCACCAGCGCGCGCGAGACCTCGGCCAGCACCAGGCGGGCCGCCAGCGCGGCGGGCGACAGCTCGTCCTCCGACAGGCTGGCCAGCAGATTGGTGCGGAACAGGTGCGCATCGTCGATGCGAGCCATATGCAACTGGCCGGGCGCGATGCGCGCCATGGCGGAACTGGGCTGGATGGTGGCCACCTGCCCCGACTGCACCACGTCCATCAGCACCGGCAGGCCGTCCACCTCCACGGCCACCAGGGGCGTCCGGCCCGACTGCAGGAAGGCGTTGTTCAGCAGCGCCCGCAGGCCGTGGCGACCGCTGGGCAGCACCAGCGGCAGATGCGCGATGGCGTCGATATGTGTCGTTTCGCCCGCGGGCAGGCCGGGCATGTCCGGGCGGGCCAGCAGGAACAGCGGTTCGTCCAGCAGCGGCATGACACTCCAGCGGCGGGCGGACTCCGCCTGGAACACGATCGCCAGGTCCAGCTGGCGGCCGTTGAGCATGTCGCTGAGGTGGCCGGACAGCGCCTCCACCAGTTGCAGGCGGATGTCCGGATAGCGTTCGTTCATGGCCCGCACGAACGGCGCCCCCAGGATCGCGGCCGTGGTGGACGGCAGGCCCACGCTGACGTGCCCGGCCAGGCGCGCCTGCTGCGCCGCCTGCACGGCGTCGTCGGCGTGGCGCAGCGCCAACTGCGCCTGCCGGAAGAACGCCAGGCCCGCATCCGTCGGCACCACGCCGCTGGCGCTGCGCTGCAGGAGCCGGGTGGAGAGTTCGCCCTCCAGCCGGCTGATCTGCTGGCTGAGCGCGGAGGTCACCATGCCGATGGACTGCGCCGCGCGGCCGATGCTGCCCGCCTCGACGACGCGGACGAAGTAACGGAGCTGACGGAGTTCCATGTACGGGGCCTGTTCAGGCGGGCTGGCGTCCGGCCTAGCCCGGAATCGCCAGGCCCTTCACCACGGCCGGCCGGGCGACGAACGCGTCCAGCGCCCGGGCGACGTTCTTGAACCGCGGGAATTCCACCAACTCTCCCGCGCCATAAAAGCCCACCAGATTGCGCACCCAGGGCAGGATGGCGATGTCGGCGATCGTGTATTGGTCGCCCATCACCCAGTCGCGCCCCTCCAGCCGCTGGTCCAGCACGCCCAGGAGGCGCTTGGATTCGTCCACGTAGCGGTCGCGCGGGCGCTTGTCCTCGTAATCCTTGCCGGCGAACTTATGGAAGAAGCCGAGCTGGCCGAACATCGGGCCGATGCCGCCCATCTGGAACATCACCCATTGCAGCGTTTCGTAGCGGCCGGCCGCGTCCGCCGGGATGAACTGCCCCGACTTGCCGGCCAGGTAGACCAGGATGGCGCCGGACTCGAACAGGCCCAGCGGCTTGCCGTCGGGCCCGTTGGGATCCAGGATGGCCGGAATCTTGTTGTTGGGGCTGAGCGACAGGAATTCCGGCGAGAACTGGTCCTTGGAATCGAAGCTGACGCGATGCGCCTCGTACGGCAGGCCGGTCTCTTCCAGCATGATGGATGCCTTCACGCCGTTGGGCGTGGGCAGCGAATACAGCTGGATGCGGTCGGGGTGCCGGGCGGGCCATTTCTTGGTGATGGCGAAGGAACTGAGGTCGGCCATGCGGAATTCTCCGAGGGAGGCGGGGGAAGTGGCGGTAATCCTAGCGCAAAACCCCGTCCGCGGGCGACCGCAAGCGGACTTCTAGCGCAGGTCCTTGGGGTTCATGGAGGCGTCGCGGACAGCAGGCCGGTGTGGTCCATCCATGCCGCTGTCAGTATCTGAAATAACGCAAGCCGTAGTCCCGGCCGTCGCCGGGCTTGCGTTTCTTCCGGGATATCGCGCGCAGATTCAACTTGCTGGGGTCAGGCCAGCCAAAACCTCGAAAAACCACTTCGGCGAATCGGGCGAACCCTTCCGTCTTGCGTCCGGCGAGCCATGCAAAAAAAATACTGGCACCTAACATTGCCGGCAAGCCGTAGCCAAAGTAGATGGCATAGACCCAGGCGCGTCCGCTCAAGCTGACGTTTCCTGCATTCAAAGCCGAAATCAAGTCAATTATTAAGAGAACAATGAACGCAAAACCCATAATTGCAGCCCAAACGCGAAAGGTCGAAAAATAATGCGACCATCGCCCCTCAAAGCAATGCGGATAGACAGCAACCAGCCCATCCGACTCGCGACGAACTCCTAAAGCCGACCATGCTCCATTCTCGGATTCCTCCGCCATGGCCTCGACCTCGTCCCCATCGCTGAAGGGGAATCTCCAGAACCAGCCCCGTAGCGGCTTCCCGTCCAGTGTGAATTCCACATAATCGGCCTTTTCCGTCGTATCCAGGGTCGCGATTGCGATGGCCGCACCGCCCATCCCCGCCAGGCCCGCCGACACCGCCGCAGGGCCGAGCCCCCCGCCGATCTGGCCCATCACGAAGTCACGGCTGCGCCGCGACCGCGTCAGGCCCTCGATCTTTCCGCGTAGTTTCTGGGGAGACACTTCCATCATCAATATCTGAAATAGCGCACGCCGTAGTCACGGCCATCTCCTGGCAGGCGTTTCGCCTTGGACGTCGCGCGTAGATTGATCCTCGCGGGATGGGCCCAGCCGAATCCCTTGAAGACCGTCTCCGCCATCCGTGCGAATCCTTCGGTCTTGCGGCCCCCTCGCCAGGCGAGAAATCCGAATACGGCCAGCAGGCCAGGCAACAGGTAGAGGGCATAAATGCCGTAGGCAGACAACTGGTTCTCGATGCTGAACGACCCTCTGAACAACGCCAACACGGCGTCCAGGCACATCATGAATACGAAAACCACGGCGACGACAATGCCCCAGAACCGGAACGTGGACAGATAGTGGGAGGAGCGTCCTTCGAAGCAATGGGGATATACCGCCACCAGCGCGTCGGCGTCGCGCCGGGCGCCGTAGGCAATCCACCCGTCGCCATCCCGCTCCGCCACCAGTTCGACCGCGTCGCCATCCTGAAAGGGAAAACGCCAGAACCAGCCGCGCACGGCCTCGCCATTCACGGTGCATTCCACGAAATCGGCAGTTTCGGAGCTGTCGATCGTAGCGATGGCAATCCCCGCGCCCCCCATGCCCGCCAAGCCCGCCGCCACAGCTGACGCGCCGACGTCCCCGCCTATCTGACTGAGGACGAAATCGCGGTTTCGCCGCGACTTGCTCAGATCGGAAATCTTGCCGGCGATCTTGCGGATATTGCCATTCGGTTCATTGCTCATAGTTTTCCTTACACCACATCGGCCAGGGCGGCGATGAAGCCTTCTTCCTGCTTCTTGGGATCGTCCAAGGGCGTACCGAAGGTCCTACGGCCGAACGCGCTGGTCTCGCACCATTCTTCCAGGGCGTCTGGCGTGAAGTACCAGACAAGCAACTGTATACCGACCAGCACAAGTGCGATTTCCCAGCCCACCAGCACACCGAGCACGCGGGCGATCGAAGCAACCGCGACCCGCGAGGCGATGCCGTCCACCGCCACGACGACGACATTCATGCCCACGCGCCGCCCCACGATCTTGAGCAGCGGCGCGGAAGTCGCGATGGCGGTAATCACGGCAGCGCCTGCAGCCGTAAAACCCAAACCCGCTTTGATGCCGACCAACACCATCAATTTGTACTGCTTCTTCTCCCGGCGTTCCGCCGCCTCATTCAGGTCGATGGATGCGCCGATGAACGACGCCCCCGCGCCGAGCATGCCCCCCATCAGCTTCCATTTCTGGAAGCCGAAGGCCTTCTTCCCAGCAAGCTGATAAGGCACGATCGCGATATCGATCACGGCGGCGCTCAAGGTGGCGGTCGACGCGATCAACTGCGCGTAGGTCTTGGCCGTCTTGTCCGTCGCCGATATCAGTTTCTTGAAGTTCCACAACTCGATCAGGCCGACCACCACCGTAATCCGCATGGTCGCCGAGCCATTGCGCCCGTTTACCGGCCGCATCTTGCCCCACATATCCCGCAGAACTTTGTGGCTAGGTTCATTCGCGATCGCCTCGTTCGCCTCCAGGAACGTCCGGGCCGTCCTCAGGCGCTGCAACGCAACCTCACGCGCCACGCCTTCCGATCGCGCCTGTTCACGAACCAGCGCCAGCGCGTCAGCATCGCTGATACCTGTCGACATTAAGAAAATGTTCTGGATGATCTTCTCGCCCACGAAATCACCCAGGCGGCTGAGCCCCATCCACTTGAAGGCGGTATCGCCCACCGTCATCATCAATTTATCGACGCCCGCGTTCTTCATGACGCGAGGCAGGGGCCCGAGCTTCTCGACCTTGGTTTCGCCGACCAGCGATACCGCCTTTTTGTAGTAGCCGGAGAAGGTCTTCAGGTTGCTGATGACCCGTTCGATGATCGCCAGGCCGGTCGGCAGCGGCGTATCCTTGGCCTTGACGGCCTCGTCGAGGGCGCTCGCCACGGCAGGCTTGAGCTCCTTCTGGTTCGCGGCAATCGCCCGCCAGAACAGCGACTTGCGATGGCTCGCATCCCGCCGCTCTTCGACCAGCGTCTTCAGGTATCGGCTCCCGGCCTCGCTGCCGCCTATGCCTTCGGTCAGGTCCGCCACGACTTCAATAAACTCATGGCCGTCGTCTTCGACCTCTTCGCTGTAGTCTTCCAGCGTATCGAACAGCAGGTCCCATTCCAGCCACTTGATCAGTTCCTGAGTCCGCGCATTCGCCAGCGTGGTCGCGGCTTCCTGGAAGCTGTCGTAGTTGGTCTTGAAGCGATTCAGCTTGTCCCAATCGATGTTGTCGTTGTAGCGATCCCAGGCCTCCTGGACCCGCTTCTTGCGATAGTTCTCCAGGTTCTGGTCGCGGGTCTGGTCCGCCTGCACGATCTCAGCGTCATAGGCATTGAAATCCGCTTCCGCCTGCCCCCTGCTAGCCGCCGGCACATACTGGTCCAGCAGCGCACTGCGGCGGCTGCGATACTCGGCATCCGAGATCACGCCATTGGAGCGATCATTCTCCAGCCCGGCCAGCGCCTGCTTGCCCTTCATGTCGGGCACGTGTTGATTGATGACCTGGTTGCGGCGCATCACCTCATAGTGCCGGGATCCGCCGCGCTGGCCCAGCTGCACGGCCTCGGCCGTGCGCCTTGCCGCGTCATCGGCCTTGCCCTCCAGCGCCGCCTTGGCGCCTTCGATATTGCTTGCGGCCATTATTTGCAATGCCCGCTCTTCGCCGTATTTGGCGATGGCGCCCAGGGCGTCGTTGCAGTAGCCGTTGAGCTCGTCGGTGATGCCGACGGCGTCCCACAGGGCGAAGGCCATCGGCCAGTAGCTGATACCCATGGTCGGGTCGCCGCACTTGTCCATCATCTGCTGCAGCAATTGCTGCAACACCAGGTCCTTGCGGTCGCCCACCGGCCGGTTGCGCGGGTACCAGGGAGTGCGGGTCGACTGCAGGCGCAATGCCGCGTCGTCATAAGTGCCGTCGACCTGGCTGATCGTGCTCGGGCGGTCGAACCCCATATGGGGAAGAGACGGCGGTTCGCCGCCCAGCTCGCTGAATTGATAGTCGCCGTACTCGACGATGGTCTTGAAGTTCGATTCGGTGGCCAGGATGTACTGGTGGTTCTTGGTCTCGCAGGTGCCTTGGGCCCACAGCGACGGCTCGATCGGCTGCATCCGCGTGGCGCGATGCGTGGGGTTCTCGTAGCGCTCGCGCGTCTGCGGGCTCCATTTGTGCTCGCTGTACGCCAGCCATACCTTGCCGCACTGTTCGGGCTTCTCGATGACGATGTAGTGCATGCGCAGGGGATTGTGCCCCTGGTTCGCGCATTTCATGGACGGCTCCAGCCGGGCGCTGTCGGCGTCGTCGCAGCGCCAGAGCGTGCCCTCGGCCGTCACGGAGTAGACTTCCCAGTAGTTGGCGCCCTGCGGGCCGGATTCGTAGAAAACGTAAAGAAAGCCCATGCGCAGGGTGCGCGCCACGTACTTGTACTTTCCGCCGTCCAACGCCACATCCTTCACGCGCTCGCCGCTGAAGCTGCCCAGCCCGGGCGCCGGAAAACTTGCCGGCACCACGGCATAGCGTGTGGGCAGAATCGGCAGGCCGCCCGCCTTGCATACATTGCAAGCAGTACTCATTCCTCTTCCCTAACTTGTTGATGCGCCGGGCGCGGCGGCCGGCAATCGCGGGCAATCGCCGCCCAGTCGGCGTCGGTCAAATCCATGACGAGCCGGGCGAAGCCGACGTCCGGCTCACGGGCTTCCAATAGCGCGGCCAATCGGGGATGCCGATCGAATTCCGGGTGCACGGTCAGCGCCCGGATGGCCATCGCCTCCCAATCCCGCGGGTCCAGCAGCCCCAGGGCCGCGCCGCGCCGCACGCAATCCACCGCCTGCGTCAGCATCCCGGCGGTAATGGCCGGAGCCTGATCCGCCACCACGCGCCATGCGCGGTTGACCGCGCCGGCCGCATCGATGCGGCCCCACTGCTCAGCATCGAATTGCAGCGGCGCTCCGGATTCGCGAGCCCCTGCGCGCGCGCGGGCATCGCCGTAGCTCGCCAGGCGAACCCACCGGTCGAGGTTCACCCATGCATCCGCCGGCCCCAGCAATGCCGTCCGCTGCGCGGCCGACGCCAAGCGCCAGGCCTGATCCAGGACGGCCGGATCATGCAGGCGCAGCAGGGCGCGGCCGCCGCCGGGGCGGACTTGCAGCATGATCCGGCCCAGATGGCGCGCCAGCGCGCCGGTGTCCGGGGCGCCGAACAGCCAGCCCCCGATACGGCGTCCCAGCCCCTGCCGCAAGGATTCCGGCGACCAGTCCCGGATCGCCATGCCCGCCGCGGCGCGGTTGATATCGGCGTCGCGCGGGCGCGCCAGATCCAGCGCGATCAGCCGCGGCCACGCCTTGGGTTCGATGTTGCGGTGCTCCAGCCGTACCGGCGTCTCGCGCGCCGCCAATTCGCCGGCCAGGCCTTGCCACTCGTCGTCCTCGGCCGGCTTGCGCAACAGGGGATCGATCAACAGCCAGCAGCGCGCCTCGCCGCGTGCGATGGCCAGCTGTTGCAGCGCTTCCGCCAGCGGGATGTCCGATGTGAATGGGCTCATGTCTGTCCGCCCAGCCGCTACAGGTCAACCGCCGCGGCGCCCGATGACGCCGCGCTCTGCATTCTCAGCTGGCACCCTTCGAAGTCCCCTGCCGGCAAAGTTGCGGGCAACGGCGCGCTTTGCGGGCCGATCCAGCTATGCACGCCGGCTTTCAATTCCACTTTGCCCGGCGCATGCAGCTGGATGCCGCCGCCTTCGACCCGCAGATAGGCGCCGCCCGCGGTGGCCAGCAGGCGTTTCTTGGCTTCGACCAGCACGCTCGCGTCGGCCGATGCGATGGTTACCGCCTTCTCGGCCGTCAACGTCATCTTGGCGTCCTGGCTGTGCAGCCGCAGCTTGCCGCCGGCTGCATGCAGGCGCAGGCCCTGGTCCTTGACCGGACGGCCGCCGGACGGCGCCTGGCCGAGCGTGAACAGCACCGCGCCGGCGGCCACCCCGAGCGCCACGTTGGCGCTGCTGGCCCAGTTAACGTCCGGCGCCACCTGCGCGAAGGTATTGCCCGCCACGAGGAACGCGTCCGCCGGTGTGTACTGGCCGATGCCACTCGGCGCGCTGACCTGGATGTGGGGCTCGCTATACGCCGCCACCGCCACGCTGGCCTTGCCCCCGCCCGGGCCTTCCTGCTCCGCTTCCACCACGTCCAGGACGTGCTGGAGTGCGTCCTGCGCCGGCACGGTTTCAGGATCGCCCTCCAGGGCCGCCTTCTGCTTGGCCGCCAGGTCCGCAAGTTCCTTGACCGACGCCATGGCGCTTTCAATCTGCTTGGCCGCCTCCGCGCTGTCCAGCAGCGCGCCGTCGGCGTTCTCGCGCAGATCGGCGCTGATCAGCAGCCCCGATCCCGCGCGCACCGCCACCGCTTCCTTGGTGGCCAGTTCCGCGCCATGGCCCAGGTCGTCCAGCCGCTCGTTGTCGCGCTGCTGCTTGATGTGGCCCAGGTTCAAGCGCGCGTCCGCCTGCGTGGTGGACGCCGTCAGCCGGGATTGTCCCGGGGTGTCGTCCTGCACCAGCTGGTTGTAGCCGCCGGTGCCCGCGCCGCTGCTCGACAGCGCCTGCGTCTTGAAGCCGGACATCACGGCGTTGTGCGCATGGCCTTCGTTGCCGCCGGCGAACCACGCGGGCGCATTGCCGGTGGCGTTGGCCCCGCCCGCCTGCACCTGGTTGTGCGACGCGTCCTCGGCGCCCTCGCCGTTGTAAAGCGCGCCCACCACGACGGGCCGGTCGATGTCGCCATGCAGGAACTCCACCAGCACCTCCTGCCCCACCCGCGGCACGAAATGGCCGCCCCAGTCTCCGCCGGCCACCGGCTCCGCCACGCGGACCCAGGTGCCCAGTTCATCCTTGGCGGGCGCGTTCTCATCGCCCGAGGGGTGCGCAAGGCGGCTGCTGGAGGCTTTGCCGCGCTGCCAATGGAATTGCACCTTGATGCGGTGGTCGCGGTCGGTGTGCACCGGGTCTTTCGCTCCCACCACCAGCGCGGTCTGCGCGCCGAAGACGGTGGGACGCGGATGCAGCCGCGCGCCATGGCCATCCTGCGTCGCCGGACGGAATTCGGTGTCGATGCCGATGCAAGTAAAGGTGTTCTTGTAGAAGTCCGCGTCGTCTTGCGCGCCCGCGCCGCCACCAAGCGCCTCGCTCACCGCGCGGCCCAGGTCGGCATCGAAGTTATTGCGGGCCTGATGCGTCATCGCAATCACGACGTAGGCGGACGGCCCGCCCTGCTGATAGTGGCCGGTCAGCTCGAAGCGCTGCCCCGGCGCCAGCGTACGCACGGTGCCCGCTCCCTCATAGCTCTCCTGGCGGACGCGGATGGCGGCCAGGGCATTGTGCGCCAGCCGTTCGCCCTGCGCGCTGTCCTCGTAGGCGTACTGCCCGGGGTAGTCGTTGCTCGCCAACTCGATGGCCTGCGCCCCGCCCGCATCGGCCTGCGCGGCGACCGAACGCGCCTGAGCACTGCGATAGTCCCAGCTGGCCATGCGCACGGCATTGGTCTGCCAGCGCTTGCGCTGGCTCCACTGCTGGATGCTGTCTTCCGTTTCCGTCACGTCCGCGCGCGCGAAACGCACGCTGGCCTGCGCGCCCGCCTTGAAGGCCCCATTGTGGTCCGCGATGACCAGCGTATGGCCGTCCGCCTCGTGCTCGATCCAATAGAACAGGCCCTCTTCCGCGAGCAGGCGTTCAACGAAGGCAAGGTCGGTTTCGCGGTACTGGATGGTCAGACTGCGCTTGGCGTAGGCCGCCTTGTCCTTCACGTCCCAGCGCCATTGCGGCGCAAGCGTCGCCTGGCCCTTATAGTCCCCGAACACGCTCTCGACGATGTCGAACACCGTCTTGTCCTGATAGGCGAAGCTGTCGCGCCGGGCGCGCAGGAAGGCCAGCCAAGGCTCCACGGTCAGGGCGTAGCGAGCCATGCCGCCGTTGGCGCCGCGGAATTCCGCCGCCGTCACATGGCCGTGCCAGAGGCGCGGCTGCTCGCGGTCCAGCGCCGTCTGCAGGCGCAGCGCCACCGGCTGCCCCAACAGCGACTTCAACGGGATGTGGGCATCGCTGGACAGCGCCGTGATTTCCAGCCGGCACGCGCCTCCGCTCAATTGTTCGTGCGCAGTCAGCGTCTCCGCCACGAGGCGGTTCTCGCCCAGCGGCGTGGTCAGGTTCAGCAGGCGGTTGGCCTGCGTTACGCCTGCGGTCTGCAGGCGGGAAAGTCCGGAGGAATCCTGGGGGGGCATGGCGGCGGCTCCGGGCTCAGGTCAGGCGGTAGCGGAAATCGCCGTTCTTGCCGGCTGTGACCCGGATACGCACAATGGCCTCGCCTTGCGCCATCCGACTCAGCACCTGCTCGGCGATCTGCGGGAGCAGCGTGCCGTTCAGGATGTGGTCGACATTTCGCGCGCCGGTATCCACCTCGGTGCAGCGCGCGAGCACGGCCTCGACCAGCGCCTCGTCCCAATCGAACACCGCGCGGTGGTTGGCCTGCACGCGCTCGGCGATGCGTCCGAGCTTGAGGCCGATGATGCGCGCCAGCGCGTCGTCGTCCACGGGGTAGTAGGCGATGGTCTTCATCCGGCCCAGGAAGGCGGGCTTGAAGGCCTTGTACAGCTGCGGCGCCAGCAGTTCCTGCAACGCCTCCGGATCCGGCCGTTCCTCGGCGTTCTTGTTCAGGCACGCCTGCATGATGGCCGACGATCCGACATTGGAGGTCAGGATGATCAGCGTATTGCGGAAGTCGATCTCGCGGCCCTCGGCATCGTCCAGCACCCCTTTGTCGAACACCTGGAAGAACAGCTCCAGCACATCCGGATGGGCTTTTTCGATTTCGTCCAGCAACACTACGCTGTAGGGCTGGCGGCGCACCGCCTCGGTCAGCACGCCGCCTTCGCCGTAGCCCACATAGCCCGGCGGCGAGCCCTTCAAACCCGATACGCTGTGGGCTTCCTGATACTCGCTCATGTTGATGGTGACCAGCTTGCGCTCGCCGCCGTACAGCACGTCCGCCACGGCCAGCGCGGTCTCGGTCTTGCCCACGCCCGAAGGGCCGATGAACAGGAACACGCCCTTGGGCTTGTTGGGATCCTCCAGGCCCGCGCGCGCCGTGCGCACGCGCTGGGCGATGGCATGCAGCGCATGGTCCTGGCCGATGACGCGCTCGGCCAGCAGGGGCTGCAATTCCAGTACCGTGCGGATTTCGTCGTTCACCATGCGGCCCAGCGGGATGCCGGTCCAGGCCGACACGATTTCGGCGATGACCTGTGCGTCCACGAACGCGGGCACCAGCGGCGCTTCACCCTGCAGGGCGCGCAGCTGCTGCTGCAGTTCGGCCAGCTGCGCCTGGCCGGGCGTAGCCGCGGGCGCGGCCGCCTTGCCCGAACGGCGCTTGGCCGCGGGCTCCGGCACGGCGGGCTCTCCCGCCGCTTCGAGTTCTTCCCGCAGCGCGTGAATCTGCCCGACCAATTCGCTTTCCTGCGCCAGCCGCACCTCGGCCTGCGCAAGCGCTGTGCGCGTCGCGTCCATCTCCTGTTCCAGTTCACGCAGGCGCGCGGACTGCGCCGCGCCCGCCGCCGCTTCGCGGCGCAGGGCTGCATGCTCGGTTTCCAGGCGGGCCAGGCGATGACGCGCATCGTCGATCAGCGCCGGCGTGGCGCTGCGGCCCAGGGCCACGCGCGCGCACGCGGTATCGAGCACGCCGACGGCCTTGTCCGGCAGCTGGCGGCCGCTGATGTAGCGGTGCGACAGGCGCGCCGCGGCCACGATCGCCTCATCCAGGACGCGCACGCCAAAATGCCGTTCCATCAGCGGCGCCATGCCGCGCAGCATGCTGGCGGCCAGTTCCTCGCTGGGCTCCTCCACCTTCACCACCTGGAAACGCCGCGCCAGCGCCGCGTCCTTCTCGAAGTACTTCTTGTATTCGCTCCAGGTGGTGGCGGCGATGGTGCGCAGTTCGCCGCGCGCCAGCGCCGGCTTGAGCAGATTGGCCGCGTCGTTCTGGCCCGCCTGCCCGCCCGCGCCGATCATGGTGTGGGCCTCATCGATGAACAGGATAATGGGCGTGGAGCTTTGCTTGACCTCGTCGATGACGTTCTTCAGGCGGTTCTCGAACTCCCCCTTGACGCTGGCGCCGGCCTGCAGCAGGCCCATGTCCAGCGTGCGCAAGGCCACGCCCGCAAGCGCCGGCGGCACGTCGCCGGCCACGATGCGCAGCGCCAACCCTTCGACCACCGCCGTCTTGCCCACGCCCGCTTCGCCGGTCAGGATCGGGTTGTTCTGGCGGCGGCGCGTGAGAATGTCGATCATCTGGCGAATCTCGGCGTCGCGGCCGATCACCGGGTCGATCTTGCCTTCGCGCGCGCGTTCGGTCAGGTTGGCGGTGTACTGATCCAGCGCCGGCGTCTTGGACAGGCCCGAGGCGGGCGCGGCCCCCTCCTCGGCGGCGCCGTCCGCGCCATCGCCCAGGGAGACGGACTGGCCCGCCTCCTCCGATCCCGCCGTCAGCGCGGTGAAATCGTGCTTCAACTCTTCCAGCCGGAAAGATTCGAACAGATGCGAGCCGCGCCGCGCAAGTTGCGCCAGGTCCGGCTCCGTCAACAGCGCAAGCAGCAGGTGGCCGGAGCGGATGCGCGTCGTCTGCGTGTCCAGCGAGGCGATCAGCCAGGCGTGCTCGAACAACCGCGGCAGATGCGGCGAAAACACCGGCGTACGCGTGTTGCCGTTCTTGAATCCGCGGATTTCGGCATTCAGGTCGGCTTCCAGCGTCGAGGCATCGATGCCGCTGCGGCGGGCCACGATGCTGAAGTCGCTAGCGGGCTTTTCCAGCAAGGCCAGGAACAGGTGTTCCAGGTCCACCTCGTAATGGCCTTGCGCCATGCACAGGCTGGCGGCGCGCTCGGCGGCCTGACGGCAGGTCTGGTTCAGTTTCCCGATCAGGGTTTTCAAGGGAGTGGCCATGTTCTAGGTGATGTTTTTCTTAGTGAATGGTGTGCAGTTCATAGCTGGCGTCGTCGCGATCCGACGCCACCGGTCCGGTGCAAAGAAAGGAGTTCCAGCCCAGGCGCGCGCCTTCGCCATCGCCGCCCAGGACGCTGCCGGCGACGTCCGTCTTGGCCATCACGAGCCGAACCTCGTACTCAAAACTCATGCCGCCGAACATCGTCAGCAGCTTCTCAAGCGCCTGCGCGCGGGCGCCGCCCGGCAGGAAATCGGCGAACGCGGCCTTGGACAGCGGCCCGATCCACAGCCGGATGCGCATGTCGCGCTGCCAGATGCGATCGCCCGCCATCGCGGAGACCCCCAGCACCGCGCCCGGCATACCCAGCTGGGTGCGGTGTTCGGGCGGAACGTGGTACCAGCGGCCGACGAACTGCTCGACCCGCAAATCCACCTGGAAGTAATCGCACAGCACGCGCTGCAGATAGGCAGCCGACACCGGCCGCTGGCGCGCCGCGGCGGCATAGTGCGCCAGCGATTCATCGAACACCTGCCCCTGGCCCGAATGCAGGCGGTCGCGCAGGGCTGCGTGGCCGATTCCGCCCAGCGCCAGCAGGAGCGGTAGATAGTGATGGTCCTGCTCGGTTTCGTGGCGCAGCGGCATGCGGTACTTTTTCCACGCCGCATAGAACAGCGCCGCCGCCCGGTTCGAGAAAATATCGAAAAATGCGCGCGCGCCGCGATCGCGCTTGGCGCTCTCCCGGTGGCTCAGTATCTCGGAATAGTGCAGCGGCAAGGCGCCCTGCGCGCCCAGCAGGCCGAAGAAGGCGGGCTCGATTTCCACCCGACCCAGCTTGCCCGAGGCCAGCGCGTCCAGGCGCGATTGCGGATCGTCAAGCGCCTGCCCGTCCTTGTCGTATGCCGTCAGCGAGGCGATTTCGCTTGCGGGAAAGCCCAGCGACGACGAGTTCAGAAAGCGCAAGTGCGCCGGCACCGCGTTCTTGGCGCGCGAGCCCTCCTGCCGGGCGAACCACAGCTCCAGCACCCGCACGGCCTGGAAGAACTTGAATCGCTGCGGTTCGGCCAGCAGCGATTCGATTACGCTAGGATCGCGTCGCCGTTGCATGGGGGGCACCGTAGGATTTCTTCCGCGCCGCGGCGCGAGAGCACGACCAACTGCACGAAGCTGTTGGCATGCACGTAAAGACCGAAAAAGCGGTTGATCACCGCCACGAAGGCATGCAGGCTGGTGCCGACGAAGTTGTCTTCGTTGATCGTCAGCCGGATTTCGATGCCGCGCACGAAGGTGGCGAACGGCTCGCCCGGCATCCAGTGCGTGGCAGGCTTGTAGTCCAGCCCCACCAGCCCTTCTATCTGGCGCGCCGCCACCGCGGCGTGCGACAGGTCATACAGGCGCAGCGTTTCCTTCAGAGCGGGCAGGCCGCTTTGCACCAGGGACAGATGGTTCAGCGCCAGATGCGAAATCAGACGCCAATGCGCCGCACGGCCCTGCTGGAAGCGGTGCGTATGCGTCGGGCGCCGCAGCATGCGGATTTCGCGCGCAACCGATCCGCCCTCCAGGAACAGGTCACCGCCGGGCTGGCCCACGGCCAGGTGCGAGGGGAGGTCCCGGTTGGTGCAGGTCAATTCCAGGCTCAGCGTCTCGGTCTGCGGCACCGAAGGATCGAAGTCAATGTCCACGATGGACATCTCCATCTCGTAGCCCGGGCTGCGTTCTGCCACCATCGAATCGCGCCGCGCGGTCCAGTAATGGCTGGCCCTATCGGGCGTCTCGCCATGATGCAGGGAGTAGAAGGGGCGGAACTCGACGATCGAATCGCCCTGCGCGTTCTGCCGCACCTGGCGTACGCGGTCGATGGAATAGACCTCGTAGCCGTAGGCGCGCCGCGCATCGGCCACCACGGGATACGACGCCGCGGCGTGCGTGATGCGGATGGGATCCGCGCGCTGGGGGAACAGATTGACCACCGGCGTGCAGCCCAGCCGGAAATTGTCGGCGGAAGCGGATTCCAGCAGCCGGGCCGTATTGGAATCGGCGCGCAGGCCCTTCACGGGCAAGTGCAGCGTGAATTCGCGGACCGGACCCACCGCGCGCCGCAGCGCCGCCAGGTCTATGTCCACGAAGTTGAATTTCTCGGAAAAGACGAAGTACTCGGCCAGCAGGCGGTAGGCGGGATGCGAGCTGGCGGGAAAATCGATCAGCGCGTCCTCCTCGGCCAGGCCCACCTGCGCCAGCGGCACCTCCGTCAGGCGGCTCCAGCGGCCGGGCTGCGTCTCCACATAGGCCGCGGCGGTGCGCAGGAACAGGCAGTCGCGCAGCGCGGCGACGAACGACGGCTCGCCATGCAGATAAACGCGCAGCCTGTCCACGGCCAGCGTGGAAAAATTCTGCGTTTCAGCCAGGCACGCCAGGGTCAGCGACAGGCGGCCCGTCACGCCCGGCGGCAGGGTCGTGGAGGACGGCGCGTTGGCGGTCGACGCGAAACCCGCCTGGCGGATTGCCACGGGCGCCAGCGTCACGTCATAAGCGGTGCGAAAGCGGCAGGCCACACCGCGCACGGCATGCGATTTCAGCTCCGTGCTGCGCGGCAGGCGCACCGGCGCGGTCAGCTGGGCGGCCACGCCGCCCATGTCGAATTGCGCCACCGAACACGAGGGGAACGGGCGCAGGTAGTGCGGATACATCACCTCGAACAGCGCTTCCGTGAATTCCGGATAGTCGTCGTCGAGCTTCTTGTTGATGCGCGCGCCCAGCAGGGCGAACGATTCGATCATCCGCTCCACGTGCGGATCTTCGCAGGTTTCGCCCGATAATCCGAGCCGCGCGGCGATCTTGGGATAGCGCTGCGCGAAATCGCGCGACGAACTGCGCAGAAAACCCAGCTCGCGTTCGTAATATGGCAGCAGTTCTTCCATCTTTCCCTTCTCCGCCGGCGGCTTTGAGCCGGCGCCCGCGTTCATTGTTCGTTCAGGCGGCGGCTGCGGTCTTGGCCCAGCCCTTGCTCACCGAATACTGCAAAGTAGATGGCTGCAGCGTTGCATCGAATGTCACCGGCTCATGCGCGGGACCCACGTCCAGCATCGCGGTGATCGCGAAATACAGCACCGACGTCGCGCGGCTGTCCACCTGCAGCATGACCCGCACATGCGTCAGGCGCGGCTCATGGCGGGCGATCGCCTGCTCCAGCGATCGGCAGATGAATTCGCGGTCGTAGTGGCTGGCCAGGCTCAGGCCCGAAAAGTCCGACAGCCCATAGGTGAGGATGGACCGCTGGCAATTCGGATAGCGCTTGAGCGATTCCTCGGTGAAGACCATGCGCGTATTGAGCAGGGCTTCGATGTCGCGCGCGACGGTTTCCTTGATTTCCTCAACCGACAGGCGCCGCAGGGCGTGCGGTGTTTTCCCGTCGCCGTCGAACAATTTGTCGAACAGGCTGGGTTCGAATCCTTTCATCACGGACCTCATTCAGGAAAGGCTGCGGCCCGGATCGAGCCGCGGCCTTTACCGTCTACGCGGTCACGTTCAGACCGAATACGTCTTGTCGTTCTTGGTCAGGCTCCATGCGCCCTGGGCGTTGCCGCCCTGGTTGCCGCCCACCTTCTGCTGCGTGTACTTCCACTGCACGGCGGCGTACTTCAGCGAGAACGATTCGTGCGGCAGGCCTTCGCTCACGACCTCGGGGGCCACGCGCGAGATGATCACGTACTTGAGCTTGATCTCCAGGTACTTGACGCGGTTGCCTTCGCCGTCGGCGCGCAGGAAATCGATGGTCACTTCGTCGAACGTCGTGCCGCCGGAGGCGTGCTGATACAGCAGCGGGCTGACCACGTCCAGATCCTTGGTGAAGACCATCTCGCCATGCTCGGTGCGCTCGGCGGTATGGCCGCCCGAGGTGGAGGCGGTAGCCGAACGCGGCTGGATGATTTCATGGCGCCACGATCCGACTTCGATCCAGTCCGGATGGTCCTTGTCTTGCGACTCGCCCTTGAGCGCGGGGTTGCCGAATTTGACGTAGATGTCCTTCATTAATAGCCTCTCCAGTAAAAAAACGTCGAATCAAACGGGCCTTACGACTTCTGGGCCTGCGCGGGAAGCTCCGCGACCAGACGCAGCGAAATCGAAAGCTCGTCGAGCTGAAAGTGAGGCCGCAAAAACGCCACGGCCCTGAACACGCCGGGGCGACCCGGCACTTCGGCGACCTGCACCGATGCCTCCCGCAAGGGGAACTGCGCTTTCTGCTCCTGGCTCGCGTTATCGTCCAGCAGCACGTACTGCGAAACCCAGCGATTCAGGAAGCTCTCGACAGATTGCGCGGAGGCAAAGCTGCCGATCTTGTCCCGCATCATGGCCTTCAGGTAATGGGCCACGCGCGACACCGAAAATATGTACTGCAGCTGCGCGGACAGGACCGCGTTGGCATTGGCACTATCGGTGTTGTATTTCTTGGCCTTTTGCACCGACTGCGCGCCGAAGAAGGCGGCATAGTCGGAGTTCTTGCAGTGCACCAGCGGAATCAGGCCGAGGTCGCTCAGTTCTTTCTCGCGGCGGTCGGTGATGGCGATCTCGGTGGGGCACTTCAGGGCGATCTCGCCGTCGTCGGTCTTGAAGGTATGGGTGGGCAGGTTCTCCACCAGACCGCCGCCTTCCACGCCGCGGATCGCCGCGCACCAGCCGAAGTCGGCGAATGCCGCCGTCAGGCGCGCGCCGAAAGCCCAGGCGGCGTTGCACCACAGGTACTTGGCATGGTCGGTGCCATCCACCTCTTCGACGAAGTTGAAGCCCTCTACCGAGGTGCCTTCCTTCGGGTCGTAGGGCAGGCGGCCCAGGAAACGCGGCATGGTCAGGCCCACGTAGCGCGAGTCTTCCGAATCTCGGAAGCTGCGCCACTTGGTGTATTCCACCGTGTCGAACACTTTGGCCAGGTCGCGCGGCCGGCCCAGGTCGGCGAAGCTGTCCAGGCCCAGCAGCTCGGGCGAGGCCGAGGCGATGAACGGCGCATGCGAGGCCGCGGCCACGTGCGACATCTGTTCGATGAAGTACATATCCTCGGGCTGGCGCGTGATCTCGAAGTTGCCCAGCAGCGCGCCGAAGGGCGAACCGCCGAACGTGCCGAACTCTTCTTCGTAGACCTTCTTGAACATCAGGCTCTGGTCGAAGTCGATGGCGGTCTGGAAATCGCGCACCAGGTCGCGCTTGGTGACGTTGAGCACCTTGATCTTGAGCATCGGGCCGGTGTTGCTCTCCTGGCACAGGTAGTGCAGGCCGCGCCAGGTGCTTTCCAGTTTCTGGAATTCGGCGCCGTGCATCACCTCGCTCAGCTGAGCGGAGATCAGGCGATCCAGTTCGGCGACGCGGGCGTCCAGCATCGCCGACAGATTGTCCGAAACGACGACGGTGCCCTTCATGACTTCACGGGCCAGTTCGCCGATCAGGTCCTTGGCGCGGTCGTGCTCGGCGGTGGACTTGGCCACCCGGCTTTGCTCGACGATCTGGTCCAGCAGGCCCGAGTCCGCCTCGGCGGCCGGGGCGGACACGTTCTGCGCGGCGGCGGAATTACTCATTGCTGCCTCCCTTGCCATTCTTGCCGGCTTCGCTGGTCAATTGCTGCAGTTTTTCCGTGCTGCTGAGCACTTCGCCCAGCAGGTCCTCGAGCTTGTCGTTGCCCGCGAGCTTATTGCGCAGGTCGGCAAGCTTGGTGCGGATGTCCAGCAGCTCTTTCAGCGGCTCGATCTGTTGCACCACGGCTTCCGGCCGGAAATCCTCGACCGAGCGGAACTTCAGGTCCACCCCGAAGGTGCCGCCCTCATCGGTCAGGCGGTTCTTCACGCGATAGGCGGCGCGCGGCTCCAGGCCGCGCATCACGTCATCGAAATTGTCTACATCAATATTGACGAACTTGCGATCCTTCAGGCGCGGAAGCTCGGCTTCCGACTGCGCGCTGAAGTCGCCCACCACGCCCACGACGAAGGGAAGCTCTTTCTGTTCGATCGCATCGCCCTTCTCGACGTCATAGGTCAGCTGGACGCGCGGCGGGCGTACTTTCTGGAGTCGTTTCTGAACGCTTTCTTTCTTAGCCATGGGGGCTCCAAGCGAAGTGCATAGTGACGGGGCTGGCGGCCCGATCAGGGTTTGAGGAGATTGCCGAAGGGATCCGGCGCGCGGCCTGCGGGAGCGGCCGCCGGGGCGGCGCCCGCGGCGTTTGCGCCCTGCGCGCCGGCGGCAGGTGTTGCAGCCGGATTGGCGACGGGTTTGGCCGGCGGCACGGCGGCCGCTGGCGTGGCGGAGCCGGCGGCCGGCACGGCAGCCGCGCCCGCCCCTTGCGTATCGTTGTTACGCTTGGCCGGCTGACGGTGACGCGGCGGTTTGTAACCTTCCGGGAACAGCACATCCTGCCCCAGCGTTTCACGCATCGCGGCGGCGAGCGCCACCGCGTCGGTCCGGGCATTGCCGGCCAGCAGCGCGTCGGCGCGCAGGTCGGCCAGCGACTGCATCGCAACGCGCAAGCCACCCACAGCGCGGACGGTCTTGGCCGTGAAGTCCTCGGGTTCCCGGTTCAGGGCTTCATCCGCCGCGACGATGGCTTCGCCATACCGCTGTTCGTCAAAGCGGATCTTCGCGATATACGACCATGGCGCGCCGCGCGACGGATTGCGCAGCGCGATTTCCTGGAACTGGGCAACGGCCTGGTCGTTGCTCTTCGTGGCCAGTGTCTCCGTGGCCAGCGTCATTGATTGTTTGTATTCGGCGTCCGTTTGGGGCTTCGATGACGTCGCGCAGCCCGTCACGAAAGCCAATATTCCGCTAATGAGGAGAACCCGGGAAATGTGCATTTTTTGGCTTGTAGGTGGGTGTAACCAAGGCCGCGTATTTCAACAACCTTTTGTTAGCACAGCACTACAGTGCATTACTTCATGTAACTCACAACGAAATTTCGCTCATCATGCAGCGATCTGTATGTTGTCGCAGGCTTCCGGTATAAAGAGCCATGTCAAAACATCTCTATTTTTCTCGGCGCATGGCAGCGGTCGCACTGATCGCGACAACCCCCGTCATCAGTGGTTGTGCAGCGGTTTCAGCGATTGGAGCAGTGGCAGGAATGACCGGCGGCGTCATGGATATGGCGGGTCTCAAAAAGGACCCGAATGCGCCTGTCGACGTGAAATTGGCGATACACGCCGGAGAAAATTTGAACTCGAGCAACGGCCAGCCCATGGCCGTGGTTACGAAAATATACTATTTGAAGAACGCCGAGGCATTTCAGCGCGCGCCGCTCACACAATTAGTTGATACTGACGGCGAAAAGTCAGCCCTGGGCGACAGCGTCATCGCCTCGCGCGAGGTCACGCTGACACCGGGGCAGCGTTACGAAAACCTGGAGAAGGTGCCGAAAAGCGCCACCTATATAGCTGTCGCGGGTTTGTTTTATGCGCCCGCGCCGCAACGCTGGAAGTACGTGTTCGCAGTGGAAACCGCAGAGGACACCGGCATCGTCATGGGCGCCCATGCCTGCGCGATGACGGTCGTCACCGGCAAGATGACCTTGCCGCCAGGCGTGCCCGACTTCGACCCGGCGCGGCTCGGATCGGTGCAATGCCCGGGCTGAACACACGCAACCCGCGGCGCCCCGTCGTCATGAACCGCCGTCTCTAATATGAACAAGAGCCAGAAAACGTGAGCCATTCAGCGAAGATCCTATGGGGAGAGGGGCTGTTCCTGCGGCCCCAGCATTTTCAACGCCAAGACGCCTACCACGAAGCCCGCCTCGCCGAGATGAGCCGGGCGCTGCATCCCTATTCGTGGGGCCTGCGCGCCGCGCGCTTTGACGCCGCGGCGCTTGCCAACGGCATGCTGCGCGCCACCGAACTATCCGCCATTTTCCCCGACGGAGAAATCTATAACGCGCCCCACAACGACGACCTGCCGCCCGCCGTGGCGCTGGACGGGCTGGACGGCGCGAGCGAAGCGGTCTTCTATCTGGCGCTGCATCCCATGAAGGACATCGGCGGCAACTATCGCGATGCGCAGCAAGGCCAGGGTTTCGATGCGCGCTACGCGCACCAGGACAGCCCCGCGCCCGATCTCTATACCAATGCCAGCACCGCCGACCTGGCGTTCCTGCGCAAGAACGTCCGCCTCCTGTCCGAGCATGAACCGCGCGATGCGCTCTTGACGATTCCGATTGCCCGCGTGCGCCGCACGGCCAGCGCCGGCTATGAACTGGATACGGGCTTCATCGCGCCCAGCCTCACGGTCCAGGCCTGCAGCGCGCTCTTCGAGCAGCTGCGCCGCCTGCTCGACGCGCTGCAGGCCAAGGTCAACGCCCTGTACGGCTTTCACCGCGAACCCAACAAGAACATCATCGAGTTCCGCTCGGGCGACGTAGCCTCCTTCTGGCTGCTGCACACCGCCAACGAGGCCTATTCGGCGCTTTCGCACCTGTTCCACAACCCGCAGCTGCACCCGGAGCGCCTGTTCCAGGAAATGCTGCGCCTGGCCGGCGCGCTGATGACGTTCTCCAAGGTGCATACGCTGGCGGACCTGCCCGCATATCGGCACGAGCAGCCGGGCGCGGCCTTTGCGCAGCTCGATGAAATCCTGCGCGACCTGCTCGACACCGTCATCTCGACCCGCTACTTCTCCATCGTGCTGGACGAGGTGCGCCCCTCGTTCCACGTCGGCCGGCTGGACTCGGACAAACTGGACGAGGCCACCGCGCTGTACCTGTCGGTTTCGGCCACCACGCCGGCCAGCGAGCTGGCCGAAACCGTGCCGCTGCGTTTCAAGGTCGGCGCGCCCGACGACGTGGAAAAGCTCGTGCTGTCGGCCATGCCGGGCGTGCAGCTGGTGTACACGCCGCAAGTGCCGCCCGCCGTGCCCGTCAAGCCGGGTGCCTGCTACTTCACCTTGCAGACGCGCGGCTCGCTGTACGACCGCATGCTGCAGGCCCGCAGCATCGCCATCTACGCTCCGTCCGGCATTCCGGAACTGAAGCTGGACCTGATCGCCGTCACCCGCTAAACGACGCCAACCGAAAGAGCCCGCCATGACCGCCGACGCGCCCTCTCTGATGCCCGGAGCTTCGCTCCCTCCCCGAGCCGCCGAGTTCTACGGCTCACGCCCCGCGAAATCGCTGCTGGACCTGCTGTACGACGGCTTCCTGATGCTGTTCCTGCTCAAGAGCGGGCAGGAACCCGCCAGCGCCGCGTCGTTTTCGGCGCGCGTGCAGCAGTTCCTGGCGGACTTCGAGCGCAGCGCCAAGAAAATGGACATCCCGGCCGAAGACGTCTACGCGACCAAGTACGCCTTTTGCGCCGCGGTGGACGAAACCGTGCTGAATTCCGGCTTCTCGATCCGCGACGCGTGGATGCTGCAGCCCTTGCAACTGACCCTGTTCGGCGAACAGCTGGCCGGCGAGAATTTCTTCGCGCGCCTGGAAGACCTGCGGGCCCAGGGCGCGCCGCGCCTGCAATCGCTCGAAGTGTTCTACATGTGCCTGCTGCTGGGCTTCCAGGGCAAATACATGATTGAAGGCCAGGAGAAGCTCGGCTACCTGACCGCGCGCCTGGGCGACGAGATCGCGCTGCTGCGGGGCAAACGCGCCGGCTTCGCGCCGCACTGGCCGCTGCCCGACAAGATCGCCCATACCTTGAAACGCGACGTGCCGCTGTGGAGCATCGGCGCCCTGTTCGCCCTGCTCGGCCTTTTGGCGTACCTGGGCATGAGCCATTTCCTGAACGCGGACATGCAGACCGCCATGGCGCCCTATCACGACATCGTCAAGCTGGGCCCGCGCGCCGCCCACCTGACCATCTCGCTTCCCTGAAGGTCCACCTACACCGCCACGCCCCATGATCGATCGCTCCTCCACGCCTGCGGGCTTCAGCAGCCTGGATGCCGCCTCGCTGTCCCAGAACGCCCGCCTGCTGCAAGTGCGCACGCCGCTGGGCGACGCGCTCACCGTCGAACGCATGCAGCTGCGCGAAGGCGTGTCCGAACTGTTCGCCCTGACCCTGGACTGTCTGGCGTCGTCGGCGGAGCTGGACGTGGAACCGCTGCTGGGCAAGGAGATCAGCGTCAGCCTGCTGCTGGCCGACGGCAGCCGGCGCCTCTGGCACGCGGTGGTGGAAGGCGTGGATTCGCTGGGCGCCGATGGCGGGCTGGCGCGCTACCGGCTGCATGCCGCCCCGTGGCTGGCCACGCTGCGCCTGCGCCGCGACAGCTTCCTCTACCAGGACAAGCCGGTCACCGACATCCTGAGCGAAGTCTTCGCCGACTATCCTCTGGCGTCGTTCGCATTCGAAATCACCGAGCCGCCGGCGCCGCGCCCGGTGCGCACCCAGTACCGTGAAACCGACCTGGCCTTCGTGCTGCGCCTGATGGCCGAAGCAGGCCTGAGCTTCCGCTTCGACCATCAGCAGGGCGAACAGCAGGACGGCGCCGCAGGAGGCGCGCAGCACCGCCTGGTGGTGTTCGACGCGGGCGCAGCGCATCCCGCCAATCCCGCCGCCACGCTGCGCTTTCACCGCAGCGACGCCACGGAAACCGAAGACAGCGTCACGCGCTTCGGCGCCGCGCGCGCCATCCAGCCCAATGCCGTCACGCGCGTGGCCTGGAACGACCGCGCGCTGCTCGCGCACGGCGCGCATGCCCAGTCCGGCCTGGATGCGGGCTCGGTGCCGCCGCTGGAAGACTACGATTACGACGGCCACGGCCGCTACACGGACGACGCCGGGGCCGAACAGCGGGCCGCGCGCAGCCTGCTGGCCCACGAAGCGCGCATGGTGCGTTTCGACGGCGGCGGCACGGCGCGCCAGATGGCGCCCGGCCACGACTTCACGCTGACGCAGCACGACCGCTATGCGGAAGGCGCGGGCCAGGCGGTCGATGAAATGGGCGGCAACCAATACACGCTGCTGCACGTATTGCACGAGGCCGCCAACAACCTGGGCAGCCAGGCGGCCCAGGTGCTGGGCGCGTCCGACCTGGAACACGGCACCTACCACAACACCTTCAGCGCCCAACCCGTGGCGGCCGCGCTGCTGCCCCCGTGGATCGCCAAGCCGACCGCCCCCGAAGGCCTCGTCGCCGTGGTGGTGACGGCGCAGGACGAAGCCATTTCGTCCGGACGAGACCTGCGCGTCAAAGTGCAGTTTCCCTGGCAGCGCGGACGGCGTCCCCTGCCGGGCGGCCTGCCCCACCGCAGCCACGGCGACGACGAAGGCAACGCGCCGGGCAACGACAGTTCCGGCACTTGGCTGCGTGTTGCCGGCGCGCAGGCCGGCCCCAACTGGGGCGCCCACCATCTTCCGCGGCAGGGCACCGAAGTCGTCGTGGAATTCCTGGATGGCGACATCGACCAGCCCGTGGTGGTGGCGCAGCTCTATAACGACGCCGACCTGCCGCCCTGGTCGGCGGGCGTGGATGCCGAGGCCAACCACCCCGGCACGCTCAGCGGCTGGCACAGCCAGGGCCTGGACGGCGAAGGCCACAGCCAGTGGCTGTTCGACGACACCTCGGGACAGGTGCGCACGCGCCTGTCCAGCTCGGCCGCTGCCTCGCAGCTGGGCCTGGGCCATCTGGTCAAGCAGGCTGCGGACGAATCCAGCCGCGGCGAATGGCGCGGCACCGGCTTCGAACTGCGCTCGGACGCCTGGACCGTGGTGCGCTCCGGGCAAGGCATGCTGCTGTCGGCCAATGCGCGGTCAAACGCCGGCTCCACCCTGGCCGATGCGAAGGAAGCGCTGGCCCTGATGCGCGGCGCGCAGAACGCCGCGCAGCGCATCAACGACGCCGCCGCGCAGCGCCAGGCGCGCGAATTGACGGCCACCGGCCAGTACGATGCGCAGATCAAGGCCATCGATCCCAAGGCCGACGGCCGCTATCCGGGCAGCGTAGGCGGCCAGCAGGCCATCAAGGCCAGCGGCGGCGGACGAACCGGCACGGAGCCGGTCGAACGCATCGATGGCGCGCGCATGCTGATCGACGCGCCCTCCTCCCTCAACCTGTCCACGCCCGCGTCGACCATCCTGCACGCGAGCGAGAACCTGCACGTCACCGCACAGGCGGATGGCCACATTGCCGCCCGCCAGACCTTCGCCAGCGCGTCGGGCAAATCGACCAGCCTGTTCGTGCAGGACGGCGGCCTGCGCGCCATTGCGGCCAACGCGCCCGTCTCGCTCCACGCACATACCGACATGCTGGAAATGCTGGCCGGCCAGGACATCACCGTCACGTCGACCACGGACAGCATCGAGATCCTGGCGAACCAGCGTGTCACCCTGCAGGCCGCGAACGGCAGCATCGTGCTGGACGGCGGCGACATCCTGTTCAAAGGGCCGGGCATGTTTTCGGTCAAAGGCGCCTCGCACAGCCTGATCGGCCCGGGCAGCGACGCCGCCGCCCTGCCCGCGCTGCCGTCGACCCAGGTAGGCGACCCGATGATCGTGACGGCCGAGCTGCTGCACCGGCCCAAGGCGCAGGCGCTGGCGGCCTTGCAAGCCAGTTCCTCCCAGGGCGCGAACGCCGCCGCGGCGGGCGCCGCGGCAAGCGGCGCCGCGACGGCAACCGCCTCGGCCGATACGAGCCTGGCCGGCCGTGCCGCCGCGCTGGCGGGGCAGGCTGGCGGCCTGGCCAGCAGCGCCGCGCAATCGATCAAAAGCGCTTCCACTGCCGTCACCGGCGCCGTCGACGGCGCCAAACAGGCGGGCACCACGCTGATGGCTGGCGCCGCAGACAAGGCCGGCGAGCTGGCACGCTCGGCGGCCAACGCGGTCACGCCGTCGCTGATGGGTGGGCCTGGCGCAAGCCTGGGCGCAACGGCCGGGCAAGCCGCCGGCACCGGCGCGACTTCGGCCGTTTCCTCGACAGCCGGCAATGCCATGGGCTCAGCCGCCGCAAATGCTGCCGGAACACTGGCGTCAGGCGTCGCGGCGAACGCGGGCGCCACCGCCCAGGGCGCGGCATCCGGACTGCAGGGCGCCTCGGCGACGGCCGGCGCTGGCGCCTTCTCCGGCGCGGCGGACATGCTTTCGGCCGCTGGCGACGCGGCGGGCAAGATTGGCGAATTCGTGAACCCCGTCATGGCGCAGGCCCTGACGGGCAATGGCGACCGGGGGTCGGCGATCGGCTCGGCGGTCAACGGCCTGCTGGGTTCGACCCGCGCCGGACAATACGGATTGCCGGCAATCGCCGGCGCCATCATGCGCGCCCCCAGCCTGGATGCTTCCGCGCTGCCGGCCGTGGCAAGCGCGGTCCTGCAGTCTCCGGCCGTGAGCGGCTCTGGGCTGCCCGGGGTCGCCGCCGCCGTCTTGCGCACGCCCGGCTTCAGCCCGGACATGCTGCCGTCGTCCGTGACCAAGGCCCTGCAAATGGCAGGCGTGCTGCCCAACTCCGGAACGCCACCTTTCGCGCCGCCGGGCACGCCTAGATCCACGCCAGGCGCAACCCAGGACGGCGCCGCCGCGCAGGATGCCGGCGAACCCGCGGCGTCCAACGCGCTGACCACCTACCGCGGCCAGACGGGCGCGCATCTGCAGTTCGTGAACTTTGCCGAAGAAGACGCGTTCTGGAACGACGGCACCGTCCTCATCAGCGAGGACCGGCAGACGGCCAAACCGAAGATCCACGTCAGATTCAGCAAGGCCGCCGTCCACAAGTTCAGCATCAAGGTCGTCGCAGGCAGGGACAACATCGCGTACTCGCAAGGCGAGAAGGGCCGCCATGCAGCCTATCGCGACCCGAACGGCAGAACGTTCCAATACCAGACGGATCCCGACGGCACCAAGGTCGTGAACGACATCTCGCTGCCGGCCGCTGGGCTGAATACCTACACCTTCGAGGTCCGGGACGCGCGAAACCAGCGCATCGCCACCGAAACGGTGGAAACGGCACGCCGGCTCTACATCCAGGAACTGGTGATGCCCGGTCCGCAACCAATGGCGCGCGCGCAGGACAATAGCGCCATGGCCGCCGAGTACCGCCGCCATGGCATCGATGTCGCGCACCTTCCGGCGCGCCAAGGCGCCGGAAACGCGAACTACGACGTAGACCAGGCCGACGCCGACCTGCTCCAGCGCCAGGCAAGGGCGATCTACGATCAATCCGAAGGGCCTGACCACGAGCCCTACACGATCGTCGTCTGCCACGTGGAACGCCTGGCCTTCAAGGCGCCCCAGCACACCATCTACCGGGACGCCTACGCGGGCCCGGGCGAGCGCAAGGTCTATGTGCCGCTGGTGGGCGGCGACGGCGCCTCCCATTTCCTCTGGTACGGCATCGACAACGACCCGTGGTTCCTGAACGCCACCTACGAATACACGGACGCCTCGGGCCAGGTCCGCCGCATCCCCATTCCGCCCGATCGCGTCTTCCCGGTGCCTCAAGATCAGGGCAAGCCCCTGGAATGCCCGGGCGTGGGCGTGATCGTCGATGGCCTGACGCCGACGCGGACGCTGGGCAAGATCCACCTCAACGTGCAATTGATGGACTCGGCAGCCACCGGCGTGGCGTTCCCGGGCACTAATCTGCTATGCGTCGCGGCCCGCACCCCCTGGGATCCTGCGGACCCCGCAGGCCGCCAACAGACGCTGGTGCATGAAATCGGCCACCTGATCTATATGGTGGCCAGCGGGCCTGCATGGGCGCAGGCGAACGGCTACGAGGACGATGACTCGCACCTGGACGCCTCGCCCTACTTCTACTCGCCCCACGGCCGCCATTGCCACTTCGGCCTGGCCAAGCTGGCCAACGTCGAAGACTATGCCTACGAATCGGGCTCCTGCGTCATGTTCGGCATCAGCGGGGCTCCCATACGCTTCTGCCCGACCTGCGCCAGGGCCGTGCGCAAAGTGGACTTCTCCAATGGCTGGCCTTCCTTCTAACCGCGCACCGCGCTGGCGCCCGCTGCTGGCCGCGCTATGCGCGGCCGCCGGCCTCATGCTCGCGTCCGCGCCCTCCGGCGCCTCGCCGCCCTCGCCCATGACTACCGACTGGATCGATCCCCCCGCCTTCGCGACCGCCCCCGTGGGCACGACCCGCGAGCACGCCTGCATGCCCGCCAACCGGGCCGACAGCGACCCCCAGCTGCACCTGGCCGGCCCTCGGCGCGTCACCCTCCAGGCCGCGGACAAGCTGGTCGTGCCGGTTTGCGCCCGAGGCATCATCCCCGTCACCACCAACATGCCGCCGCCTGCCGTCGTCGCGACGGACAAGACCACCGGCAAGGTCTATCGCGGCATCGCCTATCAACGCAAGCGGCCGCAACCGCGCGGCATGGACATCGATATCGCGCCAGGCTCGGTTCCGCCGCGGGATACACCGATCGAGCCCGGCGTCAGCGTCGGGACGCAATTCAGCACCGACGTGGCCGCGGCCGCCGGGCTTCCAAAGCAGGAAGCCGTCTACGAGGTTTACGTGGAAGCCAACGGCCTGCGCTCGAATGCCGTCACGATCGAGGTGCGGGCCGCGGAATAGCTGCCGCCCTTCAGCCCGGCCCGGCGCTGCCGGGCCGGAACATGCGCAGCACGCGATCACGGATAGATCGCCCATAGGCCCAGCACCACACCGCCAGGGCCAGCAGGGCGACCAGCAGATAGGCGCGGTGCTCCACGGGCACGGGATTGAGGGCCGACAAGGTCAAGAAGGGCTCGAAGCCCATGAAATCGCTGGCGGCGAGCGTGCTGAAGAAGAGCGCCAGCACCGGCCCCGTGAAATGCGGGCGCTCGCCCCGCGTGTCCTTGTCCGCCCATGCGAACCAATGGATGAAGCGGATCAGCTGAATCGCCACCGCGCATAGCGGGACGACGACGGCGAGCAGCAGGACGATAAGGGCGACGGCGACTTGAGGCGGAAGCATGGCGGCATTTTAGCGGCTGCCGGCGCATTCGCCAGCCAGCCCCGCCGCAAGCCTAGAACGGCAATCCCAGTATCAGCGAATTCGGCGTCGTCATATTGGAGAAAGTGTCGTCGGCGGCCTTTTTCAGCTTTTCCGTAAACGTGGGCTGCCGCGTATCGTCGCCATCGTCGATGAAGCGCGACCGGAAAAGCCGCGCGTTGCTGGGGAGGCGTTGAATCGCCCAATCGTCGTCCGGCGGATCCACCGGGTCATGCATATAGATGGAGAAGACCTGTAGGGTGGACGGCCCGAGGCGGGGCTGCGGCGTCAATGAAGCCACTTCCAGGCAGGCACGTTGATAGTCGGTGGGCGGCGCAATCCGGGCGCGCCCATAGAACGTTTCCTTCCCAGCGTGCTTGTGCATGATTTCAAGGCGCGCAAAATCAATCGCAGCCTGCAGGGCGCTGATATATAGATAGCTGGGCGCCGCCCCTCTGCGGGCCTGGGCAAGCAGGTCGACCAGCCACACCACATACATCATGCGGTGCAGATAGAGTTGCCTGGCAAGCGCCTTGTCGCCCTCCATGCCGTCGATGGCGTCCTCGGCGTGGCGCACCCCAAGCAGGGCCGCCGAAGGAGGCGCCAGTTGCTGCTGATAGTTGCGCAGAACGTCTCGCGCACGCGAGGTTGCGGCGATATCGAAGTCAGCGCCCAGATCCATTGCATTGGTCTTGGTCTGTTCCAGCCCATCGAATGGAACGCCACTCAAGCGGGCTATCCGCCACATTTCCTGCAACGCGACATGGCCGATCCCCGAATCGCGCTGCTGGAAGCCTTTAGGATAACTCCCAGAGACATCGCGTCCCAGGCCGGGGTAGATGCGCTCCTGCCGGGCCGGCGGCGCCATCGGTGACGCCATCAGCGGCACCAGTTGCGCGCCGCCAAGCGTATGCACGCGCCATCTGAGTTCGTGCGCGGAAATGAAATGCGCCGCCTTGGCAAGGGCACGCGGCAGATCCTGGGCATCCGCCGCGGTATTGCGCAAGATACCGAATGCCCAAGGGATCTTCGAGGCGGCAAACCCCACGAATGAATTGTCGCGATACCCCACCGCGTCATAAAAACCCGCGAACACCAGCTTGAGGGGCACCTTGCGCTTGTCCGCCAGTTCCCACTCCAGTTTGTCGCTGTTCTCGTCTCCGTCGCATTCCTTGCACAACTCGTTGAGAAACGCCCGTGCCAGCGCAGCCCCCCAATCGCAACCGAACACAGAGACCTGGATTTCTTCGATCTTGATCGTCGTCGAGGTCAGCGCGTCTTTGAAGTAATTGACGCCTTGGCTGATGCGCGGCGCGGCACCCGAATTGATGGCCTCGAACATGAATTTGGAGTCCCGCACCGGATCGAACTGATCCAAAATGGCCCGGGCAATGTTGCCGGCAGCATCCTTGACCACTTTGACGCCGGTTTTGCCGGGATTGCGTATCGCCTCTCCTACGTCCTTGCGCACCTTGCCCGGCAACCCCTTTATCGCATCGCCGACCGCCGAACCCACCCGCTTTCCCTTCAGGATGTCGATGCCGATATCCTTGGCAGTATCCAGGGGAAGATCCTTCGCGGGATCCACGGTCACGCTCTTCAGCATATCGCCCGCAATCGATCCCGCCTGATCTTTGGGAAACTCATAGGAGCTCAGATTCATATCTGTGCCCAGCCCAGCGATGTAATACGCCCTGCGCAACAGAGCACCCACCGGCGTTTTTCCATACCCTTTCCAGAGACGGCCGATGTTCGATGGCGGCAAGCTGGCGTCATGGATACTCAGGCCAATACCATCGAAGAACAGGGTGATATGCAACTTTCCATGGCATTTAACGCCGTTTACGGGCTCGCAAGCCAACACCTGCATGGCCGCGCGTTCTTCTTCAAGCAATATTTCTTTCCAGCTGTCTGGCGCCGTCATCGATTTGTCACCCAGCCACTACCCGGAAGCTCGGGCGCGACGTTGCTGAACTCCGATACCAGCGGCACATTAACGTAGCGCGCCGCCACCTTGCCTTCGGGATATATACGCAACTCCAGCGCCACCCTCCCGGCGGGGCGTTCAGGCTGAGGAAGCGTTACCTGAAACGGATAGTCCCCCTCCTCAGTCGCCTGCGGCCCCGATGCATAACGCCAAAGTATGCGCATCGGCGCATCGGGAGCGGCAGGCTTGTAGCCAAATGACTGGGAATCCAACCCTCGGGCCGACTCCGCACGAATAGTGTCCCGAAGTCCGGGAGTCATGGAATACGCGATGTCGTACTGCGTAAAGTTATAGGGATAAATGGTTATCGAACCTTCATACATCCCGCGCTGGACGTTTGCCGTATTAGTCCGCACCACATAGGCGTAGGCGGCCACAGCGATAGCGACCAGTATCAGCGCACCCAACGCGATCCGAAGACCGCGTTTCGAACTGCCCCGTTTCGCTTGGCCACGATCAGACATTCCCGACATTCCTCTTTCCCTTGTTCCTCATTGGCTCACCCAATCTCCGCTATTCCACACCGACTCTGGCACTGCCGTGGGTTCGGGCATTTCAGCCGCAGTCGCAAACCGAGCTTGCACCCGGTCCGTCGCGGTGAAACGCAACAACAGCACCGCCGCATCGTCCGGGCGCGGCACCTTCAATTCTGCGCGTTGCGGATAGCGGTTTCCTTCGCCGTCCAGCGGTCCCCATCGCACCTCGACCGGCTTGTGGCGGCTGTCCGGCCCGTAGAAACAGGCAGGAGAAAGCGGGCCGGGCGGCGCGCCGGAAGCCCGCGCGGTCCAATCGCCCGGAAACGCGCCCGTGGCATCTTCTAGCTGGTAGGCGATGTCGGTATCGGTGTCATTGCGGGCCTCGCACAACAGCAATGGAGGCATCATCGCCGCGTACGCCCAGCGGTAGACAGGCGGCCCCGCCACTACGGCCACCAACGCTACGGCGAGGGCCATTAGTGTCCAGGGCAAGATACGTTTCGACGTCATGCCGCCCTCCCGCGGACAAAAGCGGCGAACTGAGGCTCGAACGCATAACCCGCCGGCGCCTCGAACCCGGCCCCGCCATCGGCCGCGATCAGTTCCGCTTTCACTGCGGCGCGCTCGTCGGGCGCCAGGTGTTCCAGGACCTGGTCGAGAGCCTGCCCTTCGCGCACGCGCGCCGCGACCAACGAACTCCTGTGCGCCATGGGATGCAAGTCCAGGGCATCCAGCGCGTAGCAGAACTGGCGTTCGAAAGTCGCCAAGCCGTGCGCCGCGGCCACGCGCGACAGATGGCATGCCAGGGCATAAGGCGTGGGCCGCGTCCAGCGCGCCAGCATGCCGGGCACGCGCTGGAGCAGCGCGTCCAGCAGCGGGCCGGGTTCGCACAGGCGCATCACCGCGTCCGTTTGCGATTGCGCCAGCACCCAGGGCGGCGACGCCGGTTTCGGCGCGGTGTCTTCCTGCGCCAGGTTGAGGGAACACGCGCGGTTCCAGGGGTCTACCCATGACCATTGCTCGCCGGTCCGCAGCATACCCCGCAATACGTCTTCCCCCATCAGCGTCAACATGGGTTCCGCAAGGCGCGGATCGTAGAAGCGCAGCAGGAAATCCAGGCCGTCGTCGGTTTGCGCATCCAACCAATGGGCCAGATGCTGGGCCATGTCTTCGATCGGCTGCTCCGTCCACACCCACGACACGGCATGGTGGGCCTGCCCGGTCCGCCACAGCCATTCGGCTTGCGCGACGTCGGGCTGCACCAGCAGCGGGCCGATCGACGCGGCGGCGGCTTCGTGCCGCTGCGCGTACAGTGAGGCATCGCCCGGGGCATCGAAGTGCCGGCGCAATTCCGCTGGCACCGTGTCCTGGCAATCCTCCAGCATGCCCGGCTCGACCAGGGCGAAAAGATGGCGCCCCGAGGCCAGGTCGCGCGCGCCGGCCTGGACCTTGGCGTACAGCGCCTCGGCGTCCGAGCGCAGGATCAGGGAACGGGCGCCGGCGTTCATGAGCGAAACACTGCCGGCAATGCCTGCTTCATGGCGTTCTTCAGGCATTCGATGCAGACCTCCCCAGGCATGGAAGGGAACTGATAAGGCATCTGGTCCGGCCCTGCGAACTGCTTGTTCCCGGTCTTCACGTCGATTCTTCCCGGGGCCGTCACCGTGATGTTGCCGCCTTCGAGCACGATGCTGGCGCCTGCCGCGGTCGCGATACGGATGCGTTTGGGCGCGGCGCACTCGACGGACGTCTGGGCGCTGCCGATCCTGATGTCCTTCTGCGCCTGCACGCGCAGGATGTCGTGCTGCGCCTGGACGTCCACATTGCCCTTGGCCGAGATCAGGTCCAGCCCGGAATCCGCCCCGCCCTGCTGCAGGCCGGCGACGATGCCCAGGCCCTGGCCGGTATGCAGGCGCAGCGCGCCCATCACGGCCAGGTTCTGGTCCTTGCCCGATGACCAGTGCACGGCTTCGCCGGCGGTGTATTGCATGTGCTGGCCGGCGATCTGCGCGAGGCCCGCGCGGGCGGCCATCAGCACCACCGGATCGGTGGGGTGCGGCACTTTTCCTTCGGCTGCCTGCGTGTGCTTGGCCGTTGCATCGCCGCGCGCGCCATCCAGACTGTCGCCGGCGACGGTGCCCGACACGGTGCGGTGCATGGCGGCCAGGGGCGCCTTGCCATCATCCAGCACGCTGGCTTCCGGCCCGCTGGTGCCCATAGCCGTCGCCAGGCGCAAGCCCTCGTGCGCGCCGACCACGCTGTCCAGCGAGCGCGCCATCTGGTCCGTCTGGCCCGCCAGCGCCTGCAAGCCTGCCGCGTCTCCCGCCCCGCTGGCGGCGCCGCCAGTGACGGCATAGGTGCTGAGCAGCACGCCCGCGCCGCCGCGCACGGCGCCGTAGCCGTCGCTGCGCAGCTCCGCGCCCAGGCCGCGCAGGCCGCCGCGGTAGTTGCCGGCCTGGTGGATCAGGTGGCCCAGGTTCAGCTCGCTGGCCTCCTGGCTGCTCTTGATCTGTACGCGCAACTGGCCGTCGGTGTCGTCGAAGACGATCTGGTTGTAGCCGGAACCGCCGAATTCCTTGCTCTTGAAACCGGTCAAGGCGGCGGCATTGCGATGGTTCTCCTCGCCGCCCCCCGCGCCGTGCCAGGCGGGCGCATTGCCGGACGCCAGGTTGGCCTGCGCACTGGGCGCGCCGTCGCGCGCGGCGGCATACACCTGCATGTCGACCTGGCTGCCCTGGCGGCCGCCGGGCGTGGCGGGCGTACCGCCTTCGCCGCGGCCGTTGTACAGCGCGCCCACCACGATGGGCTGGTCCACGTCGTCATCCAAAAAGCGCACAAGCACTTCCTGCCCGATGCGCGGTACGAAGCTGATGCCCATGCCCGCGCCGGACTGTCGCTGCGCCACGCGCACCCAGCGGCTCTTGGCTTCGCCGTCCTTGGCCTCGCCCTGCCAGTGGAACTTGATGCGCACATCGCCGCGCTTATTGCGCAGGATCTCGTCCTGCGCTTTGGGTTGCGCGCCGCCTTCGGCGTCCGTCACCACTGCCGTATGCACACCGTGCACCGAGGGCGCGCCGCTCAGGCGTGCACCGCGCGCCTGCGGCAGCTCTGGCCGCCAGGGCCGGTCGCAGCGCACAGCTTCGAAACGGTTGGCGTAGCCGACCTCGCGGGCCTTGGCCAGCACGGCGGCATCCACCTCCAGCGCCGCGCCGGCATGCGGCGCGCCTCCCGGAGGCGCCGGCGCATCATCGTCCAGCAGCAGGTGCGCGTCCAGTCCGCCCAGGCGTTGCGCCAGCGAGGCGCGCGTCTCGGGCGGCAGATTGTTGATGCCTACGTGTTCGATGCGATCCAGCGCGAATACCGGTTCGAAACCTTCCTCGCCGGCCGGCCCCAAGGACGACATGGCTTGCAAGGTGAACCGCGTGCCCGACCGGAACGTGCGCACACCGCCGCGGCCGATAAAGGTTTCGGCGCGGGCGCGCACGGCCTCCATGGCCAAGGTGGCCTGACGCTTGGCCTGGGCTTCATCGGCAAAGCCGCCGTGGCCCACGGGCTCGTACCATTCCAGGTCCGCCGCGTCGTCCTCTCCGTTGGCCGGGTTGACCAGCGCCTCGGCCGCCACCGCGCGCTTGCCGCTGTCGTGCCAGCCCAGGACGGTGATGCGGTCCGGCACGCGGCGGCGCTGGCGCGCCAGGACCTGCACGGTATCGCGGGACTCCGTGGCGCCGGCGCGGTGAAAACGCACGCCGCCGCCGGCGGACTCCTCGTCCTCCGGCAGGCTGCGGCTGTCGGTGAAGATCAAGAGCGCGTGCTTGGCCGGCACGCTGGCGTCTTCCACCACCGCCCAGCCCAGGCCCGCTTCGGCCAGCAGGCGGCTCAGGAATTCGTAGTCGGTCTCACGGTACTGCGTAACGTAAGGACGGGGCGCCAGATCGGCCAGCGCGGGCTCCACGTCGGGAGCGATGCGATAGACATAGCCCTCGTAGCCATCCAGCACATGGCGCACGATATCCAGCACCGGCTTGGCTTCGTAGATGCGGCTGGTGCGCCGCTGCGTGGCCAGCCACAGCCAGGGCGCAACCGTCAGGCGGTAGCGGGCCAGGCCGGCGTCGCCGGACAGCAATTCAGCTTCACGGATCACTCCGCTACGGCTGGCGCGGCTGCCGTCCGCCCGCGTGGTCCACAGCGTGACCGGGCGAGCGATCATGTCCTGCAGCGGCAGGCCGGCATTGTCGGCCAGCGCCACGACCCGCATCTGGGCCACGCCGGACAGCGCCTCGCGCCCGACCCAGCCTTCCACCTGCAGGGAGGCGAGCGCGCCCTCGCCTTCCAGTTGGTAGAGGCGGGCATCGGAACTGAACAGGCCGGCGGTCGCGGTCGAATCCATTGCGGGTAAAACCTTTATTTAGGGGCTCAGGGCTCGATGTTGGCTTGCGGATTGGGGCACTCGGACGCGGTTCCCCAATGGCCCGCGCAAACCCGCAGGCGGCATTGCTCGCTCTCCAGGAACCCGAGCTCGCGGCATTGCTCCAGGCGCGAGGCCAACGGCGACCCGGGCAACTCCCGGACGAACACGCCATCGGTCTTGTAGACCTTGGTGCCTGGCGGCGAAGCGGGCGGCAGCCCATACGACATTAGCGCCGCGAGCAGCGCCGCGTCGGAATCGTTACGCGGCGCCTTGGCGCGCGGCGGCGCGGGTTGGCTCGCGGCGGCACGCGCGTTGCCTGCGGCGTGCTCCGCCCGCCGCACGGTCGGGCCGGCCTCTTTGGCTGCCGCGGGCGCGGCCAAGGCGGCCGGCGGCGGCGCGGCGGTGACCGCGAGCGCCGACAACGGGTTTTGCGGCACACGGTCGTTGTCATCGTCCGGCCGCGTCAATTGCGCCAGCGGATGATCTTCGATGATAGCGGCGGAGGACGGCTGCGCAACCGGATCGTTTACCGTGGCGGCGCCGGCCGCGGCCGGCGCCGCGGCGGAAGGCGGGGACGCCGGCGGCGCGTCGGTTGCCGCCACGACAGGCAAGTCGGGCACGTCGAACACAGCCTGCAGGCCAACGCCCGCCGCGCCGATCAATAAGAGCAGCAGCACCAGCAGCGGCGCCCGGGAACGGCGCTTCGGCGCCAGGTGCTTGACCTCGGCGTCCGGCACGCGGCCTTCGAGCGTTGCGAGAATGCGCGACGAGGCGCGTTCATTCGATGACGGTGAACGCCCAGCCAGCAAACTAGGAGCGGAGGTCGGTGATCGCGATCTTTTTTCGTCTTCTGCCATGCGAGGTCCCGTGTTGGCAGGGAAGCTTGCGCACCCCTGTAACCAAGGGGTTCGAGAATACCCGATGACATCTTCTCGATCACCATTTCTTGTTACGAGTTCTAAGCCACAGACGCGTTTTGCAACGTCCAAGCGCTTGCCTGAATCCCAAATAGAACAAAAGATTACGCCTTCGTAACCGAGGGACCTCATTGCTGCTCCTGCTGCCCCTATATTTCCTGCTCGCCATCGGCGTGTCCGCACTGCTGGTCTTCCCTTCATTCCGGGAGGCCGCCGTACGGGGTACACGCGCGCTCGCACAGGGCGCGCGCCGGAGAATGGCGCGCGGCGCCGGCCAAGCGGGAGAGGTCGTCGAAGGGTCCGCGCAGGCGGTCCGCGCGGGCTTCGGGAAGGCCGGTAGCGCATTCTCGGCCTACCGCTGGCATATCGCCATCGGCCTGTTGGTGGTGCTGTTTCCGTCGCTTTTTGCTTTCGTCATGCGACACAATCACACATTTGTTTACGAGGATCGGACGGCCGGTCCGGACCCTCGCATCCAGGCGCTCTTGACCGGCGAAAGGCTGGTTCCGCCGCCTCCGCTTCCTCCCGAAGCCTTCACCACGCGCGAGGTGGAGCAGGTGCGTCCGAACCTGGGCGGCGCCAGCCGCGACTGGAACCTGCTGGATGCCGATTACCGTCAGCGCCTGCTGGCCGCGTACAGGGTAATGCGCGAGGAGCACGGCTATGAAATGGTGCTGATCGAGGGCTATCGCAGCCCCGAGCGCCAGACGCAGCTGGCCGGCATGGGGTCGCACGTAACCAACGCCGGCGCCTACCAGAGCTATCACCAGTACGGGCTGGCGGCCGACAGCGCCTTCTTGCGGGAAGGCAAAGTGGTCGTCTCGGAAAAGGACCCCTGGGCCATGCGCGGCTACGAGCTCTTCGGCGAGACCGCCGAGCGCGTCGGCCTGACCTGGGGCGGCCGCTGGAAGATGATGGACTTCGGCCACACTGAGCTGCGCCGCCCGGGCGTCATGCAGCGCGGCAACGGAGCGGCGAAATGAGCCGGCCCGCCGCTACCGTCAACCTGATACAACGTCCATGAGCCGCATCCTTAAAACCGGCCTGCTGCTGGCCCTCGTCTTCGGCGTCGTCTGGCTGGCCGTCATCATCTGGTGGCAGGAGTCGCACACGCTGCCCACGGGCGTGGACATCGGCCTCTATCTGTTCGCGCTGCCGCTGGCGCTGATTGCCGCCGGCTGGGCCGGCGCCCGCATCATCCGCGCGCGCCGCGAAGCCAAGGCCGCTCCCGCGCCCGCCGCCGCCCCGTCGGGCGAGCCGGAAGCCGCCCCCGTCGCCGATCTGGCCCGCCTGGTCGTGCTGGCCAGCACCGCGCGCGCGGCGCTGGGCGGCGATCCGGCCTCCATCCATGCCGCCCTGGCCAAACACCAGCGCCCCGAGCTCGACGCGTCGCTGAAAAATGCGAGAGGCTTTCCCATCTTCAGCGGCCGCGCCGCCCACCTGGACACCGATACCTTGCGCGAAGCCGCAAGCGCCGCGGCCGGTCCCGGCAGCGCGCTGAGCGGCGGCTGCCTGCGCGCCGCCGCGCTGCTGGCCGAGGTGGTCGAAACCCTATCGCAAGAAGCCCGCGCCCTCGTGCTCGGCAGCGGCACGCCGCGGCGCGATGAAGATTGGCCGCAGCTGCAGCTGGAGCTATTGCTGCCCGCCGATTGGCCTCAGGCCGCGCGCACGCATACCCTGGACCGGGCCCGTGCGGCGGCCGTCTGGGTGCCCGGGCGTATCGATGCCCGCGTTCACAACGCGGCGGACGCGCTCGCCAGCGACGGCCTGCTGCGCCAGCTTGCTCAGGAGCCATTGGACAAGACGAGCGCCGCGCTGCGCCTGGTGGCCGCGGCGGATTCCTATATCGATGCCGGCGTGGTGCAGGACTGGGATGCCGAAGGCAAACTGGTCAGCACCGCCAATCCGCAAGGCCGCGTGCCCGGCGAGGCAGCCGCCGGCCTGCTGCTGGATCTGGCGCTTGGCGCACCGTCCGCCATCCAGGACCCCGCGCCCCCGCGCGATCCGCCCATTGGCGCCGTCGCGCTGACCTTGTCGCCGACGGCGCGCCGCAGCACCGAAGCGGATGCGCGCGGCGCCTCCGGCGAACCCATCCTGGCCGAATTGACGGAGCGCTTCCTGCAACAACAGGGGCAGCGCGCGGACGGGATACGCACGATGGTCAGCGACGCCGACCACCGCGGCAGCCGGCCGCTGGAAGCCGCCGGCCTGGCCGGCGCGCTCTTTCCCGCGCTGGATCCGAACCAGGATTGCCTTTCCATCGGCGCCGCCTGTGGCTACACGGGCGCCGCCGCGCACCTGTTGACGCTGGCGATCGCCGGCGAAACCTGCGCGCAAACGGACGCGCCCGTGCTTGCCGTCATGACCCAGGACCCTGCCCTGCGGACGCTGGCGCTGGTCTCCCGCCCCATTCGCCCCACCGCCTGAACCACAAGAAAACCAGTCAAAACCATGCGTAGCCCCTCAGGTTTCTTTTCCAGCATATCCAGCGCGATGAGCGAAGGCCGACATTGGACGTCGCGCGTGCTGGCCAACCCGCGTACCTTCATGGTGATCGGCCTGATCGCTCTGATGCTGTTCCTGTTCCTGTTCGCGGGCACCGTCGAGATCGGCCTCATCTGGGCGGGCATCGCCCTGGGCGTCGGCCTGCTGCTGTGGCTGTGCGCCTACCTGTGGCGCCGGCGGCGCACCCGCAAGGCCAACAAGAACCTGGGCGACATGCTGGAACAGCAAGTGCAGACGGGCGCCGCCGCCAACCGCAACGACGTGGAGGCGCTGCGCTCGCGGCTGACCCAGGCGGTGCGCACCATCAAAACCTCGAAAATCGGGCAGGCGTCGGGCAACGAGGCCCTGTACGAGCTGCCCTGGTACATCGTGATCGGCAATCCGGCCGCGGGCAAGAGCAGCGCGGTCATCAATTCCGGCCTGCAGTTTCCGTTCGCCGACAAGAACGGCGCGGCGGTGCGCGGGGTCGGCGGCACGCGCAACTGCGACTGGTTCTTCACCACCGAAGGCATCCTGCTGGACACGGCCGGACGCTACTCGGTGCATGAAGAGGACCGCAACGAATGGATGGGCTTCCTGGACCTGCTCAAGCGCCATCGTCCCAAGGCGCCGATCAACGGCATCATCGTGGCCGCCAGCATCGAGGAACTGACGGGCGCCGGGCCGGAATTCGCGATCAACCTGGCCAAGAACCTGCGCCAGCGCGTGCAGGAGCTGACCGACCGCCTGGAAGTGTTCGCGCCGGTCTACATCATCTTCACCAAGGCCGACCTGATCTCGGGCTTCAGCGAATTCTTCTCCGACAGCGACCAGAGCGAGCGCGACCGCGTCTGGGGCGCAACCCTGCCCTACGGCGCCGAAGAAAACCGCGATGTACTGGCACTGTTCGACAGCCGCTTCGACGAGCTGTACGAAGGCCTGAAAGAGATGGGAACGGCGCAAATCTCGCTGCGCAACAGCCGCGACCTGCCGCCGGGCCTGCTCACGTTCCCGCTGGAATTTGCCGGTATCAAGCCGGCGCTGCGCACCTTCCTGTCCACGCTGTTCGAAACCAATCCGTTCCAGTACAAGCCGGTGTTCCGCGGTTTCTACTTCACCAGCGCGCTGCAGGAAGGCGTCACGCAAAGCACCTCCACCGAGAAGCTGGCCGAGCGCTTCGAGCTGCGTCCCGCGGCGCGCGCGCAATCGCGCAGCGTGACCTCGAACAATGGCTTCTTCCTGCGCGAACTGTTTTCCAGCGTGATCTTCGCCGACAAGAAACTGGTGCGCCAGCACGCCAGCCCGGCCAAGACCCGCATGCGCTACCTGACCTTTTTCGGCCTGGTGCTGGCGCTGGGCCTGGTCCTGGGCGGATGGAGCTGGTCGTACCTGGGCAACCGCCAATTGGCGCAGAACGTGCAGGCCGACCTGGACAAGGTGGTGCGGCTGCAAAGCGAGCGCACCGATCTGCAAAGCCGCCTGGAAGCGATGGAGATCCTGCAGGATCGCATCGAGCAGCTGGACCGCTACTCGTCCAGCCGGCCGTGGTCGCTGGGCCTGGGCCTGTACCAGGGCGACGTGCTAAAGGACCGCCTGCTGGCCGAGTACTACAACGGCGTGCGCCAGTTCATGCTGGCACCCGTGAAGACCAGCCTGGAGGATTTCCTGGCGAAGGTGGACACCTCCGCCGCGGCCGCCGCCACGGGAGGCGCGCCGCAGCCGGCGCCCCAGCAGCCCCGCGCCGCGCACGCCGCGGGCGGCGACACGCTGTTCCAGGACGCCTCGCCCACCAACGCGGACGACGCGTACAACGCGCTCAAGACGTATCTGATGATGGCCAATCACCAGCACGTCGATCCTACCCACCTGTCCGACCAGATCACGCGCTTCTGGCGCGGCTGGCTGGAGACCAACCGGGGCGCGATGCCGCGCGACCAGCTGATCCGCAGCGCCGAGCGCCTGATCTCGTTCTACGTCAGCCGCGCGCCGGATGCCGGATGGCCGCAGATCGACACCAACCTGGCCCTGGTCGAAAAGACCCGCGGCAGCCTGCGCGCGGTGATGCAAGGCATGCCGGCGCGCGAGCGCGCCTACGCAACGCTCAAGGCCCGCGCCGCCACGCGCTTCCAGACCATGACAGTGGCGCGCATCGTCGGCGAGAACGACGCTGGCGTCGTGGCCGGCAGCTACGCCATCCCGGGCACCTTCACGCGCGAGGCCTGGGAGCAGTACATCCAGCCCGCCATCAGCGAAGCCGCCAAGAAGGAAGTCCAGACCAGCGACTGGGTGCTGGGCGTGAACGCCCGCGACGACCTGACGCTGGAAGGCAGCCCCGAGCAGATCCAGAAGAGCCTGGCGACGATGTACAAGACGGAGTACGCCGAGGAATGGCAGAAGTTCCTGCGCGGCGTGACGATCAAGCCGTTCACGAGCTTCGAGCAATCGGTCGGCGCGATGAACCGCCTGGGCGATCCGCAGACCTCGCCCATCGCCAAGCTCATCAACACCACGTACGAACAGACCTCCTGGGACAACCCCTCGCTGATCAACGCCGGGCTGCAACAGGCGCAGAGCGGCGTGGTCGGCTGGTTCAAGCGCGTGATCCTGCGCCAGACGCCGCCGGCGCCCGGCGCGACCACCGCCAATGGCGAGGCGATCCCCATGGGCCCGGTGGGCCGCGAGTTCTCCGACGTGGCGCGGCTGGTCGTCACGCGCGACAACCAGTCGCTGCTGGGCAACTACATGGGCGCGCTGTCGAAGATCCGCACCCGCTTCAACCTGCTCAACAACCAGGGCGATGCCGGCCCCGGCGCGCTCACGCTGATGCGCCAGACGCTGGAAGGCAAGGATTCGGAACTGGCCGACGCCTTGAAGCTGGTGGACGAGCAAATGCTGGCCGGCATGAGCGCGACGCAGCGCGAAACGCTGCGCCCGCTTCTGGTGCGTCCGCTGATCCAGGCGTATTCGGTGACCATGCAGCCCGCCGAAGCCGAGCTGAACAAGGTCTGGAACGCCCAGGTCTACCAGCCGTTCAACCAGAACCTGTCCGAAAAGTATCCGTTCGCCAGCCGCGCCAGCGTGGAAGCCAGCGGCGATGAAATCGGTCAGGTATTCGGCCCGCAAGGCAGCATCGCCCGCTACGTCAACGAGACGCTGGGCCCGCTGACCGTGCGCCGTGGCGACATCCTGACGGCGCGCACGTGGGGCGACATGGGCGTGAGCCTGCAGCCGACCTTCACGGCCAATTTCGCGCAATGGGTGGCGCCGCTCTCGGGCGGCGCGGCGGGCAGCGGCGCGGCCAGCCAGCCGCAGACGCTGTTCCAGATCCAGCCCAAGCCGGCCGGCGGCGTGACCGAATACACCATCGAGATCGATGGCCAGCAGCTGCGCTACCGCAACACGCCGCCGCAATGGGTAAATTTCGTCTGGCCCAATGCGCAGGGAGCGCCCGGCGCGCGCATCACCGCCACCACTTTCGATGGCAGCGTGGTCGAAATCGTCAACGAGCCGGGCCGTTTCGGCCTGGAACGCTTGATCTCGACCGCCCAGCGCACGGCCAACCCCGACGGCAGCTTCAACATGAGCTGGGGCAAATCCAACGTGACGGTCCCCGTGAAGCTGCGCATCATCAGCAATGCCCAGGCGCCCGGCGCCGGCGGCAGCGAGCCCGGCGGCAGCCAGGGTCTGCGCAACCTGCGCCTGCCCTCCTCCGTGGTCGGCATGTCCCCTGAATCCTCCGCCCAGACGCAATCCGGAGCGCCGCAATGAGCAACACGCAGTCCCCCCTGTTCCGTACGGCCTACTTCGGCAAGATCCCCAGCCGCGGCGACTTCGTGAAGAACACCTCGCATCCGCAGCTCATGGCCACGCTGGACGCCTGGGTCGCCAACACCATGGAGATCCTGGCGCAGGAACCGCACTGGAAGGCGCTCTACGATGAAGCCGAGCCGATGCCTTTCGCGATCCTGGGGTCGCGCGGCAAGCTGGCCATCGCGGGACATCTGCAGCCCAGCCAGGACCAGTCGGGCAGGCGCTTCCCGTTCCTGTCCGCCACGTCGCTCGAAGTGCAGCGCCCGCTGGAATTCATCGCGCGCAGCCCCATGGCCTTCAGCCGCCTCTGGAACCGCATGGGCGGCGCCGCCGCCCTGCTCGCGAGCGATAGCGACCCGGCCGCCGCCTTGCAGACCCTGAACGAGTTGGAAGGCGAAATCCGCACCGCGGCCGATGACGGCTTCGACGCCTTCGTGGACCTGCAGACCGTGGAGCGCCTGGAAGCGATGCTGCGCGGCAACGGCCACGCGGCAAGCGTGCACGACATCATCCTGGCGCTGGGCATCCTGCTGGAGCCGGTGATGTCCAGCGGCTCATCGCAGCTGGACAAGGGGCTGTCGCTGCCGCTGCCCGATGATCCGCTCTACATCAACCTGGTCGCGGCGTACTGGATGGCGCTGATCGCGCCGTTCCTGTCGCGGGCGGACTTCGAGATTACGATCTTCATCGGGCGCATCGCCGGCAAGCACCGGCTGGCTGTCGGCTTTCGCGGCGCAGCGCCGCAAACCCTGGCCAGCCTGCTTTCCACGCCGCAGGTCTACGCCGAGCAGCACATCGTGCTGGAAGACGCGCCCTGGGTGCGTAACCACGTATCGGCCAGCCATGGGTTGGCCAAGCTTTCCAGCTATCTGGACCAACCGCGGCTGTCTCTGCGCATTGCGCTGGACACTTTCCGCGAAGTCTTCACCGGAGCCTGACCATGCGCGTCTCTCTCCTGATCATGGCGGCGCTGTATTCGTGCGTCGCGGCGGCGCAAGATGCCGCGACTGTCGTTCCCGCCAATGTCATCCCCCAGCCGGGCCAGGTCGTGGCCAGCGGCGCCGTGCCCGACGAGGCCACCAAGGCCGACGTGCTGACGCGGCTGCAGCAGGTGTACGGCGTGGGGAACGTGATCGACCGGATCGACGTGGGCGGCGTGGTCGCGCCCCCGAACTGGTCCGAGCACGTGGGCAAGCTGATCGGCCAGCCCTTGAAGCAGATCAATCGCGGCCAGCTGGAAATCGACGGCACCCAGATCCGTCTGCGCGGAGAAGTGCAGAATGAAGCATCGCGCCAGCAGATTGCCAGCAACTTCGCGACGTCGCTCAATCCCACCTACAAGATCGTCAATGGGCTGCGCGTCTCGGCCGGCAAGGACGAACAGGGGCTGCTGGACAATCTGCTGGCCAACCGTGTGGTCGAGTTCGAAACCGGCAGCGCCACGCTGACCGCGCGCGGACGCGAACTGCTGGACAAGGTTGCCGACGTGGTGCCCAAGCTGCACAGCGACAAGGTTCAGATCATCGGCCATACCGACAGCTCCGGCAGCCGCAGCACCAACCTGGCGCTGAGCCAAGCGCGCGCGGACGCGGTCAGGGCCTATCTGGTGGACAAGGGCCTGCCGCCCGGGCGTTTCGAAACGCTGGGCGCCGGACCGGACCAGCCGGTGGCGACCAACGCCACCGCCGAAGGCCGCGCCAAAAACCGCCGGATCGAGTTCCGGGCCAGCCGCTAAGGCCGCTGGCCTGCGGCCGTCAGCCGTTGCTGTCCGGCTGCTTCTGCACGCCCAGCAGTTCCTCCAGCCCCGACAGCGTCTCATCGTTCTTGAGGACGGTGCGCAGCCACAGGTGCAGCGACATCTCGCCCCAACTGGCGGCCTTGTCGGCCAGATAGGCAACCGGGCTGTGGGGTTCGGTGCGACGGAAGAACTCCGCCACCTCCCGCAACTGCGTCAGCGCCTGGTCGCGCGTTTGCAGCGGGCCGCGGGCGGGCGCGGGCCCGGACGCCACGGGCGTATGGTCGGCAGGGGTCAAGGTCGGCTCCAGGCGGGTGGCGGACGGCGCCGGCACGGCGGCGGGCGGCGGCGTCATGTCGGCCCGCACCAGCAGGCCGGCGTCGCGGGCGAAGCGGTGCGCCAGTTCGGTCACGTCCTTCAAGGCTTCGCGCACGGGAGAAAAGGCGGGGCCGTCATCGCCCAGGCGCTCGGCCAGCGTGAGTTCCAGCACGTCCACCGCGGCAAAGCAGCTCTGCAGATTGCTTTCCAGTTCCGAATAAAAGGCCGGCGGCGTATCGCGGCGCGCGGCGTCGAACTGTTCCAGCGTGAGCTTGCCGCGCGTGAGTTCGGCGGCGTTCTGCGGCGCCCGCTTGACCGCGTTGGCCAGATGCGACGCGCTTTCCCATAGCGCCGCGCCCAAGCGCCCGCCCTCGGACTGCGTCAGCGGCAGCTCGCGGACCAGTTGCTGCGATCTGGACAGCAGCCACGCCAGATTGCCCACACGCTGCTGCACATCGCCTTCGTCGGGCACGGGGTGCAGGCCGTCCCAATAGCGGCGGCACAAGCCGTCCAGCAGCAGGAAACCATCGCGCAGGCCGGCGAAGCCGCGCGTCTTGGCCCAGGCTTCGGCCAACCAGGCCGCCACGCGCACGTCCTTGCTGCGGTCGCGCAGCACGATCGTGCAGATGCTGATCACTTGCGGCCAGTCGGCCTCTTTGATGTCGATGACCCAGTCGCCCTGGTCCAGGTGCGGATCGTCGTGGCGGCGGGCTTCGCGGATGGCGTCGAACTCGGCCGAGAACACCATGTCGGCGCCGCATGGCGCATCGCCCGGAATGGGCTGCAGCAGTGTGTCGATATCGCTCATATTGGTCTTGTTGGATGACTGAACGGAGGCCCGCCACACAGGCGGCCAGCCTTCCGGAAGAGGACCGATCTTCCCATATCTGTAACGGCGTTGCGTTTGAAGATGACACGTCCTATTACAAAGCGCATCACGCACCCTGGATATCATGCGAGTTCCCCGCATCAGGAGTCGCCATGAACAAGTCATTCCACATGTTGCCCGATGGCCGTTTCATCAACGGCAAGCCGCGCCGCTGCCCTGACGGCACCTATGTCGGCGACGGCGGCCCCATTACGCGGGCGCCGGACGGCTCCTACGTGGCCGGCACGCCGCAGCGCGCGCCCAACGGCAGCTATCTTGGCGGCGACGGTCCGGTCCGCATGGCGCCCGACGGCACCTTTGTCATTGGCGTGCCTCGCCAGGCGCCGGACGGCACGTATCTGTAAGCATATATAACAAATCTGACAAACAACGAGCAGCCATGGCGCAGCTATCGGTGATACGCAAGGGCGACCGCACCTCTCACGGCGGCGTGGTCGTCACGGGCGACGAAACAGTCATGATCTTCGGCCAGCCCATGGCCCGCCTGGGCGACCGCGTCACCTGCCCCAAATGCAACGGCACCCACACCATCGTCGAAGGTGCGGCGGGCGTCAGTTCGGACCGCCGGACGGCCCTGGAAGGCATGAAGACCTCCTGTGGCGCGACGCTGATCGCCAGCCAGCAGTTCTACCGCCTCGAGCACGGCTAGGCCGCGCGGCACGCTGGGGCCGAGTGCCCGGGCCGCCGTCCTATAATCGTCTGCATACGCTGCACGCTAGGCGCCTGCCGAGGGGCAGCCGCAGGAGACCGTCATGAAATCCCCCCTGATGCACTTGATCGCCGCGCTAGCGGCCGCCCTGTTGCTGGGCGGCTGTGCCCCGGGCGAAGGCGGCCCGCCCTACCCGGGCGCGGCCAATCCCTACAGCGCCGGCGGCTTCCACGACGCCGGGCCGAACTACCCCAACACGGGGCGCTAGGCCCGGCCGAAGTGGCGATAAACGATGCGGCCCTGCTTGTCGATCAGGTAGACCGCCGGCCAGTACGGGTTGCGGTACGCGGCCGAGATGCGCGTTGACGCGACAAGCAGCGGCTCGCTATCGGTCTTCGCGCTGGATCAGGCGTCCGACAAGGCGCCCGACTTCAGCAAGGGCGCCAGGATGCCCGCCGTGTAGACCCGCGCCACGTTCTCGAGGAACGCAGTGAAATCGGCTTTCGCGGCGTGGTCGGCCCGGTCTGAAACCACGCGCATCACTGCGAAGGGAATGTCGAATTCATAGCAGATCTGCGCCATTGCCGCGCCCTCCATCTCCACGCAGAGCGCGTCCGGCAGGCGCTTGCGCAACACCTGGGCCTCGTCGACGCGATTGACGAAGACGTCTCCGGTGGCGATCAGGCCGGCGTGGACCCTGGCGTTTGCGCGCGCACCGTCCGCCATGCCCCCGGCGCGCAGGAAGTCCTGGGCACTGTCCTGCAACAACCGGCTCAGGGCCGCATCCGACTCGAAACAAGCACGGCCCAGCAACGGGATCTCGTGTTGGCCGAACAGGGGCCGCGCATCCATATCGTGCTGCATCAAGGTGCTGGCGATCACCACGTCGCCCACGTCCACCGCCTCGTGCAGGCCGCCCGCCAGGCCGGTGAAGATCACCCGCGAAACCTGGAACTCCCGGATGACGATGGACGCCGTTGCCGCGGCGGCCACCTTGCCGATGCGGCTTAGCGCGATCACGCAGGGCGTGCCCCACAGCGTACCGACATGGAAATCGCGCATCGCGATGCGGTGAACGGCCGCGCCAGGATCCATCGCCGCCAGCAGATCGGCAATTTCCTCGTGCAACGCGCCCAGGATGGCCAGACGTCCCATCGTGTTCTTTCTCATTGAATGGCATTGAAGGCACAACAGCTCGGATCGCGGCGCCTGTCCGAAACGGCCTGGCCGCTCTGTGTCGCAGCGTATCAGCCGAACCGAAGGATACCGCAGCAACCTGGATACCATCCCTGCCTCTATCGGATTGCGCCTAATGCCGTAGCCGTGCCTCCGCGCTCCGGCATGCGCCCTTTCTGCCGCGCAGGCACGGATCATCGGATGGCTACCGATTAGCTAGCCTCAACGGCGGTGTACGTCCTTCCAGCAGGGAAACCACGCGCCCGGCGCCCCGCGCGCCGCATGCTAGCTTACGTCCCGCGGGCGCGGACCCTGCCAGCAGCAGATTCTTGGAAAGGCTTGATCTGTGGGGAGGCCATCATGGTGAAGAATCTCGCCGTATTCTTCGACGGAACCTGGAACGAACCCAATGACCGCACCAATGCCTACGAGCTCTACAAGGCGGCGCCCGAGACCAGCACGCAGGAAACGCTCTACATCGAAGGCGTCGGCACGCAAGGCCAGGGTCTGTGGGCCGCAATGGACAGATTCATGGGCGGGGCCTTCGGCGCGGGGCTGTCCGCCAACATCCGCGCAGGCTACCGCTGGCTGTGCCACCGGCACGAACCGCTGGACCGCATCTTCCTGTTCGGCTTCAGCCGCGGCGCCTACTCCGCCCGCAGCCTTGCCGGTATGGTGCGCAAATGCGGCCTGCTGAACGCACCCTCGGAGGCCGGCGTCGAAGAGGCCTACGCCCTGTACCGTGACGACTGCAAGCCCGCCTCGCTGGAAGCCACCGCGTTCCGCGCGAAATTCTCGCGTGAAACCGACCTGCACTTCGTCGGCGTCTGGGACACGGTGGGCAGCCTGGGCATTCCCGTGGGCGGCATTTCCTTTCCGGGCTTCTCGACGTTCTACAACTTCCACGACACCGAACTCAGCAACCACGTCCACCACGCGTATCACGCCATCGCCGCCAATGAGTTCCGCGAGCCCTACTTCCCCACGTTGTGGACACGCCTGGCCGGTTCGGAGCCCCGGCCGCCCGAGCGCCCCGTGGAACAGCGCTGGTTCATCGGGGCCCATTCGGACATCGGCGGCGGATACCGGGACGGTAGCCTGCAGACGCTGCCGGCCGCATGGCTGCAGGAAAAGGCCCGGGAGGTAGGCCTGGAGGCCGGCGTCGCCCAGCGGATCGCTACGGACTACGAGCAGTGCGAACCGCATGACTCGTCCCGGGAATTCACGCAAAAGGTGTTGATCCACGTGCGCAAGCGTCCCCGCCAGTGGGATGGCGCCCGGGTGCTGAACCTGACGGTGGACGACCGGCTGGTCAAGCGCTTCGCGCGCAGCCAGGAGTTCCTGAAGGAGTACCCGGACTTCAAGCACGCGCTGGAGCAGCTGCCGGTGTCGCGCCAATAGGCGCGGCGGATGAAAAAAATGCCCCGGCGACCGCTCGCCAGGGCAAAGTCCTGCACACTGCACCGATTGCTCAGTTCGAATACACCTTGATCTGGTCGCTCTTCAGCACGTCCGGGGTCAGGCTCTTTTCGATCCATTCCATGGACGTGTCGGTCACGCCCGGGGTGACCAGCTCGGCCGGCACGATCGTGATATCGGCCAGCACCTTGAACGGGTACTTGTCGCTCTTCTTCGTCACGCCGAACAGCTGCGCCTCGAGGCCCTGGCCGTCGGCCCGGTGCATCTTCACGTCACGGCCGAAGCCCTTGAAGGTCACGTCGTGCATGGCGGCCGCCACCTGCTCGGGGGAGGGCCAAGCGCCGCCGTTGGCCTTGATGGCCTGCTCGTAGCCGGCCTTCAGGCCTTGTATCGCCTGCACCATGTGGTAGACGGAGTAGATCGGGTAGGCGCCGGTCTTATCGTGGAATTTCTTCACGAAAGCCTGGTGCTGCGGATCGTCCTTGGTCTCGGGATGCTGGAAGTAGTGGTCGCCGCGGGCGCCGACGTAGACGCCTTCAGGCAGCGCGTTGCCCAGGCGTTCCAGCGAGCTCTCGGCCAGGGACAGCACGAAGGTCGAGTTCTTGAACAGGTTGCGCTGCGAGGCCTGGCGCACGAAGTTGTCCAGGTCGCCGCCCCACGACGTGGAGAGGATGACGTCCGGACGCAAGGCCTGCAGGCGGCTGATTTCAGTGGAGAAATCGGCTGCTCCGAACTTGGGGAACATCTCGGCCACTACCTTGACATCGGGTTTGAACTTCTTCAGCGCGGCCAGGAAGATATCGCGCGAATCGCGGCCCCAGGCGTAGTCCTGGTTGACGATGGCGATGGTCTTGAAGTCGGGCTTGACCTTCATCAGGTATAGCACCTGCGCGACCATTTCGGTGGTGGCGTTGGCCTGCGTGCGCACCACGTACTTGTACTTCTTGCCTTCCAGCGCCTTTTCCGTGCCGCAGTCCCACAGCACGTTCAGCACTTTCAGGTCTTCGGCCACGGGCGCAACGATATTGCAGTGACCGCTGGAAATCGCCGACAGCATGACCCGCGTGCCGCCCTCCGCCAGGCGGCGGTATTCCGACAGCAGCTTCTCGCCGCCGCCGCCTTCGTCGATGTAGCTCGGCACCAGCTTCACGCCGTCGATGCCGCCACTGGCGTTGATGTCCTGGATCAGGATCTCGGCAGCGTCGCGCGCCGGCACCCCGAATACCGAGGCCGAGCCCGACAGATAGGTCGAAATGCCGATGTTCAGTTCCTTGGGCTTGTCCGCCGCATGGGCCAGCGCCGCGGCGCCGGACAGCAGGGAGGCGCCCAGAAGAGCCGCCAGTCTTGAGAGTTTCATGGTCTAGTCTCCAGTGTTGTTATCGGGTCTGTGCCCTTAGAAAACGATGGCGTCGCGCAAGCTGCCGCCGGTGGCGAGGTGATCGAACCCCTCGTTGATCTGGTCCAGCGAAAACGATTTGCCCATCATCCGGTCGACGGGCAGCCGGCCCGCCTTGTACAGATCGATGTAGCGGCTGATGTCGATGGCAGGCACGCCAGACCCCAGATAGCTGCCCCGGATCTCGCGTTCTTCGCCCACCATCTGCGACAGCGACAGCGGAAAGTTGAACTTGGGATTGGGCAGGCCCGAGGTCACGGTCGCGCCGCCGCGGCGCGTCAGCTTGTAGGCGGTTTCAAAGGCCGGCACGGCGCCGGCCATGTCGAAGCCGTAGTCGACGCGGCCGCCGGCCAGGTCGAACAGGTCGTCGTCCGACGTCACCTGCCTGGGATTGACCGCGTGCGTCGCGCCCAGCTCCTTGGCGAGCGCGAGCTTCTCGTCGCTGAGGTCCACCGCGACCACGCGGCGCGCGCCGGCGGCGACGGCGGCCAGCAGTGCGCTGAGCCCTACCCCGCCCAGGCCGACGATGGCTGCCGTGTCGCCCATCTTGATGCGGGCGCGGTTGATGACCGCGCCCGCGCCCGTCAGCACGGCGCAGCCGAACAGCGCGGCCTCGCGGTGGCTGAGCTCGACATTGACCTTCACGCAGGACCGGCGCGACACCACGGCGTACTCCGCGAAGCAGGACACGCCCGTATGGTGGTTGATGTATTCGTCGCCGATGTGCAGGCGGCGATCGCCGCCCAACAGGGTGCCCTTGGTGTTGGCCGCCGCGCCCGGTTCGCACAGCGCGGGCCGCCCTTCCATGCAGGGATTGCAGCAGCCGCAGCTGGGCACGAACACCATGGCGACATGGTCGCCCGGTTTCAGGTCCGTCACGCCAGGGCCCGCCTCCACGACTTCGCCGGACGACTCGTGCCCCAGCACGATAGGCACGCCGCGGGGCCGGTCGCCGTTGATGACCGACAGGTCGGAATGGCACAGCCCGGCCGCCTTGATCCGGACCAGCACTTCGCCGAAGCCCGGCGGGTCCAGCTCGATCTCGGCAATGCTCAATGGCCGGGTCCGGGCATAGGGGCCTTCGACTCCCACTTCCCGCAACAGCGCCGCTCTGATTTTCATTTGCCTATCATCCACAGAAAGAAGGAAAACGCCCGGGCAGAGCCGGGCTTGCGGCCTGCGCTATACCGTGCGGCCGCCGTCCACCGGAAACTCGACGCCGGTGATGAACTCGGCCGCATCGCTGGCCAGGAACAACGCCGCCGCCGCCACGTCGGATGGCTGGCAGAAGCGGCCCAGGGGAATGGTCGACACGAACTTGGCCCGGTTCTCCGGCGTGTCCGGCAGGCCCATGAATAGCTCGAACATGCCCGTGATGCCCATGACCGGGCAGATGGCGTTGACGCGGATGCCGTCGGGGCCCAATTCCACGGCCATGGACTTGGACAGCACGTTGACGGCGCCCTTGGACGCGTTGTACCAGCTGAGTCCCGGGCGCGGACGGATGCCGGCGGTGGAGCCCACGTTCAGGATCACGCCGCGCTTTTGCTCGCGCATGACGGGCACCACGGCCTGCGCCATGTGATAGATCGACTTCACGTTGATGTCGAACATGCGGTCGAACATGGCCTCGTCCACATCCAGCATGGGCTGGTTCTTGTGGGTGATGGCCGCATTGTTGACGACGATGTCCACGGAGCCGAAGGTCTCGCGGCAGACGCGCACGGCATTGTCGATGTCGGCGCGGCTGGATACGTCGGCCTTGACCGCCAGCGCGGCGGGGCCGACCTCGCGCGCCACGCGGTCCGCGGCCTCTTTGTTGATGTCGGCGATGACGACCTTGGCGCCTTCCTTGGCGTACAGCTTGACGATGCCTTCACCGAAACCGCTGCCGCCGCCCGTGACGATGGCGACCTTGCCTTGCAACTGACTCATTTCCTGTCTCCGTTTTTTGTCCGGCGATCACTCGCCATAGAATTGGATGATCGTCTTGGTCGTGCTCATTTCTTCCAGCGCGATGAAGCCCTTCTCGCGTCCGTGGCCGCTCTTCTTCACGCCGCCGAACGGCAGTTCCACGCCACCGCCAGCCCCGAAGCCATTGAGATATACCTGGCCGCACTTGATGCCGCGCGCCACGCGTTGCTGGCGTCCGCCGTTTTCCGTCCAGACCGCGCCCAGCAGGCCGTAGTCGGTGGCATTGGCCAGGCGGATCGCCTCGGCTTCGTCGGCAAAGGGCAGCGCCACCAGCACCGGCCCGAAGATTTCCTGGATCAGCAGGTCGCTGTCGTGGGTGGCCGCGCTGAAGAGCGTCGGCTTGACGAAGTACCCGCCTTCCGGCACACCGTCGGCGATGCCGCCTTCGGCGACCACTTTCAGGCCGTCCGCCAGGCCCTTGGCGATGTAGCGGTTGACGCGGTCGAACTGGGCCTTGTTGACGACTGGGCCGCAGGTCAGGTCCATGTCGGGCGTGCCGGCGCGCACCTTGGAGAACTCGTCGGCCAGCGCCTTCATGAAGTCCGCATAGATGCCCTGCTGCACCAGCAGGCGGCTGCCGGCCGTGCAGGTCTGGCCAGCGTTGTGCACGATGCCCTTGACGATGGCCGGGATGGCCAGACGGTAGTTGGCGTCGTCGAACACGATGTGGGCCGACTTGCCGCCCAGTTCCAGCACGCACTTGACCGCGTTCAGCGCGGCGGCCTGCTGGATCAGTACGCCTACCTCGTTGGAACCGGTGAAGGTGATGAAGTTGATGTCAGGGTGGCGCGACAGGCTGGCGCCGGCTTCTTCGCCCAGGCCCGTCACGACGTTCAGGGCGCCCGCGGGGAAGCCCACTTCCAGGGCCAGCTCGGCCACGCGGATGATGGACAGGCAGGCGTCCTCGGCCGGCTTGACCACCGCGGCATTGCCCATGGCCAACGCCGGCGCCACGCTGCGGCCGAACATTTGCGCGGGATAGTTCCAGGGAATGATGTGAGCGGTGACGCCCAGCGGTTCGCGGATCAGCTGGACGGAATAGTCTTTCTGGAAGGGGATGGTCTGGCCGTGCACCTTGTCGGCGGCGCCGCCGTAGAACTCGAAATAGCGCGCCAGCACCGTGATGTCGGCGCGTGCTGTGGACATGGGCTTGCCGGTGTCGCGCGACTCCAGGCGGGCCAGCTCTTCATGGTGCGCCAGCACGCTCTCGCCCAGGCGCAGCAGCAGCCGGCCGCGTTCCAGCGCCGTCATGCCGCCCCATTCGCCGTCCAGCGCGCCGCGCGCGGCCTGCACGGCGGCGTCGACGTCGGCCTGCTGGCCGCGCGGGATCGTCGTGAACACCTTGCCGTCTACCGGCGAAACCACTTCGATGCTGCGGCCGTCGGCCGCGTCGACCTGACGGCCGTTGATGATCATCTGCGTCATGGAAAGTCTCCGTTGAATTCAGTTCAGGGAGATCGAGCCGCGCTCGATCGTCCAAATCTGGTCCGGGATGTCGCCGAGCAACTTCACGTTGGACTCGGTGATCACCACGCATAGGTCGGGCTGCAGTTCCTTCAGCCGCGCCAGGGCTTCGGTGTAGTCGCGCGCCAGCTTGGGCGCGAGGCCCTGGAAGGGCTCATCCAGCATCAGCAGGCGCGTGCCGACCATCACGGCGCGCGCCAGCGCCACCATCTTTCCCTGGCCGCCGGACAGCGCCGAACCCGAACGTTTCAGCATCGGCTCCAGCTGCGGCACCACCTTCAGCACCGCGGCGACCCGCGCCTGGATCTCGTCCTTGGACTGCCCCTGCACTTCGCAAGGCAGGTGCAGGTTTTCTTCCACGGTCATCGTAGGAAAGATCACCCGGTCTTCGGGCGCGTAGCCCACTTTCAGCGCCGCGCGCCGGTGGCCGGGCAGCGCGGTCAGGTCAGCGCCGTCGAAGGCGATCTTGCCGGACTTGATCCGCGTCAGGCCCATGATGGTGCGCAACAGCGTGGTCTTGCCCGCGCCGTTGCGGCCGACGATGCCGATGGTCTTGGCGGATTCGAACGTGGCGCTGACGTCGCGCAGGATGCGATTGCCGGCCAGGTCTACATTGACGCCCGATAGGTTCAGCATATTCTCAGGCTCCCAGCACTTCGCTTTTGATCTGCGCGTTGTTCAAGACTTCATCGGGCGTGCCGTCGGCGGCCACCTTGCCCGCGATCCATGCCGCGACGCGCGTGGCGTAGCGCGACACGATGTCCACGTCGTGCTCGACGAACCAGCTGGTCACGCGCCGTTCGTCCAGCGCGTGCATGACGGTCTCCATCAGGCCGAACTTGTCTTCCGAGGCCACGCCGCTGGTGGGCTCGTCCATGATCAGCAGCTTGGGCCGCAGCGCCAGCGCCATCGCCACGTCCAGCAGCTTGCGCTTGCCCTCGGGCAGGCCGATGGACGGCTCGTCCGCTTCCGGCAGCAATCCGACCAGGTCCAGCGTGGCATCCACCTCCTTCGCGTCGATCGTGCTTTCCAGCGAGCGGAACCAGCTCAGTTCCTTGTTGCGCCGGGCCGCGGCAATCTGCACGCACTGGCGCACGGTGTGCTCGGTGAACAGCTGCGGCAGCTGGAACGAACGCCCCAGCCCCAAGCGCACGATCCTGCGCGGCGCCATCGCCGTGACGTCGCGGCCGCCGAAATAGACCTTGCCCTTGGACGGCGCGAGGTAGCCCGTGCAGATGTTGATGAAGGTCGTCTTGCCCGCCCCGTTCTGCCCGATCACCGCCAGGCGCTCGCCTTCGTGCAATTCGAAGTTGATGTTGTCGGCGGCCACCACGCCACCGAAGGCCAGGTACAGGTCTGTCGTCTTAATGAGGGGTTTCATCGTCAATTCCTCACCGGGATCTGCAGCGGGGATTTTTCCCGGGCCTGCGCCCGGTTCTGCGCGGCGACGCGCTTCATGATCTGGCCGACGAAGCCGGAGGGGAACATGAAGATCACCAGGATCAGCGTCAGGCCCAGCAGGAACTGCCACAGCCCGGGGAAGTAGGCGGCCGACACCAATTTGACGGTCTCGAATCCCACCGCGCCCAAGAAGGCGCCCGCCGCATGGCCCGCGCCGCCCAGGATGGTGATGAACACGAATTCGCCGGAACGCAGCCACGACCCGATTTCAGGCGTGACCAGCCCCTGCATCAGCGCCAGAATGGCGCCCGAGAAGCCCACCACGACGGCCGACAGCAGATAGCCCTTCCACATGATGAAGTAGGCGGAAAATCCGAGGTATTCGAGACGCGTTTCGTTGGTCTTGATCGCGGACAGAGCCTGGCCGCTGCCCGACCGGAAGTAGCGTTGCACCCACCAGGCCAGCGCCAGCGACAGCACGAGCGTCAGCACCAGCAGGGCGCGTTCGAAGGATTCCCGTTCGAGCGTGAGGCCGGCGATGACGGGGCGCACGATGCGCAGCCCATCGGAGCCGCCGGTCAGCGTGTAGAGCTTCCCGAGAAGCGCGAACAGCACCATGCTCAGCGCCAGGTTGAGCATGCCGAAGAAAATGCCGCGATACCGCACCACGAACAGGCCGATCACGATCGCCGCCAGGAAGCTGGCCAGCACGCCGGCCAGGATCAGCGTCAAGGCGTCCGTGCCCGGCATGGCGCGGGCCAGGAAGGCCACGGTATAGGCCGAAATGCAGGAATACATCGCATGGCCGAACGAGACCTGCCCCGCGCGGGCCATCACCGACACGCCCAGCGCCGCGATGGCGTAGGTGAGGCCGATGACGATGGGCGTGATGGTCCAGGAATAGGTGTAGCCAAGGACGAGCGTGGCCAGCGCGGCCAGCAGGCTGAGTACAGGCACTTTCATCAGATCGTCCTCGCTTGGGCCACGGTAAACAGGCCGTGCGGCCGGATGATCAGGACCAGCACCATGATGATGTAGGGCACCGCGACTTCCAGTTCCGGCGCCGCATAGACGGCGATGGCGCGGATGATGCCGATCAGCAGCGACGCGATCAGCGCGCCGGTGATCTGGCCCAGGCCGGCCGTGGCCACCACCGCGAACGACAGCACGGTCATGTCCGTGCCCGCGCCCGGCACCAGCGACGTGGTCGGCGCGGCCATGGCGCCGCCCAGCGCGCCCAGCATCGTGGCGATCACGAAGGTGACGTAGCCGATCTTCTTGGCATTGATGCCCAGTGACGTGGCGACCTCGCGGTTGTGCGTGGTGGCCACCGTCTGCTTGCCCAGCTTGGTGTGGCGCAGGAAGAATTCCAGGCACACATACGCCAGCAGCGCCGTCACCGGCACCACCACCAGCTGGTAGGTGGTGTAGGTGATCTCGCCGAGCTCGATGTTCCCCAGCCGGTTGACCACCTCGCTGGCGCTATAGGGCTGCGCGCCCCACAGCAGGCGCTGGATGTCTTCGAGCATGAGGAAGCCGCCGAAGGTAAGCAGCAGCTTCAGGATCGGGTCGTAGTTCTGGGCGCGCCGGATCAGCAGGAATTCCATGATGCTGCCCAGCGCGAGCCCCACCGCGACCGCCGCCACGAACAGCGCGGCAAACAGCAGGATGGGGGAGTCCGTCTTGGGCGCCAGGAACATCACGAGGCTGGCGGCCGCGTAGCCGCCGAACGCGTAGAAGGCGCCGTGGGCGACGTTCAGGATGCCCATCACGCCGAACACGAGGGTTAACCCCATTGATACCAGGAACAGCAGGCTGGCATACGCCACGCCGTCCACCAAGGCGAGAGGCAGTAGATCCAAGGTCAAGCGTTTTCTCCCATTACGCGGAGTGCCCGCCGCGCCCGCGCAACCGTTGCCGCGGCAACGGAATCGCGAGCCTTGCTGTGCGGGCCTCCGCCCTGGCGCGCGCGGCGCGCCCATGTCTCGTTATCAACCTTGCCGCATCCGCCGGCAGCGTATTGCGAGACGGACGGGAAGGCGCTTATCCGACAGGTTTCGCGGGCCGTTGAGGGACGGGCGGAACCTGTCTGTTAATGGATTTGAAGTATAGGTATGCGCCTGTTCAGCGACTATTTATCTTTGTGCAAGCCAGGTTTCGCGAGCGGTAGAGAGGCGGCGCGTCAAGGGTTGCCCTGAGCCATCGCCGCCAGCGGCGCCCGCGTCTGATAGGCGGGAACGATCCGGATCTGCGGCTCGCCCGGCACCTGCACATAACGGCCTAGTCCGTCTGGCGCAAGCGCGCCGACGTCCAGGCTCGCCAGCGTGGCCCCGGCGGCATCGCGCACGTCGATGCGCAACTGCGGCGGCGCCAGGCCATAGGGCTGATCCGGCTGCGGCGCCAGCACGCGGTCGCTGCGTGCCTGCGAAAACAGCGCCACGAATTCCCCCGCATCGAATCCCCTGCCCGCCCCCGGCGGCGCGGCCGTCCAGCCCTGGGCGTCCCGGTCCATCCGCAGGGTGGTGTCCGGCGTGGCCAGGATCACCTGGGCCGCCTTGGACGCGTCCCAAGCATAGAGGCGCGCGGGCTTGCCGGAATCATCGTGCAGGTGGGTATGGCCGTCTCGCCCGCCCGCCGGTTCGGCCGCCTCGCGCCACTGCCACAGCGACAGGCCGATGCCCGCCGCCAGCAGCAGCGACCATCCGGCGCGAACGGCGTTCACCGGCGCCTCCACCACATCAGCAGCCCGGCCAGAAGCGCCAGCAGGGGCAAAGCCACGGTGCTGGTCCAGAAGACCGTGCGCATCTGGCGGTTGGTCAATTCCACCCGGCGGCTCTCGTAATGGCGGGGCCGGATCGTCAGCAGCGCATCCTCGCCCGCCAGTAGCGACACCGCGTTGGTGAACAGCGCGCCGTTGCCCAGCGTGGCGAAATGGCGGTTGGTCGCGAAGTCGCTGTCGCCCGCGACCAGCAGCGTCGGCCGCGCCGACCCGTCCTCGCCGGCCGCCTGCGCGTTGCGCGTGGCCAGCGCCATCAGCGCATAGCGCGCGGCGGGCCGGCCGGGCAGCTGCGCCTGGTCCGAGGTCTGCGCCAGCGGTGTCACCACCACGCCCCGGGGCAGGCTGTCCCCCGCCGGTTCCAGGCCCGCGGCGCCCGGGAAGAAACTCAGGGGCAGGCCGCGCGTCATCTTGTGGCGCGTATAGTCGCTGACGGCCGGACTGCCAGGATCGTTGCGATAGTGGCTGGCGGGATCCGCCAGCGCGCCCGCCGGCCGCGCGATCCCGAAGGCGCCCAACAGGCCTTCCAGGCCGTGCAGCGCGTCCGGTTCGAGCAATAGCAGGGTCTTGCCGCCGGCCAGGGTCCAGTCCCGCAACGCTTGCGCGTCGCTGTCGCCGAAGGGCGCGCGCGGGCCGGCCGCCACGACGACCGCGCATTCCGGCAGCGCCTGCGCCAGGCCGCCCGCATTCACGCCACGGGTGGCGAACCCCAGGGTGCGCAAGGCGTTGCGGGCCAGCGCCATGCCGTGCTGCTCATGCACCTCCACGCGGGCCACCAGGTTTTCGTCGCCATCGTGCTCTTCCAGGTCGTCCAGCGACGACAGGCTGTCGAGCGGGGCCTCGCGGTGGCCTTGCGTAAAGCAGACGGTCTGCGCGCCGCGCTGCCCGATACGGATCAGCGCGTTGGTGAAATCGGTTTCGGTGCCGCCATTGATCGTCATCCTGCGGGAGCCGGAAACCAGCACGGCGCTGCCGGCGAACTGGATGCCCGCCTCGCGCGCCTCGGCCGGGCGCAGCGCGGGGTCCACGCCGCGCACGCGGATCAGCGGATTGGCGCGCTCGTACTGGCGCAGCAGCTCCAGCGCGTCGACCATGCTTTTGTTGCGCAAGTCGTAGAACCAGGTCACCTCCACCGGCTGGCCGACCTGGCGCGCCACCTCGACGCTTTCCGGCGCCAGACTGTACAGGCGCTGGGCGGTGAGGTCGACGCGGCCCAGATGGCGCGCGGCCCAGAGGTTCAGGGCCAGCAGCAGCGCCGCCACGGCCATGATGGGCAGCCACAGCGCCAGGCGTTGGCCGGCCCGGCGCAAGGAATGGCGGTTCATCGCAGCCTCCAGCGCTTCAGGTTGACGGCCGCCACCATCAGCGCCAGGACCGTCAGGCTGGCCAGCGTGACCGTGGCCGGGCCGGGCAGCACGCCGCGAATGAAATCCACGTGCTGTGCCGACAGCGACAGCGCCTGGAAGAACGGGGACAGCGCCGGAAAGGCGTCCAGCGCCGCGGGGTAATCGATGAACCACAACAGCACCAGGATGCCCCAGGTCGCGCTTGCCGCCACGATCTGGTTGGTGCAGGCGCTGGACACCGCGATGCCGATGGCCAGGAACAGCGCGCCATAGAGGAACACGCCGATATAGCCGCCCGCGATGGGTCCGTAGTCCGGCTGTCCGTACCAGGCCAGCGGCAGCACCGCGGACGCCGTGCCCGCAAGCATCAGCGCCAGCACGGTCAGCCCCGCCGCGTACTTGGCCGCCACCAGCGTGAAGTCCGGCAGCGGCAGGGTCAACAACAGTTCCAGCGTGCCTTGCCGCGCCTCCTCGGCGAAGGCCCGCATGCTGACCAGCGGCATTACCAGGATCAGCAGGATGGTCATGTTGTGGAAGGCGGTCACCATCTGCCCCGTGCTGACGAAGAACAGGTTGAAGCTGAACAGGTAGCCCGACAGGGCCCAGAACACGGCCACCACCGCAAGCGCCACGGGCGATCCGAAATCGGTGCGCAACTCTTTGCGGTACAAGGCGAAGAATCCCCTCATGCGCGCCTCCGCAATGGTGTGTTGCCAGCCGCCAGTGCGGCCAGCAGCCGCGCCTCGACGGCGTCCTGCATCGACAGGACCGCGCGCAGCTCCGCGTGCGCGAGCACGATGCGCAGCACGGCATCGCAGGTTGCCCCGCCGCCCGACTGGCTGTCCCAGCCGATGCGCCACTTGCTGTGCATCGCGTCCACGGTCTCGGCATCGACTCCCTTGACGCCCGGGCAGGCGGACAGCGCCGCGCGCAGGGCAGCGTGGCGCGCCTGCGGCAGCGCCAGGCTCAACTGCAAGGCCGCCGGCGCCTCGCCCAGCGCGGCATCCTCCACCAGCCGCCCCTGGCGCAGGATGGCGATGCGCGTGCACAACGCCTCCACCTCCTGCATCAGATGGCTGCTGAACACCACGGCACGCCCTTGCGCGCAGCGCCGGATCATCGCGCGCGCCTCGACGATCTGCACCGGATCCAGCCCGTTGGTGGCCTCGTCCAGCAGCAGGACCGGCGGATCGTTCAGCACGGCCTGCGCCAGGCCCACGCGTTGCCGCTGCCCCTTGGAGAGGCGGCCGATGACCGTGCGGGCCACGCCTTGCAGGTCGAACCCGTCGATGGCCCGCTCGATCGCCTGCCGCCGCGCCCCGGCCCCGCCGGCGACCTTCACCCCGGCGACGAAGTCCAGGTATTGCGACACCGTCAGCGCGTCGTACAGCGGCGCGCGTTCCGGCAGGTAGCCGATATCCGCGTTGCCGCGCCCCGCGGCCGGCCGGCGGCCGCGGATCGTGATGCTGCCGCTGTCGGGCGCATAGAAGCCCGCCATCAGGCGCAAGGTGGTGGTCTTGCCGCTGCCGTTCGGGCCCAGCAGGCCCACGATCTCGCCCGGGCCCACGGAAAGGCTCAGGGAGTGCAGGACCTGGCGCGGCCCGAACGACTTGCAGACCTCATGCAAGGCGACAACCGGCTGCATGGCGCGCCCTCAGTCGAAGACTTTGGTCTTGGCGTTCTGCGCGTGCTGCTCCGCATCATGGCTGTACCAGAGCTGCCCCTGGCGCGCGTCGCGGATCTGCTTCAGGCGGTCGATGGCCAGCATGGACGCCGCCGTGTTCCAGGTAATGCCCGGGATCACGCCCGCCTCGTTCTCGCCCGTGTAGATCGCGTCCGCCGCCAGCAGCACGGTGCCGGTGTTCTTCAGCTTGACCTGCAGGGACTGGTGGCCCTGGGTGTGGCCCTTGGTGTCCAGCAGCACGATGCTGCCGTCGCCGAAGAGATCGAAATCGCCCTCCACCTGGATGAAGTCGTAGTCCCGCGTGGTGTCGAAGTCCTTCATGACGTAGGCCGCGCGCTGGAATTTTTCCGGCCACCAGGCGGCGCGCAGCTCCGCCTTCTGCACGACGTGGCGCGCCTTGGGGAACATCTTGATATTGCCGGCGTGGTCCAGGTGGAAGTGCGAATAGACGACGTACTTCACGTCGTTCACGTCGAAGCCCGCGGCCTTCAGCTGGCGGTCGACGACCTCGTCGCGCCCCTGGATGGAATTGAACGCCCCGCAGAGCCCCTGGCCCCAATAGTTGGCGCAGTTGCCGTCGGCCGTGCCCTGGTTCATGCCGGTATCGAACAGCACCAGCCCGCGAGGATGCTGGATCACGTAGGCGGGCACGGGAATCTTGATCTTGGTGCCCACGTCGACCATGGCGGTCATGAAGCCCTTGTCCAGCTCGATCTTGCCGACGGACAGCTGCATCAGCTTGATGTCCGGCGGCGCATCGGCCGCGTGGGCCCATCCGCCCGCCATGACCGCCGCCGCGCCTAACAACGTTTTCCAACTCTTGCTCATTGTTGTCTCCTCGAACCAACAGGGGACCGCAGCCGGACGGCCGCGGCCGATCAGCAGGCGCCCGGTGTCTCCCGGGTTCGCCGCTGGCGTGCAAAGGGCAGGATGTCTTCTGTGTGCGGGCTTCTCGGCGGCCGCGCAGGTCCGCGCGGCCGGAAACGGCGTCTGGCGGCCGTTTTCCATGATGCGCAACTCTGACCCAAGCCCGAGGGAATGCCAATTGAGAATTGCTTAAGCAGGGCTTCAGCCGGCGCGAAGTAGCGGGGAATCCCTAATGGCTTGCGCGGCATGGCAATATGGACATCCGAATTTTCCGCTACCCAACGGACCGCCCGCCCATGAACCAGCCCTTCACCCCGCCCAGCTACCGCAATGCGCCCGACGTCACCTGGAGCACCGCAGACCTGTGCGACAGCTGCATGGACGATCCCGCCTGGGGCCTGCGCGTGCTGCCGCCCGTGTTTCGCCCGTACGGCGGCAGGCCCTGGTATTTCGGCGAAGTGGTGGCGATACCCTCGCCGGACGCGGACGGCGCGCTGTCGCTGGCCGGCTTACTGGCGGAACCCGGGCAGGGCCGGGTGCTGGCGGTGGACGCGCTGGGCAATGCCGCGCACGCGGTGCTGGGCGACCGCATGGCCGCCATGGGCGTGCAGAACGGCTGGAGCGGGGTGCTGCTCAATGGCTATGCGCGCGACGCCCAGGAGCTTGCGCGCATGCCGCTGGGCATCCATGCCCTGGGCACGATGCCCAACCGGCCGCGCAACATGGCGCCGGCGGCCGCGGGAACGCGCGTGCAGATTCAGGGCGTCGGGATCCGCAGCGGAGACTGGCTGTACGCCGACGCCGATGGCGTCGTGCTGCTGTCCCGCCGCCACACCGACGCGCCCGAAGCGCCCGCGGGCTGAATCAAGGCGCGTGCCGCGCCTGCAATTCCGCGAACGAAATCAGTTCGCCCGCCAGCGCGCTGGCCATGACCGTGGGCGGGCTGGCCAGCCAGACGCTGCCGGGGCCCGAGCGCCCCGGGAAATTGCGGTTGATGGCGCTGACCGTCACCTGCCCGGCATCGATGGATGATCCCGGCCCGCAATTGGCGCAGGCGCCGCAGGATGGTTGCAGGATGCGCGCGCCGGCCGCCGCGAAGGTCCGGTCGTAGCCCCGCGCCACGCAATAGTCGCGCACGGCGGTGGTGCCGTACTGCAGGTACAGGGCGACGCCCGGCGGGATGCTCAGCCCGCGCGCCACCGCCCAGGCCAGCACCTCATGATAATGGTCGAAGTCTTCGCGCTTGCCGGCGGTACAGGATCCGCCGTACGCGATATCGACGCGAGGACGTTCCCGCAGCGTGGCCAGGGCCACGCCGTTGCCGGGATCGCCCGGCGCCGCCACCAGGGGAGACAGGGCGCAGCAGTCCACCCGCAACGTCGCGGCGTAGGCGGCGTCGGGGTCGCTGCGCATCCACGGTTCGATCGCCACGTCCACGCCGCGCCGCTCACGCAGGAAACGCGCGGTCTCGGCGTCCGGCGCCACGATCCCGGTCAGGCCGCCCAGCTCGGCGGTCATGTTGGTCAGCGTGGCGCGTTCATCGATGGACAGGGCGGCCACCGCCTCCCCCGTGAACTCGAACACTTTGCCCACCCCCGCCCCCGAACGGATTTCAGGCAGGGCCAGCAAATGCAGCACGACGTCCTTGGCCGTCACGCCGGACGGCAGCGTCCCCGCCAGTTCCACCCGCAACGATTCGGGCACCGTCAAGCGCACGGCGCCGGTCACGAAGGCGTTGGCCATATCGGTCGTGCCCACGCCGAACGCCACGCAGCCCAGCGCGCCGCTGTGCGGCGTATGCGAATCCGTCCCCACCACGACCTGGCCCGGCAGCGCGTAACACTCCGCCATCATGGCGTGGGAAATACCCGCGACATTGGCGCCAGCATCGCGGGCGGCCTCGGCCTCGGTCAGCGTGCGGTGCTGGCGCAGGCCATAGGCCTCGGCGAAGCCGCGCTGCGCCTGGCACATCACGCGCACGTTGGGAACGATGCCTGCCCGCACGTGATTGGGACTTTCGTCCACGTAGGAGGTATGGTCCTCGAAAACCACGATGCGCTCGCGATCGACCAGGCGCAGCGGCCTTCCGAAGCGGGCATGCAGCATATGGGCCGCCATGCCGGTGTAGTACTCATGGATGAAGCGCCAGTCCGCCCGGACAAACACACCGCCGCCCGGCCCGGGCGCCGCCGGCGTCACGGCCGTCCGCAGCAAGTGGCGCCGGATGATCTTCTCGAACAGGGTGCGCGGCGCCGCGTCTTCGGCGGCCGGCTGCGGCTCGATGCCGCCCAGCTGCGCCTGGCCGAAGGCCAGCAGCCCCCCTGCCCTGACGATGGCGGCGGCCAGAGCGTCGCGGCCCGCGACGATCTCGTCCACCGTGACGGCCGCGCCCTGCCGCAGGCGTTCCACCAGGCTCATATCGGTGCTGGTGTACAGGCCGATGTTGTCGGCGTTCTGCCGATAGATGCGCTCGAAGCTCTCTGCGATCACCAATCGGACTCCGGCGGACTTCTCCGCCATGGGGCTGTGCTCGCGCGAAGACCCCTTGCCGTAGCGCTTTCCGCCCACGACCACGTTCACGCCCGCCCGTTTGATCGCGTCCATGCCGATCGGCAGCGCATCGCCGGCCCGCAAGCCGGTATACGGATAGCGGCCCAGCTGCTCGTCGAAATGGGTCAGGATCGGAACCGGCGTGATCTCGTCGGTAGAGATATCGTCGCGCAGCGGTTGCGCCTGGCGCAGCGTCAGGGCCGTCCCCGCTAGCTGCGCCGTCACCCGCGCCGGATCGCGCGACAGGAAAAGCAGCCGGGCCGGCTCATCGAGTACGTAGGTCGCCATCTGATTCGCGCTATTCGGGAGTGACCGCCGCGGCCTTCACCAGGGCCTGGCTCTTGGAGATCTCGTCGGCCAGCGTCCGGACCGCGGTCTCGGTGCTGCTGCCCTGCGACACAAAGCCTTGCGGGCCCAGCGTCTTCAGGACGGCCTGGTCCTGCATGGTCTGCTGCGTGGCTGCCTGCAGCCGCTGGACGATGCCCGCCGGCAGGCCGGCCGGTCCGATCAGCGCGATCCAGGCGTCATACGAATAGCCCTTCACCCCAGACTCGTCCAGGGTCGGAACGCCGGGCAGCACGGCGACGCGTTCGGGCGTGCTGACGGCCAGCGCGCGCAGCTTTCCCGCCTGCACCTGCGCAAGCACGGAGGGCACCGCCAGAAACGCCACCTGGATCTGGCCGGACATGACGTCCGTGATCAGGGCGTTTCCGCCGCGATAGGGAATGTGCATCATGTCGACGCCGGCCCGGGATTTCAGCAGCTCGCCCGCCAGGTGCAGCACACTGCCGCTGCCCGACGAGCCGTAGTTGATCTTGCCCGGTTGCGCCCGGGCGGCAGCCAGCAGCTCGCCGATGTTGCCGTACGGCGAGTTCTCCGCCGCCACCATGACCAGCGGCGTCGTGCCGATGACGGAGATCGGCGTGACATCCTTCACCGAATCGTACGGCATGCTTTTGTACAGGCTGGGATTGATCGCGTGATTGGACGACACGATGGCCAGCGTGTAGCCGTCGGGCTTGGCCGCCACCAGTTGGCGGGTGCCGGGGATGCCAGCCGCGCCGGCCAGGTTCTCAACGATGAGGGGCTGGGCCAGCGTCTTGCCCAGATTCTCGGCCACCACGCGCGCCACGACGTCCGCGGTGGAACCGGGCGAGGTCGGCACGATCAGGCGGATCGGACGGTCCGGGTAGTCAGCCGCAAGCGCCTGCGCGCCGGGGCCCAGGATGCTGAGCGCGAGCATACAGCCCGCGAGGAATCGGATGGGGGGATTCATGTTGTCTCCTTATGAAGCGCAGCGGGGTCTCGTTGCCCCGTCCCGTCGCATGACGCGCTTCGACTATAAGGAGATGCCGCCGATCGCCGAAGTGTCCTCTTGGCACGGCAGCCATCGCGAACCGAGATGGCGTCAGCCCTGTTGCGCCAGGAACTTGACCAGCGTGGCGGCCGTGGCGGACAACTGGCCCTGGTCCAGGAGAACGATGCAGAGCTGGCGCTGCGCCCATTCGTCGGACAAGGGCCGCACGACCACGTCCAGCGATTGCAGGTACAGCTCGGCCACCTGCTGCGGCATGACCGCGATGCCCAGGCCCGCGTGGGTCATGCGGCATAGCGCATCCAGGCTCGCGACGCGGATCTTGACCGACAGCGTGGCGCCCAGCGCCGCCGCCTGCGCCGCCAGCTGCTGCGTCAGCGCGCTGTTTTCGCGCAGGCCCACGAAGGTCTCGCCCGCGATGTCCTGCAGGCTCAGCTGCCGGGCCGCCGCCTTGGGGTGCCTGGCCGGCAGCATGACCGCCAGCCGGTCGCGGCGGTAGGGAAGCTGCTCCACCCCCGGCGCGCCGGGAATGCGGTTGCAGATTCCGAAATCCGCGGCGCGCTCGCGCACCAGACGCAGCACGTCCGGGCTGTGCTGCTCTTCCAGATCGATGTCCACCTCCGGAAACAGGCGCTGGAACGCCGCGACGTCCTCGGGCAGGAACTGCACGATCGCCGACAGGTTCGCCACCAGCCGCACGTGGCCCTTCACGCCGGCATATAGCCGCGAGAGCTCCGCCCCCATGGCCTCGACGTCGCCGATGATGCGCCGCGCATGGCGCAACACGGTCTGTCCCGCCGGCGTCACGGTCACGCCGCGGGTATGGCGCTCGATCAGCGCCAGGCCGACCAGCGATTCCATGTCGGCGATCCGCCGGCTGACGGCGGACGGCGCGATGAATTCGCGCTCGGCGGCCCGCGCGATGCTGTTCTCCTGGCACACCGCGACGAACAGCCGCAGCGAAGTCAGATCGAGTTTGCGTAGGAGGTTTTCCATGTCTGGGCAGCGGGGACGCGGCGGCGCCCCTTAACGTCGGGGATCGTACACCACGCCCTCGCCTCAGGCCGCCAGGGAGTCCCGCGCCTGCCCCCGGTAGCGTTCCCACAGCGCGGCTTCGCGCGAACGCGCCCGTTCGACGCCCTGCTCCTTGACGTGGCCGTAGCCGCGGATGTCGTCCGGCAGCGCCGCCAGCGCCAGCGCCGCGTCGCGATTGCCAGCATCCAGCGTCCGCGAGAATTCCGCCGCCAGGCCGAGGTAATCGGCCGCCAGCTGCCGTTCCATACGACGCTCGGCGGTCTTTCCGAATACGTCCAGCCAAGTCCCGCGCACCCGCTTCATGGGCGCAAGCAGGCGAAACACCTGCGCCATCCATGGGCCGAAGACACGCTTGCGCAGCCGGCCCTGCGCGTCGCGCCGCGCGGTCGCGGGCGGCGCCAGGTAGTAGCGCAAGCGGTAATCGCGCCCCGGCTCGCCTTCGAATTGCTCGCGCAGCCGGGCCTTGAAGGCCGGATCCACATACAGGCGGGCCACTTCGTACTCGTCCTTGTAGGCCATCAGCTTGGCCAGGTTGCGGGCGACCGACAGCGTCACCTCGAAGCCGCCCGGGTCCGCCAGCAGGGCCTCGCGGGCACGCACCGCCTCGACGGCGGCCACGAACCGCGCCGCGTACGCCTCATCCTGGTAGGCCCGCAAGTGCCCGGCCAGGCGCTTGATCCGGCCGTCCAGGGATTCGGGCAGCGCCAGCACCTGGGCTTTGCGCGCCGGCCTGAGCGCCTCGGCGCCCAGATGCGCCGCCTGACGGCCAAGCTCGAAAGCGGCCAGGTTCTTGTCGACCGCCACGCCATTCAATTCGATCGCGCGCCGCAGGCTGTCCAGCGATAGCGGCAGCCCGCCCTGCTGCCAGGCATAGCCCAGCAGCAGCGGATTGGCGTAGATGCCATCGCCCAGCAGCGCCTCGGCCAACGGCCCGGCTTCGATGAAGTCGCAATTGCCGCCCGTGCTCCGCGCCAGCGCGGCCTCGGCCTGGGCGCCGGGAAAACGCCAGCCCGGCTGCGACAGGAACGCCGCCGTCGGCGCCGCGGTGCTGTTCACCACGGCCCGGCCATGGTCCGGACGCAAGCGCGACAGGACTTCGGGCGACGCCGACACCAGCGCGTCGCAGCCGATGACCAGGTCCGCCTCGCCCAACGCCACGCGCGTGGCGTGCAGGTCGTCGGGGCGATTGGCCAGCTGCACGTGGCTGAGCACTGCGCCGCCCTTCTGCGCCAGGCCCGCCATGTCCAGCACCGTCACCCCCTTGCCTTCGATATGCGCGGCCGCGCCCAGCAGCGCGCCGATAGTCACGACGCCGGTGCCTCCCACGCCCGCGATCACCACGCGATACGCCGCGCCGGCGGGAATATCCGCGCGGCCGGGCTGCGGCGCCTCGGGCAGCACCGGCGCCCCCGCCGCCGCGGCGGGCTTGCGCAGGGCTGCGCCTTCGGCCGTCACGAAGCTGGGGCAGAAGCCCTCGACGCAGGAAAAATCCTTGTTGCAGGACGATTGGTTGATGCGGCGCTTGGTGCCCATCGGCGTATCCAGCGGCTCGACGGACAGGCAGTTGGACTTCACGGAGCAATCTCCGCAGCCCTCGCAGACGGCCTCGTTGATGAACGCCCGGCGCAACGGATCGGGATAGTCGCCGCGCTTGCGGCGGCGGCGCTTCTCGGTAGCGCAGGTCTGGTCGTAGATCAGCACCGTCGTGCCCGTGATATCGCGCAGCGCGCGCTGCACATCGTCCAGCGCCGCGCGGTGATGCACTTCCACCGCCTGCGGCAGGGCGCCCGCGCCGGCGTACTTCTCCGGCTCGTCGGTCACCACCACGGTCTTCACCACGCCCTCCGCCAGCATCTGCGCGGCGATCTGCGGCACCGTCAGCACGCCGTCCACGGGCTGCCCGCCGGTCATCGCGACCGCGTCGTTGTAGAGGATCTTGTACGTGATGGACGCGCGCGCCGCGACCGCCGCCCGGATCGCCAGCAGCCCCGAATGGAAATAGGTACCGTCCCCCAGGTTGGCGAAAATATGGCGTTCGGACGTGAAATCCTTCTGGCCCAGCCAGGCGACGCCCTCTCCGCCCATCTGGCTGAAGGTGTCGGTCTTGCGGTCCATCCACATCGCCATATAGTGGCAGCCGATGCCGGCCACCGCGCGCGACCCTTCGGGCACGCGGGTAGACGTATTGTGCGGACAGCCCGAGCAGAACCAGGGCTTGCGTTCTTCCACCAGCGTGGGCCGGGCGGCCTCGCGCTCCTTGGCGTCGATGACCGCGAGCCGCGCCGCGATACGCGCGCGCAGCGCCTCGGACAGGTCCGCCTTGTCCAGGCGCGCGGCGATCGCCCGCGCGATCAGCGCCGGCGACAGCTCATGGCGCGCCGGCAACAGCCAGCCACCGCGCGGCGTGGACCATTCCCCGCCGCCGTGCTCGCGCTCGTCGAACTTGCCGTACACACGCGGCCGCACGTCGTCGCGCCAGTTGTAGAGTTCCTCCTTCAGCGCGTACTCCAGGATCTGGCGCTTTTCCTCGACCACCAGGATTTCCTTCAGCCCCGTCGCGAACTCGCGCGCGCCCTGGGCGTCCAGCGGCCAGATACAGCCCACCTTCAGCACGCGTATGCCCGCCTCGCGGCAGGCGGCCTCGTCCAGGCCCAGGTCGTTCAACGCCTGACGCACGTCGAGATAGGCCTTGCCGGCGGTCATGATGCCGAAATGCGCGCGCGGCGAATCCAGCACGACCCGGTTCAGCTTGTTGGCGCGCACATACGCCAGCGCCGCATACCATTTGTGGTCCAGCAGCCGTGCTTCCTGCGCCAGCGGCGAATCCGGCCAGCGGATGTTCAGGCCGCCTTCGGGCAGCGGATCCTGCGGCAGCACGATACGCACCCGCTCCGGGTCCACGTCCACCGACGCGCTGGACTCCACCACGTCGGTCACGCACTTCATGGCCACCCACAACCCGGTGTAGCGGCTCATGGCCCAGCCATGCAGGCCGTAGTCCAGGTATTCCTGCACGTTGGAGGGGTACAGCACCGGAATGCCGCTGGCGATCAGCACATGTTCGGACTGGTGCGCCACCGACGAGGACTTCGCGGCGTGGTCATCCCCCGCCAGCATCAGCACGCCGCCATGCGCCGACGTGCCGGCGGAATTGGCGTGCTTGAGCACGTCCACCGACCGGTCCACGCCGGGGCCCTTGCCGTACCACATGCCGAACACGCCGTCGCGGGCGGCACCCGGGAACAGGTTCAGTTGCTGCGATCCCCAGACGGCGGTGGCCGCCAGGTCCTCGTTCACGCCCGGCTGGAACACCACGTCGTGGGATTGCAGGTGCCGCTTGGCCTTCCACAGCGCCTGGTCCAGCCCCCCCAGCGGCGATCCGCGGTAGCCCGAAATGTAGCCGCCGGTGTTCAGGCCGGCCTGAAGGTCGCGCGCTTTCTGCATCAAGGGCAGGCGCACCAGGGCCTGCGTGCCGCTCAGGTAGATGCGCCCTTGGGTGCGGGTGTATTTGTCGTCCAGCGTCAGGCCATGGGTATCGGCCGCGCCGGCGGAAAGTGAGGCGTTCACGCTTGTCTCCTGCGTTCCAGGTTTTGATGTTTTCCGCAGTGTAGGAACGGCGCTGGTTATCGTATATTCATATATTCATGTACCTGGTATTCGATAATCAGATGTCAAAAGACGTCACGCTGCGCCAGTTGCGCTACTTCGCGGCCGCCGCCCGCACGGGCCGGTTCTCGATGGCCGCCGCCGATGAACATGTCTCGCAATCCGCCGTCACCAACGCGGTGCTGGCGCTGGAGGCCCAGCTGGGCGTGCGCCTGTTCGACCGCCATCCGCACGGCGTCACGCTGACGCCCGAAGGACACAATTTCCACCAGCGCACCCGCGACGTACTCGATTCCCTGGACGATGCCCTGCGCGAACCCGGCTTCCAGCGTTATGCGCTGCGCGGATCGGTGCGGATCGCGGCGTCCTACACGGTGCTGGGCTACTTCCTGCCCGACCTGCTGGCGCGCTTCCGCCGCCGCTACCCGGACGTGGTGCTGGACCTGGTCGACCTGGACCGCTCCGACATCGAGGCGGCCGTCGCCAGCGGCGACGTGGAATTGGGGGTCGCGCTGCTGTCCAACGTGGAACATCGCGAGCGCTTCGGGCACCAGGTGCTGGTGCGGTCCCGCCGCCAGCTATGGACGGCGTCCGGCCATCCGCTGTTGCAGGCGCCCTCTCCGCCATCGCTGGCCGACATTGCGCAGTATCCGTACATCCTGCTGGAAATGGACGAGGGGGAGCGTTCCGCGCTGGCCTATTGGCAGGCCCGCGGCCTGCGGCCCGACATCGCGTTCCGGACGCGCTCGATGGAAGCGCTGCGCGGGCTGGTGGCGCACGGCTTCGGCGTCACCATGCTGTCGGACATGGTCTACCGCCCCTGGTCGCTGGAGGGCCGCAAGATCGAAGCCGTGCCCATCGTCGACGCCGTTCCGCCCATGGAGGTGGGCCTGCTGTGGCATCCGCGCGCGGCCATCGCGAAACCGGCCGAGGCGTTCCGCCAGTTCATGATGTACGCCTGCGGCGTCTGACGCCGCCGTTACACCAGTTCTGCGCCCTTGCGCCGCGTGAACTGGACCAGCGACCGCAAGGCCAGCGCATGCATGGCGGCCACCGAAGGCAGCAGCGTTTCCTCCTTGCGGGTCAGGACGCCGACGATGCGCTCCACGGTTGGCTCGGCCAAGGGCACGAAAGCCAGGCCGGTGGCGGCCGCCGGCCGCGCCAGTACCGGCAGCACGGTCACGCCCAACCCGCTCACCACGCTGGCCAGCAGCGAAGCGCGGTTGGACACCACCATGAAGGGATCCTCGATCGCGCCGCCCAATTGCCGGTTCCGCAGCGTGTCGAACGTAGCGTTGCCGATCAGGCGTTCGCCGGCCAGCGCCGACCACGGCACCGGGCCGCGCCGCCGCGCCAGCGGATGGCTCTTGCGGCAGACCAGGCCGAAGGCGTCGCGCGCCACCGGCGCGAACGCGACCTCTTCCGTCCGCGGCACCTGCCCCGCCACGCCCACCTGTACTTCGCCGCTCAGCACCAGCCGGTGCACGTCCTGCGACGACTCGTCGATGGCGCGGATGCGGATCGCGGGATGGCTGCGCGCATAGCGCTCCAGCAACCGTGGCAGCCATTCATCGGCGAGCGACGGCATGACCGCCAGCGACACCGCCCCCTGGCTGCCCAGGCCAAGCTGGCGCGCCGCGTCCAGCACCCGGTCGTGCGTGGACAGCAACTCGCGCAACAGCGGCGCCACGGCAACGCCCAGCGGCGTGAGCTGCGCCCGCTTGCCCGGTTCGAAGAGCGGCGCGCCCAGCTGCTGCTCCAGGTCCTGCATGGCCGCCGAGACGGCGGCCTGGGAACGGAACGTGCCTTCGGCCGCCAGGCGGAAGCTGCCGTGATCGGCCGCGAGCAGGAACTGGCGCAGGTGCTGGATCTTCAGGGGCGGCGGCATGGCGGATAGGCAATGAATTCGGATTTTCCGAAATTAACTTACGTTAATTTGGATTGTCAAAATCCAGCCGCGCCCCCAACAATGGCCTCGTCTTTCATCCAACAGGTCGTGGAGCCGCGGTATGTCACTGCAAGTGCGAAAAATAGTCAGTTATGTCGAGAAAACCCTGATCGAAGGAGGCCGCGCGGCCGAGCGCCCGCTGGTGATGATCGTGGCCGCCGCCGTGATCCGCAATCCGTGGGCCGGGCTGCCTTTCCAGGAAGACCTGCGTCCGCAGATCCTCGAAGCCGCGCCGCCGCTGGGCGCGCTGCTGGTCGAGGAGATCCTGCGCCAGGCGGGATCCGCGGACCAGATCGAAGCGTACGGCAAGGCGGCGGTGGTCGGCACCGCCGGCGAAGTCGAGCATGCCTCCGCGCTGATCCACACGCTGCGCTTCGGCAACGCCTACCGCAACGCCGTCGGCGGCACCAGCTACCTGAGCTTCACCAACATGCGCGGCGGACCGGGCTGCGTGATTTCGGTGCCCTTGATGCACAAGCATGACGAAGGCCTGCGTTCGCACTATCTCACCGTGCAGACGACCATCAACGACGCTCCGGCGCCGGACGAGATCGTGGTCGCGCTGGGCGCCGCCACTTCCGGACGCCCGCACCACCGCATCGGCAACCGCTATTCCGACATGCAGGAACTCGAGCGCGAGGCCCAGGCGAAATGAGCGCGCACTCCCGCCGTTCAGGCCGCGGCGAGCCGCTGGTGCTGTTGCATGGCGTCGGCCTCGACCACACGCTGTGGGACGACCTGGCGCCGCTGCTGGAGCCGCATTTCGATGTGCTGCGCTATGACCTGCTCGGCCACGGCGGCGCCCCCGGCATCGACGGAACCGTAACCGTGGCCGATTTCATCGCGCAACTCGACGCCGAACTGGATCGGGCCGGCTGGCAGAGCGCCAACGTACTGGGCTATTCCATGGGCGGCCTGATCGCGGGGGCCTATGCCGCCGCCCGGCCGCAGCGGGTCGTCCGGCTGGCGCTGCTCAGCACGGTATTCCAGCGCAGCGCGGACGAAGCGCGCGCCGTGCTGGCGCGCCTGGATGCCGCCGCGACGCAGGACCCCGCGGCAGCCGCCGAGATATCGCTCAAGCGCTGGTTCACGCCCGCCTTCCAGGCGCGGCGCCCGGAGCGGGTCGCCTGCATCGGGCAGCGCCTGTTGCGCAACAACCGGCCCCACTTCCTGGCCGCCTACCGCGTGTTCGCGCTGGGCGATCCGGTCCTGGCGCAGGCGGCGCCCGGCATCGCGTGCCCGGCGCTGGTGATGACGGGCGCAGAGGACGTGGGATCGACCCCGCGCATGACGCGCGACCTGGCGGCGGCCCTGCCCCGCGGCGAGGCGCGCGTGGTGCCTGGCCAGCGGCATATGCTGCCGGTGGAGGAACCCGCGGTCGTGGCATCGGCCCTGCACGGATTTTTTTTGCCGGCGTCCGGCGGATCGTCCCTTATCTAGATAGAGACGGCCGCCGGCGCGCCCGCGCAGCGTGGAAACGGAGACATACAACATGAATCGCAGAACCCTCCTGAAGAACCTGGCGGCCCTGGCCATCGCACCGGCCGGCGCCACGCTGGGCCGCGCGGCCGGCGCGCGCGAAGCGCCCTTGCGCGTCATCGTGCCCTTCCCCCCGGGCGGCGGCACGGACGTACTGGGCCGGGTCATCGCGGCGACGCTGGAAAGCGCGCTTGAACGTCCGGTCGTCGTCGAGAACAAGCCCGGCGCCAGCGGCATGCTGGGCGCCGACTACACCGCCAACGGCGCCAAGGACGGCAGCGTGCTGCTGTTCGCGGGCCTGGTGCCTTCGGTGCGCTACTACGCCCGGCCGCCCGAAGACGTGCTGAAGCAGCTGGCTCCCGTCTGCCCGATCGCGCGTTCGCCCTACATGGTTGCGGTCAACGCCGGCGTGCCGGCCAAGACCCTGGGCGAGCTCGTCGCCCAGGCCAGGCGCGAACCCAAGGGGCTGACCTTCGGCACCCCCGGCAACGCCACGCCCCAGCACCTGGCGACCGAACTGCTCCAGATGGCTTGCGGCGTCGAGCTGCTGCACGTGCCGTATCGAGGCACCGGCCCGATGATGACGGACCTGCTGGGCGGGCAGATCCAGGTGGTGGTCGCCACCGTGGCGGCGGTGGAGCCCTATCTGCAGGGCGGGCGCCTGCGCGTGCTGGCCGTGACCAGCCCCGAACGCCTGCCCAAGTACCCGGACATCCCCACAGTGGCCGAAAGCGGCTATCCCGGCTTCTCCGCGCAGATCCAGTTCGGCACGTACTGCGCCGCCGGCACTCCGGAAACGGCGATCGCAGTGCTGAACCAGGGCATCAACCGCGCGCTGCAGACCGAGACGGTCCGCGCCAAGCTGGCCGAACAGGGCTTCCAGCCCACGGGCGGCACGCCCGCTCAGCTGCAGCAGGCGCTGCTGGCCGAAATACGCGACGTGGCGGGGCTGGTCCAGGCCGGCAAGGTAAAGGTCGACCTGTAACCCCTCGCCCGTACTGCTGGATAACCAGCATTTACAGGCGTGCCGTCCTCTGTGCATGCTGCCCGATGATCCGGCGTAGATCGGGCGCACCATGGAGACGATATGCCGAATTCTCTGCACTCCGCCCATATCCGCGAGATCGAACAGGTCGGCCTGGGCCGCCCCACCCAGCGCGACGCGCACGTGGTGAGCAGCTGGCTGCGCTGCCTGGACCAGTACCGGCTGGATCCCGCGCATGCCTGCGAGGCGTACATCGTGCCGGACGGCCGCCTGCGAGAGCACCGGCAGCAATCCGAATCGCTGATCGCCATCGCGCGGTCCGGCCTGGACAACCTGTTCCGCCACGTCGCGGGGCAGAACTACGTGCTGCTGCTGGCCGACAGGCAAGGCGTCACCGTGGAATTCCTGGGCGACGCCCAGCAGACCGCCAGGCTGCGCAAGGCGGGGCTCTACCTGGGATCGGAATGGTCGGAACGGCGCGCCGGCACCTGCGCCGTGGGCGCCTGCCTGGAAAGCGGCGAAGCGCTCACCATCCACCAGACCGACCACTTCGACAACACCCACACGCCGCTGTCCTGCACCGCGGCGCCCATCTACAGCGCCGATGGCGAACTGGCGGCCGTGCTGGACATCTCGCTGCTCAGTTCCCCCATTCTCAAGGCCAGCCAGAACCTGGCGCTGCACCTCGTCACCAGCACCACGCGGCGCATCGAAATGGCCAACCTGATGGCGCGCACCAGCAACGAATGGGTGCTGCGCTTCGCGCGTTCGCCGGAGTTCCTGGACGTGGATCCCGAGGCCGCCATCTCGCTCGACGGATCCGGCCGCATCCTGGGCATGACGCACACGGGCGCCAAGCTGCTGGCGCGCGCCGCGGGCCTGGATTGGCGCAACCCCGCCACGCTGATCGGCCAACCTGTCACCCGTTTCTTCGACGTGCAGCTGGACGACCTGCCCCGCTACACCCGTGCCCACGCGCCGCAGCAGCGGCTGATCATCGCGCGCGACGGCAACGCCCTGTTCGCGCACGCCATCGAGCCCAACCGGCATTCCCGTGTCGCCGCCGTCGCGGTGCGCGGGGCGCCGTCCGCCTTGCGCGGCCTGGACGGCGGCGACACGGCGATGGCCGCCATGCTGGCGCGCGCCGCCAAGCTCGCCAGGCAGCGCCTGCCGATCCTGCTGCAGGGTGAAACGGGGGTAGGCAAGGAATACCTGGCGCGCGCCCTCCACGACAGCAGCCAGCGCCCGGGCCGCTTCGTCGCGGTGAACTGCGCGGCGATCCCCGAATCGCTGATCGAAAGCGAGCTGTTCGGCTACCTGCCCGGCGCCTACACGGGCGCGGCGGTCAAAGGCCGCAAAGGCCTGATCGAGGAATCCGACGGCGGCACCCTGTTCCTGGACGAGATCGGCGACATGCCGCTGACACTGCAAAGCCGCCTGCTGCGCGTCCTGGCCGAATCCGAGGTCACGCCCATCGGCGCCAACGCCCCGCGCGCCGTGCGCCTCAGCCTCGTCTCGGCTTCGCATCGCGACCTGGCGGCCCTGGTGCGCGAGGGACGTTTCCGCGAAGACCTCTATTACCGCGTCAATGCCGCCACGCTGACCGTGCCGCCGCTGCGCGAACGCGAGGATCTGGACTGGCTGATCGCCCGCCTGCTGGCGCGCCACCAGGACGAGGCGGGCGCCCCGGTGCTGGCGCCCGCTGCCCTGATGGCGCTGAGGGCACACGCCTGGCCCGGCAACATCCGGGAACTCGCCAACGCCATTGCGGTGGCCGCCGCGCTGTGCGAAAACGGCGTCATCGAACCTGGCGACCTGCCCGACGCGCTCGCGACGGTCGCCGCGGCCGCCAGCCCCGGGGAAGCCGCCCTGCGCGCCACGCTGGCGCGTTGCGCCGGCAACGTGTCCGAAGCCGCGCGGCGCCTCGGCGTCGACCGCTCCACCGTCCATCGCCAGATGCGGCGCTACGGTCTTTCCTCGCGCTCCTGAGGCCGCGTCCGGGCGCTGCCACACCGCGCGCGCCACAGCTGTGGCAGGCCGCCACGGTTCCGGGCCTGCGCTTTCGTCATCCCCCTGGCGCGCCAGACGCCCGCCGGGGTGGCACGGCGATTGCTTGATCGTTGTCGACGTCCACCGGCCGGCACAGGCCGGGGCCGTCGCCGGGCCCCAGGCCCGCCACGACAACGACCGCCCGCAACGGGCAAGGAGACAAGATATGCAGACCGATCATGCCGACGCCGCCCTGGACGCCGTGCTTGCCCGCCTGAACGCCGCGCTGGGCAACAAGGACATCGATGCCGTCGCCAGGCTGTTCCAGGAGGAATGCTACTGGCGCGACCTGGTGCTGTTCACCTGGAACCTGCGCACCCTGGAAGGGCACGGCCAGATCCGCGACATGCTGGAGCACCAGCTGGCGCAGGTGGAGCCCGTGCGCTTCGGCCGGGACGCCCGCGAAACCGTCTCCGACGAGGCCGGACTGCTACAGGGCTGGATCGAGATCGAAACCAATACCGCCCGCGGCTACGGCCACATCCGCGTGAAGGACGGCAGGATCTGGACCCTGCTGACCACCATGTCCGAACTCAAGGGGCACGAGGAGCCCAGCGGCGTGCGCCGCCCCAAGGGCGCCGAGCACGGCAGCAGCCGGACCCGCCAGAGCTGGCTCGAAAAGCGCGAGCAGGAGGCCGCCGAACTCGGCTACCAGACGCAGCCCTACGTGCTCATCATCGGCGGCGGCCAGGGCGGCATCGCGCTGGCCGCGCGCCTGCGCCAGCTGGACGTGCCTGCCATCATCATTGAAAAGAACGAGCGGGCCGGCGACAGCTGGAGAAAGCGCTACAAGTCGCTGTGCCTGCACGACCCGGTCTGGTACGACCACCTGCCCTACATCCCCTTCCCCGAGAACTGGCCCATCTTCGCGCCCAAGGACAAGATCGGCGACTGGCTGGAGATGTACACCAAGATCATGGAGCTCAACTACTGGACGTCCAGCGTCTGCCAATCGGCGCGCTACGACGAACAACGGGGCGAATGGGAAGTCACCGTGCTGCGCGAAGGCAAGCCGGTGGTGCTGCGGCCCAAGCAACTGGTGCTGGCCACCGGCATGTCCGGCAAGCCCAACATCCCCAGCTTCCCCGGCCAGGATGAGTTCCAGGGCGAACAGCACCATTCGTCGCGCCATCCCGGCCCCGACGCCTACAGCGGCAAGAACGTGGTCGTCATCGGCGCCAACAACTCCGCGCACGACATCTGCGCGGCGCTCTGGGAAGCCGGCGCCAACGTCACCATGGTGCAACGCTCCTCCACGCACATCGTGCGCTCCGACACGCTGATGGATATCGGCCTGGGCGGCCTGTATTCCGAGCAGGCGCTGGCAAACGGCATGACCACCCGCAAGGCCGACCTGACCTTCGCCTCGCTGCCCTACAAGATCATGGCGCAGTTCCAGATCCCGCTGTATGACCAGATGCGCGAGCGCGACGCCGGCTTCTACGCCAAGCTCGAGGCCGCCGGCTTCATGCTGGACTGGGGCGACGACGGTTCCGGCCTCTTCATGAAGTACCTGCGGCGCGGCTCCGGCTACTACATCGACGTGGGCGCCTGCGACCTGATCATCGACGGCAGCATCAAGCTGCAGTCCCGCACCGACGTCAGCCACCTGACCCGCGACGCCGTCGTCCTGAAATCCGGCGTCCACCTGCCCGCCGACCTGGTGGTCTACGCGACCGGCTACGGCTCGATGAACGGCTGGGCCGCGGACCTGATCAGCCGGGAGGTCGCGGACAAGGTCGGCAAATGCTGGGGCCTCGGTTCGGACACCACCAAGGACCCCGGCCCCTGGGAGGGCGAGCAGCGCAACATGTGGAAACCCACCCAGCAGGAAGCGCTGTGGTTCCACGGCGGCAACCTGCACCAGTCGCGGCACTACTCGCAATACCTGTCCCTGCAGCTGAAGGCGCGCCAGGTGGGGTTGCCCGTGCAGGTCTACGGCCTGCAGGAGGTGCATCACCAGCGCTAGGCGCCGCGCCGGCCGGCCCGCACGCGGGGCGGCCGGCCCCTTGCATCCACCCGACTCCTCGGGGTAAATTGTTGACAATCTGACGCAAAGTCGCGCCTTCTTCCGAATTTTTCCCCATTGAAAACGGAAAATTGTCGACACAATGAGCAAAGTGCTGACGCTGCCGGGCGCTGCCCCAGGCGATAGCGAGACGCTTGCGGAACACATCTTCCGCAAGATCCAGTCCGCCATCGTCAAGGGCGAGATCGCCCCCGGCAGCAAGATTTCCGAACCCGAGCTGGCGCGCATCCATGGCGTCAGCCGCGGGCCGCTGCGCGAGGCCCTGCACCGGCTGGAAGGCCAGCGGCTGCTGGTCCGCGTGCCGCACGCCGGGGCCCGCGTGGTGTCGCTGTCGCGCCAGGAACTCTCCGAACTCTACGAAATCCGCGAATCGCTGGAAGGCATGGCCTGCCGCCTGGCCGCCGAACGCATGCCGCCCGCCGAAATCGCGGAGTTACGCGGCGTACTCGAGGCGCACGAGCGCGACGAAGCCTTCCAGGCCGGGCTCGGTTACTACCAGCAGGAAGGCGACTACGATTTCCACTACCGTATCGTCAAGGGCAGCGGCAACCAGATGCTGTTCCGCATGCTGTGCGACGAGCTCTACCAGCTGGCGCGCATGTACCGCATCCAGTATTCGACGACGCCCAACCGCCCCCGGCAGGCCTATGCCGAACACCACCGCATTCTTGACGCTATCGCCGACCGCGATGGCGAGTTGGCTGAAATCCTGATGCGCCGCCACATCCGCGCATCCCGTCTCAACATCGAACAGCAGATCGCGCAGGGCAACCTGCAGCGCACCGAGGCATGAACCAAAACTACCGCAAGCCCCTGCCCGGCACCCGCCTGGACTACTTCGACACCCGCGCCGCCGTCGAGGCGATCTCGCCCGGGGCCTATGACCGCCTGCCCTACACCTCCCGCGTGCTGGCCGAAAATCTGGTGCGCCGCTGCGATCCGGCGCTGCTGACGGACGCGCTGAAGCAATTGATCGAACGGCGCCGCGACCTGGACTTCCCCTGGTTTCCGGCGCGCGTGGTCTGCCACGACATCCTGGGCCAGACCGCGCTTGTCGACCTGGCCGGCCTGCGCGACGCCATCGCCGAGAAAGGCGGCGACCCCGCCAAGGTCAACCCGGTCGTGCCGGTGCAGTTGATCGTCGACCACTCCCTGGCCGTGGAATACGGCGGCGACGATCCCGACGCCTTCGCCAAGAACCGCGCCGTGGAAGACCGCCGCAACGAAGACCGCTTCCATTTCATCGACTGGACCAAGCAGGCCTTCCGCAACATCGAGGTCGTGCCGCCGGGCAACGGCATCATGCACCAGATCAACCTGGAGCGCATGTCGCCCGTCATCTACACGCAGGACGGCGTCGCCTTCCCCGACACGCTGGTCGGCACCGACAGCCACACGCCGCACGTCGACGCGCTGGGCGTGATCGCCATCGGCGTGGGCGGCCTCGAGGCCGAGAACGTCATGCTGGGCCGCGCGTCCTGGATGCGCCTGCCCGACATCGTCGGCGTGGAACTCACCGGCCGCGCCCAGCCCGGCATCACCGCCACCGACATCGTGCTGACGCTGACCGAGTTCCTGCGCAAGGAAAAGGTGGTGGGCGCCTATCTGGAGTTCTACGGCGAAGGCGCCTCCAGCCTGACGCTGGGCGACCGCGCCACCATCTCGAACATGGCGCCCGAATACGGCGCCACGGCCGCGATGTTCTCCATCGACCAGCAGACCATCGACTATCTGCGCCTGACCGGCCGTGAAGACGAGCAGATCGCCCTGGTGGAAACCTACGCCAAGACCGCGGGCCTGTGGTCCGACAGCCTCAAGAACGCCGAGTACGAGCGCGTGCTGCGCTTCGACCTGTCCAGCGTGGTGCGCACGCTGGCCGGCCCGTCTAACCCGCACCGCCGCCTGCCGGTCAGCGATCTGGCCGAGCGCGGGTTTTCCCGCCGGGCCGCCCCAAGGGAAAACAGCCCCCTCGGGGGGCAGCAAGCCGAAGGCGCAGCGGGGGGGCCCGCATATTCCGGCGTGGTGGAAAACAATCCTGGTCAGATGCCCGACGGCGCCGTGATCATCGCGGCCATCACCAGCTGCACCAACACCAGCAACCCGCGCAACGTCATCGCCGCCGGCCTGCTGGCGCGCAACGCCAACCGCGCGGGCCTGACGCGCAAGCCCTGGGTGAAGAGCTCGCTGGCGCCCGGCTCCAAGGCGGTCTCGCTGTACCTCGACGAGGCCGGCCTGACCGAAGACCTGGAAAAACTGGGCTTCGGCGTCGTGGCCTTCGCCTGTACCACCTGCAACGGCATGTCGGGCGCGCTGGACCCGAAGATCCAGCAGGAAATCATCGACCGCGACCTCTACGCCACCGCCGTGCTGTCCGGCAACCGCAACTTCGACGGCCGCATCCACCCCTACGCCAAGCAGGCGTTCCTGGCCTCGCCGCCCCTGGTCGTGGCCTACGCCATCGCCGGCACCATCCGCTTCGACATCGAGCGCGACGTGCTGGGGCAGGACGCCGATGGCCGCGACATCCGCCTGAAGGACATCTGGCCCAGCGACGAAGAAATCGACGCCATGGTCAAGTCCGCCGTCAAGCCCGAACAGTTCCGCAAGGTCTACGCGCCCATGTTCGGCATCCAGGACGAACGCCGCGCCGCGGTCAGCCCGCTGTACGACTGGCGCGCGATGAGCACCTACATCCGCCGCCCGCCGTACTGGGAAGGCGCGCTGGCCGGCGAGCGCACCCTGCGCGGCATGCTGCCCCTGGCCGTGCTGGGCGACAACATCACGACCGACCACCTCTCGCCGTCGAACGCCATCCTGATGGACAGCGCCGCGGGTGAATATCTGCACAAGATGGGACTGCCCGAAGAGGACTTCAACTCCTACGCCACCCACCGCGGCGACCACCTCACCGCGCAGCGCGCCACCTTCGCCAATCCGAAGCTCTTCAACGAGATGGTGAAGAACGACGACGGCACGGTGAAGCAGGGCTCGCTGGCGCGCGTGGAGCCCGAGGGCCAGGTCATGCGCATGTGGGAAGCCATCGAAACCTACATGACCCGCAAGCAGCCACTCATCATCGTGGCCGGCGCCGACTACGGCCAGGGCTCGTCGCGCGACTGGGCAGCCAAGGGCGTGCGGCTGGCCGGCGTGGAAGCCATCGTGGCCGAAGGCTTCGAACGCATCCACCGCACCAACCTGATCGGCATGGGCGTGCTGCCGCTGGAGTTCAAGCCCGGCGTCAACCGCAAGACGCTGGGCCTGGACGGCACCGAAAGCTACGACGTCATCGGCGAACGCAAGCCGCGCGCCGACCTGACTCTGGTGGTCCACCGCCGCGACGGCCAGACCGTGCAAGTGCCGGTGACCTGCCGCCTGGATACGGCCGAGGAAGTGTCGATCTACGAGGCCGGCGGCGTGCTGCAGCGCTTCGCGCAGGATTTCCTGGAAGCCGAATCCGCGGCCGGCGCCGACAAGAAGGCCGGCTGACCCGCCATCCTCAGGGCGGGCGCCCCAAGCGCTCGCCCTCCCCTACACCGAGACATCAGGACTGCCCCATGGCTCATGCTCCCCAGACCAAGATTGCCGCCACCTATATGCGCGGCGGCACCAGCAAAGGCGTGTTCTTCAAGCTGGACGACCTGCCCGAGTCCGCGCGCGTCGCGGGCGCGGCGCGCGACGCGCTGCTGCTGCGCGTGATCGGCAGCCCGGACCCCTACGGCAAACAGATCGACGGCATGGGCGCCGCCACGTCCAGCACCAGCAAGACCGTCATCGTCGGCAAGAGCAGCCGCCCGGACCACGACGTGGACTACCTGTTCGGCCAGGTCTCCATCGACCAGCCCTTCGTCGACTGGAGCGGCAACTGCGGCAACCTGTCGGCCGCCGTGGGGCCGTTCGCCATCGCCAACGGCCTGGTCGACCCGGCCCGCGTGCCGCAAAACGGCATCGCCGTCGTGCGCATCTGGCAGGCCAACATTGGCAAGACCATCATCGCCCACGTGCCCGTCACCGATGGCGCCGTGCAGGAAACCGGCGACTTCGAACTGGACGGCGTGACCTTCCCCGCCGCCGAGCTGCGCCTGGAATTCATGGACCCGGCCGAAGACGGCGACGGCGGCTCCATGTTCCCCACCGGCAACCTGGTGGACGACCTGGAAGTGCCCGGCGTCGGCACGTTCAAGGCCACCATGATCAACTCCGGCATTCCCACCATCTTCCTGGATGCCGAAGCCCTGGGCTACACCGGCGCGGAACTGCAGGACGACATCAACGGCGATGCCGCCGCGCTCGCGCGCTTCGAAACCATCCGCGCCCACGGCGCGCTGCGCATGGGCCTGATCGGCAAGCTCGAAGACGCCGCCAGCCGCCAGCACACGCCCAAGGTCGCCTTCGTCGCCCGCCCCAAGGAATACGTGTCGTCCAGCGGCAAGAAGATCGGCGCCGGCGACATCGACGTGCTGGTGCGCGCGCTGTCCATGGGCAAGCTGCACCACGCCATGATGGGCACCGCGTCCGTGGCCATCGCCACCGCCGCGGCCGTGCCCGGCACGCTGGTGAACCTGGCCGCGGGCGGCAACGAGCGCGACAACGTGTGCTTCGGCCATCCGTCGGGCACCCTGCGCGTCGGTGCCGAGGCCAAGCTCGTGGACGGCGAATGGAAAGTCACCAAGGCCATCATGAGCCGCAGCGCGCGCATCCTGATGGAAGGCCGCGTGCACGTTCCGCGCGAAGGGTTCTAAACCGCTTCAGCCCTTCGCCCCAACGGCTTCCAGCAAGCGCGCGACCTCGGCCTGGCCGCGTTCGCGCGCATGTTTCAACGGGGTCACGCCCTTGCCGTCCGCCAGGTTGACGTCGGCGCCGGCCTCGATAAGCCGCTTCACGATCGCCTGATGGCGCGTGCCGCCATCACCCAGGATCACGGCCTCCAGCAGTCCCGTCCACCCCAGGTTATTCACATGGTCCGGATCCACGCCGGCCAGGATCAGCATGTCGACGACTTCGACGTGCCCGCGCTCGCAGGCGGGAATCAGGGCCGTGCCGCCATAGCGGTTGGTGCTTTTCAGATCCGCGCCGTGCGCCAGCGTCATCGCCAGGATCTCGCGGTAGCCGCGAGCGCCCGCAAGCAGGTAGGCGCTGTCATGGATCGCATTCTTCGCGTTGACGTCGGCGCCCGCATCGATCAGGGCGCGCGCGGCCTCCACGTGGTTGCCCTGGGTTGCGCGCAGCAGCGGCGTATTGCCGCCGCCGTCGCGCGTCTCCAGCGCGGCCCCTTGCCGCAGCAGCGACTTGACGCTGCTCGCGTCGCCGTCGCCCGCCGCCGCAAGCAGCGCCGCATCCGGCCCGGCGGCGGCAGCTCCGCCCCCCACGCTCAGCAGAAACGCCGCCAGCCAGATGCGGCATGCGCCAAAAATAGGCATATCGAAATCTCCCTTGATAAAGCGTCTCCGAACCGTCCCGGGCACGGGTCCTAGTATGGCGATGCGGCGCGGTATTATGAAATTAATTGGCTTAATGAAATTCAGTGGGAGTTGCAATGCTTGATCCGGTCCTGCTGCGCAGCTTCGTCACGGTTGTGGACACGGGCAATTTCACCCGGGCGGCCGAGTACCTGCACCTGACGCAATCCACCGTCAGCCAGCACGTGATCCGCCTGGAAGAAAGCCTGGACTGCCGGCTGCTGGACCGGACTCAGCGCCACGTACTGCCCACTGAGGAAGGCGAGCGCCTGCTCGGATATGCCCGCAGCATTCTCCGACTGGCCGAGGAAGCGCGCGAAAGCGTCGCGGCCGCGCAGGCGAGCGCGGTGCTGCGACTGGGCGCGCCCGAGGAGTTCATGGGCGCCACGATGATGCCCACGATCGCATCCGTGCAGTCGGCCTACCCGCTACTGCGCGTGGAGGTCGAGGGCGGCCTCAGCCACGAACTGCTGCGCAGCTACCGCGAAGGCGAGCTGGACCTGCTTCTCGTGAAGCAATGGGAGGTCGACGCGGACTGCCATGCGCAATGGCCCGAGCCTCTGTGCTGGATCACAGCTGTGGATTCCCCGCCGCCCGCGCCCGACACGGCCGTGCCGCTGGTCGCCTTTCCCGCGGGCGCGCTGTACCGCCACGAAATGACCGCCATGCTGGAAACAGGCGGAAAGCCGTGGCACGTGCGCTTCTCCAGCCCCAGTCTGCCCAGCCTGGTCTCGGCAGTCGCGTCGGGGCTGGGCATCAGCCTGTTGCCGGCCGTCTGCGTTACCGCGGAGCACCGCGTGCTGACGGCCGAAGAGGGCTTTCCCGCCCCCGGCGGCCTGCGCCTGGCACTCTATGCGCGCTCGCGGCTCAGCGACGCAGGCCTGGCCTTGCGGCGCGCGCTGGAGGCCTATTGCGAACTGCGCGCCGGCAAGGTCACGCCGCCGGCTGCTTGACGGCCCCGGCGAAGAACCCGGGCGCCTCGCCCACCGGCTCTCCCTTGCGGAACAGGAAGCGCTGCGCGGGCGCCGCGGCGACGGCGGCAGGTCCGTTGGGCGCGGGCAGCGCCACGAAAGTGGCCTCGTTGCCCGCCTGCAGCCCATAGCCTTCTAGCCCCAGCACCGCCGCCCCCGCGTGGGACGCCAGGTCCAGCGCCGCCAGCAGTTCGGTGTCGGTGTAGAAGCCCGAGCGGTAGCCGATCAGCATCGCGCGCTGCAGCATGTCGCCGTTGCCGTAGGGCCACCAGGTGTCCTGGATATTGTCATTGCCGGCGAACACCCGCACGCCCGCCTCGCGCAGGCGCAGCACCGGCGGGAAGGCCCGGTCGCCCGGCGCGTTCGTCATGATCGCCACGCCGGCGTCGGCGAGCTTGCGCGCCACGTCGTCCAGCGCCTGCGGCCCGACGTCGCCCAGCGCATAGGCGTGGCTGACGGCGACGCGTCCCGCCAGGCCCAGGGTCTTGGTGCGCGCGGCGATGCGGCCTAGCTGCTCGACGCCCGGCATACCGGGTTCGTGCAAATGGATGTCGATCTTGGCGCCCAGCCGGTCGGCAATGCCGAATACGCAATCGAGCTGCCCGTCGGCATCACCATCGAGCGTGGCGGGATCGATCCCGCCCACCACCTCCGCGCCATCGCGCACGGCCGCTTCCAGTAGTTGCGCGGTGCCCGGACAGGACATCACGCCGGCCTGGGGAAACGCCACGAGTTCGATATCGACGATGCCGCGCCACTTCTCCCGCGCCGCCATAACGGCGTGCAGGTTCGCCAGCCCCGTGGTGGCGTCCACGTCAACATGACTGCGCATCGCCACGGTGCCGCAGGCCGCGGCCTGCGCGATGAGCGCGTCGGCGCGGCCTTCGATCGGCGGCGCGTCGGCCAGCTCGCGCTTCTCGATGGCCAGCCGTTCCCGCAACGTGGCCGCCGGGCGGTGCGGATGCCAGCGGTCGCCGACGAAGCTCTTGTCCAGATGGATATGGCCGTCCACGAAGCCCGGCAGCACCAGGTGGCCGCGCAGGTCGATTACCTCCACGCCGGAAGACGGCGGTGCGTTCCCGACCGCGAGGATGCGGCCGTCGCGGACGGCCAGGGTTTGGGGATTGCCGTCGGCCCCGACGGCATTGATGAATACGCGGTCTGTCATGGTTCGCCTTCGTCTTGCGGATGGCCGCGCGGCGCGGACGCCGCCGCGTGGCCGTCAAAGCCCGATACCTTATCGAAGCGCGGCAACGGCGGCCAATTAAGTGTCGCGATGCCAGCCAATGGGAATCGCAATACCCGCCAGCGCGCCGGCCGCAGGCTGGACTCGAGGCGGGTATGGCCCTATACTCCGTGCTTGCTGTAGTTCACCACGCATGCCCGCCAGCCGACGTACGTCACCCGGGGGCATCCGTCACAAGGCCGCGCACAGCGGCCCGGCGTGTAACGCCGAAACACCACAACCCAGCCCTACCGGCTGCGGAACAAATTTTCCTGCCTACCAGGCAGGGCCATCGCTCACCGCATTGAGCAACGTCTAAAGAAAAAAAGCGTTCGGCGCAATGCGGCAGCAAGACACCTATACGGTGTGCATTGTCGCTGTCCGGCCGAGGGAGCCGCTTACCGCCTCCTCGCCGGGCAGGCTCGCGATCGCGCCTGCCAGGGCGCGCTCGTCTGGTGTTTCGGCTACGTCATCGGGGTTTGCCGCCCATCGCATCCCGCGGAAACGGCCTTCATGCAGCCATGACTGTCAATCATGAAAACGCTGCCAAGGAGAAAGGACGAAGACGATGCAAGAGACAGAATTCTTCCAGCTATCGGCGACCACCGCCATCCTGCTACTCGCGGGCTTCTACGGCGCGACGTTCCTCATGTCGCTGTTCATCGGCGAAAAGAACGAGAACGTCGACGGCTACATGGTGTCGAACAACGCGGTCGGCTTCGGCCTGTCCACAGCCAGCATGATCGCCACCTGGATCTGGGCCGCATCGTTCTACGCCAGCGCCACCTCGGGTTACAAGTACGGGCTGTCCGGCCCCTTGCACTACGGCTTCTGGGGCGCGCTGATGATTCTCTTCATCTATCCCTTCGGCAAGCGGTTCCGCCAGCTTGCGCCCAAGGCCCATACGCTGGCCGAGGTCATCCATGCGCGGCACGGCACGTCCAGCCAGATGATCATGGCCGTGTCCAACATCGTCGGCAGCTGTATCAGCCTCATGGTGAACTTCACCGCCGCCGGCGCGCTGGTCTCGATCCTGAGCCCGCTGACGTTCATCCAGGGCGTGCTCATCGCCGGCCTGGGCGTGTTGTCGTACACGCTGTGGTCGGGTTTCCGCACGTCGGTGATGACCGATTTCGCGCAGCTCGCCGCCATGATCATCGCCGCGGTCATCATCATCCCGCTCATCTTCTTCAACGCCGGCGGCCCTGACGTGCTGCAGGCCAACATGTGGCGCCTGAACGCCGAGCAGGCCGACTTCTATTCCACCAAGGCGATCCTGGAACAGGGCGCCCCCTACTTCGTCGCGGTGCTCGCCTACGCCATCGGCAACCAGACGATCGCGCAGCGCCTGTTCGCCGTCCGCGAAGACCTGATCAAGCCCACCTTCCTGACCGCGACGGTCGGATACGGCGCGGTGGTGATCGGCCTGGGCATGCTGGGCCTGCTGGCCCTGTTCGTGGGGCTCGAACCGGCCAACGGCGACATGAACAACATCATTCCGCAGATGGCGTCGACCTATCTGCCGCCCTTCGGCATCGCGCTGTTCTTCCTGCTGGTGGTCGGCTCGCTGTCCTCCACCGCGGACTCCGATCTGGCGGCCCTGTCCTCCATCGTCATGACCGACATCTACGCCAAGAACCTGTCGCGCGGCCGCCCGAATCCGCAACGCATGCTCTGGTGGGGCCGCGCCACCATGATCATCGCCACAATGGTCGGCGTCATCTTCGCCAGCCTGCGGCTGGACATCCTGGTCATGCTGGTCTTCGTCGGCGCGCTGTGGGGCGCCATCGTCTTCCCCGTGATCGCCAGCTTCTACTGGGACCGCGTCGACAACCGCGCCTTCGTCTGCTCCGTGCTCAGCGCCGTCGCGCTGTTCGCCGTCGTGCGGTTCGAACTGATCCCCATCGAAGGCATCGTCGCGGTCTTCTTCGAGATCTGCGCGGCCATCGGCGGCGGCGTCGTCCTGGGTCTCATGACGTTCGGCTTCTTCGGCCGCAAGGCGGCGATCGCCGTAGGGGCGGCGGGCATGGCCGTCATGCTGCCCATCTTCGTGGGAACTCTGCGCGAATACATCGTCCTGTTGGGCTCCCTGACCGCCTACGGCGTCAGCGCGGCGGTATGCACCGGCCTGAGCCTGCGCAACACCCGGCGGTTCGATTTCGCCCTCCTGGCCGACCGCGTGACCTCGTTCCACCGGGAACAGGAAGCGCAGGCCCAGGCGGCCGCTCCGCGCCCCATCGCCCAGCCCGCCAAAGGCTGACCCATCCACGCGAACAAGGAGACCGATATGTGGTTAACGTTGTATTTCCTGGTCTGGCCGGCCATCTCCGCCTTCATCCTGGCGCTGCTCTGCGTGACCCTGTGGCGCGACATCCGCGCCGCGAAGCGCAGCGGCAAATCCATGATCTGACCCCATAAAAGCGGCCGGGCCAGCCGGCCGCTTGACCTTGCCATCATTGGAATCTTTATAGTGGGATCCATCAGTCGGAAATTCCCAGTTTTCAAGGAGCGGCAATGAGTTCCAGCCCAGCAGACAGCATCGCGATCAGCCTGCCCATCGAAGGCATGACCTGCGCCTCGTGCGTCGGCCGCGTCGAAAAGGCGCTGAAAGCCGTACCGGGCGTCGACAAGGCCAGCGTCAACCTGGCCACCGAGCGCGCCGACATCACTTTCGCCGGGGCGCCGGACGTGGCTGCCGTGGTCCAGGCCGTGCAGAAGGCCGGCTATGCCGTCCCCGAAACGGGCATCGAACTGTCGGTCACCGGCATGACCTGCGCGTCATGCGTGGGCCGGGTCGAAAAAGCCCTGAAGGCCGTCCCGGGCGTGAGCGGCGCGACGGTCAACCTCGCCACCGAACGCGCCCACGTCACGGCCGCGGGCGGCGTCGCGGCCAGCGCGCTGATCCAGGCGGTGGCGAAGGCGGGCTACGAAGCCCGGGTGCTCTCGGGCGAATCCGGCGACACCGACGCCGTGGCCGAACGCCAGGCCGCCGAGCTGAAAGCGCTCAAGCGGTCGCTCACCATCGCCACGCTCTTCGCGCTGCCCGTGTTCATCCTGGAAATGGGCGCCCACATGGTGCCGGCCTTTCATCACCTGATCGCCGAGACCATCGGCACGCAGAACAGCTGGTATCTCCAGTTCGCGCTGTCCACCATCGTGCTGTTCGGCCCCGGGCTGCGCTTCTTCCAGAAGGGCGTTCCGGCGCTGCTGCGCGGCGCGCCCGACATGAACTCCCTGGTGGCGGTCGGCACCTCCGCCGCCTATGCCTATTCGGTCGTCGCCACCTTCGCCGCGGGCCTGCTTCCCGCCGGCACCGTCAACGTGTATTACGAAGCCGCGGCTGTCATCGTTGCGCTGATCCTGCTTGGCCGCTATCTGGAGGCCCGCGCCAAGGGCAATACGTCCGAAGCCATCAAGCGCCTGCTCGGCCTGCAGGCCAAGACGGCCCGCGTCGTCCGCAACGGCGCGGCCGCCGAAATCGCCATCGAGGAAGTCGTCGCGGGCGACGTGATCGAGGTCCGTCCCGGCGAACGCATCCCCGTGGACGGCGAGGTCGTGGAAGGCAGCAGCTTCATCGACGAATCCATGATCAGCGGCGAGCCCGTGCCTGTCGAGAAAACGCCGGGTTCCGAAGTCGTGGGCGGCACCGTCAACCAGAACGGCGCGCTGACGTTCCGCGCCACCAAGGTCGGCAACGACACGTTGCTGGCGCAGATCATCCGCATGGTCGAGCAGGCGCAAGGCTCCAAGCTGCCGATCCAGGCGCTGGTCGACCGCATCACCATGTGGTTCGTGCCCGCGGTCATGGCGGCTGCCGTCCTGACCTTCATCATCTGGCTGGCGTTCGGCCCCGAGCCCGCGCTGACCTTCGCGCTGGTCAACGCCGTGGCGGTGCTGATCATCGCCTGCCCGTGCGCGATGGGCCTGGCTACGCCGACCTCCATCATGGTGGGCACGGGCCGCGCCGCGCAGATGGGCGTGCTGTTCCGCAAGGGCGAAGCGCTGCAATCCCTGAAGGACGCCAAGGTCGTGGCCGTGGACAAGACGGGCACCCTGACCAAGGGCCGCCCCGAACTGACCGACCTGATCGTGGCGCCGGGCTTCGAGCGGGCCGACGTGCTGGGCAAGGTTGCCACCGTCGAAGCCAAGTCCGAACACCCCATCGCGCAGGCCATCGTGGACGCGGCCCGCGAACAGGGCATTGCCCTGGGCGCCATCTCGCAGTTCGAATCGATCACGGGCTTCGGCGTGAAGGCCATTGTGGACGGCAACCGGGTCGAAATCGGCGCCGACCGCTACATGCGCGAACTGGGCCTGGACGTGAACGCATTCAGCGCGGACGCCGCCCGGCTGGGCGACGAGGGCAAAACGCCCCTGTATGCCGCGATCGAGGGCCGGCTAGCCGCCATGATCGCCGTGGCCGACCCCATCAAGGAAACGACGGCCGCCGCCATACGCGCCCTGCACAACCAGGGCCTGAAAGTCGCCATGATCACCGGCGACAACCGCCGCACCGGCGAAGCCATCGCCCGCCAGCTTGGCATCGATGAGGTTGTCGCCGAGGTGCTGCCGGGCGGCAAGGTCGAAGCCGTGCAGCGGCTGAAGCAGGAATACGGGGCGCTCGCGTACGTGGGCGACGGCATCAACGACGCGCCGGCCCTGGCCGAGGCCGACGTGGGGCTGGCCATCGGCACCGGCACGGACATCGCCATCGAGGCCGCCGACGTCGTCCTGATGTCGGGCGACCTGGGCGGCGTGCCCAACGCCATCGCCCTGTCCAAGGCCACTCTGCGCAACATCAAGCAGAACCTGTTCTGGGCGTTCGCCTACAACGTGGCGCTGATTCCGGTCGCGGCCGGCCTGCTATACCCGGTTAACGGCAGCCTGCTGTCGCCGGTGTTCGCGGCGGGCGCGATGGCCCTGTCCAGCGTGTTCGTGCTCAGCAACGCGCTGCGGCTGCGCCGCTTCGCGCCGCCCTTCTCGGCCGCCTGAGGCTGGGGCCGGCGGCCCCGCCCCTCTTACTGGCCTTTCTCCTTCGGCGCGCTGGCCACCAGCGCGTCGAATTGCTTGTCCAGCTCGGCCAGCGAATCGCGGATGTGCGCGCGGCGCGCCTTGATCCAGGCATCCTGCGATGCAAGCTGCGCGCGCGCCTCCTTGATCATGCGGTCCATTTCGGCCGGCTGCGGGCCCCCGCTGGTGGCGCGGTTCTTCACGATGGCCACCGGATCCAGGGTGGAGCGGAACTCCGCCTCGCTCATCGGCAGCTCCGCGCCGTATTTCGAATCCTTCATGGCATCCGCGTAGATGCGGCGCGCCTGCTCGTAGGGAAAGTCCAGCGGCTTGATGTTGTTGGCCTTGGCGTAGGTCACGACTTCAGACGCGAAATGGTGCCCGTCGCGAAACGGCAGCTTGTACTTGCGCATCAGCACGTCCGCCAGCTCCTGCGAGGCCGTCCAGTCGCTGTTCAGCTCTTCGAGGGCGCGCTCCGGACTGATGACCATGGCCTTGAGCACCCGGTTCCAGCGCTTCAGCGCCGAGATGCCTGCATCCACCATGGCGGAGTTCTGCTTCACATCCTTGGGATCGCTCATGCCCGGCGTGATGTTGTGCGTCTGCACGACCGGCCCCATGGCCAGGGTGACGGCGGTCGACGCGTCGCTACGGGTGTCGTTCAGCAACCCGGGATTGCGTTTTTGCGGCATGGCGCTGGACACATAGGTATTGCCGCCGCCCTCCTCGAGCAGGATCCAGGGGCGCGGCTGCGCATACTGGGTCATCACGTCTTCCACGAAATTGCCGGTGCGCAGCGCAATGCTGGTGACGATGGACGCCACTTCGACGGGCTGGTCCATCGACGAAATCTGCGAGGCGTCGTAGGCATTGTCGACCAGGGCCTCGAATCCCAGGTATTTCGCCATGCGTTTGCGGTCCAGCGGCCAGCTCGTGCCGTTGAGCACCGTCGTGCCCATCGGAGAACGGTCGATGCGGACGTAGGCCTCGCGGATGCGCTGGGCGTCCCGGGCGAGCCCTGCCGCCTGCCCCAGCAGGTAATGCCCATAGCTGTTCGGCTGCGCGGCCACGCCATTCGTGTAGTTCGGCACGATGGTGCCCGCATGCCTGGCGGCCAGTTCCACCAGGGACGTGGACGTGGCGTTCAACTGATCGGCCAATTCCAGCAGCTTGTCGCGCAGGATCGCGCTGCGGTAGGTCGCGTGCATGTCCTGGCTCGACCGCCCGGCGTGCAGCAGCGTCACATCCTCGCCCGCGGCCTTGATCAGCAACGGCTCGAAGGTGATGACGCTGGCGGGGCGCTTGGCGCCAGGCTGATTGCCATCGTTGATCACCTTGGCCACACCGGCGGCCAGGCGCGGCGCCATGGACTTGTCCAACAACCCCTCGTCCGTGTTGATGACGGCGGTGGCCTTGTTGATCTCGCCCAGCCAGAAGAACGGATCGCGCGGCACCGGGGCCGGCGATTGCGCCTGCTGAGCCGAGGCGGCCTGGGCGCCGAGCGACAGGGCAAGGGCGGCGCCCAGGGTGGAAAGTAGATGTCTCATGGCCTTCTCGTTATAGGGGGGTGGGGGAAAAACAGTGTATCGGCGGGGCCACCCGCGGCAAATACCGGATTTCACGGAGTCGGCCGCAGCTAGGCCGCAGGCATCGGAGAAAATCCCTTGCCCCCTTCAAAAGCGGTCTGCCCATTGATCCCAATGTGGCATGAACCAACCGACCGCACCAATCCTAGACTTCCCCTTCGCCCCCTGGCCGTTCAGCCGGGTTTTCACACAAACGCGGAGTGAATCATGAATGCATCGCCGGCCGGCCTTCGACCCGCCGATTTCTTTTCCCCCACCATCGCGGCGCTGATCTCGGTGCTGGTGAACTATGGGGGGACCTTCGTCCTGGTGTTCCAGGCCGCCGAGCTTGCCCAACTGTCGCCCGCCCAGACCGCGTCCTGGGTCTGGGCGGTATCCATCGGCGTGGGCGTCACGGGCGCGCTGCTGAGCTTGCGCTACCGGGCCCCCATCATCACGGCCTGGTCGACGCCCGGGGTGGCCTTTCTTGCCACCGTGATGCCTTTCACGCCCTACGGAGAAGTCATCGGGGCTTACGTGATTTCGGCGCTGGGCTTCATCGTGCTGGGCCTGTCCGGCGCCTTCGACAAGCTCGTGCGCATGATCCCGGGCGGCATCGCCGCCGGCCTGCTGGCGGGCATCCTGCTGCAATTCGGCGTCAATGCCTTCGGCGGCGCGAGCGTCGATCCGGTGCTGGTGATCGTGCTGGTGATCTCGTATGCGCTGCTGAAGCGATTCACATCGCGTTTCGCGGTGGTCGGCATTCTCGTCATCGGCGTGGGCCTGCTCATCGCGCAGGGCCGGATCGATTTCTCGGCGATCCACCTCAGCCTGGCCGCGCCAGTGTTCGAAATGCCCCGGTTCTCGCTGCAGGCCCTGCTGGGGGTCGCGCTGCCGCTGTTCGTCATCACGCTGACCGGGCAATACATGCCGGGCATGCTGGTGCTGCGCAACGACGGCTACCAGACCAGCGCGAACCCCATTCTTACCGTAACGGGCCTCGGATCCCTGATCATGGCGCCCTTCGGGGCGCACGCCTTCAACGTGGCGGCCATCACCGCGGCGATCTGCACCGGCAAGGACGCGCACGAGGATCCCGCCAAGCGCTACGTGGCGGGGCTGGCCTGCGGGCTGTTCTACATTCTGGTGGGCACCTTCGGCGTCACGCTGGCCACCCTGTTCATGGTGCTGCCCAAGGCGTTCATCACGACGCTAGCTGGGCTGGCGTTGCTGGGCGCCATCGGCGGCAGCCTGGCGAACGCCATGGCCGATACGCGTACCCGTGAAACCGCGCTGATCACCTTCCTGGCCACCGCCGCCAACGTCACGATGCTGGGCGTGGGCGGGGCGTTCTGGGGGCTGGTGGCGGGCCTGACCGCGCACCTGCTTATCCACGGCGGCCAGCCCCGGCTGGCCGGCAGCCCGGCCAAACCCTGACGCCCCCGCGCCCCCGCCCGCCCCGCATCTCCCATACAGGAACGGCCATGAACGGTATCGCCCGGCGCTTTCCCCTGCCTTACTGAGACCGCGCCGGGCGGCGCCCCCGGCGCGGCGGCGGCTTGCTGCCCAGCGCGTTGGCCAGGCGCAGCATGGCCGCTTCGATCTCGTAGGCCGTCAGCGAGGCGTACCCCAGCAGCCAGCCCTGCTTCCGGTCTTCGCCGGCGTACAGCCGGCTGAGGCCGGGCAGTTGCAAGCCTGCCCCCGCCGCCCGCCGGATGGTCTCCTCTTCCGACCATCCGCGCTCCAGCAGGCAGGGGATCTGCAGCCCGCCCGGCGGCCGCGCGGCCGTCGCAATGCCGCCGAGATGCCTGCCTATCGACTCCAGCAGCGCCTCCCGGCGTCCCGCATAGAGCTTGCGCATCGCGCGCACGTGCGAGTTGTAGTGGCCATCTTCCATGAAACGCGCCAACGTCAGCTGAAGGATCTGCGGCGTGTGGCCGTCCATGATGCTGCGCGCGCGGGCGAACGCGCCGACCAGCTCCTGCGGCAAGGCCATGTATCCCATCCTGAGGCCCGGATAGAGCGTCTTGCTGAAGGTGCCCAGGTAGATCGTCCGCTGGTGCCGGTCCAGGCCCTGCACGCACGCGGTCGGCAGGCCGTCGTAGTGGAATTCGCTGTCGTAGTCGTCCTCGATGATCCACTTGCCGTTCGCCGCGGCCCAGCCGGTCAGCTCCAGGCGGCGCGCCAGCGACAGCGTGGCGCCCGTCGGATACTGGTGCGACGGCGTCACATAGACGCAGTTGGCGCCGCTGCGGTCCGCCTTCAACAGATCGGTGCGGATGCCATGAGCGTCGACGTCGACGGGGACGATCCGGGCCTCGGCGGATTCGAACGCCTTCCTGGCGCCGAAGTAGCCGGGGTTCTCCATCAGGATGGGTTTGCCTGCGTCCGCCAGCAATTGCGCGCACAGGAACAAGGCCTGTCGCGTGCTGCTCAGGACCAGGATCTGCGCCGGGGCGACCTTGGCCCCGCGCTCCAGGTTCAGGTAGGCGGCAATGGCCTTGCGCAGCGGCTCCGCGCCTTGGGGATCGCCGTGCAGCAGAACGCTGGCGCGGTAATCCTTCAGCACCTGGCGCTGCAGGCGCTCCCAGACGTCGATCGGAAAATTCCGGGTCTCGGGCAGTCCGGTGGCGAACGCCTTGATCGATTGCTGGTCGGCGACGCCGCCGCTCTCCAGAATCGCCCTTCCGCGCCGGCTCAGGCCCGCCCCAGGCTCCGCCGCGCGGCTTTCCGGCTCCGTTCTTGCGCGCCGCCGCGCCGCCCCGCGCAACTGGATTCCCACCGAGTCGGACACGTAGCTGCCCGAGCCCTCGCGGCGGACGATGTAGCCATCGCGATGCAGTTGCACATAGGCGTTTTCGACGGTATCGCGGGCAACGCCCAGCGACTTTGCCAGCACGCGGGTCGCGGGCAGCTTCGCACCCGGCTCCAGCGCGGCGTCGAGAATCAGCGCGCGCAGCGCCCGCTGGATGCGCTGGTTCAGGTCCAGACGCAGGAAATCCGCGTCGTTCAAGCGCATCTTCAGCGTCTCGAGCTCGAATGTCTTTGCCATGCGGTCTGCCCAATTGGGTAAAACTGGCCTGCCAGGACCGGCCATTCTATCCGTAGCCTCCGGAAGGCCGCATCGCCATCGCGGGCGCCAACGCGCCCCGGGGCCCGGGGCCCAGGCAATATGGGATACGCACCAGGCACGGGCGGATTCCATGCCCGATACGCCTGCCGCCTACCGTTCGCCGTCGAATGGCCGCCGAAGCGGCCGTCGGCACGCAATGCAAGCCGATAGCGACGCCGTCAACGGCCGTTCAGAGCCCGTCCAGCCACAGATCGAGCGCCTGGCGCGCACTGCGCGCCAGCGCCGGGCCATGCCGTTCGGCGTCGCGGCGGATGGCGGCCGGATCGACGCCGCGCAGGCTCAGTTCGCAGGCGTGGCCGATCAGCCATTGCTCGATCTTCGATGCGTCGGCCTCCAGGTGGAATTGCAGGCCCAGTATCCTCGGCCCCAGCGCAAACGCCTGATTGGGAAAGCCCGGCGTCTCGGCGAGCCGCCGCGCGCCGTCGGGAATGGCGAACTGGTCGCCGTGCCAGTGCAGCACCGGCACGGACTGGACCGCCCGCAGCGGCGACTCCAGCCCTTCCGCGGTCAGCGTCAAGGCCGCATAGCCGATCTCCGAGCGCCCGGTCGGCGCCACCTCTGCGCCCAGGGCCGCCGCCATCAGCTGCGCGCCCAGGCAGATGCCGAGGGTCGGCCTGTCCCGGCGCAGCCGTTCTCCGATCGCGACCAGTTCCTGCTGCAGGAACGGATAGCGGCCGGTTTCGTAGACCCCGACGGGCCCGCCCAGGATCACGGCGAGATCGGCGCCAGCCACGGCCTCGGAGTCGATCGCATCGACGCCCGCCTCCAGGTACTGCACGCGGTAACCCCGGTCCGCCAGGGCCGGCGCGAGAATGCCCAGGTCTTCGAAAGGAACGTGGCGGACCGCGAGAGCAAGGCGGCTCATGGCAATGGCTCCGGCCAGCGGAAAGCGTGGCCGTCCGCGTTGCTCGGCGGTTCTTCCGGGACGGATTTGAACAGCGTTTCCGAGGCCAGAAGGCGGATGCCGGCCGGCGAACTCTCCAGCAGCCGCCGCTCGCCGGCGGCGACCTGCAGGCTGACCTGGTAGCCGTCCGCAGGCGGCAGGCGCGACGCGATTTCTTTGCTGTCAGCCAGCGTCGAGGCGGCGGTCGATTCGAAATGGCCGACGAGCCGGCCATTGCGCATGATGACGAGTCGATGAACCGGCATGGAGGCTCCTGTGCGACGGGGTGGCGATGACGGCGCTCAGGCCGCGGCATCCGGGCCAGGGTCGGCCGGCCAGTAATACGAATCGGGTGTGTTGCGGGCGCCGAAGATGGCTTGCCCCACGCGCACGACCGTCGCCCCTTCCTCGATGGCGATCTCGTAGTCGCCGGACATGCCCATCGATAGTTCGTCCAGGCCGATGCCTTGCGGACAGTCCTGGCGCAACCGGTCCCGCAGCGAACGCAGAAGGATGAAGCATTGCCGCACGCGCGCAGCTTCGGCCGAAAACACCGCCAGCGTCATCAGGCCGCGCACGCGCAGCGCGGAGAAGGATGGCATCTGCCCCAGGAAGGCCGCCGTCTCATCCGGATGCAGGCCGTACTTGCTGGCCTCGCCCGACGTATTGACCTGCACGAACACGTCCAGCGCGCGGCCCTCGGCCTGCAGCCGCCGGTCCAGCGCCTCGGCCACGCGCAAGCTGTCCAGCGCCTGGAATTCGGCGGCGTAGCGCGCCACCAGTTTGGCTTTGTTGGTCTGCAGATGCCCGATGACCGACCATTTCAAATCGGCCAGATCAGCCATGGACTCCCATTTCCGCGACACTTCCTGGAGCTTGTTTTCGCCAAGGTAGCGGCAGCCCGCCGCATAGGCCAGCCGGATCCGCGCCTCTTCCACCGTCTTGCTCACGGGCAGCAGGCGCACGCTTGCGGGGGCGCGTCCGGCACGCTGGCACGCCGCCGCGATGCGGCCGTTCACCGTGGCCAGGTTGCGGTGGAAGTCCTCTACCGATTCGGCCTTCGGCCAGCGGCCGTGCTGGTCGTGCTGCGTCTGGGTATCGCTGCCCAGGTCCTGGATGTCTTGGTTCATGCCTGCACCTCGCGTAGAAGCATAACGCGCGGCGGAAGCGATTTCGCGTCCGCCGGTTTTGTCATAGGTCAAATACTATCATGACCTATCATTATCGATGCGACCTGAGGGATGGCGCGCCGCTAGCCGTTGGCTGCCAGCCACAAGCGTGGAGACATGCCCACCCGCTGCCGGAACGCCTTGGACAAAGCGGATGCGCTGGCAAAGCCCAGCTCCGCCGCCACCTGTTTCACCGGCCGGCCGGTGCGCATCATCGACGCCGCGAGGCTCAGGCGCCAATCCGTCAGGTAGGCCGCCGGCGTGGTGCCGGTGGCCTCCTTGAAGGCCGCCGCAAAGGCGCTGCGCGACATGCCAGCGACCCCCGCCATTTTCGCGAGCGGCCACTCGTCGCAAGGCGCGCGGTGCACCGCTACCAGCGCCCTGGCCAGCCGCGGGTCCGACAGGCCCATGATCAGGCCGTTCGTCACGCCGGCTTCCGCCGGATGATCCAGGATCCACCTGAGCAACTGGATCAGCACGACCTCAAACAGGCGGTCGGCCAGCAGCCGCGAGCCGCAGCGGACGTGGTCGGCTTCGGCGAAGAGCAGGTCCAATGCCGGACCCAGCCCGTCGACGGCGGCCAGCGGCACCCGGATCAGCGGCGGCAGCGACTGCACGAGAGGATTGCGCTCGCCACCATCAAAATCGAGCGCCGCGCAAGTAAAGTCCGAGCCATCCACGGGCGGGTTCACGAACTCGTGCCGCAGCGCGCGGGGATAGAAAAGGAGCGTTGGCTCGTCCAGGCGCAGGCGCGGCACGGGGGTCTCGCCCGGGCGATGCCGCAGTTCCATTTGGCCGCGCCGCAAGACGTGCAGGAAGCCGCGCCCCGGCACCGCTTCGAACGCCTGGGTGCCGCAAAGCGTGCCCGTATGGAACAGCGTGGCCCGCACGCGGAAGCGGTCCAGCAGCGCCGAGAGCCGGTCTACCTGGGAAAGCGCGACATCATTCATGATTTGGACGCATGGACATTTTTTATGGACATAAAAGCACCATTCGTCCAGACATTCTACGTACGATTCCCACTAACCACCCGACAGGGATGGCCTCTTTTTCATTTCCAGGAGTTACCGTCATGTCCCGAGTCCCCCTTATCGACGCCAGCGCCACCACCGCTGACCGCCAGGCTCTGCTGGAGCAGATCCACGGCGCATTCGGCGCCACGCCCAACATGTTCCGGGCCGTCGCCAACTCGCCCGCGGCGCTCAAGAGCATGTGGGGCGCGTTCGGCGCGCTGGGCGCGGGCGTCATTCCCGCCAAGCTGGGCGAGCAGATCGCGGTGGCCGTTGCCGACCGCAACGCGTGCGAATACTGCCTTGCGGCCCATACCGCCCTGGGCCGCAAGGCCGGCGCCAGCGCCGAAGAAATGTCCGCCGCCCAGGGCGGCAATGCCGCCGATCCCAAGACAGCGGTGGCGCTGCGCTTCGCGCTGCAACTGGTCGAGGCGCGCGGGCAGGTTAGCGACGCCGACGTGCAGGCCGTGCGCGCCGCAGGCTTCAGCGACCAGGAGATCGTGGAGATCCTGGCGCACGTCGCGCTCAATCTGTTCACGAACTACGTCAACGTGGCCTTCGCCGTTCCGGTCGATTTCCCGGCGGTGAAGCTGCGCCGGGCCGCGTAGGAGCGGGCAGGACGGGGCGCCTCGCGGCCCCGTCCGCTCTTGCTAGCCCAGGCTGTCCCGGATATCCCTGGCGAGAGCCTGGCACTGGCCCGGTTCAAGGCCGGAAACGGTAATGCGCAGCCCCCTGACGGGCTCCTGCACCCCGAACGCCTCGCCATGGCGCACCAGCCAGCCCCGATGAGCCAGAGCCAGGGCAACGGCCTGATCATCGGTGTCCAGCGGGATCCAGAGGTTCAGGCCATCGCCCTGCGCCGCGCAGGGGATGCCGTGCTCCCGCAAGGCGTCCTCCAGCATCCGCCGCCGCCGGGCATAGTCCTCGCGGGCCCGCGCCATCTGCCTGGCCACCTCGGGCCGGCCCAGCGTGACCTCCACCATGTCCTGCAGCAGATGGCTGACCCAGCTCGTGCCGGACGCCAGCCGCAAGCGCAGCTGCCGGGAGGTCGCGGGATCGCTCGCGACCATGGCCAGGCGCACGTCCGGCCCCAGCGTCTTGGTCAGGGACCTGACCAGCGCCCACCGCTGCGCGCCCGACGCCAGCACCGAGTGGTATTCCGAGTTGGACAGCAACGCGAAGTGGTCGTCCACGATGACCATCACGTGCGGGTACTTCGCCAGCACGCGCGCCAACGCCCGCGCTCGCCGGGCGCTCAGGCTGCAGCCGGTCGGGTTGTGCGCGCGCGGTGTCAGGATGACCGCTTGCGCGCCCTTGCCCAGCGCGGCTTCCAGGGCCTGAACCTGCATTCCTTCGGCATCGACCGGCACCCCGGCCGCCTGCAGGCCCGCGATGCGCAGCATATTGATGCTGCTGAGAAAACAGGGGTTCTCGACCGCGACCTTGTCGCCCGCGACCAGGTGCGAGCCAAGCAGCCGCTCGATGGCGTCCACCGCCCCGTGGGTCAGGTTGATGTCGAACGGCGCGGGGCAATCCGGCGCGAACCAGGCCCGCGCATAGTGTTCCAGGCCCGCGTTGACGGTGGGTTCGCCGTAAAGCCGCGGCACGTAGGGCCGGGTGGCAAGCGCCGCGGTGATGTCCGGCAGCCAGGCCGGGGCCGGATTGCCGCTGGCCAGATCCACCAGCGGCGAATTCGTCAGCGCGCCTTCCTGCTCGCCGGGGCCGGAGGGTTCGCGGATGAGCGTTCCCAGGCGCCCCTGTGTCACGGCGATGCCGGCGGCCGCCAGCCGCTTATAGGCGGCGGCGACCGTATTGCGGTTGATGTCCAGCTCGACCGCCAGGTCGCGCACGGGCGGCAGGGCCTGGCCCGGCCGCAGCTGCCCCGACTGGAGCAGCGCACGCACGCAGTCGAAGATCTCGGCGGCGGTCTTTCCTTGTATTTTCATGTCGTCCCAAGACAATGCCGTTCCAGGCGATGACAGCCCTGAGGCCATGTCGAGTCAATGCGCAAGTTTGACACGATTTGTCTTAGGACAACATCGCGCGGCATCCGGCGCCGCGCTATAGCGCTTCGGGGCTTCCCTTCAGCCGGATCTCGGCCACAGTCCTATCGCCGCGCTGCTCCAGCGAGAACGCGTATCTGCCGGCGTATCGCAGCGCCAGCCGGCGGCAAAGGTTGCCCAGCCCGCCCCCGCCCTTGGCAAGGTCGAAAGGCGCGTGCAGCTCGCCCGGGTTGTCGACTTCGATGATCAGCTCGTCGCCCTGGAGCCGGGTGCGGATCCGGATCTGGAAGCGGTCATGCTGCGACCGCATGCCGTGCTTGATCGCGTTCTCGGCAAGCCCCTGCAAGGTCATGCGGGGGATGCTGAGATCCAGCGTGGCCGGATCGATCTGGCAGCGGCATTCGAGCCGCTTGTCGAAACGCAAGGCCTGTATGCGGATATAGGCCTGGGCGGCGTCTATGTCTTCTTCCAGCCGGGAAAGCCCGCGCCCGCGCCGGTCCAGCGAGTAGCGCAGGTAGCCGGCCAGGCTGCGGGTCATCTCCTCGGCAATCGCGGGCCGGTCGGCAATCTCCGCGACGATGGTATTGAGCGCGTTGAACAGGAAATGCGGTTCGATCTGCAATTGCAGGTGTTCGAGCTCCAGCCTCAGGGAGCGGGTTTCCGCCTTCATCTTGGACATCCGCTCGGTGCGCGCGGCAAGCTCCGCCGAAACGCCGAAATAGATCAGCGTCCAGATGGACAGGATCCCCATGTAGTAGATGAAACCCAATCGGTACTGGTTGCCGGGGATCACCCGGACCGTTTCCGGCGAAAACAGGCCATGGATGGCGTAGGCGATGAACGCCAGCAACGCCGACGCGGCGACGCACAGCAGCACCGCACAGGCCGCGACCAGGATGGGCGCGTCGTTCTTGTCCGACCGGCGTCCATGCAGCACGGCAGCCCCGCTCGTCAGGGCGAACGCCAGCGGCTCCAGCCCTATCGTGAGCCAGAACGCGGCGACCGCATTGCCGAACACCGCCAGGCGGATGAAGAAGCCCACGAACGCCAGGAACACCCATCCCACGATCTGGGCGCGCCAGAACCCCGGCGCGGAATCCCCTTGGCTAAGCCCCTGGCTGACGGATGTGAAGATCATGGACTCCCCCCTTGAAACCAAATTCCTGCGGCGGACCGGGTTCACTGAACACCCATATGGCCTTATATTTATCCGCGTGCTGGACCGGAAAACTATACCCGCCTCGTCCGGGCGGCTGGGAGGAAAATGCTGCGCGTGCTGATCGTCGACGATGAAGCCCCAGCGCGGCGCTACCTGCGCCGCCTGCTTGAAGCCTCGGCCGACGTCCATGTCGCAGGTGAAGCCTCCACGGTCGAACAGGCGCAGGCAATGCTCCGGGATCTCAGTCCGGATGCCGTTTTTCTGGATATCGAACTCACGTCCGGCACCGGATTCGACCTCCTATATGGTCCCGCCCCCACGCCTGCCATCGTTTTCGTCACCGCGCACGACGACTACGCCGCCCGCGCCTTCGACGTCCAAGCCGTCGACTACCTGCTCAAGCCCGTCCGCCCGGACAGGCTGCTCCAGGCGCTGGCGCGGCTGCGGCCCCGTTCCGCGGGCTACCTGTCCATGCGGACGAAAGCCGGCACGAAACTCATCAAGGTCCAGGAGCTAACGCTCGTGCAGGCGCAAGGAGACTACGTGCTTCTGTGCGGCGCCGACCGCGCGAACGAGCTGATGCACATCACGCTCAAGCGGCTCGCGGCGCAGCTGCCGTGCCCGCCCTTCTGCGCCCTGTCCCGGTCGGTGATCATCAATCTCGAGCATATCTCCCATCTGTCGCAGCTTTCCGGCTCCCAGACCGAAGTGGCGTTCGTCAACGGCGTCGCGCCCGTCGTCCTGGGCCGCGTCGCATCGCTGCGGCTGCGGCGGGCCGTGGCGCGTTCCTGAGCGGCGCTCAGAACGGCACCATCACCTTCAGCGTTGCGCTGTTGCTGCGCACGTGCTCGGAGAATTGCCCGTCGTACTGCAGGCGGAAGTCCACGCCGCCCGCGTTCATCACCTGCAGGCCCGCCCCTACCCTGCCGACCACGTCGTCGATGGGCAGCGTGGTGTCGAACGATCCCGTGCCCGCCGGGGCGCCGCGCAGGCGCGCGCTCGAGGTCCAGTCGTCCTGGGACAGGAAAGACACGCCTGCGTACAGGAATGGACGCAGCATGGCGCCGTTCTTCAGTTCCGACCGGCCGCCGAACTCGATCATGGGCGACACACCCATGACGAAGCGGTCGCTGCTGTCGACCGACAGCGCCAGCGGATTGGAGCCCGATTCCGTGTATGCGGGCATGCGGCTGTAGCTGAAGTCCAGGTCCACGTAGGGTTTCACGTACATGTTGCTGTAGGCGAAGGTGCGCGCCGCGCGCAGGCGCGCGTTGAAACCATAGACGTCCGGCCGGCTGGTGAGCGTGTCCTGGTAGCCCGCGATGTCGATGTCGCGGTCCATGCGATAACCGCCGTAACCGCCGCCCAGCGCGGCCGAGAACACCCACGGCCCTTCCTCGCGCTTGAGCACCACCCCGGCATAGCCGCTGTCGCCGTTGCCGCGCACGCTGCCGTCGCTGGCGCGCACGTGGCTGTTCTCGTAGGCCATGGAGCCGCCCAGGAACCAGCCGGGGCTGACCTCGCGCTGGCCGCCGAACTGGTACGTGACGGTGTCGTAGTCGAAACCCGCCGTGCCTCGGCTGCCGTCCTGGTTCGTGGCCCGGCCGGTCACCTGGCCCCAGAAGCAGTTCTGCTCTCCGGTCAGCGCGTCCACGCCGGTGAAGGTCGGGCACGACATCATAGCCCCGGTGAACTGCCCCAGATTGGCAGCGGACTGCACGGCCGGCGCGATGGTCACGCCCGGAGACAGGTTGGCGACGCTGTCGCCATACGCGCCCGCGCCCTGGCGCGACGCCAGGTCCAGCTGCGCGAAGAGCGGCGCCAGCGCGGAGTTTCCGCCCGCGTCCCAGATGCGCTGCAGATGGCCGGCGACCTCGCTCTGATTTCCCTTCAACTCCATGGAAGGCGCGCTGAAATTGGCCGACGCAACGCGAATGCGGGTGTCCGGCCCGGCCTGGCTCGCTTCGTAGTCATAGACCGGGCTGTCCACCGCGGTAAGCGCTCCCTGCGAACTCCCCTGCACCGTCACGACCGAAAGCTCGCGATTGGGCAGCAGCGCCTGCGGCAGCACGTCGATGCCTCCCGCCAGGCTGGCGTCGCCCTCCACGACCATGCGCGAGGACCGCAGTTTGTCGAAGTCCACATCCGCGCGCAGCACGCCGCTGCCGGACTGGGTCAAGCTGCCGCTGACGGTAAGGGTCTGGAACTGGCCGGGCTTACCGATCACGATCAGCCCGTCATTGTGGACGTCGGCATTGTAGGCAACGGCGTCGGTCGCTACCGCGCCTGCCTCGTTGTTCAAGACGCAGGCGTTGCTGCCGTCGGCGTTGTTGCACAGCGTGCTGCCGGCCAGCTTGCCGGCGTTATCGATGGTCAGCCTGGAACCCGACGAGGCGCCGTAGCCGTCGTAGCGCACGGCCACGCCCGACAAGGCGCCCACCGAAGCGCCGGCATTTACAACCAACTGGTTTTCCTTGCCTGCGGCGATCCACACGCCGCTGCCCGATCCCGAGCCGCCCTGCACATCTCCGTTGACGACGACCCCAACCGGATCCACCCATGCCTGGCCGTCGCTTTGCGCGAAGATGCCCGCCGATCCCTCGCCCGTGGCATTCAAGATTCCCCATTGCTCGACGGAGACGGGGCTCGCAGTGCCGTTCTGTCCGGCGGCTCCCGCGAATCCGCCCTGCGGGCCGCCGGCAAGCCCGCCGCCGCCGCCGACCGATTGCGCGACGATGCCGTGCGCATTGGCGCCGGTGGTGGTCAGGGTGCCATTGAAGGAAACGTTGACGGTGTTGCCCCCGCCGCCATTGGAATTGACCGACACCGACTGCCTGTTGAAGCCCTGTGAATTGAACTGGATGGCTTGGGACACATCGCCGATGATGCCTCCGCCCCCGCCGATGGATTGGGCGACGACGCCGTGAGCGCCCGCTCCGCGTGTCGTCACGCTGCCGGTCAGGTCGAGTTTCACGCCGCTAGCGTTGGCGCCGGAACCGCTGTTGCGCTGGCTGCCGAGCTGGAGCGAGCTCACGCCGTCCGCGGCGCCAGAGGTCGCGACACCGCCGCCAGCGCCAATGGACTGCGCGATGACGCCCATCGCCCTGTCGCCGTAGGTGTTCAGGTTCAAACCTGCGGAAATCGTGACTGGGCTGCCATAGCCGCCTCCGGCGCTGTTGCCCGCGACCATCCCGAACTGCAGGCTGCCGGGAGTTGCCGCCGAACCGGCGCTGCCCGCCATGGCGATGCCGCCGCCGCCACCGATCGATTGCGCGACCAGGCCGTAGGCGCTATCGCCCTTGGTTTCGATATTGGCCCAGCTGCCAGGCGTAACGGTGATGCTTCCGCCGAACTCGTTCGTGCCTCCCAGCAACAGTTGGCCGCTCGCTCGCGGGGATCCGGAGCCCGCCATGCCGCCGCCCCCGCCGATGGACTGCAGGACGATACCCGCCGCGCCGTAGCCGGCAGTGTTGAAACCATTGCCGCCGTCGTCATTCAGCGCGGCCGTGATGGCGCCTCCCGAGCCGCCGTTGCCGCCGCGGCCGCCGACCGCCAACGTCACATTGGACATGGAGAGGCTGGACGACACCGTGGAAGCGCCGCCCGCGCCGCCGCCCCCGCCGATGGATTGCACCACCGCCGCGTCCGCATAGTCGCCGTAGGTCTGGGTGTATGCGCCCAGGACGGCGGGCGCGCTGCTGCTGCCTATGGCGCCGCCATTGCCGCCCGCCCCACCCGTTCCGCCCACGTATACGTGGAATTGATAAGTGGTTCCGGAATCGTTCACCGAAGGCAGCGGAGAGGTCGTGGCGCTGTTGCCGCCCACCGCGCCGCCCAGACCGCCGGAGCCGCCGATGCTCTGCACCAGCAGGCCGTCCGCATCGGCGCCATAGGTGGTGATATTGCCGTCGCTGTTCAGGTCGATCACGCCGCCATTGCCGCCGCCCCCGCCGCCGCGGCCGACTTCCACGGAACCGTTGAAGTCCGTGGTGCTGTCCTCTTCGGTCGCCTGGACTTCCAGGCCCACCTGGCCGCCCTGCGACGCGCCGCCCCCGCCGCCGATGGATTGCACCAGCACGGCGCGCGCGCCGTCGCCATTCGTGGTCACGGAGCTAGCCGAATCGATGGTCAGGCTGGCAAGCCCGCCATCGCCGCCCGAGTTTCCGGTGCCGCCCAGCGCCATCGAGATCGACACATTGGCATCGGTATTGGCGCTGCGGCCCGTGGCCGACCCCACGCCTCCGGCCCCGCCGCCGCCGCCCACGCTCTGCACCAGGACCCCATTGGCGGAGTCGCCTGCGGTGGAGACGTTGCTGCCCGTCATCGTCAGCGTCGCGCTGCCGCCCGTGTTGCCACTGCCCCCGCTGCCGCCCAGCGACGCCTGCAGCGACCCGCCGATCGAGTCGCCCGTGCCGATGACCGTCGACGTGGCGGACGCGCTGCCGCCCATGCCCCCACCCCCGCCGATGGCCTGCACGATCACGCCCTGCGCGTTCGCGCCCTGCGTCGAGACCCCGGCGCTGGTCAGCGTTGCCGCCGCCGAGTTACCGGCGCCGCCCGAGCCTCCCGTGCCGCCCATGGCGAAACTGACCGCCACGCCGAACGAAACATCATCGGCAGGCACCGCAATGGTCATGGCCTGGGCCACCGACGCGCCGCCGGCGCCGCCGCCTCCGCCGATCGATTGCGCGATCACGCCATGCGCGTCGCTCCCGCTGGTCTTCACGCTGGCGTTGCTCACGTTGGCCTGCGCCACCCCGCCGGCGCCGCCGTCGCCGCCCGTGCCACCCACCGCCACCGCCATGGAGAACCCCACGCTGGCGTCGTAGGCCGAGGCCGCGCCGCCCGTTCCGCCGCCGCCCCCGATCGCCTGCGAAACAATGCCATAGGCATGATCGCCGCCGGTGGAGACCGAATATCCGTTCAGGTTGGCCGTCGAATTGCCGCCCGCCCCCCCGCCGCCGGCCGTGCCGCCGATCACGGCCACGCCATTGGCGCCGCCGCCATCTCCGCCGCCGCCGCCAATGGATTGCGTCAGTATCCCCATGGCCCCGGAACCCGAGGTGCTCAGGTTGCCGTCCTGATTGACGGTCACCGTGCCGCCGGCGACCGCGCTCCCGCCCGCGCCGCCCACCGCGACGATGCCGCTGCTGGGGCCCGCCGTGCCGCCGCCCCCGCCGATGGCTTGCGCCACGATGCCGTGCGACGAGGCGCCGAACGTCGTGATGCCGGTGCGGCTGTCGATATTGACCGTGCCGCTGGCGCCGCCGTTGCCGGCATTCGCTCCGGCATCGCCGAACAGTTCGAAATTGCCGGTGGTAGTGCCGCCGATGCCGCCCATGGACTGGCCCAGGATGCCGATCGAATTGTCTCCCTGGGTCTTGATCGTGCCGCCGGCGATATTGTTCGTTGCATCGCCGGTTGTCACCGTGACCGCGCCGCCCGCGCCGCCCACGCCGGCGTTCTCCGGCGTGAAATCGACAAGGCCGCTGCTGGTCAGCACGCCGCCGCCCCCGCCGCCGTAACTGCGCGCGACGACGCCGTGCGATTGCGTGCCATACGTCGAAACGCTGGCGGTGCCGCTCATGCCGATCTGAACGGGGCCGCCCTTGCCGCCGTCGGCCCCATTGCTGTCTTCGCGCCCCGCCCCGCCGTTGCCGCCCTGGCTGACCACGCTGACGCCGGGCAGATAATCGCCTGTGGTCGTGATCGAAGATCCGTTGTTCAGCGTGACGCTCGCCACGTAATTGGACGTGCCCCCCACGCCGGCAATCTCGCCGGTGGTGTTGGTGATGGTCTGGGGGCCGTCGCCGCCATCGCCGCCCAGCCCAACCACCACGATGCCGCCGGACAGGCTCGACAGGGTCGTCGGCGCCGGCACCGAGTAGCTGGTGACTGAGATCTGGCCGTTATTGACGGCCGCGACCGTGCCGAACCCGCCGCCCGCTCCGCCGTTGTCGCTGCCGTCGCTGGACGTGAATCCCGCATTGCCCTGGCTGGTGGCGTACAGCCCCCGCACGCCGTTGGTCAGGAGATTGCTGGTAGCGCTGCCGGGAACTTCGACCTGCACATCCACCTTTCCATTGTTCGTGATGATGGTGGTGCCGTCGGGGTTCCCGCCTCCGCCCGTGCCGCCCCAGCCGTTGGCCACGCCGCCGGCGCCGCCGATGGATTCCGCGCCGATGCCCCAGGCATAGCGGCCCGCATTGTTGGACGACACCGAGACCGAACCGGTATTGGTGATGTTGACGATGTCGCTGTTGCCGCCATTGCCGCCCACCTGGTCGCCCGTCGCGGCGCTCATCTGGTCGGCGCCCAGCCCGCCGATGCTGGCTCCGTAGATGCCCACCCCGCCATAGGGCAGGCTCTGCAACGTGACGCTCCCGTTGTTGCTGATGGTGACCGGCGAACCGTTGCCGCCGCTGCCCCCGCTGCCGCCTCCGATGTCGTCCGGAGGGGTGCCGCCCGTGCCGCCCACCGAGGCGCCGTAAATACCGAATTGGGCGCTGCTGTCGTCCCAGATGCCGGGCGCGGTGCCTTGCGCGGCCTCGGCGGGAGTGCCGTTGGCCTCGATCGATTGGTTATTGGTGATGGTGATCGTGCCGCCCCAGCCGCCGAACGTGCCGCCGTCGTCGCCGTCCGGCGAACCGGTGCCGCCTTTCAGGCGCACCAGCAGCGCCGCCTGCTGGGGATTGGGCCCCAGGTAGCCGTTGTTGACCACGATGTAATTGCCGCCATAGCCGCCGCCGCTGGTGCCAGTGCCCGTGGCGCCGGTGTAATCGACGGTCAGGTTGCCGCTCTCGGTGGAATCGACGTTGCAGGTGGTCGTCGAAGAAGTCGAAGAGCTGGGCGTCGGGCAGGAGATGTCCGCCATCGCAGGCTGGGCCAGGATCAGCCCCACCGCTGTAGCCGACAGGGAAGAGAGCAGGCTGAAATGCGGCCTCGCTATTCTCGGGCTCCGTCCGAATACCGTCGTTACATTCCGGCGTATCGTCAGGCTGGTCGTCAGCTTCTTCATCGCTAATCCTTTGCGGACAGCTCCGGCCGTCACTCAGCGGAAGCTGTTTCGATTTAAATCGAAGAAGTTTCGATTTTTATCACCGCCCCAAGACAGATCTCAGCGTTTTTCGACGAAACGTGGATTCGGCTCGACAAAACGGCGCGCTGCTATCTGCAACGCGGCATTCGAGCCTAATTTGATAGTATTTGTTTCATTTGAGCGGTGGGTATACGTAAGCGATTGCACCAGCCCGCAAGGCCGGCGCGTCACATCCCGCTTCGTCACGCGTCGCATCGCTGGCTGGCGAGATCACGCTCGCCGAACCGCTGGCCAACGGCGCCCTGGTGGCGGTCGCACTGCAACAACAGGTGTTTGCCGAACGCACGCTGCAGATGCAGACCGCCAGCCACGTCACGCTACCCGACACCACCGAGAGATTCGTGCGGCACATGATCCAGGCGCTGGCCGCCGAATCCGGCGGCCCCCGCGCCTGACCCGCGTATCGCTACGCGCGCGGCGCGTCGGGATCCTCGCGCGCCTCCAGTTCGTTGCCCAGCACCTCGGCGGAGTCCTCGCTGGGCGCTTGCGGTTCCAGGCGTCGCCGCGTATGCCCCGCCGCGCGGGCGTCCTCGCCCTCGTCGGGACGTTCGGCCTGCAAGGTCACATTGGCCGCGGGCGCAAACCCGCGCTTGTCCTGCCCGAAATACACCACGGTGTGCGGGTACGGCAGTTCGATGCCGGCGGCGTCGAAATGCTTCTTCAACAGCCGGTTGTAGCCGCGCTGCACGGCCCACTGCATGCCGGGCGTGGTCTTGATCAGGATCCGGATGGTCACGCCCTTTTCGTTGACCGCCGTGACGCCTGCGACCGTCATCTCTTCAAGGATCTCGGGCCCCAGCACCGTGTCGGTCATCAGCTCTGCGAAGGCCGCGCGCAGGTGCACGATCGCGTCGTCTACGCTTTCGCGGTGGGCGATGGTGTATTCGCCCAGGTGGTACGAGAAATCGCGCATGTGGTTGGCCACCACGTCCACCGAAGAGAAGGGCACCAGGTGGTAGCCGCCGTCCAGCGTGCGGATGCCCACGGAGCGTATCGTCATCTTCTCGACCGTGCCGAACACGCCCGCCACCTGCACCACGTCGTTCTCGTTCATGCCGTTCTCGAGCTGGATGAAGATGCCCGTGATGATGTCCTGCACCAGCTTCTGCGCGCCGAAGCCGATGGCCAGGCCCACCACGCCGGCACCGGCGATCAGCGGGCCCACGTCGATGCCGATCTGCGACAGCAGCACCATCAGCGTCATCGTCACGATGACGATCAGCGCGGCGTTGCGAAACAGCGCCAGCAGGGTGCGCTCGCGCGCGCTGGGCATGCCCCGCCCTTCGCTCTGGCTGAGACGGTGTTCGATCACGCTGGCGACCACGGTCCAAGCCAATGCCGCGATCAGCAGCACGATGGCGATGTTCAGCACCATCTTGATGGCCGCGCCGCCGGCATCCGACGCCAGCCAGCTCGACAGGTCGAAGGCGTGCCAGGCGTCAAGAACCAGCAGCACCAGGACGATGCGGATGATCAGGCCGATCAGCTTCAACATGGCCGGCACGTAGGCGTTGACGCGGGCCTCCAGCAGCGGCAGGCGCTGGCGCAGGTCCGCCGGCAATTTGATCGGCTTGGCCAGCACGGCGTTCAGCAGTAGGATCAGCAGGCTGCCCACGCCGATGACCAGGAGCGTCTGCGCGGTGGCGCGGGCCATGAATGGCAGCGCGTTGGTCGGGTCTATCTGGCTGACGACCAACAGAATCGTGAAATAGCCGATGCCCAGCACATGCCACACTCGCGACAGGATGTGCAGGCGCGATCCCATGAACGTGGTGGCGCTGGCGGCGCGGCGGTCCAGGCGTTCGCGCACCGTCTGGCGGTTGCGCCAGATGACCCGCACGGCATATGCGTAGACTGCCAGCATTATGATCAGGTTGGCCAGCCTGCCCAGGGCGGGCGACAGCGAGGCCGACACCACGGGATCGACCAAGAGCGTGCCGTAGCCGGCCGCCACGACGATGCGCAGCAGCCAGGCATTCCAGTACTTGGCATGCTCGTCGGCCATGGGCAGCAGGCGCAGGTGCGGATGCTTCACGGCGAATACCGTGCGGACCGCCACCTTGACGATCTCCACCGACACGAAAGCCTTCAGGAACACGGCCGCCAGCGTATCCAGCGTCCCGCGCCCGGGCGTGCTCCACAGGGCCGCTGCTCCGCCTGCCATGGCGGCAAGCACCACCACGCCCACGTCGATGGCCAGCGCGCCCACGATGGCCCCCGCGCGCCGGTACAGCACGCGCATGGAGGCCGGCGCGCCGCGCTTCGGCGGCGTTTCGGACGCGCGGCCCTGCTCGGCCACCCAGCGGTCGATGCGGGTGTAGACGTACATGGCGATCATCCGCAGCAAGATGAACGCAATGATCGTGACCGCGGCGGCCAGCACCAACGGCAGCAGGGCATGGCCCGCGGCGCCGCTGTCCATGCGCAGGCTGCGCCCCGAAGCCAGTGCGCGCATGTCTTCCACGCCCTGGCCCATATCGGTGGCCAAGCCGGTCAGAAATCGCTGCACATCATCGGCCATGCGTTCCCGCAGCCCGGGCGCTGCCGGCTGCGCGGGCGGCGCAGCCGCGCCCGCGGTGCGGGACGAAGCCGGCTTCGTCCCGGACGCCTGCCCCCGCAACTCATCCACCAGCGCCTTGCGCGCCTCGGGATTCTCCAGCAGGTCGGCCAGCGCGGCCGGCGTCAGCCCGGAGGCCGGCGCGGCCGTTTCCTGCGGCAGCAACGGCATCGCAGCCTCTGCCTTGGCCTGCCAGCCAAGCGATACGCAACACAGCATCACTGCCAGCAGCAGGGCCGCCAGCCACGGTCTTTCCCGTCGGCGCCGCCAGAAACTGGCGGCATGCGTGCAGGGCAGGAAAGAAATCGATGCTGTCGTCGCGGATCTAACCACTAAAGAGTCTCCTATACGATCAAGGCCCAGGGAGCGGCGCGCGGCCGCGGTCGCGCGGCCGCCACAGGTCCGATGATAAAGGCCACCCGGCCGCGACTCCGATTTCGAAGCGAAAAAATGGTGTCAGACTGAACCCGCGCGTGTCGAGTTTCTCGACCGGCCGTTCTGGATCGCTGCGAAGAAGAAGGCCGTGGTAAGACCGAACAGAACAAGTCCGTTCACCGCTTCGATGGCTCCGATGAGCCGCCAGTGAGGCGGCAGGAATGCCGGCGCGTGCCCATAGCTGGTTATCGCCTCCAATGAATAGAGGATCGCCTCGGCCAGGTTGGGCACGGCGCCGATATGCACATACAGGAATGCCCACGCCAGCGCTTCCAGGGCATGGACGACCGCGGCGAACAACGCAAAGATCGCGACGGAAACGCCAAACAGGATCTTGCTTTGGGCCAGATGGGCTGGCGCGGATGCCAGCAACCTGCCCATGGCCAGAAATGCCGTCACGTGCACGACGATCGTCGCGACGAACAGGGGCAGGCCCAACAACCAGTCGTCTTCCCAACTCATGCGACGCCTCCTGGCCCGGACGGGCCGATCACCCGGCTCGATTCGCAAGGTATCCCTTCAAACGAACAGGAGATTGTAGAGGCAGTTTATGCGAGTGGCTGTTCACCTTTTGGGCTAAACCGCACTCTTCGCCGCTATGCCGTGGACGATTTCCGTGGCGCAGCCCGGTCCGTCGGCGTTGTGCAAAGCAACAAAAAAGCCCGGCCCAAATCCCGATTCTTTTCGTTGTTGTAAAACGGCAGCACGGACCATCGGCTGGTCCCGGCGCCTGTAATATCGATCCACCAAGAAGAAAACGGCGTCTGCAAGGCAGGGAAACGCCGGAAGATTCACGCCACTACAGGGGAAGGGTAGTCATAAGTGAATCAAGCCACCACTCATTTGACGCCACCGCCCGCCCGGCCGGACCTACACTTCGGAACGCGCGCGCCACCGGTCATTTCAGTCACGACCCTGGCCGGCATATCCGGACTGATACGAAATACCTTTGGCGACAAGATCCTGAGGCAAGCCAAGCAAGCCGTGATGCTCGACTTCGAGCTGATCGAAAACCGTGAGTGCTTCGTCCCGCAGGCCCTCATGACCGATTTCCTCTGGGAGATCGAACGACGCTCCGGCGGCGTGAACCTCGGCCTGTTTTCCGCTCCGCACCTGTCGCTGACGACGTACGGGCGCTGGGGCGAATATGTCCTGGCCGCCGACAGCCTGGGCGAGGCCCTGGCCCGCGCGGCCTCCTCCTTGACGTATCACAGCACCGGCGACCGGATGAGAGTCTCCGTCGAGGGAGGCATCGCCCGCGCCAGCTATTTCACTGCCACGCGAGGGCGCCCCGGCTACGTACACATTGCAAGTGGCACCGCCATCGTGTTGCTCAGCATTCTGCGCACCTACCTGGGGCCGGACTTTCTGCCGGATTGGATCGAACTGGACATCCCGCGTCCGGCGGCTGTGGCCCCGTTCGAAGACGTATACCAATGCCCGGTGGTGTTCGACACCAATGCCGTATCCGCGTGCATCGACGCCCGCCTGCTTGAGCGCCGCGCCCACGGCCGCCTCCAGCCGCGCTTGGTAACGGTCGAAGACGTGGCGCGCGCGATTTTCGAACCCACCGGCCTGGGAAATTTCATGGGAGTCGTCGTGGCGCACATCCACGCGCAGGTTCAAGCCGGCTCCGTATCCATCGACAGCACGGCACGCGCGCTCGACACCAGCGTGCGCACGCTGCAACGGATTCTGCGGCGCGACAGCGGATCCGACTTCCGAGAGCTGGTGAACGTCGTCCGCATGCGGCGGGCCAAGGAGTTGCTTGCGGGCACCAGCGCATCGATCACGGAGATCGCGATGGAATTCGGATATTCCAGCCCGGCGAATTTCGCCCGCGCCTTTCGCAACGCCGCCGGGCTGGCGCCGCATGAATACCGGCTGAGCCTGGGTCTGGAGCGCGGAAGGCCAACGGAAGCTGTTCCGCAGGATACCCCGGGGGCTCGACTGTAACGCCCTGGACTACGCTTTCAACGCCATACTCACTTCGGCCTGGGATCCTCAATCCCCCGGTCCGGCACCGTCAGTTCTCCCCGCCGCAGCCGCGGCAGGCAATTGACCATGGCGCGCGCCACATTGCGCACTTCCTGCTGCACCGCCTGGTCCCTTTCCAGTTCGTCATGGCTGGTGGCATAGGGACGGTAATAGCCGATATAGCGCTCCAGCCGCGAGGCCGCGCCGGCGTCGATCAGCCCCATCCAATCGAGCCAGTCGCTCAGAGCGCGCCGCTGCCCTTCGATGCCGGCCACGTCGCCGTGCACCACCAGCCCGTAGGCACGGCCGGCCAAATGCTTGGGGTACGGCCAACCCGCCAGTTCGACCTGCTTGGCCTTAAGCGGATCCTTGCCGCCGGTGAGCGTCGGGTCGGGATTGCCGCCATCGGCGCACACCAGTCGGTCGATCATCAGCTTCAAGGGGCTGGGCGACTGGTACCAATACGTGGGCGCGACCAGGATCACGCCGTGGGCCGCCACCCATTTCTCGTAGATTTCCGCCATGGCGTCGTTGTCCTGGCCCAGCGAATGATTCGGGTAGCAACTGCAAGGCCAATGGCATAGCGGCATCGCGGTCGAGACGCAGCCCTTGCAGGGGTGGATCTGGCACTGGTATTCGTACACCAGGCGGCTGAGGTCCAGCATGTCTGCATGCAGGCGCGCCGCCCGCAATTCCTCCATCACGATGCGCGCCAGCCGCCAGCTCTTGGAGACCTCGCCCGGACAGGTGCCGTCGTTGCGCGCGGCGCCGACGATCACCAGCACACGCGACGGCGTGTCCGCATCCTGCTGCACTTGCGCGGCGCGCGCCAGTCGGTCGCGCGTCTCCTTCCATTCGACCGACAGGTCGAAATCGGGATCGGAGAATTCGGGGCCCGCCTTCACGGTAACGGGCGACTTGCGGCCCTGTTCGTAGGCGTCCCAGGCGATCGCCTCCAGGCGCTCCAGCGCCTCCCGCTCGGCCTGGAAGGCCGGATCGTAGAAGCGCCGCATGAAGCGCTCGCGGAAAGCCTCGCGCGCGAGCGGGCCCGGGTATTGGCCCTTGCGCACGGTTGGGGTCGGCTTGCTCATGTGCGCGCGGCGAAACAAGCGTTCGAGTACGGCATGTCGGTCCTCCCGGTACAGGCAGGTCCCACGAGCAGCAAGCGGCGTGCCCGGCCCTTCCCCGCCGTTATTGGTGCGCGCAGCACAACAGAGTGCTTCCGGCGCCGGGCCTACCGCGCGCAAGTCGCCGGACCTACGATGCCTTCACCATCAGCGCAGTCCTCTTCCCAACCGGAGCACACTCATGGCCAAGCACATCATCACCACCACAGACGGCACGCAGATCTACTACAAGGACTGGGGCGCAGGCCCGGTCGTCACTTTTTCTCACGGTTGGCCGCTGAACGCGGACGCCTGGGACGGGCAGATGCACTTCCTGGCGCAGAACGGCTTCCGCGTCATCGCGCACGACCGCCGCGGGCATGGACGCTCGTCGCAGCCCTCGTCCGGCAATGACATGAATGGCTACGCCGACGATCTCGCGCAGCTGATCGAGACGCTCGACCTGAAGAACATCACGATGGTGGGCCACTCCACCGGCGGCGGCGAAGTGGTGCGCTACATCGGCCGCCACGGCACCGGGCGCGTGGCCCGCGCGGTGCTCATCGGCGCGGTGCCGCCGGTGATGCTGAAATCGGCCGCCAATCCCGAAGGGCTGCCGCTCGAGGTCTTCGACGGCATCCGCAGCGGCGTGGCGGGAGACCGCTCGCAGTTCTACAAGGACCTGGCCATTCCCTTCTATGGCGCCAACCGCGCCGGCTCCAAGGTCTCGCAAGGCGAGCTGGACCAGTTCTGGCTGTGGAGCATGCAAAGCGGCCAGAAGAACGCCTATGAATGCGTGAAGGCCTTCTCCGAAACCGACTTCACCGAAGACCTGAAGAAGGTCGACGTGCCCACGCTGTTCATGCATGGAGAGGACGACCAGATCGTGCCCGTGCACGATTCCGCGAAGAAGGCCGCGCGGCTGGTGCAGCACGCCAAGGAAATCTATTACCCCGGCGCCCCCCCACGGGCTCACCGCCACCATGCAAGACCGCATCAACGCCGACCTGCTCGCCTTCATCCGTACCCCGGCCTGAGCGCCCCACTCTCCTGGAGATTCCACCATGCTTGCCATAGACAACGCCTTGCCCCCCAGCGTCGAAACGCCCATCGATCTGGTCCCGTCCCGCTACGCGGTGCAGATCGGAGAAATCGATGCGCTGGTGGTCAGCGACGGAGTGCTGCCGCTGCCGACCTCGACGATGGCCACGAATGCCGATCCGGCCGATCTGGCGAACTGGCTTGATTACATGTTCATGCCGCCCGACGCGTTCGACTGGCCGCTGAACGTGATGGTGGCCCGCAGCGGGGACCAGACCATTCTTATCGACGCCGGGCTGGGCGGGCAGTTCGCGGGCTTCCCGCGCGCCGGGCAGTTCCCCCAGCGGCTGGAAGCGGCCGGCATCGCGCTGGAGTCCGTGACGGACATCATCATCACCCATATGCACATGGACCACGTGGGCGGGCTGCTCGTGCCCGGCGTGAAGGAGCGCCTGAGCCCCGACGTGCGCATCCACGTGTCGGCGACCGAAGTCGAATTCTGGACCTCGCCCGACTTCTCCCACACCGTCATGCCCAAGCCCGTGCCGGCAGTGCTCCGCTCCACCGCCACCAGCTTCTACAACGAATACCGCGGCCAGCTGCGGATCTTCCAGGACAGGCACGAGGTTGCGCCGGGCGTGATCGTCCGCCTCACCGGCGGCCACACCCCGGGGCACAGCGTGGTCGACCTGGTGTCGGGCGATGAACGGCTGACCTTCGCCGGCGACGCCGTGTTCCCGGTCGGCTTCGACCACCCCGAGTGGCACAACGGCTTCGAACACGATCCCGTGGAATCGGCCCGTGTCCGCATCGCGCTTTTCCAGGAACTGGCGCAGAACCGCGGCCTGCTGGTGGCCGCCCACCTGCCGTTCCCGTCCGTCGGGCGGGTGGCGGTCGATGGCGAAGCGTTCCGCTGGGTCCCGGTCATCTGGGACTACTGATCGATACACCGCTCGCGCGTCGGCCGGCTGCTGGTAGCGCCGGCCGCCGCGCCCATGAAGGAATGCAGATACAAAAACTCTCTGGCAAGACCGCCGTCGTCACCGGCGGCAGCAGCGGCATCGGCTTCGCCGCGGCGCAGGCCTTCGTGGCCGAAGGCGCGCGCGCCGCCAGCTACGACGCCCAGTTCGCCACCAACACGCGGGCCGTGTTCGAATCGGGCCGCCCCGCGTTCGAGCAGGGCATGGCCTCGGCCATCCCCCTGGGGCGCCAGGCACATTCGGAAGAGCTGGCGAGCGCCGCTGTATTCCTGGCTTCGGACGACAGCAGTTTCGTCACCGGGGCGGACCTGCGCGTCGATGGCGGGATCGCACTGACGTAGCGCTCAAGGCAGCCCGGCATGCGCCTACATATAGCAGGGCTACTGCCGAAAGCGCTCAATAGTGAGCCCATCGAGGTCGATTTCAGGCTCGCGGCCGCATACCAGGTCCGCCACGACCCGGGACGTTCCGCATGCTTGGGTCCAGCCGTTCGAGCCATGTCCGCTATTGAGAAACAGCCCGTCCCAGCCAGAGATTCCGAGGATGGGGGGCCCATCCGGCGTCATAGGGCGCAGCCCCGTCCAGAACGTAGCGTTCTCGTAGTCGATTCCGTTGGGGAGCAGGCTGCGCGCCACCCGGACCAGCACATCTCGACGATCCGCCTTCAATGACAGGTCATGGCCAACCAGTTCGGCCATGCCTGCCACGCGGATTCTATTGCCCAACCGAGAAATCATGACCTTGTTGTGTTCGTCCATGACCGACATGGTGGGCGCTTGATCAGGATTGGTCACCAGCGCGGTAATGGAAAAGCCCTTGAGCGGATATACGGGAAGCTTGATCCCCAACGGAGCAAGCAATGCCGGAGCCTGGTTGCCCAAGGCGACAACCGTGGCATCGGCCTTCAGCGCGCCGGAAGCGGTCTCGCAGCCCACCACCCGGCCGCCCTCATGCAGCAATCGCCTTACCTGGGTGCCAAAGTGGAATTTCACGCCCTGGCCCCGAAGCCAGGCGGTCAATGCCTGGCAGAAAATGTGGCTGTCGCCCGATGCATCGGACGGCAAATGAAGGCCGCCCGCCACCTTGGAGGTGGCCTCCCGCAAGGCCGGCTCGACCGCCAGCGCATCGCGTCCGTTCAACACATTGTGCGGAATGCCGAATTCCTTCAGCGCGCTGGCAGCGATGTTGCCGTACTGGCATTCCGCTTCGGTCTGGAATAGTTGCAACACGCCTCCTGCATGAAAATCGAACGCGATCGGCGTCTCGGCCATAAGCCGTTTCAGACAGGCAAGGCTATAGTGGGCCACGCGCTGCATGCGCAGCTTGTTGATGCGAAATCGCGTCGCATTGCATTCCATCAGCCATCGCCTCGTCCAACGGAGCCTTTCAAGTTCCGGCCAAAGCGAAAAACGCACAGGGGGGTCGGCCTTCAACGCCATCTTCAATACCTTCATCGGCATTCCCGGCGCGGCCCATGGCGCAGCGAAGCTCGGGCACAAACCGCCAGCATTGCCGAAGCTGGTTTCCATTCCGGCCGCCGAGTGGCGCTCCACGACTTCGACTTCATGGCCTTCTCGACAAAGATAGTAGGCCGTTGCGGCGCCGACCACGCCGGCTCCGAGGATGAGAACTTTCATGGTTGTCCTGGTCGATCCCTATATCTGCGGCGTTGGCGGAATGCGCAGGCCGGCAATGCCATGCCTGACCGGGTCCAAGACTAAAGGTTATCGAAGGGAAATTTATTTCATTGTTTTGACGTCAAACCGTGCGAATGGGAAAAAAATTCACCTGCTCTGTTGTTAGCATTGACAGTGCGTTGGATGTCCGCAGTCGATCCGGGTCTTTGGAATGCGCGATCCCTGGGCCAAAACCTTGTCAAATCATGTCTAAACAGATTCGCCGCTTCCCCTCGCTCTCCCACTGGGGCGCATTCACCGCAGTCACGCAGGGCGGCCGGCTGATAGATTGCGAGCCGTTCGCCCACGACAGCGCCCCCTCGGACATCCTGCGATCGATGCCCGCCATGGTCCACTCGCCTCTACGGGTGGACCGGCCAGCCATTCGCAAGGGATGGCTGCGCGATCGGCACCTGTCCGACGGGAGCGAGCGCGGGCATGACGACTACGTGGAGGTCAGTTGGGACGAGGCCCTTGCTGCCGTCCATTCGGAACTCCAGCGAGTCAGGGCGGCGCATGGCAGCGAGGCCATCTTCGGTGGCTCATATGGCTGGTCCTCGGCAGGCCGGCTGCACCATGCGCGTACCCAGACGCACCGGTTCCTGAACGCCGGCGGCGGCTTTACGAATCAGGCGGGGAATTACAGCTGGGGCACCGCGCAGTTCCTGCTTCCCCATGTGATCGGCACCTATACGCCGGTGACTGGCCGCGTGACGGACTGGAACAGCGTCACGGGCCACACGCGCCTGTTGATCGCATTCGGCGGCATGCCGCTACGCAACACTCAGATCACGTCGGGCGGCGCCGGGGACCATCCCTTGCGCGGGCAACTCGAGCGGGCTGTAGCGGCGGGCATTGAGTTTGTGGTCATCAGTCCAACCCGGGGGGATGTTCCTCCCGGCGTTCAGGCGCGCTGGATTCCCATTCGTCCCAATACGGACGCCGCCTTGATGCTGGCAATGATCCAGACGCTGGTCGCCGATGGCATCCACGACGAAGAGTTCCTCCAGGTCCATTGCATTGGATTTCCGGCCTTGCGCGATTATCTGGAAGGCAAGACGGACGGAATCCCCAAAACGCCGGAATGGGCCCAGACGATCTGCGACGTCCCTGCCGAGACGATCCGGGCGCTCGCGCGCCAGGCGCGCAACGTTCGCACGATGATCACTTGCGCATGGTCATTGCAGCGCGCCCATCGCGGCGAACAGCCGTACTGGGCCAGCATTGCGCTTGCCGCTGCATTGGGGCATATCGGGCTGCCTGGCGGCGGTTTTGCGTTTGGACATGCCTCCATGAACGGCGCCGGAAACCCGCGCATGGAGATTGCGGGGCCGGCCATGGAATCGGGGCGCAATCCCACCGGCTCGGTGATCCCCGTTGCCCGGGTCACCGACATGCTGCTGCATCCTGGCCAGCACTACGAATTCAATGGGCGTGAAGGCGCCTATCCGGACATCAAGATGGTGTACTGGGCTGGCGGCAACCCCTTCCATCACCAACAGGACCTGAATCGCTTCAGCCGGGCATGGAGCCGGCCGCAAACGATTGTCGCTCACGAGATTTGGTGGACACCCATGGCGCGCCGCTCGGACATCGTGCTGCCGGCCACCACCACACTGGAAAGAAACGATATCGGCGGCTCCACGCGCGATCGCCATGTATTCGCCATGCACCAGGCCCTGGCGCCGATCGGCTCCAGCCGCAATGACTTCGACATATACCGGGAACTGGCCGCCCTGGGCGGCTATGAGCAGAGTTTTACGGAAGGCCGTGGCGAGATGGAGTGGATACGGCATATCTTCGAATCCATGGCTCGGGCATGGCGCGGCAGTGGCCATACGGCCCCTGATTTCGATGCATTCTGGAACCGGGGATTCGTGGAGATCCCCGAGCCGGAAAGACCATTTGTGCTATTCGAAGAGTTCCGCCGGGATCCCGAGGCAAATCCGCTGCGTACGCCGTCGGGCCGCATCGAACTGTATTCGGAAAAGATCGCCGGGTTCGGCTATGCCGATTGCCCGCCCCACCCGACCTGGCTGACGCCGGAAGAGTGGCTAGGATCACCCAAGGCAGCCCGGTGGCCGCTGCACCTGCTCACTCCCCAGCCCGCGGGCAAGCTCCATTCCCAGATGGACGGCGGCCAGGCATCGGTAGATCTGAAAATCAATGGCCGGGAAGCCCTGCGCATCTCGCCGCCGGACGCAAAAGCTCGCCGCATCGGCCAGCATGATCTCGTCAAGGTCTACAACGACCGGGGCGCGTGCCTTGCAACCGCGCTCATCGACGCCGACCTCAAGCCTGGCGTGGTGGCCCTGCCCACCGGAGCATGGTTTGACTCGGTCGACGAAAGCCTGGAACTACACGGCAATCCCAACGTGTTGACGATCGACGTAGGCACGTCCCGCCTGACCCAGGGAAGCAGCGCTCAGTCCGCGCTGGTGGAGGTGGTGCGGTGGGAAGAAGCCGCGCCTTTGGTCCAGGCCCTGGAGGTACCGGCGATTGTCAGATCTGGCAGCGCCGCATAGGCATGATCCTGAGCCGGAAGCGGTGCTGCCCTGAAGCGGTCAGAGCGCCCCTCGATGGGGCGCTCTGGCTTATGGGCAACCGACTCAGTCCGCGGTGATATTGGCCTGTTTGATGATGGCGCCGTATTTGGCCGTCTCGGCCTGTATGTACTGCGCGAAGTCCGCGCTGTTCCTGTAGGAGCTTTCAAAGCCGAGGTTCTCGAGCTGCTCCTTCATGCTGGCGGACGTCGTGACCTTCTGCGCGGCGGCGTCCAGCTTCTTGAGAATCGGCTCCGGCAACTTGGCGGGGGCCCACAAGCCATACCAGGAATAAAACTCGAAATCCTTCAGCCCGGCTTCCCGCATCGTCGGAACATCCGGAAGCAATGGGCTGCGCTTGTCGCCGGTTACCGCCAACGCGCGTATCTTGCCCGACTTGACCATGGGCAGCGAGGAGAGCATCGGATCGGCGAGCGCGTGAACCTGCCCGCCGATCAAATCGGTCAAGGCAGGGCCGCCGCCTTTGTACAGGACGATCGGGACCTGCAGATCGGAAAGGCCGGCTTCATATGCGAACTGCGCGATGGCGAGGTGCCCCGCCGAACCAAAACCCGTGGTCGCAAAATTGTATTTGTTGGGTGCCGCCTTCACTACGCCGACGAATTCCTGCACGGTCTTGGCGGGAACATCGTTATTCACACTGAATATCAACGCGCCCTGGGCGAGACCGCTGATCGGGGTGAAATCCTTCACCGCATCGAAGGTCATCTTCTTCCCATAAAGCAAGGGATTGATATTGTGGATCGACGCGTTCAGGTACAGCGTATAGCCATCTGGCGCCGCACGCGCGACCACGCCTGCGCCCACCATCCCGGACGCACCCGCCCTGTTGTCGATGATGACCGATTGCTTCAGCTCCTCGCCAAGCTTCACCGCAAATATGCGGGCCAGGCCATCGACGGAACCGCCGGGGGGATGAGGCACCACGATGGTGATCGGACGGCTGGGATAGGAGGCGTCCGGCTGCGTTTGCGCCTGCACCGAACCCAGCCAGGCCAGGCCACCGACAACCGCCGCAATGCCTTTGATGCAAGAGCGGCGAGAACGAAAAGGGATATTAGGCATGACGAACGGTCTCACTGAAAATAGTTATGCAACGAATACCGCCCTCCCTCCTCTGACCCGCAATCCATGAGAGAGGGGCGTGGAAAGAGGAATGATCGTAAGCGAATCAGTAGGTGCCGGGATAGGCGGCGCCGTCTATTAAGATATTCTGGCCGCATATATAGCCGGATTGGGCGGCGCAGATGTATGCGCAAAGCGCGCCCAATTCCTCGGGCTCCCCGTAGCGTCCAGCCGGATTATTGGACCCGCGCTCCGCCCATAGCTGCTCAAAAGTCTTGCCGCCCGGCTCCAGCATCCCTTCTATGTGATGCCGCTGCGCATCGGTGGCGAAGACGCCCGGCAACAGGTTGTTGATGGTGACGTTATGCCGCACCGTCTGGCGGGCCAGGCCCGCAACGAAGCCGACCAGGCATGAGCGCGCGCCATTAGACAGGCCGAGTTCAAGCTGCGGGGTTTTAACGCTGCGTGAAACGATATTCACGATGCGGCCGAAGCGGCGTTCCATCATGCCGTCCACGATCCTTCGAATCATATCGATCGGCCCAAGGGCCATGGCGTCGAGGGCCGAATGCCAGTCGGCCTGGGTCCATTGGCGAAAGTCGCCGGGCGGCGCCCCGTCTGCGTTGTTGACGAGAATGTCGGGCGCCGGGCAAGCCGAGAGAGCCGCCTCCCGTCCTTCATCCGTGGTGATATTGGCAACCACATACCGGACCCGGGTTCCCGTGGCCTCCGTGATCTCGTCAGCCGCCTTGGCCAACGTGCTTTCCGTGCGCGCCGCAATGGTCACGTTGACACCTTCGCTCGCCAACTGATGGGCGCAGGCGCGGCCCATTCCCTTACTGCCGCCGAAAACCAGCGCATGGCGGCCTCGAATTCCCAAATCCATAGCGTTTCCTATTCCAAAGGCGCTGCCCAAGCCATGACATGAGGAGGCCGGAAGGAGTTCCGTCAGTTGGAGGCCGCAAGGCAGGCCTTCTTCAAACGCAAATCCTTTCCGGACTCATCCTGCTTCGGATCAAGCGGCCTTCAGCTGCAGCGAGCTCCAGCCGTACTTCTTGTCGAGGCCCAGCGCTTTGACCGTGCGCAGTCCCTTGAGCAAGGGCTCGCCTTCCAGCGCGCGCAGCGGCTTGCGCAGTTCGCCTGCCGGCAGGCCCACGGCCTTCATCAGCGACTTGATGGCCACGGGATTGATGGCCGAGTACGAGTAGTGCAGCAATTGCAGATTGCGCAGATAGGACTCGCGGAAGCTGGTGCTGACCTCGGGCGACGTCCAGGGCTGGGAAATCTCCGCCAACTCCGCCGGAGCGATGTTTCCAGTCATGTTGGCCGTGCCATGGCCGCCCAGGCTCATGGTCGGCACGACCAGGCCCAGATTGGGCGAATCGCAGCACATCACGGAGACGTCGGGCGCGCCATATAGAACTTGCGCCACCTGGCCCACGCGCGTGGTGGATTCCTTGTGGACCACATAGTTCGGGTGTTTGAAAATGCGCAGCAACTGGTCCCAGTGCAGGTCGCTCTTGACGCGCGGGGGATTGTTATAGATGCCCAGCGGCAGGTCGGTTGCGTCGGCGACTTCGAGGAAATAGCTTTCGATGTCCGATTCGGACGCGCAGATATACGCGGGCGCGGCCAGAATGGCGCCATCGGCGCCGTTGGCCCGCGCAAAGCGCAGGTAATCCATGGTGGCATCGGTGTTGTTGCCCGTGCAGCCATAGAAAAGCTTCATCTTGCCGGTCTTCATCTTCGCGGTTTCCACGATGATGTCCTGGCGCTCCTTCTGCGACAGCATGGACACCTCTCCCGTGGATCCCATGATGAGGACCGCGCTGGTGCCGTTGTCTTCCTGGAACTTCAGCAATTCCCGGAAAGCTTCGTAATCGGGGCTGCCGTCCTTGTTGAAGGGCGTAATCAGAGCCACGAAGGACCCGGTGATCTTCATCTTGCTCATGTGTACTCCAGTAATGGAAAAGTCAAAAATGGCAGAGACGCTCAAGCCGAACGAACGACTTCTTTCCGAGCATCCTGCTGCGCCTCTTTGCAGGCAACCATCGCAGCCAGACCCTGGTTCAGGTCGGCGATCAGGTCTTCCGGATCTTCCAGCCCCACGTGCACGCGTACCGCCCTGCCCTTGTAGGGCCATCGGTCGCCGTGGTGCTTTCCCGGACTGAACGGGATGGCCAGGCTTTCATAGCCGCCCCACGACACGCCGATCCCAAAATGATGCAACGTATCGACGAAAGCTGCCACTGATTCGTCATCGCTTGCGCGCAGGACCACGGTGAACAGGCCGCTCGCGCCCCTGAAATCACGTTTCCAGATGGCATGGCCCGGATGCGATGGCAGCGCCGGATGCACCACGGCCTCGACCTCGGCTTGCTGCTCCAGCCACTGCGCCACGCGGATTCCCGACGCCATATGTTTCTGCAGCCGCACGCCCATGGTGCGCAGCCCGCGCAACGCCAGGAAGATATCGTCGGGGCTGGCCGTCTGCCCCATTTCTTGCGTCGTCTCCTTGACCTTGGGCCAGGAGGCTTCGTTGCAGGTCACAACGCCGAGCATGGCATCCGAATGGCCCACGATGTACTTGGTGGCGGCGTGGATCGACACATCGACGCCATGCTCGAAAGCCTTGAAGAACAATGGCGTGGCCCAGGTGTTGTCCATGACGACGAAAGCGCCGTGCGCGTGCGCGGCCGCCGCGATGGCGGGAATATCCTGGATTTCCAGTGTTTCGGAGCCTGGCGATTCGACGAATACGACGCGGGTATTGGGCTGCATGAGCGATTCAATGCTCTTGCCGCAAGCGGGGTCGTAGACCTGTACTTCCACCCCGTAGCGGCTAAGCACGCGATCGAGGAAGGAGCGGGTCGGCGAATAAGCGCTATACGACACCAGGATATGGTCGCCGGCCTTGAGCAATGCGGTGAGCGCCGTGGCGATGGCCGCCAGGCCCGAGGGAAATACCAGCGAGCGGTGGCCTCCCTCCAGGGTGGCCATGGCCTCCTCGAATGCATGGGCGGTGGCGGTTCCATAGCGGCCATAGGTGGTGGCGCCCGGCTCTTGCGCGGCGCGGGCGCGCTTCATGCCTTCCCATTCCGCCATGCTGCCGGCGAGAATCGTCGACGCCCTGCAGATCGGGGTATTCACCAGGCCGCCAAACCGCTCCGGATGCCGGCCTGCGCTGACGAGTTGAGTATTTTCCCTCATGAACTTCAATCTCCGTGGATACGCAGCCAGCGCTTCTGCGGGAAGTCGAAGGCCACTGATGACGCGATCAAGTTTATGGGGCCAGTCGGTGAAAACTCTTCGATTTTTTACCGCTTCCGACGGAAAAAAGAGAAAAATAATCACCGCCGAATTCCGACAATCCTTGCGACGGCGGACAGGACGTAGCAAGATCAGGTTCAACTCGGATCTTGATCCGCCCCTATTTTCAGTATTTGCGCGGTCAGTCCATGTCCCGCAACAACCGATTTTCAAACCTGATGGGATCTGTCAATGTCCAATACTTCCATCCATCCGCCGCAACGTAGCGAGGCCCAGCGCATAGGCGTGCCCCGGGAAACCTTCCCCTTGGAAAAGCGCGTCGCCACGGTGCCCGACGTCGTCGAGAAACTGATCAAGCTTGGGTTCAAGGTCGCCGTCGAATCCGGCGCCGGCGAAGCCGCGAATTTCAGCGACGATGCCTATCGCGCCGCTGGAGCCGAGATCATCGATGGCGCCGCGGCCCTCTGGGCCGCCTCGGACATTGTCTTCAAGGTACGGCCGCCCAGCCCCGATGAAGTCGGCCTGATGCGCGAAGGCGGCATGCTCATCGACTTCATCTGGCCGGCCCAGCACCCCGAGCTGATGCAGCAGCTGGCCGCCCGGAAAGCCACGGTACTGGCCATAGACTGCCTGCCGCGCACGCTTTCGCGCGCGCAGAAGATGGATGCGCTGACCTCCACCGCAGGCGTCAGCGGCTATCGCGCCGTCATCGAGGCGGCCAATGCCTTCGGCCGCTACTTCAACGGCCAGATCACGGCGGCGGGCAAAGTGCCGCCAGCCAAGGTCTTCATCGCCGGCGCGGGCGTAGCGGGCCTGGCGGCCATCGGCACGGCCGCCAACCTGGGCGCCATCGTACGCGCCAACGACACCCGGGCCGAGGTGGCCGACCAGGTCAAGTCGCTGGGCGGCGAATTCGTCAAGGTCGACTACGAGGAGGACGGCGCTGGCGGCGGCGGATACGCCAAGGTCATGAGCGAGGGCTTCCAGGCCGCGCAGCGCCAGATGTATGCGCAGCAGGCCAAGGACGCGGATATCATCATCACCACCGCCCTGATCCCCGGCAAGCCGGCGCCCAAGCTCATCACGGCCGAGATGGTGCAGAGCATGAAGCCCGGCAGCGTGATCGTGGACATGGCCGCCGAACAGGGCGGCAATTGCGAACTCACCGTACCCGGCGAGGCCGTGGTGCGCCACGGCGTGACCATCATCGGCTATACCGACCTGGCTTCGCGCCTGGCCAAGCAATCATCCACGTTGTACGCCACCAACCTGCTGCGCCTGACCGAGGAGTTGTGCAAGGCCAAGGACGGGCTGGCGATCGTCAACATGGAAGACGATGCGATCCGGGGCCTGACGGTGATCAAGGACGGCGCCATCACCTGGCCCGCACCGCCACTGAAACAAGCGCCCCCACCCGCGCCCAAGGCGGCCGCCGCCCCGGTGGCCGAGAAGAAGAGCGGCCACGGCCATGGCGCCCGCGCCCCCATGTCGGCCAAGACGCTGGCCCTGGTCTTCCTCGTGGCGGCCGGGCTGTTCGCCTGCGTAGGCGCCTACGCGCCCGCGGCCTTCCTGGGCCACTTCACGGTGTTCGTGCTGGCCTGCTTCATCGGCTACATGGTGGTGTGGAACGTCACGCCCGCGTTGCATACCCCGCTGATGAGCGTGACCAACGCCATCTCCAGCATCATCGCGATCGGCGCACTGGTGCAGATCGCGCCGCCCGAAGCCGGCACAGCCGGCCGGCCGGACGGGCTGATCCTGTGGCTCGCTTTCGCCGCGCTGGTGCTCACGGCCATCAACATGTTCGGCGGCTTTGCCGTCACACGCCGCATGCTCGCCATGTTCCGCAAGTAATGACTATCAGAGCATAAGGAAAACGAACATGTCCCAATCGCTCGCTACCGTCGCCTACCTGGGCGCGGCCATTCTCTTCATCCTCAGCCTGGGAGGGCTGTCCAACCCGGAAACCTCGCGCCGCGGCAACCTCTTCGGCATGATCGGCATGGCTCTGGCCGTGCTGGCCACAGTGCTCGGCCCGCGCGTCGGCTCCTCCGGCATCGCCTGGATCGTCGGCGCGCTGGTCATCGGCGGCGGCATCGGTCTCTACGCTGCCAAAACCGTGAAGATGACCCAGATGCCCGAGCTGGTCGCGCTCATGCACAGCTTGGTGGGTCTGGCCGCCTGCCTGGTCGGCTACGCCAGCTATGTCGATACCTCGGTGCAATTCCAAGGCGCGGAAAAAGCCATCCATGAGGTGGAGATCTATGTCGGCATCCTGATCGGCGCGATCACATTCAGCGGCTCCCTGATCGCCTTCGGCAAGCTCAACGGCAGGATCGGCGGCAAGCCGGTGCTGCTGCCGGGCCGCCATTGGCTCAACCTGGCGGCGCTGCTGGTGGTGATCTGGTTCGGCAGACAATTCCTGAACGCCGCCGAGCCCGGCGCGGGGATGACGGCACTGGTCGTCATGACGGCGATCGCGCTGCTGTTCGGCGTGCACATGGTCATGGCTATCGGCGGAGCCGACATGCCGGTAGTGGTTTCCATGCTCAACAGCTACTCGGGCTGGGCGGCAGCCGCCACGGGCTTCATGCTGAGTAACGACCTGTTGATCGTCACCGGCGCGCTGGTGGGTTCTTCGGGCGCCATCCTCTCCTACATCATGTGCCAGGCGATGAACCGCAACTTCATCAGCGTGATCGCCGGCGGCTTTGGTTCCGGCGCGCCGAAAAAGGCCGCCTCGGGCGACAAGGCCGCAGAGCCGCAGGGCGAGGTGGTTCCCGTCAGCGCCACCGAAACGACCGAAATGCTGCGCGAAGCCAAAAGCGTGATCATCGTGCCCGGTTACGGCATGGCGGTGGCCCAGGCTCAGCACACGGTGTACGAGATCACCAAGGCCCTGCGCGAAAAAGGCGTGAACGTGCGCTTCGCCATCCACCCGGTGGCCGGCCGTATGCCGGGCCACATGAACGTGCTGCTGGCCGAGGCCAAGGTGCCCTATGACATCGTGATGGAGATGGACGAAATCAACGAGGAGTTCCCGGACGCCGACGTGGCCATCGTGATCGGCGCCAACGACATCGTGAACCCCAGCGCGGCGGAAGACCCGACGAGCCCGATCGCCGGCATGCCGGTGCTTGAAGTATGGAAAGCCAGGCACTCCATCGTGATGAAGCGATCGATGGCCTCCGGCTACGCGGGCGTGGACAATCCGCTGTTCTACAAAGAGAACAACCGCATGCTGTTTGGGGATGCGAAGAAGATGCTGGACGAGGTGCTGTCCGCGCTCAGGGGCTGACCGGCCCCGCCCGTGCCGGGCGCCATCGTGGCCATGGCGCCCGGCACGGACGAAATGCGTCAGCCTCGCGCACCGGACCGGGACCGGGACTGGGACCGGGCTCGTCTCGGCTTGCTTGTGTCTAGGAAGCTCCAGCGGCCCGCGCGCTCTTCGATGATTGTGGGAAATGTCTCCAGGCAAAGCTTGTGAAGCGCGCGCACGAACGGATTCGATTTCAGGAACATGGCTTCGCCGAAGTAGATGGGAATCCGCGGCGCGTTGGGGAGCGCGATGCAGTTCAGGCGCCTGTCCGACTCGTCGATGCACCAGGTGGGCAGCAAGGCGAAGCCCAGGCCTTCGTCGACGCAGCGCTTGACGCTCATGCTGGTCGAGGTAGATACCGCGACCCTTGGCTGCTCGTTGCCGACCGACAAATAGTCCAGTGCGATATTGCGCAGCATCTGGCCCGGTTCATAAGTCACCAGCGGCCGTCCGAGCGCCCATTCCGGAACCGCCGTCTCATCGGGCGGCGCGGGCCAGCTCGAAGGGAACGCCAGCGCCGGCTGATAGTGGCAGATCACGCGCTGCGGAATCACCGTATCGCCAAAATAGCGCTCGCTCAAACACACATCGAGCGTGCCATTGCGGATCAGCTCCGGCAGCGAAACGTCTTTTTCGTAGCCGACGATCTCGACGTTGGGATACATCCGCTGGAATTTTGTCAGCACCGGCGGCAGCAAGTAGAAAAAAATCGCGTGCGGCATTCCGATACGGATGACCGGCCGCTCCTTATCGATCAAGCTGCCCAGGCGCGTCAGCATGACATCGAACTCCGGCGCCAGCAGCCGGTAAAGGCTGGTGCCGCGCGGAGTGAGCTTGATCGACTTGGCGCCCCGCCCGGCCACCACCAGCTTCTCGCCGACGCGCTGCTCAAGGCGCCGGATGTGATTGGCCACCGACTGGTAGGTGATGTTCAGCCTGCGCGCCGCGGCGGAATAGGTGCCCTCCTGTGCGACAAGGAAAAAAGTCTGTGTGAGAGTGAGGTCCACCTCTTTCATCGTGCCTCCGGCTTCCCGGCTCAAATATAAAATTTCTTGTAGGTTTGGATCGATGAATTGTATCGCTCCAATCTGAGGCCATCTATAACATCGACTTCAGGTTTGGCCTCCGAACCGCGCAGCAGCTGCATGCTTGCCGTGCAGAAAGGAGGGTAAGCAGAGTGAGCCATTGACAGTCGTCGCTGACTCTCCGACAAAAATATGCAGTCGCCTTGTGCGCGGCTCGGGCCAAGCGCGGGGGTCAACGCTATGGACAAGAAAGATCGATGCATCCTCGCGCTGCTTCAGGCAGACGCGCGCCTCTCGAACAACGAAATCGCGGAACGGGTCCACCTTTCGCCCACCGCCTGCTGGAAGCGGATTCAACAATTGCAGGCGTCCGGGCTCATTCGCCGTCAGGTTTGCCTGCTGGACAACAACAAGGTGGGGCTGGGCCTGACGGTGTTCGTCTCGATAAAAACGAACCGCCACGATCTCAATTGGCTTGAAAAATTCGCGCTCGGCGTCAAAGACATGCCGGAAGTCATGGAGTTCTACCGGATGACCGGCGAAACCGACTACCTTCTCAAGGTGGTGGTGCCCGATATCGCAGGGTTCGATCTCGTCTACAAGAAGCTCATCCGGGTCGCCGAATTGTTTGACGTCAGTTCGAGTTTCGCGATGGAAGAGCTGAAGTACACCACGGCCTTGCCGCTTGATTATCTTTGACTCGATAAGCGCGGCAGGCAGCGAAAATACGGCGCGCCACGTCGGTGAGCGCAAAACATACCGAACTTGCTCGACAGACCGGCCGTTCGGCATTCGCGCGCGTTCCGTCTTAAAATAGCCGCTTTTTGCCGAAAGAACCGTCATGGCCATAGCCATGAAGGGCTTTCATCCTTTACAAATAAGTGTGGTGAAGATGAACAAGCCTTTCATTTCGCTGTGCCCTGAAATCACCCGGGCGCACGCGCTGACTCTGATGGATTGGTTGGAAGACGAACGCGTCACCTGCTATCTGAGCGATTCGCGCCATGTCTCCCGCTTCATCGAGCAAGCCATCGATCGGACCCAGCTGCCGATCTTGACTCATCTGTTCAACCAGGGCGGCCGCTTCTTCATGGCCTATGACCGGCATGACGCCCCGGTGGGTTTCGTCCGCCTCATCAAGACCGGCCCGGACTGCGAGATCGTCCTGGTCATCGGAAACAGCGACAACTGGGGCCGGAACCTTGGCGCCAGCACGATCCGCGAAGGCATGAAACTGGCCTTCCTCGACATGCGGTCCGAGAAGCTCATCGCCAAGATCCATCCTGACAACGCGCGCTCGCTGAAGGCCTTTCTGCGCATCGGCTTTCTGCTTGAAGGCGAAACGCCGACATTGAAGTCACTTTCCATGACTGCGGGGCGCTATCTCCGGCTCCTGCGCGAAGGCGCCGTCGGCGACTCCAACGATATCTACATCACTGAGATCGACAAGGCCCGGCTCAAGAGCCTGATCGAGCTCGAACAAGGCCCGGCGATCGTCGAACTCGAGCACGAGCTCGAGCGGGCCATTGTCGTCAAGCCGCAGCAGGTGGCGCGCAATGTCGTCACGATGAACTCCAGGGCCTTGCTGCAGCTGGACGACGAAGAAATGGAAGTGGCCCTGGTCTACCCTGAAGACGCGGATAGCAGCGCCGGTAAGTTTTCCGTGTGTTCCGACGTCGGCGCTGCCATCCTGGGCTATCAGGAAGGCGACGCCATCGATTGGCGGATTTCGGACCGGACCCGCCGGATCGGGATCAGGAAAGTGCTTTACCAGCCGGAAGCCGCGGGCGATTTCCACCTGTAGCTCGGCGCTCACGGATCAGGCGCGCTGGCCTTCGAAAGGTATGACGGGGCCGCGCTTTCCGTCACCATCCCAGCCAACAAGCATGTAGGGAACCTTCATGCTGCATTACACCTGTCTTTCCGCCCACGCCCAACTTCTGCCTCGGATACGGACTGGGACCCGGACAACGGCGGCTTCGACGGCTGGGCCGAATGGTTTGAAGAGCTGCCGCTGCTGTTCCTGTACCTGATCGGCGATGCACATCATCCGCCGCGGGTGATGGCTCTTATTTGATTTACCAGCCTGCCGCTTGACAACGCGCGACCCGTTTAGTTGTCTCTCAACGCACGCCCATACTTTGATGAAGCACGCCACTCAATCGCGGCGCAGCGGCGGGCGGGCAGATTCCCTTGCCGAAACACTCCCTTATTTGGAAAAACGTCAATGGTGCCTGGTTTTTGCACCGCGTTTATGCATCGGATTATCTTCTGCCCATTGAGAATATTGACGCCACGATAAAGGCAGTCAGCGATTTCAATCAGACAACCCTTCAGCAGCGCGGCGCTGAGCATCTGGCATTCAATAGTCGATATGACCCTATACGGAAAAGATTTCGTCGCAATTCTGCCGACACAAAACCGAACTTATCGAGGCATTACATCAAGGCATCCGGGAATTTTCAGGAGAAAAGAATTCATATATGGATCGCTACGTAGAAAAATTATCCAAGAATTCTAAAAACGACCTGACCAATGAATTTATAAGTAACGCAATCATTTCACTTCGGCGCAAATATGTGGCGGATATTTACGCTCAGCAGGGTCGATGCATAGGATTTATGCGTATCCAATAAGACTTCGAGAATTTTCTTAGTTTTTTTTGTTACCCCACTTCATAGAATTCTTAAGCTCCTCAAAACAAGGCGCGCAAGCAGGTCGCGATAGGTTCATATGCGGCTTGCGGGGGTTTCCACACCAGCATTCTGGTGTCCGGAAACACTTTCTTGATCTTCAATCAACAAAGAGTCAACTATGAAAAAACTCGTTCTGAGCCTGGCCATTCTGTCCGCATGCGGCGCGGCTGGTTTCGCCCAAGCCGCCCCGGCCGACGGCGCGAAAGGCCTCATCAAGTTCACCGGCAACATCAATGCAGACACGTGCACCCTGAGCAGCCCGAACGGCTCTATCGCCGGCAAAACCCTGACCGTGGACATGGATGAAGTCCCCGCCGCCTCGCTGGGCACCGAAGATGCGCCCTCGACGTCGGGCACGGGCCTGAACGCCGAGGCGAAGGATCTGGATCTGGACATTCAGTGCGCCACCGGCACCAAGGTCTCGATGACACTCACCCCGTCCGCCATCTCGGGCAAGGGTATTGCGGTGGAAGGCGGCGCCAAGAACGTGCAAATCGTGTTGACGCGTGACGGTTCCTTGGTGGACTTCACGAGCGGTTCCGCTGACGTGAACGCCAACGCCGCAGTCGACGGCAAATTCCGCGTTCCGCTGAAGGCCTACTACACCCGCGTCGCCGGCAAGGCAGTTGCCGACGTCACGGTCGGTAAGGCCAACGCGACGGTCAACTACGTTCTGAAGTACGAGTAAGTCTCGATATGCCGCGGCGAGTCGGCGAGCCGGTTGCGCCGCGGCGAAAACGAAGGGAGTGCAATGACATCTTTCGCCCAAATTCAACGTGTGTTGGTTGGCGGCCTTGCCGCGGCAACATTGCTGTATGGAGCGTGCGCACAGGCATCAATCTCTCTGAGCGCCACCCGCATCATCGTGCTGGAAAGCAAACAGGAAGCTTCCATTTCCGTCCGCAATAGCGGCACTCCTGTGCTTGTCCAGTCATGGCTGGAATCGAATACGGCGGGCACCTCTGACGACCTGCCCTTTGCAGTCACGCCGCCTCTGGCCAAGGTCGCGGCTCCTGGCCAACAGTTGATGCGCGTGCTTTACGCCGGGGGCCACAGCGGCCTTCCCCGCGACCGTGAGTCGGTCATGTGGTTGAACGTGCAAGAAATCCCCCAGTCGACTGGCGGGGACAATCAACTTCAGATCGCAGTTCGGCAGCGGATCAAGGTGTTTTTCCGCCCGACCATGATCGAGGGCGCCTCCACCGACGCGCCAGGTTCTTTGCGCTGGGCCGTTGCGCAGGACGCAGGCCGGCCGGCGCTCAAGGTCACCAATCCCAGCATGTACCACGTCTCGTTTGCTTATTTGGGCATCGTCGGCGGTAAGGAATTGCCGACGCCAGAGATGCTTGCCCCTGGCGAGACACGCTTGCTTCGCGCCGACGGCGTCGCGCGCAACTCCAAGATCAGTATCCGAATCATCAACGACTTCGGTGGCGTTGACGCCTTTGACGTTCAACTGTCTGGGGAAGACGCGACGTCTCCTGCAGCAGTCCAAACAGACTAGTAGTGGCGGGGCGCCCCCTTTCTCCTGCGCCCCGTCTTACACATTCCCGGGTTCGGACAAACATTCCGCTGCGAATCAGCGGACAGGGATCCCTTACGCCTTGTTTTTGTGCCGGCCCGCCAATTTGGTCGCCACCTATGCCACGCAATTACGAGTTCCGTCGCCACGACACATCCCCTAATCATGTTCTTCGTCGCTGGCTGGCAGGCATGCTATGCGCCTCCCAAGCCGTGGCTACCGGCGCGTGGGCGGACCCGGGACCTGCGCGCCTGGCGCAAGACGGGGCAGCGGTTTCACCCAAGCAGCGGCCGCCCGTGCAGGTCGCTGCGCTGGATGGCGTGATCGTCGGCTACAACACGGCTTTCCTGTACGGAATGACTTCCACCACGGATATCCGGACATTGCTGGCCGGCTCAGGCGTTCCTCCAGGGTTTCAACGCGTCGACCTCTACATCAACCAGATGCTTGCCGGCCGCCTGGATGTCGAATTTGCACACAACCCGAAAAGCGATGAAGTCGAACCGTGCTTTTCCGCATCGATGCTGGAACAGGGCGGCGTAGACCTGGCCAAGTTGCCCGGTCCTTTGGACCCAAACGCCACATGTCTGCGCATACAGGACGTCATACCTGATGCAAGCGCTGCATACGATATGGCAAGCCTGCGTCTGAACGCGAACGTGCCGCAGATCTACATGACTTCGCTTCGCCGCGGCTATATCGATCCTTCCCTCTGGGAGCCAGGCGCCAACGTCGCATTCCTAAATTACAGCCTCAACGCTCGTCGCAATAAGTCACGCTACAACAACTCCCAAAATGATCTCAGCGCCAGCGTACGCTCAGGCGTCAACCTGGGCGAATGGCGCTTGCGCAACGATGCGTATCTGAGTTCAGGAAGCCGTCGGCCATCCAACTTCACTAGCCAGAACACCTATCTGCAGCGCGGTTTCAACGCCATCAAGAGCCAGATGGTGGCGGGAGAGGCCTACACTTATTCGCCCTTGTTCGATAGCGTGCGCTTTCTGGGCATGCAACTGGCCTCCGATGAAGCCATGCGTCCTGACGAGGAACAGGGTTACGCGCCGGTCATTCGTGGTACCGCGGAAAGCAACGCGACGGTCGAAGTCCGCCAGAATGGCTATTTGATCTATACGACTACCGTTGCCCCTGGGCCGTTTGCGATCACTGATTTACAGCCTTCTGGCACGAACGGCGACCTTGAAATTGTCATCGTTGAGGCCAACGGCACTCGCCGAGTATTCCGACAGGCTTTCTCGAGCCCCCCTCTGATGGTCCGCGAGGGGCGGGTCAAATACAACGTTGCCGCCGGTCAAGTGCGCCTGGATCGGCGTCAGCGGGAGCGGCCGGGTTTCATCAGTGGATCGATGATCTACGGTCTGACGGCGAACTCAAGCCTGGCGGCTGGCCTGCAAGCCTCGCCTGGGTATCTATCGTACTCGTTGGGTGCGGGCCTCAACACGCCGGTTGGCGCCGTGTCCCTGGACGCCATTCACTCAAGTAGCAATGCCGGCGGTTCATCCGCAAGCGGCGATCGCCTCAACCTTCGCTATGCAAAATTCGTCGAAGCGACGGGGTCCCAGGTCTCCGCCAATATGCAACATGGCCTGCGCGAAGGATTCCGCTCACTCTCCGATCACGTCGAGCGGAATGGTGCGCGATCTGGGTCGCGTTGGAACTCGGGGCACGGAAGTCGACAACGTTTGGACGGCTACGTATCTCAACCTATTGGCGACGGCTATGTCTACCTGAACGGGTCCTACGGCAAGAATTGGAATGGAACCTCTTCCCGCAGCGTGTCGCTGGCGTATAGCAATTCGATAGGCAGGCTGAACTACAACCTCTCCTACACTCAATCGAGGAACATATATTCGTCATGGGAGAACGGTCGAGATTCCCGCCGTGACAACACGGTCATGCTCACACTCAGCATGCCGTTGGGAGGTACAGGCAGCTCTACGTACGCATTTTCCACTCTAAGTCGACAAAGTGCCGGGACAAGCGCACAGGCAGGCGTGTCCGGTTCACTGCCGCTCGAACGAAATGTCAGCTATACCGTAGCCGGCAACAAGGATACAGATGGCCAGCGCGACGCCTCAATCGGCGTGGGTACCGCAGCCTCCTTCGGCCGTCTGAATGCAAGCTACACCCACGGCGATCGATACCGCGCTAGCAACTTTTCGGCGTCGGGGTCCATCGTGGCCCACTCGGGCGGCGTCAATCTCGGACAAGGTTTGAGTGAAACGTTCATGCTCGCCAAGATCGAACCGCCGGTATCCGACGTAGCAATCTCCAGCTTTGCCGGCGTAGAGACCGGGCGCAATGGTTACGCAATCATCCCCAGTGCCACTCCTTTCCGCGGCAACTGGGTGACCCTCAAGACGCAAGGGCTATCCAAGGATGTCGACATCACCAACGGCACGCAGATGGTGGTGCCTACGCGGGGCGCGGCAGGACTGGCCAAGTTCAAGGCGGTAACCGGACGCCGCGTTCAATTTGAACTGCATGGGGCCGACGGCCAACCCCTGCCGTTTGGCGCGACAGTTGAAGAATGGGATGGCACTAGGCTGGGGATTACCGATCCGCGCGGACGTGTCCTCACGCTACTTCCGACGGACCGCGAACATGGCGAACTCGACGTGCGCTGGAATGAGGCTACATGCCGGGTTGCCTATGCACTACCGCCCAAGCTCGAAGGCGAGAATTATCAGCGCTTGACCCTCACATGCTCGACACCGATTCCGCCTGCTCCCGAGAATAAGGGGCCTGGGTCGATTGCGGCAGGAGATCCACGGCGCGACAAGGCAAGTGCTTCATAAGCAAGAAGGGTGGGATCTTTCCCACCTTTTTTTGCGTCAACGTCCCGGCATGAAGCCTCATCATCGGCAAGGCGCAATAAGCAGTCGACAAGGCAGTGCACTGAACCAATGCGCCCCGGATCAACCCTCCGTCGGCAGGATCAAGCTCTTCATAGCTTGCCTCTTCGCAAACCCCTGATCCATCTCTGCGATCTTCCTGGCATTTTCCAATCGCGCCGTGGAACGCGACTGCTCCGTCCTTTTAAGCGCAACGCATACCGAGCAAAAGGTGCTGAGCAAAAAAATGAAGCCATCATGAAAAATGGCTATCACTTCCCAATAGGCACGGTGGGCTAACGTAGCGCTCAATTTCCATGGTCGCGGCACAGTTCACAGCAATTCTCCCGCAAACAAAAAAACCTGGCCCCCTCGACGGGGGCCAGGAAATTTTCTTCGGTTCACGGAGTTTCAGTTGCAGCGGAGGTTCAACATACCGATATGCGCGTGGAGCTCTAAATCGGAAACTATCCGGCGTTGCTCGACGTCACTTGTAGTTTATCGTGAAGGTTGCATTTGCATTTGCACTTCCAGACGTTGGCGCTTGATCCATTGACGTTCCAACGTAGCGCGCCCTCAGCTTGATGTCTACCGGCACATTACCAAACTCGCCAACCATCCACTGATTTTGCGCTCCGCTTTCCGGCCCGTAGTGAACAAGCTCCCCGTTTTCTCGCAAAATTTCTATGCCGACGTTTTTTGCCACGGAATCTTTGGTAAGAGAAAGCGTGCTTGAACGATTGGAGGGATTCGTCGAATCCGAGAACACGATGAACATTCTGGTCGTTGAACCCCGATCTCCGCCTGAGCACCGCAATCGTATATTGAAGTCTTTTGTTGGCCCGGCTCGCTTACCTGAAAGCGAGCTGGCTTCGCCTTCCAGTTCGACGCTGACCAACTTTGTTTCCAGCGCGCACGAGGGAACTCGCGGCTTGACCTCAATTCCATCGCCGGCAAGTGATATACGCCGTACGGCATACCCCGTATTTACTAGAGTAGATTCCGCTACCAATCCCTGTATTTTTCCGCCCGCAGTGATCTTGCTGATCTTGACCAATTCCACCGTGAATTCGTCGGCGGGCAGCATGATGAGCACACGCTCAGAGCCGAAGTCTTTGTATTGCGGCCACCATTCTTGGTTAAAACCACCTTTGATTCGAATTCCTATGCCTTGTATCCCAGTTAGGTAAGTATTCCAACCACCACCGGTCCGACTCGTCTCAACCGAATAGACCAATGTACCAACTGCGTACGGACATACCAGTCTTCCCCCCTGACCAGTAGCCCTCGAGTTGCTCCGGTAGATTACCGTTCCATTTGCAACATTGGGGTCAAATTCTTCCGCATTAAAAACCGGTAGGGTCCAGTCCAAACGCGGTGCGGGGGTTCCATCATTCAGCGTCAGCTTGCAATCAGTGTGGGCTGAGGCAGCCGCTGAAAGAAAGGCAGATAAGATAAGTAACCCAATTCGCGCAGAAATTTTCGACGAGTTCTTTGATCGAAGTCGCAAGATTGCCATTGCTCATCCAGTAGCATTTTTGTCATGGCATCGTATCTGGCAGAAGCGTGCGCATGCTTAGGATTATTCCTAAAAGCCCAGCAATCGACCGGCCGGCTAAAGAAGGGTAAGCAGAGTGAGCTATTGGCAGCCGTCGCTGGGAGTTGGTGCGGGAGCAGTTGCCGCAGTGGGTACGGACTTCCCGAGGCGGCAAAGCACGGGTTGGTCGTCCCACTTCTGCCAAAGAAGACACCGCCAATGACACCGATGAGTTGGAGAGAGTGGGCCGCGGGAAGCGACATCCTGGAACAAGCAGGAGCAGACAGGCCCTACGCCGCAACCGCCCGGGCCAGCATCTGGATGGACAGCGGCGCGCAGCCCTCGGCATCGTTGCTGATCGTCACGTAGGCCGGTTGGCCCGCGCCCGTGATTCCGCGGATCGTACGCGCCAGCACCGTGCGAGTAGAGATATCCTCACTGAGGATGGCATTGAACGGATCGTGCTTTTTCTGCGCGTCGGCATAACCATACGCGCCGAAAATGCGGTTCAGGTTCCACCGGCAGACCAGCGGCCCCGGCCATAGCGCGCGCAGTATCGGCAGTTGCGCTTCGATCGGCGGCATCTTGCCATGCAAGCCCAGGCAGAAAGTGGCCCCTTGCGCCTTGAGCGTATCGACCAGCGCCTGGCCCAGCAGTTCAGGGTCCCGCACTTCCACCGCGACGATCACGGCGCCATGCGCGGACAATGCCGCCCGGACAGCCGCCAGCATGTGGCCCAGCTTCTCGAACAGCGCTGCCGGGCGACTCAGCCACCCCCAAGGCAGAGGACTCAACTGGAACACCAGGACCCCGAGCTTGGCGCCCAGGCCTTCGAGCGTGGGCCGCACGAATTCCTGGACGACCAGCGACGGATCGAGGAAAGCCGGGTTGACCGCGCGCGCCCTGCCCTCTTCGCCACGCGCCTGAGCGTCGGTAATGCTGGCGGGACACTTGACGACGAAGCGGAAGTCGTCATCGACCTGCCCCGCGTAAGCAGCATACTGGCTTGCCGTCAACGGGCGCCAGAACGTGCGGTCCACACAGACCGTGCGCAAAAGCGGATGCTGATGGTAGGCGCCAAGACCATGCTTGGACAGCGTGCTCGAATCGTATTCTCCATCCCAGACCAGCCCTTCCCAGCCGGGATATGACCAGGTAGAAACGCCGAAGCGCAGCTGTGCCGGAAGCTGCCGCGCGAGCGCGCCCAACTCCTGCGCCGCAGGCGCGGGAATCACCTTGGCCATGCTCCGCAGGAGAGAAAAGTCCGGCTGGGCTTCAGACGCCGTCTGATTCGAGGAGTGGGCAGGAGGCTGGAGCGGCGCATCTCCGAAAAGATCGTCTTGCATATTTGTCATGTGGCACGAGAGCAGGCTAAAGGGTACTTGAATAGCGCCGGACATGTGTCCTCACCATCGATGGCAAGCAGAGCCTGTCGCTTCCGACACCTTGCCAAGGCGATCAAACCCTCGTCAGCCTCAAACGACGAGGAATCGACATGAGCGCGCAGGACAATACCCTGGAAGTCTGGCTGAATGGCGTTCAATATCGCGGTTGGCAACCGCGACGACCACCTTCGCAATCACGGCTTCGTGCTTGGCAAGACAGGATGGAGACTTGCTCCCGCGTTTGACGTCAATCCGAATATCGACAAGGCCGAGCATGTCTTGAATATTGACGACGTCGACAATCGACCTAGCCTTGAAACTGTCCTCAACACGGCTGCTTTTTATGGGTTGGACGATGTGCAAGCTCGACAGATTGTGGATAAGGTAGTCATGGTTGTCGATCGTTGGCAGGACGCTGCTCGTCGGATGCGCATTAGCGGTGCGGATATTGATTTGACTGCGGGGGCGTTCTCGGCAAATAAAGCATAGAGAAGATGGCTGCCGTGCGGACGACTGCTTTCGACCGAGGCGGTGTGCCCCCCTTTGACGCTGCTACGGTTGTGTAGATAGAGTTTTGGTATCTCGATTCCGGGAGTCGACATGCCCCGATTCATCGAAGGTCAGGACCGGCAGCAGGTAGCGTTGATCCAGGAATGCCTGGATGACTTTATCGCCGACGACATTGACGAGTACTAACCTCTATCAACACATCACCAAGCATCCAGGCGGATACGTGCTACCCCTGCAGAAAATCGCAGCGAAATCTGGCCCCGGGGCGTCTGGCGCACCTGGGGACAATCTTGGGACACTGCGCCCTATAAGCGGCCACCAGCCGTCCGCATGCCTCCCGGACGGGCGCGCAGTAACTGCTTGATATTTGGTGAAAAGTGGAGCGGGTGATGGGAATCGAACCCACGCTTGAGGCTTGGGAAGCCGCCGTTCTACCATTGAACTACACCCGCCTGGGTGTCGTGCCCTCGGCGCAAAGCCGAAGCAGAGGCGGCGATTATAGCGCGGGATTTTCATTGCCGGGCGCGATGGCCGCGCGGCTATTCGGCCGCCGTGCCAAATATGTCCCTAATTTAGTGCGTCTGGGCGACACCCGTCGCCCCGGCCTCCCACTACAATTCGGGCTATGAATACGAACACCCCCGAGAATCCCCCCGCGACGCCCGCGGCCGCGCAGGCCCCGGCTTCCGTGAACACCCCCGAAGCGCCCGCCGCCGTTTCCCCCCAGACGCAGGCCGCCCTGGCCAGCGCCGCGCATGCGCCCAACAGCCCGGGCGCCACGCATATCCGCAGCTTCGTGCATCGCCGCGGCCATATCACGCAGGGTCAGCAGGCCGCGCTGGAACGCCTGATGGACCAGTGGTCCATCCCCTACGCGCCGCGCCGGCTGGATCCGGCCGCGGCGTTCGGCCGCGAAGCCCCGACGGTGCTGGAGATCGGCTTCGGCATGGGTGAGACCACCGAGAAGATCGCGCTGGCCCGCCCTGGCGACAACTTCCTGGGCGTGGAAGTCTTCAACGCCGGCGTGGGCTCGCTGCTGCGCCGCATCGAAGACTCCAACATCCAGAACCTGCGCATCGTCCAGCACGATGCCGTCGAGGTGGTGCGAGACATGATCGCGCCCGACTCGCTGGCGGGCGTGCACGTTTATTTCCCGGATCCGTGGCCGAAGAAGCGGCACCACAAGCGCCGCCTGCTGCAACCCGCGTTCGTGTCGCTGCTGGCCAGCCGCATCGCGCCCGGCGGCTACATCCATTGCGCGACGGACTGGGAAGATTACGCGGTGCAGATGCTGGAAGTGTTGAGCAACGAACCGCTGCTTGCGAATACCGAGGACGGCTACGCGCCGCGCCCCGACTACCGCCCTCCGACCAAATTCGAGACGCGAGGCCTGCGCCTGGGCCACGGCGTCTGGGACCTGATCTTCAAGCGAGTCGCCTAATGCTCTATCCGCCCATCGAACCCTACCGCCAAGGCACGCTGGATACCGGCGACGGCCACCAGATCTATTGGGAACTCTGCGGAAATCCGCAGGGCAAGCCGGCCGTGTTTCTGCACGGCGGCCCGGGCAGCGGCTGCTCGCCCGTGCACCGCCAATTGTTCGATCCGCAGCGCTATAACGTGCTGCTGTTCGATCAGCGCGGCTGCGGCCGCTCGCAGCCGCATGCCAGCCTCGAAAACAACACGACCTGGCATCTGGTGTCGGACATCGAGCGCTTGCGCACCGAGGTGATGGGCGCGGAAAAGTGGCTGGTGTTCGGCGGGTCGTGGGGCTCGACGCTGGCGTTGGCCTATGCGGAAACGCATGTGTCCCATGTCAGCGAACTGGTGCTGCGCGGGATTTTCGGATTGCGCCGCGCGGAGATCCAGTGGTTCTACCAAGAAGGCGCGTCGTGGCTGTTCCCCGACCGCTGGGAAGAATACCTGGCGCCCATTCCGGAAAGCGAACGCGGCGACCTGGTGGCGGCCTACCACAAGCGTTTGACGGGCGACGATCCGGCCGAGCAGCTGCGCGCCGCGAAGGCATGGAGCAAGTGGGAAGACAGCACCATCACGCTGCTGCCCAGCCCGCGCCATCAGCAGAGCCACGCCGCCGACCGGGCGGCGCTGGCCTTTGCCCGCATCGAGAACCACTATTTCGTGAACGCCGGCTTTATGGAAGAAGGCCAGCTGATCCGCGACGCCCACAAGCTGCGCGGCGTTCGCGGCACCATCGTCCAGGGCCGCTACGACGTCTGCACTCCCGCGCGCACCGCCTGGGACCTGCACCGCGCCTGGCCCGAGGCGGACTTCCACCTGGTCCCGGACGCGGGCCACGCCTTTGATGAACCCGGCACGCTGGCGCGGCTGATCGGCGCGACCGACGCCTACGCGCGCTAACTGGCAAGGAGACCTGCATGCACATCACCCTGAACGGAGACGCCCGGGAGTTCCCCCTGGACACGACCGTGAACGAACTGCTCGAGACCCTGGGCTATGCCGGCAAGCGCGTGGCCGTGGAACGCAACGGCGAGATCGTGCCCAAGAGCCAGCACGCGCAGACCCCGCTGGCCGATGGCGACCAGATCGAGATCGTGGTGGCCGTGGGCGGGGGCTGACGCCTACGCATCGCGCACGTTGTCGCGCGCCGAGCATTGCAAACGAGGGCCGCTGATGTAGCGGCCCTCGTCGCATGTAGCCCGCTGCCGGATGCGGTTTAGGTCCACGCATGCGCATTCCCTGCAAAGTGGCCAGCATTCTTGCGTAGTCTGCCAACAGGCTAGCAACCTGTTACACGTTAACCCCTCGTCGCATGGGGAATCTGCGAGTCATAATCGTTCCTGCTGGTTTCGCACTATTGTCTTGCTGTTGTTCTAGCGTTGCACATCGCCCCACGGGGCAGAGGAGGCATCATGGACACCGCAGTCATCGTCAACCTGATCATCCAGCTGGTCGCCGGCGCCGCCGGGGGCAACGGTCTGGGGAAAATGCTTCAGCAGTTCAATCTGGGGCCATTGGGCAACACCATCGCGGGCGCCATCGGTGGCCTGGCGGGGGGTTCCTGGCTGGCCCCCATGATCACCGCGGGAGCCGGAGCGGTTGCGGCAGGCAATGCGGGGCTGGATCTTTCAGCGATAGCCGGTAGCGTGGTCGGCGGCGGCGTCGGTGGGGCCGTGCTTACCTTGATCGCCGGCATCGTGCGCAAGATGTTCGTGGGCCACAAGCCCTGATGGCACTTCGTTTTCTCACCGCAACATAGATAAAGGAAACACTATGGGTCTGCTCAATTTCATCAAGGACGTCGGGGAAAAGCTCTTCGGCGCCAGCGAGGCCAAGGCCGCGACGGCGGACGAATTGAAGAAAGAGCTGGATAAGCACGGCCTGAATGCCGATGGCCTGCAGATTTCGGTCGACGGCGACAAGGTCACGGTGGCGGGCGAGGCCCTCAGCACGGAAGCGGCCGAGAAAATCACCCTGGCCCTGGGCAACACCGTCGGCGTCGCGCAGGTGGACAACCAACTGAAGGTGAAGCAGGCCGCGCCCGAAGCCAAGATGTACACGGTGCAAAAGGGCGACAACCTGTGGAAGATCGCGGAAGCGCAATACGGCAAGGGCCAGGGCGCGAAAAATACGCTGATCTTCGAGGCCAACAAGCCGATGCTGACCAGCCCCGACAAGATCTATCCGGGCCAGGTGCTGCGCATTCCGCCCTTGGCTTGACCCACGGAAACGAACAAGCCGGAAGGCACCCATGCGCTTTCCGGCTTGCATCGCGGCAGCGCCCCCTGCTCGCCGCGATTACTTGGCCAGACGCAATGTCTGGCCATTTTTTTGGCGATGAGCCTGCGGCACCACGCAAGCCGCGCCCCTGTGTCTGACACCCGTACGAGATGCTCGTCCGGCTCAAGCAGACGCTGCCGGGTGTCTGACACCGGCGGAAGCTTTATGGACTGTTGGCGCCTTAAAGTAGTGCCATGGGTGTCTGACACGCGAGGTGTCAGACACGCGGAATCACCGGAAACGGCCCATCCCCTTCATGCCGCCCATGGCACGCATCATCTTGGCCATGCCGCCCTTCTTCATCTGCTTCATCATGCCCTGCATCTGGTCGAACTGCGCCAGCAGGCGGTTGACCTCTTGCACGGGCACGCCGGAACCCGCGGCGATGCGGCGCTTGCGCGACGCCTTGATGAGTTCGGGCTTGGCGCGTTCGGCCGCCGTCATGGAGTTCAGGATGCCTTCGGTGCGGCGCAGCTGCTTTTCAGCCTGACCGCCCTGCAGCTGGCCGGCTGCCTGCTGGAACTGCGCGGGCAGCTTTTCCAGCAGGGAGCCCATGTCGCCCAGCTTCTTCACCTGGCCGAGCTGGTCGCGGAAGTCGTTCAGGTCGAACTTGTTGCCCGACTTGATCTTCGCGGCCAGCTTCTGGGCTTCGGCGATGTCGATATTCTTCTGCGCCTGCTCGACGAGCGACACGATGTCGCCCATGCCCAGCACGCGCTGCGCCATGCGCTCGGGGTGGAACGGCTCCAGGCCGTCCAGCTTTTCCGATACGCCGACGAACTTCAGCGGCTTGCCGGTGACGTGGCGCACCGACAGGGCGGCGCCGCCGCGGGCGTCGCCGTCGAGCTTGGTCAGGACAACGCCGGTCAGCGGCAGCGCGTCCGCGAAGGCGCGCGCGGTGTTGACCGCGTCCTGGCCCTGCATGGCGTCCACGACGAACAGCGTTTCCACCGGTTTGACGAGGTCATGGAGTGCGCGGATTTCGCGCATCATGGCTTCGTCGATGCCCAGGCGGCCGGCCGTGTCCAGGATCAGCACGTCGTAGTGGTGGCGGCGCGCGTGGTCCACCGCGTTGCGGGCGATATCTTCGGGCTTCTGGCTGGGGTCGGACGGCAGGAAGTCCACGCCCACCTGCGCCGCGACGCTCTTCAACTGGTCGATAGCGGCCGGACGGTACACGTCGGCGGACACCACCAGCACTTTCTTCTTGCCGGTCTTGCGGCCGTGCTGGGTATGCTGGCCTTCGGTGAGCCAGCGCGCCAGCTTGCCGGTGGTGGTGGTTTTGCCGGCGCCCTGCAGGCCCGCCATCAGGATGACGGCGGGCGGCTGCACAGCAAGCGAGAGCTCACCGGAATCGGCGCCCAGGTCGCCGCCCATCAGGGAGGTCAGCTCCTTGTGGACGACGCCCACCAGGGCCTGGCCCGGGCTGAGGCTGCCGGCGACTTCTTCGCCCAGCGCCTTTTCCTTTACCCGCGCGACGAATTCGCGCACGACGGGCAGCGCCACGTCGGCTTCCAGCAATGCCATGCGCACTTCGCGCAGCATTTCCTGGGTGTTGGCCTCGGTCAGGCGAGCTTCCCCGCGCAGCGTCTTGACGACGCGCGAAAGGCGTTGAGTTAGGTTATCGAGCATGAGAGGCGTTTCCGCTTAAACTAGTTGATTGAACGGTGGCCGCAGGCGCGGATTCTGCGCTTTCGGGTGGCATGCACCCCAAGGCCCCATCCAGACAACGGTTTCTATGTCACTAGGCATTGTATTTCACACGGCGGCTGCCTTGGCGTACGCAGTGCTCGGGGGGTCGCTTTGGATCCGCCTGGCCGGCGCGGGCGGCGTGGAGCAGACGGGCAAGGTCGCCCGTCTGTGCCTGCTGGGAGCCCTGGTTCTCCATGGAATCGGGCTGCAACAGTCGATGCTGGGCTCCCAGCATTTGTTCATTGGATGGGCCCTGGCCCTGTCCGCCGCCATCTGGCTGGGCATGGTGGTGTTCTGGCTGGAAAGCCTGGTGGTCCGCATAGACGGCCTGCAACTGCTGCTGCTGCCCGCCGCCACGGCCGCCAGCGGCCTGGCCGCGATCTTTCCCCAGGGGCAATTCGTGCCCCACGCCAACGACGCCTGGCTGCGCGTGCACCTGCTGATCGCGCTGGCGGCCTATGGCCTGATCACCATCGCCGCCCTGCACGCCATGATGATGGCCCTGCTGGACCGCCACCTGCACCGCCCGCTGGACGCGCCGGCCGAACGCAGTATCGTGGGCCGCGTCCTGGATTCCCAGCCACCCCTGCTGGTGCAGGAGCAGCTGCTGTTCCGCATCATCTGGATCGGCTTCGTCGTGCTGACCCTGGCCGTGGGTACGGGGTCGGTGGCGTCCATGAAGCTGACCGGCAAAATCCTGCCGTTCGACCACAAGACCGTCTTCACGCTGCTGTCCTGGCTGACGTTCGGCGTGCTCCTGGCGGGCCGCCATGTCTGGGGCTGGCGCGGCCGCGTCGCCCTGCGCTGGACGCTGACGGGTTTTGGTTTCCTGATTCTGGCCTATACCGGCAGCCGGTTCGTGCTGGAAATGATTCTGCACCGAGGTTGACGTGGGCAAGCTGCTGTTCTGGATTTTTGTGGTCATCGCGGTGCTGTTCGTGGCCCGCATCGCCGGCCGCATGGCGGCGGCGAAGCAGGCCGGCGCGCAAACCAACCGGACGGCCGCCCGCGGCCGGGCGCCGCAGCCCAAGCCGGTGGAATCGATGGTGCGCTGCGCCCACTGCGGCATCCACATGCCGCGTTCCGAAGCCCTGCTGCAGAACGGCCAGACCTGGTGCAATGCGGAGCATGCTCGGCTGGGGCCCCGAAAGCACTGAGAGGGGTGTCAGACACCCTTGCGGCCTGCCAGCAGCTTGAAGGCCGTCTCATCGGGTGTCAGACACCGGCGGCAGCATCTGGAACGGATCAGGACCTCTCCTCGGGGGCTGACACCGGCGGCAGCATCTTGGAACGAGCCAGCGGCTCTCCTCGAAGGTCAGGCACCGGCGGCGGCAGCTGGAGCGGGTCGTCAGGTGTCTGACACCCGAGGAGACGGCCTTCAGGCGGCGCTGCCCGCCCACGGGTGTCTGACACCCCGCCATCTCCCCATCAAATAGAAGCCTGCCTTTTCCCACGGCATAATGCATGTTGGACTCCACACATGCTCCCTTCCCATGGCCTTGCGACTGGATCGTCATGGCTGGCTGGCGCCGGCCCCAGGTGTTTCGCTCCTGCCCTCCCCCAACCGCGACACGCGGCCCGCGGGCGCGCAGGTGTCCCTGCTCGTGCTGCACAACATCAGCCTGCCGCCCGGCCGGTTCGGCGGACCGGAAGTCGCCGGGCTGTTCCTGAACACGCTGGACTACGGCTCGCACCCCTGGCTCGAACGCCTGCGCGGGCTGCGGGTATCCGCGCATTTCTTCATCCGCCGCGACGGCAGCATCATCCAGTTCGTCTCCACCGACGAACGCGCCTGGCACGCGGGCGTGTCGCGCTATGCGGGCCGCGAACGCTGCAATGACTTTTCCATCGGCATCGAGCTCGAAGGCACCGATACCCTGCCCTACGCCGATGAGCAATATCTGGCGCTGCGCAAACTGACACCGGCGCTGCGCGCGCGCCACCCCCTGGCGGCAGCCTGGGGCCACGAGCACATCGCCCCGGGGCGCAAGACAGACCCCGGGCCCGCTTTCAATTGGACGCGCTTTTCGCGCGACAGCGGTTTTGCGCGGCGGCAGTTGCCGCCCGCCTGACACCAAAAGGACTGGTTATGTTGAAGATCTGGGGACGCCTGACTTCCGTCAACGTTCAAAAAGTCATGCTGGCCGTGCGCGAGCTTGCGCTGCCGCATACCTTCACGCAGGCCGGCGGGCCGTTCGGCGTCGTCGACACGCCGGAGTTCGCCAAGCTCAATCCCAACCGCACCGTTCCCGTCATCGACGACGGCGGCTTCGTGCTGTGGGAGTCCAACGCCATCGTGCGCTATCTGGCTTCGCGCTACGGCGTGGGCACGTTGTGGCCCGAAGACGCCTGCCTGCGCGCGGACGCCGACCGTTGGATGGACTGGCAGGCCACGGAATGGCAAGGCGCCATGGGCCCCGCCTTTCTCGGCCTGGTCCGCACGCCCGAAGACAAGCGCGACAAAGCTGCCATCGAAAACTCGGTGAAGCGCTCGAATGCGCGCGCCCTGGTCCTGGACCAGGCCCTGCAAGGCCGCGAATTCATCGCCGGCCGGCACCTGACCATGGGCGATATCGCCCTGGTGTGCTCGGCGCACCGCTGGCTGGCCCTGCCGATCGAACGCCCGGACACGCCGGCGCTGTCCGCCTGGTACCGCCGCGTCATGATGCGCCCCGCCCCGCAGGGCGTGCTGACGCTGCCGCTGGAGTAAGGAACGCGGGCGCGACGAATCAGGCGCGCTCGACTTTCCATCCCAATTCGGCCGAGATCCCCGCCGCCGCGCCCTGCACCACGGCGACCATTTCCCGCATGCGTTCCAGCGACATGTACGGCACGGTGCTGGACACGCTGATCGCGGCCACGATACCGCTGGACGCGTCCCGCACCGGCGCCGCCACGCAACGGATCGATGGCTCGTTGTCTTCGAGGTCGAAGGCATATCCGTTGGCCGCATATTCGCGCATGCGTTCGCGGAAGGCCTCCCAGGTCTGACGGCCGCCGGGCGCGCGCGACGAGACCGGCGCGCCGATGCGGTGCAGCGCCTTCCACTGCGGCTCTTCCGTATCCAGCAACAACGCCTTGCCCACGCCCGTGGCGGCCAGCGGCATGCGGTGCCCCACCCGCGAACGCATCTCCAGCCCCTTCTTGCCGGGGATTTTCTCTAGGTACAGCACGTCGTCGTTGTCGCGCACGGCCAGGTGGATGGTGTCGCCCGTCAGTTCCGCCAGGCTGTCCAGGTACGGACGCGCCAGCGTCGCCATCGGAAAGGCTTCGCGCGCCTGGAATCCGAGTTCGATCAGCTTCGGCCCCAGCACATAGCCCACGCCAGGCAGGGAACGCAAATAACGCTCCTGCACCAGGCAGCTTGCCAGCCGGTGCGTGGTGCTGCGCGCCACGCCGATGCGCGCGCAGATCTCCTTCAGGTCGCGCGCGCCATCGGACACGGCCTGCACGACGGCCAGGCCGCGCATCAGGGTCTGCGTGCCCGCGGGCGCGGCGGCATCAGGATCCAGGGTGGAAGAAGGTTCGGGAATAAGCGTGGCGGTCATGAAAAGTCGGAACTGGGCGGCAAACAAGGGAAGAAGCATACCTGGCGCACCCGCGCCGGCATGCGGGAAAAAGACGGAGCTTCCAGGCGATACCTGACGGCTGGCTCAGGGGCGCATGGCTTCCAGGCCTGCTTTTATTCCCTGTATGTGGGATTTAATTCTATATTTTGAGATTTTTCAAGCGCTGATCTAGAATTTTTCCCATCGCCCGTCAGCGCCCCCGAACGCCGGCCGGCCTCAGACAACAAGGTCCGTGCACCCCTGCCGCAGTGGCAGCCGGGTATACGGCCAAAGCCGAGACAGATTTCTGATGACTACCGGATTGCCCGCCCGCGCGGCGCTTATCGCGCTGGACTGGGGCACCTCATCGCTGCGCGCCTACCGCCTGGACGGCGCCGGCCGCACGCTCGACACCCGCCATTTGCCCTGGGGCATCATGCGCCTGCCGCAGCCGCTGCAGGACGGCGCGGCCACCATGGCGCTATCGGGCTTCGAACTGGCTTTCGAGCAGGCTTGCGGCGACTGGCTGCGGGCCGAACCCTCGCTGCCGGTGATCGCCTGCGGCATGGTCGGCAGCGCCCAGGGCTGGAAGGAAGCCGCCTACCTGGACGTGCCGGTCGACCTGGAACGCATCGGCACGCTGCTCACCGTCGTGGCGCGCCATGGCGCCACGCCCGTGCACATCGTGCCCGGCCTGATCCAGCGCCACGGCCTGCCCAACGTGATGCGCGGCGAAGAAACCCAGGTTTTCGGCGTGCTGTTCGACCAGGCGGACGGCGGCGCGGACAGCGTCCTGATCGGCCTGCCCGGCACCCATTCCAAGTGGGTCAATGCTCGCCGCGGGCGCGTCACGCATTTCGATACCTTCATGACCGGCGAGGTCTACGCCGCGCTGCGCGGCCACACCATCCTGGGCCGCACCATGGCGGACGCCCCCAGTGCGGACATGGCCGCCTTCGAACGCGGCCTGAAGGTGGCCGGCGCCCCCGCCGGCCGCGCGGGCGTCCTGTCCACCGTGTTCAGCACCCGCGCGCTGGGGCTGACCGGCGAACTCGCGCCCGAATCGCAGGCCGACTACCTGTCGGGCCTGCTCATCGGCCATGAGATCGCGGCGCTAGCCGAGATGCTGCGCCAGCAAGGCGAGCTGCCCCGCATCGTGCTTTGCGGCGAGCCCGCGCTGTGCCGGCGCTACATCCAGGCCATGCGGCACTACGGCCTGGGCACGCCCGAGCAGGCCCAGGACGCTACCGAACGCGGCCTGTGGCACCTGGCCGTCAGTGCGGGACTGGTCGCCTCCCCATCATCGGCTCACGCCTAGGAACCGAACATGAACCATCCTGGTCTGCAATCCGCCATGGCCCACTGCGGCCTGATCGCCATCCTGCGCGGCATTACGCCCGCCGAGGCCGAGCCCGTCGGCCAGGCGCTGTACGAGGCGGGCTTTCGCCTGATCGAAGTGCCGCTGAATTCGCCCGATCCGCTGGACAGCATCCGCGCCATGCGCGCCGCCCTGCCCACCGACTGCCTGATCGGCGCGGGCACCGTCCTGAACCCGGACGATTGCGCCCGCATCCAGCAGGCGGGCGGCGAACTGATCGTCATGCCGCACAGCGACGCCGCTGTGATCCGCGCCGCCAAGCAGCTGGGCATGGCGTCCTGCCCCGGCGTGGCCACGCCGACCGAGGCCTTCGCCGCATTGGCGGCGGGCGCCGACGTGCTGAAGATGTTCCCCGCGGAGCAACTTGGACCTGCCGTGCTGAAAGCCTGGCGCGCCGTGATGCGCCCGCCCATCGCGCTGGTGCCCGTGGGCGGCATCACGCCCGGCAATCTTTCCTCATACGCCCAGGCGGGCGCCAGCGGCTTCGGCCTGGGCTCCGCCTTGTACAAACCCGGCCTGTCGGCCGACGCAGTCGGCCAGAACGCGCGCGCTTTCCTCGCCGCGTGGCAAGGCGCCTATCCCGCCCAGGAGACCCAAGCATGAAGATCACCAAGCTCACCACCTACATCGTGCCGCCCCGGTGGTGCTTCCTGAAGATCGAAACGGACGCAGGCATCGTCGGCTGGGGCGAGCCCGTCGTCGAAGGACGCGCGCATTCCGTGGCTGCGGCCGTCGAAGAGCTGTCCGACTACCTGATCGGCAAGGATCCCCGCAACATCGAAGACCACTGGACGGTGCTGTACCGCGGCGGCTTCTATCGCGGTGGCGCCATCCACATGAGCGCACTGGCCGGCATCGATCAGGCCCTGTGGGACATCAAGGGCAAGCATCTGGGCGTGCCGGTGTCGCAGCTGCTGGGCGGCAACGTGCGGGACCGCATCCGCGTGTATTCGTGGATCGGCGGCGACCGGCCCGCCGACACGGCCGCCGCCGCCAAGAGCGCGGTGGAGCGCGGCTTCACCGCCGTGAAGATGAACGGCACCGAAGAGCTCCAGTACATCGACTCGTTCGACAAGGTGGAAAAGTGCCTGGAGAACGTGGCCGCGGTGCGCGACGCGGTCGGCCCGAATGTCGGCATCGGGGTGGACTTCCATGGCCGCGTGCACAAGCCCATGGCCAAGGTGCTGATGAAGGAGCTGGACCCGTTCAAGCTCATGTTCATCGAAGAGCCCGTGCTGAGCGAGCATTACGAGGCCCTGAAGGAACTGGCGCCCCTGACCTCCACGCCGATCGCGCTGGGCGAACGCCTGTTCTCGCGCTGGGACTTCAAGCGCGTGCTGTCCGAAGGCTATGTCGACATCATCCAGCCCGATCCGTCGCACGCCGGCGGCATCACGGAAACGCGCAAGATCGCCGCCATGGCCGAGGCCTATGACGTGGCGCTGGCGCTGCATTGCCCGCTGGGCCCCATCGCGCTGGCCACCTGCCTGCAGATCGACGCCGGTTGCTACAACGCCTTCATCCAGGAACAGAGCCTGGGCATCCACTACAACGCCGCCAACGATCTGCTGGACTACGTCAGCAACCGCGAAGTCTTCGCCTACGACGACGGAATGGTCGCGATTCCCCAAGGCCCGGGCCTGGGCATCGAGGTAAATGAGGAATACGTAAAGGAACGCGCCGCCGTGGGCCACCGCTGGCGCAACCCCATCTGGCGCCACGCCGACGGCAGCTTCGCCGAGTGGTAAGCCGATAAAGAGAAAGAGGAGACTTCCCTTGTCCACCGCTACCCACGCCGGCCTGCAGGGCGCCCAGCGCCCCACGCGCAGCCGGTACCTCATCATGGTGATGCTGTTCATCACCGTCGTCATTAACTACCTGGACCGCAGCAACCTGTCCATCGCCGCCCCCGCCCTGAAGGACGAGTTCGGCCTGGACACGGTGCATGAAGGCCTGATCCTGTCCGCTTTCGGCTGGACCTACGCCGCCATGCAGATCCCCGGCGGCTGGCTGGTGGACCGCGTGTCCCCGCGCCTGCTGTACGCGGCCGCGCTGATCCTGTGGTCGGCGGCCACGTTCTTCATGGGCTTCGCCGGCAGCTTCGTCATTCTGTTCGTGCTGCGCCTGGCGGTGGGCGCGCTGGAAGCGCCCGCCTACCCGATCAACAACCGCGTCGTCACCACCTGGTTCCCGGAGCGCGAGCGCGCCACGGCCATCGGCTTCTACACCTCGGGCCAGTTCGTCGGCCTGGCGTTCCTGACGCCGGTGCTTGCCTGGCTGCAGCACCACTACGGCTGGCACATGGTCTTCGTCAGCACCGGCCTGCTGGGCATCGTCTGGGGCGTGCTGTGGTTCATGATCTATCGCGAGCCGCGCCAGTTCAAGGGCGCGAACACCGCCGAGATCGAACTGATCCAGCAAGGCGGCGGCGTGGTCGACCTGGACCGCCGCGCGCGGGAGAAAAAGGCCCCGTTCAGCTGGAACGACCTGGGCCTGGTAATGAGCAAGCGCAAGCTGTGGGGCGTCTACCTGGGCCAATTCTGCCTGACGTCCACGCTGTGGTTCTTCCTGACCTGGTTCCCCACCTATCTGGTGAAATACCGCGGCATGGACTTCATCAAATCCGGGTTCCTGGCGTCGGTGCCGTTCCTGGCGGCGTTCATCGGCGTGCTGTGCTCGGGCGTGCTGTCCGACTTCCTGATCCGCCGCGGCGCCACCGTCGGCCTGGCGCGCAAGCTGCCCATCATCCTGGGCCTTTTGATTTCCACGTCCATGATCGGCGCCAATTTCACCGATTCCACGCCCTGGGTCATCTTCTTCCTGGCCGTGGCGTTCTTCGGCAACGGCCTGGCATCGATCACCTGGTCGCTGGTGTCGACCCTGGCCCCCGTGCGGCTGCTTGGGCTGACAGGCGGCGTGTTCAATTTTGTGGGCAACCTGTCGTCGATCTGCACGCCGATCGTGATCGGCTTCCTGGTGACGAAAGAAAGCTTCGCCCCCGCGATCGTGTACGTGTCGTCGCTGGCCCTGCTGGGCGCGCTGTCGTACATCCTGCTGGTGGGCAAGGTGGAGCGGATCGAGGCCTGAGGCCCCTCTCCGGGCCTGCCTAGCGCAACAGCGTCTGCGCCAGATGCACCCAGAAGCTGCCGCCCACCAGGATCAGGTCGTCGTTGAAATCGTAGCCCGCGTTGTGCAGGGCGGCCCCTTCGCCCGCGCCGATGTTGATGTAGCACCCCGGCACCCGCTGCGCCATGAAGGCGAAGTCATCCGCCGCCAGAATCGGCGGATGATCCACGGCGCAGTCCTCGCCAAAGTGCCGCTGCGCGACTTCGCGGGCGTCCCGTGTGGGTTCCTCGGCATTCACCAACACGGGATAGCGGGCCCCGGCTTCCTGTATCCGCGCGCTTGCGCCGAAGCAGGCAGCCTGGGCCTGCACGATATCCCGGATGCGGGCCAGGATCAGGCTCCGCTGCGCCTCGTCGTAGGTCCTGACCGATAACTTCATTTCGAGTTCGCCCGGGATCACGTTGAACGCGCTGCCGGCATGGATGCTGGTGACGCTGACGACGGCGCAGTCATGCGGATTGACGTTGCGCGAAACGATTGTCTGCAGCGCCTGGATGATCGACGCTGAAACGACGACGGGATCGCACGTAAAGTGCGGCGACGCCGCGTGTCCGCCCTTGCCGCTGACTTCGACGATCATGCTGTCCACGGACGCCATGATCGCTCCGGGCACGATAGCCATCTGCCCGAATTTCAAGGTGGGCGTCGGATAGTTGTGCAAGGCGTAGACCGAATCGCAAGGCGCGGCATCGAACAGCCCGTCATTCAGCATGGCCAGCGCACCCGCGCCGCCTTCCTCGGCGGGTTGGAAAATCAGATTCAACGTACCGGAGAAGTCGCGGGTTGCCGCCAGGTGCTTGGCGGCGGCCAGCAGCGTCACCGTGTGACCGTCATGGCCGCAGGCATGCATGATGCCGTCATTCACGCTGGAATAGGACTGCCCGCTGGCCTCGCTGATGGGCAACGCGTCCATATCGGCCCGCAAGCCGATAGCTCGCCCGCCCTCCCCGGCCTGCAGCGTTCCTACGCCCCCGGTGCCGCCCACTTCCCGCCGGACCCGGTAGCCCCAGCGTTCCAGGTAGCCCGCGACGATTGCGCTGGTGCGCCGCTCTTGATAGCCCAGCTCCGGGTGCTGATGGATATCATGGCGGATGCGCTTCATTTCATCGAATGAATCGAGCAAGCCGGGCACGATGCCGCGATGCGATCCTTTCATGGATTCAACTCCCTATTCTGAAAACTGGCGGTTGTGCCCGCATGACGATCCCGGTCATTGGCCGCGACGCTCCTTGAACAGGCAGGTGGCGACCAGGCTGATGGCCAGCATGCCGATCACATACCACGCGGGCGCCATGGAATTGCCGGTCGTCTTCAGCAGCCACGTCACGACCACTTGCGCCGAGCCTCCGAAGATCGTGACGCCGAACGAATAGATCATGGAAACCCCCGTCGCCCTCACGGCTCGCGGCAGGGCCTCGGCGATCAGCATGGTGCTGGTCAGTACGTTGATGCCAAGCGCCACGATGAGCAACATGCGGAAAACGACGGCCAGCCAGAGGTAGCCGGGAATCTCCAGCATCCGGAACGTCGGGTAGGCCATCGCCATGCCGATCAGGATCGACAGGATCATGGCCTTTTTGCTGTTCTTGAAGCGGTCCACGTACCTGCCGGTGAAATAGACCGCGACCACCTGCACGATCGAGGCGAGGCAGCTGAACAGATAGGCCGTGGACGCCTCGATGTGGTGGGTCTGCATCATGTAGGTCGGCATGTAGAACAGCACGATGTACACCATCACGGTGCCCGACATGATCATCAGAATGCCCAGCACCAGATCGCGCGTATGGTCCGTCAGAACCGTCCGGACCGGGGTTTTCTTCTTGGCGGCGCTGGCGTCTCCCGCATAGGTTTCCTCGATATGGCGCCGGATGTAGACGCCGACCGGCACAATCAGCAGCCCCAGGATGAAAGGCACGCGCCAGCCCCAGGAATAGAGCGCCTCTTCGGACAGCGTCGAGGTCAGCAGCAGCCCCAGCGACGCGCCCAGCAAGGCGGCGATTCCCTGGCTGATCGATTGCCAGCTGACGAAGAACCCGCGCTGGTTGGCGCCAGCCGATTCCAGCAGCAGCGTCGTGGCGGCGCCGACTTCCCCGCCCGCCGCGAATCCCTGCAATAGGCGGCCCGCAACGATCAGGCACGGCGCCAGTATCCCGATCTGCGCATGGGTGGGTGCAAACGCGATCAGGGCGGTGCCCATGCCCATCAGCATGATGGTCGCCATCATGGCGGCCTTTCTACCCTTGCGGTCCGCGTAGGCGCCCAGCACCATGCTGCCCAGCGGCCGCATGATGAAGCCCACGCCGAAGACAGCGACCGCCATCAACAGCGAGCCGTAGTTGGATTCGCTTGGGAAGTACAGCTTGCCGATCACCGCGGCGAAAAAGCTGTAAACCGTGAAATCGAAAATCTCCAGCCCGTTGCCAAGGCTGGCGCCCATGATCGTCCGTCGATTGCCTGCCCTGCTATCGAGCGCTGTCTCGATGGTCCTGTTTGCCGCTACTGCCGTCGCTTCCACGGATTCCCCTTCATTCGATTCGCTGCAATTTCTGCGCTTGATCTTGTATATACAATACTAGACAAGCCAAGCATGAATGCAACTTAGGGAAAACGTGGAACCTCTCTTTGGTTGATAAAAAACAAGACTGAGTTACTGCTCATCCCCGATGAACCAACACCGGCCCCAGGGGCAAAAAAAGGCCGCGTCCAAGACGCGGCCTTCAGGCTTGGCTGACTTGAATCAGCAACCCTGCATTTCCAGCTTGCGGCGCCGCACGTTGCCGGCGCGCTGCAGCAGCACCAGCGCCAGGCCCGCCGCCGCAATGACCGCGCCGGCGATCGGCACGGCGGCATAGCCCAGGCCGGCGGAGATCACGGCGCCGCCCGCCGCGGCGCCCACCGCGTTGCCCAGGTTGAAGGCGCCGACGTTCACGGAAGAGGCCAGGCCGGGCGCATCCTTGGCGGCGCGCATCACGCCCATCTGGAGCGGAGGCACCACGGCGAAGGTCGCCACGCCGAAAATCAACAGGGAAATCGCCGCGCCGGCCTGCGTCGATGCAATCCACGGGAAGGCCAGCAGATCGACGATGACCAGCGTCAGGAAGGCGATCAGCGTGCCGTCCAGCGAGCGGTCCGCCATACGGCCGCCCACGCCGTTGCCCAGCGTGAAGCCCAGGCCGACCAGCACCAGCATGCCGGTGATGAAGGCGGGCGAGGCGCCCGTGATGTCGGCCAGGGTCGGGGCGATGTAGGTGTACAGCGTGAACATCGCGCCCGCTCCCAGCACGGTCGTCAGCAAAGCCATCAGCACGACCGGGCTCTTCAGCACGGACAGTTCGCGGCCCACGTTGGGACGGCTGCCGGCTTCGCCCGCCGGCAGGGCCCGCCACAGCGCCAGCATGGCGATCAGGCCCAGCCCGGCGGTGGCGACGAACGACATGCGCCAGCCGATCGCCTGCCCCAGCCAGGTGGCGGCGGGCACCCCGCCCACGTTGGCGATGGTCAGGCCCATGAACATCGTCGCCACCGCGCTCGCCTGCTTGTGGCGCGGCACCACGCTGGCGGCGACCAGCGAGCCCAGGCCGAAGAACGCACCGTGGTTCAGGCTGGTCACCAGGCGGGCCAGCAGCAGCGTCGTGTAGTTAGGCGACAGCGCCGACAGCACGTTGCCGATGGTGAAGATGGCCATCAACAGGATCAGCGCCTTGCGCTTGGACCAGCGCGAGAAGGCCAGGGTCATCAGGGGCGCGCCGACCATCACGCCGATCGCGTAGGCGCTGATCAGCATCCCTGCGCTGGGAATGGATACGTTCACGCCCTCGGCGATGACGGGCAAGAGGCCCATGGGGGAAAACTCGGTCACGCCGATGCCGAACGCGCCGACGGCTAGCGCCAACAATGGCAGGCCGGCCTTCACCGGTTGAGTGTCTTTGGGGGTCATGCGGATTTCCTCGGTTCGAAAGCGCCGACCGGGAGTTCGGGATTGCGCCAGCGGTTGGGAGCTGGCGCATCGACGGGGCCGATCGGAAGACAGGCGGCCAGTATGCCGCGTCCATCCTTGCGGGAATAGGGGTAAACCAGCGAAAAACTTTTGACTTGGAGTCACAAATACCCCAGCAGCCGTTCCGTCTCGCGGGCCAGCGCGACCAGCCTGGGGCCGATGTCGGCCGCCCGCTCGCGGTAGGGCCCGTCATTGGCGGGCACGCCGCAGTTGAAGACGTAAAGCAGCGACTGGTGAGGCCGGCCCAACGGGGCGGCGAAGCCGTAGGCGTCGGGACGCCATTGCAGGTTGTTGCCGCAATAGCCCTTGCGCTCCAGGTCGCGGCGGGCCGCCGCCAGCGTGGGGAAATGGGCTTCGTAATGGGCGGGATCGGCAACGCGCAGCTGGTTCAGCACCGCCGCGCGCTCCTCGTCGGAAGCCCGGGCCAGCCAGGCCTTGCCGGCGGCGCTGGACAGCAGGGGCAGCGAGGCGCCGATATCGGGGCGGGTCTGCAGGGCCTCGTTCGACCGGGCCGTTTCCACGTACACCATTTGCAGGCGGTCGCGCACCACCAGCGACACCGCGCCGCGCGCATGATCGGCAAGCTGCTTCATCAGCGGGCGCGCCAGTTGGCGGATCTGCATGCTGGCCAGCAAGGGATAACTCAACGCCAGCACCGACGCGCCCAGGCGGTAGCGGGCGGGCTCGCCTTCGCGCTGCAGGAAACCCAGCTCGACCAAGGTGTGTGTCAGGCGGGCCACGGCGCTGCGCGACAGGCCGGTCTGCTGCGCGAAATCCTTGTTGGCCAGCACGGGCCGGTCCGCCCGGAAGCAGGCCAGGATATCGATGCCGCGCGCCAGCGTGGTGGTGAATTCGCGGTCGCGCTCATGCCCCATCGCCGCGCTCCATCATTTTCTCGACGCGCGCGGCCAGAGTCAGCAGGCGCGGCGCGATGCGGCCGCGCGGGTCGCCGGGGCGCAGCCGCGCCACCGGCACGCCGCAATTGAAGACCAGCGCCTGGCCATCGACCCGCAAGCGCATGGGCACCGCAACCGCATGCACGTCCGAATGCCAATCGCCCTGCCCAACGCAATACCCGTACTCTGCGTAATCACGCCGCGCCTGCTCCCAGTCCGGCGCGTAGCGCCGCCAGGCCGCCGGGTCCTGCCGCCGCAAGGTTTCCAGCACGGGCTCGGCCTCGCCGCCGGCGCCTTGCGCCAGCCAGGCACGGCCCATCGCGGACGGCAGCAAGGGCAGCAGGGCCCCGATGTCGGGCCGGAACGACACGGCATCGTGCCCGCGGCAGGTTTCCAGGTAGACCATGTTCAGCCCGTGATGCATGCCCAGGGAGGCGGACCCGCCCGCCGCGTCGGCCAGCCGTTTCATCAACGGACGCGCCAGTTGACGGACCTTGATGCTGGCCAGCAGCGGATAGCTCAACGACAGCACGGCCGGCCCCAGGCGGTAGCGGCGCAGGCCGCCGTCGTAGCGCAGCAGGCCGCGCTGCATCAGCGTGGTGGTGAGCCGGGAGATGGTGGCCTTGGACAGGCCGGTGCGGTCGGCCAATTCCCGGTTGCTGAGGGCCGACTCGCCGTGGCGGAAGGCCTGCAGCACGGACAGCCCATGCGCCAGCGTGGTGGCGAAGGCGGGGTCGGCATGGCGCTCGCCTGGGCGGGAAGTCATGGTCGCTGTCCTGGATTCGGGGCCGCCCGGAAGCGCGGCCCGTCCCGCCGATGATAGAGCAGGACCCGATTGAGGGGCGCACACGGCATTCAAGATAGCGAAACACTTGTCTCATATCTGCCAGCCTTTTGCTAGCCTGGATTCAACACGGCGCCATGACGGACAGGAAAGGCACGGCGCCCCGACAACACGGAGACTAGCCATGATCAGGGACCCCGACGGATTCCCCCAATTCCTCGACTCGCTGCGCCGCTACGTGCGCGAACGGCTGGCGCCGCGCGAGGCCGAAGTCGCCCGATTGGACGAGGTGCCGCAGGATCTGGTGGCCGACATGGCCGCCCAGGGCCTGTTCGGCTATTCGATCCCGGAGCAGTATGGCGGCGCGGGCATGACGACCGAAGAGCTGGTTCTGGCCGCCATGGAACTGTCGCAGTGCTCGGTGGCGTTCCGCGCCCGGGTCGGCACCAATACCGGCATCGGCTCCGAGGCGCTGGTGGCCGACGGCACCGATGAACAGAAGGCCCGCTACCTGCCGCGGCTGGCCTCCGGCGAACTGACCGGCTGCTTCGCGCTGACCGAGCCGCAAGCCGGATCCGACGCCACCGCGCTGCGCACGACCGCCGTGCGCGACGGCGACCACTACGTGCTGAACGGCGAGAAGTGCTTCATCACGAACGCGCCGCTGGCCGGCCTCTTCACCGTCATGGCGCGCACCGATCCCGACGCGCCGGGCGCCAAGGGCATCACCGCCTTCATCGTGGAACGCGGCACGCCGGGCCTGTCTACCGGGCAGCCCTACGACAAGATGGGCCAGGCCGGATCGCCCGTGTCCGCCGTGCACTTCCAGGATTGCCGCGTGCCGGCCGCGAACATCATCGGCGGCAGCGAGGGCATGGGCTTCAAGACCGCCATGAAGGTTTTGAACAAGCAGCGCATCCATCTGGCGGCGCTGTGCATCGGCCCGGCGATCCGCATGCTGGACGACACGCTGCGCTTCGTGGCCGAACGCCAGCAGTTCGGCAAGCCGCTGATGGATTTCCAGCTGATCCAGGCCATGCTGGCCGATTGCCAGACCGAAATCCAGGCGGCCCGCGCGCTGGTGTTGCAGACCGCCCGCGAACGCGACGAAGGCCGCGACGTGACACTGAACGCATCGATCTGCAAGTACTTCTCTTCCGAGATGTGCGGCCGCGTGGCGGACCGCTGCGTGCAGATGCATGGCGGCTACGGCTACATCGCCGACCACGGCATCGAACGCTTCTACCGGGACGTGCGCCTGTTCCGCCTGTACGAGGGCACCAGCCAGATCCACCAATTGACCATTGCCCGCCATACGCTGACCCAGGCGGGCTACACGCCCGGCCGCTAGGCCGGACACAACGGGACCGCAGCCGCGAGAAGCCGGCGGCCCGCACAACCAAAGGAGACTTCCATGCTGCACAAGCACCTGCCGAAATGGATCGCGGCCATGGCTGCCGCGTTCACCTGCGCCGCGCTGCCGCCCCAGGCCGCGGCCGCCTATCCCGACAAGCCCGTAAGGCTGATCGTCCCGTTCGCCCCGGGCGGCTCCACCGACATCCTTGGACGCCTGCTGGCCGAAGCGCTGCATCCGATCCTGGGCCAGCCCGTCATCGTGGAGAACAAACCCGGCGCCGGCGGCAACATCGGCGGGGACTTCGTGGCCCGGGCCGCGCCCGACGGCTACACGCTGCTTCTGGCGGCGGCGGGCCCCACCGTCATCAATCCCAGCCTGTACGCCAACATGCCGTTCAATCCGGCCAAGGACCTGGCGCCCATCAGCTGCCTGGAGCGCGAGCACAACCTGATGGTGGTGACGAAATCCATGCCGGTGAAGAACCTGCAGGAGTTCCTGCAATACGCGCGCAGCCATCCCGGCAAGCTGTCTTTCGGATCGCCGGGCAACGGCTCGCCCGCGCAGCTGGCCGGCGAACTGCTCAAGCAGCAGGCCGGGCTGCAGGCGGAACACGTGCCGTACAAGGGCACGGGGCCCGCCATCACCGACCTGGTGGCCGGCCATATCGACTTCATGATCGACAACATGCCGGCGCTGCTGCCGCAGGTCAAGGCCGGCAGCCTGCGCGCGCTGGCCGTGCCCAGCGACCAGCGCGCCACCGCCGCGCCCGACATCCCCACCTTCGACGAAGCGGGCCAGAAGGGCTTCGTGGTGATGGCATGGAAGGGCTTGATGGCGCCCGCCGGCACCGACGCCGCGGTCATCGAGCGGCTGCACGCGGCAGTGGTCAAGGCGTTGCAAGACCCGAGGCTGCGCGCCCGCTTCCAGGAACTGGGCGCCGAACCGCTGGGCAGCTCCCCGGCCGAGTTCGCCAAGCAGATCGCGGATGAAACCGCCTGGTGGGGCAAGCTGGTGCAGTCCACCGGCACCCGCATCCAATAGGCGCAAGCCGGGAGACAGCCATGCATTCCTTCATCCGTACACTGCGCGCCCTGTGCGCGCTTGCCCTGGCCGGGATGGCCGGCACGGCGGCCGCCGCCTATCCCGACAAGCCGGTCCGCCTGATCGTGCCCTATGCCGCCGGAGGCGGCACCGACACCGCAGCGCGCATGATCGCCCGCAAGCTAGCTCCGCTGCTCGGCCAGCCCGTGGTGGTGGAGAACAAGCCCGGCGGCGCCACGCAGATCGGCACCGCCTATGTCGCGTCCGCCGCTCCCGACGGCTATACCCTGCTGATGGGCACCGCCAACCTGGCGACCAACAGCGTGCTGTACGCCAAGCTGCCCTATGACGTAAAGCGCGACCTGGCCCCTGTGGTCTGGGCCACCGACGTGCCGGTCTACCTGCTGCTGCCGGCCGCCAGCCCCTGGCGCACGCTGGACGATCTGAAACGCGCCGCGGCCCAGCAGCAAGGCCTGACGTTCGCCACCGCCGGCACGGGCAGCATTCCGCACCTGGCGGGCGAGCAGTTCTCGCACCAGACCGGCATCGCGCTGCGGCACATCCCGTACAAGGGCAGCAGCGAGGCCGCCACTGCGCTGGTGGGCGGCCAGGTCCAGATGAGTTTCGACAACCTGCCGCCGGTGTACGCGCAGGTCAAGGCGGGCCGCCTGCGCGCCGTGGCCATCGCCGCGCAGGCGCGCAACCCCGAGCTGCCCGACGTGCCCACACTGGCGGAGCTGGGCGTGCCGCTGGCGGCGTCGTCGTGGTGGGGCGTGATGGCGCCGGCCGGCACGCCGAAGGAAGTCATCGCCCAATTGAACCGCCAGGTCAACGCGGTGCTGGCCGACCCCGAGGTGCGCAGCTATTTCACCGGCCTGGGGATGCAGCCCACGGGCGGCACGCCGGAGGCCTTCGGCCGACACATCGCCGACGAAACCGATCGCTGGCGCGCCGTCGTGAAACAGGCCGGCGTGAAGATCGAGGAATAGCCATGACGCAACCCAGGCAAGAACGCAATGACGACGCGGCCGTGCAGAATCTCTGCGAACGCATGCGCCGCTTCGTGGACGACATCGCGATACCCGCCGAATCGCCCGCCATTGCGCGCGACGTGGCCGCGCTGGACCGTTGCGTGGCCCAGCTGCGCGCGCAGGCCCGCGAAGCCGGTCTGTACGCGCCGCAGCTGCCCCGGGAATGGGGCGGGCTGGGCCTGGGCTGGCGCGCGCTGGCTCAGGTGCTGGAAGAGGCCGGGCGCGGCTTCCTGGGGCCGGCCGCGCTGAACTGCGCCGCGCCCGACCAGCCCAATATGCTGACGCTGCTGCGGCTGGCCAGCCCGGCCCAGCAGGAACGCTTCCTGGCGCCGCTGGTGCGCGGCGAGCGACGGGCCTGCTTCGCCATGACCGAGCCCGCCCCCGGCGCGGGCTCCGATCCCTCCATGCTGCAGACGCGCGCCGGACGCCGCGGCGGCCGATGGGTACTGAGCGGACATAAGCAGTTCATCAGCGGCGGCGTGGGCGCGGATTTCGCGCTGGTGCTGGCGCGGGCGGAAGAAGGCGCCACCCTGTTCCTGGTGCCTGCCGACACGCCGGGCTACCGCGTCGTGCGCGATATCGGCATGGTCACCGGCTACCAGATCGGCGGCCACGCCGAGATCCTGCTGGAAGGCTGCGAGCTCGACGACGACGCGGTGCTGGGCGAACCCGGCCGCGGCCTCGAATACGCGCAACTGCGGCTGGAGCCCGCCCGCCTGTCCCATTGCATGCGCTACATCGGCCGCGCCCGCCGCGCCCTGGAAACCGCGCAGGCCTATGTCGTGAAGCGCGATTCATTCGGCTCGCGGCTGGCGGACCTGCAGCAGATCCAGGCGATGGTGGCCGATTCCCACATCGATCTGCACGCCAGCCGCCTCATGACGCTGGACTGCGCCAGCCGCATGGATGACGGCCTGCCCGTGAAGCAGCACAGCGCCATGGCCAAGGTCTTCGTGTCCGAGGCAGTGAACCGCGTGGCGGACCGGGCCGTGCAGATGATGGGCGCGTCGGGGCTTTCGGACGACACGCCCGTGGCCATGGTCTGGCAGGAAATGCGCCCCTTCCGCATCTACGACGGCGCCAATGAGCTGCATCGCGCCACCTTGGCGCGCCGGCTGCTGGCGCGTGCCTGAGACTCCAAAGGAGACCACGATGGATAACCCTACCTTCCAGGCCTACCGCCTGCACGCCGGCGCGGCGGACGCGCCTCCGCAAGGCCGCTTCGAAACCTTGCGCGCGGACGAGCTGTCCGAGGGCGACACGCTCATCAAGGTGGCCTACGCCGGCCTCAACTACAAGGATGCGCTGGCCCAGGCCGGCCGTGGCGGCATCATCCGCGCGTATCCGCGCATTGGCGGCATCGATCTCTCGGGCACCGTGGTGCATTCCGCCGACCCGGCGCTGGCGCCGGGGCAGGAGGTCGTCGTGCACGGCTTCGGCATCGGCGTGGACTGCGACGGCGGCTATGCCGAATACGCGCGGGTCCGCCACGACTGGGTGCTGCCGCTACCCGCCGGCATCAACCTGCGCGATGCGGCGGTCCTGGGCGCGGCCGGCTACACCGCCGCGCTATCGCTGCACTGGATGGAGCATTGCGGGCTGACGCCGGAGCAAGGCGAGGTGCTGGTCACCGGCGCGACCGGCGGCGTCGCGGGCATCGCCATCGACATCCTGAGCCAGCGCGGCTATCGCGTATGCGCCATGACCGGGAAACCGGATGCCGAAGACTATCTGCGCTCCCTGGGTGCGCAGGAGGTGATCGCGCCGCCCGACCTGTCGGCCAGCATCAAGCCGTTGATGAGCGCCCGCTGGGCCGGCGTCATCGATTCGGTGGGCGGCAAGCTGCTGGCCCATGCGCTGGCCAGCCTGCGTCCGGATGGCGTCGCCGCCGCCTTCGGCAACGCGGGCGGCGCGGAGCTGCCGTCCTCGGTCATCCCCTTCATCCTGCGCGGCGTCAAGCTGCTGGGCATCAACGCCAACAGCCCCATGCCGCTGCGCCGCCAGGTCTGGAACAAACTCGCCGCCGGGTACCGGCCGGCCCACCTGGACCTGATTTCCCGCGTCATCGAACCCTCCGACCTGCCCCAGGCGCTGGCCGCCATGCTCGAACGCGGCAGCATCGGCCGCAGCGTGGCGCGCTTTTCCTGAACTCCCTTGCCCGCACCATGACCCAGCTTCCCGACTCCACCTTGTCCCGCCTCTTCGACCCGCAAGGCATCGCCATCGTGGGCGCCTCCGCCACGCCAGGCAAGATCGGCGCCATGCCCGTCACGCTGCTGCGCCAGCACGGCTACGAAGGCCGCATCGTTCCCGTCAACCCGCGCGCCGACACCATCCAGGGCCTGGCCGCCTTGCCGTCCCTGGACGCCCTGGACGGGAACATAGACCTGGCCATCCTGGCGGTGCCCGCCGCCCACGCCGCGCAGGCGCTGGAGCGCGCGCGCCCCGGCCAGGTCGGCGCGGCGGTGGTCTTCACCTCGGGCTTCTCCGAAACCGGCGCGTCCGGCGCCGCGCAGCAGGAACGGCTCTGCGCCGTTGCCCGCGAGCGCGGCATCCGGCTGCTGGGCCCCAACTGCCTGGGTTTCATGAACGTGCGGCGCAAGGTCTACGCCACCTTCTCGCCCGCGCCCGCCAACGGCATCGTGCCGCCCGGCGGCATCGGCATGGTGTCGCAGAGCGGCGCGTTCGGCGCTTATGCGTACAGCATGGCGCGCGAGCGCGGGCTCGGGCTGTCGCACTGGATCAGCACGGGGAACGAGGCCGACATCGACGTCGCCGATTGCATCGAATGGCTGGCCCACGACGCCGACACCCGCGTCATCATGGCCTACATGGAAGGCTGCCGCGACGGCAACAAGCTGCGCCGCGCCCTGGCCGCGGCGCGCGCGGCGGGCAAGGCCGTCGTCGTCACGAAGATCGGCCGCACCCAGGCCGGCGCGCAGGCCGCCGCCTCGCACACCGCCGCGCTGGCCGGGGACGACGCCGTCTATGACGCGCTGTTCCGCCAGTACGGCGCCCTGCGCGCCCGCAGCATCGAGGACTTCTTCAACCTGGGCTACGCGCTGGACACCTGGAAGCGGCCTCCCGCCGGCAAGCGCCTGGGCATCTTCACCATCTCGGGCGGCGTCGGCGCCTTGATGGCCGACGAGGCCCAGGACGCCGGGCTGGCCCTGCCGGAACCCGCCGCCCCGGCCCAGGCGCGTCTGCTGGAGCGCGTGCCCTTCGCCAGCGGACGCAATCCCGTGGACGTCACCGGCCAGGCCGTCTCCGAGCCGGGATTGCTCCTGACGACCGCCGACGACGTCCTCGCGGATGGCGGCTACGACGCGCTGGCGGTGTTTCTCGCCGCCGCCGGTTCGTCCGAAGCGCTGTGGCCTACCTTCGAGGCCTTCGCGCGCGAGATGCAAGCCCGCCACCCCGGCGTACCGCTGGCCATCAGCGCCCTGTTCCCGCCCGCGCGCCGCCGCGAACTGGAACGCCTGGGCTGCCTGGTGTTCCCGGACCCCAGCGCCGCCATCCGCACCATCGGCACCGTGGCCAGCCTGGCGGACCGCGCGGATATGGACGCCAGCGCTATCGCTCCCTCAGCCTCGCCAGACGGCGCCCCGCCGCTGCTGGACGCCTACAACGAGGTGCAGGCCATGGCGCTGCTGCGCCATGCCGGGCTTCCCGCCACGCCCTGCACGCTAGCCGCCGATGCCGGCGCAGCGGTGCGGGCCGCTACGGCCCTGGGCTGCCCCGTGGCGCTGAAAGTGGTGTCGCCCGACATCGTGCACAAAAGCGACGTAGGCGGCGTCAAGCTCAATGTCGCGGGCGAGGACGCGCTGCGGCGCGCGCATGCGGACATCATGGATGCGGTGCGCAGGCGCTGCCCCCAGGCCCGCATCGATGGCGTGCTGGTCGCGCCCATGGCGCCCAAGGGCGTGGAGTGCATCGCCGGCGTGCATTGCGATCCGGTCTTCGGGCCGGTGGTGATGTTCGGACTGGGCGGCGTCTTCGTCGAGGTATTGAAGGACGTGAGCTTCCGACTGGCGCCTTTCGGCCGCGACGAAGCCCTGGCGATGATCCGCGAGATCAAGGGATATGCCTTGCTGCAAGGCGCGCGCGGCGCGCCGCCCTGCGACATCGGCGCGCTGGCCGACGCGCTGGCGGCGCTATCGCGCTTCGCCCATGCCCGCCGCGCGGACTTCAGCTCGGTGGAGATCAATCCCCTGCTTGCGCTACCCGACGGCCAGGGCGCGCTGGCGCTGGACGCGGTGGTGATACGAAGCGGCGCTTAAGGGTTCCAGCCCCAGCGCTTCGCGAGCTTTTGGGTGTTTTTCCGAATCCACATGCCCAGGCGCTCCACCAATGCGCGCTCCGTGTCGGCGGCGACCTGCTCCAGCAGCGCCGCCTGCACCTGTTCCAACGCCGCGGGCAGCTCATTCGTCAGCGCCTCGCCCACCGCGTTGACATATCGCCAAGCAAAACCCAGCTCTCGCGCCATCGTCTCCAACTGCTCCGGTCCGATGGCGCCCGGCCTCGCCTGCCCACCGATCGACAAGGCAAAATTGCGGGCCAACCCTGGGTAGATCGAGGTGCACATCAAGTCGTAGAAGGGCGCCAAACGGTAGTGCCCGCCAAGCATCTGCAATACGGACAGATTCTTGGCATGGCTATCGTTGTTGCCCACGCACAGATTGAACAGCACCCATTGCAGCAATCGCTTCAAATCCGCAGCGCCGACTCCCATCCTTCCCAGTAATTCGCGGCACTGAGCCAGTGACGGGCCGCCGTCCGATTCGTATTTCACGTCGGATGGTTTACCGGCCAGCTGGCATAAGTCCAACTGATGCATGCGCAACAAACCGCCCTTGTCGTCGAATGCGCGGTCATAGCGCCGGATAAGGCAGGCTCGCGTGTCGCGCTGATAACTGGCCTGCGCCACGCCCAGGCCCAGTCTGTCCGCCAACTGCATCACCAGGGTTTCATTGAGAGCCGACGACCAGACCTTGTCGAAACCCCGTATGTCCGGCTTCAGGATGTGCGAGGATGGCGCCGCCCCCTCGGGCAGCGCAGGCGACCCATCCGGCATTACCATCAACAGCAGCTTGTCCTGGGCACCCGCCAGGGATATCCGCGCTCCGTCCGCGTTCTCCGCGACCAGCGCCGGCACCGCCGCATCCTTTAGGCGAGCCGCGATTTCCTGCCAGGTAGCAGGCCGATAGCGCGCCGGCGCTGGCCGCTCGCCCTGCGGCAATATGGTCAAACCGCTGGCGGTATCGCCTCCCACACTGCGCAACAGCCCGAACACGGTCGTGGCATGACGGCTGGCCTGCAGGAACTTGCGGACCTGCCCTTCGGGCAACAAGTTTTCAAAAAAGGCATGGACGGCCCCGCCCGCGTGATCACCGCTACGCATTGGCATCGATGGCGAGATAGCATGCGCGCCGGGCAGGCCCAGCCAGGCATCGTCGTAGACAAAGCGCAAGGGCCGCTCGTCGAACAAGCGGCCGACCTTGCGGTCGGCGTGATAAATGTCCAGCCCATCGGCAGCGTTCATGACAGGCTCGCGCGCTTGGGCGCCACCCGCACTTCCAGGCCCAGCAGATCCAGCATGTCCAACACCTTCTGCAGCTGCAGTGTCGGCTTGCCGCGCTCCAGATCCACCACATAGCGATTGCCCGTGCCAGACAGGCCAGCCAGATCCGCCTGCAACAGGCCCTGAGAGCGCCGGACCTCCTTCACCAGCGCTCCCAGCTCGGCCGAGCTGCGGATAGTCACACCGGATTCGCCTGCGAGAGCGGCGGGAATATCGTTCGCGGCCATGAGCGCCTCCAGAATTACCGTTCGGTAATTCTAAGCGAATAAATCGCCATGTCGCTCAAAAAATTACCGATCGGGAATAATTAATATCCGACATCTGTTTCCACGCCAAATAGTTACCGATCGGGAATCTTTTCTCCCTCTCGGAAGCTCAGTCCAGCACGGTCCTGCCCACGTTCCAGTGCAGCGGCTTCGCCCCCGCCACGGGCGCCTGCCACACCGAAATGCCCGTATTGAAAAGGCTGCCCAGGTAGGCGGTGCGCAGGTCAGGCCCGCCAAACGCAATGCTGGAAATATTGCGCAGGCCGTAGTGCTTGCCGGTGCTGATTTCCTCGAAGCCGAACGCATTGGCGGCGAAGGCCCGTTCCGCCGCGTCGATGGCGCCGTCGTCGCAATCTTCGATGTGCACGGTGCAATGGCCGTGCCGGTCCACCTGCAGCACGCGGTTGCTGACGACGCTGGTCAGCCAGATGCCGCCCTCTTCGTCGAACTCCAGGCCGTCAGGCCAGGTGCCGCGCCCGAATTCGCACACAAGCTCCCGCTTGCCCAGGGTTGCCCCAGGCAGGATTTCAAAGCGCGACATGCGGCGGGCGATGGTCTCGTTCACGTACAGCCAGCGGCCCGTCGGGTCCACCCGCAACTCATTGCTGAAGCCCAGCCCGCGCGCCACGATCTCGACGCGGCGGCTGCCCGGGCGCATCACGCCGATCATGGCGTCGGCGTTCTCCGTATGGAAGGCCAGGCTGCGCGGCTCCCGCTGCGTGCACAGCGACAGCCAGACGTTGCCATGTTCGTCCGGGAACAGGAAGTTGAGCGGCGAGCGCGGCAGGCCCTGCTCCTCGGTCAGGAAGGGTTCGAGCTGGCCGGGCGCGACCAGCTTCCATGCGCCGCCGCGCGGGCCGACGTTGGCGATCAGGAAGGTGCCGTCATCCAGCAGCGCAATGCCGTTGGCCACGAATTCTTCCGCCGGCCATTGCACCGCGGGCTGGCCGTCCGGGTCCCGGTCCACGCGCACCACACCGCGCTGGCGGTCGCAGGCATAGAGGCGCCCGTCGGCAAGCGCGATCACCGATTCGGGCCGGTTCAGATGATTGCCGATGAGCGGCAGGGGCTGCTGCAGGACTGTCATGTCGATGGATTCTCCTAGTGAACGGGTGCCGCGGCCCTCCGCGGCGCGCAACGGCCCGCCCTACTCGATCTGGACGCGGGAGTTGCGCACGATGCCGCCCCAGCGCTGGTATTCGCTTTGCAGGAAGGCGCGGTATTCCTCGGTCTTCATGATCTGGGGCACGATGTACTGCGTGCGCAGGTTCTCCTGGACGGTGGCGTCGCGCATCACGTTGCCGAGCTCGTCGTTCAGGCGCGCCAGGATGGGCGCGGGAATGTTGGCCGGGCCCAGCAGGCCCACGGCGCTGCGCAGGTCCAGGTCCATCCCCTGCTCCTTCAGCGTGGGCAGGTCCGGCAAGGTGGCGTAGCGCTCGGGCGAGCCCAGGCCCAGCATCCGGATCTTGCCCTCTTTCACATAACCGTCGGTGATCTGCATGGGCAGGATGGCGGCGTCGACCTGCCCCGAGGCCAGCCCCAGCAGCTCCGGCGCGGTGCCCTGATACGGCACGTGCAGGATCTCCAGTCCGTTCTCGGCCTTGAAGTTCTCCATCACCAGCTGCGCCGTGCTGCCGATGCCCCAGGTGCCATAGGTGTACTTGCGAGGAGACTTGCGGACCAGCGCCAGGAACTCCTGCGCGTTGCGCGCCGGAATGGACGGATGCACGGCCAGCCCGAACTGGAAATAGCCAATAGGCGCCACCGGCGAAAAATCCCGCAACGCATCGTAGGGAGACTGCTTGTACAGCTGCGGAAAGATGAAGTGCGAGTCTGCCGTGGCATACACCACGGTATAGCCGTCGGGCTTGCTGCGCGCCGCCTGGGCGCTGCCTATCGTGCCGGTGGCGCCACCGCGGTTCTCCACGACGATGGGCTGGCGCACCCGGTCGCTCAGCTTGGAAGTCAGCATGCGCACGACGATGTCCCCGCCGCCGCCCGCGGCCCAGGGCACGATGAACGTCAGAGGATGGGAAGGAAAATTGCCGGCGCCGCCGGTGCTGGCCCGGGCGGATCCCGCGGCAAGCGAACCGGCGATGGCGCCGGTCATCCAAGGCGCCAGGGCCAGGCCGCGCACGACCCGGCGCCGCGCCTCCATGAATGCGCGATGTGTCATGTCTCTCTCCATGCCCCGCATGGCCCGCGGGATTCTTATGGCGGAAGAGGCTACGCCGCACGCGGCCGGCCGCTACCGTGGCAGCAATAATCGCGCAATTCCCATCGCGGATGGCATCGTAAATTCTCGGGCTGCCATGGCAAACGGCGATGGCTTGCGGGCACGCTCCGGCTGGACGCGCCCGGCGCGGGCTAGGCCTGGGGGACGCGCAGGATGGCCTCGATGCGCGCGGCCTTGTCCGGGTCGATCCCGCCCGCCGCAAGCGCCAGCGACACGCTGCGCAGGCACAGTTCGCGATAGAGCCGCGCCGTATCGCCGTCCAGCTCGGACAGGGCCGCCACGTGCTTCTCGACGGTGCCCGCGTCGCCGCGCGATACCGGGCCCGGCATGCCCTTGGCCAGCCCCGCGGCCTCGATGGAGGCCAGCGTGCCCCGCACCATGGGCACAAGCGCCGGCAGGGCCTGGGCCTCGGTCGCACCCCACGACTGCCAGATGCGCACGGCCTCGCCCAGCACCACGTTGATGTACTGCGAGGCATACCCCGCCGCGGCATGGTACCTGGCCCGCATGCCCGGAGGCAGCTGGTTGGCGGCGCAGCCCAGGCACTCGACCAGCCCCAGCAGGGTGCGGCTGAGCTCGCCTTGTGCTTCTATCGTGATCGTGGAGCCAGGCAGGGACTTGGCTGCCGCGGCCGGGTCGGCGAACGTCTGCATGGGATGGAAGCCGCCAACCATGGCGCCGTCGGCGGCGGCCTTGGCCAGCGCCGAGACTTCCGTGGCGCCGCTGCAGTGCACGACGCCCTGGCCCTCGCGCCATTGGAGCTCGTCCGCAATCGCCTGGATGGCGCCGTCGGGCGTAGTGATGAACACCAGGTCGCATTCGTCGGCAAGCCGCTGCGCCGGATACTGGAGGCAATGCGCAATGGGCGCCGCCAGCTCGGCCGCGCGCGCGGCGCCGCGGCTGGCCACCGCATGCACCCGGCAGCCGGCCGCATCCAGGCTCCACGCCAGGGCGCGGCCCAGGCGGCCCGCGCCGATGAAACCGATCTTGAGTTCTGCAATGGGTGCGCGGGTGTGGGGCATGGAAGGCTCGGCAAGGTCCGACAAGGCGTCAGCCCGAAGGTTAACGCCTGCGCCCGCATAAGCCCCTGTTTATTTTTTCCAGGCGCCATCGCCTCGCGCGAAGGCGGCGGAAAAAACAAAAGCCCCTGGCGCCATGCCAGGGGCTCTTGCGTGCCGACTGCTTGCCGCTTACTTCAACAGCAGCGCATTCAACCGCTTCACGAACGCCGCCGGGTCGGCGATCTGCGCGCCTTCGGCGAGCAGGGCCTGGTCCAGCAGCAGACGGGCCCATTGGTCGAACTCGCCATCGTCGGCCGCGCGGATGCGCGCCAGCAGCGGGTGCTCGGGGTTGATTTCAAGCACGGGCTTCACGTTCGGCGCTTCCTGGCCCGCGGCCTTCAACATGCGCAGCAGGTGCGGGCTCAGTTCGTTCTGCCCCACCACCACGCAAGCCGGCGAATCCACCAGGCGCAGCGTCACGCGCACTTCCTTGACCTGGTCTTCCAGCGTCTTCTGCAGGCGCTCGACCAGCGGCTTGAAGTCCTCGGCCACTTCGGCCTGGTGCTTCTTTTCTTCCTCGTCGGCCAGCTCGGCCAGGTCCAGGCCGCCCTTGGCCACCGACACCAGCGACTTGCCGTCGAACTCGCGCAGGTAGGACAGCATCCATTCGTCCACTCGGTCCGACAGCAGCAGCACTTCGATGCCCTTCTTGCGGAAGATCTCCAGGTGCGGGCTGTTGCTGGCCGCGGCGAAGGTGTCCGCCGTGACGTAGTAGATCTTGTCCTGGCCTTCCTTCATGCGCGACACGTAATCGGCGAAGGACACGGTCTGGGCCTGGTCGCCGGTGTTCGTGGACGCGAAGCGCATCAGCTTGGCGATGCGTTCCAGGTTGGCGTGGTCTTCGCCCGCGCCTTCCTTCAGCACTTGGCCGAATTCCGACCAGAACGTGGCGTAGTCTTCCGCCTTGTTCTCAGCCATGTCTTCCAGCAGCGACAGGATGCGCTTGGCCGAGCCTTCGCGGATCGCGCGCACGTCGCGGCTTTCCTGCAGGATCTCGCGCGACACGTTCAGCGGCAGGTCCGCCGAATCGATCACGCCGCGCACGAAACGCAGGTAGGAAGGCAGCAGCTGATCGGCGTCGTCCATGATGAAGACGCGCTTCACGTACAGCTTCACGCCGCGGCGGCCGTCGCGGTCCCAGAGGTCCATCGGCGCATGCTTGGGCACGTACAGCAGCTGGGTGTATTCGCTGCGGCCTTCCACGCGGTTGTGCGTCCAGGCGAGCGGGTCGTCGTAGTCGTGCGACACCGTCTTGTAGAACTCGCGGTACTGCTCTTCCGTGACGTCGGACTTGCTGCGGGCCCACAGCGCGTTGGCCTGGTTCACCGTTTCCAGTTCGTCCGTCTTGACCTGCTCGCCCTTTTCCTGGTCCCACTCTTCCTTGGCCATGCGGATGGGCAGGGAGATGTGGTCGGAATAGCGGCGCAGGATCTCGCGCAGCTTCCAGCCGTTGAGCAGCTCGTCCTCGTCGGCGCGCAGGTGCAGCGTCACGTCGGTGCCCCGCGTGGCCTTCTCGGCCGCGGCGATCGTGAATTCGCCCTGGCCGTCCGATTCCCACTGGATCGCGTCGGCGGCGCCGGCCCGGCGGCTTACCACCGTGACCTTGTCGGCCACGATGAACGAGGAATAGAAGCCCACCCCGAACTGACCAATCAGCTGCGCATCCTTCTGCTTGTCGCCCGTCAGCTGCGAGAAGAATTCGCGGGTGCCGGAGCGCGCGATCGTGCCCAGGTTGGCCACCGCCTCTTCGCGCGACAGGCCGATGCCGTTGTCCGAGATCGTGATCGTGCGGGCGGCCTTGTCGTAGCTGACGGTGATGGCCAGCTCTCCGTCGCCGCCGAGCAGCTCCGGACTGTCGATGGCTTCGAAGCGCAGCTTGTCGCAGGCGTCCGACGCGTTCGACACCAGCTCGCGCAGGAAGATTTCCTTGTTGCTGTACAGCGAATGGATCATCAGGTGCAGCAGCTGCTTCACCTCGGCCTGGAAGCCCAGGGTTTCGGACGTGGAAGGCGTGGCGGTTTGGCTCATGGTTCTACGTGGCTAGGTAAATAAATTAGGGACGGTTAACAGCGGCCGGGACGTTCAGCCCGCGCGGCCGCCGGGAAACCCTACTGATGTGGGGGCCAATCGCTCGCTTTCAAGTCCCGGCCGATGTCCCCCACCCGATGCGCTCCCGAATTCCTGTCTTCGTCTCAGAAAATCGAGAAGACCTTGCGGTAACGCGTCTTGGCTTCCAGCAGGGTCTCGCTCTGCGGCGCCGCCAGCTTGCCGTCCCGGATCAGCTTGCGGATATCGGCGGTGGTGATCTGCCGCGTCTCTTGCGAGCGCAGCAGGAAGTCCGCCGCGGCGCCGTCCAGAATCCTGTAGACCGGGTGGAAGACCAGTTGCGATGGGCCCAGCTCATCGAGGTAATAGAGCGCATCGCCCTTCTGCCAGACCGTGCCGAAGTTGTGATAAACCACGCCGCGCTTTTGCCATTCCCCGTCCGGCGCGCCTTCCAGCCGGTTGATCAGCGTAGAACGGGAAACCAGCCCGCCGCCGCTGCCCCTCGAAGAGCGGGCCCAGACTTCCCTGGCCTGCAGGAACAGCACCTGCCTGCCGTCCGTGTACACGTACGGCGACAGCGCGATGTAGGTTCCCGAGGCGTAGGGATCGTCGCCGGCCCGCTCCACCTGACGCGTCTGCGTGTTGTAGAAATACATGCCGTCCTTGCCGCGGAACAGCGCCTGGTACACATGCCGGCCCTGCTCGCTCAGCAAGCGGTACGGCGCATGCGCCGCGTCGAAGGGCTGCGCGCCCACGTACACCATGCCGTCGCGCGGGTCATGGAGATAGGGCTGGCGGTACAGATCTCCCACCATGAAGGTATATAGCGCGGGATCGTCCGACAGCGGCAGCAGTTGCTCGTGGAAATAGACGCTGCGGCCATCGGCGAAAAAGTCATCGCTGGCCCGCACATCGCCGTCCCGGCCCGCCGGCAGGCGGCGCAGCGAGGCCGGATCCGCCTGCGCCATTTCCCGGCCCCGGTAGAACACGCGCGCCCCATCCGTGACCAGGTCGCGGTCCAGCAGCGGCCGGTACGGCCGGGCGCTGGCCGGCAAGGCCGTGAACGGATACAGGTAGGTCTGCGGCTTGGGGCCGGCGTCCGCCCGGAACAGCACCTTCTGCCAGAACTCGTCCAGCCTGCCCAGCTCCCGGTTGAGCACGCTGTGCATCGAGCAATAATAGGTGACGGCGCCGTCCGTGAAATGGCTATTGCCCAGATAGCGCGCCGACGCCGGCTTCATGTCCGGCAGGATGAGGTTGCCGCAATACACATTGCGCCGGTCCCTGGCCGCCTGCCTGCCATCGAAAGCCCCCGTATCGAACGCCTCGAAACTGGCCGCGTCGGCCTCCGCCACACGGTAATAACCGTTGCTGGGAACGGCGGCGTAGACGCCACCCTGATAGTTCTTGTAGATGCTGCTGCCGTAGGACCGCCCGCGATCGACGGCAGAAAAATCGTCGCCGTCCATCAGCCAGAACAGCAGGACCAGCGGCAGCGCGGAGAAGATCAGAACCAGCGCGATCACTGTCCATTTGGCGCGTTTTTGCATGGCGTGGGGTCCGGCGGACCCGTTATTGGCGACACGGGATTCTAACTAGCGCCCGGGCGCCGCCTGGGACGCGCAGGGCCTTCCCCGCTAAAATCCCGCACTTTCCTCTCCCTTCCCGCCCCGGCCGGCCCTCCGCCATGCAACCCGCCTCCTTGACCCAACCCGCGCCCCAAGACGCCTCCGACGCCGACGAACCCAGCTACGACCTGGTCTACGGCCCCGACGACCGCCCCGCCCCTCCAGTCGCCTTCGTCGCCGCCCTGCAGCACCTTCTGGCCATCCTGGTCCCCATCGTCACCCCGGGCCTGCTCATCTGCCAGGCCCTGGACGTCTCCAGCCGCGACACCACCCTGATCGTCTCCATGTCGCTGGTCATCTCCGGCATCGCCACCTACGTCCAGTGCAAGCGCTTCGGCCCCCTGGGCGCCGGCCTGCTGATCGTGCAAGGCACCAGCTTCAACTTCGTCGGCCCGCTGATCGCCGGCGGCTCCGTCATGGTCAAGCAAGGCACTCCGGTCGAGACCGTGATGGCCGCGATCTTCGGCGTCGTCATCGCCGGATCCTTCATCGAGATGGGCATCAGCCGCATCCTGCCCTTCGTCAAGCGCCTGATCACCCCGCTGGTCACCGGCATCGTCGTGCTGCTCATCGGCCTGACCCTGATCAAGGTCGGCCTCATCAGCATGGGCGGCGGCTACAGCGCCATGGGCAACGGCACCTTCGCCAGCGCCGAGAACCTGACCCTGTCCGGCCTGGTGCTGGGCACCATCATCCTGCTGAACCGCGTGCCCGTCGTCTGGGTCCGCAGCACCGCCCTGGTCCTCGCCCTGGCCGTCGGCTACATCGCCGCCGCCACCATGGGCCGCCTGGACTTCACCGGCGCCCGCGAAGCCTCCCTGTTCCAGATCCCCACCCCGCTGCACTTCGGCCTGGGTTTCTCGTGGTCGCTGTTCGTGCCCATGCTGATCATCTACCTGGTCACCTCGCTGGAAGCCATCGGCGACGTCACCGCCACCAGCAAGGTCTCCAAAGAGCCCGTCGAAGGCCCCCTCTGGATGCAGCGCATCAAGGGCGGCGTTCTGGTCAACGGGGCCAACTCCCTCCTGGCCGGCGTCTTCAACACCTTCCCCAGCTCCGTCTTCGCGCAGAACAACGGCGTCATCCAGCTGACCGGAATCGCCAGCCGCCACGTAGGCATTTGGATCGCTGGCATGCTGATCGTGCTGGGCCTCTTCCCGCCCGTCGCCGGCATCCTGCAGGCCGTGCCCGAACCCGTGCTGGGCGGCGCCGCCATGGTCATGTTCGGCGCGGTCGCCGCGTCCGGCATCAATATCCTGGCCGGCATCCAGCTGGACCGCCGCGCGCTCCTCATCATCGCCGTCTCCCTGGCCCTGGGCCTGGGCGTCTCGCAAGTGCCGGAAATCCTCTCGCACCTGCCCCACGCCGTGAAGAACGTGCTGGAATCCGGCGTGGCCACCGGCGGCATCTGCGCGCTGGTCATGAACTGGTTCCTGCCCGAGAAGAAGTAAGCCCCGGCCCGGCAAGGGGCGGATCCGCCCCTTGCCTGACAATTTTTCCCAGACCGCATATAATTGCCGTCTTCGCTTCTCCCGCGACCGTCATCAGCATGTGTCCGCGACCAGCCTGCCCGGGTGGTGAAATTGGTAGACGCAGGGGACTCAAAATCCCCCGCCGCAAGGCGTGCCGGTTCGATTCCGGCCCCGGGCACCAGAATATTGAAAAGCCGTTGGCGTTATGCCAACGGCTTTTTTCATGGGTGTGCGCGGAGGGGAATTCCTGGGTAGAGAGCCTTTGCTTGAACTCGGCAGCGGCGCCGGATATCGGCTACGTCGATAACCTCAAGATAATGCGAAAAAACACCGCCGGCATGAGGGTTGCGACTGAACAAATCGCATGATTGCAAGCAACGCCATCTGGATCCCGCCCCTATCGGCAGCACGTCTTGCAAAACATGGGCAAGAACTGGGGACCGGCAACGGGCGGCTGCGTCAACGGTAAGTGATGTGCATGTTGCGTCCGCATCGGCCTCGCCATCAGCGAGGCCTTTTCATTTATGGCCGCACATATCTCCGCGCTACGCTTGGGCAACCCCTTCGGTTGCATCCCGCGTCCGTTCTTGCCGGACTGGCCGCGGGGGCAGGCCCAGCGGCTTCGCCTTGCTCCTCCCCCCGGCCGACAGGCTGCATGGCTTCCAGAGGCATCAAGAGTGAAGGCTTCGCCCGGGATCCTCACCCGTTCCCTGCGCTGCGCTTCGGGCTGCGGCTTCCGGTCCCGCCCTTGACACCTCTTGCGGCCAAACGACGTCAGTAGCAGTGCCGTCGAGCGGATGACGGGTCAAGGGGTTGGTGCGGCCCGCAGCCCACAGGGCGAGGACACGGCCCCTTGACGCGGCAGGAGCGCCCCACGCTATGCCCGGGGGCAGGAGTTCAGGGCCAAGGGCCCGCAACCCCTGCTCCCGAGGCTCCCGCCGGCGAGGGTGGAGAGTCCAGAGAGGCAAAGCCTCTTTGGAAACTACGGCTAGTACGCAGCCGATATTGGCGTCCATAGCAGGCAAAACAAGACACTCAGCGCACCACCTCTGTGGCTGCGCGTACCTAAACCAGATTACCCATACTTCTTGTAAGATCGAGTTACCTGCGGCAAGGAGACACCATGGCTGGCAAGGGTAAATGCAGGCAACAGCCCCGCAAAACCATATCGGATATCGAACGCAGCCGCCGGCAATCGGCAGTTAACTATGCGCGGGCCTCCGTCGGTCTAGAAGGTTTCTCGCTCAGTGAAGCAGATGAGGCCCACGCTCAGCGTTTCGTCGATGGTCAGATAAGCCTGCAAGAGTTTGTGCAGCCGCGCGCTGGCGCGTTAACTCTCCCAAAGTCTTCGTCATGACGAAGAAATTTAGGATTGGGGGACTAGTGCAGGATAGGCTGTCGCCGGTTTTTGTTTTACACACCCCAATTTATCGCTCAAATTCCCGATGTTCAACTAAGTCATATATTGGTTTATCACTGCACAATGGACATTCCTCACTATCTAATTGACCAGATTCGCGCGGGAAAAGTAATCTTGTTTTTAGGAGCCGGTGCATCATGGGGAGCTAAGGCCTCTAGCGCACCCGAAAGCCCTCCTTCAGGAAGGGAACTAGGTAAATTGCTTTCGGACAAATTCCTCGGAGGTGATTCCCTTGACAAGGCGCTTTCACTTATTGGCGAGTACTGCATTGCAGAGTCCGATCTCCGTACGGTACAGCGATACATTGCTCAGATTTTTGAGCGGTACAACCCCAGTAACACACACAAAGCTATTGCGGACTTCCGGTGGGCCGCGGTTGTAACAACAAACTATGACCAAATACTCGAAAAAGCATACGCAGAGAACAAAAGTCGACTTCAGACCTTAGTTCCGATACTCAGAAATTCCGACAGAATTGACCACGAGTTGCGTGCCCCGGATGCCGTCCCACTGTTGAAACTACATGGCTGCATTTCGATGGTGGACGAAGTGACTTGTCCACTTATCTTGACAATCGACCAATACGTCAGCCATATGACCGGAAGAGACAAACTCTTCCACAGATTCACCGAATATGCAGGTGAGTACAGCGTGGTTTACGTAGGCTATCAAATAGAAGACAGTGACATTCGCTCAATACTTCTACAGTTAACCCGTCCAGAAATTTCTAGGCCAATGCAATACGTGGTGACACCCAACCCATCCGAAAGAGACCAACGGATCTGGGCAGATAAAAGGATTACCACTATAAGTGGTACTTTCGATGAGTTTATAACAGAGCTGCAAGGCAAAATCCCCAAGGCTTTACGGGGAATAAAATCTACTATTCATAGCCACCCAATTGCAGCAAAGTTCGCAACTCACGCAGCCCCTTCCGATGAACTTCTAGCATTTCTTACGAACGACGTGATGTACGTTTTCGGGGGTATGCCACCAGAAACGCCTAATCCCCAAGCATTCTATAAAGGAGCATCATATGGATGGGGTTCAATTGCTGCCGCGCACGATGCGAAGAGGACACTGACCGACACCATATTATCTGAGGTGATCCTTGTAGACGAACCAAATCGACCCAGAGCAACGGACTTTTATCTCATCAAAGGCTATGCAGGATCAGGAAAGACCGTGCTTCTAAAACGAATTTCTTATGAAGCGGGGATAACATTTGAGAAGATAGTTTTATATCTACGGTCCGACGCTCGTCTGCTGATTGGACCAGTAACAGAGTTGTGCGATCTGTTGAAAGAGCGAATTTATATCTTTATTGATGGAGTTGCGCGCCGGTCAACTGAACTATCGAGTTTTCTTACTGCCGCTCGAAACAAAAACCTTCCAGTCACGGTTATAGGCACAGAACGGAGCAACGAGTGGAATGTAGACGGTCAAGACTTGTCTCCAATGTTGGACGGAACACATCAGCTTAGATCGCTCTCTTCATTGGAAATCGACTCTCTTATCGAAAAACTGGATATTTTTAAATGTTTGGGAGTTTTGTCAACTAAAACGCAATTGGAGCGGCGAGAAGCTTTTCTATCATATGCTGATAGGCAGTTGCTAGTTGCATTGTACGAGATCACTAGCGGGGCAGATTTCCCCGATATTGTATTTGACGAATACAAGCACATAGTCAGTGACCGAGCCCGTCGAATATACCTCTTTGTCTGCGCTCTTAATCGACTAAATGTGCCAGTGAGGGCCGGCTTAATCTATCGACTCACCGGTGTGTCATTTAAGGACTTCAAACAAGACTTTTTTTCACCATTAGAGTCTATTGTATTATCCGAGGAATATAAGCCTGCGCTAGACATGGCCTATCGCGCAAGACATCCCTGGGTTGCCCAGATTGTTTTTGAGCGTGCTCTGCCGCAAGAACAAGACCGCTTCGATCTGTATATGTCTATATTGAAAGAGATTGATGTCGGCTACACTCCTGACCGTTCTGCATTCAGGGAAACAATTCGCGCCAAAAACTTGAGAGACCAATTCTCGGACCCATTGAGAATAGAGGAGATATTTCGTGCGGCCCATGAAGCGAGCCATGACGATGGCTACACGTTTCAGCAGCATGCTATCTATGAGATGCGCCGTCCGAATGGAAGCCTAACCCGAGCGAATGAATTATTAGCTGATGCTAGACAATTATTGCCACATGACAAATCCATTACGCACACGATGTCTGAGTTAGAGATGGTGCGCGCGGAAGCCTCTAAGACAGATGTCGAACGGAACATGCATCTTGAAAAGGCTCGTCAACATGCATCACGCCTGATAGGCTCCACCGCAAATAGCAGCCATGGACACGTAACCCTCGTCAAACTAGCGATGGGGCATTTGCGCGATGTGCTAGAGCAATCGGAACCTGCAGAAGAGGATGTCACGGCCGCGACTAAGCAAGTTGAACAATCATTGAGCGAAGGCTTACAGCGGTTCAGAAATGATGAGTACTTGCTTGCTGCAGAAGCTGATTTTTCCACTTTATTGAATAACAAAGAACGTGCAAAAAAAGCGTTAACTACTGCTATATCTAAAAACGCTGCCAGTATATATATCGCTAAGGCTCTAAGTCGTATGCAAGAAGCCGAAGGAGAATTTTCCAGCGCCCGCAAAACACTTGCCGATGCACTCAAAGTACTGCCTGGCGACAAACTACTTAATTCGGCCCTTGCAAGACTTCTTGAAAACCGTTTTCCAGAAGAGACCGTTGAAGCAGAAAGCTGCTGGCGTCGCTCGTTTACCGAAGGTGATACAAACTACACATCACAGTTCTGGTATGCACGCCGCCTCTATTTGAATGGAAAAATTGATGACGCAATGGCAAACTTCTCTAAACTGAAAGTTGCTCGCGTTCCATTTGAAACGAAAATTGCAATTGCTGGCCGAATACGTGAACAGGGTTCAATAAAGAAATTTGAAGGTACGATATCTCGCCTCGAAAGCGATTATGCGTGGTTGTCGCCATATGGTCAGCAGCGCTCGATTTACCTACACTGTTCTCAAGTTAAGGCCGACGTTTGGCAACAGTATCAACGAGGCGACGCCATAAAGTTCAGTATCGGATTCAATTATATGGGGCCAGCAGCGACATTTCGTGGCATTCAATAATGCCATCAGCGTGTGTTCGTATCGCAGCCCGTGTTTCGGAGTTAACGTTGGTGTACCTGTACTGTACCGAAATTTCGGTACAGTACAGGTACAGTGACCAGCTTTCAGCAATTCAGTTAAAATACGCTAACCTACTGATTTGAAACTGGTTTTACCTATTTCAACCTTCACTAGATTTCGCCCCATTTCCCTGTAGAAACACTGTAAATCACCGACTCAAAATCCCCCGCCGCAAGGCGTGCCGGCTCGATTCCGGCCCCGGGCACCATCAACAAAATCAAACACTTAGGCGACTAGCAACCGCTTTTTCCGCCCAAGCGTTCCGCATTCATTCCGCACTCCGTTCCGCAATTTCATCAGCTCTAATCACATTGGATTGATATCGTATTCTGGCGGGGAGTGGAGGATATGCCGCTCTCTGCCCCTTCCCTCTCATACGGGAGCTGGCTGAGTCGAGTCGTTCTTGATGGGCGCAGTCGAAGCGACGGGTGGCTCAGCAATCGCGGCCGGAGAAATAGCGCTCGCTTCCTTCTTCAACCTGATGTATTGGACATTCAGCGTGATCACCTCATCGTAGTGGAGCACGAAATAGTCCCCAACAATGGGATAAAAGCGGTTCGGGTTGGCAGGTTTCTTGTGCTTAGATCGCCGGCCCACAAACACGCCCTTGCGCCGCGTACGTACTGGAGCGTCTGGGCCCATCTGCTTGCTATCCCTTGCCCAACCAAGCCCGCCAGGAAGGAATACCGCATCTGCAGATAACGGCCGGCGCGATGCTTGGCTGATCACCAACCGGTCCAATTGCCCGTGTTCGTCTACAAAGTAATGCTCAAGGAAGCCCTGCCCCCAAGGGTGCATGCGGTGATGGAGTCACGCCATTGATGACAACATGGCCAATGATGCCCCTGGCTCGCACCTACGCTCATCCCCGGGGCCTCGCAATGAGCTAACATTCCTTGCCGCTCCGAAGCGCCCACGAACGCGGAATGACCGCTGTGTCTCAGGAGGGATGGAGCGCCGTCAAAGAAACCACCAGGGCCGGCAGGAAGCACTGGACAAAAAAACAGTGATTGATACACTCTCTCCTCAACAGCGATCGGAACGCATGGCGCGCGTACGTGGTCGTGATACGAAGCCCGAGTTGACGGTTCGCAGGGCCCTCCACGCGCGTGGGTTTAGGTACCGATTACACGACAAACGCCTACCTGGAAAGCCAGACATGGTCTTTCCAGGCCGACGAAAGGTCGTGTTCGTGCACGGTTGCTTCTGGCATATGCATGGTGGTGCTTGTTCGCTCTCGCGCATGCCCAAATCGAATCTTGAGTTCTGGCGTCCGAAACTAGAAGGAAACCGGGTTCGCGACGCGATGAAGCTCGAACAGTTGCACGCGTTAGGTTGGAAAGTATTGGTGGTATGGGAATGCGAACTGCGTGACATGGAAAGTCTCCTAACGCGGCTTGAAGCATTCTTGAATGAAGACGCAGGAGGAACGAAATGATGAGAGCCGTGGAGTTATTCGCGGGAGCCGGGGGGCTGGCAATGGGCGTAAGCCTGGCGGGCTTTAGGTCTCTGGCCGTGGTGGAATGGGACAAATGGGCCTGCGATACCGTGCGGGAGAATCAACGTCGCGGCTACCCATTGGTTTCTGGCTGGCCCCTGAGCGAAGGAGACGTACGCGCGGTGGATTGGTCCTCCATCCCGCAAGACATCGAGCTATTGGCGGGCGGCCCTCCCTGCCAACCCTTCTCGATGGGAGGGAAGCACCAGGCCCATGACGACAAACGCGATATGTTCCCCGCCACGGTGCAAATCGTGCGTGGACTCCGGCCCAAGACCTTCATCGTGGAAAACGTGAAAGGCCTCACGCGCTCGAGCTTCGCGAATTACTTCGAGTACATCAAGCTGCAGTTGGAATTCCCGGAGGCGCCACGCCAAGAAGGGGAATCTTGGTTTGACCATTTGATGCGCTTGCAGACCGAAAAGACGAGCGGCCGCATGCATGAAACTGGGCTCACCTACAATGTGACCGCGACCCTCGTGAACGCGGCGGACTACGGCGTGCCCCAAAAGCGGGAGCGTGTTTTTATCGTGGGTACCCGCTCGGACCTCGGTATCGACTGGCATTTCCCCGAGGCGACTCACAGCGAAGACGCTCTCATATATTCTCAATGGGTATCCGGCGAGTACTGGGAGCGTCACAAGATCGCGAAGCGGGATCGTCCTATGCAGCCCGCCAAGCTGGCCAAGCGTATCCAAGCACTTACCACCAAGCCTCCCACGACCTTGCCTTGGCGTACGGTGCGCGATGCCATCGCCGATTTACCCGACCCACGATCACGCGCGGCCGCCAACGTCCGTGACCATAAGTTCCAGGATGGTGCCAAGGTCTACCCTGGGCATACCGGAAGCCCGTTAGACCAACCCGCGAAGACCATAAAAGCCGGCGATCATGGCGTGCCGGGTGGCGAAAATATGATGGTGCTAACCGATGGTAGCGTGCGTTACTTCACCGCGCGCGAGACGGCGCGCATTCAAACATTTCCGGACGGCTACGTTTTTCATGGTTCATGGACGGAAACCATGCGTCAACTGGGCAATGCCGTGCCTGTGGCGCTTGGACGCATCGTCGCGTCGTCTGTAGCCGAGGCGTTGATCCGCAGCGAACTGCACCGCATTCAAGCCAATATGGACGCAAACAAGAAGAAATCGGCCGCATGAAGAACAAATCCCACACAGCGGAAATCATCCCTTTCAATCCGCTGGATAAAAAGAATCTAGGAGCCAGTGTCGCCGAGGCACTGGTAAGCCAACCAGCTCATCCATTAGGCGCGATAACGTCTTTTTTTGGCGCTGGTATCTACGCGATTTACTATCATGGCGACCACGCGGCCTATGGTCCGATTTCCAAGCCGAATCAAGTAGACACGACCAGCCCAAGCATCCCAATTTACGTCGGCAAGGCCGTACCGCAAGGCGCGCGCAAGGGCAAGATAATGCCCGACCCCACCAGGTCGAAGGCACTGTTTAGCCGCTTGCAGGAACATGCCGAATCCATCCAAGCGACCGAAACGCTTAGCATTGACGATTTCACGTGTCGTTATCTGGTGGTGGATGAGATTTGGATCCCCCTGGGTGAATCCCTGATGATCGCTAAGTTCTCCCCACTGTGGAATCTAATAGTGGAGGGTTTTGGAAACCACGATCCTGGCGCCGGTCGCTACAACGGTCTTCGCCCGCGGTGGGACACGCTTCATCCCGGACGAGCGTGGGCGCTGAAGTGCAAGGAACGCAGCGAATCCGAAGCCGAGATTGCGTGCGAGGTAAGGAACCACCTCGCCAACACGGTGTTGCCGGAAACTCCGCACTTTGTTGGTCGTCATGACCTTTAGCGCGTCATTTCGATAACCGCTCTATTAGAGATTTCACGTGTCCGCGATGAAGACCGATTCGGTCATGCCAACGTTGGGGTCGCTCAGGTACAGTACAGGTACAGTGACCGGTTTTCACCGATTTCACGAAATTGCGCTAACCCATTGATTTTAAATTTTATTTAGCTGTATCAACTTGCTCTAAGCTTCGCGCAACTTACCTAGACAAGCACCTTCGCACGCCAACGCAAAATCCCCCACCGCAAGGCGTGCCGGTTCGATTCCGGCCCTGGGAACCAGAATTAAAAAAGCCGTTGACGTTCGCCGTCAACGGCTTTTTTTCTCGACCTTGGCACAGACCACCTAGACGGTTTTCAGTCCTGTACACAGCCTCGCGCAGCCTCATCGGCACGCGTTCACTGATACCCCTTCGCCGCCTCGGCGCAAACCCAAGCGGCAGAATCGGTCAATTAACAGTCACGCCCGCCTGGCGCACCACATCGCCCCACAAAGAAATCTCCTTGACGATCTGATCGCGAAAGGCCTGCGGACTGCCTGGCGCGGCTTCTTCCCCGGTTGCCTTGAGACGGTCGACCATTTCGGGCGTCACGACGGCCGCATTGATCGCGGCGTTGAGCTTGGCCTGCACCTGCGGCGGTACGCCCTTGGGCGCGATGATGCCGTACCACACCGTTACGTCGTACGGCACGCCGGCCTCGCGCACCGTGGGGATATCCGGCGCCGAGGACACCCGTTGCGGTAGGGTCACGGCCAGCACCTTCAGGCGCTTGTCCTCGCGGTAGGGCAGCGTGGAGCCCGCCGTGGTCAGCATCGCGTTGACCTGGCCAGAGACGGTGTCCGTCAGAGCCGGGGCGGATCCCTTGTAGGGTATGTGGACCATGGAGATACCGGCCGTCTTCAAGAAGGCTTCCATCGCCAGATGCGATATCCCGCCCGTGCCCGACGAGGCATAGGTCAGGCCGCCCGGTTTCTTCTTGGCCAAGGCCACCAGTTCGCCCAGGCTGTCCACCGGCACGCTGGGATTGACCGACACGAAGAAAGGCGCGCGCGCGATCATGCCGATCGGCGTCATGTCTTCCACCGGATCGAATGGCAGCTTGTACAGGCTGGGATTGACGGAATAACTATTGGAAATCAAGGTCAGGGTGTAGCCGTCGGGCGCTGCCTTCAGGCCCTGCTCCACGCCCAGCTTGCCGCCCGCGCCTGGGCGGTTCTCCACCACCACGGGCTGTTTCAGGCCATCGGACAGCACCTGCCCGAGGAGACGCGCTATCCCGTCATTGCCGCCTCCGGCGGCAAAAGGCACGATCAGCTTGATCGGCTGCGAAGGATAGTCGTCCGCATGCGCGTTGGGAACCGATGCGGCAAACGCCGCGGCAGCCAGCGTCATCCCCAGTACCGCCCTGCCCAGTTTGGCGCCGGATAGCATTGCCATGTTTGTCTCCTCCTTGATCGGCCGCTGTGCGGCGGCCACGCTAAATGGTGAAAGGCGTCAGACTATAAACTTAACGAGTGAAGTTGTAAGCCGGTGCCTTTCTTTCGGGATCTCCTCGCGCGCGTTGAACGGCGCTTTTAATGTTGTATGCCAAGCCTGGAACGCAACTGGATTTTTTAGCGCGGCATCTTTCCGGAACTGCTCCCGACCTTCCCCGTCACCTGCCCCAGCGCAGCACCAGCGGATCCAGCCGGCGGGCGGTGGCCAGCAGCCCCTTGCGGGTTTCGGGATGCAGCGCCGGCCACGGATGCCGCGGGGCGTCGCAGTCGATGACGCCTCCTTCCTTCATCAATGCCTTGGCCGCCAGAAAGCCAGCTTGCCTGTTTTCGTAGTTGATCAGGGGCAGCCAGGCCTGGTATTGGGCGAAGGCCCGGTCATGGTCGCCGTTGCGGTGGGCTTCGATGATGGGCTTGATGCCGTCGACGAAACCGCCGCCCGTCATCGAGCCGGTGGCGCCCGCGTCGAGGTCCGCGAGCAGCGTAATGCCCTCTTCGCCATCCCAAGGGCCTTCGATGGCGTCGCCGCCGAGTTCGATGAGTTCGCGCAGCTTGCCTGCGGCGCCCGCCGTCTCCATCTTGAAGTACGAGACGTGCTCGATCTCCCGGGCCATACGGGCAAGAAATGCCGGCGACATGGGGGTTCCGGCCGCCGGCGCATCCTGGATCATGATGGGGATGTTCAATGCATCGGACAGGCGCGCGTAGAACTCGTGGATCTGGGCCTCGCCCACGCGGAAGGTTGCTCCGTGATAGGGCGGCATCACCATTACCATGGCCGCGCCCATCTCCTGGGCGCGGCGGCTGCGTTCGATGCATAGCCGGGAGCTAAAGTGGCTGGTCGTCACGATCACCGGAACGCGCCCATCGACGGTTCCCAGTACATGGCGGGTCAGGACTTCGCGCTCGTCGTCGGCCAGCAGGAACTGTTCTGAGTAGTTAGCCAGGACGCACACCCCGTCGGCGCCCGAATCGAGCATGAAGTTGACGCAGCGCTGCTGCCCCTCGAGATCGAGGGAGCCGTCCTCCTTGAAGATCGTCGGAACGACGGGGTAGATGCCGCGATGGCGAGGGTTCTTGTGTCGGGCCATGAGGCTCCTCCGTGAACAATGGAAGTGGGCGGATCAGGTAATGACGCTGATCTGCCAGGGAACGAATTCTTGCTGTCCGTAGCCGTGAAGCTCGCTGCGCGACTGCTTGCCGGAGGCGGTTTCGAGCAAGCGCCGGAACAGTTCTTCGCCAAGTTCGGGGATGCTGCGCGAGCCGTCCAGCACGCCGCCGCAGTCCAGGTCCATATCGTCGGCCTGCCGCTGCCAAAGCGCGGTGTTGGTGGCCAGCTTGAACGAGGGCGCAGGCGCGCAGCCGTAGGCCGAGCCGCGGCCGGTGGTGAAGCAGATGAGATTCGCGCCGCCTGCCACCTGGCCGGTGGCCGACACGGGGTCATAGCCCGGCGTGTCCATGAAAACCAGGCCGCGCGCGCGCACCGGCTCGGCATATTGGTACACCTCGATCAGGTTGGTGGAGCCTGCCTTGGCAATGCCACCCAGGGACTTCTCCAGCACCGTGGTGAGGCCACCCGCCTTGTTGCCGGACGAAGGGTTGTTGTCCATCGAGGCACCGTTGCGGGCGCAGTATTCCTCCCACCAGCGAATACGCTCGACCAGCTTGCGGCCGATGTCGGGAGTTTGTGCGCGGCGGGTCAGCAGATGCTCGGCGCCATAGATTTCTGGCGTTTCCGACAGGATGGCGGTGCCGCCGTGCCGCACAAGCAGGTCCACGGCCGCGCCAAGCACCGGGTTCGCCGAAATGCCGGAGTAGCCGTCCGAGCCCCCGCATTGCAGGCCGATGCGCAGGTGGCTGGCGGCTACCGGTTGCCGCGAGACGGCGTTGGCCTGGGGCAGCATCTCGCGGATGAGTTCGATGCCGCGAGCGATCGTGCGCGTGGTGCCTCCGGTGTCCTGGATCGTGAAGGTACGCAGGTTGGGGCCATCGCTCAACCCCTGGGTGGCGAGCAGGCTGGGGATCTGGTTGGTTTCGCAGCCCAGGCCGATGATGAGCAGGCTGGCGAAATTGGGATGGGTTGCGTATCCGCCCAGAGTCCGCTGAAGCATCTTCAGGCCATCGCCTGCTGCGTCCATGGCGCAACCGCTGTGGTGCGTGAGAGCCACGACGCCGTCGACGTTAGGATAGTCGGCCAGCGCTTGCGGATGAATGTCGCGGCGGAAATGGTCGGCGATGGCGCGAGCGACCGTGGCCGAGCAGTTGACGCTGGTCAGGATGCCGATGTAGTTACGCGTGGCCACCCTGCCGTCGGCACGGACGATACCCTGGAATGTGGCGGGCTCGACGGCCATGACAGTGGGACGGGCGTCGGCGCCATGGGCGTAGTCGCGCGCAAAATCGCCGATGGACAGGTTGTGCGTATGCACGTGCTGTCCGGGGCGGATAGGCTGGGTGGCGAAGCCGATGATCTGGCCGTAGCGGCGCACGGCCTCCCCCTGCGCGATGCTGCGGGTCGCCATCTTGTGGCCGGGCGGGATCAGGCCCGCCACGGTCAGGCCTTCGCTGGCCACCGGCGTGCCGGCGATCATCTGATCCAGCACGACGACCACATCGTCTTGCGGGTGCAGCCGGATCACTCGCGCCGTGCCTCTCGATGGCTGCAGGTTTCCCGCATGGTTGCTGAGCATGGGATTCTCCTTGACGGTCAGCGTTGCATTTCGGCGGGCAAGGGCATGCCGAAGTAGCGCTGGTAGATCTCGTTGAACTTGCCGTTCTTCAGATTCGCCTCGACCCAGCCGTCGAGCCACTCCTTTAGTTCAGGGTCGTTCTTGCGCAACCCCACGGCGTAGGGATACGACTTCGCGATGAACTTGGGCACGATGTCGCGCGAGGGATTGGCCTTCTTGATAGCCGGCAGCACGCTTGGCGCGCCGACCAGGAAGTCCTGCTGGCCGGTGGCGACCGCGGTGTTCGTCGTGGCGTCATCCTCGTAGCGGACGATCTGCGCGCCGGGGATGTCTTTCAGGCCCCGGGTGAGTTCCTGGTCGCTGGTGGTTCCGCGCGTGACGGCGATCGTCTTGCCGGCAAGGTCGCTGAAGCTGGCGACCGAGGCCGAACCGGGCCCGGCGACAAGTACCGGAACCACCCCATACGGCGCGGAGTACGCAACGACCTTCTTGCGCTCCTCGGTAATGGAGAAGGACGCCAGCACCACGTCCACTTTTCGGCTCAGCAGGAACGGGACGCGGTTGGGGCCGTTGACCGGAACGATCTCCAGCGCGACGCCAAGGTCCTTGGCAAGCAATTGGGCCGCCTCGACGTCGGAACCCGTCTGGCGCGCTTGCCCATCCAGCATGCCGTATGGCGGCGCGCTGATGTCGACGGCCACGATGATTTTGTTGCGCTGTTTGATCGCTTCCAGGGTATTGGACCGGGCGGCGAAAGGCGCAGCCAGCAGGAGAGAAGCCGCAAAAGCGGCGAGGAACCGAGGCAAGGCTTTCATAGGGAGTCTCCCAAGTGTTTTTAGTGGTGCAATGAGTGGTGGGCGGCCCGTTCCAGGGCGGCTACAGGCCGTTGGAAACGAACTGCTGCAGTTCAGCGGTACGCGGTTGGCACAGCATCTGGCCGTCGCCCTCCTCCCAGACGACGCCCTGGTGCATGAACAGGATCTGGTTGGCGACCGACTTGGCGAAGGCCATTTCATGAGTGACCAGGACCATGGTCATGCCGTCGCTGGCCAGGTCCTCGATAACGCGCAGCACCTCGCCGGTCAGCTCCGGATCCAGCGCCGACGTGACTTCATCGAACAGCATCAGCTTCGGTTGCATCGCCAGCGACCGGGCAATGGCAACGCGCTGCTGCTGCCCGCCGGAAAGCTGCTCCGGGTAGTAATGGGCGCGGTCCTGCAGCCCGACCTTGCCCAGCATCTGCATGGCCAGAGCCTGGGCCTCGGACGCAGCGATTCCCTTGACCTTCCGCGGCGCAAGCGTGATGTTCTGCAGCACCGTCAGATGAGGGAACAGGTTGTAGGCCTGGAAGACGATACCCACCTCCTGGCGCAGCGCCAGCAGGTCGACATTGCCCCGCTCCAGGGACCGGCCACAGACCTGCAGCTGGCCGCCCTGGATCTCCTCCAGCCCGTTGATGCAGCGCAATGCCGTGGTCTTGCCCGAGCCGCTGCGGCCGATCAGGGCGACCACCTGCCCACGCCCGACCGAGAAGCTGACGCCCTTCAGCACCTGCACATCGCCGAAGGACTTGTTGACCTGCTTGAAGCAAATGATCTCGTCCATGAGACCGGTCTCCTTTGTTTGTTTTTCTGGTGTGCGCCTATGCGCGCTTCAGGCGCTTTTCCAATCGGTACGACAGCACCGACAGGGGGTAGCAGATGGCGAAATAGAGAACGGCCGCGATGCTGAACACCGCGAAGGGTTCGAACGTCGAGTTGTTCACCACCCGTGCCGAATAGGTCAGGTCGAAGAAACCGATGACCACTGCATACGAGGAGTTTTTGACGATCTGCACCAGGAAGCCGACCGTGGGCGCGACAGCGATTCGCGCGGCCTGGGGCAGCACGACGTACCACACGCGTTGGAGCGGGCGCAGCGCCAGGCATTCGGCCGCTTCCCATTGGGTCTTCGAGACTGCCTGGATACAGGCCTTCCAGATTTCCGCGAGAAACGCGGCGGAATACGCGGTCATCGCCAGCCCGGCAGCCACCAGGCTCGGCAAGTCGTATCCAGCGATGCTGATGCCGAAGTAGCAAAGAAACATCAGCACGGGCAACGGAATGCCCTGCACAAGTTGGATAAGGCCGCCCGTTATCACCCTCAGCAGGCGCCCGCCACGGCTGCGGGCAAGCGCCAGCGGCAGGCCCACCGCTGCCCCGCCCAGAAAGCCCATGGACGAAAGCAGCAAGGTCCAGCCAGCGCCCCGCAGGATGAACTGTAGTTGTTCGAGGGAAATGCCGAGCATCGCCTGCTCCTTGGAGGGAGAAAGAGGAGGATTTACAGAGAAGTGCCGAGACGACGGCGACGGCTGAATGCCAGTTGCGCCAGGCCAGCCATCAGCAGGCGCAGCAACCAGGACATGACCAGGTAGAGCGCGGCGACCACCAGGTAGATCTCGAAACCGCGAAAGGTCTCCGACTGGACGCCGTAACCGGCGGAGGTCAGCTCCTCTACAGAGATCTGCGACATGATCGAGGTCGCCAGCATCATCAGCACGAATTGGCTGGCGAGCGCCGGGTACATGCGTTCCACGGCCTGCGGCAGGATCACCAGGCGCAGGACTTTCCAGCGGCTCATTCCCAGACAGGATGCCGCCTCGATCTGGCCGCGGGGGATTGATTCGATGCCGGCGCGCATGATCTCGGTCGTATAGGCCGAAACGTTGATCGTCAGCGCGATTACCGCGGCGGCGATCGCCGGCACGCGAATCTGCAAGGACGCCAGACCGAAGAACAGCCAGAACGCCTGGATCACCAGAGGCGTATTGCGGATCACATCCACATATGCGGTGACGGCCCGCCGCGCCCAGTTCGGGCCGTGCGTGCGCAGCACCGCCAGAATCGCGCCAAGCGCAAACCCCAGGACGATGGTGGCGAGGGACATGCGCACCGTAGACCAGGCCCCGGCGAGCAGTACATCCCAGTGCGTAGGCAGGAAGCTGAAATCGAAGTCGTAGGCCATGGTGTCGTAACGAAAGGGAATTGCGGCTGTCTCGCACAAATGAACAATGCCGACAAAAGCCAAAGTAAACGAACTTTGCCGGCAACAGCCATTCGCGTTTTCCCTAGCGTCGAACCTGACGGGGACGGACTACCGTACGATGTGAGCAGATACACAATCATTCGCCACCGTGAAGCAGAATCCGACCGCCGCCTCTCTTGAAACGTCCCCTCCCGGGGCCAATTCCCGGACTCCTCTCTATGCGCGAGTCGCAGACCTGCTGCGCGCCGCCTTGGCCACGGGCACGCTTCCGCAAGGCATCGTCCTGCTTGAAGGACCGCTGGCCGAGCTGCTGGGCGTGACGCGCAGTCCCGTACGCCAGGCGCTGCGCGAACTGGAAGCGGAGGGGTTGGCGAGGCGCTTTGACGGCCGGGGTCTTCTGGCGGGTGGCGACGCCGATAGCGGCTCCCCGGTACGGCTCCCCCTGTCCGCCGACATGCTGGGCCTGGAAGCGGCTTCGGAACCGGTGCGCAAGCCGCAAGGCTGGGAGAACATCTATCACGCCGTCGAGCATGACGTCGTGCATCTGTCGGTATTCGGTTCCTATCGACTCAACGAGGTCGAGCTGGCGCGGCACTTCGGGGCAGGCCGAACCGCCGCCCGCGACGTGCTGCTACGGCTGGAAGGCCTGGGGTTGGTAGGCAAGGACGACCGGCAGCGCTGGACGGTGACCCCGCTGGAGGAACGCCGCATCCGCAATCTCTATGAGCTGCGCTGGCTGCTGGAGCCCGCAGCGCTGGCGGGCGCCGCCCGCAAGATTCTGCCCAAGGAGCTTGCCGGCATGGCGGAACGGCTGCGCAAAGCCAAGTCCCGGTATCCCAGGCTCACGCGCGCAGCGCTGGACGGCATGGAGCACGACCTCCACGTCGAACTGCTGAGCCACTGCCCCAACGACAGCATTCTCGAAAGCCTGCAGCGAACCCGCTGCATTCTCACGCTCAGCAAGCACGTGCTGGGCGCGGCGGCGCCCATGCCGAATCTCGATCCGTTCATGCAGGAACACCTGGAAATAATCGAGGCACTGGAGCACGGAAGCCTGGCGCAAGCGCAGGAAGCGCTGAGGCTCCACCTGGAAGCGTCGTGCGAGAAGGTGGTCGAGCGGGTTGGCCTGGTACAGCAACGGGTGCCGCCGCCGCGGCTGTCGTACGTCAGCTGATTCGACTCAAGCAACCGACCCATTCAACACCCGCTCATACAGGGCAAGGTCTTCCGCCGAAAAACAACAGAAAACCACCTCCTGAACCGGCGAGTCCCTGGACAGGCTTTCGCGAACGCTTCTGACGGCGACCTCCGCCGCCAATTCCACGGGATAGCCGTATACACCCGTGCTGACGCCAGGAAACGCAATCGAAGCAACCGCGTTCTCCTCCGCCAACTCCATGCACCTGCGATAGCAACTGGACAGTAACTCCGGCTCTCCTCTGTCTCCGCCCCTCCATACCGGGCCCACAGTATGGATGACGTATCGAGCAGGAAGCCGGTAGCCCTTGGTCACCTTCGCATCGCCGGTTTTGCAACCGCCCAGCCCCCTGCACTCCTGCAACAGCTCGGGGCCTGCTGCGCGATGGATGGCGCCATCGACTCCGCCTCCGCCTAGCAATGAGGAGTTGGCAGCATTGACGATGGCTTCCACGTGAAGCTTCGTAATATCCGAATGGATGGCACGCAGGCTGGTGGGCATGTTTTGCTCCTTGCTGGGGTGAACGGAGCTGCCGCGGCAACCATGCAGCAACTCACACGCGCGGACGCTGCTTTCGGCAGCCCTGCGGCGGCTCCGTTCATGCTACCCCTCTAGAAGCGATACGCGAACTTCGCGGCGATATTGTGCGATTTCGCTTCGCTGCCCAGTTCGGCGTCGTAGCGGATCTGGAAATCCACCTGTTTGTTCGCGTATAGCTGCGCGCCGGCGCCCAGGCGCAGCGCCGCGCGGTCCAGGGGCGCTTGCATGCCGAAACTGGGGGAACGTTCGCCGCCGATGAATGACGCGCGTCCCTCCCATTCGTCGTTGGAACGAAGGCTTACCCCGGCGAGCGCGAAGGTGCGCAGGACGCTGCCGCCCTTCAGGTCGATACGGCCGCCGACTTCGATTTCGGGCGTGAGGATTGCGGTGTTGTAGCTTGAAGACGCGATCTTCAGGCCCAGGTCGCCCGCTCCCTTCTCGTTGAACGAGTTGCTGTGGGCATGCACCAGGTCGAGATTCACGGAGGGGCGCAGATAGAGCTGTTCCGTGCCGGTGGTGTAGGCGATACGGCCGCGCACGCCGAGCGAGTACATGGGCGCTTCGCCCTTGGCGGTCGCGGAGAAGCCGGGCGCGCCGATATGGCGCTTGGTGTCGAATTCGCCGTAGTTGCCGAACAGGGCGCCGCTCACTTGCCAGGCGCCCAGGTTTTTCTTCAAGGTGATGGCGCCCTGCACGCTATTGCCGTCGGCGGATACGCCATCGTGGCTGCTGAAGCTGTCTGCCTGGTACGCCAGCGATCCGCCCAGCAAGAGGCCGGCGCCGACCTCGCGCTGGCCGCCGCCTTGCAGCGCAAAGGATTTCAGGCGCGAGCTGCCGCGGTCCGAGTCGCCGCTGAGGGAGGTCGTATTGCCCCGTACGGTGACGTACCCGCATTCGCCTTCGACCAGGATGGCGTCCGCCTGCCCGGAGCCTGAAGCGAACTCGGGGCAGCTCATCGAGGCGTCGGCGATGCGCGACGCGTCTGCCGCCACGCGCGAAAGCAGCGTCATCGTGCTGCGTGGAGACAATTCGCCGATCGCGTCGCGATAGTCCGCCAGGCTCGACCTGGCTGCCGCGTCCAGGCCCGCGAAGAAGGGGCCCAGCGCCGCATTGCTCGAAGCAAAGACGTTTTCGAGCGTATGCGCAACACCGCCTTTGTGTTTGTTCAAGCCCAACGCGGGCGCGTTGAAATGCGTGCCGGTGATCGCGACGTCGCGCCGATTTCCAGTCTGGCGCGTGGTGTACGCAAACAAGGGGCTATCCGGCGTGTGCAATGTTCCGGTAGTGGGCCCCTCGGTGGTGAATACCGGCAGATACTTGTTCGGCATCGCGCTGGCAAGGGCGGGTTCGATCGTTCCGGCAAGCGTGGCGGAACCGGTGACCACATATTGCCCGCTGATGTCGTTGCTGTAATCCAGATGCGGAACGATGCGGCCGGCGGCCGTCTGGATCAGATGGCCGTCCACATACGAGACCTTGCCCGGCATGGCGACCAGGGAACCGGCGTTGGTCAATGTGCCGCTTTGAGCGCCGGGAGGCGTCCCATTGGGATTCTGGAAATTGCCCGAGATCGAGCCTCCCTGGAGCCAGGTGTTTCCGTAAATCTGGCCTTGATTGTCGACATCGACCTTCTGCGTGCCGTACGTTCCGACCGTTTTGATGGCGCTTCCGGAAGAGGCCCAGACCCAGGAGTTCTGGCCGATGGTGACCTTGTTGCCGCTGTTTCCGCCAACGACCAGAATGCCTACGCCCTGGTCGCCGGAGCCGCCCGACACCGTGCCGGGGCTGGCTCCGCCCACGTTGACCTCGATTTTTCCGGTTCCCCGGCTTTGCGCCAGGACGCCAATGCCGTTCTCGCCACTGGCGGCGATCGATCCCTGAACATTGACCGCAACGCCACCAGATGCCCCCCAACCGGAACCCGCCGGATCCTGACCGAGGGAGACATTGCCGTCCGACGTAAACAACCCGCCACTGCCGGCGATGGATTGGGCGACCACCCCATAGGCGCCGGCGCCTGACACACTGATCTGCCCATTGGTGGAAACTGTGACCGCGCCGGCATTTCCGAACGTTTCCGTCGAGCCAAAAAATGGGCTATCGACGAGCTTGGGAGTCTGGCCGTACTGGTATGACGTGACGACACCGCCACCGCCGCCGATCGACTGCGCAAGAATGCCGTGAGCACCCGTTCCCACAGCCTTGATCACGGTATCCGCAGGAAGGGCGATTGAAATGGCTCCGGCGTCGCCCTGAGCCGAGTATTGGTCGCCGCTCTCGTTCTGCGTTCCGATTAACGAGTAATCCAACGCAACGCCCTGGCTGACGCCGACCAGGCCGCCCCCGCCGCTAATACTCTGCGCCAAAATACCGAAAGCTCCATTCCCCGAAGTCGCTATCTTCAGCGCCGCGCCCTGGTCGTACGTGACTTGCACGGTGTCGCTGCCGAGGGTCGACGGTCCTGCTATCGTCGCGCCAAGTCGCACTGTGATTTTTCGGTTGGAACCATCGGGCACGTTGAGCGCGGACGAACCGAAATTGGCAACGCCGCCACCGCCGCCGATGGATTGGAGCACCGCGCCGTGGGCGCCATCGCCGTAGGTCTGGATGCTGGTGCTATTGGTTCCTTGCCCGATGTGCAGCGTCACCGTACCGCCGGCGCCGTCCGCGAGGCTCGGGGCGGAGAGCCCCCCTTTCCAAGAGTAGTTCAGCCCCAGGGTTGCCGAGCCATTGGGATCGGCGGATCCGTCAATCGCAAGCCCCCCGCCGCCCCCGATGCTCTGGGCCAGGATGCCATAGGCATGAAGGCCGCGGTTCGGCGTCGATGACGTCGGGCCGTTGGCGCTCTGCTGGCCCGTCGAAATCGTCGCGCCGTTCAGAACGGCCTGTACATCGTTGCCATGTCCCAGTGTTGGCAGCATGTCGCCCAGGCCAACGAATAGACTCCCGAGATTGAGGTCGGTCTTGACCGATAGTTGGGAGGCGCTGTCGAGCGCGCCACCGGTCTCCGCGCCGACGGTCACGACACGAGCGCGCCCACCGCCACCGCCCAGGCTCTGGGCGATCACGCCAGTGGAATAGTCGCCCAGCGTCGTGATATTGCCTCCGGTGCTGCTGACCTTGACCGCGCCCGCGCTGCCTGTGCTCCACGTTGTGGTACCCATGTTTATCGTGCTGGTTATATTGACGGGAACGGTGACCGTTACCCCGTCGGCCACCAGGTCTTGAGCCGTGGAAGTGCCGGGCACGCCCGGAAGCACACCCGTCGATGCGTCGGCGCCGGCCGATCCGGCAGAGCCACCGCCGCCGCCAATGGACTGGGCAACGATGCCGGCCGCGTCGATGCCTGAGGTGGCGACAGTCCCGTTGTGCGTCACGGTAACCGTATTGGAGTGCCCACCGAAGCCGCCCTGCGCAGCCATATTGATCGTCCGCTTGACGTTCATGCCGACGGCGATCTTGTTGCCGTCCTGGTCGATCTCGCTTCCGACTGGAATGTTGCCCACGGCCGTCGCCCAGGTATCCAGCCCGGTCACGTTGACGGCCGACCCGGAGCCCACGCCGCCGCCGCCGCCAATCGACTGGGCGAGCAGCCCTTCGGCGCCGTGGCCGTGGGTGGTGATTACGCCATTGGCGTTGACCGTGGCGTTGGCCGAGCCGCCGTCGCCGCCATGGCCGCCCTTGCCTCCCACGCCGATGCTGAAGTCGGCGTTCTGGCTGGTCGACCAGCTATTGACGGCGGCATTGCCGATGCCGCCGTTGCCGCCGCCCCCGCCGATGGACTGGACCAGCGCCCCTATGGCTAGGTCGCCCGTAGTCGTAACGCCAGAGGTCGATTGGCTGCTGGTGTCGCCCAGCGTGAAAGTGGTGGTTCCCCCATTGCCGCCGGATCCGCCCGAGCCGCCGACACTGTGCGACACATTGATTGCGTTGGTCGAGGGCGTGATCTTGGTGCTGAGGAACGGTATCGGTATGCCGTAGCCTATCGTGCCGGCCATGGCCGAGCTGTCGCCGCCGTTGCCGCCGCCTCCGCCGATCGAGTGGACGATGACGCCGATGCTGCCATCGCCCGCGGTCTTGACCGTGGAGCCGTCGCTGATGGTGGCGGTCGCGTGGCCGCCGCTGCCGCCCGAGCCGCCCGAGCCGCCGGTGGAGAAAGCCCCGGAAAAGGTGATTTTTGCGCCGGGATCTTCCGAACCATTGGGAATCGCGATAGCGTACGACGCCGCCGAGCCGGCGCCGCCATTGCCTCCGCCGCCGCCGACCGACTGGGCAACGATGCCGTGGGAATCGACGGCCGGCAGATTTACCGTCGTGACCTGGCCGTTCCTTGTGATCTGTAGGTTCTGGCCGCTCTTGCCGGTCGAAATGCTGGAGTCCTGGACGGTGACGGTCGCCGTGCCTCCGTTGCCGCCGCTATTGGCCGTGCCGCCAACCGCCACGGCGATATCCAGGATCGGACCCGCCGACGTAGAGTAAGCGCCGCCGCCCGCGCCGCCACCACCGCCGATCGACTGGGCAAGCAGGCCCGTCGATGCCGTTCCTCCCGCGCTCAGCGTCAGGCCGCTGGTGGAGATGTTCGCAGATCCGCCAGCGCCGGCTATGCCGCCATTGCCGCCTACCGTGCTGGCGCCGATGGCGCCCGCGCCGGTGGCGACGCCGCCCATTCCGCCTCCGCCGCCAATCGACTGCGCAACCGCGCCTTGCGACAGCTGATTGCTGGTGCTGATGGTTCCCGCAAGATTGGAGAGATTGACGCTGCCGCCGTCTCCGCCAGCCCCGCCGGTGCCGCCGTCGATATTGATCATGCCGCCGGCATCGCCCCCCATGCCGCCGCCGCCGCCCAGCGACTGGGCCACAATGCCCTGGGAGTTCGCGTTGTAGGTGATGATGGAACCGGTATTCGTGATGGTGATCGTGCCGCCGTCCGGGGTGTTTCCACCCGCGCCGCCCTTGGCGTCGAACAAGCCCGATGCGCTGCCTCCGATACCGCCTGCACCGGACACGGACTGCGCCAGGACGCCAGGAGCGTAAAGGCCGCTGGTCTTGATTTCGCCTGCATTGCCTATGGATACCCCGCCGGCGGCTCCGCCATTGCCGGCCGCCCCCGCATGGCTGCCCCCGACGTCCTGGGAATTGCCGCCGGCTCCGCCGCTGCCCGTGATGGATTGGGCGAAGATGCCTATGGCGCCCGTGCCGGCCGTGCTGATGGTTCCCAGATTATTCACGGAGACGTTTTCCGTGACGCCGCCGTTTCCGCCCGTGCCTCCTTTGCCGGTACTGATCGGGCCCGCGGAGGATGTGCCATCGCCGCCATTGCCGCTGACGCCGCGGGCGACTATGCCGATGGCGTTGGTGCCGGAGGTCGTGATCGCCATGTCGCTGCCCATGGTCACATTGACCGTGCCGGAGTTGCCGCCATGGCGGCCATTGGACAGGTCTTTGAAGTCGATAACGACGTAATTGGTGCCGTTGGTGCCCGTGCTTCCCGCCACCGAGCTCGCCTGCACGCCGAATGCGTTGGCGCCGGCAGTCGATATCAGGCCTGAACCTTGCGAGAAATCGACGGTCACGTTCCCCCCGTACCCGCCATAGCCGCCAAAGTAGCCAGGGCCATCGCCTTCGGACCCCGCGAACCCGCCCTGCCCGCCGGTGGATGTCGCCTGGACGCCGATTGCGTTGTCGCCCGTTACGGTGACGCCGACATTCCCGATTCCGGTCACGCTGACGTCTCCGCCCGCTCCGCCATTGCCGCCGCCTGGCCCCGTATCGCCGACACCAGGCACTCCGTTCGCGCCGGTGCCGCCCGTGCTGTTGGCCTGCACGCCTGGAGCATTGCTGGTGGTAATGTCGACGCCTGTCGAACTCCCCGTCAGCCCGACCGTCACACTCCCCGCCGTCTGCCCGCTGTCCCCGGTGTTCTGCGTTCCGCTACTGCCGGTTTCGCTTCCCCCCGCCGTGGAAGAACGGCTTCCATCGGTGTAGTTATAGACGGCATCTCCTGCATGAGCCGGAGCCGAGACAGCAAGCGACAACAACAAGGGGGACAACGTGCGTTTCATTTTTCAGGCCTCCGGCAAACGCGCCGCGGACGCCCGCAAGGGCTTGTTCCGTGGTCAGTACAGACAATTGCGACGCCCGGGATTCGGCGGGCATGCGCAGCGCGTTATGGTCGTTTCCGTCCGCCGGAGCGTCTATCGGTTTCACGCCGCCGGCTATCGGAAAAGCGCACTTTTTTGGCACGGCGCGAAGAATGCCCAGTAATATGTGGAGCCCCCGCAGACGTGAACTCAGATGACTGCCGCCCTGTTTGCCCAAGTGCCGTTCGAGCAGTATCGGATCGTGAATACCGCCGACCTCGACGAAGCCCGGCAGCAGATAGGCCAGGTGCTCAATTCGTACCGGCTGCACGTTATTCGCGGGCGGATCGTCCACAGCCGGCTGGAGCTCGTTCCCTGCGGGCGCCTGGCGCTGCTCAAGCTCAGGCATGGATATGGGGCGGACATCGGCATCGACCCCGACTGCGACGGCCTGGACGGCTATTACCTGCTGGTGCTGCCCACCCAAGGGCATGCGGAGTTTCATTTCGATGGGCATCGCATCGAGGTGTCGCCGGACAAGGCGTTTCTCCTCAGCCCCGACAGGCCGTTTCATTTCACGGCCAGCCACGACTACGAACAGGTCCTGCTGCGCCTGGACAGAACGGCCATCGCCGATGCCTGGCACCGCCTGACGATGCAGGAGCAGGCGCCCGATATCTGCTTCGATGCGGTCATTCCCTTGCATACGCCGGGCTGGCAAGCGCTGCTGCCCATGCTGCAGTGGGTGGTGCGGTGCTCCGGCCTGGACCTGGACGCGAACGTCTCGCAGGCAGCCCTGCTGGCCCAGACCGAGATGCTGGTCGCCACCACACTGTTGCTGCACCAGCCGCACAGCATGGCGGCGCACCTGTGGCCGGCGCCGCCGCCTTCCGCGCCCCAGGCCATCCGCCGCGCGCAGGGCTACATGCTCGAGCACCTGGGCGAACGCCTGCCGGTGGCCATGGTCGCCAGCCATTGCGGCCTGTCAGTCAGGCGCTTGCAGGCATTGTTCCAGGACGAGTGCGGGCAATCGCCGTTGCAGTGGTTGCGCATGCAGCGCCTCCAGGCGGTCCGGCAAGCCTTGGCGCAGGACGGAAATGCGGACAAGGTCAGCGAGATCGCGGCGCGCTTCGGTTTCGCCCATCTGAGCGATTTTTCGCGGGCCTACCGCCGGGCTTTCGGCGAAACCCCGCGGCAGACGCGCCGCATGTGAATTTCAGTGGCAACGGCACCGCGCCCGCGCGGCCCCGCGAAGCCAGATTCCAACAGATGTATGATTCGCCGATGATAAAAATCAGACCTTCCCTTCCTGGCGAAGGCGCGCGCGCCGTTGAAATCTGGCGAGCCGCGGTTGACGCCACCCATGACTTCCTGACGCCGCAAGACCGACTGGCCATCGATGAGATGGTGTGCGGCTTCCTGCCCCAGGTGCCGCTCTGGCTAGCCGTGGATGACAAAGACTATCCCATGGCCTTCATGCTCATCGACAACGGCCACATGCAGGCGCTGTTCGTCGATCCCGCCGGCCGCGGCACCGGAATCGGCGCAGCGCTGGTTCGTCATGGCCTTGCGCTGCACCCCAGGATGACTACCGACGTCAACGAGCAGAATGCCCAGGCCATCGGTTTCTATGAAAAGATGGGCTTCAAGCGCACGGGACGCTCGCCGCTGGACGACCAAGGCAGGCCCTATCCGCTGATCCATCTCGAATACCAGGGCTAGTCCACGCAATTCCAGCCACCACCGGGTGGCTTGTCCCTATCATCGGCCCAAGGTGGCCGGTCTCCGCATGCCTGCCGTTAGAATCCGATCACGATGCAGCCGGTTCCCATCCTCGAACAGGCCGCAGCGCGTTTCTGACACAGCAGGAGGCCCAATGGCGATCAAGGCCGTGGCGTTTGACGTATTCGGGACATTGGTCCGCATCGAGCGGCCGACCCGCCCATTCCGGAAGCTGGTCCGTCTGCTGGGCCAGGCAGGCCGCCCGCGGCAAAGCGACGATGGCGCGCGGGCGATGAGCAGCGCCCTCGATCTCAGGCAGGCAGCCCATCTGTTCGGGGGCATGGTCAGCGAGGACGAGCTGCGCGCGCTGGAAGCGGACCTGCGCGATGAAATACAGTCCATCACGCTCTTCGAGGATGCCACACCCACCTTGACCGCCCTGAAGGACAAAGGCATCAAGGTCGCGCTCTGCTCCAACCTGGCCGCGCCCTACGGTCCGCCCGTGCTGACGCTGCTGCCCGTGCAGCCGGAATTCTGCGCGTGGTCGTATGAGGCCGGCGCGGTGAAACCGCAGCCGGCGATCTACCAATACCTGTGCGATGGCCTTGCCTGCCAGCCCCATGAGGTTCTTATGGTTGGCGACACGCCGGACGCCGACATGGCCGGTCCGCGGGAGTTCGGCATGCATGGCTATCACCTCGACCGGCGCGCAGCGCAGGCGCAGGGCAACGGATCGCTGCAATCGCTGGGCGAGGTCCTGCGCCTTGTCGATCGGCTTTGAACAGGCTTCAAGCGGTGAGGAAAGCGCCGTCGCGAAGCGCAGCAACGGGGCGCGCGGGGCGACGGCATCGCTGGCTGATCTGGCTGGTGCCCGCGTTCATCGCCCTATATGCGTTGACGGCCGTGCTGTGGCGGGTGCCGATCGCCGTGGGACTGGGCTATCTGGCGCTAAGCGTGCTGACCTTTGCGGTCTACGCCGCCGACAAGGCCGCGGCCCGGGCCGATCGGTGGCGGATATCCGAAAGAACCCTGCATTTCCTCGCGCTGGCCGGAGGCTGGCCCGGCGCCTTGATCGCCCAGGAATGGCTGAGGCACAAGTCCGTCAAGCCGGTTTTCCGGGCGGTGTTCTGGGCCACGGTTACCGCGAACGTGACGGCGTTCCTGATACTGGGTTCGCCTTACGGCAGGCCGCTACTGGCGGCGCTGCTGCCGGGCTGAAGCGCCAGGCGGCGTTTGCGCTACCCTCCGCGTTTCGGCGCGGCGTCCTCATCCAGCGAATCGAAGGCCGCCTGACGGAAGGGCTTTCGCCTCCCTTTCTTCAGATCCACACATCGTTCGGGGCCGTCCGCTCGCCGCCCTGGTCGCCGGTATTGACGACGCCTCGCGGCTCGATCAGCAGCATCTGCACTTCCTGCGCCGCGTAGGGCTTGTGTTCCACGCCCTTGGGCACGACGTACATCTCGCCGGGATTGACCAGCACATGGCCGTCATGGAAATCGATGCGCAGCTGGCCATGCAGCACGATGAAGGTTTCGTCGGTATCGGCATGCGAGTGCATGACGAAATCGCCCGCAATCCTGACGAGCTTGAACTGGTAATCGTTCATCTCGGCGACGACGCGCGGCTGCCAGTGGTCGGCGATCAGGGATAGCTTCTGCCCGAAGTTGATCGGGTGCGGGGCGCGTTGCGCGGAGACAGCGGATTGATGGGTCGGCATGATCGGTTCCTTGTGCGGGGCGGACGCATATAGTGTCCCGCGATCCGCCCGCAAGGTCTTGTACGATCGTGCAACTTCAACCGGCGTCCGGCCCGCCCTTCAGGGCGCGCAGCCAGCGCCCTGGAGAATGTCCGTAGGCCCGGCGGAAATGCCGGGTCATGTGGCTTTGGTCGGTGAAGCCGGCCCATGCCGCGGCCAGCGCCAGGGGCTGGCCCGCCGCGGCCAGCCGGCGCACCCGCTCCAGCCGCCGCATCGTCAGGTAGCGGTAAGGGCTGGTTCCATACAGCACGCGGAAATCGCGCGACAGGCGCCAGCGATCGCGCCCGCTGGCCTGCTCCAGCTCGCTGAGCGTGACGGGATGCTCCAGCCGGTCCAGCAGGCAGGCCCGAGCCAGCTCCGCCGCACGGTAGTCCACGGCCTGCCGCCCGCGCCGAACACCGGCCGCGGCGGCCAGCGCATGCGCAAGCTCGTAGATTGCGTCGTCTTCCTCCAGCGGGTCCGGGCTGTCCAGGGACCGCAGCAAGGCGTCGGAGGCGACGTAGAGGCGCGGGTCCGCCGACAGGCCGCCCGGGATGAAGGGCAGCGGCTTGCCGCCCAGGACACGCTGGATGAGCGCGGGTTCGATGTAGGCCATGCGGTAGCGGAAGCCCGCGTCCGTTCCCGCATGGCCGTCATGGGGCTCGTCGGGATGCAGCACGATCGTGCCGCCGGGCAGGCTGTGCGCCATGCCGCTGCGGTAGTGGAAGCTCTGCACGCCCGCCAGGGTGCGGCCGATGCCATAGGTATCGTGCCGGTGCATATCGTAGCCATGCCCGCCGAAGTAGGCCTCGATGCGCTCTACGTTGCGGGCGGATGAGGCGCGCTGCACCCAGTCGTGCTTGCCGGGCAATTCGATATCGGACTTTTCCATACCGCCGGGATAAAGTGTGAGACTACAATTTTTCTCGAAAATTCTAGCCTGATATTTTCCTCAAAGAATATTGACCACCTCTACAAGGACGCGATGATGCGAAACGATCGCAGCACTATCACCATGTATCCGCTTGTCTGGCATTGGGCAGGAAGAGCGCTGATATATCTGATACTCCTCCTGGTGCCTGCTTTCGCAATTCAATGGCTGGTCGAACAACTGCCCAAGAATGCCCAGTCGACGACCGCGATAGTGGCAAACGTCGTCGCCCTGCCGCTGATCTATATGGCGATCTATCTTGGCCTTCGCAAAATCGGCGCTCGCTCCCAGAAGTTCATTTACTTCGTCATCCTGCTCTTCATCGCACTGGGCTATGCAGAAGGAAAAAGAGCCTTCACCACTGGCCAGTTCCAGAGCTGGGCGGGTTTAGTGATGTCGATTTTCTATGTCGGCGCATTTTCGTGGATCGCCTTTCGCGGGGCAAAAGCAAACCGGAACGACACCATCGCCGCCTATGACGCTGCGCGAGAGGAACAAATTTCAATCCAGGCTGAAGCCATACTGCGAGCCCAACAACTGCAACAGCAACGGACGGCCAGAGGGAAATAAGCGTGTGAGGCTACGATTTCGTTCGAAAATCGTAGCCTCACGCGTTAATTCACGCGCCTGGGCAACACGGCCCGCATCCAGCGCGAAAGCAGGGGCCGGATGCGCTGGTTGTGCAATAGCACCGCGCCCAGGGCGCCGATGAACGCGCCGGTGACCGTATCCAGGAATCGCGCTTCGATGACGACCGCGGGGTAGCCCTGCCCCAGGTGCGGGGCTTCGGCGAGGAAGATCGTCAGAGGCGTGATCAGCACCACCGCGCTGGCATAGTGCCGCACGACCAGTGTTTCGATCCCGAACGACAGCGCCATCATCACGAGGCTCAGGGTCCAGACGTTCAGCGGCAGGCTGAGCAAGGCCCACGCCACGACCAGGCCCACGGCCGTGCCCAGGATGCGGTGCATCTGGCGGCTCCAGGCCGCCCGCAGGCTCGCGCCCTGGATGATCGCCAGGCAGCTGACGGGCACCCAGTAGGGGCGCTGCAATTGCAGCAGTTCGGCCACCAGCAGGGAAACGCCCACGAACAGGCCGATGATCACGGAGTCGTAGACGACGAAATCGAAGGTAGGCCTGGGCAGCTGGGTTTCCGGCGGAGGCGGCGCCACCCGGGTCATATGCAGCGAATACGCAAAAGCGACCAGGCAGGCCACCAGGGCGCCCAATGCCACCATGCCCACGCGCAGCGGAACATCCTCCACGCGGCCCGGCGTGTAGGCTGCGATCGCCGTCGCCATGATGAAGAACAGGCTGCCTGGCGGGCCCAGCCGGTAGCATCGACAGATCATGTTCACCACCATGGCGATCAGGGTGAGCGCGGCGATCATCACGGCCGGCCAGAACTGCGTCAGCGCGCCCACGGCATAGCACGCGACCATGCCGAAGGAGGCCGCCAGCAGCATCATCATCCGATGCTGCAGCGAAGAATTGGGCAGGCTCAGGAACACCATGCCGCCCAGACTGGACATTAGCCCGTAGTCCATGCGCCCGAAATAGGCCCCCACCATCAGGGGCAGGCCGGACGACAGCGCCGCGGCCAGAGGCATTTCCCAGGGCCGGTCGCTGGAATTGACCCGGATCAGGTCGCGCCATACGGCCAGCAGCCGCGCTTTGGCCGAGGCGAAGGAATACCACGGCTCGTGGCCGCGCCCACCGATTTTCGGGTCATCGTTTCTGTTCATGATTCAACCTTGCCGGCAATCCCGCTGCTTGCCCGCCCTCTCGCCTGCTGGGGCGGGAGCTGGCCCAGTATGGGCGATCCGTCCGCCGCGGGCAATCTCGCCCCCTTGCGCCGGGTAAATTCCGATGGGCGAATTTAACGGGAATTCCCTGATATTCCCACCCAGGGCCGATGGCTACCATTCCGCGCACCTACGCCCACCGGCGGACGGAAATAACTCAGTATTGCGCCGACCGCGCGGAGACATCATGAAAGCACTCAAACTGGCTGCGGCAGGCACCGCCTTGTTCATCTCGTCGTGGGCCGCCCAGGCGGGCGTGACGTTCGACAACATCAAGAGCAAGGGCTTTGTCCAGTGCGGCGTGTCCACCGGCGTTGCCGGGTTCTCCGTGAACGACAGCAAGGGCGGCTGGACCGGCCTGGACGTGGAGCTGTGCCGCGCGCTGGCCGTCGCCATGTTCGGCGACGCCTCCAAGAGCAAGATCATGGCGATCAGCGCCCTGCAACGCTTCACTGCCCTGCAATCCGGCGAAGTCGACGTGCTGCCGCGCAATACGACGCTGACGCTGACTCGCGACACGACGCTCGGCCTGATCGGCGTGGGCGTGAACTATTACGACAGCCAGGGCATCATGGTGAACAAGTCCCTGAACGTGAAAAGCGCCAAGGAATTGGAGGGCGCCACGATTTGCGTGCAGCCCGGCACCACCACCGAACTGAACCTCGCGGACTGGTTCCGCTCGAACAACATTTCGTTCAAGCCCGTCGTCGTCGACCGCATGGACGAAATCATCCGCGCGTTCGCGGTCGGACGCTGCGACGCCTTCACCGGCGACAAGTCGCAACTGGCCGCCGCCCGCAGCGGCCTGGAAAATCCGGAAAAGTACGACATCCTGCCGGAAGACTTCTCCAAGGAGCCGCTGGGCCCGATGGTGCGCCAGGGCGACGAACAATGGTTCAACGTGGTCCGCTGGACGGTGAACGTCATGCTGGAAGCCGAGGAATACGGCATTACGTCCAAGAACGTCGATGAAATGTTGAAGAGCACCAACCCCAATATCCAGCGCATCCTGGGCGTGACGCCGGGCATGGGCAAGAACCTGGGCCTGGATGACAAGTGGGCATACAACATCATCAAGACCATCGGCAACTACGGCGAGAGCTTTGAACGCAACCTGGGCCCCAGCAGCCCGCTGAAGCTGTCGCGCGGCCTGAACGCCTCTTACCGCGACGGCGGCCTGATGTACGGCTGGCCGGTGCGGTAAGCGAGCGGCGCGCGCAACGGCCCAAGTGGCCGATTGACGGGCGGAACACCTAGGAATACCTGTTCCCACTTGTATTGAAGGGATACGTAATAGTCATCAGCGGACTCACGGGCGCAGGTTACCCTAGCGGTCACAGCGCCCGTCCGCTGAATGCGTTACTCTCCCCCTCCCCTTATCAAGTCAGCTAGGAGCCCTACATGGCACAAGCCTCCGCCCGTCACATCCTCGTCTCCACCGAAGCCAAGGCTAACGAACTCAAGACCGCCATCGAAAACGGCGCCGACTTCGCCCAGCTGGCCAAGGAAAACTCCAGCTGCCCGTCCAGCCGCGACGGCGGCAACCTGGGCACGTTCGGCCCGGGCCAGATGGTCAAGGAATTCGACACCGTGGTGTTCAGCGCCCCGGTCGGCGTGGTCCAGGGCCCGGTGAAGACCCAGTTCGGTTACCACCTGGTCGAAGTGACCAACCGCCAGGACTAAACCTCCTCGCGATACGCAAAAAAAGGCCGCCGCCGGGCATTCCCCGGCGGCGGCCTTTTCATGGCGGAAATGAGGGCCCGGCGGCCTTATTCCTTGCCCGTCATGACCATATGCGCCAACGCGTCGGCATCCAGCCCGGCCACGTCGCGCTCGATCACCTTCACGCCGCTCTTCAGGACCGCCACGCGGTCGGCCAGGGCGACCACGTCCGCCATGTTGTGGCTGATGAGGATGACGGTACGGCCTTCGTCGCGCAACTTGCGCACCAGGTTCAGCACCAGGGCCGTTTCCTTGACGCCGAGCGCGGCGGTGGGTTCGTCCATGATGACGACGCGCGCGTCCCAGCGCAGCGCGCGGGCGATGGCGACGGCCTGGCGCTGCCCGCCGGACATGCGCTCGACGGGGCGCTCCATATCGTCGATGGGCACGGACAGCCGCTGCAGGTAGCCGCGCGCATCCTGCGCCATGCGGCGCTTGTCCAGCAGGCTGAACACCGCCACGCGGCGCACCAGCTCGGCGCCCATGAAGATGTTTTCCCAGATGGACAGGCGCGGCGCCAGCGCCAGGTCCTGGTAGATGGTGGCGATGCCCTGCGCCAGCGCGTCGTGGGGCGAGGCGAACACCACCTTCTTGCCGTTCAGGCTGAGTTCGCCGCCGCTGGGCGCCTGCGCGCCGGAGATGATGCGGATCAGCGTGGACTTGCCCGCGCCGTTGTCGCCGCAGATGGCCATGACCTTGCCTTGCGGCACGTCCAGGTCTATGCCTTTCAGGGCCTCGACGGCGCCATACGATTTCTTGATCTGGCGTAGCGACAACGCGGCGGTCATGGCTGCTGGCTCTTACTTGGCGGGTTGCAGGAATTTCTGGACGTTGCTGGCGTCGACCAATACCGAGTCCATGAAGAGATAAGGGCCGGCAACGACGGTTTCCTTGGGCTCCTTCTTGACGACGATGCGGTCGATGGAGTCGATGGCCTTGGCGCCCATCTGCTCGAAGGGAATCATCATGGTGGCAGTGACGAGGCTGTCGGGATCGGCGATGCGGCGGTACGTTTCCGGACTGCCGTCGACGGACACCAGCGTGATGTCGCCCTTCTTCATGCCCTGGGCCTGGAGCAGGTCATCGATGACGTAGGCCTGGCCGTCGAACGAGGCCCAGACGCCCGTGAACTGGCCCTGGTGGCGCAGGAACAGGGCTTGCATGCCATTGCGCACGTCGTCGCGCCAGCTCTGCGTGCGAGCCATGCTGAATTTGGCCAGGTCCTTGACGGCGGTATTCTCGGTCAGCACGGCGTCCAGCATCTTGCCGCGGATGCGGGTGCCGGAATTGCCGTCGAAGCGGGCGGAAAGGATGTTGCCCTGGTAGCCCATCTTGCCGAGCAGGTACAGCACCGACTGCGCGCCCGTGGCGTATTCGTTGACTTCGACATCGAACAGCATGTGGGGGCTGGCGCCGGACATCACGCCCACCACGGGGATGCCCTTCTCCTTGGCGCCCTGGAGTTGGGCGTCGGTCTCTACCGGCTTGCCCATGGCGATGACGATGGCGTCGACCTTCTTGTTGACCAGCGTGTCCAGCTGTTCGGCCAGCTTGGGCAGCGACCCTTCGGCGTTCAGCTGGGTGACGGTCCAGCCCTTCTCGCGGGCGGCGCCGGCAGCGGCATTGGCCACGCGGGCGTGGGTCTCCGAAGACATCTGGAACGCAACGATACCCACGTCGAAGGCATGGGCGGCGGTGCTGGCCGCCAGCGCCTGCGCCGTGAACGCGGCAAGCGCCAGGGTGCGCGTCAAGGATTTACGCATGGTGGTTTCCCCTTTCGGTCAGAATTTGAAGGCCGCTTTCTTCAGCACGGCCGATGACACCGCGACGGACGCGATGATGATGAAGCCCAGCACGATGTCCTGCACGTAGTACGGTGCGCCCATCAACACCAGGCCGTTGCCCAGCACCTTCAGGATCAGCGCCGCGACGAGCGTGCCCGGGATATTGGCGTGGCCGGGATTGAACATGGTCATGCCCAGCAGGACGGCGGCGATCGCATACAGGAAGTAGTCGCCGGCCATGTTGGGCGCGGCGGACGACAAGCTGGACGTGAGCAGCACGGCGGCCAGCCCCGCGCAGACGCCGGACAGGGCCAGGCCGATACTTTTCATGGCGCGAATGTCGATGCCGGCCAGGCGGGCGGACTCGCCGGCTTCGCCGGTGGCTGTCATGCGGGCGCCGGTGCGGGTCCATTTGACGAGGAAGAAGGCGAAGAGCACTGCGCCGAGCATCCACAGCACCAGGGCGGGGATGCCGAAAGGCTTGCCGCGGGCGAGGTCGGTGAACGCCGCGGGCCAGCGGCCCACGTAGGACACGCCGTCGGTCAGCATGAAGGCGAAGCCGCGCGCCATGGCGGCCATGCCCAGCGTGGCGATCAGCGAGGGAACCCGCAGCCGGGTGACGGCGATCCCGTTGACCAGGCCGCAGAGCAGCCCCACGCCAAGCCCCGCGCCGACCGCAAGCAGCACGGGCTGGCCGGTGTGGACCAGCGCGCCGGTCACGACGGCGGCCAGGCTGGCCACGTCGGCCACCGACAGGTCCAGCTCGGCCGTGACCAGCGCAAGGGTGAAGCCCAGCGCGATGATGGCGAGGAAACTGGTTTCCTTGGCGATGTTCAAAAGGTTGTTGGGCGCCGCGAAATTCGGCGCGGCCAATGCGAAGAAACCGACCAGAACCAGTCCCGCTATCGCCGTGCCGTACTTTTCCAGGATGCCGCGCATCGACTCAACCCTTGCTGCGTTTGATTATTGTGCGGATGCCGTCGCCGGCATGCGGATGCACGGGCCCATGGCCCGTGCTGATGGCGTCGTAGTTTATACCCCGGTGCGCCGGGCCGGGGCCGCCCGCACTACATGCTGATGCCGGCAAGCGCCCGCGACACCGGCGCCAGCGCGGCTTCGGCCGCGCGGAACTGCGCATACATGCGGCGATAGGCGCGCGACCGGTCGGCCTGGGGCTCGTAGCGCTGCGCCACGCGCACCAGCCGCTCCTGCGCGGCCGCAAAGCTGTCGTAACGCCCCACTCCCGTCCAGGCGGCCACCGCCGCGCCCAGCACGCCGGGCTGTTCGGCCTGCCCGATGACGAGGGCGCGTTCGCAGATGTCCGCCTTGACCTGGCACCACTGCGCGTTGGACGCCGCCCCACCGCCGAAACGGATTTCTCCGACCGGGCCGCCCAGGGCCGCCTCGGCGCGTTCCAGCACGATGCGGTTCAGGAAGGCCACGCCCTCCAGCACGGCCCAGGCCAGGTCGCCCGGGCCATGGCGCCGGTTCAATCCCAGGAAGGCCCCGCGCAAGTGCGGATCCCAATACGGCACGCGCTCGCCCTGCAGGTAGGGCAGGAACAGCGCCGGCTGCGGATCGCGCGGCGCGTCCAGCAAGGCGTCCATGGCCTCGCCGACGCCGGCCATGCCTTCGTCGCCCAGGCGGCCCAGCAAGGGCAGCAACCAGGCGACCGTGTCTGCGCCGTTCTGGCCCGGCCCGCCGATCTGGTGATGTCCGCCGCCCCAGTCCACCGTCATCAGGCCTTGCGCCTGCACCGGCTCGGCGCCGACCGCGCCGAACACCTCGGTGGTGCCCGAGATGTTGTAGGCGTAGCCCGGCCGCAAGGCGCCCAGGCCCGCTACCGCCGCCCAGGTATCGTTGGCGCAGGCCACGACGGGGCGCCCCGCCAGCCGGGCCAGGGAACCCGGCAGACCGGCCTGCACGGGCCCGACGACGGCCAACGGATCCAGCAGGGGCGGCACCCAGGCCGGATCGGCCCCTACGGCGGTCAGCAGGTCCGGCCCCTCTGCGCACGCGGCAGCGGCGGCGGCCAGCCGGGCCATCGACACCGTGTCGCTGGCGGCGCGGCCGGTCAGGCGGAAATTCAGGTAATCCTTGGGTTCCAGCACCACGCGCACGCGGGCCGCGTGCCGCGGCTCGGCGCGCAGCAACCATGCCACGCGGGCCCAGGGATGGAAGGCGTTGATCTGGCCGTGCTCGGGATGGGACGCCGGCATGGACGCCCGCCACGCGCCCACGTCCCCCGCCGCGCGCGTGTCGCGCCAGGTGATCGCGGGCCGTATGGGCGTGCCCTGGGCATCGAGGAATACCTGCGTGCGCGTCACGCCGCAGATCGCAACGGCCTCGACCGCGCCGAACGCGGCGCCCGCCTGGGAGGCCAGCCTATCGGACAGGGAGCGCAGGCCGGTCCACCACGCATTGGGGTCGATCTCGTCCCAGCCCGGCTGGTCCGAGGCGCCCGCCGGGCTGTCGATGAAGCAGGCATGGGCGATGCCTCCGCTGCCGTCCACCAGCGCGGCGCGGAAACGCGTGCCGCCCAGATCCACTGCCAGTACGTAGCTCATGATGGCGTCCTGGCGCGGAAAATCTGGCCGCACGTGGGCGGCATGGCCCGCAAAGCGCGGGGAGTCGGACGATCAGGCATGTGAGGCGCGTTCCGCGTAATCCGGTCAGGTCGTCGAAACCGCGTTTCGACCTTGGAAAGATTGTATTGCAGCCGTGCCGGGCCGGCGGCGCCGATCGGCCGCGGCCGGCCGTTTCTCGCTGCACCGCAGCACCGGAAACCCTATCAATTGATTATTTCTGTTCAGGTGACAGGAGCCGAAGGCCTGCGACAGAATGAGCCACGCCCGGAGGAGACAACCGGGGCCACGAAAACCCATGAACCGCGTGCGCGGCGCGCACGCCCAAGCCCCATGAAAAAATCCAGGAACAAGGTCATCATCACCTGCGCGATCACCGGCTCGGTCCATACGCCGTCGATGTCGCCCCATCTTCCCGTAACGCCCGACGAGATCGCCCAGTCCGCGCTGGATGCCGCGGCGGCGGGCGCGGCCATCGTGCATCTGCATGCACGCAAGCCCGACACCGGGCAGCCCACGCAGGATCCGGCGCTGTACGCGCAATTCCTGCCGCGCATCAAGCAGGCCTCGGATGTGGTGATCAACATCACGACGGGCGGCTCGCCGGTGCTGCCCCTGGCCGACCGCATGGCGCCAGCCCTGCAGTTCAAGCCCGAAGTGGCGTCCCTGAATATGGGCTCCATGAATTTCGGCATGTACGAGCTGCTGGAACGCTTCAAGGAATTCAAGCACGCCTGGGAACGCCCCTATCTCGAAGGCAGCAGCGACCTGATCTTCAAGAACACGTTCAAGGACATCGAGAACATCCTGACCTCGTGCAGCGACAACGGCACGCGCTTCGAGATCGAGTGCTACGACATCGGCCACCTGTACACGGCGGCGCACTTCGTGGACCGCAAGCTGCTTAAGCCGCCTTTCCTGATCCAGTCGGTATTCGGCATACGCGGCGGGATCGGCACGCACCCCGAAGACGTGATGATGATGAAGCGCACGGCGGACCGGCTGTTCGGAGACGACTATATCTGGTCGGTGCTGGCCGCCGGCCGCAAGCAGACGCCGCTGGCGACGATGGCAGCTACCCTGGGCGGCAACGTGCGCGTGGGGCTGGAGGATTCGCTGTGGGACGGCCCGGGCGAGCTGGCGCGGTCGAACGCCGACCAGGTTCGGCGGATACGGCGGATCCTGGAGGACCTGTCGCTGCAGGTCGCCACGCCCGACGACGCGCGCGAAACGCTGCAACTCAAGGGTCGCGACAACGTCGCGTTCTGACGAAAAACATCATCCAGTGGGGAGACCAAACATGAAAAAGACACTATGCGCGACCGCATTGGCCGCTCTGTTCGGAATCGCGGGGCCCGCGCAGGCCGACGACGGCGTCATCCGGATCGGCTTCATCACTGACATGTCGGGGCTGTCGGCGGACGCGGACGGCCCCGGCGGCGCCGAGGCGATCAAGATGGCCGTGGCGGACCTGGGCGGCGTGGTGGCGGGCAAGAAGGTGGAAGTGCTGGTGGCCGACCACCAGAACCGCGCCGACATCGCTTCTTCGCGCGCGCGGGAATGGCTGGACCAGAAAGGCGTGAACATGCTGATCGCCGGCGCGAACTCCGCGGCCGCGCTCGCAATGGCCAAAGTGGCCGAAGAGAAGAAAACGCCGTTCTTCGTCGTCAGCGCCGGTGCCTCCGAGCTGACCAACGCGCAGTGCACGCCGTATACCGTGCATTACGTTTACGACACGGTGTCGCTCGCCCGGGGCACGGCGCGGGCCATGATGAAGGAAGGCAACAAGGACTGGTATTTCCTGACGGTGGACCATGCATTCGGCCACGCGCTGGAGCGCGACGCGTCGGCGGTGGTGCAGGCTGACGGCGGCAATGTGAAGGGCCGGGTCCGGCACCCGCTGAACGCCGCGGATTTCTCCTCGTTCATCCTGCAGGCGCAGGCTTCGGGCGCGTCGGTACTGGGCCTGGCAAATTCCGCCAGCGATACCAGCAACGCGGTGAAGGCGGCCGCCGAGTTCGGCCTGACGCCGGCGATGAAGATCGCGGGCCTGCTGGTGATCATCACGGACGTCCATGCGCTGGGCTTGCAGGCCGCCCAGGACATGTACCTGACGACGGCCTGGTACTGGGACCAGGACGTACCCTCGCGGCAGTGGGCGGCGCGCTTCGAAGAGCGCATGAAGAAAAAGCCGTCGATGCTGCAGGCCGGGGACTATTCCGCAACGTCGACCTACCTGAAGGCGGTCGCGGCCACCAACAGCACCGACGGCGACACGATCATGAAATGGCTCAAGGCCAATCCGGTGAACGACTTCTTCGCCAAGGACGGCAAGATACGCGCCGACGGCCTGATGGTGCACGACATGTTCCTGATGCAGGTCAAGAAGCCGTCGGAATCCAAGGGGCCTTGGGACTACTACAAGCTGGTGGCCCGCGTGCCGGGCGACCAGATCTACACCTCGCCGCAGGAATCGACCTGCGGCCTGATGAAACCCTGATCCGGCAAGACCAGAAGGAATCGGCATGACAATGAAGAGCCATGTCCTGGGCGAAATTTCCGCGCTGCCCGTGGACCTCTCCGGCAAACGCGTGATCGTGACCGCGGGCGCGGCGGGCATCGGCGCGGCGATCGCCGCCGCCTTCGCCGAACGCGGCGCCCGCGTGCATATCTGCGACGTGGACGAACAAGCCCTGGCGGCCAGCCCGCACCCGCGGTCGCGGGCCGACGTGAGCCGGCGCGAGGAAGTCGACCGCTACATGCAGGAAGCGCTGGCGCACCTGGGCGGCCTGGACGTGCTGGTGAACAACGCCGGAATCGCCGGTCCGACCGCGGGCATCGCCGACATCGCGCCGCAGGAGCTGGACGCGACACTGGACATCAACCTCGCCTCGCAGTTCCATACGGTGCGGCACGCGCTGCCGGCGCTGCGCGCGGCCGGCGGCGGCAGCATCATCAATATCAGCTCGGTGGCGGGCCGCATGGGCGTGCCGATGCGCACCCCCTATGCGGCGACCAAATGGGGCGTGGTGGGGCTAACGCGTTCGCTGGCGGTGGAACTGGGCGGCTACGGCATTCGCGTCAACGCGCTGTTGCCGGGCTTGGTGGCGGGCCCTCGGATCGACCGGGTGATCGAAGCCCGAGCGAAGAACATGGGGCTGACGGTCGAGGAAGAGACGCAGCTCGAGCTGTCCGGCGTCAGCCTGCGGCAGTTCGTGCGCGCCGCGGACATCGCCAATATGGCGCTGTTCCTGGCCAGCCCGTTCGGGGCGATGGTCAGCGGCCAGGCGATCAGCATCGACGGCGATCTGCAGTCCCTGCCCTGGCAGCCGCCGGCTGACTGACCCAGGCCCGGCATCAGCCCAGCAACTCAATGGTTTGCGCGTAGACGCCGCTGCGGCGCTCCTCGGCGGTGGCGCGCAAGGCATCCAGCAGCCGCTCGGCCAGATCCTGGTTCTGCGCCTCGCGGCGGGTGATGAGCAGGAAGTCGAACCACTGCCGGGAAGCCAGCGGCCGCACCACCAGGTCGGGATAGGCGGCCGCGATGTCCCACGCGGACAGCGCGTTCACGAGGCTGATGCCTCGCACGGCCCGGACGGTGCCGGGCACGAGCGACATGTGGGCACGCATGCCGGAACGCAATATGAGCGAATCCGCGATATCGCCCTGCGCGACGACGTAGTCCGACCACAGCGGCTTGACGTAGGTTTCGGGCGGAATATCGCCCACGGCGATCACGTCCCGGCCCGCGAGGGGATGGTCTCGGTGCGCGATGGCCATGACGTCGGCGCGCAGGAACGGCGTGAAGTTCAGGCGCGTGCTGTCACGGCTCACGGCGCCCAGGCCGAAGTCCGCCCGCATGGTCTCGACGGCGCTGATCGCCTGGACGGACGATTCGATGTCGATGGAAAACGGCCGCGTGCCGTTCGCATCCAGATAGCGCCGCACGGCATCGGGCGCGTAGCCCAGCGCCAGCGCGGGCGACGAAGCGATCCGCAGGCCGCGGCCGCCGAACTGTTCGATGCTGTGCAGCGCTTCGTCGATGCGGACCAGTTCGTCCAGCACGAACTTCGCCTCGCTATAGAGGTACTGCCCGGCCTCCGTCGGCCGCAAGGTCTTGTGGGATCGATCGAACAGCTGGACGCCGGTGGCGTTCTCAAGGCGCGAGATCGCGTGGCTGATCGCTGGCTGCGTCAGGTGCATGACCTGCGCGGCCTGCCGGGTCGACCCGGTCATGACCACCGTATAGAAAATACGCAGGTCGTGGATATTGAAATTACGCTTCATGCCGCTATCTTGCCACCCGCTTGATCTCCGGCGGCGCCCACTTGCCATTCAGCATGGCGGGCTTCGGCCAGTAGTACCGCGTTGTCACCATGAACGGGCCACGCGGGGCGGGCAGCCAATTGGATTGCCTGGACTTGCCCGGCGACTCCGGCTGGATGTAGATCGTCACCCCGCCGTCCGCGTCCCGCTTCAGCGACGGCAGCATGGAAGAATTGATCAGGTAGCGCTTGATGGAATTCGGCGCCAGCTGCTGATCGGGCAGCCGGTACATCGTCATGGACCAGAACGCCCTGACGGGCGGCAGGCCGCGCGGAGCGAAACGCAAAATGTACTTGTTCCTGCCGTCCAGCATCTGGCCGTTGGCGTCCTTCTCCAGCACGAGGGACAGGGCCTCTTCGCGGCTGTTGCCGCCCAGGCCGGCCTGCGTGCCGGTGGCGCGCGCCAGGTAGTCGTTCTTCAGCGTGCCGCGGTCGCCGTACAGCGCATCGGTCTTGCCGTCGAGCGCCTCGCGGTTCTTATCGATGTCGTTCTGGCCGTCGTGCATGCCTTCCTGCAAGGCGCGGCGCAACGCGGGGTTGATGTTCTCGGTCTGGAAGGGCTCGCCCGGCCGCAGGCCGATGCTGGCGAAGCGTTCGCGCAGCGACCGCTCGGAAGGATGCCCGGGCGCGAACTGCAGCAGGAACGCCAGCTGGTTGTAGAACTCGAGCGAGCTGCGCAGCTGCGCCGGCGGCTCGGCGGGAATCCAGTCCACCTCGGCCGCCGGCGCGGGCGAGCGCTGCTTGCGGAAGGCGGACAGCGTCTGGATCTTGTAGCGCGACTGGATGCGTTTGACGTTGTTCAGGTCGGTCGCGTTGAAGAGCTGGGTCCGGCCCACCATATTCACCAGCTCGGTTTCCGATCTGAATACCTTGGTGATGCCGGAGGGCGTCTTGCCGTTCCAGCGCGGGCCCGCGATGAGGAACCTGCCGCCGCCGTTGCCGGTGTTGCGGCTGCCGATGTAGGCGAAGTTGTATGTGTACAGATCCATCAGCTGCAGCGCGAAGTAGCGCCGCCTCTCCATCGGAGGCACGGTGATGACGACGGGTTCCGCGCGCAAGTCCAGCACCGCGAACGAGTACGGGGTGTCGGAATTGGGGGTGGCCGCGCCGGTGTCCTCGGGCGTGAAAACGCGCGCGACGCTGTTGACGGTATTGAACGGGCCCTTGTATTGCGGGTTCTTCTTGTCGATGCTGAACGCGTACAGGGTTTGGTAGCTGGCGACCATGGGCGTACCGTACAGATACGCTTCGCGGGCGATGCTGCGCGCCTGTTGCGCCGTGACGCCCTGGATTCCGACCGATTGGGAGCCGCTTGCGGCATCGGGCGAATTGAAGCTGCATCCCGCCAGGCCGCCCGCCAGCAGGGCCGCGGCAGCCAGCCGGACACCCCCCGCGAAACGATGGCGACAAGCCGCAAGGAAAAAGCCGGTGCTGATCTGACGGTCGCGCATTCGAGGCTCCAACACTTGAAGTGGACGGCGCCCGAGCGGCGGCGTCCCGTGCACAGCGTGAATTCCCGGGGGATTCTGTCATATTTCCGGAAGATGTAGAAGAATAGACGCCTCGCATACACGAACGGCAATCAGCCCATGGAAACGCAGCACAGCGGCACAAACGACGCGGGCCTTCCGCAGATGAACGTGCGCGCCTCCTCTTATTTCCTGCTACGGGCCGCGCATCCGTGCGCCGCCTGCGACAGATCCACGACGGTGTTCGCCCTGGCCGTTCCCGCGGGCCACGAGTGCACCGAGGCGGATGCCGTGCTGGACGACGAGGACGCGGACAGCCCCGGGATGACCCCTGGCGCGTTCCACGAATGGCTTTACCGCCCGGTGCAGTGGCAGCGGATTCCGGGGCCTGCGCTGGTCTCGCAGGTCCGGCTGTTGGATCCCCCGGTGGCACAGGCGCTGCAAGCGCTGGCACCCCATTACCGGCCGGATGCCGAACGCGACCGGCAATGGACGAATTTTTGCGAACATTGCGGCAAGGCCATCAGGGAAGGAACGCTATACGCCTCGGCGGGCCAGACGTTCAGCCCGAAGGACGCCCAGGCCGCCGCCGCGATCCAGGTACGCGAACAGCACGCTCCCTTCGAAGCGTTCTGCGCCATGTTCTGGACGGACAGCTACCGCAACAAGTGGCCGCTGTTCGCGCGGATGGGCTACGAATGCAGCGAGGCTGACTGACCGGACGCCACCAGGCGGCGCCGCTGGAATGCGGCCCCTAAGCCGCCTGGACCATGCCTTCCAGCCGCTGCACGGGGATGGACTCGATCGCGCTTTCGCTGGCGGCGGCGTCCGTGCTCAGGTGCTGGATCAGGTCCAGCGTAGTCGAGCGGCGGGTCAGCATCAGGCAGGTGACTTCCGCCCCGGCGACCCGCGTGGCGTGCCAGCACCCCGGCCGCATGCAGACGCCTTGCCCCTGCGGCACCCGGAAGGCCGCCAGGGTGGACAGGTCGGGGCTGCCGTCCGCCGCGCTGCGCGCCACGACCTGGATGATCTCGCCCGTCAGCGGAACGATGGCCTGCTGGGTCAGCAAGTGCTTTTCGAGGCTGGCGATTTCCACGGACTGGCTGCGGTAATTGACCCACAGCAGTTCGGCATCGCCGCCCGCGCCGGTATTGAACAGGTGTTCCTGCCAAAAATCGGTGGCCGGGTTGGAGAACAGCGGCACGCCGTTGCCGTCCGGCATAGGTTTGCCCAGCATCCAGCCGTAGGTCCGGAAGGCCTCGGGCGTCAGGTCATTGATTTCCAGCTGTTCGTTGCTCGTCATGCGGAACCCTGTGATGGCTTGGCCGCGCGGCCGCGCTTCGGAAATTCGGCATCGTAATCGAACTCGCCCCGCGCGATGGCCTCGAGGATGGCGGCCCGCCGTTCGGCGGCGCGCTTGAGATTGGCGGCGGTGGGTTTGGCCCGGATGCGTTCGACGCAATGCCGGCCGTCATGGAAGAAGCCGATCTCGATGGAAGACTCGGACGCGGGCCTGACCCCGTCGAATCCCTGGCTCATCGCCCTCTCCTTTCTTTGCCGATGACCGACATGATATCGCTTTACACTGGCCCGACGCCCCTCACCCAAGGAAGCGCGCCATGCCGACCGATCTGTCATCGCACTATGTCCTGCTGGACGCCTCGGGCGCCAGCGCCACCGTGGAAGGCGGGGATGCATTCTGGTCGCAGCCGCCCGGCGAACTCGACCGGTTCGGACGCGGCTGGCTGCTGTCCGAGTACACATTCGCCTCCGACTGGCCACAATGGGAAATGCACCCCGAGGCCGATGAAGTGGTACGCCTGATGTCGGGCGCAGCCGAACTGCAGCTGGAAGGGCCCGCCGGCATCCAGGCCATCGCGCTGCGGGCCGGCGACGCCTACGTGATACCCAAGGGCGCGTGGCATACGGTCACGGTCCTGGCGCCCTGCCGCATGCTGCACGTCACCATGGGCGCGGGCACGCAGCACCGGCCGCGCTAGGGCCGACTCACACCTACTGGAACCTTGCGCAGGCCCTAGCCCAACGCGCCGGCCGGCCGGATGCGCCGGATCTCGCGGTCGTCGATCGGCCAGTGCAGCGCGGCCGACAGCACGCCCAGCGCCATCGCGCCAAGCCAGATCAGGTCGTAGGACCGCGTCGCCTCGAACACGATGCCGCCCAGCCAGACGCCCAGGAAGGATCCCAGCTGGTGGCCGAAGAACACGAAACCGAACAGGGTCGTGATGTAGCGCACGCCGAACACCTGCGAGATCAGGCCGTTGGTCAGCGGCACCGTGCCCAGCCAGATAAAGCCCATGACGGCCGCGAAAACGTACACGGTCCACGTCGACAGCGGCAACAGCACGAACAGCGCGATGGCCCCCGCGCGGATCAGGTAGATGCCCGCCAGCAGGTACTTGCGGCGGTGGCGCCCGCCCAGCAGGCCGCAAACGTAGGTGCCCATGACGTTGGCCAGGGCGATGATGGCCAGCGCGGCCACCCCGTCGGCCGCGCGCAGGCCCTTGTCCATCAGGTAGGCCGGCAGGTGCGTGCCGATGAAGGCGAGCTGGAAGCCGCAGGCCAGGAAGCCCAGGTTCAGCAGCCAGAATCCGGGCTGGGAGAAGGCCTCGCGGATAGCCGCGGACAGCGGCTGGCCGGCGTCCGGCGCGGCCGCGCCCCGCGGCGGGCTGCCAGGCTCCCTCAGCAGGAACGCCAGGGGCAGCAGCATGGCGCTGGCCACCGCAAACGTCAGCAAGGCCGCGACCCAGCCCCAGCCGCCGATGAGCCATTGCGCGGCCGGCACCAGGGTGAACTGGCCCAGTCCGCCCACCGCCCCCGCCACGCCCAGCGCCCAGCTGCGGCGCTCCGGCGCCACCAGGCGGCTCAGCGCGCCGTAAATCACGGCGAACGCCGTGCCCGACAGCGCAACGCCGATGCATACGCCCGCCGTCCACAGAAACGCCGCGGGCGTCGCGGCATAGGCCATGCCGGCCAGCCCGAGCGCATAGCAGACCAGCCCGCCCACGACGACCTTGGCGGATCCGTACCGGTCCGCAATCATGCCGGTGAAGGGCTGGGCAACGCCCCAAGCGAGATTCTGCACCGCCAGCGCCATGGCGAAGGTTTCGCGGCTCCAGCCCCGCTCCATCGTGATGGGCAGCAGGAACAGGCCCTGTACGTGGCGCACGCCCAGGGCGAGGCCCATGACGACGCCGCCGGCCACGACCAGCAGCCAGAGTTGAGGGGCATCCAGGGAAGACTTGCGTAGGGCGGACATGGCGGACCTCTGCGTAGGACTTCGCCCCCGTTCAGGCGGGCTCCGTGCCTATTACAGGAGGGCCGCGCCTTCGGTTCAACCGATTATTTTTTGTCCGCTGCATGCCCTGCGGGAATGTCAGCGTCCAGGGCGGCCGGCGCCCGGATCGAGAACACGGAGCCGCGCCCCGGCCTGGACCGCAGCGTGGCCTCGTAGCCCAGCAATCCCGACAGGCGGCGCACGATCGCCAGCCCCAGGCCCAGCCCCTGGCCGCTGGGCGGCGCATCCGGCGCTCCGGCCCCGCGCGTGAATTCGGCAAACACCGTCTCTTGCGCCTCGGGCGCAATGCCTGCGCCGGTGTCCCACACCTGGATCAGCGCGCCGCCGCGCCGGGGCCGGGCGCAGAGCAGCACCCGGCCCCTGGGCGTGTAGGACAGCGCATTGCCCAACAGGTTGTCCAAAATGCGGCGCAACAGCGCCGGGTCCGTGTCCAATTCGATGGCGGTGGGCAGCACCGTCAGCCTCAGCCCATGCGCCAGCGCCTGCGGTTCGTAGTCCTGCCGCAGGCTTTCGAACAGGTCGTCCAGGCGCACGCGGTGACGCTCCACGCGCAGCAGGTGCGCGTCCATGCGCGAGACATCCAGCAAGCCGTCCAGCAGGCGGTTCAGGCCCTCCAGCACCGTTTGCTGCCGCCGCGCCACATGCAGCGTGTCCTGCGGGCTGACGTGACCCTGCTCGGCCCGGCTGGCCAGGATATCCGTGAACAGGCCCAGCGCATGGACGGGCTGGCGCAGGTCATGCCCGGCGGCGGCCAGGAAGCGGGTCTTGGCGCGGTCCGCCGCAGCGGCGCGATCGCGTTCGCGCTCCAGGTTGCAGATCAGGGCCACGTTCTCGAAACGCAGCGCTACGGTGGTCTTGAGGCTGCGGTAGGTAATGGCGCTGAAATAGAGGTTGACGCCGAACAGGCACACGGCAAAGGCGGCGTAGACCAGGTGCGTGCCGTCGCCGGCGGCAAGACAGGCCACGGTGAAGGGCGCCAGCATGGCCAGCGCCGAGCCGGCGTAGGCCGGCGGATAGGCCGACAGCGACGGCACGGCGCCGCTGCACATGCCGGCCAGCATGACGCAGCCGAACGCCAGCATCATGCCGTCCTGGGAGAGCACGGCGGCCAGTCCCGCCAGGCCCCACAGGAAGCCCGACAGCCAGGACAGCACGCTGAAGCCGCCGACCCAGCGGCCGATCGCCTCGGGCGGGACCTGCCGGCGCAGAAATCCCCGGTTGACCACCACTCTCAACGCCGTAAGCACATAGATGGCGCCGGCCCACGCCAGCAGCAGCCAGCCCGGCACGCTGGCGCGCATCACGTAGGCGACGGGGATCACCACCGCGAAGTTGGCGAACAGCACGCCATAGGACTGCCGGTAGAGCAGGCCCGCCAGCGCAGCCGCCGTGGAGGCGGCCTCCGTCGCCAGGGACCGGAGCGGCGCCTGACCGGGGCTGGAACGCGGGGAATCGGGGGCCGGAGACGGCGCGGCGGAGGCGGCGGAGGAAGTCATGGGCCTGGCAGGGATGGGTCCCTATAATGACGCATCATTCTGACACAATACGTAGCCGATCCCCCCTCCTGCCCTGATGAGCTTCCCTGTTCCTCGCGCGCCCCTGCGCGTCCTGCTGGCAGACGACCACGGGATCGTGCTCGAAGGCCTGAAGATGGTGCTGACCGGCATGCCGGCCGCCATCGGCGCCATCGACGAGGCCGCGACCGGCGAACAGGCGCTGGCCCTGCTGGCGGCGCACGGCGCGGACCTGCTGGTGCTGGACCTGGGCATGCCCGGCGTCTCGGGGTCGAACTGGGTGCGCGCCCTGCGCGCGAGCTACCCGGCGCTGCGCATCATCGTGCTGACCGCGAATACCGACGAGCGCACGCGCGCGGCGGTGCTGGAAGCCGGCGCGGACGACTACCTGGCGAAGACAGGCAATTCCCAGGCGCTGCTCGCGGCCATCGCGCGGCAGGCCGCCGCGCCAGCCCGCGCCCGCACCCCGCAAGCCGCGTTGCCGGAAGTTCCCGCGGAAACGCTGACGCCGCGCGAGCAACAGGTGCTGGCGCTGGCGGCCCTGGGCGCCACCGCCGCCCAGATCGCGCAAGACCTGCACATCAGTCCCTTCACGGCGCGCAAGCATCGCGAGAACCTGATGCGCAAACTGGCCTTGCACAACACCGCGGAACTGGTCGCCTACGCGATGCGCCTGGGCCTGCCCACGGCCTGAAGCCCGCTCATTCCGGGGCGAAAAAATACGGCATGCGCCGTATTTGCTACCGAATCTTCCAACACTAGACTGGCTCCGCAGCGCCACGCCATCCCTTCCGAAAGGGCCACGGGGGATCGCGGGCCTGCACCGGAATCCCCCTGCCTCCAAGCCTTTCCGCGCGCCGTCGCGTCCGCGGGCCGGGATGGTTTGCGCCCGCGCCTGGCGCCCGCCGCCACCCGCCTCGAGCAACCCGTCCATGAACAGCAGCACCGTCGCCATGCACCCTGCTCCTACCGCCGCTTCCCATCACGCCTCCCCGCCTGCCTCGCCGCGCCGGGCGCCTCCCGACCTCATCGGACAGCTGGTGCGCGAACAGGGCGCCCCGTTGCGGCGCTTTGTCGGCCGGCATATAGGCAACCACACCGAGGCGGACGACATCACGCAACAGGCGTTCGTGGAAATGTCGCTGTCGTATGGGCATTTCCGCGGCGACAGCAAGCTGTCGACCTGGCTGTACGGCATTGCGCTGAACCTGATCCGCAACCACCTGGCCCGCGCGCCGGAACGGCGCTACACCTTCGTGGACGAAAGCCAACTCGAACCCGAAGCCTGCCCGCGCCCGGACCCATTGGCGCAGGCGGAATTGCGGCAGACGATCGGCCTGCTGGACCGCTCCATGGGAGAGATCCCCCAGGACTCGCGCCAGGTGCTGCGGCTGATCTGCGTGGAAGACCTGTCCTATGAAGACGCCGCCGCGCGGCTGGGCGTGCCCATCGGCACGGTGCGCAGCCGCCTTTCGCGCGCCCGCGCCTTGCTGCGGGTGCGCATGCGGGCGCATGGCGTGCGGCTGGACGACTGAATTCGAGATGCCATTTCCGCCGTTTCCTGGAGCATTTTCGGGATAGCGGAGCACCTCGCTAACGCTTCGTTTTCTATAGTTACATTTATCGAGCCATTGCTTGCTACGGGTGGTTACAGTGCTGCCTTCCCTTCATTTCTGGCAGACCTATGACCATGTGGCACGCCCCGCTCGGCCTCTTTGCTTTCGCGGTTCAATCCCGCCCCGCTGCACGATGAAGGCCCCGCTCATTCTCAAGCCGCTGGCGCTCGTCCTGGCGCTGGGCGGCCTGACTCTCGCTCAGGGCACAGCGCAGGCGCAATCCGACTGGATCAGCCGCTGCAGCGCCGGATTCTACGAACAGGGCTCCCGCCCTGACTGCCAGTTGCCGTATCGGGAAGGCCTGGCAGCGGTGCTGACCGGATCGGCCAGCGACAACGCGGGCATCTGGGGCTACATCGATAAGCAAGGCCGCATGGCAATCGCGCCCGCCTACACGGAGGCCGAGTCGTTCCAGAACGGGCTGGCCGCGGTGAGTCAGGGCGATCGCTGGGGTTACATCGACCGCTCGGGCAAATGGGCCATCGAACCCCGCTACGCCCGCGCCACCGGCTTCAATGCCGAAGGCACCGCGCTGGCCGAGGAGGACGGTCGCGACGTGCTGATCGACCGCCAGGGCAAGGTGATCAAGGCCTTCCCGCTGGGCACGCGCACCAGGGGCTTCCAGCCGGGACAGAAATTGGCGTCGATGGAAATGCCGCAGCCGCCGCGGCTGTTCAACGCCGCGACCGGCAAGGCGGTCACACTGCCCGCCGGCGTGATGAGGCTGGCCGCGCCCACAGGCGGCTACCTGCCCGCCCAATTGCGCGACACGCGCTACAGCGGCTGGTGGGGCCTGCTGAACACGGACGGCGGCTGGGCGATCGAACCGCACACGCTGCGGTCCGAGGAAACGCCGATGCGCGATGGCGACGTGGTGGCCGTCAGGCGCGACGGGCGCTGGCAATTCGTGGACGCGCGCGGCCAGGAACTCGCCCCCGAACGCTACACGCACCTGCGATTCGTGGCGTCCGGCCTGTGGCTGGCCAAGCCCGGCGACCGGGACAAGGCGCTCTTGTTGAACGGCAAGCGGGAGGTGCTGCATCGCTTCGCCTCGGACTACGCAAGGGAACAAGAAAAAGACGGCTGGCATTTCGTGATCGACGACGAGGCGGTGCTGCTGGTCGATCCCGCCGGCAAGCTCCGGAATATCGAGGTCGGCCAGGGCCACGTGGACGTGCGAGACGGGCAGGCCTGGGTTTACGGCAACCTGCCCGGCAACGCCGCGCAGGCGGAGGCGCCGGGCTCTGGGGCTGAAGCCACCGAGGAAGAGAGCGCGGAAGCCGGCTCGGAGACGCCGGGCGAAGCGGTGGACGCCGCGATGCCGGCCGAAGCCGTGGCGCAGGCCGGGGCCGAAGCCGAAATGGCAGTGACGAACCAAGCGCTTACGGCGGATGCCGGCACGGACGCCGCAGCCGACGCCGCCGTAGCCCCGCCCGGCGTGCCGTCGCCGCCCATGGTGGCGGTCGCGCCCGCGCCTCCTGCCCCCCCTGCCGCCGCGGCAGCGGCAGCAGCAGCGGCAGCGGCGGCCAGCGGCGCCGAAGTCAGCGACGGCGGCCTGGTGCAGATCTATACGCGCGAAGGCAAGCCGCTGCTGGACGCCGCCACGCTCGCGCAGCTCCGTGCCTATCGGGTCCGCACTTTGGACCCCAGCGACCGCGCGCGTGGCGACAGCGCCCGCGCCAAGCTGCCCCTGGCGCTGCTGAACCCGCTCGACTATTCGCTGCCCATGGGCATCCTGACCCCTACGGGCAGAATCGTCACGAACGCGGAGTGGGAAGATATCTCGGCCTATGACGCCGCCATGCCCCTGCCCGTCCGCACCCACGACAACAAGACCGGCGCAATCGACGCCGAAGGCAACTGGACGATTCCGCCCCGCTTCCTCGATATCCGCTCCTTCCGCGGCCCTTACACCTGGGCCCGCCCTCCGGAGATGGCGAAACGGCGCGACAGCGTGCTGATCGACGCGCGCGGCAAGACCGCGGCCGTTCCCGCCGCGATCCTGGACGGCGCCGCGGAATTCGATGGCGAGCTGATCCACTATCGCGAACCGGACGAGAACCGCGAGCGCCGCTGGGGTGTCTGGAGCGTGCGCGACGGCGCGCCGGTGCTCAAGCCGGTGTACGAACAGATCGAAAGGTTCGAGGATGACTGGGCCAAGGTCCAGGACCAGCGCCGCTGGGGCGTCGTCAACCGCAAGGGCCAGTGGGTGCTGCCCGCCGCCTACGACAGCGCCTATGAGCTGGAATACCTGGGCAACGGTCTCATGCTGGTCCGCGACACCGAATCCAAGCCGCGCCGCAGCGGCTATTCCGACCGCTCCTACCGGCTGGTCAACCTGCGCAACGGCAAGTCCAGCGAATTGCTGACGGAGAAGCCGGAGAAGCTGAAGGGCGGACGCTACCTCGGCAAGCTGGCGGACGCCGGCACCATGCTGTTCGATGCACATGGCGACGCCCAGCGTCTCTCCGACGGTCCGCCCGCGCGCCGGGAGCAATACGGGGACTGGATCTACATCGAAAACGAGGAGCGCGAAGGCGCCATCGACGCCAAGGGCGAATTGAAAGTGCCGGCCCTCTACGGTGAATTCAATCCCTTCTTCGTGCAGCCCGAAGGCCTCGCGCGCGCCTATGACGGATCGCGCTACCGTGTGATCGCCCAGGACGGCAAGACGGTCCTGGCGAATCGGGGAGACGGGACGCCGCTGGCCACCATGAAGCGCATCGTCTTCGAAGATGACGAGACGTCCAGCAGCGTCATCACGGACCTGCAGGGCACCGAAATCACGCGTGTCCCGGGCACCTACAGCGTGGAGGAGCGGAGCGCGAGCGAAGGCGTCGTGCCCTATCGCGGCGACGGCGGCAATGGCAAATACGGCTTCCTCGATGCGAGCGGCAAACGGGTGGTGGGACCGCACTTCGATTCGCTGGGTCCGCTGAAGAACGGACTCGCCACGGCGCAGCGCAAGCAGCGCACGGGCAAGTTCTACGGTTACATCGACCTGACCGGCCGCTATGCGATCCCGCCTCTGTTCACCTGGGCGGCGGACTTCCAGGAAGAACGCGCGCTAGTGCGCCAGGACGGCTTCATGCAGTTCATCGATACCAAGGGAGAGCCCCTCGCGACGTTTGTCGTGGTGTGCGACACGGTGACGATACTGGACAACGCCGGCCGCATCACCTGGCCGCAAAAGAAGATGAGCTGCCCCACGGCCGACAAGCTCGAACTCGCCCCCGTCAACGCCAAAGCGGAACAATCATGAAGTCACGCGCATTACGCATCACCCGCCTTGCCTGCGCCCTGGGCGCGCTGGGCGTGTCCCTGTCCGCCCAGGCGCAATACGGCGGGGACGCCGCCTGCCTGGAAAATGCTCCCTACGACAACTATGCCGCGCTGGACTCGGGCTTGGGCAGCCCCTATATCAACGGCTGCATCCGCGCGCTGTCCGACCAACGCGCGGCGGTGCTGCTGCCGTCCGCCTTGGAAGGCGCCGGCCGGGTGCCTGGCGACGGCTCGCTGCGCCGCCACGCCTGGGGCTTCCTGGACCAGAATGGCCGGCTGGCGATCCCGCCGATCTTCGAAGCGGTACGCGATTTCCGCCACGGCCTGGCCGCCGTTAAATGGCAAGGCCTGTGGGGCTTCATCGATAGCCGCGGCCGGATGGCCGTGCGGCCGCAATTCCACGCGGTGCAGGACTTTGCGGAAATCGGCCTGGCCGTGGCCACGCTGGACGGCCGCCAGGAACTGATCGACCGCCAGGGCAATCGCGTGGGCGAACCGCTGGACGAGAGCGTGGCGTCCCTCAATCTGCAGGACGGCATACCCGCCCTCGCCACGGTGGACTACAAGCTGGAGTACCGCTCCAATACCGGCGAGCGCCGCTACGGCGATTCCCGCATCCAGCTGACCGGGGCCTTCGGAAAGGGCTTGTACGTCGCGATGTCGGACGAGGGCCGGTATGGGCTGGTGGACCAACAGTGGAACTGGGTGCTGGAACCCGTCTACCAGGACATCTCCGTCTCGCGCGACGAAGGCGTGCTGGCCACCGCCTACGGCCCGCGCGGCGCGGTGCTGCTGGACGCGGAAGGCAAGCCGGTCGGCGAGGACCAGAACTATCAAGACCTGGCGCCCCTGGGCAAGGCCTTCTGGAGCGCGGAACTGAGCCGCGGCAGCTACGTCATCCTGAATGCCGCGGGCGCGCCCGTGGCCAAACTGAAATCGGACGAGGCCTACGGATCCAAGCGCTACGGCGATATCCTCCTCTACCCGTCCGGCGGCAAGCTCATGGCGCTGGCGCCGGGCCGCAGCGAACCCTTGGCGCTGGGCGCGGACCTGTCCGTCGCCGCTGACGATGAAGGCTACGTGCTGTTCACGAACGCGGAGCGCGTGCCCGTCGGCCTGCTGACCCCCACGGGCGCCTGGCTCCATGGCGACACGGCGCCCGCGGGGCTGGACGAGGTCGGCCGGATGGAAGTGCAGCAAGGCAAGCTGTGGCTCTTCAAGGAGGCCGGGCTGCTCAACGTGCTGGATGGCGAAGGCCGCGTGCTGCTCAAGCCCGAGGCCGTCGCGGCCGCGCAGGAAATGGCGCTGAAGCAATTGCCGCTGGACGTCCCCGGCGGCGCGCTCGGCCTGCTGGCCCAAGGCTATTGCCATTGCAGCAGCGAGACGGGCGCGGGCCTGGTGCTGGCCGACGGCAGCATCGCGGCGGATCCCTCCTGGACGGCGGTGATCCCGCTGGACGGCGCCGACGGCTACGACGACTACATGGCCCCGGCGCAAAGCGACCTCAAGGCGGAGCAACTGCGCTATGCCGCGGAAACGGCCGACGGCATGCGGCTGCTCGATGCCGCCGGCAAGCCGATGGACTTGCCCGTCCAACAACATATCGGGGCGTTCCGCCACGGCTATGCGCTGACCTACGCCGGCGGCGTGAACCGCATGATCGACCGCAACGGCAAAACCTACGCGCTGCCCGATTATTTCGAGACGGAAGTTGTCGCGCCCGGCGTGGTCCGCTTCCTGAAAACGGCGGCCGAGGACGCACGCTGGGGCCTGTACGACTTCGTCGCCGGCAAGGAGCTGTTGCCGCCCCGCTACCAGACCATCGGCGACTTCCAGGATGGCCAGGCCATCGCGTCGCTCGGGCCGGATCGCGTGGGGATCGTCGACCGGCAAGGCCAATGGATCGTGCCGGCGAGCCACCATGCCGCGGAACGCGTCAACGCGCAGCTGTGGAAGGTGCAGCAGGCCGGCCCGCAGCAGGATGAGTACAAGCGCCCCACGGCCCTGTTCAATGCCCAGGGCCGTGCGCTGACCGCCTTCCTGCCCGGACTGCAGGCGGGCGCAGACGAAGACGGCGCCGTCACGGCCGGCGACGCCACGCACCGCTGGATCGTCTCTCCCGATGGCTCCGCCGCGCTGGACATGGAGGACGCCAACTACACTCGCCTCGGAGACTGGATGGCGATCCGCCGCGCCCAGCGCAGCGGCTACCTGAACGCCCAGGGCGAGTGGCAGATCGCGCCCGGCTCCGCCGTCGCCGGCACGTTCCGCGGCTCGCCCGCCCGCGCGCTGCTGACGGGCAACGACGGCGCCCGCGTGATCGACGCGCAAGGCAAGACCGTCACCGCGCTGCCTGCCGGGGAATGGAGCTGGCCCATCGGTTCCCCTTCGCTGCTGCGGCGCTACTACGCCAACGACCGGCAGAAGACGGACTATACGGGGCTCGACGGCAAGGCCCGTCTCACCGTCAACGGAAACGCATCCGGCTTTTCGGAAGGGTTCGCGGTGGCGCACCTGTCGAGCAACGCCATGCGCGCGATCGACGGCAAGGGCGCGTTGACCGGCCCTGCGTTCGATTCGCTGGGGCCGCTGCGCGAAGGCCTGGCGCCCGTCTACACGGACAGCGCCTACGGCTACGCGAACAACGAAGGCCAGTTGGCCATCCTGCCCGCGTACGATGCCGTGTCGCTCTTCCAGGACCAGCGCGCCGTCGTGTCCACCATGGAGATGTCGATGATCATCGACCCGACCGGCAGGCAGGTCGCGCGCGTGGAAATGGAATGCGGCGTGCGCACGCTCTACGGCTCGCACAACCAGCGGCTGTGGCCGCTGACCCTGCCCAAGCGCTGCCGCAAGTAACGCCCGGCCGGCGCTGGACGCCTATTGCGTGTCCAGCGCCAGGTAGCGGCGGGTCTGCACGATTTCCTCGCGCTCCTTGAAGCTGGTCAGCCGGTCGGCCAGCGCGCTGCTGTCTCCGGTCTGCCGGATGGCGACCAGCGTGGCCTGCATGGCATGGATGGCCGCGCGCTGCAGATCCGACGGAATGATGACCAGGCGGTACCCCATGGCCGCCAGGTCGGGCAGAGGCACCAGCGGCGTCTTGCCGCCATAGAACATATTGATGAGCTTCAGGCCCGGCAGGCGCTCGGCAATGACGCGGATCTGCTCCGGCGTCTCGGGCGCTTCCACGAAGAGCATGTCCGCCCCCGCCTTCAGATAGCGTTCCGCGCGGGACAGCGCGGCGTCGAAGCCTTCGACGGCGATCGCATCGGTGCGAGCGATGACCAGCGCATCGGCATCGCTCAACGTCTGCCGGGCGATGTGCACCTTGCGGCACATTTCGTCGGCGTCGATCAGGCTTTTGTCGTCCAGGTGGCCGCAGCGCTTGGGGAAGGACTGGTCTTCGATGTGGAAGGCCGCCACGCCGGCGCGCTCCATGATGCGCACGGTGCGTTCCACGTTGGCCGACCCGCCGAAGCCGGTATCGGCGTCCGCCACTACCGGCAGGCCGCTGGCGTCCACGATCTTCTCTACCCGGTCCATCACTTCGGTAAAGCTCAGCAGGCCGATGTCGGGATAGCCGGCCGCCCGCGCAATGGCGCCGCCGCTGGCGTAGACGGCCGGAAAGCCCGCCGCGGCCACCAGCCGCGCCGACATGCCGTCATACGCGCCGGGCGCCACGACGATGTCCTCGGCCAGGCGCTGGCGCAACAGGGTGCTGGGTTTGGGGGAGACGTTCATGCGGCTTCCTTGGGGGAGTGGATCGATGCAGCCATGATCGGCCCGCCGGAATAGAATGTCCAATATATGAAAAATTGATAATTAGTATTTTTTAAGTACTGATATGGAACTTCGCCATCTACGCTACTTCGTCGCCACCGCCGAGGCCCAGCACTTCACGCGGGCGGCGGAACAGCTGGGCATGGCGCAACCGCCCCTGTCCCAGCAGATCCGTCAGCTGGAACAGGAAGTCGGCACGCCGCTCTTCGACCGCACCGGCCGGGGCGTGGCCCTGAACGATGCGGGCCGCGCCTTCCTCGCCTGCGCGCAGGACATCCTGCAGCGCGCGCAGGCCGCCGTCCTGGCGGCGCAGCGCGCGGCGCGCGGCGAGGTCGGCGAGCTGACCCTGGGCTTCACCGAATCCGCATCGTTCAACGGGGTGGTGACCGAGCTGATCCGGCAGTACCGGCTGCAGTATCCGGACGTGGAGATGACGCTATCGCAAGGCGACAGCGAAACGCTGGTGGCGCAGTTGCGCAGCGGTGCGATCGACGCGGCCTTCGTGCGGCCGCCCTTTGCCCTGGACGGCGGGCTGGCGTTCATACCGCTGGCGCAGGAACCCCTGGTAGTGGCGCTGCCGCTGGGCCACCCGCTGGCGCGGCGCAAGCGGCTGGCGCCCGCCGACCTGGAGCGGGAACGCTTCATCCTGTATTCGCGCAAGTCCGGCTACGGACTGAGCGCGGACATCATGGCGGCCTGCCGGCAACATGGCCTGAGCCCGCTGATCGGGCAGCGCGCGCCGCAATTGTCTTCCGCGGTGAATCTGGTGGCGGCGGGCATGGGCGTGGCGATCGTGCCTGCCTCTCTGCGCCACCTGCGCCCCGACGGCGTGGTGTACCGCCCTTTCGCGCTGGAGTGGCCGCGCGCGGTGCTGGGGCTGGCGGTGCGCGAGCCAGGCGCGGGCGGACGCGTGCGGAACCTGCTGGCGCTGGCGCGGGGGTAGTGGTTCAAGGGGTGTCAGACACTGACGGGCGCCAGGTGCGCATGTCAGTGTCTGACACCCGACGAGACGCCCGCACGCGTGCAGTCAGTGCCTCACGGGTGTCTGACACCCACCGAAAGCCCCGCTCCGCCTCACCCCTCGTGCGACTCATGCACCGCCGCCGCTCCCCGCTTCCAGTAGCTGGCGGCGCGGATACGGGTCTTGTCGATGCCATGCCCCGCCACCATGATTTCCCGTAGCGCCTTGGCCACGGCCGACTCCGCCGCCACCCACACATAGCCTTCGCCAGGCGGCAGGCGCAGGTCGCGCGCGGCCTCCAGCAACAGGACGCTATGGCCCGGCGCGGTGCCGTTGCGGTGCAGCCAGCGGATCGACGCCTGGGCGGCGGTGGGCAGCGGGATCTCGTTCGATTCGGCCGGCACTTCGATCAGCACCAGCGCCTGCGCGGCGGTGGGCAGCTCTTCCAGGCGGCGGGCGATGGCGGGCAAGGCGGTTTCGTCGCCGATCAGCACGTGCCAGTCGAAGCCCTTGGGCACCACGAAAGAGCCGCGCGGCCCGCCGATGCCGAGTTGCTGCCCAGGCGCGGCCTGCTCGGCCCAGGTCGAGGCGGGGCCGTCGCCGTGTATCACGAAATCGATGACAAGCTCTTTGCGCGCCGTGTCGTAGCGGCGCGGCGTGTAGTCGCGCGCGACGGGCTTGGGCGCGCCCTCGGGGAACTTGACGCCGTCCGGCCCGACGGTGGGCAGCGCCGGCGGCTGCGACGGGTCGGCGGGCAAGAACAGCTTCACGTGGTCGTCGAACGAGGCGGACACGAAGTCGTGCAGATCGTCGCCAGTAAAGGTGACGCGGGCCAGCAGGCCGGCAATGCGCTCGACGCTTGCCACGGTCAGCACGCGCATCTTCAGGTCGTGGCGGACGCGTTCGACGTTCAGGTCGGTACGGGTCATGAATACTCCAGGAATGAGGTCTGAAATCAGGAACAGGGGCCTGTGATTTCTTCTGTTGCGCGCGCCAGGATGGCGGCGATGCGGCGCTGCTCCTTGGGAGTGGCGTCGGTGCGTTCCAGCAGCGCGCGCTTGAGCGCCTGGCGGGCCTCCACGAACTCCGGCAGCCATCCGGTTGCGGTGTCCTCGCCTTCGGGGCCGGTGCTGCGCGGCTGGCCGCTCCAGGCCTGGCGCATCCAGTCCATCTTGCGCGCGACGTGCTTGAACTTGTTGAACATCAGGGACAGGCGCTCGCGATTGCCGTCCAGGTGCGCCCGGCCCGGCTCCGCCAGGTGGTAGCGCTTTTTCGCGCCGGCCTGCTCGACCGTGGCGTAGCCCAGTTCTTCCAGGTAGGTCAGCGCGGGATAGACCATGCCGGGGCTGGGCGTGTAGAAGCCGTTGCTGAGCGCGCCCAGCGCTTTGATGAGTTCATACCCGTGGCTGGGGTTCTGCTCCAGCAGGCCCAGCAGCATGAGTTGCAGGTCGTCGCCGCTGACCTTGCGGCCGCGCGCCCAGCCGCGCCCGTCGCCGCCGAAGCCGTCCGCGTCTCCGCGGCCGTCGGGCGAGCCCGAGAACCAGTCGCCCCCCGCGCTGGCATGGCGCTGGTGATGGGCATGGCGGCCATCGTGATCGTGTTGCGGGGCGTGGCCGTGAGCCTTGCTCTGCGTGCGGCGCGGGCCGCGCGGGAATGCGGTCAGGAATTGGGGATGGCGCATGGGAACCTCCTTGCTTTGTATCTTACGACATATATCTTACGATATATCTGAGATACTCCATACGTCAAGCCCGGCGTTCGATCACCCCCGCCGCGATGCCGCCCACGATCAGCGCCATGCCTGCCAGCAGCGAGGTGCTCACAGGTTCATGCAGGACCACGGCCGAACAGAGCAGGCCGAACACCGGCACGCCCAGCAAGCCGATCGACGTGACGCCCGCGGGCAAGGCCCGGTTGACGGTCACCGCCGCCCAGTACGCCACCGCAATGCCGAATATGCCGCCATAGCCCAGCAGCCAGGCCAGGTCCGCGTTCCACGCCACCACGGGCGCGCCCTCGGCCGCGAACGCCACGGCCGATAGCACCGCCGACGCCAGCAAGGCCTGCCAGAACGCGAGCTCGAATGGCGGCGTGGCCCAGCGATGGGCGCGAACGTAGACGATGTTGGCCGCCCAGCACAGCGCCGCCAGCAGGATCAGGCCGTTGCCGGCAAGCGCCTCGCGGTCGCGCCAGTCGAAGGTGAACGGATTGAAAATGACGATCAGCCCCAGCATGCCCAGCGCCAGCCCGGCCTGCCTGCCGCGTCCGATGGATTCGCCCAGGAACAGCCAGGCTGCCGGAATCACCCAGAGCGGCGTGGTGTACGCCAGCACGACCGAGCGCCCTGCCGGCACGTATCGCAGCCCCAGGCTGACCAGGGCCGCGAACGCGCCCATGTGCAGCAGCCCCACGCTGAGGATGACCGGGATGTCGGCCTTCACGGGCCAGGCCACGCGCCGCAAGGCGAGCCCAAGCACGAGTAGCGCTGCGGTGCCCGCGATGCTGCGCGCGGCGGCGGCCCAGATCGGCGTCATGTGTTGCAGCAGCAGCTTGTTGACGACCCAGGTGAACCCCCACGCCAGCACTACGACGCCCAGGAGCAGGAGGGCGTTGCGGCGGGAAAGCACGGCTTCGGACATGATCGGCGGCGGAATTCCGCGGGAAGATCGGAACGGGAAGACCGACTATAGGAGCCGTCCGTGGCCGGCCCGTAGACCCACGGCGCGCCTATTCTCTGGAGCCACGCACGCGCGGCGCGCCGGAACCGGAATCCTGCACCCAGCGCGCGAAGTCCGCTGCCCGGGGTTCCCCGGGCGCAGGCGCGTAGACCACCAGGCGCAAGTGCCGGCTCTCGTCGACCGACAGGGTCGCGTGCTCGAACGCCAGTTCGCCCAAGGGCTCTACCCTCAGGCTGCGCAGCCCGATGCATGCGCCGTGCACATCGTGTTCGCGCCACCAGGCCTTGAAGTCCGGCGACACGCGCTCCAGTTCATCCACCAGCTCGGCGACATCGGGCTCGCCCGCGGCGCTGACGAAATCGCGCCGGAAGGTGGAAAGCATCGCGGGCGCCTGCGCGGGCCAGTCCACGAACAGCTGCCGGATCGCAGGAACCGCGAACAGCATCCACAGCAGGTTGCGGCGGCCCGGCGCCTGGGCGGAAAAGCCGAACACGCGGTCGGCGGCCGCGTTCCATGCCACCACGTCCCAGCGCAGGTTCAGGATGTAGGCGGGGCGCGCGGGCAGGTCGTCCATCAGGCGGCGCACCTGCGCCGGCACGGTGCACCAGGTGCGGCCCGGTTCGGACGGGGGACGCTGGTGCGCCAGCAGGTAGAGGTGCCGGCGCTCGGCGGCGTCCAGCTTCAGCACGCGCGCCAGGTTTTCAAGAAAGCCAGCCGACACGCTGATGTTGCGGCCCTGTTCGAACCACGTGCACCAGGCCAGCCCCACGCCGGCCAGCGCCGCCACTTCCTCGCGCCGCAGCCCGGGCGTACGCCGGCGCCCGCCCGCCGGCAGGCCGAGTTCGGCGGGACGAAGGCGTTCGCGGCGCAAGCGCAGGAATTCCGACAGGTCGGCGCGGGTGCGTTCCAGGCGCCGGGGCGCGGCTATCTCGTTCATGGTCGTATTGCAGCTAGTAATAGCATAAACAGCTAAATTGTATAAGGCTGAAAGCCTCACCAGAATAGCGCTCATCTTCATCCGATGGCGCTTTCCATGACTTCCACCACGCTTTCCCGCCCGCCTGCCGCCACGGCCGCTCCGGCCGCCATGGGCCGCCTGGGCCTGGCCGTCCTGCTCTCGGGCGGCTTCATCACGATCTTCGACCTGTTCGTGGTCAACGTCGCCATCCCCAGCATGCAGGCCACCCTGGCCGCGAGCTTCGCGCAGGTCGGCTTCATCATCGCCGCCTACGAGCTGGCCTACGGCGTGCTGCTGATCGCGGGCAGCCGCCTGGGCGACCGCCACGGAAGGCGGCGCGTCTTCATGCTGGGCATGGCGGGCTTCGCGCTCGCCTCCGCGTTGTGCGGCGTGGCGCCCACCGCCGGCACGCTGATCGCTGCGCGCATCCTGCAAGGCATGGCAGCGGCCATGCTCTTTCCGCAGGTGTATGCGCTGATCCGCGTCAGTTACGGCGGGTACGCGCGGCGGCGCGCCTTCGGGCTGCTAGGCATGACGCTGGGGCTGGCCGCCATTGCCGGACAGGTGCTGGGCGGCTGGATCGTGCACGCCGATCTCTTCGGCCTCGCCTGGCGCAGCATCTTCCTGATCAATGTGCCGCTGGGCATCCTCGCCTGGAGGCTGGCCCGTCACATTCCCGAATCCCGCGAACCGTCCGGCGCGGACATGGACTGGCCCGGCGCGGCGCTGGTGGGCGCGGGCCTAGCCCTGCTGCTGCTGGCGCTGATCGAAGGCCCGCAGCGCAACTGGCCCGCCTGGACCGTGGTTTGCTGTGCCGCGTCCGCCGCCGCGCTGGTGTTGTTCGCGCGCATGCAGCGCCACATCGGCATCCGCGGCGGCGCGCCGCTGGTCGACCTGGACCTGTTGACCCAACCCCGTTTTGCGGCAGGCTGCCTGCTGGTCATGCTGGTGTTCTCCACCGCCAGCGCCCTGTTCCTCTGCTATGCCCTGCTGGTGCAGACGGGATTCGGGCTGGACGCCCTGACGGCCGGCCTGATCTTCGCGCCGGCCAGCGCGGGCTTCGTGGCCGGATCGATGGCGGCGCCACGACTCGTCGCCCGCTTCGGCATTCCGGCCATCGCGCTGGCCGCCCTGCTGTACGGGGCGGCGACGGCGGCGCTGATGCTGCGCGTGGGCGCCGCCGGGGCCGGCCTGGATCCGTGGTCGCTGCTGCCGCTCCTGGTGTGGCTGGGCGCGGCGCAAGGCGCGGTCAACACGCCTCTGGTGAACCTGGCGCTGGGTTTCGTCGACGATCGCCAGGCCGGCATGGCGGCGGGCATCGTATCGACGCTGCAGCAGATCGGGGCGGCCCTCGGGGTATCCGCGGTAGGCATGCTGTTCGGCGGTACGCTGCAGACCTGCGGCGGCGCCGGCGCGGCCGAGTGCCACGCACAGGCATTCGCCAGCGCCTTGCAATTCAACGTTGCGGCGATCGCGGCGGCCACGGCCCTACTGTGGTGGCTGGGCCGCCGCGCCCGCCGGACTCAAGGCCTGTGACCGGTCTCAACCGGCCGACAATTCGCGCGCCCGCTGTTCGGCCCGATGCACGCCCCGGACGATCGCGTCGGCCACGCCCGCTTCCCGCATGAGCGACAACGCCGCATAGGTGGTGCCGCCTTTCGAGGTGACGCGGTCCTGCAATTCGGTCAGCGCGACGTCTTCGCTGGCAGCCAGCGCGGCCGCGCCGCGGAACGCCGATACCGCGAGCCGGCGCGCATCGGCCGGCGCGAAGCCGAGTTCGGCCGCGCCTTTTTCCAGCGCCGCCATGAAATGGAACACGTAGCCCGGCCCGCTGCCGGTCACCGCGGTAACCGCGTCGATCATGGCTTCGCTGTCAGTCCAGATGCGTTCGCCCACGGCGGCGAATAACGCATCGACCCGCTCGCGCTCCGCCGGACCGCAGGCCTGCGTGGCGTACAGGCCGGTCATGCCCAGGCCCACCTTGGCCGGCGTGTTCGGCATGGCGCGCACGATGCGCGCATGGCCGCCCAGCCAATCGGACAGAGAGGCCAATTCCACCCCCGCCGCGATGCTGACCACGGTGGCGTCGGCCGGCAGATGCCGCCGGACCTGCCCGCAGGCCTCCCGCAGGACCTGCGGCTTGGTGGCCAGCACGCACAGCGTGGCGTCATCCAGGCCGGGGCCGGCGGCTTCGACGCAGGCCAGGCCGCGAGCGGCAAGGGCCTCGCGTGTGGGCGCATAGGGATCGACCACCAGGAATCCGGCCGGCTGCCGGCCCTGGCCGAGCAAGCCGTCGATGATGGCGCAGGCCATATTGCCGCCGCCGATGAAAGCGATTTTTTCGCGCATAGTGTTCCGATGAGGTTTGCGTTGCGGATCAGCGCCGGCGCACCGCGGCCGCGTCCAGCGCGCCGATGCGGTTGCGGCCCAGCAGCCTGAGCGTGTTTTCGAGTTCGGCGCGCAGGATGGCCAATACCTCGTCTGCGCCGGCCGGGCCCCGGCCCGCCAGGCCGTACAGGGGCGCTCGGCCCAGCAGCACGGCGCGCGCGCCCAGCGCCGCCGCCTTGGCGATATCGCTGCCGCGGCGCACGCCGCCGTCCACCAGGATCTCCAGCGACTGCCCCAGCTCCGCCGCCACTTCCGGCAGGACTTCCAGCGGGCACGGCGCGCTTTCCAGCTGGCGGCCGCCGTGGTTGGACAGGACGATGCCGTCAACACCGTGCGAATGCGCGCGCCGCGCGTCGGCCAGCCCCTGGATGCCCTTGATGACGATGCGTCCGCGCCAGGCGCGGCGCAACCACGCGACATCGTCCCACGTAAGGGCCAGGTCCATCTGGCGACTGAGGGCCGAGGCCTGTTCCGTAATGTTTTCGCGCGCGTTGGAGCTGACGGCCAGGTTCTTCAGTTGCGGCCCGCCATGGCGCAGCATGCGCCAGCACCAGCCGGGATGCGCGGCCAGATCCAACAGCAGGCGACGCGACGGCCGCAAGGGCAGCTTGAAGCCGTTGCGCTTGTCGTGATCGCGGTTGCCATGCACCGGCACGTCCACGGTCAGGAAGAGCACGGTGTAGCCGCTCTGCCAGGCGCGGTCCATCAGGTGTTCCGCGATGCGGCGGTCGCGCTGCACGTATAGCTGCAGCCAGAGCTCGCCGGAGGTCGCGGCGCGCACGTCTTCCAGCAGGGACGTAGACGCGGTCGACAGCACGAACGGCAACCCGGCCTTGTGCGCCGCGCGCGCCAGATGGATGTCGGCCTCGGGCCAGAACAGGCCGTTCAGGCCGGTGGGCCCCACCACGGCGGGCATGGCTGCCGTCGCGCCCAGCACGGGCGCCTCCAGCCGGCACTCGGACACGTCCACCAGCACGTCGGGACGGAACTCGAGATCCGCGTACGCCGACGCGTTGCGCGCCATCGCGATGCCATTCTCGGCCCCGCCTTCGAGGTAATCGAACGCCAGTCGGGGCAGGCGCTTCTGCGCGCGCCGCCGGTAATCCATCACGCTGGGCAGCATTTCCCTTCCTTGTTCCCCATGGATTTTCGATCTTTCATAAATTGCATACAGAACGATATGATTGTATTTCGATCATTTTAAAAATCGCAATACGGATATGCCTGGAATCCGTATGCCCCATGCCTGGGGCGCGGCGCGCGTGAAAGCCGCGTCTTCTGAGCCCTAGGACATACCCTAAATTCAATCGTATTGAGATTATTTAAATCGAAAAGCAATTTAAGTAATCGTATGCTGTGCCCGAATGCACTTGGAATTCCCTCGATTCCGAGCGCCATCCGGGACCACAGACATGACCAACGGCATCACCCTGCTCGACGCGCTGACCCAGGCCCTGGGCGCAGACGCCATCCTCCATTCCGAGGCCGACCTGGCCGGCTACACCGAAGATTGGCGGGGCCGGTACAAGAGCCCAGCCCTGTGCGTCGCGCTGCCTGGCGATACGCAGCAGGTCTCGGAAATCGTGCGCCTCTGCCATGCGCATGGCACGCCCGTGCTGCCCCAGGGCGGCAACACCAGCCTGTGCGGCGGCGCGGTGCCGGCCGATGCGGGCCGGCCGCCGGTCATCGTGAACCTGTCGCGCATGCGCCGTATCCGCCGCGTGGACGCGGCCAACAACTCCATGGAGGTCGAGGCCGGCTGCGTCCTGGCCTCAGTGCAGGAAGCGGCCGCCGCCGAAGGCCGGCTGTACCCGATCAGCCTGGGCGCGGAAGGCTCGTGCCAGATCGGCGGCACCATCGCCACCAATGCCGGCGGCACCGGCGTGCTGCGCTACGGCAACACGCGCGACAACGTCCTGGGCCTGGAAGTGGTGCTGCCCGACGGCACGGTCTGGAACGGCCTGACCGCCCTGCGCAAGAACAACACCGGCTACGACCTCAAGCATCTGTTCATCGGAGCCGAAGGCACGATGGGCATCGTCACGGCCGCCGTGCTCAAACTACACCCCTTGCCCACCGCGCATGCCGTGGCCTGGCTGGCGCCCGAGAGCCCGCAAGCCGCGTTGGACATCCTGGGCCTGTTCCAGCGCGCCTGCGGCTCGCGCCTGTCGGCCTTCGAAATGATCGACAGCAACCAGCTGGACGTGGTGATGACGCATGTGCCCGGCCGCAAGAATCCGCTGGCCGGCGCGCACCCTTGGCACGTGCTGGTGGAACTGTCCGACACGGGCGGCGACGCCGAACTCCAGGACCTGTTGCAGGAGATCCTGGAGCAGGCATCCGGGCTAGGCCTGCTGCATGACGCCGCCGTCGCGAGCAATGGCGCCCAGCGCGCCGCGCTCTGGGAAGTGCGCCACAGCGTGTCGGAAGGCAACAAGAAGGCTGGCGTGGGCCTTACCACCGACACCGCGGTGCCCGTGTCCGCCGTGCCGCGCTTCATCGACGAGGCCACGCAGGCCGTGCGCGGGCTGGTGCCCGGCCTGCCCGTGCTGATCGTCGCGCACCTGGGCGACGGCAATGTGCACTTCATTCCTTTCTTCACCTTCGATGCCTGGAACGCCCTGCGCGACCGCGACGCCACGGCCGCCGCGATCCGCCGCGCGGTCAACGACGTGGCCGCCGCGCTGGGCGGCACCTTCAGCGCGGAACACGGCGTGGGCCGCAGCTCCCTCGCCGAAATGGAGCACTACAAATCGCCGGTCGAGCTGGCGATGATGCGCGCCGTGAAACAGGCTTTCGATCCCGCCCATCTTTTCAACCCCGGCCGCTTGTTGCCTTGAGCCGTCGTTCTCGATCCGCAGGAGTCCTCCATGAAACCGACCTCCCATAACGCCTCGCGCCGCAACGCGCTCAAAACCGTGGCCGCCGGCGCCGCCGCCCTGGCCATGCCCATGATCTGGACGCCGTCGCGCGCGGCCTCCAAGCGCATCGTCGTGCGTGACGACGGCGGTATCTACAGCAAGGCCTACGGGGCCGTGTTCTACAAGCCGTTCTCCGAGGCCACCGGCATCCAGGTGGTCGGCGTGCAGGCCAACGCCGAGCCCACCGCGCAGATCCGCAGCATGGTGGACACCGGCAACTACACCTGGGACATGGCCAAGATCAGCCAGCCCGCCATCCTGATGCTGACCGAAGGCGGCAAGGTGTACCTGGAAAAGCATGGCCTGGAGTCCGATCCCGTCGTGGCCACCATCCCCAAGCAGTACATGTCGCCCTACGGCGTCGGCAACAACGTGTACTCCACGGTGCTGGCCTACCGCACGGACGCCTTCAAGGGCCGGCGCGCGCCCGCCTCCTGGGCCGACTTCTGGGACGTGAAGAACATCCCCGGCCGCCGCGGCCTGCGCAAGCATCCGTTCGACACCATCGAGGAAGCGCTGATGGCCGACGGCGTGCCGGCCGACAAGGTCTACCCCTGCGACATCGACCGCGCGCTGGCGAGCCTGGACAAGATCAAGCCAGCGGTCGACGTGTGGTGGAACACCGGCGCGCAGGTCGAACAGATGCTGGGATCGGGCGAAGTCGACATGATCGCCACCTGGGTGTCGCGCGCGCAATCCGCGATCGCCAACGGCGCGCCCGTGCAGATCGTGTGGGACCAGAACATCTGGGGCTGCGACAACTGGTCCATCCTCAAGGGCACCCCGAACGCCGACGCCTGCCGCGAATTCATCAAGTTCGCGTCCGACCCGAAGCGCCAGGCGGCGCTGGTCGAGTACTTCGCCGCCGGCGTCACCCAGCCCGCCGCCTTCGACTACATCAAGCCCGAAGTAGCCCGCAATTGCCCGACCCATCCCGACAACATCAAGACGGGCCTGCACATCAACGCCGCCCACTGGCTGGAAAAGCAGCGCGACGTGCTCGAGCGCTTCAACGGCTGGGTCCTGAAGTAATCCTTATCTAGTTGAACACCATGTCTTCCTCCAATCTGCAAATCTCGGGCCTGGGCAAACGCTACGGAGACTTCGTCGCCCTGGCGCCCACGCACCTGGACGTCGCCCGCGGCGAGTTCCTGACGCTGCTTGGCCCCTCCGGCTCGGGCAAGACCACCCTGTTGAGCCTGATCGCCGGGCTGGCCCAGCCCGATGAGGGCCAGGTGCTGATCGACGGCGCCGACGTGACCTACGGCGCGCCCTACGAACGCGACATCGGCATGGTGTTCCAGAACTACGCGCTGTTCCCGCACATGAGCATCGAGGAAAACATCGCGTTCCCGCTGAAGATGCGCAAGGTGCCGGCGGCCGAGGCCCGCCGCCGCGCAATGGAAGCGCTGGAAATGGTGCGCCTGCCCCACGTGGCGGCGCGCCTGCCCCGCGAGCTGTCCGGCGGCCAGCAGCAGCGCATCGCGCTGGCCCGCTGCATGGTCTACCGCCCGGCGATCATCCTGATGGACGAACCGCTGGGCGCCCTGGACAAGAAGCTGCGCGACCAGATGCAGCTGGAGATCAAGCGCATCCACCGCGAACTGGGCACGACCATCGTCTACGTGACGCACGACCAGGAAGAGGCCATGACCATGTCCGACCGCATCTGCCTGATGAACGGCGGAGCGATCGAACAGCTGGGTACGCCGGCGGACCTGTATTTCCGCCCGCGGACCCTGTTCGTGGCCGACTTCCTGGGCGAATCCAATCTGCTGCGGGGCATCGTCGATTCGATCGACGGCGACACCCTGTCGGTCAAGCTGGAGCGCCAGGGCGTGACCGGCCTGGCGCTGTCCAACGGCGCGCCCGTGCGCGCGGGCCAGCAGGTCACCTTGATGCTGCGCCCGCAGAACCTGCGCATAAGCGCGGCGGGCGCGGGCGGCGGCCCGTCCCTGACGGGCAGACTGCTGGACGTCATGGTCACCGGCAGCCTGACCAAGCTCTACCTGGATCCCGGCATCGCGGACGCCGAGCCCATCGTGGTGGCCTACCCCACGCAGCGCCAGGCCGAGCACTACGCCATCGGCCAGTCCCTGTCGGTCAGCTGGCAGGCCGCCGACGCGGTCGCCATCCCGGAGTAAGCGCATGACGACCCTTGCCACTCCCCGCAAGCGCATGAGCCAGGGGCGCCGCCACTTCCTGATGGCGGCGCCCCTGGTCGTGCTGCTGCTGGTGCTGCTCATCTATCCCGTGGGGCAATTGCTGCTGCTGAGCGTGTTCGGCGACGAGGGCTTCTCGCTGGCGCAGTACCACCGGCTGTTCGAATCGTCCGTGTATGTGAACGTGCTGCTGATTACGCTGAAGATCTCGCTGTGGACGACGTTCTTCTCCGTGGTGGCCGGCTATCCCGTGGCCTACCTGATCTCCAGCCTGTCGGCCCGGCGCAAGACCTCGCTCCTGTTCTGGGTGCTGTTGTCTTTCTGGACCAGCTTCCTGGTGCGCACGTTCGCCTGGGTCGTGCTGCTGGGCCGCAATGGCGTGGTGAACCAGCTGCTCCAGGCGCTGGGCGTCCTGGACGCGCCGGCCAACTTGCTCTACAACTTCGGCAGCGTGCTGGTAGGCATGGTGCACGCGCTGATGCCGCTGGCCGTGCTGACGATGCTGTCGGTCATGGAGAACATCGACCGCAACCTGCCCCGCGCCGCCTCCACGCTGGGCGCCCGTCCCGGCACGGCGTTCTGGAAGATTTATTTCCCGCTGTCGATGCCAGGCGTGGCCGCCGCCGCCATCATGGTGTTCGTGACCGCGATCGGCTTCTTCATCACGCCCGCCCTGCTCGGCGGACGCAAGGAAACGATGATCACGCAGATCATCATCGATCAGGTCCAGCAGACCATGAACTGGGAATTCGCTGGCGCGGTGTCGGTGCTGCTGCTGGTGGTGGTGCTGGTGGTGTTCGCCATCTACGACAAGGTGCTGGGACTCTCCACGATGACGGGCGCGGCCTCTACCCGCGTGCGCGCGTCGGGCAAGGAAAGCCTGAGCCGCCGTGCCGGCGACGCCGTGCTGACGGTGCTGGCCAACATCTCGGACTGGCTTTTCGCCTTGCTGCCCAAGCGCCTGCGGCGCTCGGTGTCGGGCACCGGGCAGTCCCGCACGTTGTGGTGGATCGTATTGCTGGTGCTGGCCTTCCTGTCCGCCCCCGCCTTCCTGATGATCCCGCTGTCGTTCGATTCCGGCTCGGGCCTGACCTGGCCGCCCAAGGGCTTCTCGCTGCAATGGTACGAGCAGATGTTCACATCGCCCGTGTGGATGCAGGCGATCACGCGCTCGCTCGTCGTCGGCGTGGGCACGGGCCTGCTGGCGATGCTGATCGGCACGCCGGCGGCCTTCCTCCTGGTGCGCGCCAACATGCGGGGCAAGTCGGCCATGCTGGCCTTCGTGCTGTCGCCCATCGTGGTGCCGCGCATGATCATCGCCGTGGGCATGTTCTATTTCTTCGCCCGGGTCGGCCTGGTCGGCTCGTCCATCGGCCTGATCCTGGCGCACACGGTGGTGGCGGTGCCTTACGTGGTGATCACCATGATGGCGGTACTACGCAACTACGACACGCGGCTGGACCTGGCGGCGCAAAGCCTGGGCGCGGGCCCCTGGGCCACCCTGCGCTTCGTGACCTTCCCGATCCTGGGCGCCGGGCTGATGTCGTCGTTCCTGTTCGCGTTCGCCACGTCCTTCGACGAACTGACCATCGCGCTGTTTGCCTCGGGCGGTTTGAACGCCACCTTGCCCAAACAGTTCTGGGACGAGGTGACCCTGCAGATCTCTCCGGTGATCGCCGCCGTCTCGACCTGCCTTTTCATCTTCATTGCCGCGCTGATCTGGCTGGCTGACAGGCTGCGCCGCCGCAGCCTGGCCGGCTGATCCGCGCCCGTTTCACCTCATAGGATACGTTTCATGTTGAATGCAACCCGACTGCGCGGTGTCTTCCCCGCCATCCCCACCCCCGTCAACGCCGACGACAGCATCAATGTCCCGGCCGCGCAGGCCCTGATCGCCTACCTGCTCAAACAGGGCATCGACGGCATCGTGCCGCTGGGCGGCACCGGCGAATACGGGGCGCTGGCTCGCGCCGAGCGTATCCGCATGTGCAAGCTGACGGTGGACGCCGTGCAGGGCAGCGTGCCGGTGATCCCCGGCGTGCTGGACCCCGGATTCCACGACGCCTTGCAGGCCGGCCAGGAATTCGCCGACGCAGGCGCCGACGCGCTGATGGTGCTGACGCCCTACTACACGACGCCCACGCAGGCCGGTATCCGCGAGTACTTCCTGCGCTACGCCGACGCCTCGCCGCTGCCCGTGATGATCTACGAGATCCCCTACCGCACCCGCATCGCGATCGCGCCGGAGATCCTGCACGAGCTCTCGCGCCACGAGAACATCATCGGCATGAAGGCCTGCAACACGGACATGTACCATTTCCTGCGCACCGTGGCGGGCGTGGACGAGTCCTTCGCGGTGTTCAGCGGTGAAGACACGCTGCTGCCCGTGCACCTGGCCGCCGGCGCGCGAGGCGGCATCGTGGTGACGGCCAGCCTGCTGCCCACGGCCTGGCGCAAGGTCTACCAGCTGGCGGCCGAAGGACGCACGCGGGAGTCCATGGAACTGCATCGCCGCCTGATCCCCATGATGAACCTGGCGTTCGCCGAAACGAATCCCGGGCCGATGAAGTCGGTGATGGATCTGATCGGCGTGGATGCACCGGAAGTGCTCGATCCGCTGGTGGCGCCCGCCGACGGGCTGCAGGCCGCGTTGCGGGAGGAGGTGATTCCTTTGCTTCGGGAGTTTGAAGGGGTTGCTTGAGGGGCGGGTTGTTTTTCGGGTGGTTGACGTGGCAGGTTCTTGAGACGCACGGCACGCGGGCACCTGGGGGTGGGCGGGTCAACGATCGCGGTCCGGAGCCTTCGCTCCGGACTGCCCCGTCGTCATCTTCGTCACCGCCTACGGCGGTTCCTTCAGATTCCCTCGGGCTTATCGACTCCCCGCCCACCCCCAGGCGCCCGCGCACCGCGCTCGCGCAATAGCAACTTGACCTCAGCCGGGACGTCCGGCGTGCTTGGCATTCTCGCAACCGGCGGGGATATGGCGGTAGATCTTGCGATGCCCGCCCCCGGCCGGCCGCGCGGGCGGCCTCTGGGGGCTTACGCGATGTCTTGCGTCGTTGCGATGACGCTTCGCGTGTGGGGGCGTTACGCTCTTGCCTGTGCCTGTGTCCGTGTCAGTGTCTGACACCCTGGGGAGATGACGGTCAACTTGCCCGGATCCCACAGAGGGTGTCTGACACTCTCCGTGTTGAAGGATTTTCCCGCTGGTATGTTGGTGTCAGACACCCGGGAAATATCGCCGTCGACCTGTGCGGGTATCTCGTAAGGGTGTCAGACACCTGGCAGGGAAGTATCTCTCTCCAATGTCGGTGGCTGCTTCCCCGCACGCGCGTAGCGGCCAACGCCCGACGATCGCCACGGCGTATGTCGCTTTCGGCCGCCCGGGCGGCCGGAAGCGGCGGGCATCGCAAGACTCGTCAATGAACCCGGCTCTAGCGGCGCAACAGGCCAAGACACCGGCAGCCCGTCGGCGCGAGCGCCGTGGACGCGAGCAACCTCGATGCGCCCGAGGGAATCCGAAGGAGCCGCCGCAGGCGGGGACGAGGATGACGAAGGGGAAGTCCGGCGCCCGCGCGCCGGACCGCAATCGTGGGCGCGAGCGGCCACGGCGCCCGCGACGACGGACGACCTACGAAGACATAAGGCGCCTACGAAGCCTACAAAGCACAGCCCCGAAAAAAACCTACCTCGAATACGCCGAGAACTTGGACTTCGAAATCGACGTCGCCGCCACCTGTACATGCGGCGCCAGTTCGGCCTCGACTCTGGCGACCGTCCATCGCGTCGTCGGCACGGCGATATTGATCGCCGCCACCGCCAGCCCCCGATGATCGATGACCGGCGCCGCCACCGAGATGTCTCCCAGCACCGTCTCGTTCACGATGATCGCGTAGCCCTTCTCCGCCACGCGCCGCACCCGTTCCAGGAGTTTTTCCGGGTTGATTTCGGTGTAGGGCGTGATCGCCTCCAGCCGCGTCTGCGCCAGGATCTCGCGGCGCTGTTCGTCGGACAGGCGCGACAGGATCGCCGTGCCCGAGGCCGTGAAATAGGCGGGCAGCCGGCTGCCCACGGCGATGTCCACGTTGACCAGGTGATGGCCGGGAAAGCGCGCCACGAACACGATTTCGTGGCCGTCCAGTTCCTGCAGGTTGGTGGTTTCGCCAAGCGTGCGGCTGATGTCCAGCAGATACGGCGAGGCCTTGTCGATGAGTTCGTTGGCGCGCACGTAGTTGTACGAAAACTGCAGCACCTTGGGCGTCAGCCCGTAATTGCGGGTGTCGGGAATGCGGCGCAGGTAGCCCAGAGTTTCCAGCGTGTAGACCAGACGCTGCGTGGCGCTGCGGTCCAGGCCCGAGGCGCGGGCGATGTCGGCCAGGGTCATGTGGCGCTTGGGACCATCGAACGCGTGCAGGACCTGGAAGGCCTTTTCGGTGGAGCCTACGAAGAGCGAAGACCGGGTCTCGGTCGCCGCCTGCGTTTTTTCCGTGTCGGCGAGGGGTGGATTGCGCACAGGAAACAGCCTATTCGAGTTCTAGGGATGCGGCGCAGAAAACTGCGCATGACGGAATGAATCGGGCTGGTCATGCGCAGTGCGCTACTATTAATTGTAATTCAATTACTAATAGCAGATTCCAATCGATTTAAGCGCTATGCGGCTGCCGTCTCCAGCGGCACGCCCGGCTGCGACGCGGAACGCGTCCCCGGCACGGGATGGCAGGACTGCGGGTAATAGGTATGCACGACCGACAATTTCACGCGGTCGCTGCGGTTGCCCTGGGCCGCGTGCAAGGTGCGGCAATGGAAGAACACCAAGTCTCCCGCCTGCAATTCGGGGCAGACTGCGCGGGCGATCCACTCGGCGTTGCGGGGCTCGTCGCCGCGGAAGAATTTCCGTTCATCGAATTGCTCGGGCGCGTAAGCGGCCGCGTGCGACCCCGGGATGAACGACAGCCCGCCGTTGGCGCGCGTTTCGGGCCCCAGCGCCAGCCAACTGGACACCAGGTCCGTGTCGGAAAACGACCAATAGCGGATGTCCTGGTGCCAGCCCGTCAGGCTGCCATAGGCGGGGTGCTTGGTCATCACGCAGTTGTGGTGCACCGTAGACAGCACCGGCGCTTCGCCGAAGTAGCGCGCCAGCCACTGCCCGATGCGCGGATTGGCGGCCCATTGCGCGAACAGCGGATCACGGGCGTAGGCGCTGAGCAGGCGCCTGACGGTCAGCCCGCCTTCGGCGGCGCGGGACTCGGGCGCGCCCGGATAGCGCAGGTCGGCTTCGTATTCAATCGGCGCCACGTGGTCGCGCAAATGGCGTTCGGCCACGGCGCGCAGCCCCGCCACCTGTTCGGGGCTGGCGAATTGGCGCAGCACCACGAACCCCTGCTCGCGCAGTACGGCTATCTGATCATCAAGCAGTAACCCGGACATCTCGATCCTCACACCCCGCGGCGTAAGCTGCAAAGCGTCTGCATGCGGCGCAGGCGCGCGCCGGCCAGGCGCCGGCATACGCGGGGATGGCTAGATTACCAAAACCGCGGGCCGGGCCGGCATCAGGCCGGCGGCGGATTCACCCGGGCCGCGTCACGCTCCTGGACTTCATGGTGCACCCATTCGCGCCACACGGCCACCAGCAGGGCCATCAGCACCGGGCCGACGAACAGGCCGACGATGCCCATCGTCTTTACGCCGCCCACCAGCCCGAAGAAGGTCGGCAGGAACGGCAGCTTGACGGGGCCGCCCACCAGCCGCGGGCGCAGGGTTTTGTCGACGATGAAGAGCTCCACGCTGCCCCAGACCATCAGGGCGATGCCCGCCACCAGATGGCCCGACCCGACCAGGTATAGCGACACCAGGGTGAACGACAGCGGCGCGCCGCCCGGGACCAAAGCCATGAAACCGGTAACCACGCCCAGCAGCACCGGCGACGGCACGCCCGCCACCCAATAGGCAATGCCCAGGACCACGCCTTCGCCCAGCGCGATCAGCCCCATGCCGGTGACGGTGGAGTTGATGGTGGCCGGCACCACCCGCGAGAAGCGCAGCCAGCGCGCGGGCAGGATGCGCTCGCCCAGCACGTCCAGCTGGGCCACCATGCGGGTTCCGTCCTTGTAGACGAAGAACAGCGTGATCAGCATGAACAACACGGTCAGCAGCAGCTGGAACACATTGCCCGTGGCGGCCAGGACCATGCGGTAGATATTGCCCAGGTGTTCGCCGCTGACGGCCTCGACCAGCGCGCCCAGCGCATGCGGCTCCCCGATATAGGACTCCCAGTACTGGCCCAGCCGTTCCCCCAGGACGGGCATCGACGTGATCCAGGCGGGCACGTCCACGCCGTGGCGATTGGCCGCGATGGCCCAGGCGAAAAAGGTGCTGGCTTCCTTGATGGCGTAGGACAGCGCCAGGGACATCGGCACGATCAGCACGACCACGACCACCAGCAGCGCCAACGAAGCGGCGAGCGCGGTGCGGCCCCCGCAGCGCGCGACCAGGCGTTGATACAGAGGCCAGCTGGCCAGGCCGATGATGAGCGCAGCCAGGGCGGGAACCAGGAAGCCGCTAAGGAAATACACCCCCGCCAACAACACGAGCAACAAAAGCCAACGGGCGATCAGGTAGGCGGGTAGAACAGGCTGCATAGAGCGGATCGACAGTAAGTGCGTTGTAAGGCTTTGACTGTCGGACTATACAGACGTTTCGCCCAATACGAGGGACACAAGGCCTGTATTTACTACGGAGTTTCCCGTGTTTCCCAGGGCGGCCGGCCTTCGCCCGCCGCCCCGTGCCTCTTACAAAGCGTACTCGGCGGCCTCTTCGCGGGCGCTGCGGCGGCGTTGCGGAACGACGGGCAGCGCGGGGCTCTGCATAGTGGCCGCCACCGTGGCGGGCTGTGCGCCCTGGCTGCGCGCGTAGACGCCGCAGTGCGCCGCGGCCGGGTCGGTCTCGTCGCGGCCGCTGAGCAGCGGGCAGCCCGCGAACAGTTCGGCTACCCAATCCGTGAAAGCCCGCACCTTGGGCGACAGTTGCCGGCTCTGCGGGTACAGCACCGAAATCGCGGTGGGGCTGGGCTTCCATTGCGGCAGCACTTCGATCAGCTCGCCCGATTGCAAGTGCGGCAACGCCATGTAGCGCGGCACCTGGATCAGGCCGAAGCCCTTGAGCCCGCAATCCAGGTAGGCGCCGGCTTCGTTCACCGCCACCGTGCCCTTCATGTCCGCTTCCTGGTGCTTGCCGTCCACATTGAAATCCCAGGCGCAGTTGCGCCCGGTGCGGCTGGAGAAGTAATGCACCGCGTAATGATCCCGCAGTGCTTCGATGGTCTGCGGCATGCCGTGGCGCGCCACGTAGGTGGGCGAAGCGCAGGTCACGGTCTGCAGGGTGCCGATGCGGCGCGCCACCAGACTGGAATCTTCCAGGTCGCCGGCACGGATCACGCAGTCCACGGCCTCCTGCACCATGTCCACCGGACGGTCGCCCAGGCCCAGCACCAGTTCCACGTCGGGGTATTTGTCGTGGAAATCACACAATGCGGGAATAAGGATCAGCCGCCCGATGCTGGTGGGCACGTCGATGCGCAGCCGGCCCTTCAGGCGCAGGGCCGCTTCCTGGAAGCAGGCCTCGGTTTCCTCTACGTCGGCCAGGATCCGCACGCAATGCTGGTAGTACCCGGCGCCGTCGGGCGTCAGGCCGATACGGCGCGTGGTGCGGTTGAGCAGGCGCACGCCCAGGAGGCGTTCGAGATTCTGGATGATGGTGGTGACGGTGGTGCGCGGAAGCGAGAGGCTGTCGGCCGCCCGGGTGAAGCTATTGGCGTCCACGACGCGCACAAACACCTGCATAGCCTGAAAACGGTCCATGGCGACGGTGTCCTTGAGACAAATAAGTCGGGGTGGAAGGAGCATAACCCGATTTCGCCGCCGATTAGTCGTTTTCATCGACTAGTGTTGCCGAAATGTACGGGTTTATCCCCCCCCGCAAAACACTCAAAATGCAAACCATCTTGAAGTGCCCTTGCCGCCCGGCGACCCGAAAAGGGCATGTCAACCCTCAGATTCCGGCCACCGCAAAGACCCGCCCCGCCAAGGCGCCCTTGCCTGGAATACGCGACAGCGTTTCATGCTGCGCCGCAGCATGCCGACCGGATCCTCAGGACTGACATACCCGGATCGCCGTAGCCGCCTTCCGCCCCAGGCCCCCGGGCAAGCGCGCTTCCGTCCCGACATTTCTCAAGGAAACATCATGGTTTCGCGTCATCGTATTGCTGTGCTCGCCGTTTTCGCAGCCGTCATCGCGGCCGGCGGCGGCTACGCCCTTTTGCGCGCCCCCGCCGGGGCCAACGCCGCCCAGGCGCAGAGCGCCCCCGCGGCGGCGTCGGTAGAGGTAGCCGAGGTCGTGAACAAGACCATCGTGGACTGGCAGCGCTATTCCGGCCGCCTGGAAGCCATCGACCGCGTCGATATCCGCCCCCTGGTGTCCGGCACCCTGACCGCCGTGCACTTCCAGGACGGCAGCATCGTCAAGAAGGGCGACGTGCTCTTCACCATCGATCCGCGCCCCTACGCGGCCGAAGTGGACCGCGCCGCCGCCGCCCTGACCGCCGCGAAGGCCCGCGCCTCCTATACCGCCAGCGAACTGGCGCGCGGCCAGCGCCTGCTGGCCGACAACGCCATCGCCCGCCGCGACTTCGAGGAAAAGCAGAACGCCGCCCGCGAGGCTGCCGCCAATCTGCAGGGCGCGCAGGCCGCGCTGGACTACGCCAAGCTGAACCTGGGCTACACGCGCATCGAAGCGCCGGTCGCCGGCCGCGTCTCGCGCGCCGAAGTCACGGTGGGCAATGTGGTGGCGGCCGGCGCCGCGTCGGTGCCGCTGACCACCTTGGTCTCGGTGTCCAAGATGTACGCCTCGTTCGACGTGGACGAGCAGACTTTCCTGCGCTACGTGAACCCGGCGCGCAACGGCCGCGACGCGGCCGTGCCGGTGGAACTGGGCCTGGCGAACGAAGACGGCTATTCCCGCAGCGGCGTCGTGCATTCGGTGGACAACCGCCTGGACGCCACCTCCGGCACCATCCGCGTGCGCGCCGAGTTCGACAACGCCGATGGCTCGCTGCTGCCCGGCCTGTACGCCCGCGTCCGCCTGGGCGGCAGCGATCCGCGCGAAGCCGTGCTGATCGACGAACGCGCCATCGGCACCGACCAGGACAAGCGCTACGTGCTGGTGCTGGACGACAAGAACCACGCCACGTACCGCCAGGTCAAGCTGGGCGCCAACCAGGACGGCCTGCGCGTGATCGACTCGGGCCTAACCGCAGGCGAGCGCATCGTCATCAACGGCCTGCAGCGCATCCGCCCGGGCGACGCCGTCACCCCCACCGTCGTCCCGATGATCGCCGCCCAGCGCAAGCCCGTCGCTACCGCCTCGGCCGCCCAGAACTGAGTCGGCCCGAACCCTACAAGGCGCAACGAGAACGTCCATGAATATCTCGAAATTCTTTATCGACCGGCCGATCTTCGCCGGCGTGCTATCCGTGCTGGTGCTGCTGGCGGGCATCCTGGCCATGTTCCAGCTGCCCATCTCCGAGTACCCGGAAGTGGTGCCGCCGTCCGTGGTCGTGCGCGCGCAATACCCCGGCGCCAACCCCAAGGTCATTGCCGAGACCGTCGCCTCGCCGCTGGAGGAATCCATCAACGGCGTCGAAGACATGCTGTACATGCAGTCGCAGGCCAACAGCGACGGCAACCTGACCCTGACGGTGAACTTCAAGCTGGGCGTGGATCCGGACAAGGCGCAGCAGCTGGTGCAGAACCGCGTGTCGCAGGCACTGCCGCGGCTGCCGCCCGACGTCCAGCGCCTGGGCGTCACGACGGCGAAGAGCTCGCCCACGCTGACGCTGGTGGTGCACCTGATCTCGCCCAACGACCGCTACGACATCACCTACCTGCGCAACTACGCGATCCTGAACGTCAAGGACCGCCTGGCCCGCATTTCGGGCGTGGGCGAAGTGACGGTATGGGGTTCGGGCAACTATTCCATGCGCGTCTGGCTGGACCCGCAGAAAGTGGCGCAGCGCGGCATGACCGCGGGCGAAGTGGTGGCCGCCATCCGCGAACAGAACGTGCAAGTGGCCGCCGGCGTGATCGGCGCGTCCCCGACGCTGGGCGACGTGCCGCTGCAGCTGAACGTGAACGCGCGCGGCCGCCTGCAGACCGAGGAAGAGTTCCGCGACATCATCCTGAAGACCTCGCCGGACGGCGCCGTGACGTATCTGTCCGACGTCGCCCGCGTGGAGCTGGACGCCCAGGAATACGGTTTGCGTTCGCTGCTGGACAACAAGCAGGCGGTGGGCATGGGCATCATGCAATCGCCGGGCGCCAACGCGCTTGACGTTTCCACCAAAGTGCGCGCCGCCATGGCCGAGCTGTCCCAGGACTTCCCCCCGGGCGTGGAATACCGCATCGAGTACGACCCCACGCAGTTCGTCAGCGCCAGTATCGAGGCCGTGGTGCACACGCTGCTGGAAGCGATCGCACTGGTGGTGCTGGTGGTGATCCTGTTCCTGCAGACCTGGCGCGCGTCCATCATTCCGCTGCTGGCCGTGCCGGTCTCCATCGTCGGCACCTTCGCGCTGCTGCTGATCTTCGGCTACTCCATCAATGCGCTATCGCTGTTCGGCATGGTGCTGGCCATCGGCATCGTGGTGGACGACGCCATCGTCGTGGTGGAAAACGTCGAGCGCAACATCGCCGCCGGGCTGAGTCCGCGCGACGCAACCTACCGCGCCATGCGGGAAGTCAGCGGCCCCATCATCGCCATCGCGCTGACGCTGTGCGCGGTGTTCGTGCCGCTGGCCTTCATGACCGGCCTGACGGGCCAGTTCTACAAACAGTTCGCCATGACCATCGCCATCTCGACGGTGATCTCGGCCTTCAACTCGCTGACCCTGTCGCCCGCGCTGTCGGCCATCCTGCTCAAGGGCCATCACGACAAGCCCGACTGGCTGACCCGCGGCATGAATCGCGTGTTCGGCCGCTTCTTCGACTGGTTCAACCGCATGTTCGGCCGTGCCTCGGAATCCTACGGCACGGGCGTGTCGGGCGTGATCCGCCGCAAGGCCGGCGCGATGGGCGTGTACGCCGTGCTGGTGGCCGCCACCATCGGCATCTCGTACATGGTGCCGGGCGGCTTCGTGCCGGCCCAGGACAAGCAGTACCTGATCGGCTTCACGCAGCTTCCCAACGGCGCCTCGCTGGACCGCACCGAAGCGGTGATCCGCCGCATGAGCGAAATCGCCTTGAAGGAACCCGGCGTGCAAAGCGCCATCGCCTTCCCGGGCCTGTCCATCAACGGCTTCACCAACAGCTCCAGCGCGGGCATCGTGTTCGTCACGCTCAAACCCTTCGACGAACGCAAGAGCGCCGCGCTGTCGGGCAACGCCATTTCGGCCTCGCTGAACCAGAAGTTCGCGGCGATCCAGGACTCGTTCATCGCCGTTTTCCCGCCCCCGCCCGTGATGGGCCTGGGCACGCTGGGCGGTTTCAAGTTCCAGATCGAGGACCGCGGGGCCGCCGGCTATGCCGAACTGGACAAGGCGAAGGCGGCCTTCCTGGCCAAGGCTCGCCAGACGCCCGAACTCGGTCCGTCCTTTTCCAGCTACGAGATCAACGTGCCGCAACTGGACGTGGACCTGGACCGTGTGAAGGCCAAGCAGCTGGGCGTGCCGGTGACGGAAGTCTTCGACACCATGCAGATCTACCTGGGCTCCATGTACGTGAACGACTTCAACCGCTTCGGCCGCGTCTTCCAGGTTCGCGCGCAGGCCGATGCGCCATTCCGCGCGCATGCCGACGACATCCTGCAGCTCAAGACCCGCAACGCCGCCGGCGACATGGTGCCGCTGTCGTCGCTGGTGACCGTCAAGCAGACCTTCGGGCCGGAAATGGTGGTGCGCTACAACGGCTACACCGCCGCCGACATCAACGGCGGCCCGGCGCCCGGCTATTCGTCCGACCAGGCCCAGGCCGCGGCCGAACGGATCGCCGCCGAAACCCTGCCGCGCGGCATGAAGATGGAATGGACCGACCTGACGTACCAACAGATCCTGGCGGGCAACGCCGGCCTGTGGGTGTTCCCGATCAGCGTGCTGCTGGTGTTCCTGGTGCTGGCCGCGCTGTATGAAAGCCTGACCCTGCCGCTGGCCGTGATCCTGATCGTGCCGATGAGCATTCTCGCCGCGCTGACGGGCGTCTACCTGACCGGCAACGACAACAACATCTTCACCCAGATCGGTTTGATGGTGCTGGTGGGGCTGTCGGCGAAGAACGCGATCCTGATCGTGGAATTCGCCCGCGAGCTGGAAATGAACGGCCGCACGCCGCTGGAGGCCGCCATCGAGGCCAGCCGCCTGCGCCTGCGCCCGATCCTGATGACGTCCATCGCGTTCATCATGGGCGTGGTGCCGCTGGTGCTGTCCTCGGGCGCAGGCTCGGAAATGCGCCATGCCATGGGGGTCGCCGTGTTCTTCGGCATGCTGGGCGTGACGCTGTTCGGCCTGTTCCTGACGCCGGTGTTCTATGTGCTGCTGCGTTCGCTGGGCGGCAAGAAGCTGCACGCCGCCGCGCCGCATGAGGCCCCGGTCTGCGTGCCGCACCTGGACCCGAACGCGCCGCCCGCCCCGCAACACCACGCCTGAGCCGGCAGACTACGAGCATAGCCAGCGCGTCTCGCCCCGGCGGCGGGACGCGCCCCAAAGAGAATAGCCATCATGATCCAAAGACTGACCCGCGGTTCCGCCCTGCTTGCCGTCCTGCTCGCGCTGGCCGGCTGCGCGGTGGGCCCCACCTATGAACGGCCCTCGGCCGCGGTGCCCGCGGCCTACAAGGAAGCCGCCCTGCCCGCGTCGGAAGCCGGCACCTGGAAACCCGCCGAACCGTCGGAAGAGGCATTGCGGGGCGCCTGGTGGAAGGTATTCAACGACGAAGGCCTGAACCAGCTCGAGGACGAGGCCCTGCAGGCCAACCAGAATCTGCAGGCCGCCGCCGCGCGCCTGACCCAGGCGCGCGCGCTGCAGCGCGAAGCCCGCTCCGGCTTTTTCCCCACCCTGGACGCGGCCTTCGGCCCCAACCGCCAGCGCCCCTCGGCCGTGTCGCAAGGCCTGCCGGACGGCACGTCCACCAGCCCCGTCACCACCTGGCGCGCCCAGGGCATGGTGTCGTACGAAGCCGACCTGTTCGGACGCGTGGCCTCGACCTATGATGCCGCCAGCGCCGACGCTCAGCAAAGCGAAGCGCTGTACCGTTCGGTGCTGCTGGCGCTGCAGGCCGACGTCGCCACGACCTACTTCCTGGTCCGCGAACAGGATGCCGAATCCCAGCTCTACCGCCAGACGGTCAAGCTGCGCATGGACACGCTGCAGCTGATACAGCGCCGCTACGACGCCGGCGACATCAGCGAGCTGGACCTGGCCCGCGCCAAGACGGAACTGGCCAGCGCCCAGTCGGAAGCGCTGGGCATCGACCGCCGCCGCGCCGCGTCCGAGCATGCCCTGGCGGTGCTGCTGGGCCGCGCGCCGTCGGAGTTCTCGATGCCGCCGCTGCCGATCGAGAAGGTAGCGCTGTCGATTCCGGCCGGCCTGCCGTCCGCCCTGCTGGAACGCCGCCCGGACATCGCCGCCGCCGAACGGGCGATGGCGGCTGCCAACGCGCGCGTCGGCGCGGCCAAGTCCGCGTTCTTCCCGCGCCTGGACATCACCGGCGCCTTCGGCTACGAATCATCGGACCTGGGCAATCTGTTCCAGTGGTCGAGCCGCACCTTCCTGCTGGGCCCGCTGGTGGGCGCCGCCCTGTCCATGCCCATCTTCGACGGCGGCCGCCGCCAGGCCGGCCTGGACCGGGCCCGCGCCGTCTACGAGGAAGACGTCGCCTCCTACCGCCAGACCGTGCTGAACGCCTTCCGCGAAGTGGAAGACAACCTGGCCAACCTGCGCATCCTGGCCGACCAGACACGCGCGCAGGACGCCGCCGTCGAATCGGCCGCCCGCGCCGCCAAGCTGTCGCACACGCAATACCGGGAAGGATCCATCAGCTACCTGGACGTGATCGAAGCCGACCGCAGCGTGCTCCTGCAGCAGCGCGTGGCCGTGCAGCTAAGCGGCGAGCAGGCGCGCTCGGCGGTCGGCCTGATCCGCGCGATCGGCGGCGGCTGGGAAAATCCCGTGCCGCCGGAAAAGGTCGCGACGAAGTAATGCATAGTGTCTGACACCCTTACGGCAGAGCGCGGCAAACTTGAAGCCACCGCCCCCGGATGTCTGACACCGAGAAGGATGCCATTGCCGCAAATGCGTGTCAGACACCCGAGAGGCACCGCTCTGGTTCGCATCGGCATCCCGTAAGGGTGTCAGACACTGGGCCATGCACAGTGTCTGACACCCTTACGGCAGAGCGCGACGAACTTGAAGCCACCGCCCCGGGTGTCTGACACCGAGAAGGATGCCATTGCCGCAGATGCGTGTCAGACACCCGGGAAGCACCGCTCTGGTTCG